>CBDCDN010000029.1:0-3724 GCA_965215255.1 Longimicrobiaceae bacterium | reverse complement strand
GGAACCCCTCCCGCAAACGATCACCTTCGCATAGATTCCTGTGGATAACCCCTCTCAGTAACCCCTACCGCTCCCGTGGACGCTCACCTTACACGTCCCGTAGACGCTCACCTCTCATCCCGTAGACGCTCACCTCTCATCCCGTAGACGCTCACCTCTCATCCCGTAGACGCTCACCTTACCTCTCGCAAGTCCTTGGTTATAAAAGACCTCCGAAGCCCTAAACGTTTTTAAACTCTTCTAAACTATCTTAAACACGACGACGTCCCGTAGACGCTCACCTTTCCCTCGCGCGTCGTTTCGTTTAGGGTGATCATTTACGGGAAAGGGAAACCTCGTCACCCCCCTCAGGGACCGCCGCAAGAGCCTCGAATTCGTATTGTAACCTCCACAGAGGTTCTTTTAGGTTAAAAGAACCTCTACACGTGTTCTCTACGAAGGATCTATCTAACCCAAAGCACCCCCAGTTGCAATAGGACTCGGGCAAACCTCACCGCTCCGGCCCTCCCACCGCCCGCGCAGCGGCGCGGACCACCACCCGGACCGCCGGCGCCACCCGTTCCAGGGCCGCTTCGAGTCGGATCCGGCTCCGCTCAGGGAGCACCCGCTCACGGAGACGCCGCTCCAGCTCACGACTCGACGGACGTCCGGCCATCGACGCCCTCAACTGCTCCGCCTCCCGCTCGGCCCCAGCCCGCTCCCGCTTCAGCGAGGCCACCTCTCCCGGTCCAAGCGCCGCCTCGCGGGCCTGGGCGTAGGCCGCCCCCGAACACGCCGCCGCCCGCGCTGCCTCCGCTCCCCCCTCTCGCAGCGGCCCGAACCGCCCCGGCTCCTCCCGCATCAGCCGCCCCGCCCCCACGGCGCCACGCTCGCCCACCGCCCGCTCGAAGGCCGCGCGTGCCCGGTCCGGCCGTGCGTAGGCGGCGGCGAGGTCGCGCCCGAACGCCTTCTCCAGCTCCCCACTCCGCCGAGCCCCCCATTCCCCCCGCCCGATCCGCCGCCCCAGCCCCTCCGCCTTATCCAGGCTCGCCCGCAAGCCCCGCTCCTGCCTGCGCGCTTGCCCGTAGCGCAAGGCATCCTGGAGGGCGCTTCGGGCCTCCGGATCCCGGAGCGCCGTCTTGAACGGGCGCCGCCGCTCCGAGGCCCGTGCCGCCGAGGCCTCCACCGCCACCGTCGCCACGGCGCCCCCCTTCCACATCCCCACCTTCGTGAGGCGGACCTCCTCCGCCTCCTCGCGCCTCCCCCCCACCTCGCTCCCCAAGGCGAGCACCATCCCCCTCCCCGGCGTCCGGCTCGAAGGACGTCCATCCAGGGCGGCGCGGAGCCGCGCGCCCTCCCGTTCCATTGCCGCCTGGCCCCGGCGGGTTCTCGGTTTCTCGTCCCGGACGGCCCCCCCCCGCTCGTTCGTAGGCCTCGGGCGGACGAGCCGCCCCCACCCCGACCGCAGCCGCCCGGCCCGGCCCTCCACCTCCTCCCCCCCCCGCGCCAGCTCCCGACCGGCGGTGCGGGTGCGGTACGCCGCGAGCGTCTCCCCGAACCGCCGCTCGAGCCGCCCCCGCCCCAGCGCCCGGTCCACCTTCGAGGCCTTCGTCCGCTCTAGGGTCCCGTCCGACCGCCTCCCCGTGATCACCATCCCCCGCCCCTTCGCCTCGACGCCGTACCCCTTCGACGCCAGCACCCCCGCCAGCTCGTCCCACGTCCTCGCCCCCCTCAGCCGCTGCCCGACGTCCCCCCTCACCCGGTCCGCCAGCGGGGCCTGCCCCCGCTCCCGCTCCCGCCGCACCTCCCCCGTCGTCCGCGAGGCGGCCCGGTCCGGAGCCGGCTCCGCCGCCTCGCGCCCGTGGTGTCCCGCCACCCGCTTCAGCCCCCACTCCTTCTCCAGCTCTCGCAGCGACCGCTCGATGCGCGCGTAGTCCCCGTGGGCGTTCCACGCCTTCCCCGTCTCCGGGTGGACCCGGTTGACCATGACGTGGACGTGGGGGTGCGCGGTGTCGCCGTGGGCGACGAGCTGGGCCTGGTGCCGCTCCAGCCCCAGCCCCTTCAACACCCGGTCCGCCGCCGCCTCCATCCGCTCGCGGCTGGGCCGGTCGTCCTCGTCGAAGGAGATCGAGAGGTGGTAGAGCGCCTTTCGGGTCCGGCTCGACTGCGCCGCCGCCGCTTCCATCTCGCGCACGACCTCCTTCGGATCGCTCGCGGCCAGGTTCCGCGTCGCGCTCCAGAGCACCCGCTCCGCCTTCCGCTCCCGCCCCGTCTCCCCAGCGAGGGCGACCCCCTCGTCCCGGCCCCCGTCCCGCTCGGCGCTCGGCCCCTCCCCGTGGAGGTACCGCGAGAGCCCCCCGAACGACGCCCCCGTCGTCACCTTCGCTATCACAGCCGCCTCCGCATCTCGAGCAGCTCCTCGGAGAGCGCCCGCAGCCGCTCCAGCTCCGGCAGCCGCCCGCTCGCGTTCGCCACACGCGCCATCTGGTTCACGTTCACGCCGATGCGGGCGAGCTGGTGGTAGACCCGGTCGTTGATGCGGCGGTCCAGCCGCCGCCCCGCCCCCGCCGCGCGGAGGTAGGCCGCCACCGGCAGCCCGGCCCGAACTGCCTTCGCCTCGACGAGCGCCCGCTCGCGCTCGTTCAGGCTGACGGTCACCTTGTGCCGGCGCTGCTCCGCCTCGGCCAGAGGCGGACGTCCGCCCCGGCGCCGGCGCTCCTGCCCGGCGACCTCGCCGCCCTCGATCCCGGCCCCGTCGGGCAGGTCGGGCTCCGCTTTCGGGTCCGGATTCATGGTCGTCGCGTGGTCTCATGGGGCCGTTTGAGCACCGGAGGTGCGAATACGGGGGCGTTGGGGCTCGGCGGTGGCCGGGCACGTGGCGCGTTTTCGCCTTGCGAAAACCTTGCTTGCTCTCACGCACGGCGCCGGCGCTCCCCCACGATACGGAGCCCTCTCGGAGGGGGCAAGAGCGCTCCGGGACGACGTTTTCCCGTTCTTTTCGACCCCCCCCGTCATCCACCGTCGCCTACCGACGTCCACCGTCGGACTCCGACTTCCTCCGCCCGCTACCGCCGCGCGCCGAACTTTTCCGAGACGGCCCGTTGCGGCGAAGGGGAAGACGGGATATATTTCCTGCTGGTAGTCTAAAAATAGAATACATTCAGCATCCGTAGTGTAAAATAAGATTACAATCATCCCTCAACAGATCTAAGAGACATCCCACATGTGAGCACCGGCGCCCCACCCCGCGCGAGCGCCCCGCTACCATGAGCAGCCGAGCTTTCCGTCTGACACGACCGCCCACCCCCCTACCTGACCTGCCTCCCCTATGGGTTTGCCTTCACCGCCGCCATCCCGCCGAGGTCGCCGCCGCGCCCGCCACCCGGAGGACCTCCCCGAGGACCTCCAGCGCCTCCTCGACTGCGTTCGGACGTCCGATGCCGCCACGCTCGCCCACCGCCTCGCCCCGGCCATCGGCGAGATCGACGCCGCCGTCTTAGCCGGCCGCCTCACCTGGAGCGAGCTTGCCCTCGCCCTCAGCGTCCCGCGAACGAGCGCCCACTACGCGAGGGACCGCGCCCGCGCCATCGCCGCTGAGCTTCGCGCCTGCGGCCTCCTCCCCTCAACCCCACCCAGGGCACGGGGTGCCGCGCCGATCCTCGTGGACCCGGCTTCGCGGCCCACCTCGCAACCGAGCCAAACCCCTCCAGCCCTGCCCTCACCGGTGGGACGGTTCCGAGCCGCC
>CBDCDN010000028.1:0-4528 GCA_965215255.1 Longimicrobiaceae bacterium | reverse complement strand
TACTCCGGCCGGGGCGACCAGTTCCGGAACGGGAAGGAGCGGAAGCCGGTGTGAATGGCCCGGCGGGCCGGGATGGTGGGGGCCGCCTCCGGGTAGGCCTGGGTGAACTTGAGGCTCTCCTGCGCGAAGGCGTCTATGTTGGGCGTCTTCGCCTTGTCGCCGCCGTAGGCCCCGAGGTGGTCCTTGCGCAGGCTGTCGATCACGATCAATACTACGTTCATCCTGGACCCTCCGGTGGGAAGATAGTCGTTGGGCAGTTGGGAGATCGCCCTGCGGGAGGCTCGAACACCCGGCCCCGCCGAGCAGCGCCGCCCCCGCGACGCCGGCCCCGGCCACCTTCAGAAAGTCTCTGCGGGTGAGATCCCCGGGGCTCACGCCACACCGGTCCCGAAGACTCGAAGATGGGTTTTGGTCGGGTGCGGGCAATGTCATAGCAACCTCACGATGACGGGCTTCTCCGGCAAATTTTACGTCCCGGGAGATGATACTCCAAGAGCCTCCCGGATTACAGCGCAATCTACGGCGCAACTTCCGCTCCTCCGGGAGCCCCGCGCCACCAGGTAGAAAACCGTCTGGAACGCGGCGGCGGAGAAGGTGCCGAGGGCGAGGGAGTAGGAGATCCTCTCCACCACGGCGTCCGCCGGCAGGGCCACCAGGCAGAGGCCGCAGACGAGCAGCCCCCCGAACCAGCCGGCCGCCGCGAGACGCCCGCGCCCGAGGGCGAAGAGCGCCTGGTTGAGTGTCTCGGAGAGCAGGTAGAAGGCCGCCAGCGCTGCCAGCGCCGCCAGCAAGCCCCGCCCCACGTCGAAGCTGAAGTCGAAAACGAGCCTCAGCGCCCACTCGCCCAGGAGCCAGGCGCCCCCCACCATCAAAACCCCGACGGCGCCCACGAGCGCCGCCGCCCGCAGCACGAAGCGGTCGAAGCCCCGGATACCCTCCGTCGCTAGGGCGCGGCTGGCGTGGGGCAGGAGGCTGGCGACCACGGGGCTGAGGACGTACTGGGGGGTGCGGGCCAGGATCAGGGCGGAGAAGAGCAGCGTGATCTCCGCGTCCGACCCGCCCAGAAAGCCGGATCAGTACCGGCCCGCCGTTCATCAACATCTGGGCGAAGGCCACGCAGGCGAGCACCGGCCCGGCGAACCGGAACGCCCCGGCCGCGGAGAAAGGAGCCTCCACCTCCCGCCGCCCCGCAGGTTCGTCCGCCGGCAGCGGCCGGACGGCCAGCACCCCCAGGAGCGGCGCGACGACCACGGCGAAGGCGGCCCCGAACATCCCCGCCCCGACAAAGAGCAGCAGCACGGCGACCAGCATCCGGCTCGAAGACTCGACCACGTGCAAGGCCCCCAGGCGGGCGAACTGCCGGTGCCCCCCGAAAGTGCCGCGCCGGAAGTACTCCGGCGCGTAGGCGACGACGGCGGCCACGAAGGCGGCCGTCATCCAGATGCTTCCCTCGAAGACGGCGTTCACCAGCAGGGGGCTCGAAAGCAGGGCAACTGCCAGGAACGCCCCGATCAGCGCGAAGGTGAGCCTCTTGACCGAAGAGAAGACCGGCCCGGCTTCCTCGCCCCGCGCCTCCCGCTCGGCGACGTAGCGCCCGAGGGTCTGGGAGACCCCGATCCAGAGTATCTGCGCCACCGCGAAGACCGAGGCCCACAGCACCCCGAAGTCCCCGTAGCGGGCCTCTCCCAGCGACCGGCCCGTGTAGGCGTGGAAGACGAAGGTCAACAACCCGGAGGTGGCGAAGGCCGCCGCGACGTAGAGGCTGCCCTTCGCCGCCCCCTGCCGCCCCTTGAGACCGGGAACCTTGAACACGCCCGGCAGCTTAAAGCGCGGCGGAGCCGGCGACTGCCGCGGCTACCGCAGCCACGTCTCGATGATCACCCGGAAGACGCCCAGAGGGTAGGCCAGCCGCCTGGGCTTCTTGCTCTCGCCCTCGGCGCGCTTCAGCATGGTGACGGGGACCTCCTTGAAGCGCAGGTCGTTTCTCAGGGCCTCCAGGATGATCTCCGTGGCGTTGAAGCGGTCCTCGCGCAGGTCCAGCTTGTGCAGCTCCGAGACCCTTATCGCGCGGAAGCCGTTGGTGCAGTCGGTGATCCAGACGCCCGTGAGAAACGAGATGAGCTTGGAGAAGAACACGACCCCGACGTGGCGGACGCTGCCGGACTCCTCGTAGAAGCCGGCAAATCGGGAGCCAAGCACGAAGTCCGCCGTGCCCCGTATAAGGGGGGCGACGAGCAGCTCGATCTCCTCGGGCTTGTACTGGCCGTCGGCGTCCAGGTTGATGACGATGTCGGCGTTCTCGCGCCGGGCTATCTCGAAGCCCGTCCGCAGGGCGTCGCCCTGGCCCCGGTTCACGACGTGCGCGGCGACCGGGTAGCCGGCTCCGAGGGCGACCTGCTCCGTGCCGTCCTCCGAGCCGTCCTCGACGATCACCGTCTTCACGTCGTAACCCAGAACGCTCTCCGGCACGCGCTCCAGGACCTCCAGGATCGAGCCGGCCTCGTTGTACGCCGGGACGACGATCAAGATCTCCCCCGGCTCGCCCTCCCGGCGCGGCTCCGGCGAGCCGTACTGCTGCATGTACTGGCGGACGGCCATGGCCGTCACGACCTCCCCGTTGCGGCGGTTCGCGATTCGGAGCTGGTTGTACAGCCAGAGGAACAGGCCGAGGAGCACCAGCACCGCGAAAGACAACAGCGCGAACGCCCGGTTCTCCAGCCCGATCAGCCACCCGAACACGTCGCCGACCTGGGGGAACACCGAGACCACCGCCACGCCCAGAGCCAGAAACAGGGCCAGAGCCAGATCTATCCCCCGCCACCGCCCCCGCCGGTACCGGACGACGCCGTACCCCGCAAAGAGCAGGGCTACGACCAACCCCAGAATGCTCACTTGTTCGATCATCAACCAGCTTCCTCCCGATGAGAACTTGTTCGAGGCACCCGCGCGGTTCCGCGGCTTCGACGGCTTCCCGCAAAAAGGCTTTCACCGCGGAGCTCGTGCCGGTCGGCATTATACAAGACCCGGGTTGAATAGTAAGCCGTATCACCCGGAAAACCGCGAAAATCTTCCCGCCAGGTTTAGCCTCTATACTCTGTAGCGGCCGTAAGCTGTCCAGAGACCCCACGAAAGGCGCCGTTGCTCCCAGACCTGATCCGGACCCTCCCCGTAGCGGTACTCGTCGGCCTCGTGCCCGGCTACTTCTGGGCCCGCACGCTGTGCGCCGCCGAAGATTTCGCCTCCCGGCTCTCCTACTCGGCGGCGCTCTCGATCTCGCTGGTCTCCGCCGCGGCGCTGGCGCAGGTGCGGCTCTTCGGCGCGGGCCTCCCCTTTGCCATCGCCGTCTCGTCGCCCCTGATCGTCTTCTCCACCGGGCTCGCGCTGTACCTCGCGCTGGGGGAGAGGAAAGAGAGCCGCAGCCCGCTGCTAAACCGCCCCGCCCCGCCGGGAACCCTCGCGCTCGGGCTGCTCCTCCCGGCGTTCGTCGCCGCGCTGGCGGGGATGGCGGGCCTGGCGCCGGCCTGGATCTCCTGGCCCATAGCCGCCCTGTTCGTCCTCCTGGCGGCGGCGGCCTACCTGCTGGCTACCCCGCGCGGGGAAGAGCCACCCCGGGAGGCGACCGACCATCCCTCCGAACGAGCCGGTCGGGGCGACGGCGCGCAACGCGCTGCTCTCGGTGATTTTGCTGCTGGTGCTGGCGCGGGGGTATCTCGGTCCCGTGCTGCGGGACTGGCCGTTTCTGCGGGCCGACGACCAGTACCAGCACACGATAATGACGCGGATGATGATCTCCGAGGGCTCCACCGGCTCGTTCATGCTGTACCCGCCCGGCATCCACCTGTTTATGGCGGAGCTCACCCACCTGAGCGGCGTGGAGCCGCTGCGGATCTTCGCCGTCCTGATCCCCGCCCTCCTCGTGCTGCCGACGCTGGCCCTCTACGCCCTCGGCCGCCGGCTGTGGGGACCGGGCTACGGCCTGGTCGCCGCGGCCTTCTACGGCCTGCTCTCCGGCGGCGCCTACTGGTACCTGGAGCACGGCCGCTACCCGAACATCATCGCCGCCCAGTTCCTGATGGTCCTGGCGCTCGCCGCGCTGTTCCGGCTGTACGACGCGCCGTCGTGGAGATCCGGCCTGCTCCTGGCCCTTCTGGGCTCCTCCGTCGTCCTCTTCCACCAGGTGGGCAGCTTCTACCTGGCGCTCCTGCTGCTCGTCGTAACCCTGCTGTTCCTGCCCCGCGCCCTGCTGCCGCGACCGGCGGCGAGGGCTCGCGCTGCTGCTCTCTCTCGGGCTGCTGGGCATCCTCTCCGGGCTCTTCGCCTGGAACACCTACGACCTGCCGGAGCTGGCCGGCCGGCTGCTCGGCAGCGCGGAGGAAACGGGCGAGGGGGGCGAGGCCGTGGCGATGGCCTTCGGCACCAAGCCGCCGGACCCGCTCTACGAGATCGTGTCCCTCACCTCCCTACCCCTGGCGCTGCTCGGCTTTTTCGGCTTCTTTCTCCTGGCCGCCGGCCGCCACCGGAGAACGGA
>CBDCDN010000027.1:0-65284 GCA_965215255.1 Longimicrobiaceae bacterium | reverse complement strand
CGGGGCGCCTCTCGGCCGGCGGGGTCGCGCGGGGCGACGTGGTCGCGAGCGTGGGCAGCGTCACGGCGGACCACGTCGCGCTCTATCTCGGCACGCTCGCCGCGGGGGCCTGCATGGCCCCGCTCCCGACCTCCGCCCAGCCCGAGGCGGTGGCCGCGATGGCCAAGAACTGCGCCCCGGCCGTGGTCTTCGCCGACGGGTCGGGGGCGGAGGCGGCGGGCGGCCTGCGCGCGGAGCCTCTGGACGGACTCGTCGCGCGCACGACCGGCCCGGCGCCCGCACCGGCCCGCGCCCCGTCCGATGGGGATCGGTTCGACGTCATCTACTCCTCGGGCACGACGGGCGCGCCGAAGGGGATCGTCCACGACCACCTGTTCCGCGCCCGGCAGGCCACGCGCTTCGCCGCCTACGGCTACGACGAGGCGGCGGTCAGCCTCGTCTCGACGCCGCTCTACTCGAACACCACGCTCGCGGCCCTGCTGCCGGCGCTGTCGGGCGGCGGCGCGCTGGTCCTGATGCCCCGCTTCGACGCGGGCGGTTTCCTCGCGCTCGCCGAACGGCACCGCGCGACCCACGCGATGCTGGTCCCGGTGCAGGTTCGCCGGATCCTCGCCCATCCGGGCTTCGACGCGGCCGACCTGTCGGCGTTCCGCGTCAAGCTCTCGACCTCCGCGCCGTTCCCGGCGGCGATGCTGCGCGAGGTGCTGGACCGGTGGCCCGGCCGGATGGTGAACAACTACGGCATGACCGAGGGCGGCGTCGGCGCCATGCTCGACGCGGGCGCGCACCCCGGCAAGCTGCACACGGTGGGGCGCCCCGTGCTCGGCTGCGAGCTGCGGGTGCTGGGCCCGGACGGCCGCGCGCTGCCGCAGGGCGAGGTCGGCGAGATCGTGGGCCGGTCGGCGACGATGATGTCGGGCTACCTGGGCGATCCGGATCGGACCGCCGCCGCGCTCTGGCGCTCACCGGAGGGGGACGCCTTCATGCGCTCGGGCGACATGGGCCGGATCGACGCGGACGGGTTCCTCGAGTTGATGGACCGGTCGCGCGACATGATCAACTCGGGCGGGTTCAACGTCTTCCCCGCCGACCTCGAGGCGGTGCTGGCGGCGCACCCGGACGTGGCCGAGGTCGCGGTGATCGCCGTGCCGAGCACGGAATGGGGCGAGACGCCGCTGGCGCTGGTGGTGCCGCGCGGCGCGGCCGAGGCGGAGGCGCTGCGGGACTGGGCCAACGCGCGCCTCGGCCGGACCCAGCGGATCGCGGCGGTGGAACTGCGCGAGACGCTGCCCCGCAGCGACATAGGCAAGGTGCTCAAGCGCGAGTTGCGCGCGCCGTACTGGGAAGGCCGGCCGTGACGCCCGCCGCCTGGCCTGCCGGCGTGCCGCGCCATCTCGACGTGCCCGCCCGGTCGGTCGCCCTCAACCTCGCGGAGACCGCCGCGCGCGATCCCGACGGCATCGCCACGATCTACCACAACGCGGTGACGACCTGGGGCGGGCTGGCCCGGGACGTCGACCGGTTGGCCGGCTGGCTCGGGGCGCAGGGCGTGGCGAAGGGCGACCGGGTGCTCCTGTTCCAGCAGAACAGCCCGCTTTTCGTCTTGAGCTACTACGCCATCCTGCGCGCGGACGCGGTGGTGGTGCCGGTCAATCCGATGAACCGCACGGTGGAGCTGGCGCATTTGGCCGCCGACACCGGCGCGCGCGTCTGCCTCGCGGGGCAGGAGCTTCTGGACCCGCTGCGCCCGCTTCTGGCGGACCGCGCGCTGGACCGGATCGCCCTCTGCGCCTGCGCCGACGCGGCGGGGGACGACCCGGACTTCCCGCTGCCCCCGCCGCTGGACCGGCCGGGCCTCGCCGATCACGGCGACCCCCGCATCGTGCCGCTCGCCGCCGCGCTGGGCGCCGGGCACGCCCCCGGCCCGGTCCGCGCCGGGGCGGACGACCTCGCGGTGATCCCCTACACGTCCGGCACGACCGGCCACCCCAAGGGGTGCGTGCACACCCACCGGACGGTGCAGACGACGATCGCCGGCGGGCTGGCCTGGAACCGGACGGGGCATGGCGGGCCGTCGCTCGTGTCGCTGCCGCTCTACCACGTGACGGGGATGCAGACCTCGATGAACGGGCCGGTGATGGCGGGCGATCCGATGGTGATCATGTCCCGCTGGGACCGGCGGCTCGCCGCGACCCTGATCGAGCGGCACCGCGTCACCCGCTGGCGCAGCATCGCGACCATGGCCATCGACATGGTGAACGATCCGGGGATCGCGCGCTACGACCTCACCTCGCTCGCGATGATCGGGGGCGGGGGCGCGTCGATGCCGAAGGTGATCGCCGACCGGCTGCACGCCCTGACCGGGCTCGACTACATCGAGGGCTACGGCATGTCCGAGGCGATGGCCGCGACTCACATCAACCCCGCGGACGCGCCCCGGCGGCAGTGCCTCGGCGTGCCGGTCTTCGACGTGGACGCGCGGGTGATCGACCCCGACTCGGGCGCCGAGCTCGGCCCGGACGAGCCGGGCGAGATCGTGATCGCCGCGCCGCAGGTGATGCTGGGCTACTGGAACGACCCGGCGGCGACCGAGGCCGCGTTCCTCGCGCGCGACGGCCTCCGGTTCCTGCGGACCGGCGACATCGGGCGTCGGGACGCGGAGGGCTACTTCTACCTCACCGACCGGCTCAAGCGCATGATCTCGGTCTCCGGCTTCAAGGTCTGGCCGTCCGAGGTCGAGGCGATCCTGCAGGCGCATCCCGCCATCGCGGAGATCTGCGTCGTCTCGCGCCCCGACCCTCGCACCGGCGAGGCCGTGACCGCGCTCGTGGTCCCCCGCGGCGAGGGCGACGGGAGGCGGAGATCGCCGCGTGGGCCCGCGCCAACATGTCCGCCTACAAGTGCCCCACCCGCGTGCGCTTCGTCCCCGCCCTGCCGCGCTCGTCCTCGGGCAAGGTGCTCTGGCGCGAGGCGCAGGCCGCGCTCGACCTCGAGGAGATCCCCGCATGACCGACACCGAGCAGGTCGGCCCCGACCGGCACTTCCGCGACGGGCTCGCCGAAGGGCGCATAGAGCTCCAGCGCTGCGACGAGTGCGGGCGGCACGTGTTCTACCCGCGCACGCTCTGCCCGCACTGTCATTCGGACGCGCTCACCTGGCGCGAGGCGTCGGGCGAGGGGACCGTTCCACACCACCACCGTGGTCCGGCAGCGCCCCGAGAGAGGGCGGCGACTACAACGTCTGCATGGTCGAGCTGGCCGAGGGGGTGCGGATGATGAGCCGGGTCGAGGGCGTCGCGCCGGCGGACGTGGCCATCGGCATGGCCGTCACGGCCGCGGTGGGCGAGATCGACGGCATGCCGGCCGTCCTGTTCCGTCCGAAGGAGGCCTGAGCCATGGCACACGAGTTGCGCGGCGCGTCCGCGATCGTCGGGGTCGGGGTGGCCGGGCTGGGCGAGGCGCCCGGCTGGACCGCCTGGGAGATCATGGCGCGCGCGGCGAAGGCCGCGCTGGACGATGCCGGGGTCCGGCTGGACGAGGTGGACGGGCTCTTCTGCGCGATGATGGAGGACTCGATGCCGGCGCTGCTCGCGGCCGAGCATCTCGGTGTCCGGCCGCGCTTCATCGACGGCACGATGGTCGGCGGCTCGTCCTTCGTGAACTTCCTCGCCTCGGCCACGGCGGCGCTGCACGCCGGGCTCTGCGACGTGGCGCTGGTCTGCTACGGGTCGAACCAGCGCACCGCGTCCGGCCGGCTCGTCACCGCGTCCAAGCCTCCGCCCTTCGAGGCGCCCTACCGCCCGCGCTACCCCCATATCCGCCTACGCGATGGCCGCCGCCCGGCACATGCACGAGTACGGCACCACGCGCGAGCAGCTCGCCGACGTCGCCGTCGCCGCCCGCGCCTGGGCCGCGCACAACCCCGAGGCGTTCACGCGCGATCCGCTGGACGCGCGAGGACGTGCTCTCCTCGCGGATGGTGGGCGATCCGCTGACGGTGCGCGACTGCTGCCTCGTGACCGACGGGGGCGGGGCGCTGGTGCTGGTGCGGGCCGACCGGGCGAAGGATCATCCGCACCCGCCAGTGCACGTGCTGGCGGCGGCGGCGGACTCGACGCACCGGCAGATCAGCCAGATGCCCGACTTCACCGTAACGGCGGCGCGCGAGAGCGGCGCGCGGGCCTATGAGATGGCGGGCGTGGGGCCGAAGGATCTCGACGTGGTGGAGACCTACGACGCGTTCACGATCAACACCGTCCTCTTCATGGAGGACCTCGGCTTCTGCGCCAAGGGCGAGGGCGGGGCCTTCGTCGCGGACGGCAACATCGCGCCCGGCGGCTCGCTTCCGGTGAACACCAACGGAGGCGGCCTGTCCTGCACCCATCCCGGCATGTACGGGATCTTCCCCGTGATCGAGGGGGTGCGGCAGATCCGCGGGACCGCGCCGGGGATGCAGGTCGAGGGGGCGGAGCTGGCGCTCGCGCACGGCAACGGCGGGGTCCTCTCGAGCCAGGTGACGGCGATCCTGGGCTCGGCGGCGACGGTCTAGGGGTGGCGCCGCTCGCCCCCTGCCCGCCGGCGAGGGTCCGGGCCGTGCGCTCAGCGGCCCTCGTAGCTCGGCGCGCGCTTCTCCAGCATGGCGGCCATCGCCTCGTGGTGGTCCGCGGTCTGGTGCATCAGGCCCTGATAGGCGGCCGTCGCCGACAGGAAGTCCGGCAGGTCGGTCCGCTCCGCCATCCGGAGCAGCCGCTTGGCGATCCGCACCGCGCGCGGCGGCTTCGACGCGATGACGGCGGCGCGCTCGCGGGCGGCGTCCATCAGGTCGCCGTCCGGATGGACCGACAGGACCATGCCGAGCTCCAGCGCCTCCGCCGCGCCCAGGGTCCGGCCCGAGAAGGTCAGCTCCGCCGCCCTCTGATAGCCCAGCCGGCGGATCAGGAACCACGAGCCCGCGTCGCCGGGGATGATCCCGAGGTTCACGAACACCTCTCCGAACGTCGCCGCCTCGCCCGCCACGCGCATGTCGCACATCATCGCGAGGTCGCAGCCCGCGCCGATTGCCGCGCCGTTGACGGCCGCGATCGTCGGCACCTCCATCGCGTACAGCGCCAGCGGGATGCGCTGGATGCCCGCGACGTAGCTCTCGGCGAGGTCGAGCGGCGGCGCGCCGAACTGGTCCGCCCGCGCCGCCATCGCGCGCACGTCGCCGCCGGCGCAGAAGGCCGGCCCCGCGCCGGTCAGGATCATCGCGCTGACGCCCGGGTCGCGGTTCACGGCGTCCAACGCGGCCAGAAGCTCGGCGATGATCGTGCCGCCGGTGATCGGGTTGCGGCGGTCCGGATCGTTGAGCGTGACGGTTGCCACGCGGTCCGTCACGTCGAGGAGGACGAGGGGGTCGGGCATGTCGGTCTCCGGGCTCCGGGCCTCCGCAGGGTGACGGGGCGGGCGGCGCGCGGCAAGGGAAGGGCGGATCATGGATGACCACGGCTTCGACGCGGCGCGCCTCATCCGCGACGTCTTCCGCCCCCGCTCCTTCGCGGTGCTGGGCGCCTCGGACGAGCCGTCCCGGATCGGCGGCCGGCCGATCGCCTACACGATGCAGCGGTTCGAGGGGCCGATCTACCCGGTCAATCCCAAGCGCGACACCGTGCAGGGCCTGCGCGCCTACCCGTCCGTCACCGAGATCGAGGGCGAGGTGGACTTCGCGCTCATCGCGCTGCCCGCCGCGCTGGTCGAGCAGGCGGTCCGCGACTGCGCGGCCAAGGGGGTGCGCTGCGCCCTGATCTTCTCCTCGGGCTTCGCCGAGGTCGGCGGCGAGGGCGCCGCGATGCAGGCGCGCCTGAGCGCCGTCGCGCGCGAGACCGGCATCCGCATCCTCGGGCCGAACTGCCTCGGCCTCTTCGACGCGGCGCACGGCTTCTTCCCGACCTTCACCTCGACGCTGGAGCATGGGCTGCCAGAGCCGGGCCATGTCGGCATCGTCTGCCAGTCGGGCGCCTATGGCAGCCACATCTTCGCCCTCTGCGGCCGACGCGGTATCGGCGTCGGGCGGTTCCTGACCACGGGCAACGAGTGCGACATCGCCGTGGCCGAGGGGATCCACGCGCTCGCGGGCGACGAGGCGACGGGCTGCATCCTGGCCTATGCCGAGGGGATCGGCGACGGCCCCGCCTTCCGCCACGCGCTGGAGACGGCGCGGCTGGCCGGCAAGCCGGTCGCGATCATGAAGGTCGGGCGCTCCCCGGTCGGCGCGGCCGCGGCGGCGTCGCACACCGCCTCGCTCGCGGGCGAGGACGCGATCCTCGACGCGGTGCTGCGCCAGCATGGCGCCCACCGCGCGCGCGGCACCGAGGAGCTCATCGACATCGCCTACGCCACGCGGCGGGGGATCTATCCGGCGGGGCGCAGGCTCGGGATCGTCACCATCTCCGGCGGCGCGGGGGTGCTGATGGCGGACACGGCCGAGGATCACGGGCTGGAGGTCACGCCGATGCCCGAAGGGGCGCAGCGGCGGCTCAAGGCGGCGCTGCCCTTCGCCTCGCCGGTCAACCCGGTGGACATCACGGCGCAGGCCTTCAACGACATGGGGCTGGTGCGCACGAACATGGACCTGATGCTGGACGAGGGCGGCTACGACGCCGTCATCGCCTTCTTCACCTCCGTCGCCGGCTCGCGCAGCAACGCCGCCGACCTGCGCGCGGCGCTGGTGGCGTCGGCCGAGGGGCATCGGGACGTGCCCATCGTCCTGTCGATCCTCGCGCCGCCGGACGTCGTGGCCGCCTACGAGGCGGACGGGTTCATCGTCTTCGAGGACCCCACGCGCGCCATCGCCGCCCTCGCCGCGCTGGCCCGGTTCGCCGAGAGCTTCGGGCGGGCGAGCGACGTGCCCGAGGTCGCCCCGGCCGACCCGTTGCCGTCCGGCGCGATGACGGAGGCCGATGCGAAGGCGGTGCTTTCCGCCGCGGGCCTGCCGGTGCTGGAGGAGCGCCTCGCCCCCGATGCGGAGGCGGCCGTCCGGGCGGCCGAGGAGTTGGGCTTTCCGGTCGTGCTCAAGATCGTCTCGCCCGAGATCACCCACAAGACCGAGATCGGCGGCGTGGCGCTGAACCTCGCGGATGCGGACGCGGTGGGCGACGCGGCCGAGGGCATCTTGGGCCGCGCCCGCAAGGCGCATCCCGAAGCCCGCATCGACGGGCTGCTGGTCGCGCCGATGGCCGGGGACGGGATCGAGACGATCCTCGGCATCCAGTCCGACCCCGTCTTCGGCCCGGTCATCATGTTCGGGCTGGGCGGCATCTTCGCCGAGGTGCTGCGCGACGTGACCTTCCGCGCCGCGCCCTTCGACGCGGCCGAGGCGCGGCGGATGATCGACGAGATCGCGGGTCGCGCGGTGCTGGACGGCGTGCGCGGCCGGGCGGGCGGCGACGTGGACGCGCTGGCCGACGTGCTCGCCGCGCTGTCGCGCTTCGCCGCCGCCCATGCGGCCGACCTCGAGACCTGCGACGTCAATCCGTTCCTCTTGCGCCCGCCGGGCGAGGGCGGCGTCGCGCTCGACGCGGTGATCGTGCCGAAGGGCTAGGCCCGCTCCGCCACCGCGGCGCCGGCCGCCAGCATCGCGTCGACCTGCGCCGCGTCGTAGCCGAGCTCGGCCAGCACGGCGCGGGTGTCCTGCCCGAAGCGGGGCGGCGGCCGCTCGAAGGCGGCGGGCGTGCGCGACAGCTTCACCGGGTTGCCCGCGCCGCGATACTCGCCCAGCTCCACCACCATGTCCCGGTGCAGGGTGTGGGCGGCGGCAAACACCTCGTCCACGCTCGCGACCTTCCCAGCCGGAACCCCCGCCTCCATCAGCGTCCGGCAGATCGCCGCCGCGTCGTGGCCCGCGAGGGCGGCGACCAGCCGCCCGGTCATCGCGCCGATGTTGGCGAGCCGGTCGGCATTGGTGGCGAAGCGCGGATCGGCGGCCATCTCCTCATCGCCGAGGATCCGGCAGAGCTTGCGGAACTGCCCGTCATTGCCGCAGCCGATGAAGACCTTCTCGGCGCCGCAGTCGAACATGTCGTAGGGGACGACGTTGGAGTGCGGGTTGCCGCTGCGCCCCGCCACGCGGCCCGACAGGAAGTAGTTGGCCGAGTGCGGGAACAGGAGCGAGCAGGCCACGTCGTAGAGGCTCGCCTCGACGAACTGGCCCCGGCCGGAGCGGGTGCGCTCGAAGGCGGCGGCCATGATCCCGAACGCGAGCGCCATGCCCGTCGCCATGTCCACCAGCGGCACGCCGATCCGGAGCGGCCCGCCGCCGCGCTCGCCGTTGACGCTCATCAGCCCGGCCTGCGCCTGCACGATGGCGTCGTAGCCCGGCAGCCCGCCGAGCGGCCCGTCGGCGCCGAAGCCCGAGAGCCGCGCGTGGATCAGCCGGGGATAGCGCGCCGAGAGCGCCTCCCATCCGATGCCCCACTGCTCCATCGTGCCGGTGCGGAAGTTCTCGATCAGCACGTCCGCCTCGGCGAGCAGCCGGTGCAGCGCCTCGCGCCCCGCCTCCCCCCGCAGGTCGAGCGCGATGCCGCGCTTGGAGCGGTTGACGCCGATGAAGTAGGACGCCGCGCCTTTGCGGAACGGCGGGCCCCAGCCCCGGGTCTCGTCCCCGCCGGGCGGCTCGACCTTAACGACCTCGGCCCCGTGATCGCCGAGCCACTGGGTGCAGAACGGGCCGCCCAGGACCCGCGTGCAGTCCACGACCTTGAGCCCCGCCAGCGCGCCCGTCGCCATCGCTCCGCTCCCATCCGGTGCCCCGAGATTGACCTGTCCGCACCCCCTGCCTAATGTCAAACCGTCTGCGGAACGGAGTTTCGTTTTTCGCGGACCGCGCCGCGGGCGGGGCCGCGCGGCCACCCGTGGGAGGCGATGGCTTGGACGCAGCGACGACCCGTCCGGAAGCTCTCGGCCGCCTCGACGGCGCCCTGCTGCGGGTGATCGACACCCTCTCGGCCGGGCTGATGGCGGTGGCCGGGCTCGGCCTTCTGGCGATGATGGTCCACGTCACCGCGGACGTCGTGGGCAAGTTCGTGTTCCGCGCGCCGGTGCCCGTCACGCTGGAGATGGTGTCGAACTACTACATGGTCGCGACCGTGTTCCTGCCCCTCGCGGCGGTGGAGCGGCTGGGCGGCAACATCCACGTCGACCTGATCTACGGGCGCCTGCCGCGGCCGGCGCGGCGGCTGCTGGACATGGTCGCCTACGCCCTCTTCGCCTGCCTGTTCTGGCTGATCACCACGGCGAGCTGGGACGTGGCGACGGACAAGCTCGCGGTGGGCGAGTTCATCATGGGCTCCTACTCCATCGCGATCTGGCCCTCGCGGTTCCTCGTCCCCGTCGGCGGCGGGCTCGTGCTGGCCCTCGTGCTCGTCAAGCTGGGCCGCGCCGCCGTGCTGCTGTTCCGGGCGGACCTGGACCGTCCCGAGCCGGATGCGGCGGGCGATCCGGTGGCAAGCACGCGAGTATGACCGACCTCGCGCGGGAGACGGTCGGCTTCATCGGCATCGCCGTCCTGCTGGCGATGATCTTCCTGCGCGTGCCCATCGGCATCGCGCTCTCGACGGTCTCGGTGGTGGGCATCTTCGTGATCCTGGGCGAGCGGCCGGCGATCGGCCTGCTGGCGCAGATCCCCTACGACTTCACCGCCCACTGGACGCTCAGCTCGATCCCGATGTTCCTGTTCATGGGCTATCTCTGCTACCACGCGGGGCTCACGACGGGGCTGTTCCGGCTGGCGCGGCTCTGGCTCTCCTGGCTGCCCGGCGGGCTCTCGGTCGCCTCGATCCAGGGGTCCGCGCTGTTCGCCGCCGTCACCGGCTCGAGCCTCGCCTGCACCGCCGCGATGGGGCGGATCGCGGTGCCCGAGATGCTCGACCGCGGCTACGACAAGGGGCTGGCCACCGGCACCATCGCCGCCGCGGGCACGATCGGCTCGATGATCCCGCCGTCGATCCTGCTCATCATCTACGGCATCTTCGTGGAGCAGAGCATCGCCAAACTGTTCCTCGCCGCGCTGATCCCCGGCATCCTGACGGCGCTGCTCTACTCGGCCATGGTGATCGTGCGCTGCTGGCTGAACCCGGCGCTCGCGCCGCCGATGCGGGAGGCGGTCACGCTGCGGGCGCGGCTCCTCGCGTTCGGCGACACCTGGCCGGTGCTCGTCCTCATCGTGGGCGTGTTCGGGGGGCTGTTCTCCGGCATCTTCACCCCGACCGAGGCCGGCGCTGTCGGCGCGGCGCTCGCCTTCCTGATCGGGATGGCGAAGCGGGCGCTGACCCTGCCGATCCTGCGCGAGGCCGTCGCCGAGACGCTGCGGACCACGGCGGCGATCTTCCTCATCGCGATCGGGGCGCAGCTCCTGACGCGGTTCTTCGCGCTGTCGGGCACGACGACCATCATCGCCGACTTCATCTCCTCGCCGGAATACTCGCAGCTCACCGTGATCCTGCTGATCTCGCTCGTGCTGGTGCTGCTGGGGATGCTGCTCGACCCGATCGGGATCATGCTGCTGACCATCCCGATCCTGCTTCCCGTGCTGGAGACGCGGGAGATCGACCTCATCTGGTTCGGCATCCTGATGGCCAAGTTCCTCGAGATCGGGTTCATCACGCCGCCCGTCGGCCTCAACGTCTTCGTGGTGAAGGGGATCGTGGGCGACGCGGTGCCGATCGACCGCATCTTCACCGGGATCGCGTGGTTCGTGGTGATGGACCTGGCGCTCATCGCGCTGCTGATCGCGTTCCCCGCAATCGTCCTCTGGCTGCCGGGAGCGATCTGATGGCCCTGATCCGTGTCGAGCGCGAGCGCAGCGTCGCCGTCCTCACCCTGGACGATCCGGACCGGCGCAACGCGCTCTCGCCCGAGATGCGCGCCGAGCTCCTGGCCGCGCTCGATCCGCTGATGGCGGACGGGGGGTGCCGGTCGATCGTGCTGACGGGCGCGGGGGGCACGTTCTGCGCCGGGGGCGACCTTCGCTCGATGCGCTCTGGCGATCCGGTCTACGCCCGCCACCGGATGATGATGTCGCACCGGCTCGTCCGCCTGCTCGCGGCGGGGCCGAAGCCGGTCGTGGCCGCCGTCGAGGGCTTCGCCTTCGGCGCCGGCCTGTCGCTCGCCGCGCTCGCCGACACCTGCGTTGCGAGCCGGGGGGCGTCGTTCGGCGCGGTGTTCGGCCGGGTGGGGCTGATGGCCGACCTCGGCCTGCTGTGGTCCCTGCCGCAGCGGATCGGGGCGGGGCGGGCGCGGCGGCTGATGCTGGAGGCGGGCATGATGGACGCTGCGGAGGCCGGGCGCCTCGGCCTCGCGGACGCGCTCGTCGAGCCGGGCGGCACGCTGGAGGCGGCGTTGGAGATCGCGCTCGAGTTCGAGGATCGCGCGCCGCTGCCGATCGCCGCGACGCGCTCGGCCCTCGCGCAGCTCGGCGGGGATCTCGACCGGGCGCTGGCGCTGGAGGCGGACCTTCAGTCGGCGCTCATGGCCTCGGCCGACCACGAGGAGGGGCGCACGGCGTTCCTCGAGAAGCGGCGCCCGACCTTCCGGGGAAGCTAGCGCCTCTGGTCGAAGCGGCGGCCGACCATGCCGGCGGCGATGTTGACCTTCTGGATGTCGATCGCCCCGCCGGCGATGCCCCAGCCCCAGGCGTCGCGCAGCCGCTGCTCCATGCCGTACTCGGAATGGTAGCCGTAGCCGCCCATGACCTGCACCCCGTGGCCGCAGACCTCGCGCACCATCTCGTTGGCGAAGCACTTGGCGAGCGAGGCGTCCATCACGTCCGGGAAGTCGGTCCCCCGCCCCGCGACCGCGCGGTGGATCAGGAGCCGCGCCGCCTCGACCCGAAGCTTCATCTCCGCCAGCTTCATCTGCACCGCCTGGAAGTCCACGAGCGCCTTGCCGAAGGCCCGCCGCTCCGACGTGTAGGCCAGCGCCTGCTCCAGCGCCCCGGCCGCCAGCCCCAGCGACATGGTCGCGTTGGCGCAGCGCTTCGATGCCGTCTTCGTGGGAAGCGGCGCGCCGCGGGGGAAGGAGCTGGAGCTCCCGGGGCGGCGCGACGACCCCGAGCGCGTCCAGATCGGGATCGACTGGCTGGAAGCGGTCCACTTCGGGCACGTGGAGAGCGTGGGGAAGCGGGTCCTCATCATCGGCGTGGGGAACACGGCGATGGACTGCTGCCGCACCGCGCGCCGCCTCGGCGCCGAGGAGATCAAGGTGATGGCTCGCCGCTCCCGCCCCTACTTCAAGGCCTCCCCTTGGGAGCTGGCCGACTCGGAGGAGGAGGGGGCGGAGGTCGTCGAAAACCACTCTCCCACGCGCTTCCTGATCGAGGACGGACGGCTGGCGGGGATGGAGTTCGAGCGTCTGGAGTGGCACGAGGACGCGAACGGCCGCCAGCGGAGCCGGGTGACAGACACCGTGGCGATCCCCTGCGACGAGGTGATCCTCGCGATCGGCCAGGAGACCGCCTTCCCCTGGATTGAGCGCGACGTCGGCATCGACTTCGACGAGTGGGGCGCGCCGGTGGTGGACCGCGCGACCATGCAGTGCTCCCTGCCGGGCGTCTTCTTCGGGGGCGACGCGGCCTGGGGGCCGGAGAACATCATCTGGGCGGTCGAGCACGGGCACCAGGCCGCCATCTCCATCGACAACCACTGTCACGGGATCCGGCTGCACGAGCGGCCCGCCTTCGGCATGAACCTGGTGAGTGCGAAGCTGGGGATGCACGACTGGGGGTACAGCAACGACTACAACCCCTCGCCCCGGCAGAAGATGCGGCACGTGGAGCTGGTGGACCGCTTCCGCAAGCTCGACGTGGAGGTGGAGCTCGGCTTCTCGGCGGAGCAGACCGCCCGCGAGGTGGAGCGCTGCCTCAACTGCGACGTGCAGACCCACTTCGAGGCGCCGCTGTGCATCGAGTGCGACGCCTGCGTCGACGTCTGCCCGGTGAGCTGCCTCACCATCGCCCCGGACGGTCCCGAGGAGGACCTCCGCGGCCGGCTCTCGGCGCCGGCGATCAATCCCGACCAGGCGCTCCTGGTCTCCAAGCCGCTCCCGCAGACGGCGCGGCGGATGGTGAAGGACGAGGACATCTGCGTCCACTGCGGCCTCTGCGCCGAGCGGTGCCCCACGAGCGCGTGGGACATGGCGAGGTTCGATCTCCTCATCCCCTACGCGGGACGGTCCCGATGCTCCAGCCAGTCCTCGACGCCTCCGCTCGCTGCGCCCTGATCCCGGAGGAGGCGGCGCTCCCCGCGGAGACACCGCGGATCAACGACTTCGCCTTCAAGATCGGAACGGTCAACGGCACCGGATCCGCCAGCGCGAACAGCCTGCTCATGCAGGCCCTCTTCCGCATGGGGATCCCGGTCTCGGGGAAGAACGTCTTCCCGTCGAACATCCAGGGGCTCCCCACCTGGTACGAGATCCGGGTCAACGCGGACGGCTTCACCGCCCGCATGCCGTACTTCGACCTGCTGGTCGCCCTCAACCCCGCCACCCACGCCCGCGACGTGGCCGAGGTGCAGCCGGGCGGATTCCTCCTCTACGACTCGTCGTGGCCGCTGGAGGCGTCGCTGCGTCGCGACGACGTCCACCTCCTGGGCGTTCCGATGGGGGAGATGTGCGTGGAGCACTTCGAGCGCCCCCGCGACCGCGTGCTGATGAAGAACATCGTGTACGTCGGCGCGCTCGCGGCCCTCCTCGGGATCGACACGGAGGTGATCCGGAAGATCCAGGAGGAGCGCTTCGGGAACAAGCCGCGGCTGCTGGAGGCCAACTTCCTGGCGATCCGGCTCGGCTACGACTTCGCGTGCCGGAGTTTCCGCTGTCCGCTGCACATCCGCGTGGAGCGGATGGACGCGAACCGCGGGAAGATCCTCCTCGACGGGAACACCGCGGCGGCGCTCGGCTGCCTCTACGCCGGGGCGACGGTGGGGGCGTGGTACCCGATCAACCCCCGCCACCTCGCTGATGGACGCGTTCACCCGGCTTCTGCCGTCGCTACCGCGTGGACCCGGAGACCGGACGGAACCGCTTCGTCATCCTGCAGGCGGAGGACGAGCTGGCGGCCGCCGGGATGGCGATCGGCGCCGGGTGGATGGGCGCGCGGGCGTTCACCAACACCGCCGGGCCGGGGGTCTCGCTGATGAGCGAGTTCATCGGCCTCGCCTACTACGCCGAGATCCCCGCGGTCTTCTTCGACATCCAGCGCTGCGGCCCCTCCACCGGGATGCCGACGCGCACCCAGCAGGCGGACCTCCTCTCCCGTCGCCTACGCCTCGCACGGCGACACCAAGCAGGTCGCCCTCTTCCCGGCGAACCCGGAGGAGTGGCTTCTACTTCGCGGTGAGGGCCTTCGACCTGGCGGAGCGCTTCCAGACCCCGGTCTTCGTCGTGTCCGACCTCGACATCGGGATGAACGATTGGCTCTGCGACAGGCTCGAGTGGGACGACGCCTACCGCCCCGACCGCGGAAAGGTGCTGGGGGCCGAGGAGCTGGAGAGGGTGGAGAAGTTCCACCGCTACCTGGACGTCGACGGGGACGGGATCGCGGCGCGCACGCTCCCCGGGACGCACCCGAAGGGTGCCTACTTCACCCGCGGATCGGGACACAACAAGCTCGGCGGCTACACCGAGAGCTCGCCCGAGTACGTGGAGGTGATGGAGCGGCTGGAGCGCAAGCTCGCCACCGCGGCCGAGGCGTTGCCGGCGCCGGAGGTGGCGCTCGGCGAGGGGGCGGAGCTGGGGGTCGTCTCGATCGGCGGCTGCGACGGGGCGGTGCGGGAGGCGGTGGAGATGCTGCGCGGCGCCGGCGTGGCGCTCGACTACCTGCGGGTGCGCGCCTTCCCCTTCGGCGCCGCGGTGAAGCGGTTTGTGGAAGGGCACCCTCGGTGCTTCGTGGTGGAGCAGAACCGCGACGCGCAGCTCCGCTCCCTGCTGGTGCTGGAGACCGGCGTCTGCCCCGACCGGCTGGTTTCCGTCCGCGACTTCGGGGGGCTCCCGCTGAGCGCGGACTTCGTCGTCGGGGAGGTCCTCAACCACGTCGCGGGAGGGAACGCATGACCTCGATCGCCAAGCCGCAGATCCGCCATCCCGCGCTGCGGGACAACGCGCTCGGGCTCACCCGCCGCGACTACGAGGGCTCGATGTCGACTCTCTGCGCCGGGTGCGGCCACGACTCGGTGACGGCGGCCATCGTGCAGGCCTTCTTTGAGCTCTCCGTCCCGCCGCACCGGGTGGCGAAGCTCAGCGGGATCGGGTGCTCGTCGAAGACGCCGACCTACTTTCTGGGGCAGGCTCACGGCTTCAACTCCGTGCACGGCCGGATGCCTTCCATCGTCTCCGGGGCCAATGCCGCCAACCGGGACCTGGTCTACATCGGCGTCTCCGGCGACGGCGACTCGCTCTCGATCGGGCTGGGGCAGCTCTGCCACGTCATTCGACGCAACGTGGACATGCTGTACGTGCTGGAGAACAACGGGGTGTACGGGCTCACCAAGGGGCAGTTCTCCGCCTCGGCGGACGTGGGGTCGAAGGCGAAGCGGGGCGAGGCGAACGTGCAGCGGCCCATCGACCCGGTACTCCTCGCGCTCAGCCTGGGAGCCACCTTCGTGGCGCGGGGCTTCTCGGGAGACAAGGCGCAGCTCGTGCCGATCCTGAAGGCCGCGATCGCCCACCGCGGCTTCGCGCTGGTGGACGTCGTCTCACCCTGCGTCACCTTCAACGACCACGAGGGCTCCACCAAGAGCTACCGTTCCACCCGGGAGCGCTCGCTGGAGGTGGCGCCGGTGGACTTCGTCCCGCTCCAGGCGGAGATCACCGCGCCTGGGGTCGCGGACGGAGCGTCGTTCCCGGTGCGGATGCACGACGGCAGCACGGTGCGCTTCCGGAGGGTGGCGGAATCGTACGACCCCACCGACCGCGACGCCGCCTACGCGCACGTGCGCCAGCACCTCGCGCGTGGCGAGGTGGCGACGGGACTCCTCTTCATCGAGCAAGGCCTCCCCGAGATGCACGACACGGCGGGCACGGTGGAGCGCCCCCTGGTGGACCTGCCCTTCGAGGAGCTCTGCCCCGGCGCCGACGCCCTGGAGGCGCTGCAGAAGGAGTGGGTGTAGGGGGAGACTCTCAGTCTCGCAGGTCCGGCAGTGGCTCGCCCTCGGGTACGAACTCGAGGGCGAGGCCGTTGTTGCACCAGCGCTCTCCGGTGGGTTGAGGGCCGTCGCTGAAGACGTGGCCCTGGTGGCCGCCGCAGCGGGCACAGTGGTACTCCGTCCGGGGCCAGATCAGCTTGAAGTCGCGCTTGGTGTCCATGTGGCCCTCGATCGGCCGCACGAAGCTGGGCCAGCCGGTGCCGCTCTCGAACTTGTCCTCCGAGCGGAAGAGGGGGTAGTGGCAGGCCGCGCACACGAAGGTGCCCTCCCGCTTCTCCTGATTCAGGCCGCTGGAGCGCGGCGGCTCGGTCGCCTCCTCGAAGAGGACCTCGTATCGCTCCTCGGGCAGCACCTCCCGCCACTCCTCCTTCGACTTCTTCACCTTCGATAACTCCGTCATCCCGCGCCTCCTTCTCTCGATTCATGGGGAGAACCGACCACGGCCTTGCACGTCGCGCGCCGCGGCGTCGGACAAGGTGCCACAACTGACGCTCTAGGGTAAAGGCGCGTACCCTTTTCGTGGAGCATCAGGGTACAGCGTCATAGGGCGGGAGGAGCGCATGAACGAGGAGAGGAAGTTCCTGCGGGGGACGCCGGACACGCTGGTGATCAAGACCCTTTCATGGGGGCCGATGCGCGTCTACGGGGTGGCGAGCTGGATCGAGGAGCGCGCCGGGGAGGCGGTTCGCGTCGAGGACGGGGTCGCTCTATCTGGCGCTGCACCGGATAGAGAAGAAGGGGTGGATCGAGGCGGAGTGGCGGCTCACGGAGAAAGGGCGCCGCGCCAAGTACTACCGGCTCACTCCCGAGGGGACCCGGCAGCTGCGCGCGGACGAGTCGGAGTGGGCGCGCTTCGCCGCGCGGGGTCGGGCGGGTGCTGAGCGGCCCCGAGGCGCCCGCCTGGGCGGGATGAGCATGGCCGCGGCGGCTGGCGACGCTCGCGCTTTAGGCCTTCGCGGCGGTTTCGCTCCTGCTCGCGGCTTCGGCGTATATGGCGTGATGCGCTGTACCACTCGGACAGCGCACGCGCGAGATCGGGATCCGCGTGGCGATGGGGGTGCGCCCGCGGGACGCGGTCGCGCTGGTGGCCTTCGCCGCAACCTGGCTCCCCTCCCGCCGCGCCACGCAAGTGGATCCGATTTGCACCCCCCGGCTCCGGGTACGCCGGACGTGCATGTGCCCTCGTGGAAGCGGCTCGCGCAGGAGGACGATAAAAGGAGGGGACCGTGGCCGACATCAACGTCGAACGCAAGCGAGGCAGCGTCTGGATCTGGGTCGTGGGCCTGCTGGTGACTGCACTGCTGATCTGGGCTTTCGCGGAGCTGTTCGACGGCCAGGACGAGGGGGTGGAGGAGACCGCCGTCGAGGCGGTCGGCGCTAATCCGGCGCCCCCGCCCCCCGCGGGGCGGGACTGCGCATCTCCTGAACCCTTCGGGCTGGCGGTGGAGCCGCGCGGCCGCCCGCCGGAGAGATCCAGAGAGCGAGGTCGCGTTCACCGTTCGGCGTCGGAACCTGCCGCGGGAACAATCCAGAGGGTAGCGTGGGTGGCTGCGGACATCTCCGGAGGACGCCCCGGGGGTGGTGCGGAAGGTAGCGGGGGGATTATCATTCGGCCGCCGTCCGTCCGTTCCGGACCCGTAAACGCCGCCGGCTGAGAGAGGGGTCACCCTGGTGGAAACCCAGAGCATCGGCCTCGCCGTCGCTTTCGCGGCGGGGCTTCTGTCGTTCCTCTCGCCGTGCGTCCTGCCGCTCATCCCGAGCTACGTCACCTTCATCACCGGGATGAGCCTGGACGAGCTCACGACGGAGGATTCAGACCGGGAGCGGGCGCGGAGGGCCGTGCTGGTGCACGGGGTCCTCTTCGTGGTCGGGTTCACCCTGGTATTCGTGATCCTGGGAGCGTCGGCAACCTTTCTGGGCTCCCTTTTCGCCTACGCGAGCCGCTGGGTGGAGCGAATCGGGGGAGCGCTGCTGGTGGCCTTCGGGCTCTACCTGATGGGTCTGATCCGCCTCCCGGGGGCGGCGCGCGAGTGGCGGGTGCACCTGGGGAACAAGCCGCTCGGCTACCTCGGCACGGTGCTCGTGGGCGTGACCTTCGGCGCCGGCTGGACACCGTGCATCGGGCCGGTTCTCGGCGGGATCCTGACGCTGGCGGCGACCCGCGATTCGGTGCTGGACGGCGTGGGGCTCCTCTCGGTGTACTCGCTCGGGCTGGCGATCCCCTTCCTCGCGGCGGCGCTGCTGCTGGAGCGCTTCCTCGGGAGCGTCCGGCGGGTGGGGCCGTGGCTCCCCTGGGTGAGCCGGATCAGCGGCGCGTTGCTGCTGATCCTGGGCGTGTTGCTGCTGACCGGGTCCTTCACCACGCTCTCGAGCGTGCTGGCGCGCTGGACGCCCGACTTCCTCCTGGAGCGGATGTAATGTCGATTCCCGCCGGAGCCGCCCCGCCGTCCGCCGCCCCCTCCGCGTGGGGATCGACGGTGGCCGACCGCCTGCTCGGGGTGGCCGGCGGCGCGATGATCCTGCTGGCGGTCGTGCTCTTCTTCATCGGCGGCGAGAGCGACGGCGCGCAGACCGAGGTGGTGGAGGCCCCCGCGGTCGAGCTGGTGCAGCCGCAGCACGGCGCGACCCTTCGCACGGAGCGGCTCCTGCTGGTCTTCCGGGTGGAGGGGGAGTTCGGTCCGCGGCCGGGGGGCTGGGGAAACGAGTCGATGCACCTCCACCTGGCGCTCGACGACGCCGAGCTGATGCCCGGGCCGCCGGACATCGAGCGCCTCCCCTCCGGCCTTTTCCGGTGGACTCTTCCGCGCCCCGCCCCGGGGCTCCACACGGTGCGCCTCTTCTGGTCCGGACCCGATCACCGCCCGATTCCCGGCACCGGCTCTCGAGTCGCCCAGATCCGGGTGGAGGAGTAGGGGAGCGGGAGACGAGAGGGGGTCCGATGAGCGCAGGGGGCTGCCCGAGCCAGAGGCGATCGGCGCGGCCTAGACCAGCGCGGCGCGGGAGGACGCCGCCGAGGCGAACAGGAGGGCAAGGGCGATGGCGTCGCGCCCCAACTCGCCGAGCTCCAGCGGTCCGTTCGTCGACGAATCCGTCTCGATCCCCGGTTCCCGCCGCATCCCTACCGCGAACCTCACCCCGATCGGCGTCTCGAGCGCGCGGGAGAAGACGGTGAAGCCCTCTCCCCTCAGGCCCGTGCCCGGCACCTCGTAGAGGAGGGGTGTACCGGGCGCCACCGGCTCGCTCATGATCAGGCGTGCGCCGCCGGCACTGATCTCCTCCAGGAATGCCATGCTCTCGCGCGTCTCGCGCGGGTCGTCCCCCGCGCCGACGAGTACCCAGGTGGGGAGCCGGACGCGCCGCCGCCTCGCGCCGCGCGCGTTGCGCAGCCAGTCGCGCGTGCGCGAGAAGAGATCGCCGGTGCGGCCGAACTGGATCTCCTCCGCAGACGCCGTGTGGCGGGCGCGGTGGATCCGGATGGCGTCCCGCACGTCTAGGGAGACGTCGTCGAAGTCGATCTCGTGCACGAAGACGGGGACATCGGCGGTCGGGTCGCGACCCGCCCGGACGACTCTCCCGGTGACGCTCACCTCGCGGGCCGAAAGCGGCAGCGTCAGCGCGAGCTGGGCTCCGACGTCGAGCGGCTTCAACGAGCGGAAGGAGAGGCCGGATGGGTCGAGATCCTCGGTGAAGGCGATCTGGCGCTCCTCGAGCCGCCCCGTCTCCCCGCGCGGCCGCACCTGGATCGGGAGCCGGCCCGAGAAGCGGTCGGAGAAGTGGTCGTCCTGCCGCTGCTGTCGGAGCCGCAGGCCCGGCCCGATGACCCGGTAGGCGAGCACGAAGACGACGAAGGCCCAGAGGAAGTTCAGCTGGAAGGCGAGGGAGTACCACCCGTTCACGCCGTACTCCACCCAGCCGTACCCGTGGGCGAAGGTGGCCCAGTAGATCGAGAGGACCGCCAGCACCATCAGCACCGCCTGCGGCGCGTAGGTAGCCGGGGGAAGGTGTCCCAGCGCTCCGGACTTGGTCCGCGACGGGAGCCCACGGCGGGGGAAGGTCCACAGAGCCCGGGTGTGCGCCCAGAAGTTCGCCATCTGGAACCGTTCCGCGACCCAGGTACGGCGCAGGCCCCGGGAGAGGATCTCTCCCATGGAGACGGAGAGGACCAGGTACGGGAGGAAGCGCGCCAGGAAATCCCGGTCCAGCTCCCGGATCGGGAGGACGCCGGTCATGAAAAAAACGATCGGCGCCAGGTAGAGGATCAGCTTCTGGAGACCGGCCACGCCCGCCGAAAGAGAGGAGAAGTAGCCGATCCGCTGCGCGAGGGAGAGGCCCGGGTAGGTGAGCGGGTTGAAGTCGCGCAGCAGCTCCATGACCCCCCGCGGTCCGCGCGGGTTGCGGGCGGGGAAGGCGTCGGTCGAACCTACGGTGAGCCCGTAGACGAGGCTTTCTCCGTAGTAGACAGACTTCCACCCGCGCGAGTGGAGGAGGAGAGAGGTCTCGAGGTCCCCGGCGACGGGAGGGGTCGATCGGCCGCCGATCTGCTGCAGGGCGCTGCGGCGCACCACCGCGCAGCTGCTGCAGAGGAGGGCGGAGTCGGTGGCGTCCTTTCCGGGCTGGACGACGGAGAAGAAGAGGCGCTTCTCCTCCCGGATGCGCCGCTCGTCTCCGCGCAGCTCGGAGGTGAAGGAGTCGGTTCCGTAGTCGTCTTGCGGGGTCTGGACGAACGCAACCTCCGGGTCGTCGAAGAAGCCGAGCAGCCGATCGAGGATCTGCGGGAATGGGGCCTGGCCGGCGTGGAGCCGGAGGATGAAGTCGCCCGAGGTGAACCGCAGCGCGTGGTCGAGGTCGCCGGTCCCGCCGCGTTCGTCCTCGCTGGCGCGGATGTAGCCGAGGCCGAGCTCCCGGGCGATCGCGCGAACCTCCTCCCGCCGGCCCTCGTCGAAGAGATAGGTGCGGTGCGGATAGCGGATCTCCCGGGCGCTGGTGGCGGTGCGCCGCACGACCTCGAGCGGCTCGTCGTAGACGCCGACGAAGACGTCCACCGCGAGCCCCGGCCGCGGCGGGGTTGGGCAGCGGTGCCGGAGCCGCCAGGTGGTGAAGGCGAAGAAGTAGGCGGTAATCAGCCCCCACGACTCGGCTGCCGCGACGGGGACCGCGAACCAGAGGGCGTCCGAGTTGAGGGTGGTCGCCCAGCGCCAGCCGATGTAGTACGTCCAGTAGACGAGGATGGCGCTGACGACCGCATGGAGCGCCCGCTCCTTCAGCCATGAAGTGCGGGGGACGATGTAGCGGGCCAGGGCTGGGGTTGCGGGCGTCCTGGCGGTCGCGGGCACCTCCGCTTCCCGCGGCGCGTCGCTCTCCGCCTTCACCTGCGTAGCGGCCTCCGCCGCCCTCCGGTCGGGCTCCGTCACCGGCTCTGGCTCCTCCGCCGGCTTCGGCTCCTCCACGACCTCCAGGCCCACTACCGGCTCCAGCTCCGTCACCGGCTCCATCCTCCGCGGCTCCGGCTCCTCCGCCGGCTCCGGCTCTTCCTCCGGCTCCGGCTCTTCCTCCGGCTCTGGCTCCTCCGCCGGCTTCGGCTCCTCCACGACCTCCAGGCCCACTACCGGCTCCAGCTCCGTCACCGGCTCCATCCTTCGCGGATCCGGCTCTTCCTCCGGCTCCAGCTCTTCCTCCGGCTCCAGCTCCTCCGCCGGCTTCGGCTCCTCCGCCGGCTTCGGCTCCTCCACGACCTCCAGGCCCACTACCGGCTCCAGCTCCGTCACCGGCTCCATCCTTCGCGGCTCCGGCTCCTCCGCCGGCTCCAGCTCTTCCTCCGGCTCCGGCTTCGCCGCCGCCTGCGGCTCCTCCCTTGATTCCGATTCCGCTTCGGGGGGAACAGCATCGAGCTCCGCGGGCGCCCGTTCGTCGGGCGCCGAAACCGGCCGCGCCGGGTACTCCCTATCCTCTTCTTCCGCTTCCGGGCGCTCCTCCTCCCCGCCGGCGCCTGCGAGGCCGTTCCGTCCGCGGAGGCGGCCGGCGATTTTCCCCGCGATCCCGCCCGCCAGGTCGCGCAGCCGCGACAGCCACCCGCCCGTCTTCGACCGCGCCGGGGCCGAGGCGCCCCTCCGGTGGGGGGGCTCCGCGGGTAGGACCTCCTCCGTCTCCGGCGCCTCCGCCCGCGCCGCCTCCATCTCCGTGCCCGCCTCGGCGGCCTGCCCGGCGGCACGCTCGGCGGATTCGATCCGCGCGGCTTCTTCCCTGCCGGGAGATGCGGTCGGGAGCACCGCCAGCACCTCCAGCCCGTCCGGGAGCAGGGCGCGCACCTCGTCCTCCTCTCGCGGATCGGAGAGCAGGAGTACGCCCCCCGCGCGCGCCGCCAGTGCGCCGAGCACTCCGCGGGACGGGGAGGCGAAGCCGAGTAGGCAGAGACCGCGCCGCTCGGCCTCAGCGATCACCCGCGTCCAGCGCGGATGCTCGAAGAGCCGGTCGGGCTCGGGCCCCACGGCGCCCGCAGGAAGGAAGCGTACCGGGCTGCCGGGGATCTCGCGGGAGGCGTGCCGGACGGAAACCCCGAAGAACAGCACTTCCGCGATCCCCTCCTCCGCCTCGCCGCCGAGCAGGGCGGGGAGGGCGCCCGTGTCCAGCTCGAGGTCCACCAGCACCACGTCGCGTCCTCCGGCCGCCACGGCCGAGGCGGCCGCCAGCGCGGCGTGGGCCGCAGCCCCGCGGGCGCGCAAGAGAGGTCCCGGGACGAGGAGGACGAAGGGGGAATCGCCGATGGACCGAGAGAGCGTCGGGTCGGCCGCCATCTCCGGAGCCGGCGACACGCTGGCGGGAGGCGCGGTGGCCGGGCGGCGGCGGGCCCGGAGCGGCGCATGGCGCGCGAGGCCGAGGGAGCGTCGGGGACGGAGGCGCCCGCGCGGAGCGGGGGGCGAGGGAGTCCGGAGGGGATCGGGAGGCGGGAGGGGTTCCTCGCGGGCCGGAAAGCCGAGCGCGAGCCGCTCCAGCGCCCGGCGACTCATCCCGATATCGCCGTCGCCGTCGCGGGACGCGCCCGGATCTACGGGACCCGCCACGGGACCGTCCTCGCTGCTTTTCCCGCCGGCGGGAATCCGGCCGCCCCGGGAGGGCCGGATCCGATTCCGAATCCGTCGGTTCTGTCGGTGCGGCGGAGCTCCGTCACGCCAGCCCCTCCATGGGGCGCGGCGCGAGCTCGACGCTCTCCTCCGTCCGGCGCAGCAGCGCGGCAAGTGTCGCCATGAACTCTCTGAAGGTGACCTCGCTGGAGAAGCACACGTCCGCCCCAGCGGTCAGGTAACCCACCCGGGTGTCCATGTCGTTGGCGTCGATCACGACCATCGGGATGGTCGAAACGTCGGCGTTCGAGCGCACCTCCCGGATCAGTCGGTTGACGTCGCTGCGCGGCAGGTCGGCCCCGATCACCACGGCGCGCGTGGGTGTGCCGCGCAGACGTTCGCGCACCCGGGAGAGCTCGGCGGACATCTCGGTGACATAGCCGTGGGTGTGCAGCTGCGTGGCGAGTCCGAGGGCGCGCAGCTCCTCCGGGTGCACGATGATCACCCGTCCGCCGATCCCGAAGCCGATCCCGTGCTCGGCGCGGCGCTGGAAGACGCGGCGCAGCACGTTGATCACGACCGGATCGTAGTGCGAGCCCGCGTGGCGCTGCATCTCGTCGAGCGCGGCGGAGACGCCGCGCGCCGGGCGCCCGTTGTGCGGGGTGAGGAGCCCCGCGCACGCCCGGGCGATCGCCAGCACCCGCGCGCCGTACGGGATCTCCTCGTCGCGAAGGCCGTCCGGATAGCCGGAGCCGTCCCACCGCTCGTGCTGGTGGCGAATGGCCTCGTGGACGCCGGCCGGGAGGGCGATGCTGTGCAGGAGCTGGAGCGAGATCGCGACCTCGCGCTGCTCGGCGCGGCGGCGCGCGGCGCTCTCCTCACCGGCGATGGGGAGCGAGGCGGCCTGATCGGCGAGCGCCACCCCGCCGAGGTCACTGAGCAGGGCGGCGATCGCCAGCGCCTCGAGGTGGATGGGGTCCAGCTCCAGCTCGCGGCCGATGGCGAGGGCGAAGAGGCGCGTGAGGCTGCTCTCCGCGAAGAAGGTGGATTCGCGGTAGTCGAGGAGCCGCACCAGGAGGTCGGTGAGCCCGATGGCGTCGGTGTGCGCGAGAGCCGGGGAAGGGGAGGCGGCGGAGGGAGCAGCGGCCCCGGTACCCACGGGCGCGGTGACGGCCGTGCGTGGGGTGGGCTCCTGCGCCTCCGCCTCCGCCTCCGCCGGGGCGGACGCCGCGCCCGCGGGTTCGGGGGCGGACGGATCCGGCGTCGCGGCCGCGCCCGGCTGGTCCAGCTCCCGGATCAGGGTGCGCACCTCGTCGTCGTCCAACCCGAGCTCTTGGAGGCGGAGATAGTGGGCGAGGGCGTCGCGGTCCCGGCCGGCGACGTACTCCAGGTCGGCGAGCGCGCGGAGCGCGCGCTCGTTCTCGGTGTCCATCTCCAGGACCTCGCCCCAGGTCCGGCGGGCCTGCTCCTCCTCTCCCAGCTCCGAATGGACCTCGGCGAGCAGGATGCGGGCGCTCAGGTAGTCGTCGTGCTGCTGTAGCCCCTGCTGGAGGAGGTCCCGTGCGCGCTCCAGCTCCCCCGAACGGCGGTACGCCTCGGCGAGATGCACGAAGAGGCGACCCTCCGGGTGCTTCGCGTACTCCTCTTGCAGCTTCGCGATCTCGTCGCGGGTGGTCTCTGGCATGATCGATCTCGTCGCGGGGAAGTCACTGAGCGGGAACGAGTTCCGTGGAGAGGCGCGCGGGGAATCCCCACCCGCGGCCGAAAGAAACCTGCCTGCCGGGACGGGTAACTCCTCGCGGAAGAGCAATATAGTGCCCGCCCTCCGCGGGGCGCCAGCGGCATCGGGAGCCCGGCTCCCGCCTCCTTGCTGGGCGGGCGGGGCTCGGACGTCGGGCGGCCCCGCGGCTTGCGCTGCGTGGTCGCCGCCGCAAGCTTTAGCCTCCGGCACGGACGCGCGAACGTCGGCTCTAACGGGAGCGGAGGATGGACCCAGTGCACGCGGTGTGGGAGATCGCCTCGAAGGTCGAGGCGGGGGAGAGGATCGGCGCCGAGGAGGCGGGCGTGCTCTGGAGGCACGCGGACGACGGCGAGCTGAAGCGGCTGGCCGGAGTGGTGCGGGCGCGGTATCACGCCCCCGACCGCGCCACCTACCTCGTCATGCGGATCATCAACTACACCAACGTTTGCGTGGCGCAGTGCGACTACTGCGCCTTCTACGTCCTGCCGAACCAGCGCGGCGGGTACGTCCTCACCCGCGAGGACGTCTTCGCGAAGATCGACGAGCTGCTGGAGTTGGGCGGGGACCTGGTGGGGTTCAACGGGGGCTTCAACCCCAAGCTCCCGCTCCACTACTACTGCGATCTCTTCCGCGCGGTGCGCGAGCGGTACGGCGAGCGGGTCGAGTTCTACGCGCTCACCATCGCCGAGTTCATGTACCTCGCCGACCGGGCGGAGCTCTCCTACGCCGCGACGGCCGCCCGGCTGCGCGAGGCTGGGGTGCACTGGATCACCGGCGGCGGCTCGGAGATCCTCACCGAGGACTTCCGGAAGCGGCACTCGAAGTTCAAGTACACGGTCGACCAGTACTTCGAGGCGCAGAAGGCGGTCGTGGAGGCGGGGCTTCGCACCACGGCGACCATGGTGATCGGCTTCGACGAGACTTTCGAGGAGCGCCTGGAGCACCTCGCGCGGACGCGCGCCTTCCAGGACGAGACGGGCGGCCTCTTCTCCTTCCTCTGCTGGACGTACAAGCCGTACGGCACCCCGCTCGGCGGCGCCGAGATCACGCCGCGGGAGTACTGGCGGCACATGGCCCTCTCGAGGATCTTCCTGGACAACGTTCGGCACTTCCGTACCTCGGTGCTGACCCAGAACGCGGAGGCCTTCCGCGCCCTCGAGTTCGGTGCGGACGACTTCGATCTCCCGGTGGAGGACGAGGTGACGCAGAAGGCGGGCGCCACCATCGACCTGGACGTGGAGGGGCTGCTCGCGGTGCCGCGCGCGCTGGGCTTCCGCGTCGAGTACCGGCGCGCGGAGCGGCCGTCCGCGCTCGCCCCGCTCTGAGAAGGCGTTCTTGTCGGATCAGGGCTCCTTCCTCCGGAGGTTCCTCCGCGGCTCCGAGCCGGCGGAGGAACCTCTTCTCGCCGAGGTCCGTGCCGGCGGCGCTTCCTTCGGGCGGCTGGTCTACACGCGCAATCGCCGGGTGATGGTCTCCGTAGGGGACGGAGGCGAGACGCTGCGGCTGCACGAGCGCTTCCGGGACGCCCCGCCCGAGGTGCTCCGGGCGGTCGGGCGCATGTACGCGCGGGGCGCGCGGCGGCCGGAGCGCGAGGACGCGAGAGCGGTGGTGCAGCGATTCCTGCGCGAGAGCCCGCCCGAGCCGCCGGGGCGGGGCCGCGCCCGGCGCCGCGTCCCCGCCGCCGACCGGGTGCACCTGGAGCGCCTGCAGGCAGAGTTCGACCGGGTGAATGCCGAGCACTTCGGCGGGGCGCTCCCGTGCGTCCCGCTCTTCCTCAGCGGTCGCATGCGCCGGCGCAACGGCCATTTCTCCGCCCACCCGCCCGAGATCGTCCTCTCCCGCGCGCTCTGCGCCGACGCCGCTCCCGGCGAGGCCGAGCAGACGCTGCGGCACGAGATGATCCATCTCTGGCAGCACGCCGAAGGCCGGCGCCCCGACCACGGCCTCGACTTCCGGCGGCTGGCCCGTACTCTCGGGGTCCATCCCCGTGCCACCCGGACCGTCGAATGGAAGTGCTAGTGCCCAAGTGCCCAAGTGCCCAAGTGCCCAAGTGCCGAGTGCTGAGTGCTGAGTGCTACGTGGCATCGGCACGGGGCCCGGACGTCTCGTCGATGCGTCAGCCCCGCTGCGGGTTCTCCCGGGAGGTCCGAGAACGGCGACGCGGCCGGGGCCCCGGACGCACCCGGCACTCAGCACTTCCGCCGGGGTAGCGGCCGGGCAGGGGCCGCGCTAATATCCCCGTTCATCACGAAATCTCCCTTTCTTCGGCGATATCTCGGAGCATGGCGGAACACGATTTGATGGAGAAGCTGGTCTCCCTCTGCAAGCGTCGCGGCTACGTCTTCCAGTCGTCGGAGATCTACGGCGGGACGGGTTCGGTGTGGGACTACGGCCCCCTCGGGGTCGAGCTCAAGCGGAACGTAAAGGAGGCGTGGTGGCGCTCCATGGTCCACCAGCGCGACGACATCGAGGGGTTGGACGCGGCGATCCTCATGCACCCGCGCGTGTGGGAGGCGTCGGGGCACGTGGCCGAGTTCACCGACCCTCTGGTCGAGTGCCGTAACTGCCACCGCCGCTACCGGGAGGACGTCCTGCAGTCCGAGGCCGACGCCTCGGAAATGGACCAGGTCCGCTGTCCCTCGTGCGGCGTCGCCGGGCAGTGGACCGAGGCCCGGATGTTCAACCTGATGTTCAAGACCTTCATGGGCCCCGCGGAGGACGACGCGGCGGTGGTCTACCTGCGCCCGGAGACGGCGCAGGGGATCTACGTCAACTTCCTCAACGTGCAGAGCACCGCCCGCCAGCGCGTGCCCTTCGGCATCGCGCAGATCGGGAAGGCCTTCCGCAACGAGATCACGCCCGGGAACTTCACCTTCCGGACGCGCGAGTTCGAGCAGATGGAGATGCAGTTCTTCGTCGAGCCCGGCACCGACGAAGAGTGGTTCGAGCGGTGGCGCGAGTCCCGGCTGCGCTGGCACCGGGAGGAGATGGGGCTGGACGAGGACCGGATCCGCTACCACCCGCACGAGAAGCTCGCCCATTACGCGAGCGCCGCGGGAGACGTCGAGTTCTTCTTCGGCGGCACCATCGGCGACCGCGGCTGGGGAGAGATCGAGGGAATCCACAACCGCACCGACTTCGACCTGGGGCGGCACCAGGAGTACTCGGGGAAGCGCCTGGAGTACATCGATCCGCTGAACCAGAAGCGGTACCTGCCCTTCATCATCGAGACCTCGGCCGGCGCCGACCGCACCGCCCTCGCGGTGCTCGCGAACGGCTACCGCGAGGAGGAAGTGGAGGGGGAGACGCGCGTGGTGCTCCGCCTGAAGCCTTCGCTCGCCCCGCTGAAGGCGGGCGTCTTCCCGCTGGTGAAGAAGGACGGAATGCCGGAGCGCGCCAGGGCGCTTCACGAGGACCTGCGCACACGCGGAATCCCCTCTTTCTACGACGAGTCCGGCGCGATCGGCCGGCGCTACCGCCGCCAGGATGAGGCGGGCACCCCCTTCTGCGTCACGGTGGACGGCGAAACGCTCGACCAGGGTACCGTCACCGTGCGCGACCGCGACTCGATGGAGCAGGTCCGCATCTCCGAGGACGGGATCGTCCCTTACCTGCGCGAGCGGATCGGGTAAGAGCCCCCGCCGGTCCTTCCGCGATCAGCGATCGGCCATCGGCTATCGGTCACCGGATCGAAGGACGATGAAAGAGTGCCGGAGTCTCGCGAGCCACCGCTCTCTCGGCCTTTCCCTCCGCTCGCTTCGGCTCGCCTCCCCCTCTCCCGCATGCGGGAGAGGGGGCTGGGGAGGTGAGGGCGCTTCCCGGCGCGGCCGATGGCTCGGGCGCGTCGGGATCGAATGCGGAGTTCTTCGAAGCGCTTCCGTCAGCCATCGTTCCGGAATCGCTGATAGCCGATAGCCCTCATGCTCGATCAACTTCGAGAGCGGACCGAAGACTTCCTCGAGGCCGCCGCACAGGACCGCTGCCGCTTCGAGCTGGAGGACCAGCCGGGGGCGGCGATCGGCGGGCGCTACGCTGGCGCGGTCGGGATTTTCGGGCAGGACCGCATCCGCGACGTCCAGCGCGCGCTGGCGGGCGCGGCGGGCACCGAGGAGAAGGGGCTCCGCCACCTCCTCGAGTTCCTCGCGTTCGGCCATGCCCGCTGCGTCGCGGCGGGGGAGCTGGACCGCCTCTTCATCTGGGAGTCGCGCGCCTCGCTGACGGTGGGCGAGCGTTTCGTCCCGCTTCGCGCCGCGCGCGAGCACCTGCGGCGCACCTCCGACCGCGCCCTCCGGAAGGAGATCGAAGAAGCGCGCCTCTCCGCCGTGGACGAGCAGCAGCCGGTGATCGAGGGGCTCCTCGCCCACCAGCGGAATGCGGTGGAGGAGCTCGGCTACGGCTCGTTCGTGCAGAGCTGGGAGGTGCTCAGCGGAATCGATCTGCGCGGCCTGGCCCGCGACGCCGGGCGCTTCCTCGCCGACACCGAGGCCCTGCACCGCGAGCTGCTGGCCTGGTACCTCCCGCGCCTCGCCGGAGCGGAGCCCCGGGAGGCGGGGGCGGCGGACGCCGCTCGCATCGAGGCGGGCGGCCCCTTCCTCGAGCGGCTCCCTGCCGCGCGCGTCCTCGCCCGCCTCCGCGGCGCGCTCGAGGCCTCCGGCCTAGACCTGGAGGCCGGAGGTCGGCTGCGGGCCGCCACGCGGACGGCGCTCCCGTCCGGCGCGGGGGCCGTCTGTTGCGCGCTCCGCGTCCCGGAGGAGGTGGTGCTGACCGTCTCCGCCGCCACCGGCCGGCCGGCTCACGCGTCGCTCCTGTATCAGCTGGGCTTCGCGCTCCAGCGCGCCCACACCGCGGCGGACCTCCCGGTGGAGCTGCGGTGGCTCGGAGATGGATCGGTCCCGCTCGCGTTCGGGCGCACCTTCGCCGGGCTCCTTGCGAACCGCCCCTTCCTGGAGCGGGTGTACGACGTCCCTCGCGCCGAGCTCCCCGACCTGCTCCGGCTCGCCACGGCCGTGGATCTGCTGCGGCTGCGTCGCGCGGCGGCGCTGCTGCAGGTGGAGCTGGCGGTATTCGCGGAGTCAGAACCCCAGGAGGCGATCCCGCTCTTCGTGGAGGCGATGGGCAAGGCGACCGGCCTCCGGCACGACCCTCGGGAGGCGATGTGGGCGCTCCGCACTCCTTTCCGGGTCGCGCGCGCCCTCCGCGCCGAGCAGCTGGAGGCGGTGCTCTCGTCGCACCTGCGTGACCGGTTCGACGACGACTGGTGGCGCAACCCGCGCTCCGCGGCGCTCCTGCTCGATCTCTTCCAGGCGGGCCAGAGCTACACCGCCGCGGAGCTTTCCGTGCAGATCGCGTCCCGGACGCTCGGCTTCGAAAGGGTGCGGGAGAGATTGGAGGAGCGGCTGTAGGCCGCCGACGATCGGACCATTCAACCGGGAGGCGACCTTGAGTGAGCGCCAGCAGACCTTCAGCTCCCGCTGGGGGATGATGCTCGCCATGCTGGGCATGGCGGTGGGGACCGGCAACATCTGGCGCTTTCCCCGCATCGCCGCGGCGAACGGCGGCGGCTCCTTCCTCATCGCCTGGGTGTGTTTCCTCCTCCTCTGGTCCGTCCCCCTGCTGCTGGTGGAGTTCTCGATGGGGAAGGCCACCCGGTTCGGGACGGTGGGCGCCTTCACCCGCCTGATCGGGAAGCGCTTCGCCTGGATGGGGGCGTGGGTCGCCTTCACCGCCTGCGCCATCATGTTCTACTACTCGGTCGTCGCCGGCTGGACGATCCGCTACTTCTGGGCGGCGGCGAGAGGGGAGCTGCAGGGCGAAATCCCGGGCGCCCTCTGGAGCCGCTTCGCCGAGAGCGGCGGCTCCGTGCTCACGCACGCCCTGGCGATGGCGATCGGCGTCTGGGTGGTGGCGCGCGGCGTCCGCGGGATCGAGCGGGCCACCGGCTTCCTCATCCCGTCGCTCTTCGTGCTCGTCATCCTCCTGGCCATCCGCGCCGTGACCCTCCCGGGCGCGGAAGGCGGCCTCGCCTTCCTCTTCACTCCCGACTGGGCGGCGCTCGCGGATTCGCGGATCTGGCTGGAGGCGCTGACGCAGAACGCCTGGGACACCGGGGCCGGCTGGGGGCTGGCGCTCACCTACGCCATCTACATGCGGCGCAACGAGGATACCGCACTCAATTCCTTCCTGCTGGGCTTCGGCAACAACTCGGTGAGCCTGCTCGCCGGGATCATGGTGATCTGCACCGTCTTCTCCGTGGGGCCCAGCCTCGCCACCCGCATCGCCGCCAACCCCGCGGGCTTCGAGAGCGCCGTGGCCGCCTACCCGGGCCTTGAGTCGCGCCTCGAGGCGGGGGTGCGAGAGGCCGGCCTCGCCGAGGTCGGCGGGCGTTTCGGCGTGGAGCTGTCGGAGGAAACCCTCCCCGGCTTCTTCGCGAACGCCGCGACGCCGGTGGAGACCCGGCTCGAGATCGCCCGCGCCTCGGGCGCCCTGGAGGGGCAGCAGGTCGCCGAGGCGGTGCTGGGGAGTGGCAACAACGGCCTCACCTTCATCTGGGTTCCGCAGATCTTCAACACCCTCCCCTTCGGACGGGTGCTGACCTCGCTCTTCTTCCTCGCCCTCGCCTTCGCCGCTCTCACCTCGCTCATCTCGATGATCGAGCTCGCGACGCGCGTGCTGGTGGACGGCGGGATGAAGCGCGAGCCGGCGGTGTGGACGGTCGGGGGCGCGGGCTTCCTCCTCGGCGTCCCCTCCGCGCTCTCGATGCCCTTCTTCGACAACCAGGACTTCGTCTGGGGCGTCGGGCTGATGCTCTCCGGCTTCTTCTTCGCCTTCGCGGTCGCGCGCTACGGGGCTGCGCGATTCCGGGAGCGCTTCATCAACACCGTCTCCTCCGACATCCACGTGGGAGTCTGGTGGGACCGGGTGATCTACCTGGTGCTGGCCGAGGCGGTGGTGCTCATGGGATGGTGGCTCTACCAGGCCATCGACTTCTCCGATCTGGGCGCCACCTTCGCGCCGTTCTCCAGCTTCAACGTCGGCACCTTGCTCTTCCAGTGGGGTATCGCCCTGGTAGCGTTTCTCGCGCTGAACGGGTGGCTGGCGCGAAAGACGGTGGCCGAGCCGCGCGGCGAAGAGGTCGAGGAAGGGACTCTCCCCCTCGCGGGCGGCTAACTCCCGCGGGCGGCGCGACTCGTTGCCTCTCATTCCGATGGCGCTTTCCCGCCGGGGGCGCGATCCCACTGCAACCGAGGAGACGTGGATGAAGCACACTCTCGTTCGATCCTTCGCGGTCGCGGGCCTGTTCGGAACCGCGGCCTGCGCCGGCGGCACCGCCGCGAGCCCGGCCGCGGTGGCGCCGGTCCCCGAGCCGAAGGGAAGCTTCGAGGTCGTCGGGCGGGGCCCGGTCACCCAGACCCACACCTCCGACCTCTGGGTCTTCCAGGGGGTCGACGGCCGCGACTACGCCTACACCGGCACCTGGGGCGCCTGCCAGGGGTGCTACGGCGACCGCCTGTACGTGTGGGACGTCACCGAGCCGTCGCGCCCGACGCTCACCGACTCCGTGGTCGTGGACGCCCGCGTGGTGAACGACGTGAAGGTGAACGAGGCGGGAACCCTCGCCGTGATCACCCGCGAGAGCGCCTCCAGCCGGCGAAACGGCATCGTCGTGCTCGACCTGGCGGACCCGGCGCACCCGACCATCGCTTCCGAGTACTGGGAGACGCTCACCGGCGGGGTGCACAACACCTTTATCGACGGCGACCTCGTGTACGCGGTCCACAACGGGACTTCCGACGTTCACGTCATCGACATCTCCAATCCGCGCGAGCCGCACGAGGTGGGGCGCTGGGGCGTCCCCGCGTATGCCGGGAAGTATCTCCACGACATCAACGTCCTCGACGGTCTCGCCTACGTCTCCTACTGGGACGACGGGCTGATCGTCCTCGACGTGGGCAATGGCATCAAGGGCGGTACCCCGCAGAAGCCGGAGTTCGTGAGCCAGTACCGCTACCGCACCGAGGCGGCGGGGCAGGAGTGGGGGAACACCCACGTGGCGCTCCCCTATACGAACAAGGCCGGGAACAAGTACGTCTTCGTCGGCGACGAGATCTTCCCGCCCGATTTCGACGCCCAGCGCTCCGACACTCACCCGTACGGGTACGTGCACGTGGTGGATGTCTCGGACATCGAGAACCCGCAGGAGGTGGCGCGCTACGAGGTGCCGAACGCGGGGGTGCACAACCTCTGGGTGGAGAACGACACCCTCTACAACCGCCTACTACAACGCGGGGCTGCGGGCGCTCGACGTCTCCGGCGACCTGCGGGGCGACCTGAGGGCCCAAGGGCGCGAGATCGCGGTGCTGTCCACTTCGGACGCGCAGGCCTTCATCGCCGACCGTCCCTTCACCTGGGGGCCGCAGGTCTACAAGGGGCTGATTTACGCCTCCGACCACAACTCGGGGCTCTGGATCGCCCGCCTCGGCGCGATGCCTCCGACCCAGCAGCGGTAGAGGCTAAACGCCCGCCCCGAAGCGGCGGGCCGATCGGAAGCGCCCGTACCCCGCTCTAGAGTGCCGAGCGCGGCGAGGGACCTCGGCTTCGGGGTTCCTCGATGCGTTCCGAAACGACGGGGCCTTTCGCGGACGGTGGTATGAGAAAGTCTCGGCTGAACCTGGCGGTGCTCCTGACGGCGGGCCTGCTCTCGGGGTGCGCGAGCGGCGGCGCCTCGGCGCGGTCCTCCGCTCCGGCCGCGGCGCCCGCGGACTACGAAGTCTGGGTGGCCAGCGAGGCCGTCGACCAGGTCTCGCGCATCGCCGTGCGCGACGGCCGCGCGCGGGTCGAGCGGCAGTGGACGGTCGGTACCGTCCCGGTGGAGATCGACGGTCCTCACGGGATCGCCCTCTCGCCCGACGGGCGCTTCGCCTACGTGAGCATCGCCCACGGCACCCCCTTCGGCTCCCTCTGGAAGATCTCCACCGAGACGGGCGAGGTGGTCGAGCGCGTCACGCTCGGGCTCTTTCCGGCCACGGTGGACGTGACGCCCGACGGCGAGTACGCCTTCGTCTCGAACTTCAACCTGCACGGGGACCACGTCCCCAGCTCGATCTCGAAGATCCATCTCCCGACGATGGCCGAGGTGGCGCGCACGGAGACGTGCGTCATGCCCCACGGCAGCCGCGTGACCCCGCGGGGGACCAAGCAGTACTCGGCGTGCATGATGGACCAGGAGCTGGTCGAGATCGACGTCGCCACGGGCGAGGTGTCGCGCCGCTTCTCGGTGGTGCCGGGGATGGAGGGGGAGGAGCACGTGGGAATGGGCCACGGGCCCGGGCCCGCGAGCGGCGTCTGCTCGCCCACCTGGGCGGAGCCGAGCGCGGACGGCTCGAAGGTGTACGTTGCCTGCAACAAGGGCGCCGAGATCCTGGAGGTCGACGTCGCCGGCTGGACCGTCTCGCGCCGCTTCGCGACCGGCGAGGGGCCGTACAACCTGGCCGCGACTCCCGACGGGAGGTACCTGCTCGCGACCCTGAAGAACCGCGCCGCGCCCGCCACCGAGGTGATCGACCTCGCGTCCGGCCGCTCGCTGGTCCGCATCCCGAGCTCGACCGTCCTCCCGCACGGCATCGCCGTCTCGCCGGACTCCCGCTACGCCTTCGTCTCCGTCGAGGGGGTGGGGTCGGAACCCGGGAAGGTGGACGTGATCGACCTTCGCTCCCTCGAGCGCATCGACAGCGTCGAGGTCGGCCAGCAGGCGGGCGGGATCGCCGCCCGGGCCGTCCGGCCCTGACAGGCGTCGCGGCGGAGTGGACTTCACCACCTTCGAGCGTCGCGCTCACCAGATCTTCGACGGCATTCCCGCCGAGTACCGGGAGGGGGTGGACGGCCTGGAGGTCTCCCGCGGCGCCCCGCCCCATCCCTCCCTCCCGGACGTCTTCACCCTCGGAGAGTGCAAGTCCGAGTTCTACCCCTCCGAGTTCGGCGGGGCCGGGGAGGTGCGCTCGATCGTGGTGCTCCACTACGGCTCCTTCGTCGAGCTCTCGCGCAGGGAGGATGCGTGGGATTGGGAGGGAGAGCTCTTCGAGACCATCACGCATGAGGTGCGGCACCACCTGGAGTCGCTGGCGTCCGAGGACGCGCTGGAGGTGCTCGACTACGCGATGGACCAGAACTTCGCCCGGCGCGAGGGAGAGCCCTTCGACCCCTTCTTCTTTCGCTCCGGAGAGCGGCTCGCGGAAGGCGTGTACGAGGTGGACGGTGATCTCTTCGCGGAGCGCGAGGTCGATGCCCGCGCCGTCGGCGGGACGGTCCCGCTGCGGGTCGCCTTCCCGGCCGGCGAGCGGGAGGTGCCCTGGCCCGCCCGGCTGGGGGACGTACACTTCGTCCGTCTGGCCTGGGACGGCGGCGAGGAGGAAGGGGAGCGGTTCGTGGTGCTCGTCCGGCGGCGAGGCGCCTGGGAGACGCTGCGCGCGCTCGTCCGCGGCGCGCCTCTGGAGGTGCTGGAGTCGGACGCGCCGGGGCCCGAGGCGAACTGATGCACGTTCGCGCCGGCACCTTCTCCGACCGCGCCGGCCGGCTCGGCAAGTCGCTCGGATGGAACCTGGCCGGTGCCTGGCGCGATCGCCGGGGCGGAGGCTACCTTGCGGTCCCGGCCGAGGTCCAGGTCCCGGCGCTCGCCGTGGCCGGCGATCGGCGGCGGCGCCCGTGAAGAGATCCGGCCGCGGATCCTCGCCTCGCTCGCGCGGCGAACCGGACGGCCGGACCGGGAACCCTGCGACCTCGAGATGCGTGAACGAGCCTGAAGACCGCGAAGAGCGCTCCTCCTCCTCCGCCCGCCGCACGCCCTACGAGCTCGTCTTCCACCCGGAGGAGTTCGAGGCACGGCTCTTCCCCGGCATTCGCGACGAGGCCGAGGCCCGCGGCGTCGATCCCCTCCTCCCGGAGCAGTTCGGCTTCCTCTCCCTGGCGGCCGACGCGATCCGCCGGGTCGTTCCTCCCGAGTCGCCCCCGGAGGCGTTCGACCAGTACCGCTCCATCCTCTTCCACGCCTTCAATTTCTGGAGGTTCGGGAAGCGCGTCTACCTGCTGGAGCCGGCGCTCTCCCGCTACCTCGTGGAAGCCGCCCCGTCGCTCCAGGGGTGGGAGCTCGAGCTGCCGCACCCGAGCGTCTACGTGCAGCTCCCGCAGAACCTCTTCTGGAGCAGCATCTCCACCGACGCGACGCCCGAGCCGGTGGATGGCTTCTTCGTCTCCGCGGGGGACGCGCGCGACGCCGGCGGGCGTCCCTTCCGGCGACTGGAGGTGCTGGCGGTCCTGGGCATCCACCGCAACCGCGCCGGCTTCAGCGTCGTCCCCTTCCACACCGAGGTGGTGCCGGGGGTCGCGGCGTTCTGGACGGGGACGGCCGGCCGTGCCGAGGGCGAGGATTTCCGGAGCGTCCTCCCCGGCGGCGACCTGGCCAACCTGTACTCGATCCTGACCACGGGGGAGATCCTCAAGCTCCTGGCCCGCATTCTCTGGTACATCGAAGGCTCCGCCGAGGGATTGGAGCTGGAGCTGGAGAGCTCGCCGGGGCGGGGCGAGGAGGAGCGGCCGGGCTCGCCGCCCTCCCCGCGCATCCCCTATTACCGCGTGTCGCTCTCGCCGGACGCGGATCCGGGGGCGGGAGCGTGAGCCAGGTCCCCGCCGAGGCGCCGCGCCCCCGGGACGTCGCGCGCCTCCTCTCCGAGATCGCCACCCTGCTGGAGCTGAGGGGCGAGGACCCTTTCCGCGCACGCGCCTTCTCCAGCGCCGCGCGCGCCCTGGAGGGGACCGATGCCGACCTCTGGTCGCTGGCGCGGGAGGACCGCCTCACCTCGCTGCGCGGGGTGGGCCCCGCCATCGCATCCGTGATCGGCGAGATCGTGCTCACCGGCCGCTCCACTCCCCTGGAGGAGCTGAAGGCGGCGACGCCCCTCGGCCTCTTCGACCTGCTGCGGATCCCGGGCCTCGGGACCAAGCGGATCCACCTGCTCCATTCCGAGCTGGGGATCGATTCGCTCGACGCGCTGGAGGAGGCGGCGCGGGCGGGGCGGGTGGCGGCCGTCCCGGGCTTCGGCGCGAAGACGCAGGCGAAGATCCTGGAGGGGATCGCCTTCGCGCGCGCCAGCCGGCGGCGGCGGCGCTATCCGGAGGCGCTGGAGGCGGCGGCTCGGCTGCTGGATTGGCTACGCGCCCGCCCCGAGGTGGAGGCGGCGGAGATCGCCGGCGCCCTCCGCCGCCGGATGGAGGTGGTGGACCGCGTGGACCTCGTGGCGGCCACCGACGCGCCGGAGGGGGTGGAGGCGGCGTTCCTCTCGCTGAACGGCGTCCGGGAAGACGGCCGCGACGAGGAGGGCCGCCTCGTCGCCTGCCTCGCCGACGGGCTGAGCGTCCGTCTCCGCTGCGTCCCGGCGGGGGAGCTCGTCGCCGCCGTCGCATGGGACACGGGGAGCGACGCGCACCTCGCCGCGCTGGCGGAGCGCGCGGAGGGCCTCGGTGTCCGGCTCGGCGCGCGGGGCGTCCGAAAGGACGGCGAGCCGCCGCTCCGGCTCGCCGACGAGGAGGCGCTGTACAGGGCGCTCGGCCTGCAGTACCTTCCGCCGGAGCTCCGGGAGGGGCTGGGGGAAGTAGAGCGGGCCGCCGCCGGCCGGGTGCCGCGCCTCGTCGAGACGGACGACCTGCGCGGCACCTTCCACTGCCATACCGACTGGTCCGACGGGAAGGCCTCGGTCGCCGAGATGGCCGCCGCGGCCCGCGCCCGCGGCTGGTCGTACCTCGGGCTCGCGGACCACTCCCGCTCCGCGGCCTACGCGGGCGGCCTCAGCGTGGAGCGGGTGCGGGCCCAGCGGGAGGAGATCGACCGCTGGAACGAGGCGCACGGCGGGGAGGGGAAGGGACGGTTCCGCATCTTCACGGGTACCGAATCCGACATCCTCCCCGACGGGAGCCTCGACTTCCCCGACGAGGTCCTGGCCTCCTTCGACTACGTGGTGGGGTCGGTGCACTCCTCCTTCGGGATGTCGGAGGAGGAGATGACCGCCCGCGTGATCCGGGCGGTGCGGCACCCGTCGCTCACCATGCTCGGGCACCCGACGGGGCGGCTCCTCCTGAGCCGCGAGGGGTACGCCATCGACCTCCGCGCGGTGATCGACGCCGCGGCCGAAGCCGGCGTGGCGATCGAGATCAACGCGAACCCGCACCGGCTGGACCTCGACTGGCGGCACGTCGCCTACGCCGCGGAGCGCGGGGTGCTCATCGCCATCAACCCCGACGCGCACTCCACGGCGGGGCTGGAGCACGTCTCCTTCGGGGTGAGCATGGCGCGGAAGGCCGGCCTGGAGGCCCGCCGCATCCTCAACTGCTGGCCCCTGGACGAGGTGGCTGCGTACTTTGCCGAGAGAAAGCAAGCGGGCTAGAGGGGAGCGGACGCTCCGGCTCCTGGAGCGGCTGGCCGCGGCGTACCCGGAGAGCCGCTGTTCCCTCGACCATGAGAATGCGTTCCAGCTGCTGGCCGCCACCATCCTCTCCGCGCAGTGCACCGATGCGCTGGTCAACCGGGTGACGCCCGGCCTCTTCGCCCGCTATCCGGACCCGGCGGCGCTGGCGGAGGCGGCACCGGAGGAGATCGAGGAGGCGATCCGACAGGTCAACTTCTTCCGGAACAAGGCGAAGTCGCTGCGGGGGATGGCCCGGACGCTGGTGGAGCGCCACCGTGGCGAGGTGCCCCGCACGATGGAGGAGCTGATCGAGCTTCCCGGGGTGGAGCGGAAGACCGCGAACGTGGTTCTCGGCGTCGGCTTCGGGATCGCGGACGGGGTGGTGGTGGATACTCACGTGAAGCGGATCGCGAAGCGGCTGGGCCTCACCCGGCACGAGGACCCGGAGAAGGTCGAGACCGACCTGCTGGCGCTCCTCCCGGTGGAGGCGCGGGTGGCGTTCACCCACCGGGTGATCGACCACGGGCGAGCGGTGTGCACCGCGCGCACCGCGCGCTGCGAGCGGTGCTCGCTTCGCGACCTCTGTCCGTCTTCGTCGGCCTGACGGGCCGCCGGGAAGACCCTCATCCCCCTCTCGCTAGCGGGGGAGAAGGGGGAGGCGAGCGAGGAACGAGCCAGCCGGGGGTGAGGGCTCCCGCGACCCGGCCGGGCGGCCGCGGAACTCATCTCTCGAACGAGTCAACCGAACCAACCATGTCGGAATCGAGCATCAAGGAGATCCTTTCGGGGCGGCCGCCCGTCGGCTTGGAGGTGACGGTGAAGGGGTGGGTCCGCACCCGCCGCGACTCGAAGGCGGGGCTCTCCTTCCTCCATCTCTCCGACGGGACGACGCTCGCCCCGCTGCAGGTGGTGGCGGGCCAGGCGCTGCCGAACTACGAGAGCGAGGTGAAGCGGCTCACCAGCGGTTGCTCGGTGGTCGCGCGGGGGGTGCTGGTGGAGTCGCAGGGGAAGGGGCAGTCGGTGGAGGTGCGGGCGAGCGACGTCGAGGTGGTGGGCTGGGTCGAGGACCCGGAAACCTACCCCATTCAGCCGAAGGCGCACTCCTTCGAGTACCTGCGCGAGGTCGCGCACCTGCGCCCGCGCACGAACACCGTCGGCGCCGTCGCCCGGGTGCGCCACGCGCTCTCGATGGCGATCCACCGCTTCTTCGACGAAAACGGCTTCTACTGGATCCACACCCCGATCATCACCTCGAACGACGCGGAGGGTGCGGGGGAGATGTTCCGCGTCTCGACGCTGGACCTCGCGAACCTCCCGCGCACCGCCGGAGGGGAGGTGGATTTCGGCCGCGACTTCTTCGGCCGGCAGACGAGCCTCACGGTGTCCGGGCAGCTGAACGTGGAGGCGTACTGTCTCGCGATGTCGAAGGTGTACACCTTCAGCCCCTCCTTCCGCGCCGAGAACTCGAACACCAGCCGGCACCTGGCCGAGTTCTGGATGATCGAGCCGGAGATCGCCTTCGCCGACTTGAACGACGACGCCCGGCTCGCGGAGGACTTCCTGCGCTCCATCTACCGCGCGCTGCTGGACGAATGCGGCGAAGACATGGCGTTCTTCGACGAACGGATCGAGAAGGGGGTGGTGAAGCGGCTGGAGGACTTCGTGGAGCAGAGCTTCGAGCGGATGGACTACTCGGAGGCGATCGAGCGGCTGGAGAAGGCCGGGGTGGAGTTCGAGTTCCCGGTGCGCTGGGGGATGGACCTGCAGTCGGAGCACGAGCGCTACCTGACGGAGAAGCTCGTGGGGCGGCCGGTGGTGGTGCTCAACTACCCCAAGGGCATCAAGGCCTTCTACATGCGCGTGAACGACGACGGGCGCACGGTGGCCGCCATGGACGTGCTCGCGCCGGGGATCGGGGAGATCATCGGCGGCTCGCAGCGCGAGGAGCGGCTCGACGTGCTCGCCGGCCGCATGGAGGCGATGGGCTTCGACCTGGAGGAGTACGCCTGGTACCTGGACCTGCGCCGCTACGGCACGGTGCCACATGCGGGATTCGGCCTGGGCCTGGAGCGCGCGCTCCAGTACGCCACCGGGATGGCGAACATCCGGGATGTCATCCCGTATCCGCGGACGCCGGGGAACGCGGAATTCTGACGCAACGCGAAAGGACGACGGTATGGCGGAGAATGTTCCCTCCCGCGAGCAGTCGCTCGCGCTGATGCACGAGTACGTGGACGGCGAGAGCCTGCGCCGGCACATGTACTCCGTGGAGGCGGCGATGCGCGCCTACGCCCGCAAGCACGGCGAGGACGAGGCGCTGTACGGGATCGCCGGCCTGATGCACGACTTCGACTACGAGAAGCGTCCCGACGAGCACCCGCTTCCGGGCGCGGAGCTGCTGCGGGAGCGGGGATATCCCGAGGAGCTGGTGCACGCGGTGCTGGCGCACGGCTACCCCGATCGGACCCACACCCCGCCGAGCACGCTCCTCGACCGGACGCTGCGGGCGTGCGACGAGGTGACGGGGCTGATCACCGCCGCCGCCCTGGTGCGCCCCTCCCGCTCGGTGATGGACCTCGATGCGAAGTCGGTGATGAAGAAGTTCAAGGACCGCGCGTTCGCGGCCGGCGTGGACCGCGAGGAGGTGTCCCGGGCGGCGGAGGAACTGGGCGTGGATCTGAAGGAGCACGTCCAGTTCGTCATCGAAGCGATGCGGGGGATCGCCGGGGAGCTGGGGTTGGAGGGTGAGAACAGTCCGTCCTGATGTCGTCCTCCCGGGTTTGCTGTCGTGGGCAGGCGGAAGACCTTCGTCTGGCGCCCGAAGATGATGCTGGAGGAGCTGCGGGTAACGGACGCCACTTGGACGGCCGAGCCGCACTGGGTGGAGACGGATCTGATCGTTACCGTTGGCGTGGGTCAGCGCCTGATTCGGCAGCTCGCGGCGGTCGCCGACCCACAACGTATGGCCGAGGTCGACTTGTGGCTCCGTCGCCTGCTCCTGCCGGAGAGTTGATGGACGGAACACCCGAGGCCCGCGCGTCGGCAGACCAGCGGCGGGGCGCATTGTAAGGATGCGCCCCGCCCCGCCGCGTCACATCACCTCCGATCGGAGGCGACGCTCGCGAGGGCGCAAGGGGGGCTTGGCAGGACGCTCGTCCGCAGGTACTCTGCTCGGCGGGTGCTCAGCTCACTACGGCATCCGTCGGGGAGAACTGACGATGGCGAAGAGGCGGAAACGGATGTTCCACGTACCGGCACGGCGCCCCGACGGCCGAGTCCACGGCGGACCCGCGGCTCGGCTGGCAATCGCGAGTCCGCTCCCGGTTCTCCGGGGGGTGGAGGAATCGCGCGGAGCCCCCGGTCGGTCCCCGCGAGTCTGAGGCGTCGCCGCCCGCCCGAACCTCTCCCCCGCTCTCCATTTTCCCGATGAAGAGATCGCCCACGGAAGGCACGCCGTCCGGTAACCAGGCGTTAGTCTACCAGCTGAAGATCACCCTCCAGGACCTCCGGCCGGCCGTCTGGCGCCGCGTCCTCGTCCCGGCGGACTCCACGCTCGTGGGGCTGCACCGCGCGATCCAGGCGGCGATGGGGTGGGAGGACTATCACCTCTGGAGGTTCGAGATCGGCGGGGAGGAGTACGGCGAGGACCAGGAAGACGGCTGGGGCGAGCCGTTCGAGGACGCGCGACGGACTCGTCTGATCGACGTGGCCGCCCCCGGCGACGTGCTCCTCTACGAGTACGACTTCGGCGACTCCTGGGAGCACCGGGTGCGGGTGGAGAAGGTCCTCCCCGCGGAGCCCGGCCGGGAGTATCCCGTCTGCGTGGCCGCCGAGCGCGCCTGTCCGCCCGAGGACTGCGGTGGGGTCGGGGGCTACGAGCACCTGTTGGAGGTCCTGGCCGACACCGCGGACCCCGAGCACGAGGAGATGCTGGAGTGGGTGGGCGGGGAGTTCGACCCGGAGCGCGTGGACCCGGGCGAGATCAACCAGCGCCTCGCCCTGACGCGGCCGCGCCAGAGCTCCGGCGGCTCGGCGCCCGCGCCGGCGGGCGGACGGGGCGCGGTGGAGGAAGAGGGGGCGGGAAGGAGCTTCCACAACCCCGCGGAGGCGGCGATGCGGGAGGTCCGGGGAATCCTGGAGAGTACCCTGGCCGCCAACCCGGATGCCGGTGTGGACGAGCTGAACGCCGCGCTGAGAGCGGCTTCCGCGGGCTACAACGCCCGCCCTCAGGGCGCACTCGGCGGCCTCTCGCCCGATCAGGTGCGGCGGCTGCTGGACGCCGATTGGGAAGGGAAGGGGAGCGTCGTGCGGCTCGAGCCCGACCTCTCCCTGACGGCGGTGGAAGGCTCGCGCACCTTCCACGACGCGCGCGCTCTCCTCGACTTCCTCGGTGACGCCGGCGAGACAAAGGCCACCGCCAAAGGCAACCTGCCTCGCGCCGCCGTGGCGGTGCTGCGCGAGCGGATGGCGCGGCCGCCCTGGTTTCGCGCCGAGCTCCACGACCCACGGAAGATGGTCAACGAGGAGGACGACGCGCTCGTCCATCGAACCCGTATCCTCCTGGAGCTCGCGGGTCTCGTGAAGCGGCGGAAGGGTGTGTTCAGTCTCACGCGCGCGGGCGAGCGCCTGCGCGAAGACGCGCGAGCCGGGGAGCTCTTCGCCATCCTCTTCCGCACCCACTTCCGCGTGCTCAACCTTGCGCTGCTCGACGGTGTCGGATCGGCGCCCAGCTTCCAGCACTCGATCGCCTTCCCCCTCTTCCGCTTCGGGCAGGTCGCCGAAGTGTGGAGGAGGCCGCAGGAGCTGAAGGCGGACCTCGTTCTCCCGCCCGTCCGGATGGAGGTGCCGGCGGAGTCTTGGGGGGACCCGCTCGACATCCTGCTGGAACAACGCTTTCTCCGCCCCCTGCAGGGGTTCGGCCTGGCAGAGGCGGAGGAGCTGCCCCGCGAGCCCGGATCGTGGAGGAACCTCTTCCGATACAGGAAATCCGGCCTGTTCCACCGGTTCCTCGCCTTCGATTTCGATAGGGAGTAACGCGGAAGAGGAGGGGCGAGACAGCATCGTTGCGAGACACAGCGGATGGCGACGATGAGCGTCGTCCCGAGGGCGATGTCCCCGCTGGACGACGCGCTCCCGTCCGCTTTCCGGAGCACGCCCCACCCATCGCCATGTCGAAAATAAGGAGAGATCCCTCGTCCACCTTCCGGACCTTGCCGGGGAGTGTTAGGCGCCGGTCAGGAGGCGATCCGGCCGCCGCCGAGCACCACCTCGTCCCGGAATACGACGGCCGACTGTCCGGGCGCGACGGCTCGCTGCGGCTCGTCGAAGGCCAGGGAGAGCTCGCCGTCCGTGAGCCGCTCTACGCGCGCGGCCGCGGCGCGAGCCCGGTGCCGGATCTGTACCTCGACCCGCGCTCCCGCCCGGGGTGGGGCGGCGAGCCAGTTGAGCTCTCCCACCCGCATCTCCGCCCGATGCAGCTCCTCCCAGCTCCCGACCACCACCTCCCGCGTCCGCGGCCGGGACCCCAGCACGTAGAGCCGGCGACCGTGTCCGCCGCCGATTCCCCGCCGCTGGCCGACGGTGTAGCGGGCGAAGCCCTGGTGCTCGCCCAACACCTCGCCGCCGGGCGTGACCAGGCGGCCGGGCGCCAGCGCGGGGTGGTCGGGCGAGAGGCGCGTCTCCAGCACGTCCACGTAGTCGCCCGTGGGAACGAAGCAGATCTCCTGGCTCTCCGGCTTCTCCGCGGTGGCGAGCCCCAGCGCGCGCGCGCGGTCCCGCACCTCCGGCTTGGTCAGCTCTCCGAGCGGGAAGAGCAGCCGCGGGAGGATCTCCGGAGGGATGCTCCAGAGGAAGTACGCCTGGTCCTTGTCGGGGTCCACGCCCCGCATCAGCACGGGCTCTCCCGCCGCCCCCGCGCCAGTCCGCGCGTAGTGACCCGTCGCGATCGCGTCGCAGCCGAGCTGCTCGCCGCGCCGCAGCAGGTCGCGCAGCTTGGTGTTGCCGTTGCAGCGCACGCACGGGTTGGGGGTGCGGCCGGCGGCGTACTCGGAGACGAAGTCCTCGATCACGTCGCGGGTGAAGTCCCGCTCCACGTCGAAGACGTAGTGCGGGATCCCGAGCCGGTCCGCGACGGCGCGCGCGTCCATGATCCCATCCAGCCCGCAGCAGGTCTGCGACGGCCCCTCGACCTCCGAGTAGCAGAAGGTCTTCATGGTCACGCCGATCACCCGGTGCCCCTGCTCCACCAGCAGAGCCGCGGCCACCGACGAATCGACCCCTCCCGACATCGCCACCAGGACGGTGCGCTTCTCCATCGGATCAATCCGCTGAGGGCTGTGTTTGGAGTGGACCCACCGGACCCGTCACTGCGCGTATGCCCGCAGCCGCTCCACGACGCGGGGAAAGACCGTCAGGACGCGCTCCACGTCGGCCTCGGTGCTTCCGCGGCCGAGCGAGAAGCGGATCGACGGTCCGGCGGCCTCGGCGGGGACCCCCATGGCGGCGAGGACGTGGGACTGCGTGGCCGCCCCGCTCGCGCAGGCCGAGCCGGAGGAGACCGCGAGCCCCTCGAGGTCCAGCGTCACCAGGAGCGACTCGCCGCTCGCGCCCGGCACGGACACGTGGAGGACGTGGGGGGCCCGCTCGGTCCCGGCGCCGTTCACCGCGAGGTCGGGGACGCGGGACCGGAGTCCCGCCTCCAGCCGGTCCCTCAACCCCTCCAGCCGGCGCGCCTCGGTCTCGCGTTCCCGCTCCGCCAGCTCCGCGGCGAGCGCGAAGCCCACCGCCCCGGCCACGTCCTCGGTCCCGGGGCGCATTCCCCGCTCGTGCCCTCCGCCGAAGAGCAGCGGGCGGAGCTCCACGCCCTTCCGCACGAAGAGCGCGCCGGTCCCCTTGGGCCCATGGATCTTGTGCGCGCTCAGCGACAGGAGATCCACCGGCACCTCGTCCACCGGGACCGGCAGCTTGCCGAGGGCCTGGACCGCGTCGGAATGGAAGACCACTCCCTCGCCGGCGCATCGCTCGGCGGCCTCGCGGACGGGCTGGACGGTGCCCACTTCGTTGTTGACCCACATCAGGGAGACCACCGCCGGCGCCTCCTCGAGGAGGCTCGGGAGGACGTCGAGCGCGACCACGCCCCGCGCGTCGGTAGGGAGGAGGCGGAGCGGAGAGCCCTCCTCCCGCGCCGCGCGCGCGGCGGCGAGCACCGCGCGGTGCTCGATCGCCGAACAGACCACAGGCGCGTCGGGCGCGAGCCGCGACCGGCCCAGGATGGCCAGGTTGTCGGCCTCCGTGCCGCCGCGCGTGAAGACGATCTCCGAGGGAGAGGCCCCGATCACCCGTGCCAGCCGAGCTCTGGCCTCCTCGAGCCGCGCGCGGGACTCCCGGCCCCAGCGGTGCAGGCTCGACGGATTCCCGAACCGGTCCGCCAGGAGCGGCAGCATCGCCTCGCGCACCTCCGGGCGGACGGGCGTAGACGCCGCGTAGTCCAGGTAGATCCCGTCCATCCCTCCTCCTCTCTCCTCGGGTGGCCTCTAGTAAACTGTACCGGGGTGGAGGTTTCGCCGGGAGCGGCGGCCCGCCGCGGTTGAGGCACGGCGTCCGCGCGACTACATTGGACTCCGGTCCCCGAAGCTCTCCTCGCACCCGACTCCTTTCATGGCCGAAGATCCGCTCCAGGAGCATCCGCAGACCTTCCGCACCACCGTCCACGGGACCGTGTTCGGCCGGCGCGCCGCCCACCTCGACGCTCTGGAGGCGGGCGACCGCCTGGTGCTGATCCCCGACCCGCCCGGTGGGGACGATCCCGCCGTCTGGGTGCATCTGCAGGCGGGGGATCCGGTGGGACACCTGCCGCCCGAGATCAATGCCTGGCTCGCCCCGTGGATGATGTGCGGCGGGGTCGCCTCTGCGGTCACCGTCCGGGTGGGCGGCTCCGACGTTCCTAGTTGGAAGCGGCTGCTGATTGAGGTGAGCTGCGGCGTGCGCCCGCACGTCGCGGTACCGGCCCGGCGCGCCTAGCTGCGGGATCCTACAGGCTCCTCACGCCCAGCGTCGTGACGTCGTCCACGGCCATCGTCTCGGCGGTGTAGAACGGCTCTCCGTACTCCGTTCGGATCAGCGACCCGTAGTGGGCGGCCTTCGCCCTCACCTGCTCGTAGAGGGGACGCTCCCCGCCCGGGAACACCTCGCCCGCCCAGCTCTTCCCCGCGAACTGCGACTCGTAGCAGGCGATCGCCCGCATCTTCGTCTCCATCTGCCCGCTGATGTCGACCACGAAGGTCGGCTTCACCGGGTCCTCGCGATAGGTGAGGGTATAGAGGATCTTTTCCGGGCGGTGCGGTTCGCCCGGGAGGGGGAGCTTCGCCAGGCCGGCGGCGAAGCAGGCGTCGTAACCGAGCTGCGCGGCGATCCGGTGATCGGGGTGCCTGCCCCGCAGGTAGGGGAGGATGACCACGCGGGGGCGGAAGGCGCGGATGAACCCCGCGACCAGGGCGCGGTTCGCGAGCGAACTCTCCAGTCCGGCGTCCGGAAGCCCGGCGTTGCGCCGCGCCGCCACTCCGAGGATGCGGGCGGCCTCCTCCGCCTCTTTCCCGCGCAAGTCCGCGCTCCCCTGCGTGCCCATCTCGCCCCGGGTCAGGTCGAGAATGCCGGTACGGTGGCCCTGCGCTGCCGCCCTCGCGAGCGTCCCCCCGCAGAGGAGCTCGACGTCGTCGCGGTGCGCCGCGATGGCGAGGAGGTCGACGCGGGGTGCGAGCTCTGAATTCACGCTGATCGGGCCGGTGCTGCGCGCTACGGACCGGGTCCCACGTGGCATGCGGCCCGCGGCACGGGTGTAGGGCGCGGGCCCCGGGGGAAGCACTATTCGTACCGCAGCGCGTCGACGGGGTCGAGGCGGGAAGCCTTGTTGGCGGGGTAGAGCCCGAACCCGATCCCCGTGACGGCCGAGACGCCCAGCGCCGCGGCGACCGACCAGAGCGGGACCGAGGCGGGGATGGGGGTGAAAGCCGCGAGCAGCATCGCCCCGCCTCCGCCCACCAGCATTCCGATGGCCCCGCCGATCACCGTGACGGTCATCGACTCGACGAGGAACTGCCAGAGGATCTCGCGCCGGGTGGCGCCGAGCGCTTTCCGGACGCCGATCTCGCGCGTGCGCTCGGTCACGGAGATCATCATGATCGCCACCACCCCCACGCCGCCCACCATCAAGCCGATGGAGGAGAGAACCAGCATCACGAGGAAGAACACGCCGGTGAGCCGGTCGAAGAGCTCGAGGAAGGCTTCCTGGCGGATCAGGGCGAAGTCGTTCTCCTCGCCGGGGCCCAGGCCGCGCGCCGTGCGGAGCGCCGCCGTCACCTCGTCCATCGCCAGCTCCTGCGAGGCGCCGCCGGCGGGGACCACCAGGAGCGACATCCAGTCGGTGTCGGCGTTCAGGCGCTTCACCAAGGTGGTCGGCGGCACCACCGCCCAGCTCGGCGCCATCCCGGAGAAGAGGTTCTCCTTCTGCCTGTAGACCCCCACGACGTTGAAGAGCTGCCCCCCGACCCGGACCTGGCGCCCCACCGGGTTGGAGCCGGGGAAGAGCTCCTCCGCGAGCTGGTCGGAGAGCACCACCACCGAGGAGGAGCGGGCCTCGTCGGTCGGGAGGAAGTTCCGCCCGAAGACGAAGTCCCCCTGCGTGTAGTCGGGCCACGGATAGCTCTGGCCCAGGATCGACGCCCGGGAGACGGACCGGGAGCCGTACTTCACCTCGGCGTTGGTGGCCACGCTCGCGGTGACCGACCGGATGCTGGGGAGCGATCCGATGATCGCGGCCTCCTCCAGGGTGATCGCCGGCTTTCCCTCCCACGGCGGGCGCTGGCTGCCGTCGTTCACGAAGCGGACCTGCGTCTGGTCGAAGCGCTCGACGACGAAGTTCTTCGGCCCCAACGCTTCCAGCTCTCCCGTGATGGAGGCGCGCACCCCGGCGATCATGGCGGCCATGGCCATCACCGTGGCCACGCCGATGACGATCCCGAGGATGGTGAGCGCCGCGCGCACCTTGTTGGAGCGGAGCGCGTCCAGCGCGATCGAGACGCCCTCGCGGACGGCGACGAAGTTCATGAGGCTCTCACTCGTGGCGGAGGGCGTCGATCGGGTCGAGGCGGGCCGCGCGCGTGGCGGGGTACACGCCGGCGAGCAGCCCCACCCCGACCCCCAGGAACATCGCCAGCCCGATCGACCACGGCGCGACCTGCGCCGGGATCGGGGAGACGGCCGCGATCACCGCCGCGAGCCCCATCCCCAGGAGGATCCCGATCAGCCCTCCCATCCCCGACAGGGTGCCGGCCTCGATGAGGAACTGCAGGAGGATGTCCCGTCGGCGGGCCCCCAGCGACTTCCGCAGCCCGATCTCTCGGGTGCGCTCGGTGACGGAGACGAGCATGATGTTCATGATCACCACCGCCCCCACCACGAGGGAGATCCCCACCAGCCCGGGCAGGGCGACGAGCATGACGTTGGAGATGCGGGTCCAGAAGGAGAGCGACGCCTCCGCGGTCTCCACCTCGAAGTCGTTCGCGTCGCCGGGCAGCAGGCGGTGCCGGAGCCGCATCAGGCCCTCGATCTCGGCCATGGCGGGCGCGAGCATGCTTCCGTCGGCCACCTTGAAGCTGATCTCGTCCACCACGTTGGGCGGGTTCACGTAGCCGTTCAGCGGGGAGCGCGCCGGCCCGATCACCACGTTGTCCATCGACATCCCGAAGAGGGAGCCCTGTTCCTCCAGCACCCCGATCACCCGATAGGGGAAGCCCTCGATCCGGATGGTCTTCTCCAGGGGGTTCGTCGCCTCGAAGAACCGATCCGCCACCTCCTTCCCCAGCACGACGACGGGCCCCCCCCGCGCCGCCTCCTGATCCGAGAAGGCGCGCCCGATCTCCACGTCCAGGTCGCGCATCCGGAAGTACGAAGCCGAGGCGCCGCTGATCCTCACCGCCTCCAGGCTGCGGCCGCGGGGCCCATCGACGCGCCCGCCGCGGTCCGAAGCGATCCCGATCATCCCGGGCGTCTCGATCCGCTCGGCCAGCCACTCGGCGTCCGCGAAGGTGAGGCGGGGTCGCCGACGCCAGGCGCGCCACGTTTCGTCGTTCGACTCGATCTGCACGGACGGCGTCCGGCGGATCTGAACGGTGTTGTAGCCGTACACCTGGGAGGCGAAGTCCTCCGTCATGTAGCGGTTCATCCCCTCGATGAGGGTGATGACCGCGATGAGGAAGGTCACTCCCACCACCGTGCCGAGCACCGTGAAGAAGGCGCGCAGCTTGTGCGCGCGGATCATCTCGAGCGCGACCCGGACCGCTTCGCGTGCGTTCATCGCTCAGGCTTCGGAGTAGACGACGCGGCGGGCCGCGGCGGCGGCCGACTCGCTCTGCGACTGGTCGCTCTCGATCGCGCCGTCCCGCAGCGTGACGAGCCGCTTCGCGTGCGCCGCGATGTCGAGCTCGTGCGTGACCATGATGATCGTCTGGCCGCCCTCGTGGAGCCGCTCGAAGAGCGCCATGATCTCCTCGCTGGTGCGCGAGTCCAGGTTCCCCGTGGGCTCGTCGGCCAGGACGATGGAGGGTCGGGTCACGAGCGCGCGGGCGATCGCCACGCGCTGCCGCTGGCCGCCGGACAGCTCGTTCGGCCGGTGGAGCATGCGGTCCGCCAGCTCCACCGCCTGCAGCGCCTCTTCGGCCCGCTCCCGGCGCTCCTGCTTGCCCACCCCCGCGTAGACCAGCGGGAGCTCGACGTTCTCCAGCGCGGAGGAGCGCGGCAGTAGGTTGAAGGTCTGGAAGACGAAGCCGATCTCGCGGTTGCGGATCCGCGCCAGCTCGTCGTCCTCGAGGCCCGCGACGGACTGACCGTTCAGGATGTACTCCCCCGCCGTGGGGGTGTCGAGGCAGCCGATCAGGTTCATCAGGGTGCTCTTCCCGCTCCCCGACGGCCCCATGATCGCCACGTACTCGTTGCGGCGGATGACCAGATCCACCCCCCGGAGCGCCCGCACCGTCTCGGCGCCGAGCACATAGTGCTTCTGCAGGTTGCGGGTCTCGATCATCTCCGGGTCGGAGATGCGTTCGGCTCGCGGCGTCGTCACTGGCTCCCCCTGGCGGCGGTGGCATTCGTGGGTTCTTGCGCGGGCGGCGGGATGCGGACCTCGTCGCCGTCCTCGAGGTCGCGGATCACGGAGTAGGGGCCGGCGATCACCGTCTCGCCGCCCTGCAGCCCCGTCTCCACCTCGAAGTAGCGCTCCCCGGCGATCCCCACGCGGACCGGGACGAAGGCCGCCTTCCCCTCCCGGATCAGGAAGACCCCCTCGACCTCCGCCTCTTCGGCGCGGGCGGCCGCGGAGGGCGTGGTCGCTTCCGCTTCCTCCTCCCCCGCCGCGAACTTCTTCCCGTCCGGGTCGCGGACCGTCACGGCGATGATGGGCACCGACACCGCGGCGGCGCGCTGCGCGGTCACGATCTCCGCCGTGGCGGAGAGGTCGGGACGCAGCTCCGCGGGCGGCTCGACCAGGGTGATGATCACCTCGAAATCGACGGACTGCGTCTGCCCCGCGCTCTGCGCGGCCGCGGCGCCCGGATTCTGGATCGCGCTGTTCGCCACCCGCGTGACCCGCCCCATGAAAGTCTGAGAAGGGAAGGCGTCGATACGCACGATGGCGCTGTCCCCGTGCGAGATGTGGGGCACGTCGGTTTCGTCCACCTTCACGTTGGCCTCCATCACGCTCAGGTCGGCCACCGTCAGGAGCAGCGAGCCCGGGTTGTTCATCGTCCCGACGATCGCCGTTTCCCCCTCCTCGATGTTCAGCCGCGTGACCCGCCCGCTCATCGGAGCGACGATGGTGGTCTTGCGAAGCATCTCCCGCGCCTCGGAGAGGGAGGCCTGGGCCTGCGACACCGCGAACCGGGCCGCCTCGAACTGCGCCTGCGCGACCTGTTCCGCGGTGCGGGCCTGCTCCAGCTCCTGGCCGGAGATCAGTTGGTCGCCCTGGGCGAGCTGCTCGGCGCGGCGGGCGGCGTTTCCGGCCTGGAGGAGGTTGGCGCGGGCCTGGGAGGCCTGGGCCTGCGTCTGCGCGACCAGCGCTTCGGCGCGGCGCACGGCCGCCTGGTAGCTGGTGGGGTCGATGCGCAGCAGGAGGTCTCCCTGCTCCACCCGCTGGCCCTCCTCCACCGCCAGCTCGATCACCCGTCCGGAGAGGTCGGCGGAGATCTCCACCTTCCGCTTGGGCTGAATGATCCCGCTGGCGGTCACCATTGAGGTGAGGTCTCGCCGCTCGACCATCTCGGTGCGGACCTCCTTCCCCTTCTCCCGGCTGGAGGCGAGCGCGAGGCCGCCGAGGACTAGGACGAGGGCGGCGAGCCCGACTCCGACCCACACCTTGCGAACTTTGCTCATCGATCGAGGGGAAACGAGTTCTACTGCTGGCGAAGGGGCTGGCCGATCAGGGCCTCGAGCGTGGCCAGCGCCTTGTGGAAGTCGTACACCGCGTCGATCAGGTCCCGCTCGGCCTGCGCGAGGTTCGTCTGCGCGTCCGTGACCTCGACCGAGCTGGCGGCTCCGAAGCGGAAGCGCTCCTGCGCCAGCCGAAGCTCCTCAGCCGAGTTCTCCCGCACCCGCTCCTGGAGGCGCGCCGTCTCGTAGGCCGTCTCCAGGTTGCGCACCGCGGACCCGACCTCCTGCTGGAGCCGCAGCTCCTCCGCGCGGAGCTGGTGCCGGGCATCCGCCGCCGCAGCCTTCGCCTGGTCGACCTGCAGCTGGCGGTCGAACCCCGTGAAGATCGGGAGGGAAACCGTCAGCGAGGCCTGCCAGGGCTGGTTCAGGTAGTCGAAGGGGAAGCCCCGGTTCTGCGCCTCGAGCTGCTGGCGAATCCCGGCCTCCACCGACGGGTCGGCCGGATTCACGCAGTTTCTCAGCGGCTCCCCGATGAGCTCCATGATTCGGTTGTTCCGCTGGCAGCCGGCGAAGTCGATGCCGCCCAGCTCGCGCGCCACCAGCGGGTCGACGTCGCCGTACTGGTTCACGTAGCCGCGCCAGCCGACGTTGAAGCTGAGGCTGGGAAGATACGCGGTCCGGGCGGCGCTCACCTGCGTCCGCGCGGCGGATTGGCTGGCGCGAGCGGCAAGGAGGTTCGGGTTGTTGTCCAGCGCCATGGAGAGGAGCTGGGGAGGCGTCCAGTCGGGGTCGAAGATCGAGAACTCAGAGGTCAGCTCCACGCTCGGCTCCAGCGTCACGCCGATGAGCTGCCCGAGGGTGAGCACCGCGATGGCGGAGTTGTTGCGCGCCTGGACCAGGTTCACCTCGGCGCGGCCCTTCTGCACCTCGGCCCTGCGCACGTCGAGCGGCGTCCCCGCGCCCACCTCCAGGCGCGCCTGCGCGAGCCTCACGTACTCGTCGGTGCGCGCCACCTCGCGCTCGGCCTGCGCCGCCTGCTCCCGCGCCTGCAGCACGGAAAGATACTGCTGCGAGACCTGCGCCTCCAGATTCGCCGCCACACCGGTAATCCGGCGGGAGGTGGCGCGCTGCTGGGACCTCTGCACCGAGGGCTGGAGCAGGGTCCTCCCGTCCAGCTGGTAGTTGAGCCCCAGGTTGTACGAGGAGAAGTACGCCTCCGGCTCCGAGCCGAGCACGCGCGACTGGAGACGGAGCTCGCCCGGCGCGGTGTAGCCCATGCTGGTGCTGACGTTGGCGTTCGGGAGCAGGTTCCCGTAGGCGGCCCGGGTCGAGGAGCGGGCCACGTCCAGGTCGTTCCGCTGCTGCAGGTACGCCGGATTGTTCTCCTCCGCCAGCTGCACCGCCTCCCTCAGGGCGAGCGAGGCGGGCGGCGAGGGAAGATCCTGCGCGCCCGCCGGTCCGGCGAGCACGGCGGCCAGCGCCAGAGCGGGGAGGCCGGTCCGCCGGAGCGAGGCCGAAGCGCGGATGGATGGCATGTTCACAGGCATTCCGATATGGGGTCCGAGCAGGGACGGCGCGGTCGTATCCGGACTACGGACAGGGCCGCCGGAGAGTTTCAGGGGAGAGGACGAAGGCGAACGCTTCCCTCGCGGAGTAGTACCCTGGAGCTTCATGATCGTTTTCCCGGGACGAGGATGGGTGACGGAAACGTCGAAGAGCCGGCGGGGCCGGGCCGGCCGGAACCGGCCGGCCCGGCCCCGCTTCCCTGCGAGGACGATACCGCGGGATCCACCACCGCAACGCGCAGCAAGATGACGGTTTATGAGGAAGATGGAGGCGCGCGGAAAGCTCCCGGTGTCCGGAAGCGGGACGGTGTCGTTCCGAAAGCGGACACTTGAGCGGGAGGATGTCGGAGCGCGGGAGCTCAGCCGAGGGAGGCCAGCGCCACCGCGAGGGCGAGGTAGAGCCCCACCAGGATCGCGGCGGCCTGGGAGAAGGAGTGGCGGTCGTCCAGCTCGCCCACGCCCGCGGCGAGGACGAGGAGCATCCAGAGGGTGAAGGGGTTGAGCATCGCGAGCACCTCGCCCGGCGCACCGCCGGGGCGGCCCAGCAGGGGGGCGAGCGACGGCTGCGCGCCTGCATGGCCGGTGGCGAGGTGCCATCCCACCGTCAGCAGCAGGCCGAGCGCGGAGACGAGGAAGGCGTGCGCGGCGAGCGCGAAGTGCCGCGCGAAGCTCACCCTCCCGCCCCCGAGCACGCTGAAGACCAGCGTGAGGATCCCCGCCACCGCCAGGACCAGCACCGGGTGCTCCACCGACGCCGAGAACATCTGCAGGTACCGCCCCCAGCGGACGACCTCCTCGGGAGGCGAGGTGACGGTGACGGGTCTGCCCAGCCGGTCCACCGGATCTTCCACGCGGGAGAGGAAGAACTCCGCCGGGAGCGCGGCCGCGGCGAGCACCGCGACCACCGTGGAGATCAGCAGCACGCCCGCCCACGGGGCGGATTCGCGGAGTCCGGCCGCCAGCCGGCGGGGCGCGACGAAAGTGTGGAGGATACGCGCCGGGAGCGGCTGCGCGTCGGTGGACGGGCTCTGCATGCGGAGCTGGACGGGTGGAGCGGAGTCATGGCGGCGTCCCCCCTTTCGACGGCGGACGGGCCCGGGCCGGGGAATATAGCGCCGCCCGCCCCGGACGCGAGCGGGCTCCGGCGGAGGCCGGGGCCCGCGGAGGTCAGCGGGGGACCGTCGTTCTCACCGCCGAGTAGTTCCGGGCGGGGATCTCGACCTTGATCACCCGGTTCAGGTCGTCCACCCAGACGTGGCGCTCGTCGCCGTCCCGAGGCTGGACGACGAGGTGATAGAGCGTCGCGGCCGTCCCCCCGACGTCCACCCGCTCCTGGCCGCGGTCTGTGACGGTCGCCATCATCTGACGGTTCTCCCGCGGGATGAGGATGGGGACGCTTCCGTTCCGCACCCGCCGCGCCAGGAAGTAGTAGTGGTGCGCCACTCCTTCGTCGAGCACCACGGCACCGTCGCTCGCCACGTACTCCCTCAGCTGCTCGCCGGAGGAGGTGACGATCTTCGCGCTGAAGCGCCCGCTCCCGATGGTCCCCACGATCTTGCGGGGCGCGCTGCCCCCGACGGACACCTCGTACGCCACGGGGCTCGCCTGGATGCCGGAGGCCCGGAGCCGCGACTGGAGGTCGAGCGAGCCGGTGGGGAGAGAGAGAGTCACCCCGCCCGGTCGCGCCGACCTCGGCGCTGGTCCCCGATCCGGTCTCGCGAATGCTGAACTCCTCGGTTCCCACCTCCCGCCCCTCGACGAAGACGCGGAAGGTGCCGCTGTCCTCCGCGCCGGTCTGAGCCGCCCCGGCGGTGGCGCCGGAGGTGGCGGCGAGGCCAGCCAGCAGGAGGCCCGTCCTCCAGAGGCTCGCGGTCCGCCTTCGATTCGCTCGCATGAATTCCTCGTTTCTGAGATCCGTGGGTCCGCTCGCGGGCGGACCGTGCCGACAGTACCCCTCAGCGGCGCGAGGTGTTTCCCGCCCACCGCTCGGGCTCACTCGTCCCACTCCTCCTGGGGGTCGAGGAAGACCCGGGAGCGGATCCTCTGCACCACGTGCTGGTAGATGCGCCGGCCCTTCTCCGCGCTCGCGAGGGAGGGCTCCCCGACCGAGCCGGGGGACTTCGCCGCCAGACGGGAGAGCCGGCGGCGCCCGTTCTCCTCCCCGCCGTGGGGCGGATGGTCATCGACCCGCTCCAGGTTGACTTTGTCGGGGTAGAGGTAGAGCATGAGAGACGTGAGGGCCTCCCCCCCGTGCTGCGGGCCCGACGGGCTCTCCAGGAACGCCGACAGGTCGATGCCGAGCACGTCGATCACCCGGACGCGCGCCGTCGTTCCGGTCACCGTGGCGACTGCCTCGACATGCGGCTCGTAGCGCTGCGCGGTGACGAGGATGAACTCGCAGAAGCCGTGGTCCTCCCACGACGCCAGCAGGTCGTTGAGGACCTGGTGCAGCGTCTTCTCGCGCAGCCCCGCGGTCCCCGCGTAGCGCCGCTCGCTCGGGAGCGTCACCCCGTGCGGGAAGGTCGGAGCCCGGATGACTCCGAAGTCCTGCGAGAGCTCGCGGGCGATCGCCTCCGCCACCAGGGTGCCGGAGCCGATCGGCAGGTGCGGCCCGTACTGGTCGCAGACGCCGATCGGCACGATGAGCCGCCGGTCGCTCTCCAGGTGGGCGCGGACGTCCACCCAGGAGAGATCGGTGAGGAGATAAGATCGTGACGAAGGCGCCATGGAGATGAGCGGGGAAACGGAGACGCGGATTGATCCCGCGCAAGGCGCGGACCAGCCCCGCGCCGCGCGGCCGCCGTTGGCCGCATGGGTCGGCGCGTGGGCGGCCCTGCTCGCGCTGCCGCTCTGGATGTCCCAGCTCTTCGCGCCCTGGCTCCTGCTGGCGGGCGCCGGGGCGCTCCTGTGGACCTGGCCGGCGGTGCGCCTTCGCGACCGGTGGGCGCTGGCGACCGTGCTCGCGCTCTGGCTGGGGATCGGCGTCGCGGCCGGCGTGCAGCGGCGCCTGGGCGAGATCTCGCGCGACTGGCCGCGCGTGGAGGCGGAGCTCGACGAGAGCGGCGCGCGGGCGCTCAACACCGCGCTCGACGACCTCGTCGAGCGCGGCGAGCGCGCGGTGGACGGGATCGCCGCCGCGGTCCCCGCCCAGGGAGGGATCCGCTCGATCCCCCAGATCTTCGGCCGGCTGGAGGGGTTGCGGCACCTCACCGGGGTGTCGGCGCTCGCCCTGTTCGATTCGGGGGGAGTGCCGATGGGGTGGGCGGGGGAGCACCGCGGGACCGTCCCGGCCGCCGTGCGGCGGGGAGGGCGCAGCTACGTCTTCAGCGAAGGCCCCCTCTTCGACTACCTCTACTTCGTCCGCCCGCTCCCGCAGGGAAGGACGGCCGTGGCGGCCGTGCTGCTCGAGGCGGACCTGGCGGTGGGGGAGGGGGAGGCGCCGTTCGCGGAGCGCTTCGCCGAGCGCCGCGGGCTCATGCCACGCTTCACCCTGCCGGAGCGCGCCCGGGGGGAGAGCGTATGGGACTGGTCCACCGACCGCCCCATTCTGAGCGTGAGCTTCGAGGCGCTGACGCAGCAGCGATGGTGGGAACGGGTGGTGTCGCGGGGATTGCGCGGCGTGGGCCTCGCCTGGCTCGTCACCTTTGTCCTGCTTGGCATCGCCTGGTACCGCCGCGGGCCGGGGGCCCCCGGACCCCCCCTGGCCGTCGCGACGCTGGGTCTCCTGGTGATCCCGATCGGCGGGATGGTGGGGATGGAGGACCTCTTCTCCCCCCTTCGCTTCGTGCTCTCCATCCCCGGCCCCTGGGACGTCACCCTCGGTCTCCTGCTGATCCTGCTGACCGGTATCACGGTATGGGTGCTCACGCGAGAGGCCGGCCGAATGCCGCGGCGCCGGATCCCGCGGGTCGTCCAGCTCCTCCTGCCGGCGCTCCTCTTCCCGCTGGCGATCCGCACGATCGATCGCTCCGCCGGGGCGGGCTGGCTCGCCAGCCATCCGGGCGGAGGCTTCTCCCTGCAGCTCGCCGCCACGCTTCTGCTCGGCATCCCCGTCTATCTCCTCTTCCGCTGGGGGGGGGAGAGGCCGAGGCCCGGGGCGCGATTGCCCCTGCTGGTGCTCGGCGGTCTCTCGGCGCTGGCGCTGGCACTGGGGGTGGCGGTGGTGATGTTCTGGCATCCCAACCGGGAGCTGAGCCCGTGGCTGCCGGCCGCGTGGGCCCTCCCGGTGGGAGCGGTCGCCCTCTCCCTGCCGCGCCTCCCGGCTCCCCGCGCCTCGCTGCGCGCCTGGCTCCTCGCCGGATGGATGGCCGCCTCGGCGGCGCTCCCCTACCTCTGGACGATGCACGTCGGCGCGGAGCTGGGGAACGCCGAACGGGAGCTGGCGGAGCTGGGCACGGAGCCGAACCCCTTCCTGGACTTCCTCCTCGGACAGTTCGCGGAGCAGGCGCTCTCCTTCGCGAGGGATGGAGAGGAGGGGGTCAACCTCCTCTACCACGGCTGGATCGCGAGCGGCCTGGCGCGCGAAGGCTACGAGGCACGGCTCACCATCTGGCGCGGCGGCGAGGCGGAGACCGAGCTGCGGCTCACCGAGATGGCCGCCATGCCGGAGATGGTGCGGGCGATGGCGGACTCGGCGTCGCGGCGGACGGAGCCCTTCGTGCAGCTCTACCACGAGGTGGAGGGGCTGCACTACCTTCTCCTCGTCCCGCTCCCCGGCGGCCGGGTGATCTCCGTCGCGGTGCCGCCGCGCCAGCGCATCGGGAGGGCGACGGCGCTCGCCCGCTTCCTCCACCCCGAGAGCGTCGAGGACGCGGCCTCCACCAACGAGTCGCTCTACCTGGTCCCCAGCCCCGACGGCGCCTCGCGGCCCTACGTGCCGGAGGCGGAACCCGAACCGGTCCAGTGGGTCCGGATCGACAACGGCTGGCGGAGCGAGGCGCAGGCCCACTTCCCGGGCGGGTGGATGCACGTGCACCTCCTGCTCCGCACCGACACCTTCCCCATGCTCTCGGTGCGGGTGCTGCTGGCGCTCTCGGCGATCCTGCTGGTCTTCCTCGCCCTCTGGCTGCTGGCCCGCGTCCTCTGCGGGGAGCTCACCGTGCTCCCCTTCCTGCGCCGGCAGTGGCTGCGGTCCTTCCGGGGACGTTTGACCGTCGCTCTCTTCTTCTTCTTCCTGCTCCCCACCACCTTCTTCGGGGCGGTGGCGTACGGCGCGGTGTCGCGTGAGGTGACGCTCTCCGCCGCCAACCTGGCGCGGCGCACGCTGGAGCAGGCGGTGCCCGAGGTATCCGCCGGCCGCTCGCTGGGCGTCGTCGGACCGCAGGTGGGGTCGGACCTCCTCCTCTACCGGCAGGGGACGCTCGAGGGCGCCGCCGCGCCCGAGGTGCTCGACCTGGGGATCTTCCACACCTGGCTCCCGCCCGAGGTGTACCTGACCTTCTCGAGCGGAGAGGACCTGGAGGAGCGGGAGGAGCGCCGACTCGGCGAGAACGAGTACCTGGTGGCGTACCGCCGGGTGGATCCGGCGCGGGTGCTGGCGGCGCCGATCCCCCTCGCATCGCACGAGATCAGCCGTAGGCAGCGCGACTTCGCGAACGTGGCGCTGCTGGTGAGCCTGCTCGGAGGGGCGCTTTCGGTGGTGCTCTCGCTGCTGGTGGGGCGCGCGCTGACGCGCCCGCTCGACGAGCTGGGCGAGGCGGTGGCCACCGTCGGCGCCGGCAACCTGCGGGTCCGGCTGCCGGAGGGGAGGCCGGACGAGTTCGGGAGCGTGTATGGCGCCTTCAACCGCATGGTGAGGCGGCTCCACCGGGCCCGCACCGCGCTGGTGCGCGAGACCCGCCGCACCGAGACGATCGTCGCCGAGGCCGCGACCGGCGTGCTCGCGCTCGACGCCGCGGGAGCGGTGGAGCTGGTGAATCCGCGCGCCTCCGAGATCCTGCGCGCCGATCTCACGGTCGGCGAGCCGCTCCCGCGCAGGGGGCCGCTGCTCGAGGCGCTCTCGGACGCGGTGGCGGAGTTCTGGAGGTCCGGCGCCGGCGAGGCGGGGATGGAGCTCGAGATCGGGGGGCGGATCGTGCGGCTGCGGCTGCGGCGCCTGCTGGAGGCGCAGGAGCCGCGCGGCGCGGTGGTGGCGCTGGAGGACGTGACCTCGGAGGTGAGCACGGCGCGGGTCCTCGCCTGGGGCGAGATGGCGCGGCAGGTGGCGCACGAGATCAAGAACCCGCTCACGCCGATCAAGCTGTCGGTGCAGCACCTGCGCCGCGCCTTCGCCGACGGGCGGCCCGACTTCGGAGAGATCCTCGACCGCAACGTGGACGCGATCCTCCGCGAGATCGACCGGCTGGGGGAGATCGCGCGGGCCTTCTCGCGCTTCGGCTCGCCGCAGCAGGACGTGGAGGAGCTGGAGCGGGTGGACGTGGCGCGGGCGGTGGAGGAGACGCTCGCCCTCTACCGGGGCGGTGGAGGAGGGATCCGGTACGAGGTGGAGCTGAACGGCGGCGCCTCGATGCTCGCCACCGCCCGGATGGGGGAGCTGAAGGAGGTGCTGGTGAACCTGCTGGAGAACGCCCGGGAGGCGCTCGACGGGTCGGGGGAGATCCGCGTCTCCGCGGAGCCTTCTCCCGACGGGCGCCGGGTGGAGGTGCGGGTGGAGGACAGCGGCGAGGGGATCCCGGCGGAGCTGCTGGCCCGCGTCTTCGAGCCGCACTTCTCGACGCGCACGAGCGGGACGGGGCTGGGGCTGGCGATCGTGCGCCGACTGGTCGAGTCCTGGGGCGGGACGATCACCGCGGAGTCGGAGCCGGGGGTCGGGACGAGGATGCGGATCTCCCTCCGCGCCGGCGGAGCCCGCTGAGTCCGCCGGCACGGAACACGACTTGCAAAGGTCGGGAGAAGGGAACACGATGGATCCCATGGACTTGCGACCAGGAGGCGGAGATGGCGGACCTGAAGCGGGCGGAGCAGCGCGGCACCGGGAAGACCGGCGGCATAACGGAGCCGGGCGGCGGCGACGCGGGGGAGGACAACCGCGGCGCGGAGTTCGGCACCTCCGAGCGCGCGACGCGCGGCACCAACCGCGACGCGGACGAGAGCGGGGAGTCGAAGAACGAGGGGCACGGGCACCCGCGCGAGGAGAGGAATCGACGCGGGGGAGACTGACCCCCGCCGCGGGAGGTAGGGAGCGGGGCCGCCCGGACTCGGGCGGCCCCGCTCCCTCTCTTCAGCCCCTCCATTCCTGCCCCTCCACGCCGACACATCGTCGGGCACCAGAAGCCGCCGTTCCCGACGCCTTCTTCCGACATCTCGCCCGCGCGGATGCTAACGGCCGCCATTCCCCGCCTTCGGCAGCGGGTTCGTTCCGCTGCCCCGCGCGGGCGGACGAATCCGTAGCGATGACCTGCGCCTCTCCTGCCCCGCAACCCTTCTCTCCCGCATCGGTCGTGCGCGTCACTTGTGATAGCGCAGACAGCTCGAGCCTTTGTGTCGGATCTCGGCGGCGGCGAGGTTGAGAGTCCACGGATTTCCGCGGCCTGGCTCCCTTTCGGAGGTAATCGCCCGTGCTCGCTCGCATTCTGTCCGGCGCCGTGCTCGGCATCGACGCCTACCTCGTTCGCGTGGAGGCGGATGTGGCCAGCGGCCTCCCGTCCTTCTCCACCGTCGGGCTTCCGCAAGGGGCGGTGAAGGAGGGGAAGGAGCGGGTGGTGGCCGCCATCCAGAACAGCGGCTTCAAGGTGCCTCCGAAGCGGATCACGGTGAACCTCGCGCCGGCCGACGTGCGGAAGGAGGGGAGCGCCTTCGACCTGCCGATCGCGCTGGGGATCCTCGCCGGCACGGCGCAGCTGGACGGGAGCCGGCTGGAGCGCTTCGCGCTGCTGGGCGAGCTGGGGCTGGACGGCAGGCTGCGGCCGGTGCGGGGCGCGCTCTCCATCGCGGTGACGGTGCGCGCGGCCGGGCTGCAGGGTCTGATCCTGCCGCGGGAGAACGTCGCCGAGGCGGCGGTGGTGGAGGGGCTGGAGGTCCGCGGGGCGGATTCGCTCGCGGAGGTCGTCCGGTTCCTCGACGGCGCCGCCGCCCTCCCGCCGGCGCGCGTGGACCGGGAGGCCCTCTTCCGCACCGCCTCGGACCACGATGCGGACTTCGCCGACGTGAAGGGACAGGAGCACGTGAAGCGCGCGCTGGAGGTGGCCGCGGCGGGCGCGCACAACATCCTCATGGTGGGGCCGCCGGGATCCGGCAAGACGATGCTGGCGCGGCGGATCCCCGGCGTGCTCCCGCCTCTCTCGCTGGAGGAGGCGCTCGAGACGACCAAAATCCACTCGGTGGCAGGCCTCCTCGATGCGGGGCGGGCGCTGGTGGCGGCCCGCCCCTTCCGCGCGCCCCACCACACGATCTCCGACGCGGGGCTGATCGGCGGCGGCGCCTCCCCCCGCCCCGGCGAGGTCTCGCTGGCCCACCACGGGGTGCTCTTCATGGACGAGCTCCCCGAGTTCCGCCGCAACGTCCTGGAGGTGCTGCGGCAGCCGCTGGAGGACTCCGAGGTGACCATCTCGCGCGCGAGCCTCAGCCTCACCTATCCCGCGCGCTTCATGCTCGCGGCGGCGATGAACCCGTGCCCGTGCGGCTTCCACGGCGACTCGCGGCGCCCCTGTTCGTGCGCGCCGGAAGCGGTCCGGCGCTACCTGGCGCGCGTCTCCGGCCCCCTCCTTGACCGAGTCGACCTGCACGTCGAGGTCCCCGCGGTGCGCTACCGCGAGCTGAGCGACGCCCGGGCGGGCGAGTCCTCGGCGGCGGTGCGCGAGCGGGTGGAGCGGGCGCGGGAGCGGCAGCGGCAACGTTTCTCCGGGCGGCCGGGCCTGCACGCGAACGCGCACATGAAGCCGCGCGAGCTGCGGGAGTTCTGCCGGGTGGGAGCGGGAGGCGACGCCCTCCTGCGGACCGCCATCGCCCGGCTGGGCTTCAGCGCGCGGGCCTACCACCGGGTGCTCAAGATCGCCCGCACCCTCGCCGACCTGGAGGGGGCGGCGGAGATCGGCACCGTCCACGTCTCGGAGGCGATCCAGTACCGCTCGCTCGACCGGCTCCTGCGCGGGTGAGCGTGTCCGTCCCGCCCTTCGGAACCCCGCCTCCCGCGGGTGCGAGGGAGACAGACGTCCCGCGGTATTAAGGAGTTGTACGAGTGCTCGGCGCCGCTTTACCAGGACTCCGCGAGCCGATTCTCAGCCGCTCCCACCAGCCCGTCGTTCATCGACTCGTGCTTCGCAGCGGCATCGATCGCGATCTTCCGATGAAGCGCAGAGCCGAAGCGAACGTTGAAGCGACCGGAGAAAGGACGATCCGGCTCCTCTCCCCGCCTACGACACACTTAGAGGTTCGGTGGTGGGAGCGGAGTCAGGAAAGGTCGCAAGACTCCGCGGAACGGGCCGGCGCACCCATGTCCCTTGACCGAGTAATACTTTTGTGGGTACATTCTTGTCGTGGTCCTGTCGCGCCCCTTCGCTGACTTCGAGGCGGCTCCCCCGAATCAGAATATTCATGTACAAGGAAACCAAGCTCCAGCGGGCAGGAGGCTCCTCGGCTGTGAACCTGCCGAAAGCGATGCTCGAGCGGCATCACCTCGACGCCGGGGATCGCGCGTTTGTGGTCGATACCGAGGACGGGATCCTGATCACCCCGTATGACCCGATGTTCGCCAAGGCGATGGAGATCGCGGAGAGGGGCGCGAAGAAGTACCGCCACGCGCTTCGCGAACTCGCCAAGTGACGGAGGAGCGGACGGAGCCGGCCTGGCTGAGCCGGAGGATCGTCGAGGCGATTCATTTCGATCAGATCCTCCAGCACGGCGGCTCCTACGGAGTGAAGGACATCGGACTGGTAGAGTCCGCTCTGTCGCGCCCGATGAACAAGTGGCACCACGAAGGTGCTGAAATCTTCGTCCTTGCGGCGGCGTATGGTTTCGGGATCGCCAAGAACCATGGCTTCAAGGACGGCAACAAGCGCACGGCCTTCCTGGCCCTCTACACGTTTCTCGGTCTGAACGGGTACGACTTGGAGGTACCCGAAGAGGAGGTCGTGCAGGTGATGACGGCGGTCGCAGACGGGACGCTCGACGAAGAGGGACTCGCCGAATGGGTCCGGGCTCGGTCTCAACGGCTCGCATGACGTGACGATAGAGGCAGGGCGCGCAGCCGACTCCTGTTCCTGGAGCGAGGCGGATGCCCCCGTCGCTCGATCTACCGAGCCGCTTCGGGGCGGGCGCCCCGCGGCGACCCTGCTCGTGCGCGCCGGAGGCGGTCCGGCGCTACCTGGCGCGCGTCTCCGGCCCCTTCCTCGACCGCGTCGACTTGCACGTCGAGGTCCCCGCGGTGCGCTACCGCGAGCTGAGCGACGCTCGGGCGGCCGCCGTCGTCTCGACTTCGGAGGCGATGCGGGATCGCTCCTCTGACCCCTACTCGGCCCGCAGCGCCTCCATCGGCTGGATGCTCAGCCCGCGCCGCGCCGGGCCGAGCGCCGCGAGAAGTCCCACCGCCACCATGATCGCGGCAACCGCCAGCAGCACCACGACCGACCGTCCGGGGGAGAACCCCTCCGCCCAGAGCCTCGCGCCGCCGAGCAGCGAGCCGACCACCACGCCCGCGCCCAGCTGCCGCAGCGCTCCGGCGAGGATCCCGCCGAGGAGTACCCGCGGCCGGGCCCCCAGCGCCGCGCGGATCCCGATCTCCTTCCTCCGCTGCGCCACGGTGAACGACATCAGCGCGTGGATCCCTGCGGCGGAGAGGAGGAGGACGCTCAGCATCGCGATGCCGATCGCGGTCATCAGCGCGCGCTCCGTCCGCAGCCGCTGCCGGTGCAGCGCCGCCACGGACTGCACGCGGGAGACGCGAAGCGTGGGGTCGAGGGTGGCGGCGATCTCCCGCAGCCGTTCGGCGAAGCACTCGGGCGCCATCCCGCGCGCCCGGACGACGACGCTCACCGGGTCGAGCCGCCCCGGGGCGAGGGGGTGGTACAGCGTCGCAACCCCCAGACCGTCGACCGTCGGCTTCGGCGGGAAGTCGGCGACCACCCCCACGATCTCGTACCACCCGCCCCGCTCCGCTCCGCCGGGCTCCATCCCCTCCTCGACCTCGGCGTAGTGGAAGCGGCGGCCCAGCGCCTCGCCACTGCTAAAGACGCGCTCCACGAAGCTCCGGTTGGCGATCACCGCGGTCGCTCCGCCGGTGAGGTCCGCCGGCTCGAAGTCCCGTCCGGTCAGCACCGAGACTCCGTAGACCTCGAACAGCTCCGGGTCTACCTGGAGGAAGCTCACCGGATGCCGCGCGGGCTCCGCCCCCGGACGGAGGTCCTCGACCTCGACCCTTCCCGGCTCGCCCGAGAACCAGACCCAGTCGCCGGGGACGTTCGACGCGAAGGTGACGGCGGTCACCCCAGGCTCGGCCTCCAGGCGCCGCCTCAGCTCGGCCTGCCGGTCCGCGAAGCGCGCCGCGACCTGCCGCCGCGCCTCCCCGTTCCGAGCGCCCGGGAGGGGCTCCGCGGCCATCCCGATCCGCGCCGAGAGGAGCTCCTCCGCCGCGAAGCCGGGGATGGCGACAACCGGGCGGAGGAACTCGTTCCAGCCGAGGACGACCACCACCGGGAGGATCGCCACCGCCACGGCGACCTGGCCCACGACCAGCGCCCTCCAGGTGCGACCCATCCGCATCCCGGTGCCGGTGCCCAGCTCGCGCAGGCCCGTCCGCGCCCGGCGTCCGGTGACCTTGAGCGCCGGGACAACGCCCACGATAAGGGCGGCCAGCGAGGCGAGCCCGGCCACGTACGCCACCGTGGCGGCGGAGAGGTCGAAGCTCCACCAGAAGGGGACCTGCTCGCCCACCAGCCGGGCCAGCA
>CBDCDN010000026.1:0-470323 GCA_965215255.1 Longimicrobiaceae bacterium | reverse complement strand
GCGTGTCCCGTGGGCCGTCGGGCACGCGATCGCGCCAGCTCCGGCCTCCGTCGGACGAGGACACCAGAGCCCCCGCTTCGACGGCTGCCCAGAGCCGTCCCGGCTCGCGAGGGTGGCAGGCGATCCAGCGGACGTGGTGGGTCTCCGGCCGCGGCGGGAACGACCACTCGGAGGAGGACGGGAGCTCCTCCAGCGAGCGCGTCCGCTCCCACGTGCTGCCGCCGTCCCCCGAGCGCCACACCTCGCTGGGCTCCGTCCCCGCCCAGACCACGTCCTCCTCCGCGGGACTGGCCGCGAGCGCGGTGACGCGCAGGTCCCGGAGGCCGATCGGGTGCCAGGACGCGCCGCCGTCGTCGCTCCGGAAGACGCCGTCGCGGTCGGTCCCGCACCACGCCCGGCCGGGAACCCGCCGATCCGCCGTGAGGCAGGTGGGGAAAGCGGCCTTCGAGCTCACCGCGGGCCGAAGCGTTTCCCGCCCGGCCTCCAGGAAGAGGACTTCGCTCTGCGTGGCGACGAGGAGTACCATGGTGTCGCTCCCGGAGTGAGGTGGGGGTCACGGCGCGCTTCCAGGTTGCGTTCCGCCGCGCCCGAGCACCAGCCCGGAAAGAGCCTTGGCCGATGTGCGTGGACCGGCATGGGCGCGGGGGTGATCCTCCAGTCGCGCGAGGTTCGGGGCGCGGAGCGCCACATCGAGGATCGCGTGCTTTCATGCCTGAACCGTGAGTCGTCGGGAAGTCGTCGTGCTACCCACCTCGTAGGAATACTGTCGTCAACGAAATCGGGGGTCGTCTTATGTTCCATCTGTGGTATCGGTGGCTTGCCCCGCTCGTCGTCGTGGCCGGTTCCGCGTGCAGTCGACACCCTGTAGCTACCGCGGTTTGTGCCCGTCCAGGCATACCCTCGATCACCGCCGAAATCCGGGACTCTCGTGGGCAACCGACCGCCAACGGCGCCACGGTGACGATTCGTAACCGCAGAGGTTATGGAGCGGTCGCCGAAGGATACGGGGACTCGCTGCGTGTAGGGGTGGGCGAGAGCCGGGGCGGTACCTTCGATGTGCGGGTGACGAAGCCGTGGTACAAGGAGTCCGTCGTACAAAGCGTAAAGGTTCCCGAGGACGAGTGCGGGATCTCAAAATCCACCCGAGTTTCGGTCACTCTCTCGCTCCTCCCCGGGGCTCCGTCCGTGCGGCAAGTCGTGGCGGCTCCGTTCGCGTACGGTTTCGGGTGGGGGAACCTGAAGGCGCCTCTGGTGGCGTACGTGGAAGCCGATCCGGGAGTCTCGCAGGCCGTCGTATGGAGCTCGCGGGATAGCACGGTGGCTCGGGTGACGCCGGACGGCATCCTCACGAGCGTCTGTCGTTCCAGCTCGGACAGCACCTGGGTTGTCGCCACTTCGGCAGCCGACCCCAGCCAGCGGGATTCGGTCCAGGTGTTCGTCTCCCGCGATCAAGATCCGGCTCGTTGCCCCTCCGGATGACTGCCAGCTCTGGCCGACCCGTTGAGCAGGCGCCAGCCATACCTTGCGGCGGCGTTCCTCGATGAAGCGCACCCTCAGCGCGGCCGGCGGTCGAGCTCCGCCATCGCGAAACACGCGGACGCTTCGCGCGGGATCTCGTTCGTGAGCCTCAGCTCGCGGACCTCGCGCTCCAGCTCCTTCAGGCGCGTCGGCTGATCGTCTGGTAGTTCGAGGTCGTTCCGCACATCCGTCAGGATCTCATATCTCGTCCTCAAGCGGCGGAAAAATCTCGATCGGACAGAACGTCATGCTGATCTGCGGGATACGGACGGGGCCACCGGCGCCGAGCACGGAATGAATCACCTGCCTGCTGTGCTCAGGCGATCTTAGATCAATCATGACGAAGCCCGCTCGCTCGCTCAACGGGGGCGGGGGAAGGACAAACCATCGTTGGACCGCCAGACGGACCTCGACTGCTACGAACACCCAGCGGGTGTTGCGCTCCAGGAGGAGGCTTTGAGACAGGCTCAAATCACGCAATTCGAGTTGACTCCCGATCGGACCCGTAATGGTCTCCTGGCGTTCAAGGAAGAGCGTGGGCTCTCCGTGGGCTGCCTGGCCTGAGGTGAGCACAACGAGGGAAGCTGAACCGAAGGCTTGAAGAAGAAAAGGGAACGGAGTTTGGTCCGCCCCCCGCACAGGGGGAATAAACAGGTAGAACGGCCTGGGCGGATCCCCCACGGTGACATGGACGGTCACATTCAGCGCGATATTGCCTTGGATGGGAGGCGGAGGTATGTCGGTGGCAAGATAGCCCAGGCTGGCCCTGGCCTGGGTGACCTCCAAAACACCGCCGGGCACCGGAAAAGACTGCGGAATTTCCTTGGAAGGGGGATGCACGGTGCGCCACGAACCTGCCCGAGCCTTGCCCAGACCGACGCCGAGAGAGAGTATGCCCTCGTTCGGGACGGCAAGCTGAGCATACGTCTTCAAGCCTACGGGGACGAACCGTTGGGTCTTCGACGAAGGCCCATCCCCTTCCTTGCTTTCAGGGGGAAAGATCTTGGCGTCGTTGCCCGCTTCTTCTACCAGGGGGTGCCCGAACGTATAAGGAGGTGAGATAACCCGATCATCACACCAGTCGCGCAGGGTGCTGGCTGTCGTCGGCTGCGCCGTCAACGCAAGCTCGCGTCTCAGGTCAGAATCGAGGGTGCGAAGCTTCGCCGCCCATCCCGGGTCAGCAGTCGCTTTCAGATACCGCGCGATCGCAGCCTGCTCGGATTCGTTGAAATGCGGCTCCGAGGCAGCCTTGGTCGACAGCAGTTCCACAACCGCCTTGGCGCTCCTCGATTTCTTGTAGGCCCTTGACATGACGAACACCTACTGCTTGCGGGGGCGCAGCTTCCTCCAGCCCGTTACCCGGACAAATGGGTAAAGCGGCGCGCTGCTACCGTTGGTAAGGTTGGGAAGCCACATAACGAAACTGGCGTTCAAGGGCGAGGGGCCGTGCGCCAGGATCAGCGGAGTACACGAAATCATGCCCGGCCTCTCATCCACGTACAACGCCTGGTCAGGCGGCAGGGCTGGCTCTGCGCGATCAGGTAGTCCGCTTCCGCCAAGATGTGGCGGAGGTAGTCATGCGGCCCGAAGGACATCGGCTGCCTCGGCGAGGATGTGAGGTCCGATGTACGGAGAGAGAGCCTCTACGGAGCCGAAGAGGGCGAGGCGGCGCACACCGAGACTACGGATCTCGGCTTCGGCACAGCGCAGGCGCTCAATGGCCTAGTCACGGGTGAGGGCGGTCGGCTCCACAGGAGAGAATCTACCCATAGGCTGACCTTCGGCCAAGAGACAAGCCGCCTGACCGAGAAAATTCAGTGGCGGGGAACGCTGCTCAGGGACCGGCCGCATGCGCGAAAGTATGGCGCGCCCCCTGTCCACTGCAACCGCGGGTTGAGTGGCGACGCGGCAAACGGCACGCGGCTTAGAGGAGAACCTCGGGATGCTTGGCCGCGATAGTGAAGCAGGCGCATGGCCGGCCCGCTATCCTCCCGGCGTCCCTGTTCCCAGTTGCGGAGCGTCTTGACGCTGATGCACAGGGCAGCGGCGAACTCCTCCTGGATGAGGTCGAGGCGCGTTCGGATCGCCTTTGGATCCGGCTCACCGAGGAACGTCACTCGCGCCGGCGCTCGCCCGCCCCGCAGGTAGGTACCTGCCTCCTTGACGCTGTCCACCAGTTCGTTGAATAGATCGTCGTTCATTCACTGCCCACCTGCCTGTTCGAGTTCCGCTCGTACCACCCCAGCAAGGATTCGCTTCTGCTCCGGCGTGAGATCATCCTGCTGGTTCGAGTAGACGAGCAGCATCAGGATCACACTGCACACATGCGCAGGACAGTAGATCACCCGAACGCCGCCCCGCTTGCCCCAACCCTCGGCAGCCCAGCGGATCTTCCGCAGACCCCCCGTGCCTGGGATCCGCACGCCGGCATCAGGGTTGTCGAGCAACGCATTCTGCAGCGCCCGATATGCTTCGTCGTCGAGGTGCTCGCTCCAACGGCGGCCGAACGAGGTGAACTCGACGAAGACCATGCGAAAAAATGCGGCCATGTCCAGGGAGCCCCGCTCGAATCGGCTCTCCTCCGCCGAGGCGGAGTCCCTCCCGGTTCAGCGGGCGCGGGAAGCTGCCGATAATCACCCTACGAAGGCCGCCCGAATGCCGGCGTCGGCGTCCGCACGCTGCGCGACGTGCAAGATGGTCCCGGCCGCGGCGAGAGCGACGAGGAGGAGGAAAATCTCTCCCGCATCTCGGCAGCTTCTGCCGGCAAGGAAGGCGCCGAGGGCCCAGGCGCGGGAGCCGGAGGGAGAGAGAGAATCTCCGTTCCCGGAGCGGGGGAGAACCGGGTAAGCGGGTCATACGGAAGAGATTGAGGCCGGGTCGCCAGCGATGGCGGCCTGGCTTTTTTCGTGTTTTTCTGGAATGGCCCGATCTGGAACGGCCGTTGCCCCTCCATGGCGCCGTTCGGCGGGCCGGACCCTTACTCGATGCCCCCATGCTCTACGGATTCTTCGGACGCGTCTCCAACAGCGCGCAACTCAGGGAGAGCCTCGATCTGAGCACTCAGCGCACCCGCGTCATCGCCGACCGGGTGTCGAAGGCCACTCTGGCCAACGTGGACGGATTCGCCCTCCCGGTGGCGCAGGCCGACCCCGGCACCACCCTCGAGGACGAGGTGGACCTGGAGGCCGAGATGGTGAGCCTGGCCGACGAGCAGCTGCACTTCGAGTCCGCGGCGCGGCTGCTCCAGAAAACCTACGAGAAGATCCGCCTCAGCCTGCGAGACCGCTGATGATCGACGGCACCGGCTTTCCCCCCGATCCGTACCGGCCGATTGTGCGGCCGATGTTCCGGACCCTCTCCATCGCGGCGAGCGGCCTCTCGGCCCAGCGCCAGCGGCTGGAGGTGATCGCCGGGAACATCGCCAACGCCGAGACGACCCGCACGGCGGACGGCACCCCCTACCGGCGGCAGTTCGTTCAGATGGAGGCCAAGACCTACCCGGCCCAGCCCTACGAGGTGAACGCGGCGGGACAGCCCGCCGCCTTCCGCCTCCCGTCGGGCGACCCGCTCTCGGCCGCGCACGGCGTCCGCGTGTCCGCCATCGAGACCGATGCCACCCAGGGTCCCCTGGTCTACGACCCGGGGCACCCCGACGCCGACGCCAGCGGCTACGTCCGCATGCCCAACGTGCGGATCACCGACGAGCTGGTGGACCTGATGGACTCGCGCCGCGTGTACGAAGCCAATGCCACCGTCTTCCAGTCGACCAAGGCGATGCTGCGCCGGTCGCTGGAGATCTGAGACACCGCCCGACCCGGACCGAGGAGAACGAGATGAACGTGTACGGAGTCGGCGGTGCGGCGCAGGGCCTCGCGCTGCCGCAGATGGAGCCCGCGCGGCGGGGGGAGACGGAGCGCGCTCCGGCCGTTCCCGCGCGCCCCCTCGCCGCTCCCACTGCCCCGGCGGCCGCGCCGCGCGTGCTGAACCCCACCGCGCCCGCCCTGCAGTCCGAGACGCCGGCGGGGACGGACCCCGAGCTCTGGAGCGTGCTCAGCTCCGACGAACGTGCCTTCTTCGCCCGCACCGCCGGGATAGGCCCCCTGACCTACAGCCACATGATCCACTCCGGACAGCCGGCGGCGGCCATCGTCCGGGGCGGTCGCATCGACGTGAGGGCCTGACGCATGGCAGACACGATCCTCGCAGCCGGGCAGCGCATCGCCCCGCTGGTTACCCCGGGCTCCGCCCCCTCCTGGTCCAGGACGGGCGACGCCGGGGGCCCGACCTTCGCCGACACCCTCAAGCAGGTCATCGGCGAGGTCTCGCTCGCGCAGGACCACGCCTCGAACGCGGTGCAGGGCTACCTGCGCGGCGAGCCGGTGGAGCTGCACCAGGTGATGGCCGCCGCCGAGGAAGCCGGGATCGCGCTGGAGATGCTCGTGGAGCTGCGCAACAAGCTCACCGAGGCGTACCGGACCCTCGTCAACATGCAGAGCTGAGCCGAGCTGAGCCATGCGACTCCTGAAGGGCGTCACGCTGCCGCCGGCTGCCCAGGACCTGACCGTTCGGCTCGGAGGAGAACGGAGGCTCGCCCTCCTGGGGGTCGGTCTCGGCTCGGTGCTGCTCATCCTGGGCCTCGCCCACTGGGCCACCCGGCCCACCTGGGTGCCGATCTACACCGACCTCGCGCTGGAGAGCGTCGGGCCGATCACCGACCGGCTCAACGAGGCGGGGATCCAGTACGAGATCGAGGATGGCGGGGCGCGGCTGCTGGTCACCACCGACGACCTCGCCCGGGCCCGTGTCACGCTGGCTCGCGATGGCGGCATGCCCGACGCCGGGCGGCCGGGGCTGGAGCTCTTTGACCAGCCCTCGTGGGGGATGACGGACTTCACCCAGCGCATCAACTACCGGCGCGCCCTCGAGGGGGAGCTGGAGCGCACCATCGGCAAGATGCGCGGCGTGGAGGGCGCCCAGGTCCACCTGGCGATGGACAACTCGCCCACCTTCCGCAGCGCCAACCGCCCGATCGAGGCGTCGGTGGTGCTCAAGCTGCGCGGAGGCGCCAGCGCCGCCCCCGAGGTGGTGCGCGGCATCCAGCACCTGGTGTCGAGCAGCGTCGAGGGGGTCGAGAGCGAGCGGGTCACCGTGCTCGACGACTCCGGGCAGATGCTCTCCAGCCCCCACCTCCCCGGCTCCCTGGCCGGTGTGGCCTCGCAGGAGCTGGAGACCCGGCGCGAGATCGAGCGCTACCTCGAGGCCAAGGCCACGCAGCTCGTCGCGCAGATCGCGGGCGGAGAGAACGTGCGGGTGCAGGTCTCGGCGGACGTCGGCTTCGACCGCGTCGAGCGCACCGTCGAGACGGTGGACCCGGAGCGGCAGGTGATCGCGACCGAGCAGCGCGCGGAGATCGTTCCCGGCGCGGAGGGCGGCGCCGGGTCCACGAACCTCACCGCCACGTACCTCAACTCGCGCACCATCGAGAACTTCCAGGGGGCCGTCGGGTCGGTGAAGAGACTGAGCGTGGCCGTGCTGCTCAACGAGCGCGGCGAGGCGGACGCGGCGGCCTGGACCCCCGGGCAGATCGATCGCGTCGAGGCGCTGGTCACCACCGCGGTCGGTCTGGATCCCGAACGCGGCGACGAGATCTCCGTCGTCAGCATCCCCTTCGAAACCCGGGTCGCGGAGGAGGAGGCGGTGGACCTCTGGACTCTCGTCCAGACCTTCCACAAGCCCGCCTTGACTCTGGTGGCGCTGCTGCTCGCCTTCGCCGTGGCCATGCGGGCCGTGAAGACGCTCAAGTCGACCGAAGTGCCCGCCCTGGCCGTTGCGGCCGCCGCGCTCCCTCCCGCCGCCTCGGAGGAAGGCGCGGCGGAGCTGGAGGGATCCGAGGAGCACGAGCTGATGCTGAGCCGGGCCACCGTCATGAGGAGCCGGATCGCGACCCAGGTGCGCGATCGTCCGGACGAGGCGGCCCGCGTCATCCGAGCCTGGCTGAAGGAGGGTTGAAGTGGGCAACGCGCTGATGGCCTCCGGGACCGTCGACGAGCTGAACGGCCGGCAGAAGGCCGCGGTGATCCTGATGGTGCTCGGGGCGGAGGCGACGGTGGAGATCACTCAGCGCCTCCTCCCCGAGGAGGTGGAGGCGATCTCCTACGAGATCGCCCGGGTGGAGCACGTCTCCCCCGAGGTCGTGGACGCCGTGCTCTTCGAGTGGGCGGAGACCTCGCGGGCGGCGGAGCTCCTGGCGCAGGGCGGCGTGGACTTCGCCCGCGAGGTGCTGGAGCGTGCTTTCGGGCCGCAGCGCGCCGAGTCGATGCTCCGGCGCATCCAGTCCCAGCTCAGCGAGAGCGCGGGGCTCAACAAGCTCCGCCGCGTGGACCCGCAGCAGCTCGGCAGCATGCTCCGCAACGAGCACCCGCAGACCATCGCCGTGGTGCTGGCCCACCTCGACCCGGCGCAGACGGCGGCGGTGCTGCGCGAGATCGGCTCCGGCGTCGGCTCCGAGGTCGTCTACCGCCTCGCCAGGCTGGAGAAGGTCTCCCCCGAGATCCTCGAGCTCATCGGCCGGGCGCTCGGCCCGGAGACGGACCTCAACATCTCGCAGGGGGTGAGCAACCTCGGCGGCCCGCAGGCGGTGGCCCAGGTCCTCAACCTGGTCAGCCCCTCGCTGGAGAAGGAGCTGCTCGACTCGCTCCGCGCCGAGGATCCCGAGCTCTGCGAGTCCATCAAGAACCTCATGTTCGTCTTCGAGGACATCGTGCTCCTCGACGATCGCTCGATCCAGCGGGTGCTGCGCGACGTGGAGTCGAAGGAGCTGGCGCTCGCGCTCAAGGCGGGCAGCGCGGAGCTCAAGGCCAAGATCACGGGCGCCATGTCGAAGCGCGCCGTGGAAGCCCTGGAGGAGGAGATGGAGTTCCTCGGGCCGGTCCGCGTCCGCGACGTCGAGACCGCGCAGATCTCCATCGTGAGCCGCATCCGCGCGCTCGAGGAGGCCGGAGAGATCGTCATCAGCGGAGGCGGTGATGAAGTCATCCAGTAGCGTGGTGCCGGCGCGGGCGGGCGGGGCGGACGGCGTAGTCTTCTCGCGCTGGGCTCTCGCCGACCTGACCGTACAGGTGGTGGAGGAGGCGCTCGCCCCGCAGCCGGAGAGCGCCGCGGAGCGAGCCCGCGCCGAAGCCGAGTCGCGGCGCCGGGAGGAGCAGGCCGCCGCCGAGGACCGGCGGCGAGCCGCCGAGGCGCAGGAGGAGCGCGTGGGCGAGGCGTTCGAGCGGGGCCTGGAGGAAGGACGTCTCGCGGGAGAGATCGCGGAGAGGGCGCGCCTGCGCACCGCCGTAAAGGCCGCCGCGGAGGCGCTCGACGAGATCCGGGAGAGCGAGGTTCGCTGGACGGGGGCCATCGAGGAGAACATCTGCGCCCTCGCCGTCGCGGTCGCCCGCCACGTGATCGGGCGCGAGCTGAAGGAGGAGGCCGGGCCGGTGCTGGAGCTGGTACGCGCCGCCCTGGTCGAGTTCCCGATCGACCAGCCGATCCGGATCCGCCTCAATCCGGCCGACCTCCTCGCCATCCGGCAGCTCGACGATGCCGGGGAGCCGGGTGACCCGCTGGCGCAGGATCGCGACGCCCGCTGGATCGCCGACTCGCACGTCGCCCCTGGCGGGTGCGTGGTCGAGGGCCGCGAGCGGATCGTGGACGGGCGCGTGGACACGGCCCTGGAGCGCATTTACCGGCGGCTGACGTACACCCATGCTTGACGCGCTCGTCCACCGTATCGCGGACGTGCCGCGCTTCACCCATCTGGGGCGGGTGACCCGGGTGGTGGGCCTGGTGATCGAGGCCTCAGGCCTGGAGGTCGGCCTCGGCGAGCTCTGCCGGGTCACCAGCCTCATCGACGACCGGTCGATCCTGGCGGAGGTGGTGGGCTTTCACGAGCGCGGGGTGCAGCTGATGCCCCTGGGCGAGCTGGAGGGGCTGCACCCCGGAAGCAGCGTGCAGCCGCTGGGCCGCTCCTTCGGGGTGGACGTGGGGCCGGGGATGCTGGGGCGCGTGCTCAACGGCCTCGGCCATCCGATCGACGACCTCGGGAAGCTCGACGCTCAGGAGCGCGTCCCGCTCCTCGCCGAGCCGCCCAATCCGCTCCACCGTGCGATCATCGCGGAGCCCCTGGAGACGGGGGTGCGGACCATCGACGGCCTGCTCACCCTGGGGCGGGGCCAGCGCGTCGGCATCTTCGCCGGCAGCGGCGTGGGGAAGAGCACCCTGCTCGGGATGATCGCCCGGCAGGCGAGGGCGGACGTCAACGTCATCGCGCTGCTGGGCGAGCGCGGCCGCGAGGTGCGCGACTTCATCGAGCACTCGCTCGGCCCCGAGGGGCTCGCGCGCTCCGTGATCGTGGTCGCGACCGGCGATCAGGCGGCGCTGGTCCGGGCGCGCGGAGCTCTGGTCGCCACGGCCATCGCGGAGTACTTCCGCGACCTGGGCAAGGAGGTGCTGCTGATGGTGGACTCCGTCACCCGCGTCGCGATGGCGTGGCGCGAGATCGGGCTGGCCGTCGGCGAGCCGCCGACCACCAAAGGGTATCCGCCCTCGGTCTTCGCCTCGCTCCCGCGCCTCCTGGAGCGCGCCGGAAACAGCGACCGCGGCGGGATCACCGGGATCTACACGGTGCTGGTGGACGGCGACGACTTCAACGAGCCGGTGGCCGACGCCGCCCGCTCGATCCTGGACGGGCACATCGTGCTGACGCGGAAGCTGGCCAGCGCCGGACACTTCCCCTCCATCGACGTGCTGGAGAGCAAGAGCCGCGTGCGCGACCACGTGATCCCGCCGGAGCAGCGCCAGGCGGCCAATTCGCTAGCGCGCGTGGAGGCGGCGTACCGGGAGAAGGAGGACCTGATCCTGGTGGGGGCCTATCAGAAAGGGAGCGATCCCGACGTGGACGTCGCGCTCAAGCTGCGCGAGCGCACCCTCGACTTCCTGCAGCAGCCGCCGGACGAGAAGTCCGGGCTGGAGGACACGCGCGGCCGGCTGGCCGCGCTGGGGGCCGAGATCCAGAACCATCCCCGGAGCCGAGTCTAAGCGATGTTCAGTTTTTCTCTCCAGCGGGTGCTCGACCTGCGCACGCAGAAGGAACGGGAGGCGGCGGCGACGCTCGCCTCGGCGCGCGAGGAGGCGGAGCAGGCCCGGCAGGAGCACGACGAGCTCGAGCAGGCGCGCTCCCACGGGGTGCTGCGGATCGCCGAGGTGCGCGGCGGCGGAGCGACCGTGGGGCAGCTCCAGAACCTCGGGCTGGTGATCCAGTCGCTCGACCGGCAGCTCGCCTCGGCGCGCGACCTGGTGCAGCAGGCCGACGCCCGCGTCGAGCGGCGGATGGCCGATTTCACCTCCGCCAGCCAGGATCGCCGCGTCCTCGACCGGCTGCGTGAGAAGCACCTGCAGGTGTGGCAGGCGGACACCATGCAGCAGGACCGCAAGTCGATGGACTCGATCGCCCTGACACGCCACGCCCGAACCCAAGCCTCGAAGAACGGGACCCCGGAATGAAACCAGTCCTGATGGCGGCGATCGCCGCCTTCCTCCTCGGCCTGACCGGGGGAACGGGCTTCACCTTCGTGAAGAAGACGCGGCCGGCCGGCGGGTCGCACCCGCTGGCCGACAGCCTCGCGGCCGTCGCGGCGCGCACGGACACCTCGGCGGCGGCGGACGGCGGCGCGGACGGCGGCGCGGCCGCTCCGCACGGAGCCGACGCGCACCCGCCGCCGCCGGCGCCCCCCGCCTCGCCGGAGCCGGCGCTCGCAGTCGCCGGAGAGGCCGCCCACGACGCGGCCGGGGCGGCGCCCGCCGCGCCGGCTCCGTCCGAGATGGATCCGAAGCGGCTCGCCAAGCTCTTCGGGCAGATGCAGCCGCGCGAGGCGGCGCGGGTGATGGCGCAGATGAGCGATCCGGAGATCCGGATGATCCTGAGCCTGCTCGGGGACCGCCAGGCGAGCGGGATCCTCGGCAGCCTTCCCCCCGAACGGGCCGCGGCGGTCAGCCGGCTGGTCATCGGCAGCAGCGAAAGGAGCTCGCAGTGAGCAGCGTGACGAGTGTCGTGTCGGGTCCGCCCGCCGCGCCCGCGGGCGCTTCCGGCGCGGCGAAGGGGCGAACGGCGACGGGAGAGGCGGCCGACCCGTTCGGGCCGCTCCTCGCCCGCGCGCTGGGCCCCTCCGGGCGCCGCGGCGACGCCTCCCGCGTGGCGGAGGCGAAGCCCGCCGGGACCGGGCCGGCGCCGGTCGAGGAGACGGAGGCGGGGAACGACGAGGAGCGGGCGCTCGAGGCGCTCGCCGCCGGCGCCGCTCCCCCGCCTCCCGCTCCCGTCCCCGCCGCGATCGGCGCGGGCGGGAGGGACGGCGTAGACGCCGCGGACGGTGTGGCGGCCGCGGCCGCCCCGGACCCGCGGCGCGTGGAGAAGGGGATGGAGCGGCTCGACCCCGAGTTCCGGACTCGACTCGCCCGGGTGGTCGAGCGCATGCGCTCCGAGCACGGCCACGAGGTGAAGGTCGTCGAGACGCTCCGGCCGCAGGAGCGGCAGGATTTCCTCTTCGAGCAGGGCCGCACCCGGCCCGGCCCGGTGGTCACCTGGACGCGCTCCTCGAACCACACTCTCGGGCGCGCGGCCGACGTGATGATCGACGGGACGTACGAGAACGCGAAGGGTTACGCGCACCTGGCCCAGATCGCCTCCGAGGAGGGGCTCCGCACCCTGGGCCCGAAGGACCCGGGGCACGTGGAGCTGCCGCGCGGCGCTCGGCCGCTCCCCTCGCTGGCGGGGCCCCCGCAGCCCGCGGCGCCAGACCCCGCGGGGCAGGTGCCGATCCCACCGCGCGAGGCGGCCGCCGCCGCATCGGCGCAGCGGGTGGAGCAGGGGATGGCGCGGGTCGCGGAGGTGGCCCGTACGGCCGAGGTCGCCCGCGTCGCGCAGGCCGCCCCGGTGGCTCAGGTGGCGCAGCCCGGGCGGGTCGCCGCCGCGGCCGCCCCGGTCCGCTCCGGGCGCGGCTCCGGGGAACGCCGCGGGTCGGACGACGGGGGCTCCCGCTCCGGCCCCGACGCCAGCCTGCTGCGGGTTGAGCTGGCCACCTCCGCCTTCGCGCAGCTCGCCTCCCCCTCGGCGCTCGAGGCCGCCTCCGCGCCGGGCGGGGTGGACGCGGCGAGCCGGCTCGCGCGCATCCTGGAGGTGCGCGACGGCGCCGCCGCCGGTCCGATGGGGCACGTCCTCCTGCGGGTCGACAACGGCGCGGGCGGCGAGGACCTGATCCGCGTGGACATGCGCGGCAACACCGTGGGCGCCGACATCGACCTGGCGAACCCGTCGGAGATCGACCAACTCCTCACCCGCCTCCCCGAGCTGCAGCGGGCGCTGGAGAAGCACGGGCTGGAGACGGAGCGGCTGCAGGTGCGGAACGCCGCCGGGCTGCGCGAGGCGGCGGAGGTCGCCCGGCTCGTGGCGAACGCGGACGTGGACGCCCCGCGCGGCGGCTCGGGGGGCCGCGCCGGGTCCGACTCCGGCGCCTCCCGCGAGCGCGGGGAGACCGCTCCGCAGGGACAGACGCGGCGCGACACCGACGAACCCCGGCAGCAGTCCCGCCGGAACCAGAAAGGAGAGAACAATCCGTGACCAGCGAGATCGGAGCCACCGGCGCCCCTGCGGCGCAGACTCCGTCGAAGGCTCCCGGCGGCAACCTCGGCAAGGACGAGTTCCTGAAGATGCTCGTCGCGCAGATGCGCAACCAGGATCCGCTCAGCCCCATGAAGGGAGACGAGATGGCCGCCCAGCTGGCGCAGTTCTCCAGCCTGGAGCAGCTGACGAATCTCGGCGAGGGGATGCAGGATCTGCTGGAGCTCACCGGCTCGATGGGCGGCGAGATCTCTCAAGCGATCCACTCCACGACCGGCATCGGCCTGGTGGGTCGCACCGTCCTGGCGCAGACCGACCGGATCGAGGTCGGCGGCGAGCGGGCGCCTGAGCTCGCCGTGGATCTGGCGAAGCCGGGCGTCACCGCCAGGCTTCGCGTCTACGACGCGAGCGGCCGCGAGGTCGGCTCGCGCGAGCTGGGGCCGCTGGCCGCCGGCCGCACCGCCTTCGAGCTGGGGAGCGCCGCGGAGGGCCTTCCCGCCGGCGTCTATACCTTCAGGGTGGACGTCGCCAACGGGGCGGGCGAGGCGGTGGACGCCTCGACTTTCGTGAAGGCGCGCGTGGACGGCGTGCGCTACGGCCCCGAGGGGCCCACGCTCATCTCCGGCGGGCTGGCGCTGCCGATGGCCAAGGTGCTCGAAGTCACCGGCGCCTGATCCGACTCTTCCCGATCCTCACTCTACCGAACAGGAGCTTTTCGCCATGATGCGCTCGCTTTTCTCCGGCGTCGCCGGCCTGAAGAACCACCAGGTCCGCATGGACGTGATCGGCAACAACATCGCCAACGTCAACACCCTCGGCTTCAAGGCCAGCCGCGTGACCTTCAAGGAGGGTTTCGCGCAGCTTCTGCGAGGCGCCGGCGCCCCGCAGGACGGCCAGGGAGGCACCAACCCCATGCAGATCGGCCTCGGGATGCAGGTCGGCACGATGGACACCATCTTCACCCAGGGGGATCTGGAGACCACCGGCGTCACCACCGACCTGGCGGTGCAGGGCGACGCCTTCTTCGTGGTGAAGAAGGCGGACCAGAGCTTCTACACCCGCGCGGGGAACTTCACGCTCGACAGCGACGGCCGGCTGGTGAGCGGAATCAACGGCTACGCGGTGCAGGGCCGCATGGCCACCAACGGGGCGCTGGCGGGCGAGGCACTCACCGATATCGTGCTCCCGGTCGGGCAGAAGGCGCCCGCCTCGGCGACCACGGCGATCACGATGGGCGGCAACCTGAACGCCTCCGCCGAGATCGGGACGGTGGTCAACACCTCGATCACCGTGTACGATTCGCAGGGCGGGGTGCACGCGGTGCCGATCGACCTCACCAAGACCGCGGCCAACACCTGGTCCTGGCAGGTCGACGCCGACGCCCTGGTGGCCGGCGGCATCAACGTCACGGGCGGCGGTCCGGGCACCCTGACCTTCAACCCCGACGGCACGCTCGCGGAGATGGAGGACCCGGCGATCACCCTCACGGCGGGTGAGGGCGAGTTCGACCCGATCGTCATGGACCTGCGGCTCGGCGCCGGCACCCTGAGTGGCCTGACGCAGTTCGCGGGCTCCAGCACGGCGGCGCTGCGGGACCAGGACGGCTACAGCTGGGGGACGCTGCAGAGCTTCTCGATCGACCGGACCGGCACCCTCTCCGGCGCCTTCAGCAACGGTCTAACTCTCGCGCTCGGGCAGGTCGCGCTCGCCGACTTCAACAATCCGGGCGGCCTGATGAAGGGCGGAGACAACATGTTCAGCACCTCGTCGAACTCGGGGACGGCGGTAATCTCCTTCGCTTCGGCCGACAGCCCCTCCTCGATCGCGAGCGGAGCGCTGGAGATGTCCAACGTGGACCTCACCCAGGAGTTCACCAGCATGATCATCGCGCAGCGCGGCTTCCAGGCCAACAGCAAGGTGATCACCAGCACCGACGAGCTGCTCCAGGAAGTCGTCAACCTGAAGCGGTGACGGATAGCACGTCCTAAAGGCGGTCCCGGGAGCGGCCGATACTGCTAGCCGTGAAACCGCCCTGAACCCGGAGTCGAGGCCCGATACCCCGATGTCGACCAGACCGAACGAAGAGCAGGATGCCGCGGCCGCGCCGCCGTCGGCGGGGAAGCGGATGCTGCCGATGGTCCTTGCAGGGAGCATCGGCCTCTTCCTGGGCGGCGCCGCCGGAGCGCTGGTGGCCGGACCGGTGATGGCCGAGAAGGCCTTGGCCCACGCGGAGGTCGTCGCCGAGGACGTGGTCGCGAAGGTGGCCGCCGGCGGGCACGGGAGCGGCAAGAAGGAGGAGGGGAAGAAGGGCGGAGAGGGGCACGGAGAGGGAGAAGAGGCGGTCGTCTACAAGGTCGAGAACCTGGTGCTCAATCCGGCGCAGTCCGGCGGCACCCGCTTTCTGGTGGCGACGCTCGCGCTCGAGGTGGCGGACGAGGCCGCCAGCGAGGCGATGAAGCCGCGCGACGCGGAGGTGCGCGACGCCATCCTGCGCATCCTGGGCGCCAAGACGGTGAACCAGCTCGCCGACATGACGGGCCGCGAAGCGCTGAAGACGGAGCTGCGGACGGCGGTGGACTCGATCTTCGGTGAGCACACCGTCTCCGCCGTCTACCTCCCGCAGTTCGTGATCCAGTAGCTTCGAGGGCTTCGATTCGCCCCGGCGGCCCCGGCTTCCTTTCGAAGAGCCGGGGCCGTCCGAATTTCGCGGTGGGCGTTGAGCGCCAGCGGTCCGCGGTCGATACTCGAGGAGACGCGAAGCACACCAGAAATTTCGGATCCCTCCATCATGGCCGAGGGACGCTTCGACCACGACGATCTCCGCCGAGCCTGGACTCCGCCGCCGCCCTGCTCATCCAGCTCGATCCCGCCGATCCCTCCGGGCTCGACCGCCTGAAGCGAGGTTTCGAGGAGCTGGCCTTCGAGGGCGGCCTCGTCCCGATGGCGCAGTCGCGCGTGGCGGGCGCCGCACGCCGCCTCGGCGAGGTGTTCGCCCGCGGCGGTAGCGGAGCCGAGGATGCGCTCTCCGACGCGGGACGAATGATTGAGGAGACGATGAACACGATGTTCGACCCGGCTCCGCGCGCCGACGCTCCCCCCTCGCCGCCTCCCACGGACAGCGAGGAGATCACGGCCGGGGATACGGTCCCGGCGGCGGAAGCCTCCTTCGTTGCCCCGGCGGCTCCACGACTCCGCACGGCGGCCGGATCTGCCACGTTCTCCCTCGGCGAGGCCGACCCCAGCCTGCTCGCGGACTTCATCACAGAGAGCCGCGAGTACATGGAGGGCGCCGAGGCGGCCCTCCTGGAGCTGGAGATCACCCCCGAGGACTCGGAGGCGGTCAATGCTGTGTTCCGCGCCTTCCACACCATCAAGGGAACCGCGGCCTTCCTCGGCCTCGACCCGATCTCCCAACTCGCGCATCACGCGGAATCGCTCTTCAGCCGGTTCCGCAATGGAGAGCTGCGCTGCACCGGTTCGCGGGCCGACCTGTCGCTGCGCTCGGTCGATCTCCTCGCCGCACTTCTCCGTGCCGTGGAGGAAGCCGCCGGCCGTGGTGACGCCTATCGCCTCCCGGACGGCTACGCCGATCTGATGCGCATCCTCGAGGATCCCGTCGCCGCCGGGGTGCTGGACGCCTCCGACGATACGGAGGAGCCGGACATTCCCCGGCTGGGCGACATCCTTGTGACCGATCATAAAGTCGACCGGAACACCATCGAAGCGATCGCTGCTCGGTGGACGGGCCTACCCCTGGGAGTCGCCCTGGTGCGCGAGCAGGCCGTGTCGGTCACCGACGTCGCCCAGGCGCTGCGCAAGCAGCGGGGCGCCAGAGGAGGCTGGGACTCCTGCAACGCCTCCGTGCGCGTCCGCACCGGCCGGCTCGACCAGCTCATCAACCTGGTCGGCGAGCTGGTGATCGCGCAATCCGTGGTGGCGCAGGACTCAGGCATCCGGGGCGACGCACACGGCGAGCTGTCCCGCAAGGTCGGGCACATGGGGAAGATCGTGGACGACATACAGGAGCTGAGTGTGGGCCTTCGTACGGTTCCGCTCAAGGCCACCTTCCAACGCTTGGCCCGCCTCGTTCGCGATATAGCGAAGAAGAGCGGCAAGCTGGTCGAGTTCGTCACCGAAGGCGAGGACACGGAGATCGACCGCGGGATGGTGGACGTGATCCGTGACCCGCTCGTTCACATGATTCGGAACGCCGTCGATCACGGCATCGAGCTGCCGGACGTGCGGGAGGGGAAGGGGAAGGACCGCACCGGGACCATCCGCCTCTCGGCCTACCATGCCGGCGGCAACGTGGTCGTCCATCTCGGCGACGACGGCAAGGGCCTGGACCGCGCGGGAATCCTCCGCAAGGCGGTCGCGCAGGGGCTCATCGAGACCGACTCCGGGATGTCGGACGCGGAGGCCTTCAACCTGATCTTCGCGCCCGGCTTCTCCACCGCCGAACAGGTGACCGACCTGTCGGGGCGGGGCGTCGGGATGGACGTGGTGAAGCGGAACGTGGAGTCGCTCCACGGCCGGATCGACATCAGCTCGAAGCCCGGCCGCGGCTCGACCTTCACCATCCTTCTCCCGCTCACCCGGGCGGTGACCGACGGGATGCTGGTCCGGGTGGCGGGGGAGAGATACATCCTCCCCACGGTAAACATCCAGATGAGCTTCCGGCCCAGCGCGGGGATGCTCTCCCGCGCAACGGGGTGGGGCGAGATGGTTCTCCTGCGGGACGAGCTGCTCCCCGTCGTGCGGCTCCACCGTCTGTTCGCCGTCCAGGGCGCCGTTCAAGATCCGACGGAGGCGCTCCTGGTCATCGTCGCCGTCGGTGATCGGCGCTGTGCCCTGCTGGTGGACGAGCTGCTCGGACCCTATCTGGTGGTGGTCAAGTCGCTGGGGAACGACCTCGGCAAGGTCGCCGGCGTGTCCGGCGGCACCATTCTCGGCGACGGGCGCGTGGGGCTGATCCTCGACGTCTCGGAGATCCTCGCCCTCGCCCGGGACGGAGGCGGCCCGGTGCTGCAGGCGGTCGGCAGCTGACGGATTCGGCGAACGGCGGAGAAGGGAGCTCCGCTCCGGATCTGGAGCGGGGCCTGCTCGTCGGACGAAGAGCCGTACACCCTCGCCCTGGTGCTGCACGAGGAGGTGCCGGACCCGGCGGGCCGCGAGGTCCGCATCCTGGCGACGGACATCCCGGCGCGCTTGCCGGAGCATGCGCGAGCGGGAGTATACTCCGCCTCGCGTGTGCTCCAGGCGTGCCGTCGGTGTTGCGTCCGCGGTACCTAGATCTCTTCGGCGGCGAACCGGGCTATCGTGCTGAAGCGGAGGGAAGCAGCGAGTCGACCAGCGCCTGTCTCTGCTCGGTCCTCTGGACCGTGGCTACGGGATCGAACGTCCTGGGCCGCGACGTCGTCTCGGCGGTCGCGGCGGGTCCGACGCCGAGCCGGTCCGGGTCGAGCAACCGGACGAACTCCGCCAGCTGGGTTTCCGTCTGTCCCAGCACGCTGGAGACGTACTGCATCTGCTGGCTGGTGATGTCCTGGAATTGCAGGAGGTTCATCACGCCGAACAGCTCGTCCCGCAACAGTCCCGTGGCCGTGGACGAGGCGCCCTCCTCGATACCGTCGACCAGGACCAGAGCCCGATCGAGGCCGTCCATGATCTGAGTGGCGGCGCTGTGGGTGGTCGACGAAATCTCGTTTAGCTTCGCGTTCGTGTGCTGAAAACTCTGCTTCGTGGCGCGCGCCAGGACCTGCTGGCTTTCGCGGAGGCACGCGAGCGCGCCCAGGAGTGCGCTGGACACCTGCGAGAACAGGGACTGGACGTCCAGCGTACCGAACGTCGAGCCGCCCGATTGCTCGTCCCCCAGTCGGTTGGGGATTGGTGCGGAAGGGGAAGGCCTCGCGTGGTGCATGTTCACGCAACTCGTGGTGCGGGTTCGGTGCGACCTCTAACGAAAGGGCGTCTCAGCCCACGGCGGCGGCCCGGAGAACGGCGTCCAACTTCTCCTTCAAGACCTGGGGAGTGAACGGCTTCACGATGTAGTTGTTCACGCCGGCCTCGATGGCCGCGAGGATGTCCTCGCGTACACTGCGCGTGGTCACCATCAGGATCGGAACGGTCCTACCATCCGGTCTGGATCGGATCGCCTGGACCAGTTCCAGCCCTCCCATGTTGGGCATGTTCCAGTCGGTAATCACGCAACCGACCGAATCGTTGAACTGCTGGAGCGCTTCGACCCCGTCTCCGGCCTCCGCAATATGTCCGTGGCCGATGCGGCTCAGCGAGTTCACGACGATGCGGCGCATGATGGCGGAGTCGTCCACGACCAAGAACTTCATGTATCCCTCTCCTCGATTTCCGTGTCCGGGAATACCCTGGGAGAAGATGAAGGGCGGATCCGGGTTCCCTCTCAATTTCGGCCGGTAGGTGGGGAAACTTGAGAGCTGAGCCGCGACCGCGGGAACGGCAAGATCGGCCGCGGCACTCGGCAGAGACTGCCGGGCCAACCCCCCATCCGACTTTCTCCTCTCCTACGGTGTCCTGCACGATAAGTAGTTGAGGAATAGCTTCTTATCGCTCGTCTCGTCCGCCGTATGGGCCGGATCCGGGCGTGGTATACCGTGTGCCTCTTCCTCGGCTCGGCCAACGGAGTACAGGGCGCTCCGAGGACTCCCGCACACCGCGAATCGCCGTCCCGGATGTCTTCCGATATTCTCTCGCAGCGTGATATCGACGCACTCCTCGGGGGAGGGGATGGTCTATCGCCCAAAGCCGCAGCCCCGAGCACCCGCGAGGCGCACCTCTACGACTTCCGGCGGCCTCACCGGGTCTCCAAGGATAGGCTGCGCACTCTGCAAGCGATGTACGAGCGGTTCGCGAAAGCGATCGAGGGCTGGATCATGGGGCGGGTGCGGGATCAGGTCGAGCTCAAACTGCAGAGTGTAGAGCAGCTCAGCTTCGGCGACTTCGCCCTCTCGCTCCCCACGCCGTGCTGCTCCTTCCTGCTGGAGGTGGAGAACTCAGGGGGCGACCAGGGGGTGATCGACTTCGGCCACGAGTTCGTCTACTTCCTCGTGGACCGCCTGCTCGGCGGGCGGGGAACGCCCGCGATCCTGGAACGTGCCCTCACCCCCATCGAGCGGATGGTCGTCCGCACGGCCGCGGAGCGCGTCGCCCTCGCCGTGCGAGAGATCTGGGCGGACTACGTGCCCCTCGACCTGGCGCTCGCCGACTTCGAGTCGATCCCCGAAATCCTCCGGGCGACCGGCGGCGACAGCCCCGTGCTGGTCGCGACTCTCGAAGTGTCGGCTGGAGACAGGCAGAGCCTGATGTCGATCTGCCTCCCCTTCAACGTGCTCGACCGCTTCTTCGCCGACTCGGGGAGCACGCGCCGCACCGCCACCGGATCGTCCGCGGAGCGGGAGTCGGTCCGCCATACCAACGAGGTTTCGCTGCGGGGGACCCGGATTCCCGTTTCGGCCCGCATGCCCGACTTCCGGCTCCCCGTGCGGAGCCTCGCGGAGGTCCGGCCGGGGAGCGTGCTGGCGACGGGACTCCCGCTCGACAGCCACGTCGAGATCCTCATCAACGGGCAGCCCTGCTTCGCGGGGCAAGCCGCGCGCGTCGGACGCCGGCTGGCGGTCCGCGTCCAGAACCCCCTCGGGTCCATCGCGACGAAGGAACTCCTTCCCGCCTTGCCGCCCGTCACCCTCGATCCGTAAGCATCGCACCGAGGCATGGACAACATCAACGAAAGCATGGAGACGCTCGTCGACGAGGCGGAGCTCGAGCGGCAGATGGAGGCGCAGCTCGCCGACTTCGCCGAAGTGGCGGTCGCCGCGGCCGCCCAGCAGGCGGGCCTCGCCCCCGCCGCGGGGGAGCGGCCGCTGACGGCCCTCTACGAGCTGATGCTCCCCATCACCATCGAGCTCGGACGCACCCGCCTCTCCGTCCAGGAGGTGCTGCAGCTCTCGCGCGGCTCGGTGATCGAGCTGGAACGGCTCGCCGGGGAGCCGGTGGACATCTTCGTGGGCGACCGCCGCTTCGCGGAGGGAGAGGTCGTCGTCCTGGGAGAGAACTTCGGGGTGAGGATCACCCGCCTCGTTCCGCCCTCCGGCGCCGCCGAAGCGGCGTAAGACGAAGAAGACCATGGGAATCGTTTTCGCCTTCGGGCTGGTCTTCGCGCTGATGGGTCTGACGCTGCGGGTGCTGCAGCGCTACGGCCCCGGCCGGGTCTCCGGATCCGGCGGGCTCCGCATGGAGCTGGTGCAGCGCATGGCGCTGGGGCCGAAACAGGGGATCGCCGTCGTCCGGCTCGGGGACCGCCTGCTGGCGGTCTCCACCGGCGAGGGCGGGATTCGCCCGCTGGCGGAGCTCGACGAGGAGGAGCTAGAGGACGCCGTCGCGGCCCCGGCCCCGCCCCCCATCCTCCCGCTCGCGGCGCAGCGGCACCTCCGCGCGCTCTTCCGGGCGGCCACCCGCTCGGCGGCGGCGGTGGCGCTGCTGCTGGCGGTGGGCGCCGCTGCCCCCGTCCAGGGGCAGCAGCCTGCCCGTCCCGCCGTGCAGGCGGCGGCGAACACCCCCGACGCCTCCTTCGTGGAGCAGCTCGACGAGCAGCTCCCGAAGGTGGCGCCCCGCATGAATCTGCAGGTGGGTCAGGACGGCGGCGGGCTGCGCCTCAGCGGCACCGTCGGGATCGTGGTGATGATGGGGCTGCTCACCATGCTCCCCACGCTGCTGCTCATGACGACGAGCTTCACGCGCGTCCTCATCGTCCTGCACTTCCTGCGGCAGGCGCTGGGCACCCAGAGCGCGCCGCCCGGACACCTCATGGCCGCGCTGGCGCTCCTGCTCACCGGCTTCATCATGGCCCCCACCTTCACCGAGGTAAACCGTCAGGCGCTGCAGCCCTGGCTCGACGGACGGATGGAGCAGGGGGAGATGCTCGCCACGGCCGCGGGTCCCCTCCGCAACTTCATGCTCGACCAGACGCGCGAGAACGACCTCTCCACCTTCCTGGCCCTCAGCTCCCGCCCCAGCGTCGGAAGCGCCGAGGAGATCCCGCTGGTGGTGGTCATGTCCGCCTTCGTCACCAGCGAGCTGCGCAGCGCCTTCCAGATCGGCTTCGCCCTCTTCCTCCCCTTCATCGTCATCGACGTGGTGGTGGCGTCGGTGCTGATGAGCATGGGGATGATGATGCTCCCCCCGGCGATGATCGCCCTCCCCTTCAAGCTGCTCCTCTTCGTCCTGGTGGACGGCTGGACGCTGGTGGTGCAGGGGCTGGTGTCGAGCTTTCACTGAGGCGGCAACCTCCTCCGCTCCGCTCCCGGAAGAATGTGCCGCCCCGGACGCCTTCTCCGGGGGCGAAGAGATGGCCGGGTGGGGATTCGAATGCCACATAAAATTATGTCTTGAAAGCATTTATGTGGCACGTGCACGGCGCCGCCGAGGGCGGGAGGGAGCTGGTATGCCCCGTGCCTCTTCCCGGCCGCCGATCCGGAGTATCGGCACCGATCACCCCGATCCACACGATCCCGATCCATGTCGCACGCTCTCGTCGTCGATCTCGCCCGCAACGCCATCATGACCGCGATGCTGCTCGCGGGGCCGATGCTGGTCCTGGCCCTGGTGGTCGGCCTGGTGGTGAGCGTGGTCCAGGCGGTGACCCAGATCCAGGAGCAGACGCTCTCCTTCGTCCCGAAGCTGTTCGCGGTGGGCGCGGCCTTCCTGATCGCGCTCCCCTGGATGATGCAGGTGATGGTCAAGTACACGACGGAGCTCTTCCGGAGCTTCCCGGTCCTCATCTCCTGAAGGCGCGGCCGTGGACCTGCTCGCCCCCTTCGCCCCGGCCACGCTGGTCCTCCTCGCCGCCCGCGTGGGTGGCCTGGTGCTGATCGCGCCGCTCTTCTCGGCGAAGACCATTCCCATGCCGGTGCGGACCGCGCTGGTCGCGCTCTTCACCTGGTTGCTGCACCCGCTGGCGCTCTCCTGGGCCGAGGCGCCGGCGCTGACCCCGGCGCAGCTCCTCACCGAGTCGCTGGTGGGCTTCGCGGTGGGGTTGGGCGCGGCGCTCATGGTGGCCGCGGCCGAAGCGATGGGCGACCTGGTCTCGATCAACATCGGTCTCTCCGGGGCCGCCTCGCTCGACCCGGTGACGAACCAGAGCGTCGCCGTCTTAGGGAACTTCGCGAGCCTCTTCGCACTCACGGTCCTGCTCAGCGTGAACGCGCACGTGGAGATGCTCGAGGCGCTCGCGGGGACCCTCCGCCTGGTGCCGGTGGGAGCGCCCGTGGACGTGCGGGCGGGGCTCTTCGCGATGGTGTCGCTCGCCGCCGAGCTCTTCTCCCTCGGGCTGCGCTTCGCCGCCCCCGTGGTCGCCATGGTGATGCTGGGGAACGTGGCGCTGGCGGTGCTCTCCCGCGTCGCCCCCTCCGTGAATATCCTCGCCGTCTCCTTCCCGCTCCAGATCGGGGTGGGGCTGATGGTGATGGGCGCGGCGATCCCGCTGGTCGGGGCCTTCTTCGTCGGCTGGCACGGCCTCTACGACGGGATGCTCTCGCAGGTGATGGGCGCCTTCACCAGCGCCGCGACGGGAGGGCGCTGAGATGTCGGACGAGCGCACCGAGGAAGCCACACCCCGAAGACGGCAGGAGGCGCGGGAGAAGGGGCAGATCCCCAGGAGCCAGGAGCTCACCACCGCGATCCTCCTGCTGGGCGCGGCCCTGGTGATGAACACCGCCGGCAGGACCGTCGGCAGCACGCTGCTCTCGAACGTCAAATTCGGGCTGCTGGTGGCGGGGGCGGGGCCGCTCGACGGCCCCTCCGCGGTGTCGCTGGTGCAGGGGATGGGATGGAAGGTGCTGGCGGCGCTCGCCGTCTTCCTCACCTCGATGGGGGGGATCACGCTGAGCATCACCGCGGCGCAGGCGCGCGGCGTCCTCACCTCGAAGCCCATTACCCCGGACTTCTCGCGCCTCGACCCGATGAAGAACGCCAAGCGGTTGCTCGGCGTGCAGCCCTGGGCCGAGCTGGTGAAGTCGCTCGCGAAGCTGGTGCTGGTGGGGCTTGTGGTGCGCGCCGCGATGGGCGCCTCGTTCGGCGACGCGCTGGCGCTGGCGCAGCAGTCGCCCTTCGGCTTCCTCGACCTGGTCCGGCGCTACTCGATCCGGATGCTGACCACCGCGGGGCTGGCCTACGTCGCCCTCGCCATGGCGGACTACTTCTACCAGATGTGGCAGCACGAGAAGGGATTGAAGATGAGCAAGGAAGACATCAAGCAGGAGACGAGGAACGCCGAGGGCGACCCGCTCGTGAAGCAGCGCATGCGCAGCATGGCCCGTTCGCGCGCGCGGCGCCAGATGTTCACCGACGTGCCGACTGCCGACGTGGTGGTCACCAACCCGACCCACATCGCCGTGGCCCTGAGGTACGACCCGGAGAGGAACGACGCCCCCGTGGTGATCGCGATGGGTCAGCGCAAGATCGCCGAGCGCATCAAGGCGATCGCGCGCGACTCCGGGGTGCCGACGGTGGAGAACAAGCCGCTCGCCCGCGCCCTGCTGGCCAATGCGCGGGTGGGAGAGGCGATCCCGTCGGCCCTCTTCCTGGCGGTGGCCGAGGTGCTCGCCTTCGTGATCCGGCAGCGCGCGCTGGGCGCGCCGAGCTGGCGTAGGAGCGCCTCCGCATGAGCGCGGCCACCGCCCTTCCGCCGGTGGAGAGCCGCTACAGCCCCGAGGTGGGGCTGGCGATCGCCGTCGTCTTCATCCTCGCGCTGCTGGTGCTCCCGCTGCCGGGGGTGATGCTCGACCTCTTCCTGGCGCTCAGCATCGGGCTCTCGCTGGTGATCCTCCTGGTGGCGCTCTACACCACCGCCCCGCTCGACTTCAGCTCCTTCCCGGCGCTGCTGCTCCTGCTGACCCTCTTCCGGCTGGCGCTCAACGTCTCCAGCACCCGCCTGATCCTCTCGAAGGGCGACGCCGGCTCGGTGATCCAGGCCTTCGGCGAGTTCGTCATCGGCGGCAACTACGTCGTCGGGATGGTGCTCTTCCTGATCCTGGTGGGCATCAACTTCATCGTCATCACCAAGGGCGCCGGGCGCGTCGCCGAGGTCGCGGCGCGCTTCACCCTCGACGCGATGCCCGGCAAGCAGATGGCGATCGACGCCGATCTCAACGCCGGACTCATCGACGAGAGCGAGGCCCGCCGCCGCCGCGAGGAGGTCTCGCGCGCCGCCGACTTCTACGGCGCGATGGACGGCTCCTCGAAGTTCGTGAAGGGAGACGCGATCGCCGGGCTGCTGATCACCGCCATCAACATCGTCGGCGGGATCTTCATCGGCGTGGTGCAGCGCAAGCTCGGCATCCTCGACGCCCTCTCCACCTACACGATCCTCACGGTGGGCGACGGCCTGGTGTCGCAGATCCCGGCGCTGATCATCAGCACCGCGGCCGGCATCATGGTCACCAACTCCACCGGCGGGAGCCGGATGGGGACCGCCCTCTCGCAGCAGCTCACGGCGCATCCCCGCGCCATGTGGATCGCCGCCGGGGTGATGGGACTCTTCGCGATCGTGCCCGGCCTGCCGACCCTTCCCTTCCTGGCGCTGGGCGGAGGCACCGCCCTGCTGGCCCGCGGCTCCGCGCGCTCGCAGTCGGAGCGCCGTAGGCAGCTCGAGGCGGCCGAGGCCGCGGAGCTCGTCCCGGTGGAGGACGCCAGCCCGATGCGGGACCTCCTCCAGATCGACCCGATCGAGCTCGAAGTCGGCTACGCCCTCATCCCGCTCGTGGACGAGGGGCAGGGGGGCGACCTGCTGGAGCGCATCTCCCTGCTGCGCAAGCAGGCCGCGATCGAGCTGGGGATCCTCATCCCGCCGATCCGCATCCGGGACGACATCCGCCTCCCGGCCAACGAGTACATGATCAAGCTGCGCGGTTCGGAGATCGCCCGCGCCGAGGTCATGCCGCGCTTCCTCCTTTCGCTCGACACCGGAGGAGTCGTCAAGCCGATCGAGGGGATCGAGACGGTGGACCCGAGCTTCGGGATGCCGGCGCGCTGGATCGCCGGCGCCCGCCGCGCCGAGGCCGAGTCGTACGGCTACATCGTCGTCGAGCCCTCGATGGTCATCGGGACGCACCTGATGGAGGTGCTGAAGGCAAACGCGGGCGATCTACTGGGCCGGCAGGACGTGCAGGAGATGGTGGACACCCTGCGCAAGACGCACCCGGCGCTGGTGGAGGACGTGATCCCCGGGAAGGTCTCGCTCGGGACGCTGCACCGCGTGCTGCAGCGCCTCCTCAGGGAGCGCGTCCCGATCCGCGACCTCGTCTCGATCCTCGAGGCGCTGGGCGACGCCGCCGAGCAGACGAAGGATCCGGAGGCGCTCACGGAGCACGTGCGCCGCACCCTCTCCAACGTGATCGCTCGCCTCTACATGGACGCCTCGGGCGGGGTGCGGGCGATCACCATGGGACCCCGCCTGGAGACGGCGCTGATGACGCTCTTCAGCCCGCGCGCGGGGCAGCCGGCGGGCGGGATCCTCAACCCCGACCTCCTGGCGAACCTGCTGCGGGAGCTGAACACCTACGCCACCGCGCACACCTCGGAGGGCCGCTCAGTGCCGCTCATCACGCCGCCCGCGCTGCGGGTGGGGGTGCGCCGACTCGTCGAGCCGGTCATGCCCAACCTGCCGGTCATCTCGCTCGCGGAGCTGCCTCCGCACATCGGCCTGAACAGCATCGCCACCTGGGAGCTAGCCAATGCGGCGTGAAGTCTTCCGCGGCCGCGACATGCAGAGCGTGTCGATGGCGGCCGAGCGCCTCCTCGGGGAGGACGCCATGATCGTGAGCACCCGCGTCCTGCGCGAGGACGGCGTGTCGTGGGTCGAGGTGGTCGCCGTCCCGGCGCACGAGCTGGAGGCGCTGCGCCGCCGCTTCCAGGCCGAGCCGATCGTCTTCGGCCCGGACGCCGCCCGTGCGCGGCCGCTGATCGTCGCGGTGGTCGGCCCGGCCGGGGCGGGGAAGTCCACCGCCATCGGCAAGCTGGCGGTGGATCCGGACGCATTCGGGCGCCGCAGCGTCGGGGTGCTGACGCTCGACACCTACCGGCTCGGCGCCACCGAGCAGCTCGAGGTGCTCTCGACCCTCGCCGGCTTCCCGGTGGAGGTCGTCTACCGCGCCGCCGAGCTGCCGGCCGCGCTGAAGCGCCTCGCCGCGTGCGAGGTGATCCTGGTCGACACCCCCGGGCGCCTCCCGCGCGGCCTCGATCCCGAGAGCCAGTGGATGACGGTGCTGCAGGAGATCCGGCCGGACGAGGTCCACCTCGTCGTTCCCGCCTCGCTGCGCCCGGACATCGCGCTCGGGCTCCGTCACCGCTACGCCGCCGCAGGCCCGACCCACCTGCTCATGAGCCGTCTCGACGAGGTCCCGGGCGAGGAGGGGGTCGCCGACCTCGCCGCCTCGGTCGCCCTGCCGGCGCGCTGGGTGATGGACGGCGAGGAGATCTCGGGCGACCTGCACCCGGCGCCCGCGCGCCTGATCGCGGCTCTGGGGAGCATGCCCGTCGGCTTCGGACCGCTTCCGGAGTTGGCGGCGTGAGCGCGATGCACGCCTGGTCCCTTCCCGCCGAGAGCGCCCCCGCGCCGCTGGCCGGGCGCGGACGGCTGGTGCTGGTCGCCGGCGGCCGGCAGGGCGTGGGGGTCAGCACCGTGGCCGCCCTCTTCGCGCTGGTGGCCGGGGCGGAGGGAGAGCACGTGCTGCTCGTCGACCCCGCCGACGACGGGGTCGCGCACCGCCTCTTCGGCGCACCGCGCCCGGGGCGGAGCTTCGGCGGACTCGACGCGCTGGAGCCGCAGCCGGCACCCGTCCTTCCGGACCTCGCGGTGCTCTCGCTCGCCGGCGCCGAAGCGGGTTCCCTCGCGCGCCGGCTCGCGACGCTCCGCACCCGCTATCCGCTGGTCGTGGTCGACGGCGGCTCGCGTCTGCGCACGGTCCTCTCCGCAGCCGCGGCGGGCGTGGACCGGCTCCTCTGCGTGACGGCGAGCGACGCCATCTCCAGCGCCGGCGCCTACGCCGTGCTCAAGGCGCTGGATTCTCGCGTCCCGGGACTCGCGGCGAGCGTGGTCGTCAACCGCGCGCCGCTCTGGGCCGCGGCGGAGCCCGACCACCCCCTGCGGAGCGCCGCCGCGCTCTTCCTGCGCCGGGACATCGGACCGGTCGGCCAGGTGCCGCTCGACGAGTGCCTGCGCGCCGGAGTCCGCGCCGGGATGGCGCTGCACGAGGCTGCCGCCGGCTCGCCCGCCGCGCTGGGCCTGTTCGAGATCGCCCGGACCGTCCGTCCGCAACCGAATCCTCCATCCCCGCCGGTGTTCGCACCGCGCACACTTCAACGGAGATCGTAGTATGGAATCCTCCGCCCTCTGGCACGAATACACCGCCACGGGAGACCTGAGCGCTCGGAACCACCTCCTCAACGAGCACCTGGGCCTCGTGCACCACGTCGCGCGCCAGCTCTCCCGCAGCCTCGCCGTAGAGGCGGATTTCGACGAGCTGGTGAGCGCCGGCAGCGTCGGGCTGATGAGCGCGCTGGACGCCTTCGACACCTCGCGGGGCCTCGCCTTCAGCACCTTCGCGGCGCCGCGCATCCGCGGGGCGATCCTCGACGAGCTGCGCCGGCAGGACCACGTCCCCCGGTCGATCCGCCGCAAGACGCGCGAGATCGCCGCGGCCCGCGAGGCGCTCACCCGCCTCCACGGCCTGCCGCCCGAGAACAAGGCGATCGCCGAGCACCTCGGCATCGACATCGAGACGCTCTGGCGCTGGCAATCCGAGATCGAAGGGGTCTTCCACGTCCCGCTCGACCGCACCGCCCCCGACTCCGAGGCCCGTTCCGCGCCGGCGGACATCCTCCCCGGCGAGACCGAGGCGGTGATCGAGGACCGCCTCACCCTCAAGGAGGAGGTCGGGGTCCTGCGAGAAGCCATCCTGGAACTCAAGGAACAGGAGCGCGTGGTGCTCTCGCTCTACTACTTCGAGGAGCTGAAGCTCCACGAGATCGCCGCCATCCTCGAACTGACGGAGTCGCGCGTGTCGCAGATCCGCTCCAAGGCGATCTCCAGGCTCCGCGCGAAGATGGCGCCGCTCCGCGAAGGGGTGGCCTGAACCCCGCGACGGCGGAACAATCCGCCGCCCCGCGGAACGATCTGCCGGCAGGGGGCGCCGCGGCGCGCGCAGCCGGTGGAGGGGGCGGATGATCGTAAGTAATTGTGGAATTTCGGTTTGCGCCGCAGGCGAAGGAGGGGCCCCGCACGGCACGGCCGTTGCCCCTCCCGGCGCGGGGAGGACGAACCCAGAACCCGGGAGAGAGCTCGCATGCCCATCGTGAACGGGATGACGCGCGCGGCGCACGCGCTCCACTACTACGAGCGCCGCCAGGAGGTCCTGGCGCACAACCTGTCCAACGCCGACACCAGCGGCTTCAAGGCCGAGCGCGTCTTCGCGCAGGTGATCGGCGACGCGCTCCCCGCGGCCGGCACCGCGACCGACCTCTCGGCCGGCGCGCTCAAGGTGACGGGCGAGCCGCTCGACCTCGCCCTCGGCGGCGGCGGCTTCTTCGTGGTGGACACGCCCGAGGGCGAGCGGCTCACCCGCGGCGGCTCCTTCGGCCTCGACGCCGAGGGACGCATCGTGGACGCGAACGGCAACCTCCTCCTCGGCGAGTCCGGCCCGATCACCGTCTCGGGCGGCGGCATCGACATCGGGGCCGGCGGCGAGGTGCGCGTGGACGGCAAGGAGGTCGGCCGGCTTCGCGTGGACTCCGTTCCTCCGGGGGCCGAGCTCACGCACGCCGGCGCGAACCTCTTCCTTCCCGACCCCGCCGTCGGCCCGCTCGCCGAGGAGCGCCGCATCGTCAGGCAGGGCGCCCTCGAGGAGAGCAACGTCGACACCGTCGGCTCGCTGGTCGACATGATCGGGATCCAGCGCGCCTACAGCGCCGTCCAGCGGGCCGTGACGACGCTCGACGACGTCCGCGGCACGATCGCCAACGAGATCGGCAAGCCCGCGTAGGGAACAGGGGACGGGGAACAGGGAACAGGGACCGGAAGGGCCGACGCCTCCACCGGAACCTGTTCTCCCCGCCGGCGAAGCCGGTTCCCCGTCCCCGCTCTCCACGATTCGCGCCGACACCACCGTCCCCTGTTCCCTGTTCCCTATCTCCTATCATGGATCCAGCACTTCGCGCCGCGGCCACCGGGATGCGGGCTCAGCAGACCCGCACCGAGGTGATCGCCAACAACCTGGCGAACGTCAACACGACCGGCTTCAAGCGGAGCCGCGCCCACTTCGAGGACCTGCTCTACCAGACCGTGCAGGGAAGCGCCGTGGTCGGGGCGCCCGACGCCGCGACCGTCCCCGCCATCCAGCTGGGACGCGGCGTGCGGCTCTCGGCGGTGCAGCGGCTCCACGCCCAGGGCGCCATCGAGAACACCGGCCGTCCGCTCGACCTCGCCATCGAGGGCGAGGGCTTCTTCCAGGTCCAGACTCCGGACGGGCAGGTCGCCTACACCCGCGACGGGAGCTTCACCGTCTCCGACGAGGGGATGCTGGTGACGCAGGGCGGCTACACCGTCGTGCCTGGCATCAAGGTCCCCGGCGACGCTGCGGAGATCACCATCTCTCGCACCGGGATCGTGACCTCGCGCTCCGCCGACGGGACCGACACCTCCGAAGTCGGACGGATCGAGATGGCGCGCTTCGCCAACCCCACCGGGATGCTGGCGATGGGCGAGAACCTCTACCAGCAGACCGCCGCCTCGGGCGAGCCGGTGCTCGGCTTCGCGCAGGAGGAGGGGATCGGACGCCTGATGCAGGGGGCGCTCGAAGCGAGCAATGTGGAGATCGTGCAGGAGATGGTGGACATGATCACCTCCATGCGCGCGTACGAGATCAACTCGAAGGCGATCCAGAACAGCGAACGGATGATGGAGACCGCGAGCAACATGGTCCGATGATCGCACGCGGCACGAGGATGGGGGCGCTGGTGGTCGCGGCGGCGGTGGCCGTCGCGCTGGCCGCGACGCGGGGCGCCGCGCAGGAGCCGTCCGGTGGCGGGACTCCCGTCGCCGCGCGCACCCTCCCGCGGGGAGCGGCGCTCGCCGCGGAGGACGTGGTGGGCGACCCCGCGGCGCTGGAGGGCTGGGTGACCCGCCGGGTGATCTCCGAGGGAGAGGCGCTGCGAGAGCCGGCCATCGCTCCGCCCGACCTGGTGACCGCCGGAGAGGTCGTGCAGGTGGTGTGGAAGCACGGAGGGATCGAGCTCCGCCTGGTGGGCCGAGCGACGAGCTCGGGCGCCCTGGGGGAGCGGGTACAGGTTCGCGTCGATTCCCGGCGCCGATTCGCGGGCTTGGTGGTGGATCGCGCGCTCGTTCGCATGGAAGCGGGAGACAACCGTAAATGAACGCGATTCGTAGGGGAGGCTGGGGGGCGGCACTGCTGCTCTGCCTGGCGGGGACCCTCTCGGCGCAGGCCGCGCCGCAGGCCGAGGCCGCCGCGCGGCGCCCGCGCCTCTCGTGGACCGCCGACCGCCGCGAGTTCGCGATCGGCGACGTGCTGACCGTGATGATCGACGAGTACGCTCTCGCCTCCGCCAACCGGTCCGACGTCGCGCAGGACCTGCGGCGGCGCGACATGGACCTGGCGGCCGGGGGCGGTCCACTCCCGGGGGTGGGCGCCGCGGTCGGCTCCACCAACGACTCCGACTCGCGCCAACATGGCGACGCCGTGCGCCAGAACCGCTTCCGGACCGAGATGACCGTACAGGTCATCGGCCTCGAGCCGGGCGGTCTGCTGCGGGTCGAAGGGAAGAAGATCATGAAGCTGGACAAGGGCGAGCAGGAGCTGAGCCTCGGCGGCGTGGTGCGACCCGAGGACGTCTCGAACGGCAATCTGGTGGACTCCTGGCGCATCGCCGAGGCCGAGCTCGTCTACTCCTCCTCCGGGATGAAGCCGAGCGGCGGCATCCTCGGGCGCATCCTGGGAGCGCTCTGGCCATGACGAAGCGCCGAGTGCCGGTTGCCGAGTGCCGGGCGCGGAATACGATCGCCGATTCGTTCCGCCTTTCTTCTCGGGTGCTCGGGGAGCGGGGACGGGAGAGGCGGGGAGCGGGGACGAGGAGCGCAGGACGGAGAGTCCTGCCGCTCGCCCTCGGTCTGCTGCTCGCGACGGCGGGTCGGGCGGACTCTCAGGTCCTCGTTCGCGACCTGACGATCCAGGAGCAGTCGGTGCCGCTGCGGCTGATGGGGTATGGGCTGGTGGTGGGGCTCGACGGGACCGGCGACCGCACCACGGGCGGGCGGAGCTCGGGGCACACCGTGCAGTCGGTGGCGAACCTCCTGCGCCGCTTCGACATCGAGGTGCCGGGCGAGGTCCTCCGCACGCGCAACGTGGCCGCGGTGCTCGTGACCGCCGAGGTGTCGCCCTACCTGCGCCCCGGCGGCCGCTTCGAGATCCACGTCTCCTCGGTGGGCGACGCCCGCTCGCTGCGCGGCGGCGTGCTCTGGGTGACCCCGCTGATCTCCGACGTGGGCGGCTCCCCCGTCGCGAGCGCGCAGGGGGCGCTCCTCATCAGCGACGGCGGGATGGCCCGCGGCGACTACACGGTCGAGACGACCTCCCGCATCCCCCAGGGGGGGCTGCTCGAGACGGACCTCCCGCGCCCCGCCTTCGCCTCCTCCACCCGGCTCCTGCTGCGCGAGCCGGACCTGGCTCTGGCGCGCCGCATCGTGGACGCGGTGAACCAGCAGATCGGCCCGGGCACCGCGCTCGTCGAGGACCCGGGCTCGATCGCCCTCGCCCTCCCCGACGCCGGAGCGGACCGTACCGACGCCCTCGTCCGCATCGGCGAGCTGGGAGTGGACCCGATCGTCCGGCCGCGCATCGTCATCGACGGGCGCGACGGGACGGTGGTCACCGGCGGCGCGGTGTCCGTCGGGGCGGGGGTCGTGAGCCACGGGGCGGTTACCCTCACCATCGGCGACCCTGGCGCGGCGGGGGGAGCCCCCGGAGACGTGCGGATGCCGGCGGGAGCCACCGCGCAGCAGATCGCCGCGGCGCTGCACGCCGTGCAGACGCCGCCCACCGAGATCGCCGCCATCTTCGCGTCTCTGCGCGAGGTGGGAGCCCTCACCGCCGAGGTGGTCGTCCGATGAACATCTCCGAGATCCGCTCGACTCCGGCGGGCCGGGCGCTGGCCGCCTCTCCCGAGGAGAAGCTCCGCGCGGTGGCGCGGCAGCTCGAGGGAGCCTTCGTCGAGCAGCTCTTCAAGGCCATGCGGGAGACCGTTCCCGAGGGAGGCCTCACCCATGGCGGAGGCGGGGAGGAGATCTTCTCCGGCCTGATGGATCAGCAGCTGGCCGCCGAGGTTCCCGGCGAGTGGCGGCATGGCCTCGGCGCGGCCCTCGTGCGCCAGCTTCGCGGTGCTCTCCCGGCCGGCGAGAGCGCGCCTTCCTCCTCCACGGTCTCCGGATCGGAGCTCTGAGCATGCATCCTTCGCAGCAGCCCCTCCGGCTGGTGCCGTCCACCTCCGGGCCCGCTTCCAGCGTGCTCGCCTCGCTCGCGGTCGCCATCACCGCCGAGGTCCGCCTCCTGGAGGACCTGGTGGGGATCATGCGCGGCCAGCGCGCCGCCGTGGCCGCCGACGATCTGCAGGGCGTGGACGACAGCGTGTTCGCCATCCACCGCGTTCTGGTGACGATGGGTGAGGCGCGGCGCCACCGCCGTGCCCTCAACCAGCTGCTCGGCTCCTCCGAGGATCTCGCCCTGCGCGAGCTGGAGGAGGCGCTGGGCGAGCACATGACGGACGAGCTGCGCTTCGCGCGCGACGGCCTCCGCGCCAGCGCCCTCACCCTCTCGCGGGAGGTGGAGATGAACCGGCAGGTCCTGCGGGAGGCGCTCCACGTCGGCACCGGCCTCGTGCGGACCCTGTACGGGGCCGTCGAGGGGCCCGGCACGTACGGGGTTCAGGTTGGTCGGGCAGAGGCCGAGACTTCGGGAAGAGTCCTCCTCAACCGACGCGCATAGCCATGAGTTCCTCTCTCGGCAGCATCCTCAACGTCGCCCGCAGCGCGATCTTCGCGAACCAGACGGGTGTCCGGATCACCTCGCAGAACATCGCGAACGCCCAGACGGAGGGGTACACCCGCCGAGCGATCAGTTTCGCGGAGGCGCGGCCCGACGTCACCCCGCAGGGGCGGCTCGGCACGGGGGTGACGGTGCAGGAGATCCGGCGGGTCCGCGACGGCCTGCTCGACGACACCTTCCGCCGGGAGTACGGGAAGGCCGCCGGTTTCGAGCTGCGGCAGGACGTCCTCGGCCGCGTGGAGCAGATCTTCGGCGAGCCGTCGGAGGAGGGGCTCGGCGCCTCCCTCGATGCCTTCTGGGCAGCCTGGTCCGAGCTGGCGGCGCGCCCGACGAACCCGGCCGCGCAGCGGATGGTGCAGCAGACCGGCTCTCAGGTCGCCTCGACGCTCCGGACCTTCGACCGGCGCCTGGACGAGGTCCAGCAGCACGCCGTGGCGCGCCTGACTGAATCGGTGGGCGAGGTCAACGGGATGGCCGAGCAGATCGGGCAGCTCAACCGCGAGATCGTGGTCGCGGAGGGGAGCGGGCACGAGGCCCACGACCTGCGCGACCAGCGCGACCGCCTCCTCGACCGGCTCTCCGGCCTCGGCCCCGTGCGCGTCCTGGACCGCGGGCACGGCAGCATCGCCGTGATGCTCGAGAACGTGACGCTGGTGGAGGGGCCGGAGTTCCGCAAGCTCGCCGCGTCCGGCGCGCCCCCCGCGGTGAGCCTGGCCATGGACGGCTCCCCCGTGCAGTTCGGCGGCGAGGACAGCTTTCTCGGAGGGCTGGTGCGGACGCTCAACACCGACCTACCGGGCGTCCGCGGCCGCATGGACGAGCTGGCCGGCGCCCTCGTCGAGCAGGTGAACTCGCTCCATACCGCCGGCTTCGACCGGGCCGGCAACCGCGGCGGCGCCTTCTTCGACGCCACCGGAGTGACCGCGGCGACCATCGCGCTCGATGGCGCCGTCCTGGCGGACCCGACGAAGGTCGTCACGAGCGACGTGGCCGGCGAGACGACCAATAACCGGGTCGCGCTGGCGATGGCGGCCCTGCAGGGTCGCGGCGCCGACAATGCGATCGCCGCGTCGATCGTGCCGGGATGGTCCGAGATGTCTCCCGCCTTGAGCGGGAGGTCGATGGGGGAGTACTATGAGGACGTCGTCACCGGGATCGCCCTCGACGTGAGGTCGGCCGAGCATTCGAACGAGGTCTTCCGGACCATCGCCGACCAGGCGGAAGCGCGCCGGCAGAGCGTGAGCGGAGTCTCCACCGACGAGGAGCTCATCAAGCTCATGAACTTCCAGCAGGCGTACACCGCCGCGACCAAGCTCGTGACCACGGTGGACGAGATGATGCACTCCGTCCTCAACATGGTCTAGGAGACACTCGATGCTGATCCTCAGCCGCCGCCCGGGAGATACGGTCCTCATCGGGGACGGGATCCGCGTGGTCGTGATCGAGTGCGACCGCCGTGGGGTGAAGCTGGGAATCGAGGCGCCTGGGGACGTGAGCATCCTTCGCGGGGAGATCGTCAGTCAGATCGCGGACGAGAACCGCCGGGCGGGGGCGCCGACGGAGAGCCGGGAGTGGCTGGAGCTCATCCCCGTGCGTCCGGCGCCGGAGGCGCCCCTTCCCGCTCCCGGCGACGAGCCTCTGCCAGCGTAGGCAGGCGCACCTCGAGGCCCGCGATCTCACCGCCCTCCTCTCGTACGGAGAGCTCGCCTCCGGCGCGTTCGAGAAGCCCCCGCGCGGACGTCGGATCCACCGCCGCTGGAGGGTGTTCGTTTTCCTCCCGCGCGGCCTGGTCCCTCGGGGCGTGAAAGGGGATCTCCACCCTTACCTCCCGCGCGTTCCCCGAGCAGCGAACGCTCACCGCCCCCTCGCCCGCGTGCTCCGCGGCCTGCGCCGCGGGGGCGAGGATGATGCAGAAGGCATGCAGCAGCGAGGACCGCTCGCTCAGGATCGGCGGAAGCAGGGGGTCGGCCTCCACGCGGATGGCGGCCGACCTCAGGTCCGGGTGGTGGCCGAGCAGCTCCGCGGCGTCGGCCAGCACGTCGGTGAGCTGAATCGGTTCCGGCTCGGCCGCCCAGCGCCGCACCAGAAGCCGCAGGAGGTGCACCGCTCGCTGCAGGCGGGACGATTCCGCCGATAGTACGTCCGTCAGCGGACCCTCGGTGGTGGAGGCGATCACCTGACTCACCGCGGACAGCGCCGCCACCCGGTTGTTGAGGGCGTGCCCGACCCCGGCCAGGAGGTCATCGCTCAACTCCAGCCAGCTCTCTGAGAGCTCGGGGTCGCGCTCCGCCGGCGGCCGGCTCATCGAGCCCTTCTTCCGCTCCGACCCGTGGCTCCAGAGACCGGGCGGGGGAGCCGATACTCGTGAGGAACGACCAGCGCTCTTCGCCCATCCTTGACACGGGGCCACATCGTGTTCGTCATCCTGGGTCTCCTGATCGTTTTCGGGAGCGTTATCGGCGGGTACGTCATGCACCATGGAGAGATCATGGTGCTGATGCAGGTGAACGAGTTCATCATCATCGGCGGGGCGGGGCTCGGCGCCATGCTGATCGCCAACCCGTTGCCGGTGGTGAAGCGCTCCTTCACCGAGACGCTCGCGCTGGTGAAGCCGAATCCGTTCACGGGACAGGCGTACAACGAGCTGCTCCAGGTACTCTACGACGTCTTTCAGACCGCGCGCAAGGAAGGGCTGATCGGCCTGGAGGCGCACATCGAGGACCCGGAGAAGAGCGCCATCTTCTCGAAGTACCCGAATTTCACGAAGAATCACCACGCGGTCTCCTTCCTCTGCGACACCCTGAAGGTGCTGCTGACCGGCGCCGTGGAGGACCACCATCTCTCCGAGATCCTGGACATGGACCTCGAGCAGCACCATGAGGAGGTGATGGCCGTCCCGCATGCCCTCACCCGCGTGGGCGACGCCATGCCTGGCTTCGGGATCGTAGCCGCGGTTCTGGGCGTGATCATCACGATGGGCTCCATCGGCGGCGCCGCCTCCGAGATCGGCGCCAAGGTGGCGGCTGCGCTGGTGGGCACCTTCGTGGGGATTCTGCTCGCGTATGGCGTGATCGGCCCGATCGCCACCGCCATCGAGGCGCGCATCCGGGCGGAGGCCCAGTACCTGACCTGCATCCGTACGGCGCTGCTCTCCTTCGCGCGCGGCGACTCGCCCATGACCTCCGTCGAGTTCGCACGCCGCAACATCGAGCCGCACGAGCGGCCCTCCTTCAACGAGCTCGAGCAGCTCACCCGGAAGAAGGCGGCCTGAGCCATGTCCGCGGACCGGAAGATCGTCATCGTCCGGAAGGTCAAGAAGGGGCACGCCGCCCATCACGGTGGGAGCTGGAAGGTGGCCTACGCGGACTTCGTCACCGCGATGATGGCCTTCTTCATGGTGATGTGGATCCTCGGCCTCAGCGAGGACGTCAAGACCTCCATCGAGAACTACTTCTCGAACCCGACCGGGAGCGTCATGGCCAACAGCGGGGCGATGGGGGTCTCGCCGCTCCCGGTCGGCACCTCGACCCCCTCGGGAGAGATGAAGCCCTTCATGCTGGTCACGCGGGCCACGGAGCAGCGCAGCTTCGAAGAGATCGGCGACCGGATCGAGGCGCGCCTGCGGAGCTCCGACGGGCTGGGCTCCATCTCCGCGCAGGTGGAGATCGCCATGACCGAGGAGGGGCTGCGGATCGAGCTGGTGGAGGGGGAAGGGGGCGACCTCTTCTTCGCCCTCGGCTCGGCCGTGCTGAAACCGGCCGCGGCGGAGGCGCTGGCGGTGATCGCCGGCGAGCTGCGCGGCGCCTCGGCGCCGATCGTGGTGGAGGGGCACACCGACGCCACGCCGACGCGGCGCGCCTGGTACACGAACTTCGAGCTCTCGGCCGACCGGGCGAATGCGGCCCGGCGCGCTATGGAGGACGCCGGCCTGACGCGCGACCGGGTGCGGGAGATCCGCGCGCACGCCGACCGCTACCTGCGCGACCCGGAGAATCCGCTGAACCCCGCCAACCGGCGGATCAGCATCCTCCTCCCCTTCGCGACGCCCCCGGCGGAGGTTACAATCCCGGCGGGGTCGCCGGCGTCGGTCGGGGTGGGGATGGAGTAACGGGGTGACGGGGGCCGGCACCGCAAACGGGTGCCGGCCCCCGTCACCCCGTTACCCCTCCTCCGGCTAACCGAGGGCGGCGGCGGCGTGCACCTGCTCGCGCGCCCAGCTCAGCGACTGCACGTAGATTTCCGGCAGCTCCGAGGCCGGGATGCCGATCGCCTCGCACTGCTCCACCATCCGCTCCCAATCGCCGCGCTCGTACGCCTCGCTGAGGGTGAGCCACCTGGCGTAAGGGCCCTCGCGGTAGAGCAGTGCCTCCTTCACCTCCTGCGTCAGGTCCACCTTGCTGAGCACCTCGTCCATCGGGGCGCGCAGCAGCGCGTCCATCCGGGAGAAGAGGCCCGTGAGGAAGAGCCGGCCGGAGCTGGAGGTCTGTCCCGAGGCGCTCGCCAGCAGCTCGCAGAGGCGCGCGCGGAGCACGGCTGCGTACACCAGCTCCGCGTCCATCCCGCTCCGCGCCGCTAGCGACGAGGCGAGCAGCAGGGCGAGCCATCGGTGCAGCGTCGACCGCCCCAGCAGCTGCACGGCGTGCAGCAGCGAGTCCACTCCTCGCGCGCCTTGGGAGGCCGCGTTCACCATCCTCAGCAGCTTGTACGAAAGGGCGGGATCCCGCCGGAAGGCGGTCTCCAGTTCGTGGTCGGTCGTGTCCTCGCTCTGCAAGCGGTTCATCAGCTGCAGGAGCGAGGTGAGCTCCACCGGCACACCCTGCTTCTCGATGACCTCCGGGCGGCTGAAGAAGTAGCCCTGGAAGAGCTCGAACCCCATGGCCTGGCAGGCGTCGCGCACCTCGGCCGTCTCCACGCGCTCCGCCAACAGCCGTAGCTTGCCCTTCCTCAGCGGCTCGACGGTGCGTCGGATGTCGTCGAAGGAGCGGTCCAGGACGTCTACCTTGACGATCTCGGCCAGGGGGAGGAGCGGGTCGTGCCCTGCCCCGCTGACGAAGTCGTCGAGAGCGAGGCGGTAGCCGGTGCGCACCAGCCGCTCGCACGCCGCCACCACCTGGGGGTCCGCCTCCACATCCTCCAGCAGCTCGATCACCACCGCGTCGGGGTCGAGCAGCTCGAAGGAGCCGTTGAGGAGCATCTCCCGGCTGAAGTTCAGGAAGCCGATCTTTCCCTGGGTGATGCGCTGGAGACCGATCTCGAGGAAGGTCTGGATGATGACGTCCAGCGACATCTGGTTGCGGCTCTCGCCGTCCGCCGCGAGGCTCCGGCCAGTACGCCGATAGAGCAGCTCGTAGGCGACCGCCTGGCCGCGGAGATCGAAGATGGGCTGCCGGGCGACGTACAGGTCCAAGGGATCACTTCCGGAGAGAGGCGGGGCGGGGCCGGTGCGGTCCGGCGGGGAGTGCGGCGCGAACTACTGCCCGAGCTTCTCGATCAGGTTCACGGCCTCGGCCATGTCGAAGGGCTTCACCAGATAGGGGCGGCCGGTCGCGGTCCCCTGCGTGGTGCGCGTTCTCCCCAGGTCCCCCGTCATCAGCGCGGTGCGCCCACGCAGCGCGGAGATCGCCTCGAGCTGCTCCAGGAGGCGAATGCCGTCTCCCGGCATGCGCGCGTCCACCAGCGCTACGTCGAATTCCTGCTCCTCCGCGAGCCGAAGCGCCTCGTAGGCGTCGGCGGCTTCGGTCACCTGATGGCCGCGACGGCCCAGGAAGAGGGCGATCGCCAGGCGGAGGGTGGGCTCGTCGTCGGCCACCAGCACCCGCAGCGAGCGGCGCGGCTGCGGAGCCGGCTCCGGCGGCGCGGGGTGGGGGACCGCAACCGAGGCTTCGCTGCCGGCGCGGGGAAGCCGCACGAAGAACGCCGCTCCCCGTCCCTCCTCGCTCTCCGCCAGGATCTCCCCCCCGTGCTCCCGGACGATCGTGGCGCACACCCCGAGGCCCACGCCCCCGCCGTGCGCCGGGTCTCCCGCGAGCGATTCGAAGATGCGGGGAAGCTTCTCGCGCGAGATGCCAGGGCCGTTGTCCACCACCGAGAGCAGGACCCCTTCGGTAGACTCCCGCGTCCGCACGATCAGCAGGCGGTGGCCGGGCTTGTCCGCCAGCACCTGCTCCGCGTTGACCACCAGGTTGAGGATCACCTGCTGCAGCGCCCCCGGCTCTCCCATCACCAGGGAGAGGTCGTCGTCCAGGTCCTTGCGCACCTCGATCCCCTCGGCCCCCAGCGAGTAGCGCTGAAGCTCCAGCACCTGCTCCGCGAGAAGGCTCAGGTTCACCGGCTCCCGCCCGCTGACTCCCTGCTGGCGCGCGAAGGTCTGGAGGTTCTCCACCACCCGCGCGATGCGCGTGCTCTCCTGGATGATGATCTCGAGCGCGTGCCGCTGCTCGGGGGTCACTCCGTCGCGGGCGAGGAACTGCGCGAAGCTCTTGATGGAGGCGAGCGGGTTGTTGATCTCGTGCGCCACCCCGGCGGCCACCTCGCCCACGGCCGCGAGGCGCTCGGCGCGTTTGCGCCGCTCCACCTCGTCCGCCAGCTCCGAGCGGTCCTCCACCACCACGACGCCCCATCGGGCCTGCTCGATGGCGGCGCTCCGCGCCGTCAGGCAGAGCTGGCGCGATCCCTGGGGAGAGAGAAGGGTTGCCTCGCGCGAGAGCTCCACCTGCCCCTGCTCCGCCTGCCGGCGGTAGTCGGGGCCGGTGCCGTCGCGTTCCAGCTCGGGGAAGACCTCGCGGAAGAAGTTCTTGCCGAGGAGCTCCGCCGACGCATACCCGAGGAGCTTCGCCGCCGGCTCGTTGACGCGCAACACGATCCCGTCGGGATCCAGGAGGAGGATTCCGGCCGGGAGCTCGTCGAGGAATCTCGAGACGCCCCGCGGGTTTCCCGCGGACGGGGGCGGAACACTCGGGGGGTCCGAGGGGTCGGACGCGTGGGATGAGCTCATCGGAAGATCACATGGAGGGTCGCCGCGCCGCGAACCCCGCGACCGGGATGAGGACCCCCGGCGAGCCTGTCGCGGCGGCGAAGGCGAGGTCGATCGGGAGAAATTCCATGCAGATCTCGGACAGCAAGAGGCGCGGAACGGCAAGGGAGCGGCGCGGGCGAGCGCGAAACATACGCAGCGGGAGAACGATAAGTCGGTGTGCCCGACCGGACAAGGGGCCGCGAGGACGGGAAGCTCCTCTACGACTTCACGCCCCGCCGGTACTCCCCGGCGTCGATTCCCGGAACTCCGCGCGACTCGATCGCCTCCACCACCGGCTCGACCGGGTAGGGGAAGCGCACGATCTCGGCCCGCATCCCCCGGCCCGCGCCCGCCTCCACCAGCGCCAGCGAGCCGCGCGGGTCTCCGTCCGCCGGGCGCCCGACGGAGCCGCAGTTGATCACCGTAACCCCGTCCACCACTCGCGCGAAGGGGATGTGCGAGTGCCCGCAGACGAGGAGCGAGGGGCGCTCCCCCTTCCATCCCGCGAGCTTCCCGCGCAGCCCCCGAGGGGTGAGGCTCGGGTAGACGTAGTCGGTATCTCCCAACGGGCTCCCGTGGACCACGAGCACCCGCCGTCCTTCCATCTCGAGGGAGCGCTCCCCGGGGAGCGCTGTAAGCCACGCCCGCTCCTCCGGCGCCTCCAGCAGCTGTAGCGCCGTCCAGGCGCGGTTGCGCCGCTGCCCGCCCTTTCCGGCGAGGCGCTTCCGCAGCTTTCCGCGCTTCGTCCCCATCTCCAGGACCTTCCGGTCCACATTCCCGCGGATGGCCGTGGCGCCCCGGCGGAGCAGCTCCGAGACCACCTCGCGCGGGTGCGGACCGTCGCCGACCAGGTCGCCCGCCACCACCAGGCGCTCGACGCCGGCGCGGTCCACCACCTCCAGCGCCGCGAGCAGGGCGGGGAGGTTGGCGTGGACGTCGGAGAGGAAGGCGGTCTTCATCCGCCGCCGCCCGCCGCCCGGGGCTCCACCGTGGCGCGCACCTGGAGTCCGAACTCCTGCTCGAACATGCGCGCTTTCTTCTGCAGGGCCCACTGCTCCGGAAGGAGGTCTCCGTCGCCCTCGACGCGCAGCTGCAGCGCGTCGCCCTTTCGGCGTGCCTCCACCGAGCCGACCTGCTGGGCGTGCTCCCGGTCGAGCGCGTCCGCGAGGCGCAGCAGCGCCGCCAGCCGGCGGACCCGCTCCCGATCCTCCTTGGAGAGCGAGGCGTATTCCTCGTGGCTGTCCTTGGGCTCGGCGCGGCGGTGGTAGCGGGCCACCGCCGCCACCAGCGCGATCTGCCGCGGGGGAAAGCCGCCCAGATCCGAGTGGGTGATCAGGTAGTGCGAGTGCTTGTGGTGGCGCCGGTACGAGATCGACTGCCCGATGTCGTGGAGGAGCGCGGCGGCGAGCAGCACCCGCCGCTCCGCCTCCCCCATCGCGTGCTCGGAGCGGAGCTGGTCGAAGAGGGAGAGGCCGAGCGTCGCCACCTGCCGCGCGTGCGCCTCGTCGAAGGAGTAGCGGCGTCCGATGGCGAGGGCGCTTTCGAGGATCTCCCGATCCAGCTTCCGCTCGTGCTCGCCGTGCTCCAGCAGGTCGTCCACCACGTCGAGGAGCACCCCCTCCTTGACCCCTACTCCGGGGACGACGATCTCCTCCGTACCCACCAGCCGCGCGATGCGCTCGTACACGAGCGCCGCGGGGACAATGACGTCGGCGCGGTCCGTCCGCAATCCGAAGCGCTCGGCGCGCTCCCGCGGGGAAAGGCCGGCCAGCTGGTCGAGGGTGTGGTGCAGGTCGCGCACCGGAAGCACCCGGACGCCGCGCGGGTCGGGCTCCACCCCGGCGAGCTCCGCCAGCTCCTCGATGTTCCCGCCGGTGGCGATCATCCCCGCCACCTCCAGCCGCCGCGCGACCGCCGAGATCTTGAGCATCGCGGTGTGGTCCTCGAGCATTCCCCGGACGCGCTCCGGCGAGTCTCCGCCCAGCTCCTCCACCTCTTCCAGCAGGCGCACCGTGCCGAGCGGCTGCGACTCGCTCCAGTGGACTCGCTCGGAGTCGATGCGCGAGATCTCCACGCTTCCTCCGCCGAGGTCCACCAGGATCCACTCCTCGCCCTCCAGCTCCACCCGGCGGCGCGTAGCGAGCCAGACCAGGCGCGCCTCCTCCACCCCGGTGATCGGCTCCAGGCGGATCTCGCACTCCTTCCGGACGCGCTCCACGAACTCCTCTCCGTTCGCGCTGTCGCGCACGGCGCTGGTGGCCACGGCACGGTAGTGGGCGATCCCCAGGTCGTCCATCCGCCGACGGAACGAGCCGAGAGTCTCGACCGCGGCCTCCATGATCTCCGGCGTGAGCCGCCCGGAGCGGAAGGCGTCGTGGCCCATCCGCACCGGCGCCCGCACGTACTCCACCTCGGAGAACCGCTCCGGATCCTCGAACTCCGCCGCGAGAAAGCGGATCGCGTTCGAGCCGACGTCGATCGCCGCGACGCGCAGCGGGAACTTCTGCTTCACTATGTTTACGGGACTGGGGTCCGCGGAGTGCCTGGATCGTTCTTCGCCGCGGGAGGTGAAATCTTCCGGATAGGATACCGGGTTCCGTACTCCTTCCGCTGCAGGAAAAGGTCCATCGAGCCCTCCCGCCCACGCCGGGAACCTAAAGCGGTCTCTCTCCCTCCCGCAGCTCCCAGGTGCGCGCGGCGGAGGTGGTGCGAAGGAGGCCGTCGCGCATCAGCGCCTCGTGGAAGTTCACCTCCGGCTCGCCGGGGGCGGGCCTGCGCTGGATATAGGTTCCGTCGGAGCCCAGGTCCCAGGCGAGCCGGTTGTCGCTCAGCGCCAGCTCGAGGATGCGGGTGAGGCGGTCCCGCAGCTCGGGCTGCTGAATCGGCACCACCGCCTCCACCCGGCAGTCCAGGTTGCGCTCCCGCCAGTCGGCGCTCCCGATCAACACCACCGGGTCTCCATCGTTGCCGAACCAGTAGATCCGGTCGTGCTCCAGGAAGCGTCCGATGATGCTCGTTACCCGGATGTTCTCGCTGAAGCCGGGGAGCCCGGGCCGGAGCCGGCAGTGGCCCCGCACCACCAGGTCGATTTCGACTCCCGCCCCCGAGGCCCGGTAGAGCTCCTGGATGATCTCCACGTCGTCGAGGGCGTTCAGCTTGGCGATGATCCGCCCGTTCCCGCGCACCTTCTGGTGGTGCACCTCGTGCCGGATCAGGTCCACGAAGCGCCGGCGCATGTCGCGCGGCGCCACCACCAGCTGGCGGTACCGCTGGTCCGGGGCATGGCCGGTGAGGAAGTGGAAGAGGTTCACCAGGTCGTTGCCGAGGTCCGGGTCGCCGGTGATCAGCCCCAGGTCGGTGTAGGTGCGCGCCGTGCGGACGTGGTAGTTCCCCGTTCCGATGTGGCAGTAGGTGCGCGGCCGTCCCCCCTCGTAGCGCACGATCAGCGTCACCTTGGAGTGCGTCTTCAGCCCCACCAGGCCGTAGGTGACGTGTACCCCCGCGTCCTCCAGCGCCTGCGCCCACTCGATGTTGCGCGCCTCGTCGAAGCGGGCGGTGAGCTCCACCAGGACGGCCACCTGTTTTCCGGCCTCCGCCGCCCTCATCAGCGCCCCCACGACGGGCGAGTTCTCAGAGGTCCGGTAGAGGGTCTGCTTGATGGCCACCACGCTCTTGTCGTTCGCCGCCTCCTCCACCAGGCGCTGCACGCTCGCCGCGAAGGAGTCGTACGGGTGGTGGACGAGGAGGTCGCCGTGCCGCACGACGCCGAAGACGTCCCTCTCCTCCTGTGACTCCCCCTCGTGCCGCAGCGGCTCGGGGACCACCGGCTCCCAGGGCTCGAAGCGCAGCCGCGGCAGGTCCAGGTCCGCCAGCTTCATGCAGTCGGAGAGGGCGAAGAGGCCCTCGACCTGGAAGACGTCCTCCGGCCCGAGCTCGAGCTCGCGCATGAGGAGGTCGCACGCCTGCGGGGAGATCCACTCCTCCACCTCCAGGCGCACCACGGGCGCGAAGCGGCGCTCGCGCAGCTCCTCCGAGATCAGCTCCAGCAGATCCTCCGCCTCCTCGTCGTCGCGGCGCACGTCGGCGTTCCGGGTGACGCGGAAGAGGTCCACGCTCTGGATCTCCATCCCGCGGAAGAGCTCGCCGATGTGGTGGCGGATCAACTCCTCCAGAGGCATGAAGCGGAGCCTCCCCGGCGGGGCTGGTAGGGAGAGCCAGCGCCCCTGACCCGTGGGCACCTTCACCCGCGCGAAGTGCACCGTCCCGCGCTCGGGGTGCCTCAGCAGCACCGCCAGAGAGAGCGAGAGGTTGGAGATGAAGGGGAAGGGGTGCCCCGGATCCACCGCCAGCGGAGTGAGGATCGGGTAGACGTGGTCGCGGAAATACGAGGCGAGGGCCTCGCGCTGCGCCGCGTCCAGCTCGTCGTAGCCCACGACCTCCACCCCCGCGTCGCGCAGCCTCGGCACCATCTCCCCCTCCCAGACGGAGGTGAGGGAGGAGTGCATCGCCCGCGCGGCGTCGCGAATGAGCTGAAGCTGCAGCGACGGGGGCCGGCCGTCCTGCGAAGCGGTGGTGACCCCGGCCGCCTCCTGGCTCTTGAGCCCGCCCACGCGCTTCTGGAAGAACTCGTCCAGATTCGAGCAGGCGATCGCCACGAAGCGGACCCGCTCCAGCAGAGGGATCCTCTCGTCCTGCGCCTGGAAGAGCACCCGCCAGTTGAAGTCGAGCCAGCCCAGCTCCCGGTTGAAGTAGAGTCCCGGGTGGTCCAGCCCCGCGTCGGCGGGGACGGGCTGGGGGGCGACCGCCCGGGGGAGCCGGTGCGGGACGGGGGAGGTGCGCGGCGGTTGCGCGGCATCCACGGTCAGCGTCTCCTCCTGGGGAACTCTGGGATGGAAAACGGGTCGAAAGAGGCGGCCCGGTCGGCGCGCCCCACGCGTCGACAGACTAGCGCGGGCTCGGCCGCGACGGAACGCTCGTGACCGGATCGTGACAACCCGTGGGAGCGCCGGCGGAGGGCTCGCTTCTCCCGCAGCGCACACTTCTTGCCACCAGTCGCCGACGAATTACTCGCTCGTTTCACCGGATGGAATCCATGGACCGCGACTCGAACGTAGGGACGACGGCGTCGAAGCGCAGCGAAGCGGACGATCTCACGCCGGGAGTGCCGCACGAGCGTCCGGTGAGCACGCGGCGGCAGACGGAGCAGGGGAGGATCTGGGCCTGGGCCCACCATGCTCCTTTCCTTCAGCTCCTGACGTACTACGTGGTGGTGGTGGGGGTGGTCGCGCTCCTCACCGTGCTCTTCCCGGGCCTCCGCGAACCCTTCTTCATGCCCGTCCACCTCCCCGCCGTCGCGGGGCAGCAGGCTCTGCAGACCGGGGTAATCCCCTTCCAGGCGCCTCTCACCGAGTACGAGGCGGTGAATCAGGCGGTCGAGCGCGCCTTCACCACCCTGGTGGTCATCCTCGGGGCGCTGCTGCTCGTCGTGCCGGTCGCGTGGATCTACATGCGCACCAAGCGGCTGCGCTACGACCCCGCCCTCATCCGCTCGGTGATCATCCTGCCGATCGTGGTGGCGGGGATCGCGCTGGTCGTCAAGAACAGCATCGCCCTGGCCTTCAGCCTGGCAGGGATCGTCGCGGCGGTGCGCTTCCGCAACACCCTGAAGGACCCGCAGGACGCGGTCTACATCTTCCTCACCATCGGCATCGGGCTCTCGGCCGGCGTCCAGGCGCTGGACGTCGCGCTCGTCATGTCGATGATCTTCAACTTCGTCGTCCTCGGGCTCTGGCGCTACAACGTCGGCTCCATCTACGGCGGGAGCTACGGGCGCACGGGCGTGATCTCGGCCGGCAACCCGGCCCTCCTGCTAGCCCAGTCTCCCACGCGGCGCCGGGAGATCCGCCTCGACATCCTCGAGAAGGCGGAGGAGCTCGAAGACGAGACCGACGGCATCCTCCTCGTCCACACCGCCGAACCCGAAATGGCCCGCCACGCCGTACAGGAGACGATGAGCGGGATGGCGAAGCAGTGGCACCTAGTGAGCCTCTTCCCCCGCGGCCGCAACCACACCACGCTGGAATACCTGGTGCGCCTCAAGAAGAAGACCGATCCCACCGACCTGGTGGGGGCGATCGAGGAGCACTGGTCCCACCAGGTGGTCGCGGTGGAGTACTTCTCCTTCCTCACGCGGGACCAGGAACGCAACGGGGAAGAGGACGAGTCCGCGGGAAAGAAGACGCGGTGAAGATGCGGATCGATCGGGTACTGCTCCCCGCCGTGCTCGCGCTCTCCACGGCGGACCTCTCCTCCTCGCACGCCCAGCAGCTTCCGCGCGATACCCTGGTCGCGGCGGGGGAGGAGTACGGGGCGAACATCCTCCGCGACGGCCTGCTGGGAGACGACTACCGCGACCTGTGGACCTCCCCCATCCGCGTGGAGGTCCTCGACCTCCATGAAATCGGCGGCGGCCTCAGAGTGGTCGAAAGGGGCGGCGGACAGCAGACCCGCTCGCTCCGCCTCAGGGATGCGCGGGAGTGGGAGTACGTCTTCCGCTCCGTCAACAAGTATCCCTACCTGGCCGACGAGCCGGCGCTCCACGAGACCCTCGTGGCCGACGTGGTGCGCGACCAGGTCAGCTCCCTCCATCCCGCCGCGGCGCTGGTGGCGGACCCGCTGCTCGAAGCGGCGGGCGTCCTCCACGTCAGCCCCCGCCTGGTGGTCATGCCCGACGACCCCGCGCTCGGCGAGTTCCGAGAGGAGTTCGCCGGGATGCTCGGGATCTTCGAGCCGCGCCCCGACGAGGGGGAGGACGGCGAGGGCTTCGGCGGCTTCTCGCGCGTCGTGGGCACCGAGCGCCTGCTCGAGCGCCTCGAGGAGGACCCGGACCAGCGGGTGGACGAGGAGGCGTTCGCCACCGCGCGCCTCATGGATCTCCTGCTCGGCGACTGGGACCGTCACGGGGACCAGTGGCGCTGGGCGGGGGAGGAGCGCGACGGAGTCCTCTTCTGGCTCCCCATCCCCCGCGACCGCGACTACGCCTTCGTGGACTACGACGGCCTTCTCCCCGGTCTCGCGGCGGCGTTCATCCCCAACGCGGTGAGCTTCGGCCCTGAGATCGGCAGCGTGTACGGCCTGACGCTGAACGCAAGGGATCTCGACCGCCGTCTGCTCTCGAGGGTGGGGGGGGCGGCCTGGGACTCCATCGCCGCTTTCCTGCAGGCGCGGATCACCGACGAGGTGATCGACGAGGCCGTCTCGCGCATGCCCCCGGAGTACGCCGAGAGGAGCGCCGAGCGGATCGCCCGTCATCTCCGGTCGCGCCGCGCCGAGCTGCCCGAGGCGGCGCGGAAGCTGTACGCGCTCTTCGCCAGCGAGGTGGACGTCCATGCGACCGACGAGGCGGACCTGGCGCTCGTGGAGCGCACCGGAGAGGAGGAGGTGGAGGTGAGCCTCTTCCGGCGCGGCGAAGGGGCGGCGCGCCCCTCGGGCGCGCCCTTCTACCGCCGGCGCTTCTCCGGCTCCGAGACGCGCGAAGTGCGGATCTTCCTCCACGGCGGCGACGATTACGCGCTCGTGCGCGGCGCGGTGGACCACAGCCTCGGCGTGCGGGTGATCGGGGGCGGCGGAGACGACGTGCTGGTGGACTCCTCCTCCGTCCGCGGGGGCGGGGGAACGGCATTCTACGACGAACGCGGCGACAACCGTTTCGTCTCCTCCCCCCGCACCGTGGTGGTCGAGGAGCCCTACGCCGCGCCGGAGACCCCGCGCACGCTGGGCGGGGAGACCTTCCGCGACTGGGGAACCCGCCGCTCCTGGATCTTCGGGGCGGACTACCGGAACCCCGATGGCCCCATTCTCGCCGCGGGGCGCGTGCTCACCCGCTTCGGTTTTCGGAGGTACCCCTTCGCCCGTCAGCTCACGGGACGGTTGCGGGTGGCGCCGCTCACCCGGAAGTTGGGGGTGGACCTGGCAGGCGACTTCCGCCGCGACGGGAAGCCGATGGCCTACTCCTTCCTCTTCCGGGCCTCGCAGCTGGAGACGGTGCGCTTCTACGGGTACGGAAACGATACCGAGGCCCGGGCCGCCGTCAGCCGGTACGCGATCCGGCAGAACCGGATCGAGGCGCGCGCCGCGGCGACCTTCGAGCTCCCGCTGGCGGGGCGGCTCTCCGTGGGGCCGGTGGTCAAGTACAGCGACTCCCGTCTGCCCGACGGTTATCCGGTGCTCGACGCCCCGCCGCAAGGAAGCCGGGGATTCGGGCAGGTGGGCGGCGCGGTAGAGGGGCTCCTCGATGGGCGGGACGCGGTCTCCTTCCCCCGCGAGGGCGGCCTGCTGAGCGTGGGGGCGAGCGCCTATCCGGGAGTGTGGGACGCCGCCGGGGCGTTCGGCGAGGCCCACCTCCAGGCCCGCGCCTACCTCCCCCTCCCCGCTCCGAGGGAGGCGACCCTTGCGGTGCGGGCGGGCGGGCAGAGAGTTTGGGGGGAGTTCCCGTTCCACGAGGCGGCCTTTCTCGGCGGGTCTCCGACGCTGCGCGGCTATGCCTCGCAGCGGTTCGCGGGCGACGGGCTGCTCTTCGGCGCCGCGGAGCTGCGCGCGCTCCTCTTTCCCGCCGAGCTGGTCGTGCGCGGCGACCTCGGCGCCCTCGTCCTGGCGGACGCCGGCCGAGTGAGCGTCGACGGATACTCGTCCGGGGGATGGCATACCTCCTACGGCGGCGGCCTCTGGTTCCGCTTCGACATCCGCGGGAACGTGACGGCGCTCACCGTCTCCTATGCCCACGGAGAGGATCGAGGCCGCCTCTACTTCGACTTCGGAGTTCCCTTTTGAGTCCGGACGAGCCAGCCGATTCCGTATCCAGCGAGCGAGTGCTCCGCTTCGAGGTCCCGTCGCGCGAGGCGCTGGAGCGCCTCGCCACGGGTCCCCTCCCCGCGGGCTTCAGCGGCGGCGCCACGCGCGTGGACTTCTTCCGGGAGATCTTCCTGGACACCCCCACGGGCGACCTCGAGGCGCGCGGGGTGACCGTGCGCCTCTTCGTGCGGCGCGACGGGTCGCGGCTGCTCACCCTCGACGTCCGGGAGCGGGCCACGGCCGAGGCGCAGGTCGTCCGGACACACGCCGAGGCGTTCGTCCCCGACGAGGAGGTGCAGGCGAGCCTCGCCGGCCCCTCGGAGCCAGCCCGCCTGCTGCGGGCGCTGATCGACCCAGCGCGGCTGGTGGCGACGCTCGAGCTGGAGACGATGCGCTGGCGCCGCGACGTGCGCCCGGAGAGCGCTCCCGACGTCGTGCTCCCGGTCTCGTGCGATCGGGTGACCCTCCGCCACGGCGAGGCGTCGGCCGAGTTCCAGGAGCTGGAGATCGTTCTCCCGGGCCGCGAGCTGCCCGAGCTGGAGTCGATCGTGGCGACGCTGCAGGTGGAGTACGGGCTGCGAGTGACCCTCGCGGGGACGCTGGCCCGCGCGCGGGACCTGCTGGAGGAGCTGGAGCTGGAGGTGCTGGAGCAGCAGGTGCGGCGCGCGCGCAGCGTGGCTGTGGTCGCGCACCACGAGGGGCGCGTCGCCCTTCTCGAAAGCGAGGAGGCGCTGCGCATCCCGACCGGAGAGGGGTGGGGGGAGGACGCCTGCCGGCAGGTGCTCCGCGCCCGCTTCGGGAGGGCGCAGGGGCAGGTGAGGCGGCTGGGGGAGAGCGCCGGCCTGGGTGCGCGCCCAGCTCTGGAGGTCTGGCTGGCGGAGCGCGTCTTCCGCGACGAGCCGGGGGAGGGGGAGCCCGCCGGCCTGGTCTGGCTCCCCTTCGAGGAGGTGCTGCGGCACGTGGGGAGCCCGCGTCTGCGCGACGCGGCCACCCTCTCGGCGGTGCACCTCGCCGCGCGCGCGGCGATTCCGCTGCGCGGCGACCTCCTCTGGAGCCTGCGCCCCCGCTCCAAGAGCGAGCACCCCTTCCAGTTCCTGCGCAGCCGGGCGATCGAGCTGCCGCGCCCGGCCCTCCAGCCGGAGGCGGAGGCGCCGGCGCCGGCCCGGGTGCGCCTCCCTCCCCGAGCGCTGATCAACACCGAATCCAGTGAGCTGGCTTTCCACCGCCGCGTCCTCGCCCTCGCGGAGGACCGCGCGAACCCGCTCCTGGAGCGCGTGAGGTTCCTCTCCATCCTGGGATCGAATCTGGACGAGTTCTTCATGACCCGCGTCGCCGGATTCCACCAGCAGGTGACCTCCGGCAGCGCCAAGCGCACCCTCGACGACCTCGCGCCCGAGGAGCAGCTCGACCTTATCTCCGTCCGCGTGCGGCAGATCTACGCACGCGCGTACGACTTCCTCTGGAACGAGCTCGTCCCCGAGCTGGAGGCGGAGGGCATCCGGCTTCTCGCCTGGGACGACCTCTCGGCCGGGGACCGGGAGTACCTCCTCGACAACTACGCCACCCCGCTGGGCGCGGTGCTGACCCCGCTCGCCGCGGACCCGAGCCATCCCTTCCCGCACATCCGCAACCTGCGGCCGGCGCTGGGGGTGGTCGTGCGCGTCCCCGAGACCCGGGCGGAGCACTTCGCGGCCATCGAGCTCCCCGGCGACCTGCCGCGGTTCGTCCCGCTGCCGGGCGGGCGCAGCTTCGTCCCCCTGGAGGAGGTGATCGCGGCGAGCCTCCCCACCCTCTACTTCGGGCTGGAGGTGGTGGCGGCGCACCCCTTCCGCGTCACGCGCAGCGCCAACTTCACCATCGACGACGAGATCAGCGACCTGGTTCAGGCGGTGGAGGAGAAGGTGCAGAAGCGGCCGCTGGGGCCGGTGGTGCGGCTCGAGGTCGAGCAGGCGATGCCGGAGGAGATGCGCGAGATGCTGCTGCGCGAGCTGCAGTTCGAGTCGCGCGAGCGAACCCCCGCCCTCCGCCGCGAGGACGTCTACACGGTGGACCGCCTGGTGGACCTCTTCGGGCTGCGCGAGATCGCGGGGCTCCCGATCGAGGAGTTCCACTACCCACCGCTGCAGCGCGGGAGCCCGCTCGCCGCCGACCGTGCCGTCTGGCCGGCGCTCCGCGAGGGAGACCGCCTCGTCCACTATCCCTACGACTCGTTCGAGGCGACCGTCGAGCGCCTGCTGGCCGACGCCGCGCGAGACGAGAAGGTGATCTCGGTCAAGATCACCCTCTATCGAACCAACCGCTCCTCGCGGGTGGTGAAGCTGCTCCGCAAGGCGCGGCGGAAGGGGAAGGAGGTCGTCGCGCTGGTGGAGCTCAAGGCGAGCTTCGACGAGAAGCGGAACATCGAGTGGGCTCGCGCGCTCGAGTCCGGCGGGATCCACGTGGTGTACGGTCCGGCGCACCTGAAGGTGCACGCCAAGATCGCGCTGGTGGTGCGCCGCGAGGAGGACGGGATCCGCCGCTACCTCTATATCGGTACCGGGAACCTCAATGCCGCCACCGCGGCGGCGTACACGGATCTCGGGCTGCTCTCCACCGACCCGGAGCTGGGGAACGAGCTGAACGACGTCTTCCACGGGCTCACCGGATACTCGGTGCGGACCGACTACCAGCACCTCCTGGTGGCGCCCTTCAACATGCGGAGCCGCTTCCTCGAGCTGATCGAGCGCGAGATCGGGCACGCCGAGGCCGGACGCGGAGGGCGGCTCACCGTGAAGCTGAACGGGTTGACCGATTCCGAGCTGATCGCCGCCCTCTACCGCGCTTCGCGGGCCGGCGTCGAGGTGGACCTGATCGTGCGGGGGCTCTGCTCGCTGCGGCCGGGCGTCCGCGGGCTCTCCGAGAACATCCGGGTGATCAGCATCCTCGGCCGCTTCCTGGAGCACGCCCGTATCTACCGCTTCGACAACGCCGGCTCTCCCGAGCACTTCATCGGCTCGGCGGACTGGCGCCCGCGCAACCTGAGCCGACGCGTCGAGGTGGTGACCCCGGTGCGGGACCCGGCGCTCCGCGCGACCCTCGACGAGATCCTCGAGTCCAATCTGCGGAACCCGCAGGCGTGGGAGCTCGGCCCGGACGGAGAGTACGTGCGGCGGACGCCGCTCGCCGTGCCCGCGGAACCGTAGCCGCGAATCACTCCGGAGAGATTCTTGAGAAGCCTTGTCCGGGTGGGCCTCGTCTCGCTCTGCGCCGCTTGCGCCGGGGGAATGGACATCCCTTCGCCCGGCTGCGACATTCGCGACCGCTCGATCGTCCTGCCGACGGAGCTCTCCGAGAGCAGCGGCGTCGCGTTCAGCCGCACCTCGCCCGGCGTCCTCTGGACGCACAACGATTCGGGCGATGGTCCTACGGTGTACGCCTTGGACGCGGCGGGGGAACTGCTGGGCGAGGTGCGGGTGGAGGGAGCGAACAACCGCGATTGGGAGGATATCGCCGTGGGGCCCTGTCCGGCGGGGAGCTGCCTCTACCTCGCCGACACGGGGGACAACGACGGGAAGCGCGACGACGTGGACCTCTACCGCGTCCCCGAGCCCGATCCGCGCTCCGTCGCGAGCGCGGCCGCCGAGCGGTACCGGATCCGCTACCCTGAGGGACCGCGCGACGCGGAGGCGCTCTTCGTCCTCCCGTCGGGACAGCCCTTCGTGATCACCAAGGGCCGGCGCGAGCCGGTGGAGCTCTTCCGCTACCCCCTCCCGCTGCGCCCCGACGAGACGGTCACGCTGGAGCGGGTGGCGACGATCGAGCCGGCGGCGCAGGACGAGGTGCTTCAGGTCACCGGCGCCGATGCCGGACCAGACGGCGAGTGGATCGCCGTGCGGGCCTACCGCGCGCTGATGCTCTACCGCACCGTCGACCTGCTCGCCGGAAAGACACAGCCGGCGCTGCTGGTGGATCTCACCCCGGTGGGAGAGATGCAGGGGGAGGCGATCGCGTTGCGGGACGACGGCACGGTGGTGCTCAGCAGCGAGGGAGCACAGGGCGTTCCGGCCATGATGAACGTGATGGGATGCTCGCTGCCGGAATAGCTCGGGGCGCCCGAGCGAAGGGATCTTCTCACGTCCCGCCGCCGCCACGTTCGGCTGCTCCCGCGCCCGCACGGTCGCGAGCGCTGCGGCCACGGGGAGGGAGCGATCCCCTGGATTAGTCCGCGGAGCCGGGTTCTCGGCACCTCCTTCCTCTCCCGGAGGACCTCGGGCATGCGCGCGATCCTGCTCTTCTTGTCCCTATCCGTCTCTCCGCTGGGGATGACGGCGCCGCTCCTCGCCCAGGCGGACGGGGGGGCCGCCGGCGAGCCGCTCTTCACGGGCGACGACCTGCTCTTCGCGGGCGGTTTCGTGCTGGGGACGGTGGCGCTGGCGCCGTTGGACATCCGGCTCGCGCAGATGATCCGCGACTCCGTCCCGCAGTCGAGCCGGATACTCCGGCTGGGCGCGGGCGGGTTCCGGCTCCTCGGCTTCCCGGGCTCGGTCCTGGTCTCGGGCGGCCTCTACGCCGCCGGCCGCGCGGCGGACCGCCCTCGGCTCGCAGACGTCGGACTCCACACGACCGAGGCTATCCTGGTGGGCCAGGCGGTGACCACCGCCGTCAAGCTGCTCGCCGGGCGCGCCCGGCCGCGGCAAGACCCCGAAAATCCCTTCAACTTCGGGGTCGGCCGCGGGATCGAGGGTGACGATTACCAGTCCTTCCCCTCGGGCCACACGGCCGCCGCCTTCGCCACCGCCGCCGCGCTCACCCACGAGGTCGCCCGCGACCACCCCGACGCCCGGCTCCTGGCCGGCTCCCTGCTCTACACCGGCGCCGGGCTGGTGGGGATCTCCCGCATGTACGAGAACTGGCACTGGGCCAGCGACGTGGTGATGGGGGCGGCGATCGGGAGCTTCGCCGGCTGGAAGACCGTCCGCTACACGCACTCCCACCCTGGCAACCGCGGAGACCGCTGGCTCCTCTCCGTCTCGGTGGCGGGCGATCTGCGGGGGCCGGCGCGCTTCCTGATCGTTCCCGCGCGCTGACGCGCTGGCATCCGTTCTCCCCGCGCGCCCTGCGGCCGGGCGCGGCGTTTCCTCCGCCACCGGGCGCGTGAACGCAACCGGTCCGGCGGTCTACTCGAACCGGAGGACTCATGGACGACTCCACCGAAGTGCGCGAGGCGTGGCCCGAGATTCCCCTCGATGCGTGGGCGGATACCTGCGCCACCCTCCACATGTGGACCCAGGTGATCGGCAAGATCCGCCTCGCCCGCGCCCCGATGGTCAACCACTGGTGGCAGGTCGTGATGTACGTGACCTCCCGCGGGCTGACCACCTCCCCCATCCCCGACGGCGAGCGCACCTTCCAGATCGACTTCGACTTCGTGGACCACCGGCTGATCGCCGCGACCAGCACGGGCGCGCGGTGGGAGCTCCCGCTCGAGCCTCGCTCCGTCGCCGACTTCCACCGCGAGGTGATGGCCGGGCTCCGCTCCCTCGGGATCGAGGTCGACATCTGGACGCACCCGGTGGAGGTCGAGGACCCGATCCCCTTCGAGCGCGACGAGCGGCACGCGGCGTACGATCCGGACGCCGCGAACCGGTTCTGGCGAGCGCTGGTGCAGGCGGACCGGGTCCTCGCCCGCTTCCGGTCCGGTTTCGTGGGCAAGTGCAGCCCCGTGCACTTCTTCTGGGGAAGCTTCGACCTGGCGGTCACGCGCTTCTCGGGGCGGAGGGCGCCGCCGCACCCGGGCGGATTCCCCAGCCTGGCGGACTGGGTCACCCGGGAGGCGTACTCGCGCGAGTGCAGCAGCTGCGGCTTCTGGCCCGGCACCGGCCCGATCCAGGCCCCCGCCTTCTACGCCTACGCCTATCCCGAGCCGGAGGGCTTCCGGGACTATCCCGTCCGCCCCAAGCAGGCCTTCTACAGCGACGAGATGCGGGAGTTCGTCCTGCTCTACGACCACGTGCGGGCGTCCGACGACCCGGACCGGACGCTGCTCGACTTCCTCCAGAGCACCTACGAGGCCGCCGCCGAGCGGGGCGGCTGGGACCGGCCCGATCTGGAGGCGGGTCGTCCGGAGGCCGCCATCCACTGACGGCGCAGGCGGAGCCTCCGGAACCTACTGCGGCGCCGGATCTTCGGGTACGCGCCTTGCGCGGTCCCGCCGCGTCCGGCTTCTGACCACCGACCCGGAGGGGACCATGGCGGATGCGGAGAAGGGGATCCACGTGACGCGCGGCATCACCGTCAACCGACCGATCGAGGAGGTCTACGGCTTCTGGCACGACTTCGAGAACCTGCCGCGCTTCATGCGCCACCTCGAGTCGGTGCGGACGATGGGCGACGGCCGCTCGCACTGGAAGACCAAGGGTCCGGCCGGAACGAGCGTCGAGTGGGACGCCGTAACGACCGAGGACCTCCCGAACGAGTCGATCGCCTGGCGCTCCATCGAGGGGTCGGGCGTGAGCAACCGCGGAATGGTGCGCTTCCGGCGGGCGCCGGGCGGCCGCGGAACGGAGGTGCGCGTGGAGCTGACGTACGATCCCCCGGGCGGCAAGGTGGGCTCGCTCGTCGCCAAGCTCTTCGGGGAGGAGCCGGGCCAGCAGGTGCGAGACGATCTCTACGCCTTCAAGCAGGTAATGGAGACGGGGGAGGTGCTGGTCTCGGACGCCACCTTCCGGCCGGGGATGCACCCCGCGCGGCCCCCCGGCGAGGACGAGTGACGGCTACGAGCGGGCGCCGGAGACGGCGCCCCGATTCCCGGAACGAGGAGGAGAAATGAAGGCGACCTGCTGGATGGGGAAGCAGAATGTGGAGGTGGTGGAGGTCCCGGATCCCCGGATCCTGAATTCGCGGGACTGCATCGTCCGCGTCACCTCGACGGCGATCTGCGGCTCGGACCTCCACCTCTACAACGGCTTCGTCCCTTCGATGGAGTCGGGCGACGTCCTCGGGCACGAGTTCATGGGCGAGGTGGTGGAGGTGGGGAAGGAGGTCAGGAACCTGGCGGTCGGCGACCGGGTGGTGGTTCCCTTCCCGATCGCCTGCGGCGCCTGCCTGCAGTGTGAGCGCGGGCTCTTCTCGCTCTGCGAGAACTCGAACCCGAACTCGGCGCTGGCAGAGAAGCTGTGGGGACACTCCACCGCCGGCATCTTCGGGTACTCGCACCTCACGGGCGGCTTCGCCGGCGGCCAGGCCGAGTACGCGCGCGTCCCCTTCGCCGATGTGGGCCCGCTCAAGGTGCCCGACGGCCTCACCGACGACCAGGTGCTCTTCCTCTCCGATATCTTCCCCACGGGCTACATGGGCGCGGAGATGTGCGACATTCAGCCGGGCGATACCATCGCGGTGTGGGGGTGCGGTCCGGTGGGGCAGTTCGCCATGGCGAGTGCCTTCCTCCTCGGCGCCGAGCGGGTGATCGGCATCGACCGATTCGAGTACCGCCTCCGTATGGCGCGCGAGAAGCTGAACGCCGACACCATCAACTATGAGGAGCAGGACGTCTACGAGGCGCTCCGGGAGATGACGGCCGGCCGCGGCCCGGACGCCTGCATCGACGCGGTGGGGATGGAGTCGCACACCCACGGCGTGGAGTACGCGTACGACCGCGCGAAGCAGGCGCTCATGCTCGAGTCCGACCGTCCGATCGCGCTGCGCGAGGCGATCATGGCCTGCCGCGGGGGAGGCACCGTCTCGGTGCTCGGCGTCTACGGCGGCTTCATCGACAAGTTCCCGATGGGTTCGCTGATGAACCGCTCCGTCTCGATCCGCACCGGTCAGTGCCACGTGCATCGGTACATGAGGCCGCTGCTGGAGCACATCGAGCGAGGGGACATCGACCCCACCTACATCGTCACGCACCACCTGCCGCTCGCCGAAGCGGCGAAGGGGTACGACCTCTTCCTAAACAAGGAGGACCACTGCGAGAAGGTGGTGCTGACGGCGTGACGCCCGTCGCCGGCCGCTCCCCGCCGCGATAGGCCGTAGATCCGCTTCCCGAACCGGGAGGGCGGAGCGGGTCCACCCCGGGAAGGGAGCGCAGGTGCCGACGATCTGGAGCATCCTCGGAGTCCTGCTCACCTGGAACGGCGCGCTCTGGCTCGTCCTCGGCTGGGTTCTCGCGCCGGGGCTCCCGGGAGGGTGGGGGAGCGTGGCGGCGCTGGGGGCCCTGCTCCTGCTCCCGGTCGTGCCGCTGGCCCGGGGCATCGGCGGGCACGCCTACCCCTCGGCCGCACGGCGCCTGTGGGTCTACCGTCCGTTCTGGTACGGGCAGCTCTTCCTCCCCGTGCTGGCGGGCGCCGCGCTCGCCGGGGGGCTCCTCGGGCTTCCCTTCGGGGCCGCCCGGCCCGCGGGGCGCGTCGGCGTGGGCGCGGCGGCTTTCGCCCTCCTGGTGCTGGCGCTCTGGGGGTACGCGGGGACCCGGCGGCTGGTCGTCCACGCGGTCGACGCGCCGTTCGACGGCCTCCCCCGCGGTCTCGACGGGATGCGGATCGTGCAGCTCTCGGACCTGCACGTCGGCCCCCACACCTCACGGCGTCACCTGTCGCGGATCGTGGAGGCGGTGAGGAGCGCGCGGCCCGACCTGATCGCGCTCACGGGTGATCAGGTGGACGACTACGCCCGGGACGTCGAGCCGCTCGTCGGAGCGCTGCACGATCTCGCCGCGCCCCTCGGCGTGTTCGCCGTCGCGGGAAACCACGACGTCTACGCCGGGTGGGAGGCGGTCCGGCAGGGGATGGAGCGGGCGGGGTGGCGCGTTCTGGTGAACGACGCCGTCGCCGTCGAGCGGGGCGGCGCCCGCTTCTGGGTGGCCGGCACGGGGGACCCGGCGGGGCGTATGGCCCGCGGGGAGGGAGGCGTGGCTCCCGACGTGTCGCGGACGCTGGCGCGCGTGCCGCCGGGGGAGTTCACGCTCGCGCTGGCGCACAACCCCGCTCTCTGGCCGGAGCTCGCCGCGCGCGGGGCGGACCTCACCCTGAGCGGGCACACCCACCACGGGCAGCTCTCGGTGCCCCGCTGGAGGTGGAGCGCGGCCTCCGTCTTCCTCGATCTCGCCATGGGCGAGTACCGCCGGGTAGGGGCGGTGCTCTACATCAGCCCCGGCACCAACTTCTGGGGCATCCCCTTCCGGATCGGCGCGCTCCCCGAGGTCACGGTGGTGACGCTGCGGGCCCGCGGCCCCTGAGGGAGCCGGGCGGCCCGACGCGCGAAGCCCGGCGGCGGATCGCTGCCGGGCTTCGCAACCCCTACTACCGGAAAGGCCGTGGGCCTGTTCACTTTTATACAGTCGAAGGTATGCTATCCAGACCACCGCTAGGCGTCCACTTTAGGGTGGTGGCACGAACTCGGTTGCCAAGAGTAGGAGCAGAGCATGGTCATCTACATGCTCACGTGCCCGCACTGCGACAGCCTGGACGTGATCCGTCACGGGAAGGACGCCAACGGAGTCCAGCGGTATCGCTGCCGCGCCTGCCGCCGCACCTTCCGAGAGAACCCCAAGCCGAACGGGTACACGGAAGAAGAGAAGCAGCGTATCCTGGACGCGTACCAGGAGAGGAGCAGCCTGCGGGGGCTGACGCGCACCTTCGGCGTCTCGCGCACGACCGTTTCCACCTGGTTGAAGGAACGGGCCGCGGCGCAGGCACCCCCCACGAGCGGATGGCCCCGACACCGGATCCGGTGTCGGGGCCATCCGTGCGATTCGTCGAGTTCGCACGCATTCATGCGTGATCCAGAGGACTGCGCACGCCGCGGCCGGGGCGGCTCAGGACGTGGGTGTAGATCATGGTGGTGCGCACGTCCTGGTGGCCGAGGAGCTCCTGCACGGTGCGGATGTCGTACCCGTCCTCCAGCAGGTGCGTGGCGAACGAGTGGCGCAAAGTGTGGCAGCTCGCCGGCTTGACGATCCCCGCCTGCTTCACCGCTGAGCGCACGGCTTTCTGCACCGAGGATTCGTGCAGATGGTGTCTCCGCACGATGTCCGATCGTGGGTCCTGCGACAGCTTCGATGCCGGGAACACGTACTGCCATCCCCAGGCGCGGTTCGCGTTCGGATACTTCCGCTCCAGCGCCTCCGGAAGCTCCACCTGTCCGTACCCTCGGGCGAGATCCTGTTGGTGGAGCCTTCGCACCCGGTCCACTTCGGTGGCCAGCGGCTGTAGCAGTCGTTGTGGAAGCATGCTGATGCGGTCCTTGGAGCCTTTCCCGCGCCGAACCGTGAGTGCCTGGGTGTCGAAGTCAAGATCCTTCACCCGCAGCCGCAGCGCCTCCAGAAGGCGAAGCTTCGAGCCGTAGAGTAATCCCGCGATTAGGAAGTGCGTGCCCCGGAGGCCGAAGAGAACGGAGTGCACCTCCTCACGCGTCAGTACGACCGGCAGGCGCACCGGTCGCCGGGCACGCACGACCGTCCCCAGCGGCGGCAGCGAGATATCGAGCACGTCCCGATACAGGAACAAAAGGGCTGCAAGCGCTTGGTTCTGCGTCGACGCCGAAACGTTCCGGTCCGTCGCGAGGTGGGAAAGGAAGCCGCGGACCTCAGAGGTGCCCATCTCCCGTGGATGGCGCTTCTCATGGTGGCGTACGAAGCGAACGATCCACCCGACGTAGGCCCGCTCGGTGCGCAGGCTGAGGTGCCGGGTTCGAGCGGCTTGCCGGACCTGGTCAAGGAGCCGGGGAGCGGACATGCTTGCCTCTACCGAGGAGAGGAGCAACATTGCGCTTCCAAGCTGTTTCCGCATAGCGCCCGGTGCAAGTGCGTTACCACGCGATTCTTCCGCGTAGCGTCACAGGGGGCGGGGCAACGAGGAAGAAGTTCCCGGGTTCGTCTGCGGGACGTGCGGTTCGCCCGCGGAGCGGCTGATATCTTTGAGGACACGGCGACGTGTTACGCCGATATCCGTCTACTTAAGAGATAGTTGGGCCTACTGTTCATTTCCGAAGCTGTATGGCTGAGCACAGCGCTGAACATCCTGAACACCTGCCGGAGGTGGCGTTCTACTACCCCGGACCGGTGTGGCATTCCGGCGACTGGATCAAAAATCTGGTCCTGTTCTTCGACGGCATCGGCCTGCTCGTTCCCGCGTACATGAAGGACCGTCCCGCTCGGGTGGATCCGGCAACGGCGGCCGGGTTGGAGCAGCACGGGCTGTTGCACCTCTTCGAGCCCGAAACCATGGTGGACCGGCAAGCGACGGAACGCCTTGCGGAGGCGCTGACGGAGGTGATCGCATCAGGAGCCTTGGACGGGCTCGCGCAGCAAGGGACGCGGTTTCAGGAGCTGTCCTACTCGCGTCTGGGTAGCTACGGCGACCGTGGCCTGGCCGAAATGCTGCTGGATGAGCTGAAAGCACGCGGGCTCGCCCGCGACTCTGAGGACGGCGTATCCATCCCGATGCACCCGGCGGTGCGAGGTCTGGTCCTGGTGCTGCTCGCCCAGATCCTGCGGCCCTACGGCACCGGCCACGGACTAGATCTCTCCCCGGTTACCGATCGGCCCGCGTTGGTTGAAGCGCTCCGGGAGGTACTTTCGATCCCTTCCGCGCCGTCCGCGGGCCACGTGGTGGCGTTCGATCTGGCAACCGTAGGGGCCGACCTGGGTTCAGTCCCGATCGACGAAGTTCTCGATTTCCGCACGGCGCACTATCAAGAGTATCGAGCGTATGCACGTTCTGTCCGCCAGTTCGTGCGCGACCTCAGCTTGACGCCCGAACCGGAGCGGATACGCGCCTTCGAGGATCGACAGGCGGAGCTTGACGACCTCGCCCAACACCTGAAGCAGACCTCACGTAAGGCATGGAAGCAACCGGGCACCTTCGGTTTGACAATGGCGGGGGCGGCGTGGACCCTGGCGACCGGCGATCCGATAGGTGCCTTATTGAGTGCTGGTGGAGCGCTGCTCGGGGGTGTGTCCTCGCCCCCGCATGAGGCCGGTGCGTACTCATACATCTTTCGTGCGCAACGCCGGTATGACTAACCTCCTATTGGTCCGCGGGCCCAACAAGCGGTTGCAGGCGACAGAGGGCCAGGCATTCTCGCGGCGAGCAACGCTGGTGTGTAGATTGGCTGCCGCACACCTGGCAAAGGCAGGTGCTTTTTGCCCTCTGCGCCTGAACCTTGAGTCGTTGGGCGGCATAACTCCACTCTTCCGCACGAACGTATGGCTCGGCACCCCCTGACGGTCGGCGCGCGCAGGTTTGCCTCAAAGTCCGAGGCGCTCGGATTCTACAAAGCCATCCTGAACGCGTACCCGGCGGGCGGGCGACTCAACACGGCCGACCATGCGAGCGTAGTCGACCTCGCGTACATGGATTTCACCCCGGAGGAGGTCGCGGCCTACGAGGCCGAAACCGGGGATTGCATCCGATCGGTCGTGGTCGACTTCCACCCGGAGTTCCCGCGCACCAAGTGCTTCTTCCTGGTGGACGCCTCCGACGCCACGCAACCGTTCAGCTACCGGCTCGCCATCAACGGTGCGCTGTCGGACGGCCAAGTCTTCTCACGCGCCTGCCGCCACGCGGTCGAGGAGCGCCTGCGGGACTTCAAGAAGCAGCAGTTCCGTGCCCGGCCGGTACGGTGCGCGTTGTCAGGCCGCGTCGTTGAATGGGAGCAGTGTCACGTCGACCACAAGGCGCCGCTGACCTTTTCCGTGATCGTCCGAAGCTTCGTGGTGGCCAACGGCATCGACACCGGGTCGGTGGGCTACAGCGGTGGCGCCAAGGAGGAGTTCGCGGACCGGGACCTCGCCGCGCGCTTCGAAGCGTTCCATCGCGAGATGGCCGTGCTCAGGATCGTGTCCGCGGACCAGAACGCCCGGCTGGCGAGTGGAGCTCGGATCAAGCCGACGAGCAAGGACGGGACGCTGCGGCAGGTGTGAGGAGCGCGCGCACGCCGAGAGACACGGCTCCGCCGCTCGGGCGGTCGCAGGGCTGCGCTCGTCCGGCACCCCCGCCGTCCAACATGCGGTTTCAGCGGACGGAGGGCCGGGCATTCCCGCGGTGTTTGGCTTGTGAGCCCCGGTCGAGCTACGTTGGACGGGTCCCATTGCCCTCCGCCGCTGAACCTCGGTCGTTAGGCCTCGCACCCAGTGCTACCCGTAATGAATGAAGACTCTGCTCCCAAACGTATCGAGTTTGAGGTCCAAGGCGCTATCGGCCAGGCTGATCGCTTTCTACGCGAGGTGCCGGCCTCACTCGAGGGGCCGCCTGAGGTGTGGCAGTTTGCCCAAGAGGCAATTGATCATGGATGCTTCGTTCTGCAGACAGTCAATAGGCTTCGTGATGATCGACGTATCCGGGATTCGGTAACGGCTGCCCTATTGAGACGTGCTCTGATCACGGCAGAGGGAATCCGGCAGCTCCTTGCTCACTCCCTTGAGGAGCCCGCCTTAGTCGTACTGCGTACGCTCGAGGACATTCGCGTCAACGTGAAGCTGGTGACGCAGGATTCATCCGACCGAATGGCCAAGCGGCTGGCCGCCTTTCACTATCTTTCTGGACAGCGCTATGGATCCGGGTTGCTTCGAGTTCCGGACACGCGCCTCAAGCTTGAGGCGCAGCCTGGCGAGGCTGATTGGGTAAAGGCCCGAGCCGGCGAGCTAGAAGGTTTCTTTGAGTCTGCAGCTTTTGATGAGGTGAGAGAGGAGGTGAAGGCAAGCCAGCATTGGCACGGGTACTCGAATGCTGAAGAAGCATACAGAGCTGCCGGTGCAATCGACGACTACCGTCGCATCTTTCTCCTGCATTCTCCGTTCGTGCATGTAGCCAATGTGGAGTTCGATTTCGCAGGGTTCGAGGCAGAGAACCCCGCGTTGAAAGCACTCCCACAACGTGATCCAGGACGAACGCTTAGCTTGTTAGGTGGGGCAGTTCTAATGCTCTTGGATATCGTAGAGGAATTCGTGGAGGATCGAGGTTACGCCGGATACGCGCGGGACATGCGAGTTCACCTGGTAGGGACTGACCACACCGAACAGGTCGCACCTGTAGCTGTGCTCAAGTTCCAGGCAGCCGCATTGTTCGGCCCTTGGATCGGGATGGATGATCCCCCAACGGTTTCAGACGACGTGAACCCTTGAACTTTAGCCCAGCCAGTCGGCCTAACATGCCGTTGCACGTGGACGAGGGGCCGAGCATGTTTTCGTGACCACCGCCGATTGCAGCGCCCGGCCCCTCGCCAGTGAACGCCAGGACCGTTAGGCGGCGCACCCAATCTCACCGCCATCCCCGCCGTTGGCACCAGCATCCGCCCGCGCTAGATTGGCTGTATGAGCCTAGCCGTGGAGTGGGATCCGTCCAAAGCAGAGTCCAACCTGCGGAAGCATGGGGTGAGCTTCGAGGAGGCTGCTACCGCACTCGGGGATCCGCTCTCCATCACGCTTCCCGATCCGGACCACTCTCGAGAGGAGGAGCGACTCCTTCTCCTCGGGCGAGCAGAAACTGGACGTTTGCTGATCGTCTCCATCACCGAGCGAGGCAGCACCGTCCGCCTCATCAGCGCGCGTGCGATGACACCGCGCGAGAGAAGAGCTTATGAGCGCTAAATCGGACACTGACGAACTGCGGGACGAATACGACTTCACCGCAGAGCAGTTAGCTGGAGGGGTGCGCGGAAAGTACGCCCAACGGTACGCCGAGGGCGTGAACCTGGTCCGTCTGGACCCCGATGTAGCTGCCGTTTTTCCTGATTCTGAGGCAGTGAATCAGGCGCTTCGTGCCCTCGCCGAAATCATCCGACAGTCGGAGCGCCGCTCCGCCTAACAAGCCGTGTATGGACTCCTCCCTCCTGTCGGTCAAGAGGTTCATCGTGACTTGGGCGAGGGGTGCCGCTGCAGTCGTGTATCCGGCCTCTGAAGTGGAGCTCGTCGGCTCCGGGCCATCATGGATGATTCGCTGGGCCGGGCTGCCACACATTGCATGGTCCTTCATGGACACCGTTGTTATCGGCTTCTGCCCGGCCGCGGGCGGACCGCTCTCGCCATGATCTCCTCTTTCCCTGCTGCACTTCGTCGGTAGGCACCTCCTCCCAGCTCACGCGGTTGATCTCGTTGTTCTCCTATGCGGCCTGCGGCAGGTAGTTGCCGTCGAAGCGGGTCTGCCGCTTCCACACCGCCCAGATCACCCGCGCCAACTTGTTCGCCAGGGCGACCGCCGCCTGGTTCGCGTGTGTGGCTGTGGCTCTCTTCAGCGCCCACGCCTGCAACTGGGTGAGCGGCTGCTCGCTCCTCTGCCTCTGCTGGGCGGCGAGGAGCGCGGAGCGGGCGCCGTGGATCAGGAGCATCCGCAGGTAGACGTCGCCCTGTTTGCTGATCCGGCCGAGTCTTCTGCGGGTGCCGCTGGATCTCTCCCTGGGCGTGAGCCCGAGCCAGCTCGCCAGGTGCCTCGCGCTCGGGAAGCTCTGGATGTCGGCCACCGCAGCGTAGAGCGCCGTCGCGGTCAGCAGTCCCACGCCGGGAATCTCCCGCAGTCCCTGGATGACCTGGTTCTCGCGTGCGATCTCCTCCAGCGCCTGCTCCATCTCCTCGATCCGCTCCTCCAGGTCGCGCACCTCGTGGTGCATTCGCCAGAGCAGCGTTCTGACCCGCGGAGGCACCTCCTCGGCGTGCTCGTGCAGTAGGACCGGGAGCGACTTCATGAGCCTCTCGGCGCCGACCGAGCAGATGAGGCCGAACTCCCGCAGCAGCCCGCGCATGCCATTGATCCTCTGCGTGCGCGTACGCTTCCACTGCTCGCGGATCCGGTGCAGGGCCTGGATCTGCTGCTGATCTCGGCTCTTGACCGCCACCGGATGCACGCGCGGGGACCTCACCGCCTCGAGCAGACCCTCGGCGTCTCGTTCATCCGTCTTATTGCGCTGCACGTAGGGCGTGACGCTGTGCGCCGGCAGCAGAGTGACGTCGAAACCTCGAGCCATCAGCCACCGGCCCCAGTGGTGGGCGCTGCCGCACGCCTCCATCAGCACCCTGCACGACGCGCGGTTCTCCCAGAATCGCTCGAACTGCGCACGAGTGAGTCGGCGCCGCTCGGTGATCTTGCCTCGCTCGTCGGCTACAACCACCTGGAAAACAGTCTTGGCGAGATCCACCGCGACGGTTACTCTGCTCTTCATCGTGGACTCCTTTCGTGCTATGGGGAAGCTGATTGGCGTCAACTCTCCCCAAAGTTGGTCTCGGCACGGGAGGAGTCCATCCCGTCATTGCACGTGGACGAGGGGCCGGGCAGGCTTTCGGGTACTCCGCTGATTCTGGCGCACGGCCCCTCGCCAGTGAACGCCAGGGTCGTTAGGTGCTTGAGGCCTATCCCAGAACTGGATTCGCAATGCTTGGTGTGAGGGCCATGGTTTTCGTTGGGGCTTCCCTCGCCGGAACCGCCCCTGTATCGGCCCAAGTAGCCCCTGAACCCGGGCCTGTACCTGCATCCTGTCTCCCGACCACGATGCCGGATCCGCAGCATTGGAGAGTAACCGGCAGTGGTCCGTACAGGTTTTCAATTCCGCGAGCATTGCGGGCCAAACCGATTCGGGATGTTGACTCAATGCGGAATGCTTAGAGCAGTCCAGACGGATGGGAGGTGATCACGGACTACGGAGAGTATACCGGCCCTTTCAGCAGCCGGGAGGACGTCGGGGATGGCTTGATCCGATGCCAGAGATCCCAGTCCTCTCGCATTCCTGAGATCGTCGTCTACCAGACTCAGGACGGTAAGTATGCCGCCGGCCTTTATTGGGTTGAGCTAAGCGGAGGTAACAGCTCCGAAAGCCCTGTTGGCCGGCGTCCTACTGCTCTGTGGATTTGGGGGCTCAGCCCTCGGGCGGAGGATGTCGGTACCATGCTGGCAATCCTCTACTCTGTGCGGCTCCAATGATCGCCCGCCGCGCCTAACATGCCGTTGCACGTGGACGGAGGGCCGGGCATACTTCCGTGATCTCCGCCAGTTTCGGCGTACGGCCCTCCGCCAGTGAACGCTGGGTCCGTTAGGCACCTTGTCCGAGCAGAGCGCGGTGCCGACATTGAGGGAAGGCCTACAGCGGGTGTCGGCCCGTCGTTCATCTCGACCTGTGAGCGAAAGATGCCAGCTACAGCGAAGCAACGTGCTCTTGAGGCAATCCAACAACTCCCGGAGAATGCCACCTTTGAGGAGGTGATGGAACGACTCTACTTCCTCTCGAAAGTAGAGCGGGGAATCGAGCAGGCGAATGCAGGCCAGACGGTCTCCCATGAGGAAGTCAAGCAACGGTTTGGGCGTTGACCGCTGTCATCTGGACTGAGCAGGCGCTCGCGGATGTGATCGGCATTCGGGACTTCATCGCCCGCGACGCACCCGGCTACGCGGAAGTCATCGTAGACCTGAGTCGTCCCCTCATTCAGTAGGCCTAGGATGCCGGTGAAGAGGACATGCTGACGCAGGATTTCGCCGAAGCGGATCATCAGCGCTCGCAGCCGGTCTTCGCGCATCGTGGGGAGCAGTTCGTAAAGCAAGAGCCCCTGGCGGAAGAGCGAGATTCCGCCCGGGCGCGTGGCGCCGAGCCAGCGCTCCATCCCCAACTCCTGGCCCGCCTTGCCAAGCAGCGTCAGCAGTGTGTGGGCGAGCACCGCCAGCAGGAAGAGCAGGTCGCGCCGGTCGTTCCGCTTCACCCCCGTCTGCTTCAGGCCCAGCCCCAGGCGCGGGTTCTTCAGGTCGCGGAAGGTCTCCTCGACCGAGAAACGCCGCCCGTACGCCCGCTTGATCTCGCTGCCCGAGAGGTCGCTGCGGCTCGTAGCCAGGCACCAGGCGTCCTTCATCCCCTTCTCCTGAACACAGACGACGACCGGCACCGCCTCGCGTGCCGCCGTCACCCGGGCCTCCCTCAGCACCCGCATGCGCCCGCCCGAGCCCACCCAGTCGTGGGCCTGGCGAGACTCGCCGCTCGCGGACTCGACGTGGATCACGCTGCGGAAGTGGATCAGGTAGTCGAAGCCGATCTCCTCGGTGAGCAAGTGGTAGAGCTTCGTGTCCCCCAAGCCGCGATCCGCCACCACCGTGACACGCACCGCTCCCGGACAGACCGCCGCGAAGAGGATCAGCAGCTCGTCTTCATGGTCGTTCCTCTGGTCTTTCAGCGCCGAGCGGGTCACCGTCTTCCAGACCAGGGGGGTGCTCCGGCCGTGGCCGGTCTGCATCCCAAGGACGATCATCGCCTGGTCGGAGTCCTCGAACTCGGTCCAGTCGAAGTTGACGAAGATCTCCTCCCGCTCGCTCACCACGAAGCGTACCCAGCGCTCGAAGAGCGTCTCCATGGAGAGCTTCTCGTTCGAGAGCAGTCGGTCCACCTGCTTGATGGCGTGCCGCGGGGCCAATCCCTGGGCCGTAGCTAGCCCCTGCCCGATGGCGCGCACGCCCAGGCAGGCGGCATGCAGCACCCCGTCGACTCCATTCGTGAGCGACTCCACCCGCTTGGCGTGGAGGTCCTCCTCGAAGAGGCCGCTGACGAACTCCTCGATCTGCTCGCGTCCGACCCGCCTCTCGGGCTTGCTCTGTCCTGCCACAACCATCCTCCTGCGGTGAGCTTCAACTCCGATAACCGCAGAAGTTTACACCGATCCGCCCTCACAGGAAATGAGGGGACAACTCAGATCGTAGACCGCATCTTCGAGAGCGTGGAGCGGCTGAGTGACTTCCCGCGGTCGGGCCGTGTAGTTCCCGAGATTGGGGACGATCAGATCCGGGAGGTGATTCTGGGCACGTACCGGATTGTATACCGCCTTGGCACCAGTAGAGTGGAAATCCTCACGGTCTTCCACACTTCCCGCTTGTTTCCGTCCGAAATCCCCGGTGCCTAACATGCCGTGTATGAGCTCCTCCGGTCTGTCAAGCGAAACGAGAGTCCTGCCCCGGCAGAGGGGATCGGCTGCAGTCGTGTATCCGGCCTCGTGAGTGGAGCCGTGTCGCTCCGGGCCATCCCTCTCTGCCAAGTTGAGGTGAGACGGTTATCTTCCCAGAACTACTGACTCACGAGGGCGAGAGGGGAGCCTCCGATGTTGAACGCAAAGCACAACGGGAACGGCGGCCGCTTCGCGCAGCGAGCCGTAGGCGAGCGTAGCGCAGCGGCCGCCGTTCGACCCGCCGCCGAAGTCCCGGACCCGGAGCTGGTCGAGCGGCCCGCGCGGCGGCGCTTCACGGCCGAGTACAAGCTGCGGATCATCCAGCAGGCCGACGCCTGCACCCAGCCTGGCGAGATCGGGGCCCTGCTGCGCCGCGAGGGGCTCTACACGTCGCACCTCTCCGCATGGCGCAGACAGCGAGATCAGGGTGCGCTCGACGCCCTGGCCCGCCCGCGGGGCCGGCGCAAGCCGCACCCGCTCGCGACCGAGAACGAGGCGCTGCGCCGGAAGCTGGAGCGGGCGGAGGCGGAGCTGGCGAAGGCGCGCAAGGTGATCGAGGTGCAGGGAAACGTCTCCGCGCTTCTGGGCGAGCTGCTCGGGACCAGGGGCGCGGACGGGAGCACCGAGCCAGGATCGAAGCGGCCGTGGAGGAACTCACCCCTGTGATTGGAACCCGGCCGGCGTGCCGCGTCCTGGGCACGGCGCCGGCGACGATCTACCGTCGGCGGCGGCCACCCCCGCCGAAGCCTCGGGTGCCGCGCCCGCAGCCGGAGCGTACCCTCTCGGCTGCCGAGCGCGAGGCGGTGCTCCAGGAGCTGCACTCGGAGCGCTTCGCGGACCGCTCGCCGGCCCAGGTGTGGGCGACGCTCCTGGATGAGGGGCGCTATCTGTGCTCGGAGCGCACGATGTACCGCCTGCTTGCCCAGCGCGGTGAGGTGCGCGAGCGGCGCGATCAGCTCACGCATCCCGCCTACGCCCGGCCCGAGCTGCTGGCCGAGCGGCCCAACGAGCTGTGGAGCTGGGACATCACCCAGCTGCTCGGGCCCGAGAAATGGAGCTACTTCTACCTGTACGTGATCCTGGACGTCTTCAGCCGCTACGTGGTCGGCTGGACCGTGCAGCACCGGGAGTCGGCCGCCGTGGCCGAGCAGATGATCGCGCAAGCGGCCCAGCAGCAGGGCATCGAGCGCGACCAGCTGACGATCCACGCCGACCGGGGCAGTGCCATGAGGTCGAAGCCCGTAGCCTTTCTGCTGGCGGATCTGGGGATCACGAAGACGCACTCGCGACCCTACACGTCGACCGACAACCCGTACTCGGAGGCACACTTCAAGACGCTGAAGTACCGGCCCGGCTTTCCGGATCGCTTCGGCTCGATCCTCGAAGCGCGAAGCTTCTGCCGCGAGTTCTTCGCGTGGTACAACCACGAGCACCGTCACTCGGGCATCGCTCTCATGCCCCCGGCCGCGGTGCATTCCGGCCGCGCCGAGGCACTCCACACCGAGCGAGCCCGCGTGCTGGCGACCGCCTACGCCCAGCGGCCCGAGCGCTTCGTGCGCGGGGTGCCGCGGCCTCCAGAACTGCCCACGGCCGCCTGGATCAATCCGCCGGAGAAAGCGGCGGCTGCTCAGTAATATAAGCTTGCGACCGTCTCAACCAGCTTGACAGGCTCCCCATCATGGAAATTCGCGCACCGGGGGCCAATCGTTGCACCTGTGCTTGAGAGCACAGTCTTGTTACCGGCCTTCTCCCGGCGGCGGTCCGACCGCTCTGCCATGAAGTGCGATTCTCTCCTTCCGAGTTGCGTCTGAGGAGATCCCCCTCCTGATCCCGCGTTTGTTTACGTGTGGCGCTTCAGGCGGCTTTCCGTGCCGGCTGTGTCTCAAAGCTCCGATCGTGGTACCACGCGGCCCAGATCACCCGCGCCATCTTGTTCGCCACGGCCACGGCGGCTTGGTTGTGCGGCTTCTGCTTCGCGAGCTCCAGCCCCCACTGCTCCAGGTACGAGAGCGTCCTGCCGGTCTTCCGCTTTCGCTGCGCCGCCAGCAGGGCCTCGCAGTCGGTGCGGTCCGTCTTGTTGCGCCGGACGTAAGCGCGCACGTAGTGCGGCGGGAGCAGGGTGACCTCGAAGCCGAGTCCGGAGAGGCGACGCCCCCAGAAGTGGGAGCCGGCACAGGCCTCCATGACCACGCGGCAGGGCGCGCGGGTCGATCAGAAGCGCTCGAACTGGGGCCGCGACATGCGGCGCCGCTCGGAGATCCTGCCCGGCTGGGGCGAGACGGCGACCTCGAAGACGTGCTTGGCAAGGTCGACGGCGATCGTTACGCTGGGCATGGGTGGCTCCTTCTGTGCACCAGACTCTGAGTTTTGGCCCTCGAGGCCGCGGATGATCCTTCATCCTGCACAGGAGGAGCCCATCCCATCATTGCACGTGGACGGAGGGCCGAGCATACTTTCGTGCACTCCGCCGATTTCAGAGCACGGCCCTCCGCCAGTGAACGCCAGGACCGTTGGGCGGCGCGCGTCATCTCTGGCGCATGGTTCACATTCACGTTAACTTCTTCGGGTGCGTGAGACCCGCTTCTACCGGACCGCTTCCGGCCGCTCGCCCGTTGAGGAGTTCCTCGATTCCCTCTCCGGGAAGCAGGCGCAGAAGGTGGTCTGGGTGCTTCGGCTGGTGGAGGAGTTGGAGCGCGTGCCTGAGTCGTACCTGAAGAAGCTCACCGGCACCGAAGACCTGTGGGAGGTCCGGGCGCAGCAGGGCGGCGACACGTTTCGTCTGCTCGGCTTCTTCGATGGTCCGCAGCTGGTGGTGCTGGTGAGCGCCTTCGCCAAGAAGTCTCACAAGACGCCCCCGCGGGAGATCGCGCGGGCGCAAGAACGCAAACGAGATTACCTGAGCCGGAAGAGAGCTTATGAATGACCTCAGCCGTTACACTCAAGAACGCGCCGCGCGGGACTCGGACTTCGTCGACGGCTTGGAAAGCGGTTATGCCGACTTCAAGATCGGTGTTCTACTTCGGCAGGCGCGCGAAGAAGCAGGACTTACCCAGCAGGAACTCGCGGAGCGGCTGGACACGAAGAAGTCGGCGATCAGCCGAATTGAGAATCATGCAGGAGACATCCGCCTCTCCACGCTAGAGCGCTACGCGACGGCGCTGGGGCGAAATCTCTCGCTGGAACTGAAGCCGTCCCGCCGAGCCCGCCGCCCAACTATTGGATGAACGGCGACGAGGGGCACGTCATACTTTCGGAGCAATGGCAGGTATCGCGCGGCGCCCCTCGCGCGTTATCATGGTTCGTTAGGCTCGGCGCCTCCGATACAGCGACAAGGAGGTCCTCCGATTAGCTTCCTACGCGGTTGACCCCGGCTACCCAATTCCGAGATTCAATCCTGGTCGGAATCGGTCGAGCCCGCCGCTCGCGCGGGTGCACTATCGACATCGCTCGTCTAGGATACTCTGTCACCACAAGATTCCACACTTCGAGTGCCGCCCTTGATGCGTCGCGCGCTGCGCGTCTTGCTGCTCCTTCCCCTCTACGCCTGTACCGACTCCGGAACCACACCTCCCCGGGAGGATTTCCCTGCCCGTGTGGAAGCGGCCTCGCCAACGACCCTTTCCGGCTCCGTAGGAGAGACACTCGAGCAGCCCCTGAAGGTTCGGGTCTACGACTCCCGAAACCGCCCGCTCGGCGGAGTCACCGTCCAATGGACGGTGACTGCCGGGGGAGGACAGCTTGGTATTACGAGCAATGTGACCGACTCCTTGGGACTTGCGCAGGCCGAGTGGACCCTGGGAACAACATTGGCGTCGAACGCCGTGACCGCGACCGTGGGCTCGCTCACCGTAGTTCGCTTCGACGCGACACCGACTCCCGGCTCCGTCGCCAACCTCCAGGTAGTATCGGGGGACTCTCAATCTGTCGAGGCGGGGCAACCGCTCGCACAACCCTTTGTCGTGAGGACGCTGGACCGCTTTGGCAACCCAACGCCGGGGATTGCCGTCCAGTGGAGCGCCTCGTTTCCCTTCGAAGGTGGTACACGCTCAAGCGCGTCCAACGAGTCTGGGGAGGCATCCATCCTCTGGAGTTCGGGCACGAAGGCCGGAACTGTCGCTGTCGCGGCCCGGGCGGGCTCCGAAGTCGCCCTGTTCACCTTCACAAGGCGGCCCGGCAAAGCAGTCAAGGTTGCAAGTTCTTGGTATGTCACGGCCGCACCGGCGGGTGAGCCTTTACCTGACTCACTGGTCGCTATGCCGCTCGACGTCTATTTCAATCCGGTGCCCGGGGTTGCCGTCCAATTCCAGGTGGTCGCTGGCGGCGGTAGCATCGATCCAGCCACTGTCGTTTCCGACGATCAAGGATTCGCGAAGGCGGTCTGGACGCTTGGGCCACAACCGGGCGCGCCGCAGGAAGCCACGGCTACGGCGCACGGACTGCCTACGATGGCCGAGTGGAAGGCCGATGCGACGGAGCCTGGACCCGATGCGTCGCCCCCCAAGCTAGAGTCATTCTCCCTGGCAAGGGACACAATTGACGCTCGTTTAAGGAGCGACACGCTTCGCGTAAGGCTCCGAGCCTCAGACTACCAGTCCGGCCTTGCGTTCCAAGTCGCCGTGATCGTACGGGGGCCAAATCGGACGGAGTTGACCGCCAAGGAGGTCGCGTCAAGCTATGTCAACTTCAGCCATCACTACCGGGATTACGAGCTTCGGGTGCCCGTGCCCCGAGGGGTGGAGCCGGGACAGTGGTTCGTCTATTACTTGGGTATCACCGACAATGCTGGCAACGTCTTGCGGCTATTTCACACAGACCTTCGGAGTCGCGGCTATGAGACTGATTTCGTCGTCTTGAGCCAATAGCGGTCTTTCGATCCTGGCAGTGCCTAACAAGCCTGTATGGGCTCCTCCGGTCTGTCAAGCGAAACGAGAGTCCTGCCCCGGCAGAGGGGATCGGCTGCAGTCGTGTAACCGGCCTCGTGAGTGGAGCCGTGTCGCTCCGGGCCATCATGGAAATTCGCGCACCGGGGGCCAATCGTTGCACTGGACTTCCCCCCCGAGAACGGACACCCAGATAAGCTCGGGGTGTATCCCCGGGCAGGAGGTGATCCATGGGAGAGAAGCGACGGCAGTACACGAGAGAGTTCAAGCTGGAGGCCGTCCGGCTCGCCGAGGAGAGCGGCCGGCCCGAGACGCAGATCGCCCGCGAGCTGGGCATCCAGGACAGCCTGCTGAAGCGCTGGAAGTCCTAGCTGGAGGGGCGCCCCCGAACGGAGGCGTTCCCGGGCAACGGGAAGCTTTCCGTGACCGAGGAGGAGGTCCGCCGTCTGCGGCGTGAGCTGGAACAGGTCAAGCAGGAGCGGGACTTCCTGCGAAAAACGGCGGCGGACTTCGCGAGGGAGTCGCGGTGAAGTACGCGGTGATCCAGGCACATCGGGGCGAGTTCTCGGTCTCGCTGATGTGCCGCGCCCTCGAGGGGAGCCGCTCGGGCTTCTACGACGGGAGGAAGCGGAGCCCGAGCGAGCCCACCGCTGAGGAGCAGCGACTCCGCGTGGAGATTCGCTTCATCCACCGCCGCAGCCGGAGGAGCTACGGTAGCCCGCGGGTGCATCGGGCGCTGCGGAAGCGGGGATTCACCTGCAGTCGCAAACGGGTGGAGCGCCTGATGCGAGAGGATGGGCTCAAGGCGAAAAGGAAGCGGCGCTTCCGCTCCACCCCGAACTCGAACCACGGCCGGCCGGTGGCGCCGAATCTCCTAGCGCGGCGCTTCGCGGTGGAAGAGGTCGAGGGTGTGGATCGGGTGTGGGTGAGCGACCTCACGTACCTACCGACCCGGGCGGGATGGCTGTACCTGGCGGGGGTGCTCGATCTGGCCTCGCGAGGCGTGGTGGGCTGGGCGATGAGAGACACGCTGGAGAGTTCGCTGGCGACGGATGCGCTTACGATGGCGCTGTGGAGCCGCAAACCCGCCCCGGGCCTGCTCCATCACTCGGACCGCGGGGAGCAATATGCCTCTCAAGCGGATCAGGAAGTGCTTCGCCAGCATGGGATGACGGGCAGCATGAGCCGCAAGGGGGATGGTTGGGATCATGCCGTGGCCGAGAGCTTCTTCGCCACGCTGGAGTGGGAGCTGATCCAGGAGAGCGACTGGCATACGCACGAGGAGGCGAGGCGGGCCGTGTTCGACTACCTTGAGGTATGGTATAACCGCGAGCGGCTGCATTCCAGTCTCGGGTACTGCTCGCCGGTGGAGTTCGAGGCCCAGCTCACCCTCACCCCGAGGGTAGCTGCTTAACCCCGTGTCCGCTCAGCGGGGGGAAGTCCATTGTTCACGGCTCTAAGCTCTCCAGACTCGGAGCCTCCGACAATCTCGGCGCGGTCTAGTTCGCCTGGTGTATCGAAGCAGGCCGAATCAGGAGAATGCTCAAAGCGAAAACCCGCCCAACGAACCTGAAGTCGTTGAGCGGGTTTAGCTTAGTCGGGACGGCCGGATTTGAACCGGCGACCCCCTGAACCCCATTCAGGTGCGCTACCGGGCTGCGCCACGTCCCGCCCTCCGGTGCTTCCGCGGACCGGCGGAAGGACCACCAAGCTAACCTGCCGTGGGAATGCGGTCAAGAGAAGCTCCGCCCTCGCCGCGCAGCCAGTCGGCGAGCGCCGCGCGCTGCTCGGGCGAGGCGTCGGGGAGCCGCGCCAGCCGCAGCTTGGGCGCGGGGTGCGGCCCCAGCGGCACGCGGAAGCGGAGCAGCTCCCCCCGCCGGAAGGCGGCGATCTCCAGCTCCCCCTCCTCCCGCTCATGGAGGAGGCGCTCCAGCTCGGCCGCCCCGGTCCGCCGCCCCGCCACCGCCGCGATCTCGTCCCCCGCGTTGAGGCCGGCGTCGAAGGCCGCGGTTCCCTCCAGCACGTGAGTGACCTTCAGCCTCCCCTCCTGCTCGCGCGTCCGCACCCCCAGTCGCGTCTCCTGCGCCACCACGTCGCCGGGATGGTTCGGAGCCGCCTGCGCTCCCGCCAGCCCCGAGCCCTCCGCCGAGCCCTCCGCCCGCTCCAGCCGCAGCCCCACGACCTCGAGGTGCCGGTCGTACTCCAGCTCCGCCGTGCCGCGTAGATAGACGTCGAAGAACTCACCCAGATCCCCGCCGGCCACCTCCTCGGCGAGCGCCTGGATCCCCTCGCGGGTGTTCTCCGGGAAGCCGACGTCGCGCGAGCCGTACCGCTCCCAAAGGAGCCGCATCAGGTCGTCCATCGAGCGCGCACCGCCGGTGGCGCGGCGGATCTCCATGTCCAGCAGGAGCCCCACCAGCGCCCCCTTGTGGTAGTAGGACACCTGCGAGTTCGGCGTGTGCTCGTCGGGACGGTAGAACTTGATCCAGGCGTCGAACGACGACTCCTCCAGCGACTGGTGGTGCCGCCCCGGCAGCGCCTGCAGGCGCGAGATCGACTCGCCCAGCCGCACGACGTATCTCTCCGGCGCCATCAGCCCGGCGCGGCGCAGCATCAGGTCCGTATAGTAGGTCGTCAGCCCCTCCGCGACGAACAGGTTCCGCGTGTAGTTCTCGCGGGTGTAGTCGAAGGGGTCGAGCGTCTCGGGACGGATGCGCTTCACGTTCCAGACGTGGAAGAACTCGTGCGCCACCAGCGCCAGCAGGTTCTCGTACCCCTCTCCCCGGAACGAGCCCCGGTCCGCCTGCAGGGCGCAGGAATCGGCGTGCTCCAGCCCCCCGCGCCCCTCGGGAAGGACGTGCAGGATGAAGAGGTAGCGTTCGTAAGGCAGCCCGCCGAAGAGCCGCGACGCGGCGGCGACGATCCGCCGGGTGTCGTCCATGAGCCGCTCCCGGTCGAGATCCGCCGCGCCCCACAGCGCGTACCGGTGCGGGATCCCCTCCTGCTCCCACTCCAGCACCTCGTGCGTCCCGATCTCGAGCGGACCGTCGACCAGGCGGTCGTAGCTCTCCGCCTCCAGTCGGCGCTCCGAAGGGCTGCGCAGCGAGGTCGCCACGTTCCACCCCTCCGGGGCGTCGATCTCCAGAGAGAGCGCCTCCCGCTCGCGGCCGCGGACGAACATGAAGACCGAGGCGCCGTTCACGAAGGCGTGCGAGGCGTCGAGGTGGCTGGTGCGGACGCTCAGCTCGTTGGCGTAGACTCGGTAGGCGGCCACGACCTCGGTCCCCGCCACGGCGTCGATCCGCCAGGTGTTCTTGTCGGTCTTTCGCCAGGCGAGCGGCTCGCCGGCGGCGGTGGCGGCGGAGAAGTCCTGCACGTTGCGCGGGAACTCGCGCATCAGGTAGGAGCCGGGGGTCCAGGAGGGCATGAGCAGCTCCAGCGGGCCGCCGGATGCGGAGGCCCGCACCTCCACCTCGAGGAGGTGGGAGTGCGGGCGCGGCATCGACAGGCGATACTCGATCCCGGCCACCCTCAGCGGTGGTTCCTCCGCCCCCGCCACGCGAGGGCGGCCAGCGCGCCGGTGAGAATGCCGGCTCCGATCGCGACCGGATTCGCCACGCGCGACACGGGCGATTCGCGCAGCAGACTGTTGGTGATGAAGAAGAGGTTCGCGGGTCGCTCCGCCATGCGGCGCATCAGGTACGGGTACCACGAGTCCCCGAAGGGAAGATAGACCCGCACCCGGTATCCCTCCTCGCGGAGCCGGTGCTGGAGGTCGCGGCGGATCCCGTAGAGCATCTGGAACTCGAAGCTGTCCTTGGCGATCCCCCGCTCGAACGCCCATCGCCGGGTGGCGTCGATCATGGCCTCGTCGTGTGTGGCGATCGCGGGGAAGACGCCCTCCTCCAGCAGCGTCCTCATCTCCTCCACGAACATCCGATCCACGTCCGCCTTGTCCTCGAAGGCCGCCGAGGGAGGCTCCTGATAGGCGCCCTTCACCAGGCGCACGCGCGAGCCCAAGGAGAGCATCCGGCGCAGGTCGTCGGGGGTGCGCCGCAGGTACGACTGCAAGACCGTCCCTGTGTTGCGGAAGCCGCTCGCCCAGAGCGACTCGACCAGAGCCACCGTGCGCTCGGTGTATTCGCTCGATTCCATGTCGAGGCGCACGAAGATCTCGCCCTCGCCGTCGCCGGCCTCGCGGGCGCGGGCGAGCACTCGCTCCAGGTTCTCCCGGCAGAGGTCGGGGTCGAGGTCGAGGCCGAGCTGGGTGGGCTTGATCGAGATGTTCGCGTCGAGCGATTCGGCCGCGATCCGCTCCACGATGCGGATCGCCATCTCCGTCGCCCCCTCGGCCTCCTCGCGGGTCGCGACCGACTCGCCGAGGAAGTCGACGGAGACGCTGAGGCCGTCGCCGTTGGCGGCCCGGGTTGCCCGTACGGCGTCGTCCAGGGTGTCGCCGGCCACGAAGCGTTCGGCGATCCGGCGCGAGATCGGCGTGCCCATCACCATCCGCCGCGCGGCGGAGCTCTCGCTGAGGTAGAGCAGGCTCTGTCGGAGCATATTGGTCGGAGCCCGAGAGATGGGGGAAGGCGGAGGCGGCCGGGCCCTAAGGCCCGGCCGCCTCGCTCTGCTTTCGCCGGATCGCTTCGTCGAGGATCTCCTTCACCCGCGCCAGCGGGAGGGCCTCGACCGCGGCGCGCACCTCCGCCTCCGAGGCGCCGGCGGCTAGGTCGCCGGTCTCCAGGTGGCCCATGATCGCGCTCCCCGTCTGCGCCCAGCGCAGGAAGACGAGGTAGGCGGCCCAGGGCCGCGGAGCGCCCCCCGAGCGCTCGGTCTCGACGGCGGCGGTGTACGCCTGCCCGTCCGCTCCCTCGAAGGCGGGCGCGCGTCCGTGCACCGCGGGATACCCTCCCAGCGTGCTCTCGTCCGCGCCCTGCGGGGCAATCGGGTTCAGCCGGTCCTCTGCGCTCTGGTATCGCACGCGCCAATCTTAACCCCCGGCGGACGCCGACGACAAGGCGGACTTGAAGGTTGAAGGTCGAAGTGGAATGTTGAACGGGCCGAACCTCTCACGTCGGGGCAAATGGAGGGGATCCCGGTTTCCGTTCATTCCACGTTCAACACTCAACGTTTCCGATGCGAGCTGCTATCTTCCACGAGCACGGGGGGCCCGAAGTGGTACGGGTCGAGGAGGTCGAGACGCCGCGTCCCGGGCCGGTCGAGGTCCTCGTGCGGGTGCGCGCCGCGGCGATGAACCACCTCGATCTCTGGGTGCGGCGGGGCCTTCCGATCGAGACCACCATGCCCCACATCGGCGGGTCGGACGTCGCCGGGGAGGTGGCGGCAGTCGGCGAGGCGGTGGCTGGCTTCTCCGGCGGCGAGCGGGTGGTGGTGAACCCGGTCCTCTGGTGCGGACGCTGCGAGTCGTGCATCCGCGGCGAGGAGTCGCTCTGCGCCACCTTCCGCATCCTCGGGGAGCACACCGACGGCGGGTTCGCGGAGTTCGTCGCCGTTCCGGAGCGCAACCTGCACCGGCTCCCCGACGACTTCTCCTTCGAGGATGCCGCCGCGCTGCCGGTCTCCTACCAGACGGCCTGGCGCGCACTGGTCTCCAAGGCCGCCCTCCGGCCCGGCGAGGACGTGCTCGTCCTGGGCGCCTCCGGGGGCACCGCCATCGCCGCGGTGCAGATCGCCAGGCTCGCCGGGGCTCGCGTCTTCGCGGTCACCAGCGGCGCCGAGAGCGTGGCGCGGGTGCGGGCGCTCGGGGCGGAGTTCGTCTACGACCGCGAACAGGTCGACTTCTCCCGGCAGGTCTTCCGCGACACGGGGAAGCGCGGGGTGGACGTGGTCGTCGAGAACGTGGGGGAGGCGACCTGGAAAGGAAGTCTCCGCGCTCTGGCACGCGGCGGCCGCCTGGTGACCTACGGCGCGACGACCGGCCCGGCCGGTGAGACCGACCTGCGAATCCTCTTCTGGAAGCAGCTGCAGATCCTCGGCACCACCATGGCGTCCCGCGCGGAGTTCGACGCCATGCTCCGCGTCGCGCTCCGCGGCGAGCTGAAGCCCGTGATCGACATCGTCCTCCCCCTCGACCGGGCCGCCGAGGCACACCGCCGCCTCGAGGAAGGGCGGCAGTTCGGCAAGGTCGTGCTGGTGCCGTAACGGCGGTCGTCGGTCGGAGGGTCGTCAGTCTCCGGTCCCCTTCCCCTCCGGCCGGGATACGTTACCCTCCGACCGCCGACTCCTCAGACCTTCTGAACGTCGGCGGCACGCGGCCCCTTCGGGTCGTCCACGACCTCGAACTCGACCCGGTCCCCCTTCTTCAGCGACTTGAATCCCTCCATCACAATGGAGGAGTGGTGGACGAAGACGTCCTTGCCGCCGTCGTCCGGACGAATGAAGCCAAAGCCCTTTTCGTCCTTGAAGAACTCGACTACTCCGGTTTGCCGAGCCATATAGCCTCTCCGGCGGGGGAGCGGGTCCGTCGATCGGCCGCGACGGGGCCCCACCCTGCGAGGCCGCGGCCCGCTCGTTCGGCGGATTTTCTAGCAATAAGCGTTCCCGATCGGGGGGTCAGCGGCCTTGCGGGCCGCGGGGGGCGCCGGTCAGCTCCAGCACCGCCACCTCGGGGCGGCAGAGGAACCGTACGCTCAGCTGCGAGGTCCCAATCCCCCGCGAGATATAGACCTGCGTCCACGGCCTGCGCCGCAGCCCCTCCTCGTACAGATCTTCGTTCCACACCGGGTTGAACACCGCCCCGATCCAGGGGAGGCGCACCTGGCCGCCGTGCGTGTGGCCGCTCAGCACCAAGTCCACCCGGTCCCGCGCCCGGCGGGCGCGCTCCGCCTGGTCCGGGTCGTGCGCGAGCAGGATCGTGAGGTCGCGCTCCTCCGGCGGGGGGAGCGACCCCAGCGAGGGCCGCCCATTCGAGAAGTCGTCCACGCCGGCGATGCAGAGCCGGACTTCCCCCACCGTCTTCACCACGGAGCGGTTCGTGAGGTCCTCCACCACGGGGTGGGTCGCGAGCTGCCGTCTCCACTTCTCGAATCCCACCACGTGGTCGTGGTTGCCGGGGACCGCGTACACCCCGAGTGGCGCGCGGAGCTCCGAGAGCGCGTTCAGGATCCGCTCGAACCCGCCCGCGTCGTCGTCCGCGAGATCGCCGGTGAGGGCGATCAGGTCGGGCCGCTCCGCCATCGCGAGTCGGCACGCGCGGCGGAGCAGCGGGTGCGCGCTCCCCGACCCCGCGTGGAGGTCGCTCAGCAGCGCGATGCGAAGCCCCTCCAGCGCCGGCGGGAGGCCACGCAGGTGGATCCGCGGGCGCGTCACCGCCAGCCAGCGAGGCTCCACCAGGAAGGCGTACGCGGCGAGCGCTCCCGCGCCCGCGACGGCGCTCTTCAGCAGGGCGGGTTTGAGGGAATTCATACGGCCGCGGCACGCAAGGCGCAGACCACCCTCGGAGGGGCCGAGCGCTTGCATCCCCGCCGGCCGGCCCGCATCTTCCGTCGATGGACGGGAGGCGCGGGATCGCCCGCGAGAATCCTGGAGTCCATCCGGACAGTGAGACGAGCGACCATGCCAGAGACCCGAACCGCTACCCCCGACGATCGAACCATCCTGGAGAGCGCCCCGGTCCGCGCGCTCCTCGATCGCGTGAAGGACTCCGCCCGTGTGTCCGAACGCGGCGCCGTGGAGCTCGCGGACGCGGAGGCCCTCCGGTCGCGCGGGATCGATTTCCTGGCCGCGGCCGCCGTCTTCGGCGAGAGCGACGACGTGCGCGACACCGCCCGCTGGATGATCGGCGAGCTGGGGCAGGAGCTGGAGATCCGTCCGGCTTCGATCCACGACCTCTACCTGGCGCGCGGCCGCGGCGAGATCTCCGGCTTCACCGTTCCCGCCATGAACATCCGGGGCGCCGCCTACGACACCGCTCGCGCGATGTTCGCCGCCGCGCGCGAGCTGCGCGTCGGAGCGCTGATCTGCGAGATCGCCCGCTCCGAGATCGGCTACACCGACCAGCGCCCCGCCGAGTACGCGGCCAGCATCACCGCCGCGGCCATCCGCGAGGGGTGGTCGGGACCACTCTTCATCCAGGGCGACCACTTCCAGGTCAACGCGAAGAAGTACGCCGCCGATCCGCGGCCCGAGGTCGGGGCGGTACGCGACCTCATCCGCGAGGCGATCCACGCCGGCTTCTACAATATCGACGTGGACACCTCCACCCTCGTCGATCTCTCCGAGGAGACGCTCGAGGAGCAGCAGCGGGTGAACTCGACCCTCTCGGCCGAGATGACCGCCTTCATCCGCCGGCACGAGCCGGAGGGAGTGACGGTGTCGGTGGGCGGGGAGATCGGCGAGGTGGGGACGGAGAATTCCACCCCGGCGGAGCTGCGCGCCTACATGGATGGGTACCGGCGCGAGCTGGAGCGGCTCTCGGGGGAGGCCGGCCGCTCGATCCCGGGGCTCTCGAAGATCTCGGTGCAGTCCGGCACCTCGCACGGGGGAGTGGTCCTCCCCGACGGCTCCATCGCCGAGGCGGCGATCGACTTCGAGACGCTGCGGCGCCTCTCCGAGATCGCGCGTGACGAATACGGCCTCTCCGGCGCGGTGCAGCACGGCGCCTCCACCCTGCCCGATAAGGCTTTCGGAAAGTTCCCGGAGGTGGAGACGGCGGAGATCCACCTCGCCACCGGCTTCCAGAACATCCTCTTCGAGCACGCCTCCTTCCCCGTCGAGCTCCGCGAGCGGATGTACCAGCACTGCCGCACGGACCTCGCGGGCGAGCGAGGGCCCAAGGACACCGAGGAGCAGTTCCTCTACAAGGCCCGCAAGAAGACCCTCGGCACCTTCAAGCAGGAGCTCTGGGAGATGCCGGAGGAGACGCGTGCCTCGATCCGGGAGAGCCTGCGGGAGCAGTTCGATTTCCTGTTCCGGCAGCTCCGTGTGGATGGCACCATGGATGCAGTGCGCGAGCACGTCTCCTCCCCGCGCCGCTCTCGCCCGGGCCCGGCCGCGCTGCGGATCAAGGCCGCGAGCGACGACTGGGACTTGTCGGACTGAAGGGTCGTCGGTCGTCGGTCTCCGGTCCCCGGCCCCTCCCACGGCGCCGGGGACCGCTCCGTTTTCCGCGGGCCCACTCCGCGCTTCTCGGACGACCGGCCGCCCACGAGCCACCACCGGTCATGCGGAACGAATCGTGCTACCAGCGACCGGGGCCTCCGCCTCCCCGCGGGGGCGGAGGCCGCTGTTCTTCTCGCGCCACGGCAAGCGATGCACTCGGGTAGGATACAGGCGGGCGACGACCCGCAGGTGGTTCGCGCCGGCAAGCTCGACCTGGTCGAGAGGCTCGCGGACGACCTCGCCCACGAGATCAAGAACCCCCTGCACTCCATGGTGATCAACCTGGAAGTGCTCAAGCGGCGCATCGGCCGGCCGGGCGGGAGCGAGCCCGAGGAGCTGCTGCGCTACGTGGGAGTGCTCGGTAGCGAGCTCGACCGGGTCAACCGCCGCGTCGAGCTCCTCCTGCGCCTCATCCGGCCGGACCGTGGGGGCGCCGCTCCCACCACGCTCGCCGGGCTCCTCGAGGAGCTCCTGGAGCTCCTCGAGCTGGAGCGCGAGCGTCGCCGCGTCACCCTCCAGTACGAGCCTTCGCCGGTCCCCGTGCGGGGTCACCTTCCGCTCGACCCCTCCCGCCAGCTCGTGCTCAGCCTTCTGGTCGAGGCGGTGGACCTGGTCCCCTCGGGCGGCTCGGTGCGCGTGAGGACCGAGGTAGACCCGCCCTGGGCGCGGCTGCGCATCGACGGCGCCACCGCTGACCCCGACGCCGCGGCCGCCGCCGCCTCCCTGCAGGAGGAGCTCTCCTCCCGGCTGGGCGTCGCCCGCGTCCTCGCCGACGGGCTCGGCGGGCACCTGGAAGTCTCCTCCGCCTCCGTCGAGCCCCACCTCGCGAGCCCCGAGCCGATCCTCTCCCTCGCCCTCTCCCTGCCGCTGGCCCTCTCCGCTTCGTGAGGATCCTTGCCGTCTCATCGTGGTACTGAGACAGTGCGTGGTTGACCGGGTCGGAGGCGGGAGCGTATCTTTCGCCGACGGCCGGAGTTATCCGAAACTTTCTCGCGCGGTACGCTCGCGCCGAACCCTACGAGTGATCGCCGGCATGCCAGGCAAGATTCTGATCGCAGACGACGAGCGCCACGTCGCCGAGGGCCTCCAGATGCTGCTGGCGGACGACGGCTACGAGGTGGATGTGGCCGCCGACGGGCAGACCGCGTGGGACCTGATCGAGAAGGGGGGATACGCGGTGGTGCTGGCCGACCTCCAGATGCCGGAGATCGACGGCCTGGAGCTGTTCGCCCGCATGCGCGACGCGTGCATCCCCAGCGAGGTGATCATCATTACAGGGTTTGGCACCGTGGAGAGCGCCAAGGAGGCCATGCGGCGCGAGGCGTACGACTATCTCGAGAAGCCCCTCAAGATAGACCGCCTGAAGGAGCTCATCCCTAAGGCGGTCGACAAGTTCGAGCTTAAGCAGGCGAACCGTGCGCTCGAGGAGAAGATCAAGAATTTCACGCGCTTCGGCGACCTCATCGGCCAGTCGGAGGAGATGCGGCAGATCTACGGCACGATCGAGGCCGCCGCACCTACGGGCGCGAGCATGTTCATCGTCGGGGAGAGCGGCACGGGGAAGGAGCTCGTGGCGCGCGCCATCCACGACAAGTCCACCCGGAAGAAGGGCCCCTTCGTGGCCATCAACTGCGCGGCCTTCCCGCGCGAGATCCTCGAGAACGAGCTCTTCGGCCACGAGAAGGGAGCGTTCACCGGCGCCCTCAACGAGAAGCCAGGGTGTTTCGAACTCTCCGACGGTGGAACCCTCTTCCTGGACGAGGTCGCGGAGATGGAGCCCGACATCCAGGTGAAATTCCTGCGCGCCCTGGAGCAGCGCACCTTCCGCCGCCTCGGCGGTAAGAAGGAGATCTCGGTGGACATCCGCGTGGTCGCCGCCACCAACAAGAACATCAACCGGGCGATCGAGAACGGCGATCTCCGCGAGGACCTCTATCACCGTCTCGCGGTCATTCCGCTCTTCCTGCCGCCGCTCCGCGAGCGCAGGGGCGACGTCCGTATCCTCGCCGAGCACTTCCTGCGCCGCTTCGCCGCCGAGAACGGGAAGACGATGGACGGCTTCGCCTCCGAGGCGATGGAGTTCATCAACGAGTACCGCTGGCCCGGGAACGTACGCGAGCTGAAGAACGCGGTCGAGCGCGCCGTGATCCTCTCCGCCGGCCCACGCATCACCCTCAAGGACCTCCGCGCCCACGAGCTGATCACCAGCGAAGATCGCGAGATCCGCATTCCGGTCGGAACGTCGCTCGAGCAGGCCGACCGCACGCTCATCCTGAAGACCTTCTCCTTCGTCAACGGCGATCACCACAAGGCCGCGAGCCTGCTGGGAATCGCCGAGGACCACCTCCGTTCGCAGCTCACCACCCTGATCGGAGCGGAGACGGCGGCGAGTCGGTGACGGGACCAGAGGGGGGAGAGGGGCCGGCATCCGGTTGCGGTGCCGGCCTCTTCCTTTCAGGCGCGGTGGAGCGGAAGTGCCGTGGGGTGGGGGGCCGCGCCGCCTCCCTCCGAGCGACTGCTCTGGCGGGCGGCTGAGGTCGCTGCGACGAACAAGGAAGATCGGCCTCGGCCGACTCGGATTCCGCACCGTCGCCGGCCGTTCCGGAGCCCGCGCGAGCGGGCTTCCCGTGGTTGTCGCCGCGGTTTCAACCGCCCGGTACCGCTCGGCTCCCGCCTCCCCCTGGAGAATCGCAGCGCCCGCGACGGCCGACCGGCGCGGACGCTCGGGGTTCGGATCGCTCGCTGGCGCTCAGGACGGCCCTTGCGGTTCAGGAGGGTCGGGTACCTTGCCGTCCCCCTTGGCATGTGCATTGCGCATCCCGGCGAGGTCCCGTCGAGCCTCCCCTCGATCGCCGGTGGAGCATGGCCAAGCATCGCGTGCTGGTGGTGGAAGACGATTCCGGAGCGCGCGAGGCGCTCGGCAGCCTCCTCTCCGACGAGGGTTTCCTCGTCCGCACGGCCCCGAGCGGCTCGGCAGGGGTCGAGTGCGCGAGGGAGTTCGCGCCCGAGACGGTGGTCTGCGACTTCTGCCTCCCCGATTTCGATGGGCTCCAGGTGCTGCGCGCGGTGCGGGCGATGCGAGCGGGAGTCTACTTCATTATGTTGACCGCGGGATGTGGGGACGGAGGGGCGGAGCGCGCCCTCCGCCGGGAGGCAAATCTCTTCCTCGACAAGCCGATCGACCTCGCACGGCTCCGAGCCGTTCTGCGCGAGCGCCGCGACCCGCCGGAGCCGCTGCGGGTGATGTGACCCAGCCTCCAACCGAAAGGATCGCCTGATGAGAGAGTACGACGATCTGCCCTACATCGTGATCGAGCGCCACAGCGGCGGGATCACTCCCTTCCTCTGGGGAGCCCTCCTGGGAGTGGGCGCCGCTCTCCTCTTCGCTCCCCGTACCGGCGAGGAGACGCAGGAGGAGCTCCGGCAGGGGGTCCTGCGGCTCCGTACGGCGGCCGAGGGCCGAGTGGACGAGGTGCGCGACTCGGTGAACGGCGCCGTTTCCCGCACCCGCGGGCGCCTTCAGGACCGCATCGACGCGGTGCGGGAGACGGTCGAGGATCGCGCCGAGCGGGCGCGGCAGGCGATCGACGCGGGGCGCCGCGCTGCCCAGGAGGCGCGCTCCGAGCTGGAGCGGCGCGTGGACCAGGCGAAGGAGTCGTACGGCGCCGCCTCCGAGGCCGCCCGGGGCACGACCCGCCCGCCGCCTCCCCCCATCGCCGCCGAGGTGATCGTCACCGAAGTCATCGTCGAAGAGGTCGGCGAGCGGCCGAACCTCGGCTAGACCCCGCGCGGGGGCGCGCCGCCCGCGCCCTCCCGCGGAGGTCGACCCATCGCCGATGGCTGCACGCTCTCCCCTCGAGATCTCCGGACGTCACCTGGCCGCCGTGCGCGGTGCGCTGCAGCGCATCTTCCGCGGCGGCCTGGAGTTCGCCTCGCGGGTGTACCACAAGGCGGGGCAGGACGACGTCTTCTTCCTGGCGGGCGGGATCTCCTTCAACATCCTGCTCGCCGCCGTTCCCTTCCTCCTCCTCCTGATCTCTCTCTTCGGCTATCTGCTGCGGACCACCGTCGATGATCCGAACTCGGTGGTGCTCGACTACGTTCTCCGCGTGCTCCCGCCCTCTCCGGAGCTCACCGAGCGCACCAGCCGCCTCGTCGAGAGGCTGATCGAGGGGACTACCGGATACGGCCTCCTCGGGATCGCCCTGCTCGTCTGGGTTTCCACGCGCCTCTTCGGCTCGCTCCGGAGCGCGCTGCGCTCCGTCTTCGACATCCAGGAGGACCGCGGGATCATCAGGGGGAAGATCTTCGACGCCAAGATGGTGGTGGTCGCCGGCTCTCTCTTCGTCGCCAACACCGCCATCACCGTGGCCCTCGAAGCCGCGCAGACCTACGGGATCGAGCTGCTCGGGCTGCGGGCGGGCGGCACGGTCCAGACACTGCAGGCCCTGTACGCGCAGATCCTGGCCTACGCCTTCATCTTCCTGATGTTCTTCCTCCTCTACCGCTTCCTCCCGGCGCGGCGCATCCCGTGGCGCATTGCACTGGCCTCCGCTACCTTCACATCGGTGGTATTCGAGCTGCTCAAGTCCGCCTTCGCATGGTACGTCGCCTCCGTGGCGGAATACGGGAGCACTTACAGCGTCTTCGCCTCCATCGTGGTTCTCATCTTCTGGATCTATTACTCGGCTGTGGTGTTCGTACTGGGCGGGGAGGTGGGGCAGGTGTACGAGCTGTACCGCATCCGCCGCAGGCAGAAAGAGCTCCTGGACTGACCATGCACCGAATCTCGACCGTTCTCGCCGCCGCGCTGCTGGTGGCGCCGGCGGCGGCGGGCGCCGCGCGGGCACAGGGGATCCCGACCGCGCCGCTCGCCGTCGGCCACGGCGTCGAGCGCGAGGGCCTCGCCCGCTATCGCGACCCGCCGGTCAACGTGCAGGGCCGCTACGTCGTTATCTCGCTCGAGGAGCACCGGCTCTACCTGATGGAGCGGGAACGGGTGATCTGGTCGGCGGTGGTGGGGACCGGGACCGGCACCCGCCTCGAGGGCGCCGGCCAGAAGTGGGACTTCTCCACCCCGCGCGGGATGTTCCGCATCCAGCTCAAGGAGAAGGACCCGGTCTGGCGCGTCCCCGACTGGGCCTTCGTGGAGCGCGGGGAGCCGATTCCCGAGCCCGGGTCTCCGCGCCGCGTGCAGGCCGGGACGCTCGGTACCACCGCCCTCTACCTCGAGGAGGACATCGCGGTGCACGGCACCAATAGTCCGGAGCTGCTCGGCCAGCCGGTCTCCCACGGCTGTATCCGCATGACCAACGAGGCCGCGCGCCGGCTCTATCACGAGGTCGAGGTCGGCACGCCGGTGATCATTTACTAGTCGTCAGCCTTCGGTCCCCTTCGCCTCCGGCCGCCGCGCGTTGCCCTTCGACTGACGACTGAGGACCCACCAAGCAATGTCCAGCTCCGACGATGGCCGCAAGATCGCCGTGCGCAACCGCAAGGCTCGGCACGAATACGAGGTCCTCGAGACACTGGAGGCGGGGCTCGTGCTTCAGGGCACCGAGGTGAAGTCGCTGCGCGACGGCAAGGCCAACTTGCAGGACGCATTCGCCCGCTTCGACCGCGGCGAGCTCTGGCTCACGGGGATGCACGTCTCCCCCTACGAGCAGGGGAACCGCTTCAACCACGAGCCGCTCCGCACCCGCAAGCTCCTGCTGCGCCGGCAGGAGATGCGGCGCCTGGTGGGAAAGGTGGAGCAGAAGGGGCTCACCCTCGTGCCGCTGGAGGTCTACTTCCGGGGTGGGATCGCAAAGGTCACCCTGGCCCTCGTGCGCGGCAAGCAGCTCCACGACAAGCGGCAGGACCTGAAGCAGCGCGACGCCAAGCGGGAGATGGAACGTGCCTACCGCGCCTCGTGACCTGCTCCACCTGATCCTGGCCCTCGCCGGCCTGCTCGCCGCCTCGGGAACGATGCTGCGCGCCCAGGGCGCCTCCGCCGCAAAGCCGCTCGTGGTGATCGACGCGGGCCACGGCGGAGTGGACCCCGGCGCGCGCGGTCCCGGAGGCATGCGGGAGAAGGACGTCACGCTGGCCGTGGCGCGCGAGCTCGCCCGCCTGCTGCGCGAGGACGGTGCGTTCGAGGTGCGCCTCACCCGCGACCGAGACACCCTGATCGCGCTCCGCGACCGGCCCCGGCTGGCCAACCGCTGGCGCGGTCCGGAGCGGCCGGCTCTCTTCCTCTCCATCCACGCCAATGCGCACCGGCAGGCCTCCGCCCGCGGCTTCGAGACCTACTTCCTCAGCGAGGCCAAGACGGAGGAAGCCCGGCGCGTGGCAGAGATGGAGAACGCGGCCCAGCAGTTCGAGGACTCCTCCGACTCTTCCGGCGACGACCTGGGATTCATCCTCAACGACCTCCGCCAGAACTTCTACCTGCGCGAGTCCAGCGACTGGGCCGGAATGATCCAGCGCCGCCTGGGCGGAGTCCTGCCAGGGCCCGACCGTGGGGTCAAGCAGGCCGCCTTCGTGGTGCTCGACGGCGCGTTCATGCCCGCAGTGCTCGTGGAGGTGGGCTTCATCACCCACCCCGGCGAGGCCGCCCTGCTCGGCGCGAGGGACGCGCAGGGACGGATCGCGGGCGGACTCGCCGACGCGGTCCGGGATTACCTTTCGCGCCAGCCGTAAGGATCCTGTAGACCGGGCGCGGGTATCCAGCACCATGCCGAACCGACCCGCCGCCAAGCCGATCTTCGCGCCGTCGAGCGCCGCCGCGGCCCCCGTTCCGATCGTCGCCCTCGACGTTCCCACCGCCCGCGAGGCGCTGGCCCTCGTGGAGAGTCTTCCGGGGGCGGACTTCGTGAAGGTGGGCCTGCAGCTCTTCACGGCGGCCGGCCCCGACGTGGTCCGCGCGCTCCGAGGGCTCGGCCGCCGCGTCTTCCTCGACCTCAAACTCCACGACATTCCCAACACCGTCTCCGGGGCGGTCGAATCGGCCGCGGCGCTCGGGGTGGAGCTGCTGACTCTGCATGCCTCGGGCGGCGAGGCGATGCTGCGCGCGGCCCGCGCGGCCGCCGGTCCCGCCGGAGCCGGAGGGCCGGCGCTGCTCGGCGTCACGGTCCTGACCTCGCTCTCCGCAGCCGAGCTGGAGCGGGCGTGGGGACGCCGAGGGCTCGACGCGGGCGCGGAGGTCCTGCGCCTCGCGGGCGCCGCTCGCGAGGCGGGGCTCGACGGGGTAGTGGCCTCGGTTCACGAGGCGCGCGCGGTCCGCGCCCACACCGCCGGGACGCTGCGCATCCTGACGCCGGGGATCCGGCTGGCTGGCGACGCCGCGGGCGACCAGGCGCGCGTGGCCACCCCCGCGGAGGCCGCGCGCGCGGGCGCCGACTACCTGGTGATCGGCCGCTCCGTGACCGCCGCCGCGGATCCCTCCGCCGCCCTCGCGCGGGTACTGGCCGAGCTTCGCGGGGGGGTAGTCGGGGGAGGAGTCGCATGACCCTTCGGGTCTCGCTCCTCCTGGTCCCGCTCCTGCTGTCCGGCGGGCTGCCGCTGCGCGCCCAGTCGGGCCCGGAGACTCCCATGCCGCTCGAGATCTTCGTGCAGCAGGTCACCTACCTCTGGACCCAGGGGGACGTGGGGGGATTGCTGGAGCTCGCGTCCGATGACGGCCGGGTGGTGCTCGACACCGGTTCCGGTACCGAGACCGTCAACAGCCGGCACGCGGCGGCCGCGCTGCGCGCCCTCTTCTCGGAGCACGAGAGCGTCTCGGCCCGCCCCGTGCGCGTCACGCTGGCCGGCGGTTCGCCCCCGCGCGGGTTCGGCGAGGTCTCGTGGACCTTCCGGGGCCGCGGCTCCCCCGGCCCCCAGACCCGCTCGGTCTACGTCGGAGCGGTCTCGGCCGGGAGCGGCTGGCGCCTCACCGAGCTGCGTATCCTCCCGTAGGAGCGACTCCCCGGCCGCCGGGGCACCGCCGGGACTTGACAGCCGCCTCCGTCGAACCCTACCATGGCGTCCGCCCCGCGGCCCTCGATCGGAGGCCGCGGGGCGACGTGCTTTCTCCGTTTCTCGCGGAAGTCGATGTCGAAGTCATCTCTGGCCTGGCTGCAGGTTCCTCCGGACTCTTCGATCGGCGAGACGCTGCGCGTCGACTGGGAGCAGCTCGTCGGGCTCACCTGGCCGCGCCTGGCGGAGCTCGGCGGCCGCATCCTGGTGATCGTCGTCCTCGCCTGGATCGCCTTCCGGGTGCTCGGCGTCCTGCTCCGCCGGATCGAGCACTCCGTGGGCGAGAGCCCCACGGGGACCATCTCCGTGCAGGAGCAGCGGGTCCGGACGCTGGTCAGCCTGGTGCGCAGCGTGGGAATCGTGGTGATCCTCGTGATCACTCTCTTCATGGTGCTCAACGCCATCGGGCTGGACATCGCCCCGCTGCTCGCCGGCGCAGGCATCATCGGCCTGGCGATCTCCTTCGGCGCGCAGTCGCTGGTGAAGGACATCATCAGCGGGCTCTTCATCCTCTTCGAGAACCAGTTCGGCGTGGGCGATGTGATCCGGGTGAAGGACCTCTCCGGGCGGGTGGAGAAGATGACGCTGCGCATCGTGGTGATGCGCGACGTGCATGGGGTCGTCCACATCGTTCCCAACGGAGAGATCACCTCGGTCAGCAACCTGACGCGTGCCTTCTCGCGGGCCGTGATGGACATCGGCGTCGCCTACAAGGAGGACGTGGACCGGGTGATGGAGGTGATGCGCGAGGTGGGGCGGGAGATGTGGGAGGATCCCGAGTGGCGCCCGCTCCTCACCGAGGAGATCGCCGTTCCCGGCATCGAATCGTTCGGCGACTCGGCGGTCAACATCCGCGTCATGGCCACCACCGTTCCGCTGAAGCAGTGGGAGGTCGCGCGGGAGATCCGCCGCCGGATCAAGAACCGCTTCGACGCCGAGGGGATCGAGATCCCCTTCCCGCACCAGACCCTCTACTGGGGCGAAGGCCAGCAGCCGAGGGGACGAGGAGCAGGGGAGAGGGAACAGGGGACAGGGAACAGGGAACAGGAGAGGGTACGGTGAAAGCGGATCCGGTTCGGCCCCGGGGGTGGCGGATGCCCGGGGTCCGGTGTGAACTCGGGGCGCGAAACCCGCGTCGATGTACCGCGGCGCGGCAACCGCCGGTGCCCCCTGTCCCTAGTCCCCTGTTCCCTGTTCCCTAACCCATGCCGCTTCAGTTCTTCAACACCCTGACCCGCCGGCTCGAGGAGTTCGTGCCGCTCCGCGAGGGGAGGGTGGGCATGTACGTGTGCGGGCCGACCATCTATGCCGCCCCGCACATCGGCAACCTGCGCACCTTCTTCTTCGCCGACGTCCTCCACCGCTACCTCGAGTACCGGGGATACGAGGTGAGATTCGTGATGAACCTCACGGACGTGGACGACAAGACGATCGCCGGCGCGCGGCGGGAGGGGCTCCCGCTCGAGGAGTACACGGAGCCGTTCGCGAGGCGTCTCTTCGACGACTTCGATTCTCTGGGTATCCGGCCGGCCGACGTCTACCCGCGCGCCACGGACTACATCCCGCAGATGGTCGAGCTGATCGGCCGCCTGGAGGAGAGGGGGCTCGCCTACTCCGCCGAGGGATCGGTGTACTTCGACATCTCGGAGTTCCCGGACTACGGGAAGCTCTCGCACGTCGACCTCACCGCGGCGCGGCGCGGTGAGCGCGTCGCCGCCGACGAGTACGAGAAGGGCGACGTTCGCGATTTCGCCCTTTGGAAGGCCGCCAAGCCCGAGGACCGGGAGGTCGGCGCGGTGTGGGAGACGCCGTGGGGGGAAGGGCGTCCCGGATGGCACATCGAATGTTCGGTGATGAGCATGTCGGAGCTCGGCGAGACCTTCGACATCCACGGCGGCGGGATCGATCTCGTCTTCCCCCACCACGAGGACGAGATCGCGCAGTCGGAGGGCGCCACCAGACGCCCGTTCGCCCGCTACTGGCTGCATGGCGAGTTCCTGCTCATCGACGGCGAGAAGATGGCGAAGTCGCTGGGCAACGTGTACGGCCTGCGGGACCTGCTGGACCGGGGGGTGAAGGGCTCCTCGGTCCGCTACCTCTTCCTCACCGCGCACTACCGGAGCAAGCTCAACTTCACCTTCGAGGGGCTGCGGGCCGCCGCCGAGGCGGTGCGCCGGCTGCGCCAGACCCGCGACCGGCTCCGCGACCATCCGCGCGTGCTGCACGCGCCGGCCGATGACCGGCCGCGCCTGCAGCGAGACGTGGGGGAGGCGCTCGGGGCCTTCGCCGCCGCGATGGACGACGACCTGAACACCAGCGTCGCCCTCTCCGTGCTGTGGGAGCTGTCGAAGCAGGTCAACACCCGGCTGGACGAGCTGGGAAGCCGGGCCATCACCGAGGCCGAAGTCGAGGCCGCCCTGGGAGCGCTGGAGCGGATGGACTCGGTGCTCGGCGTGCTGGAGCTGGCGGACCGCGAGTCGAGGGTGGACGAGGAGCTGAAGGCATGGGCCGAGGCGAGGCTGGCGGAGCGGGAGGAGGCGCGTAAGCGCCGCGACTTCGCGCGCGCCGACGCGATCCGCGCCGAGCTGGCCGCCCGGGGGGTGGTGGTGGAGGACACGCCCCTGGGGCCGCGGTGGAGGCCGGAGACTTGAAGCGCCGCGGCGAACCCGATAAATTGGAGGGCTTTACGCGAGTCGCTGGCGTAGCTCAGTTGGCAGAGCACTCGCCTTGTAAGCGAGAGTGCGTCGGTTCGAGTCCGACCGCCAGCTTCCTCTAAAGCGAGCCTTCGGCGTGAACTACGCCGGAGGCTCGGCGCTGATCGGAAGGTCGGGACCCCGCGGAAGTGTGCCGGGCGGGGGGCAGTCCGTTCGATGTGGATGCCGGCTCGGCATTCGGGGCGGCGCTCGCGAGCCGAGCCCTCCGGAAAACCCGGCGCGATTCGCACTTGACCCATCGAGGCAGGGGCGTTAAGATATACGGCTCGGTTCAGGGCCTCCTGCGAGTCCCCTCGGGGTCGCGCGGGAGGGTCGTTCTGTACGCGCCGCGCGCGTGCGGAGACTTCAGAAGCGCCGGGCCGAGTGGGCCCGGGCGGAGGACCAGGCTCGCGCAGCAGGGAACGAGGTCACGGGTTCGGATCCCGTGGTGGGCTCTCGTGAGTCTCCCTGGATTCCTTCACCTCTCAAGCGGAATCTCAAGCGGAACATGGCCAAGGCGAAATTTGAGCGGACGAAGCCGCACGTGAACGTGGGGACGATCGGGCACGTGGACCACGGGAAGACGACGTTGACGGCGGCGATCACGCGGATTCAGGCGTCGAAGGGGCTGGCGGACTTTGTGAGCTTCGACAACATCGACAAGGCGCCGGAGGAGCGGGCGCGGGGGATCACGATCGCGACGGCGCACGTGGAGTACCAGACGGAGAAGCGGCACTATGCGCACGTGGACTGTCCGGGGCACGCGGACTACGTGAAGAACATGATCACGGGGGCGGCGCAGATGGACGGGGCGATCCTGGTGGTGTCGGCGGCGGACGGGCCGATGCCGCAGACGCGGGAGCACATTCTGCTGGCGCGGCAGGTGAACGTGCCGTACATCGTGGTGTTCATGAACAAGGTGGACATGGTGGACGACCCGGAGCTGCTGGAGCTGGTGGAGCTGGAGGTGCGGGAGCTGCTCTCGGAGTATGAGTTTCCGGGGGACGATCTTCCGATCGTGCAGGGGTCGGCGCTGAAGGCGCTGGAGTCGGGGGAGGCGAGTTCGGAGTGGGGGCAGAAGATCACGGAGCTGATGGACGCGATCGACAGCTACATCCCGCAGCCGGAGCGGGCGGTGGATCTGCCGTTTTTGATGCCGGTGGAGGACGTGTTCTCGATCACGGGGCGGGGGACGGTGGCGACGGGGCGGATCGAGCGGGGGATCGTGAAGGTGGGGGACACGGTGGACGTGGTGGGGATGAACTCGGCGAAGCAGACGACGGTGACGGGGGTGGAGATGTTCCGGAAGCTGCTGGACGAGGGGCAGGCGGGGGACAACGTGGGGCTTTTGCTGCGGGGGGTGGGGAAGGAGGAGGTCGAGCGGGGGATGGTGCTGGCGAAGCCGAAGACGATCACGCCGCACACGAAGTTCAAGGCGGAGGTGTACGTGCTGACGAAGGAGGAGGGGGGACGGCACACGCCGTTCTTCAACGGGTACCGGCCGCAGTTTTACTTTCGGACGACGGACGTGACGGGGGCGGCGAATCTGCCGGAGGGGGTGGAGATGGTGATGCCGGGGGACAACGTGCAGATGTCGGTGGAGCTGATCACGCCGATCGCGATGGAGAAGGAGCTGCGCTTCGCGATTCGGGAGGGGGGTCGCACCGTCGGCGCGGGCGTCGTCACGGAGATCGTGGAGTAAGCGAGGGTCGCCCGGCGTCGGTCCCCCGTCTCCGGCCCGGACTGGCGACCGACCACCGACGACTGATGACCTTCCGATGGAATATTGAGCCATGCGCGACAAGATCATCCTCTCCTGCGAGCAGTGCAAGTCGAGGAACTACCACAGTAAGAAGAACAAGCGGCTGCACCCGGAGCGGGTCGAGTACAGGAAGTACTGCCCGAAGTGCGACAAGCACCTGCCGCACAAGGAAACCAAGTAGCCTCGCGGAAGGGGCGGACGGGCGCGGTCGATGCGCCCGCGCCGCCTACCCTTCCCTATCCCTCTGCTCTGTTGCCGCATGGCTGACGCGATTCGTTCCACCCGCGAGTTCTCGGGAGATGTGCAGGACGAGATGAGGAAGGTGACGTGGCCCGACGTGCCACAACTGAAGAACTCCACCTTCGTCATCCTCGTGTTCGTGATCGTGGTAGCGATCACCATCTTCGTGATGGATTTCCTGATCCGCGGAGGCCTGCAGTTGCTGCGCAGCGTGCTCGGAGGTTGATCCGATATGGCTGAGGCGAAGTGGTACGCGATCCAGACATATTCGGGCCACGAGAACAAGGTCCAGCGACTGATCCAGCGGCGGATCGACGAGGAGCAGGGGGAGCTGGAGGAGAAGCAGCTGCAGGACGTGCTCGTTCCCACCCAGGAGGTCGTGGAGCTGCGTAACGGGAAGCGGGTCACCGTAACCCGGCGCCTCTACCCCGGGTACGTCCTGGTGAAGATGGTCTACAACCAGCGCACCATGCACCTGGTGAACAACATCCAGGGTGTGATCAAGTTCCTCGGCACGGGCTCGGAGCCGCAGGCCCTGCGGGACGACGAGCTGGCGAAGATCATGGGCGGCCCCGGCGCCGCCGAGGAGGCGGAGGAGGAGCCGACGGAACAGATCCCGTTCACCGTCGGGCAGGTGGTCGAGGTCGTCGAGGGACCGTTCAACGACTTCAGCGGTACGGTCCAGGAGATCTACTCCGACAAGGGGAAGGTCAAGGTCGAGGTTTCCCTGTTCGGCCGCCCGACCAGCATCGAGCTCGACTATACGCAGCTGAAGGGGTACTAACGGAACAATGGCCAAGAAAGTCACTGGATTCATCAAGCTCCAGGTTCCCGCGGGCGCGGCGAACCCCGCGCCCCCCGTCGGGCCGGCGCTGGGTCAGCACGGCGTGAACATCATGGAGTTCTGTAAGCAGTTCAACGCGCGGACGCAGGCGCAGAGCGGGCTCATCATCCCCGTCGAGATCACCGTCTTCGGAGACCGCAGCTTCACCTTCATCACCAAGACTCCGCCCGCGGCCGTCCTGCTGAAGAAGGCCGCCGGCCTCGCGAGCGGCTCGCCCGCGCAGAAGCGGCAGAAGGTGGGAAGCGTCACCGCGGATCAGGTTCGCGAGATCGCCGAAACCAAGATGCCGGACCTCAACGCGGTCGACCTCGAGGGCGCGATGAACATGATCCGCGGGACCGCGCGGTCGATGGGGATCGAGGTCGCGGAGTAGTCGCAATTCGTGTCCACGACCACCGGACGGCGCCAGGCGACGCGCGGTGGGAGGACGAGCTTCAACGATCGCCTCAAGGGGTACATGCCCAAACACGGAAAGAAGTTCCGGGAGGCCGCCGCCCGGGTTCCCGAGGGAGTCGGACACCCGCCGCCGGACGCGGTGAGCTTGGTCAAGGACCTGAGCTTCGCCAAGTTCGACGAGACCGTGGAGATCGCGGTCCGGCTGGGGGTCGATCCGCGCCACGCGGACCAGATCGTCCGCGGGACGGTGGTGCTTCCCCACGGGACCGGGAAGACCGCTCGCGTGCTGGTGATCGCCCAGGGCGACAAGGCGCGCGAAGCCGAGGAGGCCGGAGCCGACTTCGTCGGCGTCGAACATGTGCAGCGGATCAAGGACGGCTGGCTCGACTTCGACGTCGCGGTCGCCACGCCGGACCTCATGGGCCAGGTCGGACAGTTGGGTCGGGTCCTCGGACCGCGCGGCCTGATGCCGACCCCCAAGGCGGGCACCGTCACCTTCGACGTGGGGCGCGCGGTGCGGGAGATCAAGGCCGGTAAGATCGAGTACCGCGTCGACAAGACCGGCAACGTGCACGCCCCGATCGGGAAGGTCTCCTTCTCGCCGGACCAGCTGTCGGAGAACCTCGGGGCGTTCATGGAGAGCATCCTGCGCGCTAAGCCTTCGGCGGCGAAGGGCCGCTACGTGCGCGGCGTGACGGTCTCCAGCACCATGGGGCCCGGGGTCGCGATCGACTCCAATCTCTACAGCCGAAGCTGAGCCGATGACGCGAAGCGCATCGAGGACACGCAGATGAACAAAGACCAGAAGAACGCCGTCATCGACGAGCTCCAGCAGAAGCTCTCCGAGGCGCGGGCCTTCTACCTGACCGACTTCACGGGAATGAACGTGAAGCAGATCACGGAGTTCCGCTCGCGGCTGCGAAAGCAGGGGGTGGAGTACGTCGTGGTCAAGAACACCCTGGCGCAGCGCGCCGTCACGCAGCTGGAGCTGCCGGACGTCGCCTCCTTCTTCACCGGGCCCACGGGGCTGGTGATCGGGCGCGAGGACGCGGTCACGGCGGCCAAGATCCTCAGCGACTTCGCGCGCGAGTTCGACAACCGCCCGGCCGTGAAGGCGGGGGTGGTCGAGCGCCAGGGGGTCTCTCCGGACCAGGTCAAGCAGCTCGCCGAGCTGCCGCCGAAGGAGGTGCTGCTCGCTCAGCTCGCCGGGGGGCTGCAGGCCCCGATGGCGCGGCTCGCGGGTGGGATGCAGAACCTGGTCGCCGGCCTGGCGCGGGCGGTGGACGCCCTGCGCCGGCAGCGCGAAGAAGGCTGAGGATCCCACCGAGCGCCGGGGACCCCTCGGGTCCGCCGGCGGTTGTTCCGGCCCGACCGCGGAGCGCGGCGCGGCCCATAGATCCAGTCTGTCGAACCCGTACGTACTAAACGATAGGAGCCGAAGATGGCGACGACGCTTTCCCGTGACGAGCTGCTCGATGCGATCGGCAACATGACCGTCCTCGAGCTTTCCGAGTTCGTGAAGGCCTTCGAGGAGAAGTTCGGCGTGACCGCGGCCGCCCCGGTGGCCGCCGCGGCCGCCCCGGCCGCCGGCGCCGCGGCCCCCGCGGCCGAGGAGAAAACGGAGTTCGACGTGGTCCTCCAGGGCGCCGGCGAGAAGAAGATCCAGGTCATCAAGGTCGTGCGCGAGCTGACCGGCTTGGGCCTCAAGGAGGCGAAGGACCTCGTGGACGGCGCTCCCAAGACCGTGAAGGAGGGCGTGTCGAAGGAGGAGGCCGAGGCCGTCAAGGCCAAGCTCGAGGAGCAGGGCGCGGCCGTCGAGCTGAAGTAGTGACGGACTCCTCGGCGGGTGGGGCGCCCCCGGCGCCCCACCCGCCGAAGGCCGGCCGTCGCTCGACAGCGGGCAGCGCGCCCGCGGTGACGTCCGGAGCTCTGTCACTCTTCAGCTCGACGGCTCATGAGAAACAGGCCGCGCCAACATCCGTGACCACTCGCGAACCCCGCCGAATTCTCGGTTGGGGGATTTTGCGCTTTTCGCCGTGGTGTGAAACGACGTCGCCGCTCCCGGCCACTCGTTTAGCCGCCCAGGAGGGAGACCTACTTGGCAATGCAAGATAAAAACATCGTCTCCTTCGCCAAGCTGACCGCCGGTATGGAGATGCCGAATCTCCTCGACGTCCAGCTTCAGGCGTTTCAGACCCTGCTGCAGACGGAAGCCGCCATCCAGGAACGCGAGGACGTCGGCCTGGAGCGCGTGTTCAACGAGATCTTCCCGATCAGCGACGTGAACGGGAACTTCTCCCTGGAGTTCGTGCGCTACTCGCTCGGCGAGCCCAAGTACGACATCGAGGAGTGCATGGAGCGCGACATGACCTATGCCGCGCCCCTGAAGGCCACTCTCCGGTTGATCGTCTGGGAGGACGTCGGAGACGAGCGCCGGCCCAAGGACATCATCGAGAAGGAGGTCTACCTCGGCGACCTCCCGCTCCTCACCCCCCTGGGCACCTTCATCGTGAACGGCGCCGAGCGGGTGATCGTCTCCCAGTTGCATCGCTCCCCCGGCGTGGTGTTCGAGGAGAACATTCATCCGAACGGCTCGAAGCTGTTCAGCGCGCGGATCATTCCCTTCCGCGGCTCCTGGGTGGAGTTCACGATCGACATCCACGACGTGATCTCCGTCCATATCGACAAGAAGAAGAAGTTCCCGGCCAGCGCCCTGCTCCGCGCGGTGGGCTACAGTCGCCCGTCGGACATCCTCAACCTCTTCTTCTCGCGCGAGGCGGTCGCCCTCGCGAGCCTCGAGCGGGAGACGGTCAAGGAGACGCGGCGCTCCGCCGAGGTCTTCCACGGCTTCCTCGGCGAGGACATTCCCGACCCGGGACAGCTCGGGGCCAACGGGCCGCTCCTCTACCGAGAGGTCGTGCTGCCGCAGACGGGCGAGATCTTCGAACGCGGCACCCGCCTCTCGGAACCGATGTACACCGCCATGCGCGAGGGCGGGATCACCCACCTTCCGGTGGCGCCGGGGACGCTGCTCGCCCGCGCCGGCGAGGATCTCTCGGCCGAGCTGATCGGCCGGCTCATCCGCGCCGGGATCGACTCCGTGCAGCTCTTCCGCCCGCAGACGCACGGCGGCACCACGCTGCGCGCCACGCTCGCCAAGGACCCGACGAGGGGGACGCTCGACGCCCTCTTCGCCATCCACAACCTGTTGCGCCCGGGTACCGCACCCGCGCCGGAAGTCTGGACGGAGGACGAATTCCTCGCCTCGCAGGACCAGCTCCTCCACGTCGCCGACTTCCTGCGCCTGTGGAACGATACGGAGGAGGCGGCCAACAGCGACATCGTCGGCCGCGAGCTGCAGCGCTCCACCGAGGATCGGATGCTCCGCTTCGCCCAGGAGCGCGGCATCAAGTACGTGTGGGAGAACTTCCGAGAGGAGAAGACCGAGAAGGCGGCACGCTCCGCCAAGCTGCTCGTCTACGAGACCTCGCGCGTGCTGACGGTCTACAACGCCGTCTGGCGGCTGCTGTTCCAGCCGCGCGCCTCGCTGGTGGTGGCGGGCGAGCTCGTCGCCGGTGCCGGCGCGCTGCGCTCCGACTACGGGGAGTACTCCGAGGAGGCGCTCAACAAGCGCTACGACCTCGGCCGAGTCGGCCGCTACAAGATCAACCAGCGCCTGCAGCCCGGCTTCGAGGAGCTCGGCTTCAGCACCCCCCCCGCGGGGATGACCGCTCTCACCGCGCAGGACGTGCTCGCCATCCTCCACCACCTGGTGGAGCTGCACGAGGGCCGCGGCTACACGGACGACATCGATCACCTCGGCAACCGGCGCGTGCGCTCGGTGGGCGAGCTGATCGCCAACCAGTTCTCGGTGGGCCTCTCGCGCATGGCGCGGCTGGTGCGCGAGCGGATGTCGATCGTGTCCGACCCGGACAAGATCAACATCGACGACCTGGTCAACGCCCGCACGGTTTCGGCGGTCATCCAGCAGTTCTTCGGTTCGTCGCAGCTCAGCCAGTTCATGGACCAGACGAACCCGCTGGCCGAGCTGACCCACAAGCGGCGTCTCTCGGCCCTCGGGCCCGGCGGCCTCACCCGCGAGCGGGCGGGCTTCGAGGTGCGCGACGTGCACTACTCGCACTACGGGCGCATGTGCCCGATCGAGACGCCGGAAGGCCCCAACATCGGCCTGATCAACTCGCTGACGACCTACTCCCGCATCAACGACCTGGGCTTCATCGAGACGCCCTACCGCAAGGTGGTCCGTTCGGTGGTCCGCTACCCCAGCGAGGTGACGCTGCAGGAGTCGGTGCGGCTGGTGCTCGGGGAGCGCAGCAAGGTGTTCGCGAAGGCGGGTGAGCGGCTCGACGCCCAGAAGGGCCGCGACATCTTCCGGCAGATGGTCATCGGCGCCGAGCTCGCGGAGGACGTGCGCGACTGGAGCGCCGTACTCCCGCGGATGCTCGCCGGCGAGATCCTTCAGGAGAACTGGGAGGCGGTGCTGGAGGAGGTGCCGGTGCTCGCGCGGCGAGGCGAACGGATCACCGACGAGATGGCCCGCCGCCTCTCGGAGCAGCCGGTCAACCTGGTTCGCGTCATCTCGCGGCGCGCGGGCGCCGAGGTGCGCGGCGTGGCGCCGGAGACGCTCCGTAATCCCGTCTCGCTCCCCGTGCAGGTGTTCCAGCCGAAGACCTCGGCCTATCTGGCGCCGCCGGGGACGGTGCTCACCCCGGAGGTGGTGGAGACGCTCTACGCCACGCAGATGACGGGGCTCGACGAGGCGGAGGCCCCGCACGACGCCCCGGAGAAGGTGGGGCTGGAGTACACCAGCGGCGTGCCGGCGCTCACCGCGCCCACCGAGATCGGGCGCGCGGCGCTGCAGCCGGACGGCGAGCTGACGCACGTCACGCCGGTGGTCACCCGGATCACGGCGTGGCTCTCGGCCAACGAGGAGGAGCTGGCGCGGATCGCGCAGGCGAACGCGCCCTTGGCGGCGGAGGGGACCTTCGTCAACGAGTTCGTGCTCTGCCGCGAGCGGGGCGACTTCCCCCTCCTGCGCCCGGACGAGATCGACTACATGGACGTGGCGCCCGACCAGCTGGTCTCGGTCGCGGCCGCCCTGATCCCCTTCCTGGAGCACGACGACGCGAACCGCGCGCTGATGGGCTCCAACATGCAGCGGCAGGCGGTGCCGCTTCTCTTCCCGGAGGCGCCGCTGGTGGGCACCGGGCTGGAGGAAACCTCCGCCCGCGACTCGGGCGCCGTGGTGGTGGCGCGCCGCTCCGGCGCGGTGGTCGAGGTGACCGCCGATCACATCGTGGTCGACGCGGGGAGCCAGGCCACGGCGACGAGCGCCGAGCCGCTGCGCCGGCTGGCGCAGTTCGACCGCTACCGCCTCAAGAAGTACTGGCGCACCAACCAGGACACCGCGATCAATCAGCGGCCGCTCGTCCGCAAGGGGCAGCAGGTGGCCAGGGGCGACATCCTCGCCGACGGCGCCTCCACCGACCGCGGCGAGCTCGCCCTCGGGCGGAATCTGCTGGTGGCTTTCATGCCCTGGTACGGGCACAATTTCGAGGACGCGATCGTCCTCTCCGAGCGCCTGGTTCGCGACGACGTCTACACCTCGATCCATATCCAGGAGCTGGAGCTCCAGGTCCGCGACACCAAGCGCGGCATGGAGGAGATCACCCGGGAGATTCCGAATGTCGCCGAGGAGTCGCTGGTCGACCTCGACGAGCGCGGCGTCATCCGCGTCGGCGCGCGCGTGAAGGCGGGAGACATCCTGGTCGGGAAGATCACCCCGAAGGGCGAGACGGAGCTCTCTCCCGAGGAGAAGCTGCTCACCGCCATCTTCGGCGAGAAGGCGAAAGACGTGAAGGACTCCTCGCTGAAGGTCCCGCCGGGCGTCGAGGGGACGGTGATCGACGTGAAGGTCTTCTCGCGCCGGATCGACGATCCGCTGCTCGAGAAGGAGCACGGCCAGAGGATCGGTGAGCTCCGCTCCTTCGAGCGCACCGAGATCCACCGGATCTCCGAGGCGCGCGACGAGGAGATCCGCGAGCTGATCCGGGACAGAGAGGTGGCCCTCTTCCTGAAGCGGGGCACGGTGGAACCCTTCTTCACCGAGGGAACGAAGCTGACGGAGGAGGTCGTCTCCGAGCTCGACCTGACGGAAGTGGACCTCACCACGCTGAAGGTGACGGACCGCTCCACCAACGAGCAGCTGCGCCGCCTGATCGACGAAGCCAAGCGCCGCATCGAGCGGGTGAGGCAGCGCACGGAGGAGCAGATCGATAAGGTCTTCCAGCCGGACGAGCTGCCGCCCGGCGTGGTGCAGCTGGTGAAGGTGTACCTGGCCGAGAAGCGGAAGATCTCGGTGGGCGACAAGATGGCGGGCCGCCACGGCAACAAGGGCATCATCGCCCGGATCGTGCCGGAGGAGGACATGCCCTTCCTGCCGGACGGGACCCCGGTGGACGTCTGCCTCAATCCGCTCGGCGTGCCGAGCCGGATGAACGTGGGGCAGATCCTGGAGACCCACCTGGGATGGGTGGCGCGGGTGCTCGGCTTCGAGGCCAAGACCCCGGTCTTCCAGGGCGCCTCCGAGGACGAGATCGGGGTCCTGCTGCGCTACGCGGGGATCCAGTGGGCGGGGAACGCCCTGGGCGTCTCCGGGTCCGCGCCGACTTTCGACCTCGGGGACATCCGCGCCGCCATCGAGGCGGCGCGCGGGGTGCCGGTGGACGGCGAGCCGCTCCCGGCCCGCGGCATCGGCCGCTCGATCGACCGGATTACGACCGCCGCCGGCGCGCCGGCCGGAGTGGTGGCGAAGTTCAAGGCCCTCAAGAAGTACCTCGTCTCCTCGGCCGAGGAGCTGGTCGGCCAGCGGGAGACGGAAACCGCGCTGGAGGAAGCCTTCCCGGCGGCGGCCGCGCTCCGGGGCGCGAAGTCGTTCCAGGGCCTGAACGCCGCCATCGAGGAGCACCTCACCCGCGCCGGGCTCACGCCGGGGGGCAAGGTGCGGCTCCGCGACGGCCGCTCGGGCCGGGAGTTCACCTCGCCGGTGACGGTGGGAGCGATCTACATGCTGAAGCTCTCGCACCTGGTGGACGACAAGATCCACGCCCGCTCCATCGGGCCGTACTCGCTGGTCACCCAGCAGCCGCTCGCCGGGAAGGCGCAGTTCGGCGGGCAGCGCTTCGGAGAGATGGAGGTGTGGGCGCTGGAGGCGTACGGCGCCGCGCACACTCTGCAGGAGATCCTGACGGTGAAGTCGGACGACGTCAACGGGCGCTCGCGCGTCTACGAGGCGATCGTCAAGGGAGAGAACCTTCCCGAACCGGGTCTCCCGGAGAGCTTCAACGTTCTGGTCAAGGAGCTGCAGGCGCTGGGCATCAGCGTGACGCTGGGAAGCTGAAGAGGGAACAGGGAACAGGGAACAGGGAACGGTGCGCCAAGGCGCTCTCCCTGTGCCCGTCCCCTGTAACCTGTAACCTACATTGGGGGGCATTACATGATCGATTTTCCCCGCACCCGAGAGACTCGCGCCACCGACTTCAACTTCATCCAGGTGAAGCTCGCTTCGCCGGACGAGATCCGGTCGTGGAGCTACGGGGAGGTGACCAAGCCCGAAACCATCAACTACCGCTCCTTCAAGCCGGAGCGGGACGGTCTCTTCTGCGAGCGCATCTTCGGTCCGGTGAAGGACTGGGAGTGCCACTGCGGCAAGTTCAAGCGGATCCGCTACCGCGGGATGATCTGCGACAAGTGCGGCGTGGAGGTGACCCTCTCGAAGGTCCGCCGCGAGCGCATGGGGCACATCGAGCTCGCCGTGCCGGTCGCGCACATCTGGCTCTTCAAGACCCTCCCCTCGCAGATGGGCTATCTGCTCGGGATGACGCTGCGCGACCTGGAGAAGGTCATCTACTACGCGGCCTACGTGGTCGTGGAGCCGGGCGAGCAGGACGTGAAGCAGGCGCAGATCCTCGACGAGGACGAGTACATGCAGCTGCGCGAGAAGGCCAAGGAGGAGAACGACACCGCCTTCCGCGCCGACATCGGGTCGACGGCCGTGCGCGACCTGCTCAAGAGTCTGGAGATCGACGTGCTCGCGGAGGAGCTGCGCGAGCAGGTGGCCAACGAGACGAGCCAGCACCGGAAGAAGCAGACGCTGAAGCGCCTCAAGGTCATCGACGCGATTCGCAACTCGGGCGCGACCCCGGGCGAGCGCAACCGCCCGGAGTGGATGATCCTCGACGTGGTGCCGGTCATCCCGCCGGACCTGCGCCCGCTGGTCCCGCTCGACGGCGGCCGCTTCGCCACGTCGGACCTGAACGACCTTTACCGCCGCGTCATCAACCGGAATAACCGGCTGAAGAAGCTGATGGAGATGCGCGCCCCGGAGGTCATCCTCCGCAACGAGAAGCGCATGCTCCAGGAGGCGGTGGACGCGCTCTTCGACAACGGGCGCCGCTCGAAGGCGATCCGCGGCCGGGGCAAGCGCCCCCTGAAGTCCCTGAGCGACATGCTGAAGGGGAAGCAGGGGCGTTTCCGCCAGAACCTGCTCGGTAAGCGCGTCGACTACTCCGGCCGCTCGGTCATCGTGGTGGGCCCGGAGCTGCGGCTCCACCAGTGCGGCCTCCCGAAGGCGATGGCGGTGGAGCTCTTCAAGCCCTTCATCATCCACGAGCTGGAGAAGCGGGGCGCCGCGGAGACCGTGAAGCGCGCCAAGAAGATCGTGGAGCGCGACGACCCGAAGGTGTACGAGGTGCTCGAGGACATCATCCGCGACCACCCGGTGCTGCTGAACCGCGCGCCCACGCTGCACCGCCTCGGCATCCAGGCCTTCGAGCCGGTGCTGGTCGAGGGGAAGGCGATCCGCATCCACCCGCTGGTGTGCGCCGCCTTCAACGCCGACTTCGACGGCGACCAGATGGCCGTGCACGTGCCGCTCTCCTTCGAGGCGCAGCTGGAGGCGCGGGTGCTGATGCTCTCGAGCAACAACATTCTGCTCCCCTCGAATGGCCGGCCGGTCGCGGCGCCCACGCAGGACATCGTGATGGGGTGCTACTGGCTCACCAAGGACGAGGAGGACTACGAGACCGCTTTCGTCGAGGGGAACCGGCTCCCGCGCTTCGGCACCATCGCCGAGGTGGAGATGGCGCTGGAGCACGGCACCGTCAACTTCCACTCGCCGATCTATTACTGGTATGAGCCGCAGGTGGACGAGGAGTCGGAGGACGGCCGGGTGCGCAAGCCGGGGTGGCTCAAGACCACCGTCGGCCGCGTGATCTTCAACTCCGTGGTGCCGGACGAGATGGGATTCTGGAACCGGACCATGGGGAAGAAGGAGCTCGGCGACATCATCTTCGGCGCCTACCAGGTCGTGGGGCTGGGGCGGACGACCGTCTTCCTCGACGCGCTCAAGGACTTCGGCTTCCGGTACTCCACCACGGGCGGCATCTCCGTGGGGATCGAGGACATGGAGATCCCCCCGGAGAAGGAGCAGATCCTCCGCGAGGCGGAGGAGGACGTGTCGCGCTTCCAGCGGGCCTACCACAACGGGGTGATCTCGAACGGCGAGCGCTACAACAAAGTCATCGACACCTGGACCCACGCGAACAACGACGTGGCGGACGCGATGGTGAGCCGCCTCGGACAGTCGCGCGGCGGGTTCAATCCCGTCTACATGATGATGAACTCCGGCGCCCGTGGCTCGCGCGACCAGATGCGGCAGCTCGCCGGGATGCGCGGCCTAATGGCGAAGCCGCAGAAGAAGCTCACCGGCGGCATCGGCGAGATCATCGAGAGCCCGATCAAGTCGAACTTCCGCGAGGGCCTCACGGTGCTGGAGTACTTCATCTCCACCCACGGCGCTCGAAAGGGCCTGGCCGACACCGCGCTCAAGACCGCTGACGCGGGGTACCTCACCCGTCGCCTGGTGGACGTGGCGCAGGACGTCACCATCACCGAGGAGGACTGCGGCACGGTCCTCGGCCTGACGGTCAGCGCCCTGAAGGAGGGCGAGGACGTGGTCGAGCCGCTCAAGGACCGGATCGTCGGCCTGGTCGCCCTCGACGACGTGGTGGACCCGATCGACAACGAGGTGGTCGTCGAGGCGGGCGAGCTGATCGACGAGGAGATGGCGGACCTGATCGAGGACGCCGGCATCCCGGCGGTCAAGGTGCGCTCGGTGCTCACCTGCGAGAGCCGCCGCGGCCTCTGCCGGCAGTGCTACGGCCGGAACCTGGCCACCATGCAGATGGTCGACATCGGAGAGGCGGTGGGGATCCTGGCCGCGCAGTCGATCGGCGAGCCGGGCACCCAGCTCACCCTGCGTACCTTCCACATCGGCGGCACGGCCGCGCGCATCGCGGCGCAGACGCAGCGCCGGAGCAAGGTGGAGGGGACGGCGGTGTTCGAGCGCATCACCACGGTGACCACCCCGGAGGGGAACCGGATCGTGACCTCGCGCGAGGGCGAGATCCTGATGCGGACGGGCGAGGGCGTCATCCGCTCCCGGCTGAGCGTCCCCTACGGCGCCACCATCGCCGTGGAGGACGACGACAAGATCGAGATCGGCGACCTGCTCTTCAGCTGGGACCCCTACTCGGAGCCCATCGTGGCCGACTTCGGCGGCACGGTGCGGTTCATCGACATCGTGGACGAGGAGACGGTCCGAGAGGAGCTCGACGAGTCCACGGGGCGCCGGCAGCTGGTGATCATCGAGGACCGGGCGAAGAAGCTCCACCCGATGATCGAGATCCAGGACGTGGAGACCGGCGTGAAGCTGCGCGAGTTCATCATCCCGGTCGGGGCGCAGCTCACCGTACGGAACGAGGAGGGCATCCAGCCGGGCGCGACGCTGGCCAAGATCGCCCGCGAGGCGTACAAGACGCGCGACATCACCGGCGGGCTGCCCCGGATCGCGGAGCTGTTCGAGGCGCGCAAGCCGAAGGACCCGGCGGTGATCACCGAGATCGACGGCTCGATCCGCTTCGGCGACATCAAGCGCGGCAAGCGTGAGGTGATCGTGATCCCGGAGGCGGGGAACGAGCGGGTGTACGAGATCCCCGTCGGCAAGCACCTGCGCGTGCACGAGGGCGACGTGGTGCGGGCCGGCGACCGCCTCAGCGAGGGTCCGGTGAACCCGCACGACATCCTGAGGATCAAGGGGCCGCGCGCGGTGCAGGAGTACCTCCTCAACGAGATCCAGGAGGTGTACCGGCTGCAGGGGGTGAAGATCAACGACAAGCACATCGGCGTGATCGTGCGCCAGATGCTGCAGAAGGTGCGGGTCGTGGAGCCGGGCTCGACCGACTTCCTGGAGGGCGAGACCGTCGACCGGATGAACTTCTTGGACGAGAACCAGCGCACGCTCGCGGCCGGGGCCACCGCCTCGCGGAGCGAGCCGCTGCTGCTGGGAATCACCAAGGCGTCGCTGACCACGCAGAGCTTCATCAGCGCGGCCTCCTTCCAGGAGACCACGCGGGTGCTGACGGACGCGGCCATCCGGGGCGCCAAGGACGATCTGATCGGCCTGAAGGAGAACATCATCATCGGGCACCTGATTCCCGCCGGGACCGGCGTCTATCGGTACAACGACGTCGAGTTCACCGCCGTCGAGGCCGCGGCGGCGGAGGCGGAGGAGGCGGTCGAGGAGGCGGTGGTGGTGGAGTAGTGCTGCGCGCGATGTGCTACGTGGCAACGCAGCGGAACCCGGACATCGTCGCGATGTCCGGGTTCCGCTGCATTCATGGTCGGGTGTCCTCGCTCGAGGTGGCGGACGCACTCAGCTCGTAGTCCCTAGCGCCCGTCTTGACAATTCACGGGGATTGTCCTAATTTTCCCAGTCTATCGCCAAAAGCGAGGGCGATGGCGGGAAGAGGCGGAGCTCTCCCCGGACTTCGCGTATTTCCAGGGGTCGCACTCAGACGTATGCCGACAATCAACCAGTTGGTCCGCAAGGGGCGCCAGAGCCTCGTCAAGAAGAGCAAGTCGCCGGCGATGCGGGGCAATCCGCAGAAGCGCGGCGTCTGCACCCGTGTGTACACCACCACCCCGAAGAAGCCGAACTCGGCGCTTCGCAAGGTGGCCCGCGTGCGTCTGACCAACGGGTTCGAGGTGACGGCCTACATCCCGGGCGAGGGGCACAACCTGCAGGAGCACTCGATCGTGCTGATCCGCGGGGGCCGCGTGAAGGACCTGCCGGGGGTACGCTACCATATCATCCGTGGGACGCTCGACGCGGCGGGGGTGAACGACCGCCGGCAGAGCCGTTCCAAGTACGGCGCCAAGCGGCCGAAGGCGGGTGCCGCGGCCGGCAAGGGCGCCCCGGCCGGCAAGAAGAGGTAAGTCATGAGCCGTCGCACGCGCGCGGTCAAGCGGCCCACCGTCCCGGACCCGGTCTTCGGCTCGGAAACGGTGACCAAGTTCATCAACAGCCTCATGTACGACGGGAAGAAGTCCCTCGCCGAAGGGATCTTCTACGACGCCATGAAGGTGGTCGAGGAGAAGACCGGCCAGCCGGCCGACAACGTCTTCAAGCAGGCGCTGAACAACGCCAAGCCGGTGCTCGAGGTGAAGTCCCGCCGCGTCGGCGGCGCCACCTACCAGGTCCCGGTCGAGGTCCGCCCGGAGCGCCGCAACGCTCTCGCGATGCGCTGGCTGATCGGCTACGCCCGGGCCCGCGGCGAGAAGACCATGGCCGAGCGGCTCGCCGCCGAGGTGCTGGCCGCCTCCCGCAACGAAGGGGCGACCATCAAGAAGAAGGACGATACGCACCGCATGGCCGAGGCGAACAAGGCGTTCGCCCACTATCGCTGGTAAACGACAGCTATCAGCCATCAGTCGTCAGCTATCGGTCCCCCTCGCTTCCGGGTGGGGCTGAGCGGATTTGATGGCTGATCGCTGATAGCTGATAGCATTGTAATCATGCCACGAATCACTCCGCTTTCGAAGCTGCGCAACATCGGCATCATGGCCCACATCGATGCCGGAAAGACGACCACGACCGAGCGCATCCTCTACTACACGGGCCGTACCCACAAGCTGGGCGAGGTCCACGAGGGCGCCGCGACGATGGACTGGATGGAGCAGGAGCAGGAGCGTGGCATCACCATCACCTCCGCTGCGACCACCTGCCAGTGGCGGCGCTTCGACGAGGACCACCGCATCAACATCATCGACACCCCGGGACACGTCGACTTCACCGTCGAGGTGGAGCGGTCGCTGCGCGTGCTCGACGGTGCCTGCGCGGTCTTCTGCTCGGTCGGAGGCGTGGAGCCGCAGTCGGAGACGGTGTGGCGGCAGGCGGATCGGTACGGCGTCCCCCGCATCGCCTTCGTCAACAAGATGGATCGTACGGGCGCGAATTTCATGCGGGTGGTCGGCATGATGCGCGACCGGCTCGGCGCCAAGGCGCACCCGATCCAGTATCCCCTGGGCGAAGGAGAGGACTACGCGGGCGTGATCGACATCATCCGACGCGTGGAGCTCCTCTTCGACGAGTCGACCCTCGGGAAGAACTGGACCGAGCAGCCCGTGCGCGCCGAGCTCGCCGACCGCGTCGAGGAGCTCCGCACCAACCTCGTCGAGGCCGCGGTCGAGACCGACGAGGATCTGATGGTCAAGTACCTCGACGGCGAGGAGATCTCGGAGGAGGAGCTCCGCGGCGCCATCCGCAAGGCCACCATCGCGGGCGTCCTGACGCCGGTCCTGAACGGCTCGGCCTTCAAGAACAAGGGCGTTCAGCAGCTCCTGGACGCGGTCATCGACTACCTCCCCTCGCCGGTGGACATCCCGGCCATCCAGGGGCACGACGTCGACGACCTCGAGGAGACGGTGGAGCGGCACGCGGACGACGACGAGCCCTTCTCGGCGCTCGCCTTCAAGATCGCCAACGATCCCTACGTCGGAAAACTGACCTTCTTCCGCGTGTACTCGGGGACGCTGCCGGCTGGCTCGTACGTGCTCAACTCCACCAAGGGGAAGCGCGAGCGGATCGGCCGCATCCTGCAGATGCACGCCAACAAGCGCGAGGAGCGCGAGGATGTGTTCGCCGGCGACATCGCCGCGGCCATCGGCCTGAAGGACACCACCACGGGCGACACGCTCTGCTCGCAGGACGAGCCGGTGATCCTGGAGTCGATGACCTTCCCGGATCCCGTGATCGACGTCGCCATCGAGCCGAAGACGAAGGCCGACCAGGACAAGATGGGCGAGGCGCTCTCGAAGCTCGCCGACGAGGATCCCACCTTCCGGGTTCGCACCGACGCGGAGACCGGGCAGACGATCATCGCCGGCATGGGCGAGCTGCACCTCGAGATCCTCGTGGACCGCATGCTCCGCGAGTTCAAGGTGGACGCGAACGTGGGCCGCCCGCAGGTGGCCTACCGCGAGACGATCCGCAAGGCGGTGCAGAACGTCGAGGGCAAGTTCGTGCGACAGTCCGGCGGGCGCGGCCAGTACGGGCACGTCGTGATCAACATCGAGCCGGGCGAGCCGGGCACCGGGTTCGTCTTCGAGGACAAAATCGTCGGCGGCGTGATCCCGCGGGAGTACATCAAGCCGGCCTCCGAGGGGATGCGCGAGGCGATGGACACCGGCGTGCTCGCCGGCTACCCGATGGTGGACGTGAAGGTGCAGCTGATCTTCGGCAGCTACCACGACGTCGACTCGTCCGAGATGGCGTTCAAGATCGCCGGTTCGATGGCCCTCAAGGAAGCCGCGCGGCGCGCCAGCCCGGTGCTGCTCGAGCCGATGATGGACGTGGAGGTGACCACCCCGATGGACTACATGGGCGACGTGATGGGCGACCTGAGCTCGCGTCGCGGCAAGATCCAGGGGATGGACCAGCGGGGTGACGCGCAGGTGATCCGCGCCATCGTGCCGCTCTCGGAAATGTTCGGCTACTCGACGACGCTGCGCTCGGCGACGCAGGGGCGCGCGGTCTACTCGATGCAGTTCGTGCACTACGAGGAAGTCCCGAAGTCGAAGGCGGAAGAGATCATCGCGAAGGTCCGCGGCTGAGGAGGTTGGGGCGGGGCGCGCGAGCGCTCCGCCCCAATCGACCCGGCCACTCTTTTCATTTTTCTACCGGAATCAAACCAATGGCCAAGGCTAAGTTTGAGCGGACGAAGCCGCACGTGAACGTGGGGACGATCGGGCACGTGGACCACGGGAAGACGACGTTGACGGCGGCGATCACGCGGATTCAGGCGTCGAAGGGGCTGGCGGACTTTGTGAGCTTCGACAACATCGACAAGGCGCCGGAGGAGCGGGCGCGGGGGATCACGATCGCGACGGCGCACGTGGAGTACCAGACGGAGAAGCGGCACTATGCGCACGTGGACTGTCCGGGGCACGCGGACTACGTGAAGAACATGATCACGGGGGCGGCGCAGATGGACGGGGCGATCCTGGTGGTGTCGGCGGCGGACGGGCCGATGCCGCAGACGCGGGAGCACATTCTGCTGGCGCGGCAGGTGAACGTGCCGTACATCGTGGTGTTCATGAACAAGGTGGACATGGTGGACGACCCGGAGCTGCTGGAGCTGGTGGAGCTGGAGGTGCGGGAGCTGCTCTCGGAGTATGAGTTTCCGGGGGACGATCTTCCGATCGTGCAGGGGTCGGCGCTGAAGGCGCTGGAGTCGGGGGAGGCGAGTTCGGAGTGGGGGCAGAAGATCACGGAGCTGATGGACGCGATCGACAGCTACATCCCGCAGCCGGAGCGGGCGGTGGATCTGCCGTTTTTGATGCCGGTGGAGGACGTGTTCTCGATCACGGGGCGGGGGACGGTGGCGACGGGGCGGATCGAGCGGGGGATCGTGAAGGTGGGGGACACGGTGGACGTGGTGGGGATGAACTCGGCGAAGCAGACGACGGTGACGGGGGTGGAGATGTTCCGGAAGCTGCTGGACGAGGGGCAGGCGGGGGACAACGTGGGGCTTTTGCTGCGGGGGGTGGGGAAGGAGGAGGTCGAGCGGGGGATGGTGCTGGCGAAGCCGAAGACGATCACGCCGCACACGAAGTTCAAGGCGGAGGTGTACGTGCTGACGAAGGAGGAGGGGGGACGGCACACGCCGTTCTTCAACGGGTACCGGCCGCAGTTTTACTTTCGGACGACGGACGTGACGGGGGCGGCGAATCTGCCGGAGGGGGTGGAGATGGTGATGCCGGGGGACAACGTGCAGATGTCGGTGGAGCTGATCACGCCGATCGCGATGGAGAAGGAGCTGCGCTTCGCGATTCGGGAGGGGGGTCGCACCGTCGGCGCGGGCGTCGTCACGGAGATCGTGGAGTAAGCGAGGGTCGCCCGGCGTCGGTCCCCCGTCTCCGGCCCGGACTGGCGACCGACCACCGACGATTGATGACCACCCCCGAATTCAGGGATTCGCACCCATGGCAGATAAGATCCGCATCCGGCTGAAGGGCTTCGATCACGCGGTGATCGACCAGACCACGGCCGACATCGTCCGCACGGCCGAGAAGACGGGCGCCCGCATCAGCGGCCCGATCCCGCTTCCGACCCGCGTGCAACGCTTTACCGTGCTCCGCTCGCCGCACATCGACAAGAAGAGCCGCGAGCAGTTCGAGCTGAAGACTCACAAGCGCGTGATCGACATCCTCGACTCGCGCCCACAGACGGTTGACGCGCTCACCAAGCTGGATCTTCCGGCCGGGGTGGACGTGGAGATCAAGGTCGACTGAGGGGGGCGCGATGTCTGGAATCATTGGCAAGAAGCTGGGGATGACCCAGGTCTTCGAGGAGTCCGGCACGGTGGTGCCGGTGACGGTGATCGAGGCCGGCCCCTGTCCGGTGGTGCAGGTCCGCACCGCGCAGAAGGAAGGCTACCAGGCGGTGCAGATCGGCTTCGGCCAGAAGAAGGCGACCCGCACCACCAAGGCCGAGATGGGCCACGCCTCCAAGGCGGGGCTCGCGGCGGCGCCCGAGGTGCTGCGCGAGTTCAGCGTGGACGAAGGGGAGATTCCCGCGATCGGAGAGCAGATCACCGTCGGCATGTTCGAGGTGGGCGGTAAGGTCAAGGTGACCGGAACCACGAAGGGGAAGGGCTTCCAGGGCGTGATGAAGCGCCACGGGTTCAGCGGCGGGCGCGCCTCGCACGGCGCGACGCGCATCCACCGCGCGCCGGGTTCGATCGGCGCGGGCACGAACCCCTCGCGCGTCATCAAGGGGAAGCGGATGCCGGGGCACATGGGAGACGTCCAGCAGACCGTGCGCAACCTCCGCGTCGCGAAGGTGGACGCGGAGCGCAACCTGATCTACCTGCGCGGTGCGGTCCCGGGTCCGGTGAACAGCTACGTCTTCATCACCAAGCAATAAGGACACGCACGATGTATAGCGCAACGCTTTACAGCGCCTCGGGCGAGCCCGGAGAGAGCGTGGAGCTGCCGCGGGACCTCTTCGACGGGGTCGTCAACGAGGCGGCGCTCCACCAGGTGGTCAAGGCGTATCTGGCCAACCAGCGCCAGGGGACGGCTTCCACCAAGACCCGCGGAGAGGTCCGGGGCGGTGGTCGCAAGGTGTGGCGGCAGAAGGGCACGGGACGTGCGCGCCAGGGTTCCATCCGCGCGCCGCACTGGCGCGGCGGCGGGGTCGTCTTCGGCCCGCGCCCCCGCGACTATCGCCAGGACGTTCCCAAGAAGCTCAAGGCGCTCGCGCGGCGCTCCGCCTTCAACACCCGGGCGCGGGCGGACCAGGTGGCTCTCATCGAGGGTTTCCAGCTCGACGCCCCCAAGACCCGGCACGTCGTGGACCTGCTCGGCCGCATCGGCGTGGCGGAGCGCAAAGTCCTGATCCTGACCGACGGGATCAACGAGACGCTGCTCCTCTCGGCGCGCAACCTCTCGAACGTGGCGGTGATGCCATTCCGCGAGGTCTCGGCGTACCAGGTCCTGGACGCCACGCAGCTTCTCATCCAGAACAGCGCGCTGCAGGCGAGGGAGGAGCCCGTCCATGTCTAACTTTCACGACGTGATCGTCCGACCGGTGGTGACGGAGAAATCCACCGAGCAGCTCGACCGGAACGCCGCGTACACCTTCGTGGTGAACCCGAACGCGAACAAGATCGAGATCGCGAAGGCGGTGGAGGCGCTCTTCAACGTGAAGGTGAAGGGCGTCCGCACGATGCGATACCGCGGGAAGGAGCGCCGGGTCGGCCGCCACGTCGGCCGCCGCGCGGCCTGGAAGAAGGCGGTGGTGACGCTGCGCGAGGGCGATACCATCGAGATTTTCGAGGGGGTCTGACCATGGCGATCAAACAGTTCAAGCCGATGAGCGCCGGGACGCGCTTCCGCGCCATCAGCGACTTCTCCGAAGTGACGCGCAAGGGTCCCGAGAAATCGCTGGTGGAGCCGCTGAGCAAGTCCGGCGGCCGCAACCACCACGGGCGCATCACGTCGCGCCGGCGCGGGGGCGGGCATAAGCGCAAGTACCGGATCATCGACTTCAAGCGCAACAAGACGGGCGTGCCGGCCCGGGTGATCGCGGTCGAGTACGACCCGAACCGAACCGCCAACATCGCTCTGCTGGAGTACGCGGACGGCGAGCGGCGCTACATCCTCCACCCCGCCGGCCTGAAGGTGGGCGATGCCGTGGAGTCGGGCTCCGGCTCCGACATCCGTACCGGCAACGCGCTGCCGCTGGCGGAGGTGCCGCTCGGCACGACGGTGCACAACATCGAGCTCCGCCCCGGCAAGGGCGGGCAGATGGCGCGCTCCGCCGGGGCCGGCGTGCAGGTGGTGGCGAAGGAGGGCGACTACGTCACGCTCCGCATGCCATCCACCGAGATGCGCATGGTGCGCCGCGAGTGCATGGCGACCGTGGGGCAGCTCGGGAACGTGGACCACAGCAAGCAGTCGATCGGCAAGGCGGGCGCGAACCGCTGGCGCGGCAAGCGGCCCAAGGTCCGGGGCGTCGCGATGAACCCCGTCGACCACCCGCTGGGCGGCGGCGAGGGCAAGTCGTCCGGCGGCCGCCACCCCGTCTCGCCGTGGGGCAAGGCCGAGGGCGTGAAGACCCGTAAGAAGAAGAAGGCCTCCAACAAGTTCGTGGTCCGAGGCCGGAAGCGCGGCCGGGCTACGAAGTAGAGGGCGCCGGGGGCTTAACAGATTCCGCCGAGTCCGTTATCTTCAAAGGCTGCGGATCGTCCGGGGAGTTCTGCCCGGCGGTCCGCGTCCGTTCGCGTCCACCACTGGATACCATGTGGACCTCGCCTCCGGTGAGAGCCGGGGGACAGCCAAGAGCGAGAGATCATGCCGAGAAGTCTGAAGAAGGGGCCGTTCGTCCAGGAGAGCCTGCTCCGGAAGATCCTGGCGATGAACGAGCGCGGAGAGAAGCGCGTCGTCAAGACGTGGGCGCGCAGCTCCACGATCACTCCGGAGTTTGTCGGGCACACGCTCGCCGTGCACAACGGGAACAAGTTCATCCCCGTCTACCTCACGGAGAACATGGTCGGGCACAAGCTCGGCGAGTTCGCTCCCACGCGAATGTTTCGTGGACACGGGGGCAAGCTGGTCGATCGGCGTGCCAAGGCCCGCTAACGAGGAGAACGAGAATCATGCAGGCTCGAGCAATCGCCAACGGCGTGGGGATGTCCCCGCGCAAGGTGCGGCTGGTGGTCGATCTGATCCGTGGCCGTAACGTGAACGACGCTTACGCCATCCTGAAGTTCTCGAAGAAGGCGGCGACGCGCCCCATCGAGAAGACGCTGCGTTCGGCCGTCGCCAACGCCCAGCAGAAGGCAGACCAGGACGGAGCCTTCCTCGACACGGACGAGCTCGTGGTCCGCGAGGCGTACGTCAACGAGGGTCCCCGGCTGAAGCGCTTCCGGGCGGCCGCCATGGGCCGCGCGGCTCCGCGCGTCAAACGGACCAGCCAGATCACCATCATCGTCGACCGCAAGGAGTAGCGCCGTGGGACAGAAAACCCATCCGAGAGGTTTCCGCCTCGGGATCGTCGCTCCGTGGAAGTCCCGCTGGTACGCGGATCGCAACTTCCCGCAGCTCCTGGCGGAGGACGAGACGATCCGCAAGTACCTTTCGCAGCGACTGGGGCACGCCTCGATCGCCGAGGTGGAGATCGAGCGGAAGCCCCAGAAGGTGATCGTCACCATCCACACCGCCCGCCCGGGCGTGGTCATCGGCAAGGGCGGCTCGGAGGTGGACAAGCTCCGCGACGAGCTCGGCCGCCTCACGACGAGCGAGGTGGCGATCAACGTAGAGGAGGTCAAGCGCCCGGAGATCAACGCGCAGCTCATCGGCGACAGCATCGCCCATCAGCTGGTGCAGCGCGTCTCCTTCCGCCGGGCCATGAAGCGCGCCGTGCAGAACGCGATGCGCGCCGGGGCCGAGGGGATCAAGGTCCAGGTGGCCGGCCGCCTCAACGGCGCCGAGATCGCCCGCACCGAGGGGTACAAGGAAGGCCGCATTCCGCTGCACACGCTGCGGGCCGACATCGACTACGCCCAGTCGACCGCCCGAACCACGTTCGGGACCATCGGGGTGAAGATCTGGGTGTTCAAGGGCGAGGTCGTCGAAGACCGCCGGGGGCGGACCTATTCGAGCGACACCGCTTAGGAGGAATGGAGAAATGCTGGCTCCCAAGCGAGTAAAATACAGGAAGCAGATGAAGGGGCGGGTCCGCGGCCAGGCGACGCGCGGCGTGGACGTCTCCTTCGGCGAGTACGGCCTGCAGGCTCTGGAGTCCGGGTGGATCTCCAACCGCTCCATCGAGGCCGCGCGTATCGCCATGACCCGCCACATCAAGCGTGGCGGGAAGGTCTGGATCCGGATCTTCCCCGACAAGCCGGTGACGAAGAAGCCGCTGGAGGTCCGGATGGGGAAGGGAAAGGGGAACCCGGAAGGATGGGTCGCGGTCGTCCGCGCCGGACGGATGATGTTCGAGCTGGAGGGCGTGCCGGAGAGCGTCGCGAAGCGCGCGATGGAGCTGGCCGCCGCCAAGCTGCCGGTGAAGTGCCGCTTCGTCGTGCGGCAGCGTGCCCAGGGAGGTGAAGGATGAAGGCCGCGGATCTCCGCGATCTGACGAGCGACGAGCTCGTCGCCCGCGTCGAGCAGCTCGAGGAGGAGCTGTTCCGCCTCCGCTTCCGCTCCGCCACCATGGAGCTGGAGAATCCGATGCTGCTTCGCACCCTCAGGCGCGACGTCGCCCGGCTCAAGACCGTGCTGCGCGAGCGTCGTCCCGCCGGCGAGGGCTCGAGCCGCTGAGCATCCCCCCTGCCAAGGAATGACGAAAGTGCAAGATCAGCCTGGCCGCCGTAAGACCCGGGTGGGTACGGTGGTTTCCGACAAGATGCAGAAGACCGTGGTCGTGGAGGTCGAGCGTCGCTACGCCCACCCGCTCTACGGCAAACAGGTGACGCGCACCAAGAAGTACCACGCGCACGACGAGAACAACGACTACCACGTCGGCGATACGGTCCGGATCGAGGAGACCCGCCCGCTCAGCAAGCTGAAGCGCTGGCGTGTCCTCGAGGCGATCGATCGCGCCAAGTAGACGGGGCGGTCGGCTGCCGGCTGTCGGCGGTCAGCCCGACGAGACGCCCCACTTCCCGCGGACCCCGTCCGCGGGGGCCTCCCCGAGCGGGGAGAGACAACTACCGAAGCTGCCGGTCGACAGCCGGAAGCCGAGAGCGGAAGACCCACTGCCATGATCCAGCAAGAATCGGTCGTCAAGATCGCCGACAACAGCGGCGCGAAGCGCGCGCTGGTGATCCGCGTTCTGGGCGGGAGCAAGCGGCGCTACGCGCGTATCGGCGACATCGTCGTGGTCGCGGTCAAGGACGCCCTTCCCGACGGCACCGTCAAGAAGGGTGAGGTCGCGAAGGCGGTGGTGGTCCGCACCACCAAGGAGATCCGACGCCGGGACGGCTCCTACATCCGCTTCGACGAGAACGCGGCGGTCATCATCAACGACGCGGGCGAGCCCCGCGCCACGCGTATCTTCGGACCGGTGGGCCGCGAGCTGCGCGAGAAGCGCTTCATGAAGATCGTCTCGCTGGCGCCGGAGGTGCTGTGATGGCCAAGAGCTACCTTCGCAAGGGTGACCTGGTGCGCGTGATGCGCGGCAACGAGCGCGGCAAGGAGGGCCGGATCCTGCGCATGGATCGCGAGAAGAACCGGGTCGTGATCGAGGGAATCAATCTCCGCAAGCGCCACCGCAAGCCCTCCGCGGTCGACCCGGAGGGCGGGATCATCAGCTTCGAGGCGCCGATCCATGCCTCGAACGTGATGCTCCTCGATCCGGCGACGAACGAGCCCACCCGCGTGCGCTCGCAGCAGAGCCCGGAGGGGGCGAAGGAGCGGGTCGCCGCGAAGTCCGGGCGGGTGATCGTCAAGGCGTGAGGAATCATCTTACGTGACCGCCCCGCCGGCACGGGTGCACGGCGGGATACGGAGCGAATGGAGAACATCATGGCGAACGAGAAGGGGAAGGCCGCTGAGCCGCAGGCGAGCGACGGGACGGGCCAGGGGCGTGAGAGGAACGTGCCGCGTCTGCGGCGGTACTACGCGGACCAGGTCCGGGCGCGTCTCCAGAAAGAGTTCGGATACACCTCCCCCATGCAGGTGCCGAATCTGGAGAAGATCGTGCTGAACGTCGGCATCGGCGAGGCGGCCAAGAACGCCAAGCTGCTGGATTCGGTCGTACAGGAGCTGGGGCTGATCACCGGACAGAAGGCGGTGGTGAGGCGCGCGAAGAAGGCGATCTCGAACTTCGGCCTGCGCGAGGGGATGCCCGTGGGTGTGTCGGTGACGCTGCGGCAGTCGCGCATGTGGGAGTTCCTGGACCGCTTCATCAACGTCTCCGTGCCGCGCATCCGCGACTTCCGGGGCCTGCCGACGAAATCGTTCGACGGGCGCGGCAACTACACGCTGGGCGTCAAGGAGCAGCTGATCTTCCCCGAGATCGATTACGATAAGGTGCAGAAGATCCACGGCATGGACATCACCTTCGTCACCACCGCCGAGCGCGACGACGAGGGGATGGCGCTGCTGCGGGAGCTGGGCATGCCCTTCCGCGGCGAAACGCCGGTGCAGGTCCACGCCGCCTGATCTGCCGAGCGATCTTCTCACTCCGAACAGGAAAACACGATGGCACGCAAGGCTCTGATCGAGCGGATGAAGCGGGAGCCGAAGTTCAAGGTCCGGCACCGCAACCGGTGTCAGCGCTGCGGCCGCCCACGGGCGTTCTACCGCAAGTTCGGCCTCTGCCGGATCTGCTTCCGGGAGATGGCCCTCCGCGGCGAGATCCCGGGCGTCCGGAAGGCGAGCTGGTAGACGGTCGTCGGTCTTCCGTCGTCGGTCCCCGCATCCTCGTCCGCAACGCGGGTTTGACCGAAGAGCGATGACGGACGACCGAAGACATCCCTCCGCTTCCTACTAGTCCGGCGCGCGCCGGATACTCTAGGAGAATACCGTATGGTGACGGATCCGATCGCGGACATGTTGACCCGGCTGCGCAACGCGGGACAGGCGCGGCATCGGCGGGTGGACATGCCGATCTCGAAGCTGAAGACGGAGATCGCCCGGCTTCTGAAGGAAAACCATTACATCCATGACTTCAAGGTCCTGGACGACGGCAAGCACGGGGTTCTGCGCCTGTACCTGAAGTACTATCAGGACCGGCCCATCATCCGCGAGCTCAAGCGCGTTTCCAGGCCGGGCCTGCGCAAGTACGTCGGGGTCGGCGAGATTCCGCGGGTGCGCAACGGGCTGGGCATGGCCATCCTGTCCACCTCGAAAGGGGTGATGACGGACCGGGCGGCGAAGGAGAACAAGGTGGGTGGCGAGCTCCTCGCCATCGTCTGGTAAGCGAGACAAGGGAGGAGCCAGATGTCACGAATCGGAAGGAAGCCGATCGTCGTCCCCGCCGGGGTCGACGTCGCGATCGACGGCAGCACGGTGCGCGTCAAGGGCGCGAGGGGGCAGCTCGAGCGCGAGCTGCACCGCGACATGATCGTCCGCCGCGAGGACAGCCAGATCCTCGTCGAACGGCCCAGCGAGAGCGGGCAGCACCGGGCGCTCCACGGCCTGACTCGTACGCTGGTCGCGAACATGATCGAGGGCGTGACCACCGGGTTCAAGAAGACGCTGGAGATCGTCGGGGTGGGCTATCGCGCGGAGAACAAGCCGTTCGGGCTCACGCTGAACCTCGGCTACTCGCACGCCATCGACTATCCGGCGCCCGAGGGGATCTCCCTGCGCGCCGTCTCGCCGACCCTCATCGAGGTCGAGGGCGCGAACAAGGAGGTCGTAGGTCAGGTCGCGGCTGAGATTCGGTCGCTCCGGCCGCCGGAGCCTTACAAGGGCAAGGGCGTGAAGTACCAAGGCGAGGTGATCCGCCGCAAGGCCGGCAAGGCGGGCGGCAAGTAGGGGAGGCCGGGGGCCGCAAGGCCGCCGAGGGGGCTCCCGCGAGCCCGCGGGTCATCGTATCAGTCACTCATCAGGATCGAATCGATGCGCAAGTCCAATGCTCAGGAGCGCAGGCAGCGGCGCCAGCGCCGCCACCTGCGCGTGCGGAGGAAGGTTTCCGGAACGGCGGAGCGGCCGCGGCTGGTCGTCTTCCGCTCGCTCAACAACATCGAGGCCCAGATCGTCGACGACACCCGCGGAATCACGCTGTTGGGGATCTCGACCATGTCGGCCGACGTCAAGGGGGAGGGCGCGGACCTCTCGAAGTCCGAGCAGGGTCGCCTGGCCGGGAAGAAGCTGGCCAGGAAGGCGCGGGAGCAGGGGGTGACCGCGGTGGTGTTCGACCGCGGCGGCTATCTCTATCATGGCCGCGTCAAGGCCTTCGCCGAAGGCGCCCGCGAGGGCGGCCTCGAGTTCTAAAGGGAGGTATCGTGGCACAACCGAATCGAGGCGGAGGCGTGGGCCGCCAGGACAACCGCGGAGGTGGACGCGACAGCCGCGGCGGCGGGCGGGACAACCGTGGCGGCCGCGACAACCGCGGCGGCCGCGGCGACCGGCGCGAGTCGGAGTTCAAGGAGAACGTGATCCACATCAACCGCGTGGCCAAAGTGGTCAAGGGCGGCCGGCGCTTCTCCTTCTCGGCCCTGGTGGCCGTCGGCGACCAGCAGGGGAAGGTCGGCGTCGGGATGGGGAAGGCCAACGAGGTTTCCGAGGCCGTCCGGAAGGGGCTGGAGGCGGCGCGCCGCGCCATGGTTTCGGTGCCGGTCCGCAAGGGGACTGTGCCGCACGAGATCATCGGGCACGCGGGCGCCGGCCGGGTGCTGGTCCGTCCCGCCGCCCCCGGTACAGGCGTCATCGCGGGCGGCCCGGTGCGCGCGGTGCTCGAGTGCGCCGGCGTGACGGACATCCTCACGAAGAGCCTCGGGTCGAACAACCCCTTCAACATGGTGCTCGCCACCATGGACGCCCTGACGAGCATGACCACGCGCGAGCAGCTGGCGAAGGAGCGGGGCATCCCGGTGGAGGCCCTGGGAGACGGAAATGGATAAGATGCTGAAGATCACCCAGGTGAAGAGCGAGATCGGGGCGCCGCACGACCAGCGGGCCACGATCCAGGCGCTCGGACTGAGGCACCAGCGCTCGGTCACGCAAAAGGACAACCCCGCGATCCGCGGCATGATTTTCAAGGTCCGGCACCTGGTCGCGGTGTCGGAGCTGGAAGGGCAGGAATAAATGGACGGGCTTCACAATCTCCCCCGCCCCAAGGGATCGCACCGCGACACCAAGCGGCTCGGGCGCGGACCGGGCTCGGGTCAGGGCAAGACGGCCGGCAAGGGGCATAAGGGGCACAAGGCGCGCGCGGGCGGCGGCGGCCCCGGCGGCGGCAAGCCCCACCACGAGGGCGGGCAGATGCCGCTGCAGCGGCGGCTGCCGAAGCGCGGCTTCAACAACCCCAACCGTGTCGAGTACCAGGTCGTGAACCTCTTCCAGCTGCAGCAGCTGGAAGAGCAGGACATCACGCTCGAAGTGCTGCACGAGCGTGGTCTGATCGGGCATCCGCGTCGGCCGGTCAAGGTGCTCGGCACCGGCAATCTCTCCCGCGGCGTGAAGGTGTCGGCGCACGCGTTCAGCAAGTCGGCGCGGGAGAAGATCGAGGGCGCCGGCGGAAGCGCCCAGGAGCTCTGACCATGTCGAACCCCGTAGCCACGCTTTTCCGGATCCCGGAGCTGAAGAGCAAGATCCTCTTCACGCTCTTCATCCTGTTGATCTACCGGCTGGGGGCCCACGTGGTCGCCCCGGGGATCGACGTGGAGGCGCTCCGCGCTTTCGCGGGCCAGCTGCAGGGAACGGTCTTCGGGATCTACGACATGTTCGTCGGGGGCGGGCTCTCGCGGGCTACGGTGTTCGCCCTGGGAATCATGCCGTATATCTCGGCCAGCATCATGTTCCAGCTCCTGGCCGCCGTCTTCCCGTCCATCGAGCGCCTCCAGAAGGAGGGCGAGGAGGGACGGAAGAAGCTCACGCAGTACACGCGTTACGCGACGGTCGGCCTCTCGGCCATCCAGGCGTACGGCTACTCGGTCTTCCTCGAGGGCGTGCCGGGCGCGGTGGTCAACCCGGGGATGGGCTTCAAGCTCATCATGATCCTCACCCTCACCACGGGCGCGGTCTTCGTGATGTGGCTGGGCGAGCAGATCACCGACCGCGGGATCGGCAACGGGATGAGCTTGCTCATCTTCTTCTCCATCATCGAGGCGATGCCCGGCGCGATCGGGCAGACCATCGAGCTGGTGCGGGTGGGCGAGGTCTCGGTGGTAGCGCTGGTGGTCCTGTTCGCGGTCTCCGTGGGCGTGATCGCCGCGACGATCGCGGTTACCATGGCCGCCCGCAAGATCCCGGTGCAGATCCCCCGCAAAGTGATGGGGCGCGGACGGATCCGGGAGGGGCAGAAGTCGTTCGTCCCGCTCCGGCTGATCTCGGCGGGGGTGATGCCGATCATCTTCGCGCAGTCGATCATCGTCATACCGGGGACCTTCGCGAGCTTCGCGCAGACGCCGTGGCTGCAGCAGGCGGCCGGCTGGTTCCAGTACGGCACCTGGGCGTACTACATCAGCTTCGGGCTGCTGACCATCTTCTTCACGTACTTCTACACGGCCATCATCTTCAACCCGGTGGACCTGGCGGAGAACCTGAAGAAGCAGGGAGCTTTCGTGCCGGGGGTGAAGCCGGGGGCGCGCACCGCCGAGTACATCGACCGCGTGCTCACCCGGATCTCCTTCCCGGGCGCGCTCTTCCTGGCGGCCGTCGCGATCGTCCCGCAGATCCTGCTCGACTCCGTCGGCGTTCCCTTCCTCGGAGGGCTCCTCGGTGGGACGGGGCTGCTGATCGTGGTGGGTGTGGGGCTGGACACGGTGCAGCAGATGCAGCAGCACCTCCTCCTGCGCCACTACGACGGCTTCATGAAGCGCGGACGGGTGAAGTTCCGCGGACGGCAGCGCTACATGTGACAGAGGTCCTCGGTCGTCGGTCTTCAGTCGTCCGTCGCCGGGCTTTCGGCACCGGGCACCGGGAGTCGACGACCGACGACTGGCGACTGACGACTACTCTATGTATGTGATTCTTCTCGGTGCCCCGGGCGCCGGCAAGGGAACCCAGGGAAGCCTTCTCGCGGACCGACTCGGGATCCCGAAGATCGCGACCGGAGACATCCTCCGGGAGGCCGTGCGGGAGGGGACCGAGCTGGGGCTCGAGGCCAAACGATACATGGACGCGGGGGAGCTGGTCCCCGATGAGGTGATCCTCGGGCTCGTGCGCGAGGCGGTCGCCTCCGAGGCGGCCCGGCGGGGTGCCATCTTCGACGGCTTCCCGCGCAACGCGGCGCAGGCGGAGAGCCTCGGCTCGATCCTGGCCGAGCGCGGAGAGCGGGTGGATGCGGTGGTGGCGCTGGAGGTTCCGGCGGAGGCCATCGTCGAGCGGATGGGCGGGCGGCGCACCGACCCGCTCACCGGTGAGGTGTACCACGTCCGCCACAACCCTCCCCCGACGGAGATCGCGCCGCGCTGTGTGCAGCGGGTCGACGATCGGGAGGAGACGATCCGCCACCGCCTCGACGTCTACGCGGCGAGCACCGCGCCGCTGGTGAAGTTCTACGCCGACGCGGGCGTCCCCGTGCACCGGGTGGAGGGCGACCGGCCGATCGAGCAGGTGCAGGAGGAAATCCTGGAGCGCGTGGGCCGTTGATCTCGCTGAAGACGCCGGAGCAGATCGAGGCGATCGGCCGAGCGGGCGCCGTCCTGGCGGAGCTGTACCGGATCCTGCCCGACGAAATCGCTCCCGGGCGGAGCACGCGCGAGCTGGACCGCTTCGCGGAGAGCTTCATCCGCGACCACGACGGCGCCCTGCCGGCTTTCAAAGGGTTGTACGGCTTCCCGGCGACCCTCTGCACGAGCATCAACCAGGAGGTCGTGCACGGCATCCCCTCCGACCGCCGCCGGCTGGTGGAAGGCGACGTCGTCAGCGTGGACTGCGGCGTGAAGCTGGAGGGGTTCTACGCGGACGCCGCGATCACCTGCCCGGTCGGGGAGGTGGCGCCGGAGGTCCGGACGCTGCTGGAGGTGACGCGTCGGGCGCTGGACGCGGGGATCGCGGCGGCGGTGGAGGGCGGCCGGCTGGGTGATGTGGGCGCCGCGGTGCAGGCGGTGGCGGAGGCGTCCGGGTACGGGATCGTACGTGACCTGGTGGGCCACGGGATCGGGCGCGAGCCGCACGAGGAGCCTCAGGTGCCCAACTACGGCCGCAAGGGGAAAGGGATGCGGCTGGAGGAGGGTCTGGTGATCGCGATCGAGCCGATGCTGAACCTCGGCACGGCGAACGTGCGGACGCTTCCCGACCGGTGGACGGTGGTGACGGCGGACCGGCAGCCCTCCGCGCACTTCGAGCACACCGTGGCGGTAACGGCCGCGGGGCCGCGGGTGCTGACGCGGTGACCCTGGTCTTCGGAGGCAAGGGCCGCCCACGCCGGGATTGCGGAAGACGGGGTGCGGGGATATATTGCATAGCTATTCCTCAGACGGAAGTGAGGCGAATATGAAGGTACGCGCGAGCGTGAAGCCGATCTGCGAGCACTGCAAGGTGATCCGGCGGCGGGGAGTGGTTCGCATCATCTGCAAGAAGAATCCCCGCCACAAGCAGCGTCAGGGCTAAGCTCAACACCGAGGGAGTGACCATGGCTCGCATTGCGGGTGTCGATCTGCCGCGGGAGAAGCGGGTGGAGATCGGACTGACTTACATCTACGGGATCGGGCGCCCTTCGGCCCAGAAGATCCTGGAGCAGGCCGGGGTGAGCCCCGAGATGCGGGTGCACCAGCTCAGCGACGAGGAGGTGAATCGCCTGCGGCGGGTGATCGACGGCCAGTTCCGGGTGGAGGGCGTGCTGCGCGCGGAGATCGCGCGCAACATCAAGCGGCTGATGGATATCGGCTGCTATCGCGGGCTCCGTCACCGACGAGGCCTGCCCGTGCGCGGGCAGCGGACGCACACCAACGCCCGGACCAAGAAGGGGCCGCGGCGGGCGATCGCGGGCAAGAAGAAGCCCGGGAAGAAGTAAAGGAATTCAATGGCAAAGCCCAAGCAAGCAGGCCGGCCGAAAGCCCGGCGTCACGTGGAGGCCGAGGGGATCGCCTTCGTCCGGGCGACCTTCAACAACACGATCGTCACCATCACGGACATGGCGGGGAACGCGGTGGTGTGGGGGAGCGCCGGCAAGGCGGGGTTCAAGGGCTCGAAGAAGTCCACCCCCTTCGCCGCGACCGTGGCCGCCGAGCAGGCGGGCAGGGAAGCCATGCAGATGGGGATGCGCCGCGTGCACGTTCGGGTCGCGGGGCCGGGCTCCGGCCGCGAGTCGGCGATCCAAGCGCTCGCCGCCTCCGGGCTGACGATCCGCTCGATCCGCGACGTGACCCCGATCCCGCACAACGGCTGCCGACCGCCCAAGAAGCGGCGGGTCTGACGTAGAGGGGACAGGCGACAGGGAACGGGGAACAGGTCCGCCACCCTGTCCCCCGTTCCCTCTTCCCTAGCCGGGCGTAAACCTCCGCGACCGTCGGGGGGACGAAGCCGCGAAAGAAACCTCTGAAGAGAACGGTTCATGGCCCGCTATACCGGTCCGGTCTGCAAGCTCTGCCGCCGCGAGGGGCAGAAGTTGTTCCTGAAGGGAACGAAGTGCTTCACCGACAAGTGCCCCATCGAACGGCGCGCCTACGCGCCCGGCCAGCACGGCCAGTCGACGGCGCGCCGGCGGAAGCAGTCCGAGTACGCGCACCAGCTGCGCGAGAAGCAGAAAGTGAAGCGGATCTACGGTGTCGCCGAGCGGCCTTTCCGCAACCTGTTCGAGAAGGCGGCCCACCAGCCGGGGATCACGGGCGAGAACCTCCTGGTGGCCCTCGAGAGCCGCCTCGACAACATCGTCTACCGGATGGGATTCGCCTCGTCGCGCAAGGAGGCGCGTCAGCTGGTCCGGCACCGCCACATCCAGGTGAACGGACGGCGGGTGGACGTCCCGAGCTTCCAGGTCGCGCCGGGCGACGAGGTCCGCCTGAGCCCGAAGAGCAAGGACATCCTTCCCGTGCAGGTGGCCCTCGAGTCGAAAACCAAGCCTTCGCGCGTCAACTGGCTCGCGGTGGACGAGGGGTCCCGCACCGGCCGGATGGTCGAGCGCCCCTCCCGAGCGGACATCCCGCTCGCGGTGCAGGAGCAGCTCGTCGTCGAGCTCTACAGCAAGTAACGCACAGGGAACGGGGAACGGGGGAACAGGGAACAAGCCAGCTCCGAGTGGCGCGAGTCCTGTCACCTGTTCCCTGTCACCTGTTCCCTATTACTCGGAGGAACATGGTGGAACTCGACCTTGCCGGCCTCCAGATGCCGAACCTGCCGGAGCAGCCGGCGACCGGACAGGTCGTCCTGCGTCCGCTGGAGCGGGGTTTCGGGCATACGCTCGGCAACACGATGCGGCGGATCCTGCTGTCCGGCCTCCGTGGTACCGCGGTGTGGGCCTTCCGCACCGACGGCGTGCTGCACGAGCACCAGACGATCCCGGGAGTCGCCGAGGACGTGCACGAGGTGATCCGAAACCTGAAGGCCCTCGTCCTCAAGATGGACGACGACGTGGACGAGGCGGTGCTGGAGCTGCGCACCGACAGGGCGGGCTCGGTCACGGCCCGCGACGTTCGGGAGCATCCGTCGGTGACGGTGGTCAATCCGGAGCACCACATCCTGGAGCTGTCGGAGGAGCGGGATCTCCGCATGGAGCTGTACGTGAACAAGGGGCGCGGCTTCGTGCTCGCGGAACAGCATCCGATCCCGCGGGGAATGCCCGCCGACCTGGTCCGCGTAGACGCGATCTACAACCCTGTCCGGCGCGCCAACTTCGCGGTGGAGGAGACCCGCGTGGGGCAGCGGACCGACTTCGACCGCCTCGTCCTCGAGGTCGAGACGAACGGCGCGGTGGAGGTGCGTGAGGCGGTGCAGTACGCCGCCCGGCTGGCGATCGAGCACTTCAGCTTCCTCGCGGGAGGACGGCCGGAGTGGATGGAGGACCGGACGTGGGGGAACGGAGGGGAGGCGGGATCCCAGCGGGCCCCCTTCCAGGGCGGGAGCCTCGTACCCTCGCGGGTGGTCGATATCCTCAACCGTCCGATCGAGGACCTGGCGGAGCTGAGCGTGCGGAGCCGGAACAGCTTGCAGAAGGAGAACATCCAGACAGTGCGCGATCTGGTGCAGCGCACCGAGGACCAGATGCTCAGCATCGACAACTTCGGGAAAAAGTCGCTCCAGGAGATCAACGATTTCCTCGCCTCACAGGGGCTGCGCTTCGGCGTGCGCCTCGAGGAGGGGGAGAGCGGATCGCTCTGGTGGAGCGGCGAGGATTCCGAGGGGGAGAACCCCCTGGCGGGCGACTCCGACGAGCAGGAACCCTCCTGACCGGATCTTCAGCACAGCGTATCAGCCATGCGACATCGTAACAAGGGCCGGCAGCTGAGCCGGACGGCGAGCCACCGCGAGGCGCTTCTTCGGAACCTCGCGACCAGCCTCTTCCGCCACGGCCGCATCAACACCACCACCGCCAAGGCCAAGGAACTCCGGCCTTTCGCGGAGCGGCTGATCACCCTCGCCAAGCGGGGGGATCTTCACGCCCGCCGCCTCGCCGCGCGCAAGATCGGCGACCATGAGGTGCTGCACAACCTCTTCGCGGACATCGGGCCGCGCTTCGCCGAGCGTCCAGGAGGCTACACCCGGATCCTGAAGCTCGGCCATAGGCAGGGCGACGGCGCCGAGATGGCGCTGATCGAACTCGTCGAACGCGCGTAGGACCTACTTCTCCACCCCTTCCAAGGGAAGACCTCGCATGGCCGACATCAGTGTTGAGCGGAAGTCCTCCGGCGGGATGACCTGGCTCTGGGCTCTCCTCGCCGTCGCTTCCGTGGCCGGGCTCATGTTCTGGCTGTACGCGCAGTCGGATGACATGGATACGGCCGCGGTGGTGGAGGGCGATTCGGCGGTCGCCGCCGCCCCCGCCGGAGAGGTGGTGGGGCTCCCCGCGATCGCGCTGGCCCCGGACAGCTACGCCGGACGCACGCTCCAGGTGGAGGGCGTCCCGGTGGCCGCGACGGTCGGACCGCACGCCTTCTGGGGCGACGTTCCCGGGCAGAATCCCTTCCTGGTGGTGTTCGGACCAAGTTTGCAGTCCGCCGGGACGGTCTCCGCGGGCCAGTCCTACACCATCGTCGGCACCGTCCGAACGGTGGACGAGGCCGCGCTCGCCGAGTGGGTGCAGTCCGGCGCGATCGGCGAGGCGCAGCGCGATGAGGCGTCTTTCGCCACCCACGCCCTCGTCGCGGAGCAGGCGACCGCCACCCCGGCGGCCCCGGCCGGCCAGTAAGGGTCGCGGAGACGGGGGCGGCGCGCGGCTGGCGCCCGCGATCCCGTCCGTCACGACAGAGAGCGGCCGTCCACCCCGAGTGGACGGCCGCTCTCTGTCGTGCTCCGGCGCTCTGAAGGTCGAGCGGGTTCGGCCCCGCTTCAGCGAGCCTTGCCGGCTTTGCGAACCTTGCCGGCCGAGAGGCAGTCCGTGCAGACGCGGACACGCTTGCGGGTGCCGTTCTCGGTCACGATCCGGGCGGGCTGCAGATTGGGAAGCCAGCGCCGCTTCGTCCTGTTGTTCGCGTGGCTGACGTTGTTTCCGCTACGGGGTCCCTTCCCGCACACGGCGCAAATAGCGGCCATGATCTTCTCCTCGGGTGGTGATGCATTGCCGGGACAGCCTTCCAAGCTAGGGCGGGATTCGCGATCCGTCAAGCTGACGGCAGGAGGCCGCGTTGACACGTCCGGAGAGGCCGAGTAGCTTCCTTCCGGTGTCCGGCTCGCCGCCGCCGCGGCGGGTTCCACCCTCCATCTCCGGCGGCGCCCGTTCGCGGGGCCGCCTTCACCCGCGGGGACCACCCGGATGAAAACGGCGCTGATCACGGGCATCACCGGTCAGGACGGCAGCTACCTCGCCGAATTCCTCCTCGACCGCGGATACCGCGTCTTCGGGCTCGTCCGGCGCAGCTCGACGGTGAACTTCGAGCGCATCGCCCACATCCAGGACCGCGTCGAGCTCCTCTCCGGAGACCTCACCGACCAGAACTCCCTGCTCACCGCCCTCCAAGCCGCCCGGCCCGACGAGATCTACAACCTGGCCGCGCAGTCCTTCGTGCAGACCTCCTGGACGCAGCCCATCCTCACCGGCGACGTGACGGCCCTGGGAGTGACGCGCATCCTCGAAGCGGTGAGGATGGTGGATCCCGGCGTCCGCTTCTACCAGGCTTCGTCGAGCGAGATGTTCGGCAAGGTCCAGGAGGTTCCGCAGCGCGAGAGCACCCCCTTCTATCCTCGCTCGCCCTACGGGGTGGCGAAGGTCTACGGGCATTGGGCGACCGTGAACTACCGGGAGAGCTACGACCTCTTCGCCGTGAGCGGGATCCTCTTCAACCACGAGAGCCCGCGGCGCGGCCTCGAGTTCGTGACGCGCAAGGTCACCGACGCCGCGGCGCGTATCAAGCTGGGGACGGCGAAAGAGCTTCGCCTCGGCAACCTCGACGCGCGTCGGGACTGGGGGTTCGCCGGCGACTACGTGCGCGCCATGTGGCTGATGCTCCAGCGGGACCAGCCGGAGGACTTCGTCATCGGAACCGGAGCAACCTATTCCGTGCAGGACCTGGTGGAGTCGGCTTTTTCCTATCTCGACCTCGACTGGCGCGACTTCGTGGTGCAGGACCCGCGCTTCATGCGTCCGGCGGAGGTGGATCTTCTGATCAGCGACCCCGCGCGGGCGAAGGCCGAGCTGGGGTGGGAGCCGGAGGTGGGCTTCCGGGATCTGATCCGCATGATGGTGGACGCCGACATGGAGCGCATCCGCCTCTCCCAGCAACTCGATTCCCTCCGCGTGGGCTGAGCCGTGAGGACCTTGGTCACCGGGGGAAGCGGGTTCTCCGGGCAGTACCTCGTCCACCTCCTCCTGGACGAGGGCGGGGCACAGATCACGGCTGGAACCTTCACGGGGTCGGAGCCGGAGACGGGGATCCTCTCGTTGGAGGAGCGCGCGCGGGTTCGCTGGGTGCCCCTGGACGTGACGGTGCCGGACTCGGTGGCGGCCGCGCTGGAGGGGTGCGCGCCGGAGCGGGTCTACCACCTCGCGGGACAGGCGTCGGTGGCGGCCTCCTTCGCCGATCCCCTGGCGACGTGGGAGGTCAACGCGACGGGCACGCTCCGCCTGCTCGAGGCGATCCGGAGGCGGAGGGGCGAGCCGCCCCGGGTGCTGGTGGTCAGCTCGGCGGAGGTCTACGGCCGGGTTCCCGAAGGCGGGCAGCCGATCCCGGAAACCGATCCCCTCGCGCCGATCACGCCGTACGGGGCCTCCAAGGCGGCGGCCGAGATGGTGGGGCTGCAGGCGGCGGCGACCGGATTGCCGGTGGTGGTGGCCCGCAGCTTCAACCACACCGGGCCGGGGCAGGAGACCCGCTTCGCCCTTCCCAGCATGGCCCGCCAGCTGGCGGCGATGCGCGCCGGCTCGGGCGTGCGGGTGCTTCGGGTGGGGAACCTTCAGGCGCGGCGTGACTTCCTCGACGTGAGGGACGTCGTCCGCGCCTATCGCCGCCTCCTCGAAGAGGGGCGGAGCGGGGCGGTCTACAACGTCTGCTCGGGCGAGGCGCGCTCGCTGCGGGAGGTGGTGGAGACGCTGGTGGAGCTCTCCGGGACCGGAGCGCGCGTGGAGGTGGACCCGGAGCGCTTCCGGCCGGTGGACATCCCGCTGCTGGTGGGCGATTCCTCGCGGCTGCGCGCGCTGGGCTGGGCGCCCCGCATCGAGCTACGGCAGACGCTGAGCGATCTCCTGGAGGCGGAAGGGCATGGCTGACGAGCGCGCGGGCGGCGGATCCGCCGGAACAGTCTTCCTGGTCGGGGCTGGCCCCGGGGACCCGGGCATGCTCACCGTGCGCGCCGCGGAGCTGCTCGCCTCCGCCGACGCGGTCGTATACGACGCCCTCTCCAACCCCGCCATCCTCGAGCGGCACGCCCCTTCGGCGGAGACTCACTTCCTGGAGGGGACGACCGAGGGAGAATGGCCACCGCCGGCGGAGGTCGCGAGGCGCCTCGCCGAGCTCACCTTCCGATACCGGCGCGTGGTGCGCCTGACGGCCGGAGACCCGTTCGTGTTCGGACGGGGCGGCCGCGAAGCGCTGGCCCTGGCCGAGGCCGGCGTCCCCTTCGAGGTGGTGCCGGGGATCACGGCCGGAATCGCCGTGCCGGCGTATGCGGGGATCCCCGTCACGCACCGCGGCACGGCCTCCAGCGTCGCCTTCGTCGCGGGCCGCGAGGAGTGCCCGTCGGCCGGGGGCGTGGCGCGCTGGGAAGCCCTCGCCGAAGGGGTGGACACGCTCGTGATCTTCATGGGAACGAAGCGGCTGGACGCCCTCTCGGAGCGGCTGGTGGCCGGAGGACGCGCGCCGGAGACGCCGGCGGCGGTGGTCGAGTGGGGGACGCACCCCCGGCAGCGGACGGTGGTCGGCACCCTCGCCTCCATCGCCGCCGCCGCCCGGGAGGCGGCGGTCGAGGCTCCTTCTCTCGCGGTGATCGGAGAGGTGGTGCGGCTGCGGGAGCGCCTCGCCTGGTTCGAGGCGCGCCCGCTGTTCGGGAAGCGGGTGGTGATCACCCGCGCACGGGCGCAGGCGGCGGACTTCGTCCGCTCGATGGAGGATCTGGGGGCGGAGGTGATCCCCTTCCCGACGATCCGCATCACCGATCCCGCAGACCCCGAGCCGCTGCGGCGGGCGGTGCGGCAGGTGGACGGCTTCGACTGGATCGTCTTCACCAGCGTCAACGGCGTGGAGAGATTCTGGAAGGCGCTGCGCGCCTCGGGTGGGGACACGCGCCTGCTGGGGGGCATATCTCTCTGCGCGATCGGACCGGCCACGGCTGCGGCGATCGAGCTGGAGGGGGCGCAGGCGGACCTGGTGCCCGCGGAGTTCGTGGCGGAGGCGGTGGTGGAGGCGCTCGCGGCCGAGGGGGAGCTCGGGGGGGCTCGCATCCTCCTGCCGCGCGCGGAGGTCGCCCGCTCGACGCTTCCCGACTCGCTGCGCGAGCGCGGGGCAGAGATCGTGGAGGTCTCCGCCTACCGCACCGTGCCGGACGGCGCCCGGGCCGGCCGCCTGCGGGAGGGATTGCGGCGCGGCGAAGTGGATCTCCTCACCTTCACCGCCAGCTCCACGGTCCGTAACTTCGTGGACCTCGTCGGGGCGGAGGTCGGCCCGGCCCAGGTCGCCTGCATCGGCCCCATCACCGCCGGCACGGCGCGCGAGCTGGGGCTGCCCGTGCACGTGGAGGCCGAATCCTACACCATCCCGGGTCTCGTGTCCGCCATCGTGACGCATTTCGAGTCGAGCCCTCCCTCGCGGTGAAGCGAGTTTTCCTCGGGACCCGGCCGTTGCTGCTCGGACTCCTGCTGGCGGCGCGCTTCGCCGCTCCGCCGGCGGCGGGCGGGCAGGCGTCTCCCCTGCTGCCACCCGATCACTGGGCGGTGGAGGCAGTCTGGCGGATCGAGGCGCTGGGCCTGGTCCCGGGCTACCTCGCGGCCGAACGGACCATCCCCCGCAGGGCCGCGGGGGAGGTGCTTCGCGCCGCGGCCGCGGAGGCGCGAGCCGGGGGCTCTCCCCTGGCGGGGCTCACCGCGGGCTGGTTCGAGCGCTTCCTCGAGGAGTTCCCTGAGTCGGCGGAGGGCGCCGACCCTGCATCGGCGGGGCTCCTGGGAAGCGCCGCCGGGGCGGGATACCTCCACGCCCGCGGCCGGGTGAGCCCCGGGCTGGGAGAGTTCCCTCCGGACCGGAGCGGGCCGGCGGCGCTGCCGGATCGGGACGAGGCGTGGCTGGTCGGTGACATCGCGGTGCGGGTTGCCCGGCCGCTTGCGGTTTCCGTGACGCCCGAGCTCGGCACCGCGGGGGCGGAGCTGCTCCGCTGGGAGGCGGACCTCGCGTGGCGGAACTGGAGCCTGGTGGTGGGGCGCGGGCCGGTCGGCTACGGCGTCGCCGAGGGGGGCGGGGTGCTCCTTTCCGGCAATGGCGCGCTCGACCGCGCCGAGCTGGTCACGACGCGTCCCTTCCGCTTTCCCGGCTTCCTCCGGCACCTGGGCCCGGTGGCCTTCCAGACCTTTGTCGGCCTGCTGCCGGGGGAGCGGCATCCAGGCGCTCCGGCGCTCGCGGGAGTGAGGCTGTCGGGGCGGATCCATCCGCGGATCACCCTCGCCGGGCAGCGGGCCGCCCTCATCGGCGGATCCGGCGTGGAGCGGGAGGTCACGCTCGAGCGGCTGTGGATGGCGCTCGTCGGACGGTACGGAGAGATCGAGGACCAGATCGCCTCCGTGGAGGCCCGCGTCCACCTGCCGACGGAGCGCTTCCTCCCCGCGTCGCTCTACTGCGAGTGGGGGACGGAGGATACCTCCGGGGCCTGGACGAAAGTACCCGGCATCCTCTGCGGCGCCTTCCTGCCGGCGCTTCCCGGGGTGCCCGAGGTCGCCGGGGGCGTCGAGCGTGCCTACTTCGACCGTCGCTGCTGCAGCAACCCGCCCTGGTACCGGCACAAGAACTTCCCGGGCTCGTGGGCGCTGGAGGAGGAGACGCTCGGACACCCGCTGGGGGGGGAGGGCTCGGAGTGGCTCGCCTTCGTCCGCGGGAGCCTGCCGGATGCCCGCTTCCGGGCGGAGGGACGCGCCTTCCGGCGGGAGCGATCCGGGGACAACCTCTTTGTTCCGGGGCGAGAGGGCGATAGCTTTGGCGTGGGAGCGGAAGGTGCCTGGCGCTTCCGCCCCGGCGCGGAGGTGAGCCTCGCGGCCTTTCGCGAGACGGGGGAGGGGTGGTCGGAGGCGAGAGCGGCACTCGTGACGAGGGTTTTCTTCTGATGGCGGGCTTCCCGGAATACCGGCCGCGCCGCCTGCGGCGCACCGCCGCGCTGCGCGGTCTGGCGCGCGAGACGGAGGTGCGCGCGGCCGACCTGATCCTGCCGCTGTTCGTCGTGGAGGGCGAGCGGGTCCGCAATCCCGTGAGATCGATGCCCGGCGTGCACCAGACGTCGGTGGACGAGCTGATGCGCGACGCGGAGGAGGCCGCCGCCCTCGGCATCCCCGCCGTGCTCCTCTTCGGCATCCCCGACGAGAAGGACGAGATGGGCTCCTCCGGATACGCCGGCGAGGGCGTCGTCCAGCGGGCGGTGCGCGCGTTGAAGCGGGAGATCCCGGATCTGCTGGTGATCACCGACGTCTGCCTGTGCGAGTACACTTCGCACGGGCACTGCGGGGTGCTGCAGGGAGAGGAGGTGGCGAACGACTCGACGCTCCCGCTGCTGGCGAGGATGGCGGTGTCGCACGCCGCGGCCGGGGCCGACATCGTGGCCCCTTCGGACATGATGGACGGCCGGATCGGTTCCATCCGCGCGGGGCTCGACGCGGAGGGCTTCGAGCAGACGCCGATCCTCTCGTACGCCGTGAAGTACGCCTCCAGCTTCTACGGACCCTTCCGCGAGGCCGCGGAGAGCACGCCGGCCTTCGGCGACCGGCGGGCGTACCAGATGGACCCGGGGAACGCGCGCGAGGCGCTGCGCGAAGCCGGGCAGGACATCCTCGAGGGTGCGGACATGCTGATGGTGAAGCCGGCGCTCCCCTATCTGGATATCGTCCACCGGCTGCGGGAGGCTTTCGACCACCCCGTGTTCGCGTACCACGTCTCGGGCGAGTACTCGATGGTGATGGCGGCGGCGGAGCGGGGGTGGATCGACGGGGACCGCGCCATGCGCGAGGTCCTCACCTCCATCAAGCGCGCGGGCGCCGACCGGATCGTCACCTATTACGCCACGCGGCTCGCCCGGCGGGAGGATCGCTGAGGAAGGCCGGCGTCGCCGTGCGGCCACCGCCGGGTCGCGGGAGGGTGTCGCAACTCGGGTCGACCGGGCGTTCTCGACGAGTCGCATCCGGACCGGACTCGGGCTCGCGGGCGATGGAGAGCGGGAGTTCCGCATCCCGGGGGCGGTGAGGCGGGAAGGTCCTCGCCGGCGAAGGGCCGCGGCCGGGGGAGGAATTCCGGGAAACAGCGGCGGTCGATGGCGTGCGTTGTGCAGGCGAGCAGTGGACCGGGCGGCGGGGCATTCGTCAGTGAAAGCATCCGAATGAGAAAACGGTTCGAGAGCCGGCCCATCGCGCAGGCGCGATGGACCTCCGCCGCCGGCGGAGGCGGACGGGCGGGCAGGGAGCCAGGCACCCGGGACGGCGGCCGGAATCCTCCGCCAATGCTCGACGTTCGGCTCCAGCGGGAGCGGGTCCATCGCCGGGCGGTCGTGGCGACGGTCCGGCGGTTCGTGCGCGTGTTCGCGCTGCACGCGCTCGACGGCGTCGTGCTGGCGAGCCTGCTCGGGCTCCTGGCGAGCGCCGGCGGCCCCGCGACGGTCATCGGCGAGTTCGCTCCGGTCATGGTGGCGGTCTTCCTGCTCAGCCTGAACGCCATGAGCTGCTACCGGCCGGGGGACGCGCGCCGCGACTGGCGGCGCGTCTCCTCGGCGGTGCTGATGGCGATGCTGATCCTCTCCTGCCTCACCGTCTTCGCGCCGCGGCTCCCGCTCTCCGCCGGCTTCCTCGCGGTGCTGGGGGCGAGCACCTTCACCGCTCTCGTGCTCGGGCGGAAGCTCGCTGACGAGGCGGTGCGGCAGGTGTACCTTCACGGCTTCGGGCTGAGGCGCGCGATCCTGATCGGCAACCTGGACGAGGTGGGGCGCGCGATCCAGCAGCTCCGCGACGGCCGCAACATCGACCAGTACCTGGTGGGGCACCTGGCCCCGGATGACCAGCCGGACCCGGCGGCGCTCGGCACGGTGGCCGAGCTTCCGAGCGTGCTCGACCGGCAGGTGGTGCAGGAGGTGATCGTCGCGGCCCCGCTCTCGCCGCACGCCATCTACCGCATCGCGGAGACCTGCTTCGAGCGCGGCATCGGGCTCTACGTCTTCCCGGCGATGTTCGGGGCGCTGAAGTACCGCACGGAGCCGCAGATGGTGGGCTCATGCGCGCTGCTGCACCTGTACCCTACCCGTTTCGAGCTCCCGACCTTCTTCATGAAGCGCGCGTTCGACCTGGTGGGCTCGATCCTGCTGCTGATCCTGCTCGTGCCGGCGATGGCGGCGATCGGATTGGCGATCCGGCTCGATTCGCGGGGTCCGGTCTTCTTCCGGCAGGAGCGGGTGGGGCTGGGAGGGCGCCGCTTCACGATGTGGAAGTTCCGGAGCATGTCGCTCGACGCCGACGAGGCGAAGGAGCGGCTGGCGCACCTCAACCCGTACGCCGACTCGCGGCTCTTCAAGCTGCCGAACGACCCGCGGATCACGCGGGTCGGCCGGTTCCTGCGCCGCAGCAGCCTCGACGAGCTGCCGCAAATCTTCAACGTGCTGATGGGGCAGATGTCGCTGGTGGGTCCGCGCCCGCCGGTGCCCGTGGAGGTCGCCCGCTACGAGCCGCACCACCATGTGCGGCTCTCCGTGCTGCCGGGAATCACGGGGCCGTGGCAGGTGAACGGACGCAACCTGATCACCGACTTCGAGACGGTTGTACAGCTGGAGCGCAGCTACATCCACTCCTGGTCGCTGCTGCTCGACGTGAAGATCCTGCTTCGGACGGTCACCGTGGTGCTGCGGGGGGAGGGGGCGTACTGAATGAGGGTGGCGATCACCACGGACTGGCTGAACTCCTTCGGCGGGGCGGAGCGCGTGTTGATCGAGCTTCACCGGATGTTTCCCGAGGCACCGGTCTACACCAGCGTCCACGACCCCTCCAGGCTCCCGGCGGAGATGCAGGGCTGGGACATCCGCCCCTCCTTCCTGCAGCGCATCCCCGGGGCGCGCCGGCGGCACGCGTGGCTTCTGCCGCTGATGCCGCTCGCCTTCGAGCAGTTCGACCTCCACGAGTACGACCTCGTCCTGACGACGAGCAGCGCCTGCGCCAAGGGAGTCCTCACCCGCGCGGAGACCGTCAATCTCTGCTTCTGCCACACTCCCACCCGCTACCTCTGGGACCTCTATCACGAGTACGTCCGGGGGCACCGCGCGAAGGCGCTGATCGCGCCCGTCGCGCACTGGCTCCGGGTGTGGGATCGGCTCGCGGCGGACCGGGTGGACCACTTCGTCGCCAACTCGCGGCAGACGGCGGCCCGCATCGCGCGTCATTATCGGCGTGAGGCGGAGGTGATCCATCCCCCGGTGGACGTCGACCGCTTCGCCCCGGACGGGCGCGACCCGGACGACTTCTACCTCGTGGTGTCGCGGCTGGTCGGCTACAAGCGGGTGGATCTGGCCGTGGAGGCGTGCAATCGGCTGGGTCGGCGGCTGGTGGTGGTGGGTGACGGGCCCGAGCTGGCGCGGCTGCGCCGGCTGGCAGGGCCGGCCATCGAGTTCCGCGGAAAGCTCACGGACCCGGAGGTCGCCGCCCTCTACGCCCGCTGCCGCGCCTTTCTCTTCCCCGGCCACGAGGACTTCGGGATCGCGCCGGTGGAAGCGCAGGCGGCGGGACGGCCGGTAGTCGCCTTCGGGCGGGGTGGAGCCCTCGAGACGGTACTCGACGGGACGACGGGGGTGCTCTTCGAGGAGCAGACGGTGAGCGCGCTCGCCGCGGCGATGCTGCGCGCCGAGAGGACGCCTCTCGATCCGCGCGCCTGCCGCCGCAACGCCGAGCGCTTCGCGGCCGAGCACTTCCGGCGCCGAATGGCGGAGGCGATCGCGCGCGAGATGGCGATGCGGGGAACGCGGAGAGGGTCGGAGACGCGACCGGACCTCCGCCTCGCCGCCGGCTCTCCCGTGAATCCGGTCGCCGCGCGATGAGCGCTCCCGGCGACGCCGCTCCTTCCGCCCCGTCCGGCCCGACGGCGGATACGCCATGACGCGGCCGGAGCTCCGGTCGTTCCTGGGAAGGGCGCGGGAGAGTACGCTGGTACGGAATACGATGGCGCTGTACGGCGTGCACCTGTCGGGCCTGGTCCTCCCGCTGGTGACCATCCCGTACCTCGCCCGGGTGCTGCGGCCGGAGGGGTGGGGGCTGGTCGTGTTCGCCCAATCGTTCGCTGCCTGGCTCGCGCTGCTCCTGGAGTTCGGCTTCTATCTCTCGGCCACGCGGATGATCGCGCGGGTGCGCGGGGACCGGGAGCGGGTGGCGGAGGTGGTGGCGGGGGTGCAGCGCGCCAAGGGGCTGCTCCTCCTGGCGCTGCTCGCCGCCGCCGGGATCGGCTACGCCGCCGTCCCGATCCTGCGAGAGAACCCGTCTTATCTCTTCTGGATCCTCTCCATCGCGGTGGCGCAGGGGTTCAGCGTCCTCTGGTACTTCCAGGGGATGGAGCGGATGCGGGGCGTGGCGATGGCGGAGGTGCTCGCCCGGGGCGCCGCCGCGGCGGGAATCTTCGTCTGGGTCCGCGGGCCCGGGGACGGGTGGCGGGTGCTGGCCCTGCAGGCGCTGACGAGCGCGGTGTGGGTGAGCCTTTCCACCTTCTGGATGTACCGCGAGGTTCGGTGGGTGCGGGTCGGATGGCACGCGGCGGTGGAGATGATCCGCTCCGCCTCCGGCCTCTTCCTCTTCCGGAGCACGGCGGGGGCGTACAACCAGGCGAACCCCTTCATCCTGGGGCTGCTGGCCGGGCCGCAGGCGGTGGGATTCTTCGGCGGGGCCGAACGCGTCGTGAGGGCCGCCACCAGCCTGATCCAACCCGTGTCGCAGGCGCTCTACCCGCGCATGAGCCATCTCGCGCAACGGGATCCGCGCGAGGCGGCGCGCCTGATTCGGACGAGCCTGCTGCTGGTGGGGGGGCTCGGCGCGGCGATCGGCGCGGTCCTTGCCGTCGGAGCCCCCTTCTGGGTCGGTATCCTGCTGGGCGAAGGGTACGGCGCCGCCGTACCGGTGCTTCGCCTCCTCGCGCTCCTCCCGCCGGTGGTGGCGGTGGGGACGGTGCTGGGAATCCAGTGGGCGCTGCCGATGGGCTACGACCGCCCGTTCTACGCCCTCGTGTTCGGCGCGGCCGCGCTCAATGTCGCGCTGGCGGTGCTCCTCGCGCCCATGTATGGCGCGCGGGGGATGGCCGCGGCCGTGGTGGTGGCGGAGGCGATGGTCGCGATCGGCCTGGTGGGCCTGTCGCTGCGGAAGGACCGCGGCCTCTGGGCTCGCGACGCGGAGCGGCCGAGACATCGCTTCCCCCGGCGCGGGGGACTCGCCCCGGAGGTAGTGGTGGGCGCGGAGGAGTAGGACGGCGCCGGACCTTCCGGCACCGGAGGCGGGTGAGCTTCCCGACCGATGACCATCGACATCCTTCTGACGGTATATGACGCAGAGCCCTTCCTGGGCGAGCAGCTGCGGAGCCTGCAGGCCCAGACGCATGAGGACTGGCGCCTGTGGGTGCGGGACGACGGGTCTACCGACGCGAGCGTCCGGATCCTGAGCGCGGAGGCCGAACGCGACCCGCGGATCCGAGTTCTCCGGAGCGACGGGGCGCGCCTTGGCGCCATGGGAGGGTTCGCCTGGCTGCTGGAGCGCACGGAGGAGAGCGACGCTCCCTACGCGATGTTCTGCGACCAGGACGACATCTGGCTGCCGCACAAGATCGAGGCCACCCTGGCGGCAATGCATGCGGCCGAAGCGGTGGACCGCGACCTCCCGGTGCTGGTGCACACGGACCTCTCCGTGGTGGACCGGGACCTCCGGATCATCGACCCGTCCTACTGGCACTACCAGGCGCTGCGCCCGGAGAAAGCGAGCCTCCGCCGGCTGCTCATCCAGAACTCGGTGACCGGCTGCACGGTGATGATGAACCGGGCGCTCCGGGAGCTGGCGAGCCCGGTGCCCCGGGAGGCATTCATGCACGACTGGTGGGTGGCCCTGGTGGCCTGCTGCTTCGGCCGGATCGTCCACGTGGCTGAGCCGACAGTGCTGTATCGTCAGCACGCGCGGAACCAAACGGGCGCCCGCAAGCAGGAGTCCCACCCGGCGACGCTGCTGCGGAAGGCGGTATCCACCCGCCGGGGGGTTCTGCACGGAGTCCGCGACGGGGTGCGACGCACGGCGCGGCAGGCCGGGGCGCTGCTCGACGCGCACCGGAACCGGTTGAGTCCAGAGGACCGAAGGCTGCTGCGCCGCTACGCGGAGATCCCGGAGTGCTCGCCGCTTCTGCGGCGTCTGCGGCTTCTGGAGCTCCGCACCCTTCCTCCCATGGTGGACCGCAGTATCGGACTTCTCCTCCGCGTGTGAGGGGGAGACCGGGGCCGCTCTCCGGCCGACCCGGCAGGTCGGCGGTCGCCGGGATTCTCAGCTCCTTCTACCGGAAGGGGTTCGGCCTTGCGCTCCACCCCGCGGCGGCGGAGATTTGCGGGGACGATCTCTCCGCCGCCGCGGGCGGCCGGCCCGGCGTCCAATCCGGCGGTCTCACCCTCCCTTCCCGATCCGATACGAGTACGATGGTCTCCCATTCCGCGGCGCGGGTCCGAGAGCGACGAGAGAGCTCCCGGACTCAGAGGATCGGCGTGGTGATCGTCAACTCGAACTCGTGGGCGGATACGATCGAGTGCCTGGAGACCGTTCTCCGCGGCGACCTCTCGGGCGTCTCGGTGGTGGTTTGCGATAACGATTCGCGGGATGAGTCGCTCGCCCATATCCGGGCCTGGGCGGAGGGCCGTCTGGAGCCCTTCGTGCCGGAGTCGAATCCGCTGCGGGCCCTCTCCTGGCCGCCGCTCCCGAAGCCCGTCGGGTATGCCCAGTACGAGCAGGCGGAGGCGGAGCAGGGGGGAGACGCCAGTCTGGATCCCCCCCTCGTCCTGGTGCGGAACCGGGAGAATCTCGGATTCGCCGGCGGAAACAACGTGGGGCTGCGGTATCTGCTGGCGCGCGGCGGATTCGACTACGCCTGGCTGCTCAACCCGGACACCGTCGTCCGCCCGGACTCCCTCCGTCAGCTGGTGGTGGCGATGGCGGCGGACCCCGGGGTCGGCGTCTGCGGCTCCACGGTGCTCTACTACGGCGCGCCCGACACCGTACAGGTGCTCGGGGGGGCCCGGTACAACCGCTGGCTCGCGCTTCCCGATCACATCGGCCTGGGCCGTCCGGCGGCGGCGCCCGTCGACGCGGCGGGCGTGGCCGAGAGCATGGCGTACGTGTACGGCGCCTCGATGCTGGTGTCCTTACGCTTCCTCGTGGATGTGGGGCTGCTCGACGAGGGCTACTTCCTCTACTTCGAGGAGCTGGACTGGGCCATGCGGGCCCGCGGGCGGTACCGGCTCGGCTTCGCTCCGCGGAGCGTGGTCTACCACCGCGAGGGGGCCAAGCTGGGGGCGGGGCGGAACAAGAGCTTCGTCTCCGACTTCTACTTCATGCGGAACCGCATCCGCGTCACGCGCAAATACAATCCACGCGTTTTACCCACGGTCTACGTCGCTCTGGCGGCGGCGCTGTTGCGCCGGGCGAGGCGGGGGCAGTGGGACCGGGTGCGGATGATCGCGAAGTTGATGATCTCCGAGTGAGCGGCGCCCTTCTCGTGCTCTGGCTCGCGCTCCTGGGAGCCGACCGGATCGACCTGCTCGCCGGAAGCGGACCGTTCGTCCTGACTCCGTTCCTGGTCCTGACGCCCCTGGTCATCGCATCGGAGGCCTTTCGCATCCTGGGCCGGCGGGGAAGGCTGGTCATCCCGCCCGGCGCGGCGGCGTACACCCTGGTGGCGACGGGTCTTCTCTGCGTCGCCACGCTCTCCGCCTTTCACGGCCTGGACGTCTCCGTCTCGGCGAAGCGCGTCGTCCTGCTGATCGTGCAGCTGTACTCCACGCTTCTGGTGGCCCTCGCGCTGGCCAACCGGCTCGACCTGGCGGGGATCCTGGCGCGCGGCGCCGGTCTCGGCATCGTGGTGAGCGTCCTCTTCAACGTGGCGCAGCTGGCGCTCTGGGCGCGGGGGATCGTGGACCGGGAGTGGGAGGCCGGCCAGATCGTGAACCTGGTGCCCTCCACCTACGCCGGGATCGTTCCGCGGCTCTCGGGACAGGTGCTCGATCAGAACCGGGGCGGCTTGGTGATGCTGGTCTTTCTGGTCCTGCTGTCGCGCTACGGCCGGCCGTCCCGCGCGCGCGCCGCGCTGCAGGCCCTCGCGATCCTCTCGATCGTCCTGACGCTCTCGCGCTCGGTGCTCCTGGCGGGCGCCGCGACCTGGCTGCTCCACCTCGTGCTGGAGAGGAAGGTCCGCCTCTCGCTCGGGCGGCTCACCGCCGTGTTTCTCGTCACCGGCCTCGCCGCGGGAGGGGTGCTGCTCAGCCCGGCCGTGCAGGACGCGCTGAGCGCGGCGGGAAGCCTCGTTTCGCAGAGATTTTCCTCCAGCGAGGGCTCCGCGAGAATCCACCTCGAGCTCATCTCGCGGGGAGTGGAGGTGGCGACCTCCTCGGTGAGACGCTCGATGACGGGGATCGGATTCGGATGCTCGTACCTGCTCCTGCAGGACCTGTTTCCGGGCAACGACCACGGCAACTTCCACTCGCTCTACGTGACGCTGCTCGCGGAGTCGGGGGCGCTCGCCCTCGGTCTCGGGCTCACCCTCCTCCTGGTGCCGCTGGTGCGGCCAGGTCCGTTCCGGGCGCTGATCGGCGGGATGGTGTTCTTCAACGTGTTCTATCAGTCGCACACCGATCCGGCGTTTTGGCTCGTCCTCGCGCTGGCCTGGCTCGGCGTGGAGCGCGCCCGGCGGGACACGCCGCGCGACTTCGCGGAGTCGTGGCCGTCCGTGGGCCGGCCTCCCTCTCTGCCGCGGGTGATCGAGGGGGCAGCCTCATGAAGGCCGCGGCTCCGCGGACACGGCCCCCGGAAGGCGCAGAGATCCACCAGGCCTTCGCCGAGCTCATGGCGATCCAGGAAGGGGGGGCGTGCGAGGACCTGCTCCAGTACCGGAGCTTCATCGCCGCGCGCCAGTACCGCCACCTCTTCGAGCTGCTCCGCGCCTTCGTGCCCCGCGGCGGCGAGGTCCTGGACTGGGGGTGCGGCAACGGGCACTTCAGCTTCGTGGCGGAGCGGCTGGGCTATCGCATGTCGGGCTACGCCTTCGAGGACTTCTGCCTCCGCCCCCTCCTCTCCGACTTCGACTTCGTACGGGGGAGCGAGGATTCCCCCGTCGCCCTTCCCTACGCGGACGGCCGCTTCGCCGCGGTCGCCTCGGTCGGGGTGCTGGAGCACGTCCGCGAGACGGACGGGGACGAGGAGGGAAGCCTGCGGGAGATCCGCCGGGTCCTGCGGCCGGGCGGAACGTTCCTCTGCGTCCACTTCCCCAACCGCTACAGCTGGATCGACGCCCTCAGCTCCCGGACGCCCGGCAAGTACCACCACCTCTACCGCTACGACCGGCGGGACATCGAGCGCCTGTGCCGGCGGAGCGGCCTGGAGCCGGTGGAGATCCGCCGCTACGGCGTGCTTCCCCGGAACCTGTCGCACCGCTTCCCCCGGGAGGTCCGCCACTCGCGCGGCTGCGCAGCCGCCTGGGACGCGCTGGACCGGCTCCTGGAGTACCCGCTCTCGCACGTGTGTCAGAACTATCTGTTCGTCGCCCGGAAGCCGGACGCAACCGAGGTGAAAGGGTGAGGACCCCCGGCGGCCGCCTTCCCGAAGCACGGCACTTCGCCGTGGCGATGGGGCTCCTCCTTGCCACGGCGAGCTGCTCGGAGCTGGTCTCCGACGGGTTCGACTACGGGAACATGAACGTGCGGGTGGCGCGGCGCTCGGGCGAGCCGGTGCCTGGCGTGCGGCTGGTCCTCTACACGGGGACCCAGGTCATGAGCTACGGCGAAAGCGACGAGACCGGCCGCTTCTCCTTCGAGTTCGTGCCGCCCGGCGAGTACGGGGTGCGCGCCGTACCGGAGGAGCCGTTCGTGACGTCGACGGGGCAGGCGAGCACGTGGCAGGACGGGATCAGGATGGAAGAGGGAGGGCGCACGGAGGTGAGCTTCACTCTGCTCAAGCACGGCCCGGGGACGATCCGCGTGCAGGTACGCGACGCCTCCGGCGCCCCGGTGCCCGGTACCGACGTCGCCCTGTATGCCCACTATGGCGACGTGGCGGGGGGCGTCACCGGTCTGGCGGGGGAGCACGAGTTTGCCGAAATACCCTTCGGCGGCTACGGAGTGCGGGTCGAGACCGGACTCGGCTACGTGACGCCACCGGGGCGCGGGAGCTCTTTCGTCGATGGCTTGGTGGTGGACGCGGGGAGTGTGGAGACGCTGGAGTTCACCGTGCAGCGCTGCACCGGGTCGATCCGCGTGCGCGCAATCGATCGCGTGGGGCACGGCGTGGCGGGGGTGCGGCTCTCCCTCTACACCTTCCGCGGCCCCATCGCGGAGGCGGTGACCGACGCCTCCGGCGCCGCCGAGTTCCCGCAGGCCCCCTGCGGCAACCTCGGCGTCGCCCTGCAGCCGGGAGAGGGGTACACCTTCCCCTCCGGCCCAGGGGCTTCGTTCGTGGATGGCATCCGGGTCACGGACGGGATCTCCCGGGAACTCTCATTCGCGATCACGCCGTGTCGCGGCGCGGTTCAGGTGCGCGTCGCCGATCGCTCGGGAGCGCCGGTGCAGGGCACAGGGCTTGTCCTATACTCACTCCTCGGCGTCTTTGCCGAGGGAGCGACGGAGGCCGGAGGTGTGTTCACCTTCGCCGGCGTCCCGTGTGGGGAGTTCGGCGTGCGGCTCCTTCCGCCGCCGGGGTACTCGGTGCCGGAGGGGCGGGGGAGCAGCTACGTAGACGCGCTGGCGGTGGAGAACGGAACGAACGTCTCGGTCGCCTTCGTGCTCCCCCGCTCCTGAACCCGGGGGCGATGCGGGTGGCCGTGGACGTGCGCCTGCTCGAGGCGTCGGGGATCGGTCGGTACCTGCGCGAGATCCTCCCGCGCCTCGTGGAGCGCGGTCCGCACGAGTACGCTCTGCTGGGGGATCCGGCGGAGATCGCCCGGACCTTCGGCGTCGACTCGCGCGTGGCATCGATCGAGGCGCGGACCCCCATCTACTCGCTCGCGGAGCAGTGGGAGCTGCTCCGCCGAACCCCGCCGGACGCCGGCCTCTTCTGGGCGCCCCATTACCACTTCCCGCTCCTGCGCCGCGGCCGGGTGCTGCTGACGGTGCACGACGTCCTCCACCTGGCGCGCCCCGAGTACGTCGCAGGCATCCACGGCCGTATGTATGCCCGCGCAATGTTCGCGGCGGGGGCGCGACGAGCCGCGGCCGTGATCTGCGTCTCCCGCTTCACCGCGGACGAGCTGGTGCGGCGGACGGGGACTTCCGCGCGCCGGGTCCGGGTGGTACACAACGGGGTGGCGCGGGACTGGTTCGAGCCGGCGGTTGGCGAGTCCCCGCACGAGCGTCCGTATTTCCTCTATGTCGGGAACGTGAAGCCCCACAAGAACCTGAGGCGGTTGGTCGAGGCGTTCGGAGAGGTTTCGCGCGCGCTTCCCCACGACCTGGTAATCGTGGGGAAGCGCGCGGGGTTTCGGACGGGGAACGAGGCGCTGGCGCGGCGGGCGGGGGAGCGGGTCCGTTTCACCGGCCCGGTGCCGGAGGGCGAGCTGCGGCGGTTCGTGTCGCATGCGACGGCGCTGGTCTTCCCCTCGCTGTACGAGGGTTTCGGCCTTCCGCCTCTGGAGGCGATGGCGGCGGGTTGCCCCGCCGTGGTCGCCCGCGCCGCCGCGATCCCGGAGGTGTGCGGGGAGGCCGCGTTGTACTTCGATCCCCTCGATCCGGGGGACATCGCCCGCGCGCTCTCCCGGGTGGCGCGGGAGCCCGCCCTCCGGGCGGAGCTGATCGGGCGGGGCCGGGAGCGCGCCGGAGCCTTCCGCTGGGAGCGCAGCGCGGAAGAAACCGCGGCGGTCATCGATGAGGTGCTGTCGTCCGGCTGAAGTCGTCCTCCGCGAGGTCGGACGGGAAGGCGGTGGGGGAATCGCCGTACCGGCGGTCGGAGAGCTCGTACGCTTCGTTGAGCACGATCCCGCCCACGTGCGCGTGCACGCGGTGCAGCTGGTCGGCCGCATCGCGGAGGGCGTCCTGCGGGGTGGATCCCGCGCGGACCACCAGGAGGGTGGCGTCGGCCGCGCGGCCGAGCAGGGTCGCGTCCGTCACCGGCTGGAGCGCCGGGGTGTCGAGCACGATCCGGTCGTAACGGCCCCGCAGTGCGTCGAGCATCCGATCGAAGGCGTCCGATCCGAGGAGCTCGGCGGGCGCGGCGGGGGCGACGCCCGCCGGGATCAGGTGGAGCGGAGCGCCGCGTCCTCCCACGGAGACCTCCCGCACCGCCCCGGCGGCGGGGAGGGTCGCCGCGAGCACCTCCGAAAGCCCGGGCGTGGCCGGGACGCCGAAGATCGCCGCGAGGGCGCCGCGGCGGAGATCCGCATCGATCAGGAGGGTGCGGCTGCCGTCCTGCGCCAGCGCGACCGCGAGGTTCGCGGCCACCGTCGACTTTCCCTCGCCGGGTCGGGCGCTGGTGAGCACGATGACCCGCGGATCTCGCTCGACCCCGGCGAAGGCGATATGGGTGCGGAGGGCGCGAAAGGCCTCGGAGGCGAGGTGCTGCGGCGCCCACCGGGTGACCAGCCTGTCGCCGTCGGCCTCCCTCGTGCCGGGCGCGACCACCCGATAGGGGAAGTCGACGATGCGCTGCCAGGGAGACCTGGGCCGACCATTCCGTGCGGCGCCCGTGGGGACGCCGCTCGAGCGGATCCGCGGGATGCTGCCGAGCACCGGGAGGCCGGCGGTCGCGTTTCGTGCCTCGGCCGGGGAGCGCACGGTGGAGTCGAGCGCCTCGCGGCCGACGACCGCGATCGTCCCCGCCAGCAGCCCGAGCACCGTCCCCAGCAGGAGGTTGACGACGGGCTTGGGGGAGACGGGCTCCTCGGGCACGATCCCCTGATCGATCACCCGCACCTCCCCCATCCCCCGGTCGAGGGCTCCCTGGACCTGCTCCTGCTTGAGCTGCGTCTGCAAGACGACGTAGACGTCGCCGAGCATCTCCTGCTCTCGGGCGAGCCGCGCGAACTGGATCTCCCGCGCCGGGATCGCCTCCAGCTCCTCGGAGAAGCGCGCCAGCGAGACGTTCGCGGCCGCGATGTGCCCGCCAAGGTTGCGGAGGTAGTCCTGTCCCAGCCGATAGAGCTGCCCCTCCAGCTCCCGGATTCGCTCCGTGAAGCCGCGGACGTCGGAGTTCTCGGGGGTCCGGCGGACCAGGAGCTCGGCCCGCTCGTTCTCGAGCTCGACGAGGTTCTGCAGGAGATCCTGGATCGCCCCGTTCGAGATGAGGGAGGGAAAGGTGGCCAGCTTGCGATAGGCGGAGGTGTTGCCCTCCTGCTGCTGGATTTCCGCGAGGAGGCGGGCGAGGGCGTCGCGCTCGAGCTCCAGGCCGTCCTTCTCCGCCTGGATCGCGGCGACGCGCTTCACCTGCTCCGCCGCCTGCTCCTCCGGGGCGATCATCAGCTCCTCCTCCTGGAAGCGGCGGAGGCGCGTCTCCAGGTCGGCGAGCCGGACCTCGTGGGCGCGGACCTCCTCCCGGAGGATCTCCTCGCGGCCGCGGGAATCGGAGCTGTTGGTGCGGAGCTTGTGCTCGACGAAGCCGTCGGTGATCCCGTTGACCACCGCCGCGGCCAGCTCCGGATCGGAGTTCCGGTACTCGATCCCCACGAGCCTGGAACCCTCGACGCGGGCGACCCGGAGGTCCTCCTCCCGCAGCTCCTGCACGACCTCCTGCAAGGGAAGGATGCGGAAGCGGATCTCCTCGGGCGGCCGGACGCGCAGCGCGGGGGAGAGCCGCAGCGTCGCGCCGGCGATGCGGAAGGGCGAGCCGATCGCGACCCGCTGGGCGGGGCCGACCACCGCGCGAATGGCGGAGGCCGAACGCGTGTATTCGCCGTCCGCCATGCGGACTTTCCGCGCATCGAGCCGGTAGGAGCCGTCATCCTGGCGGCGCAGCGAGAAGTCGCCCGCGACGGCGTCCTCGGGGACGTCGAGGATGCCCAGCACCTCGGAGCGGCGCGAGTCCGGCTCCCGGAGCTGGACGTGGAGCGCGAGGGAGCGGACGACGGGCTCGGTGATGCGGCGGCTGCGGATGACGCCGATCTCCGTGCTCACCTCGTCGTCGCCGAGGCCGGGAACCCCCAGGTCGGCGATGGCCCCTAACTGGGCGAGGAGGCCGGACTTCGCGTCCCTGGTCTCGATACGGATGCTGGCGGAGCTCTCGTAGACGGGCGGGAGGAGGAACGTCGCCAGGGCGGCGAGCGCGACGACGCCCGCCGTCACCCCGAGCAGCAGGGCGCGGTTCCGGCGGAGCGCCCGCCGGAGTTCGGCAAGGCTCAGGGAGGTGTCGCCGGGCTGGAGATCGTTGGGCACCGCGCTTCCGGAATCGGTGGGAACGGCCCGAGGTCCCGCGGCCGCGCCGGTTCGATGGGGATGGGGGACCCTGACGTTGCGAGCACGAAAGATAGGTGCGCCCGAGAGGGCGAGCAACTCCCCACCCGCGGGTGGCTTCAGAACCCGCCCGGGCCGAGCGTCAGAGCGATGGAGCTGAACCGCACGTCCACCCCCTCCGGCTCCTCCAGGCTGATGAGGGGGTTCTGGAAGAGGTAGTTGAACCGGACTCCCGTGGTGAACGAAGCGGTCACTCGGGCTCCGGCGAGAAGGAATCCTCCGCGCACCCCGCCGAACACGGAGACGTCGTGGTTCAGGATGTTGGGGATCGGGATCACGGTCTCGTGGACCTGCTCCTCCCAGCGGATGCGGCCGGCGAAGGCGCCGGCCTGCAGCCGCGGATGCAGGTAGTCGATCGCCAGCCACTGGCTCGAGGCTCCGGGTCCGATCCCCGCTCCGATGATCTGGCCCTGGTTCGTGTAGCCCTGCTCCACCACGCGGCTCGCGTAGGTGCTGACGAGGGGCCGCTGGCGGAAGGTGGCGCTCGGCTCTAGATAGGTAAGCTCCCCCTGGAGCCGGACGATGGACGAGGCGGTCGGACGCGCCCACTGGAGGCCGAGGGTGTATCCCTGCGAGTGGTTCGGCGCGACCAGGAGGTCACGGAACGAGATCGGCTGCTCGAAGCGCGCCCATTCCCCGTATGCCTCGAAGCCGGCATCGGGGAAGATCCAGCGCGCGAAGAGCGAGAATACCTGATCGGCTTCGGCGGGCGGGTCCGCCGGGGCCGCGGAGTTCGGGCGTCCCACGTTCTGAAAGGCGTCGAACGGCGCGAGAAGGGGGGTCTCGCCGGGCTCGTAGGTCGCCACCACGGCGCGCGCGAAGCCGAGCGTGAGGTCCGGCTCCAGGGCGGGGCGGAGCGTCAGGGCGAGCGCGCTGAGGGTGCGCCAGTCGTTGTCCGGGTCGTCGTCGAAGTAGCGGGATTCCCGAAGGCCCCCGAGGATCCAGCGCCCGGAGAGCTCGCCCAGGGGTGTGCGGAGGGGGCCCGCGGCGCGAAGAAAGACATGGGGGATCCCCGGGGCGTGGCCGCTCATGACGATGGCGTTCCGGATCCCCGGCCCCCACCAGAGGTTCTCGGTGGCGACCCCCACCGCCAGGGGACCCGTGTGGAGCGAGAGGCTGCTCTGCCCAGCGTACAGGCGCGAGACCGGGTCCGCTCCGAAACGGGAGGGGAGGTCGAGGGACTCGGGAGGGGCGTGGAAGGAGGAGGCGAACGGGCTCCGCTCCGCCTGGCCCCCCTCCGGGTAGGGAATCGTCTGGAACGGGGAGTTCTCGGCGTAGACCGCCTCCGGTGCGAGTACGATCGCGAGGCGGCCGATGCGGGCGCGGACCCCGGCGACGGCGGCCAGGTTGAGGCCGCGCCCGGCCCAGAGCGCGCCGTCGTTGAACGAGAACGGCAGGCCGCCGTTCCAGACGGCGCGGACCTCCGGAGCGAGCAGGGAGAAAGAGAGCCCCGGCTCGGCTTCGTCTCGCGCGAGTAGGCGGGCGGAGGCGGACCGGATCAGGAAGCCGTCCGTGGATCCGCGCCCGAGGATCTGGTCCAGCCGCAGGCGGTCCTCGGCCGCTCCGCCGATCCATGAGACCGGTACGATCCGGGATCCGGAGGCCGAGTCCGGAGCTCCCGCACCCGCGAGCTCCTGCGCTCCTACGGGGGGCGAGTGCAGCAGGAGCCTGGCGACGGCGGCGCAGGAAACCAGGGCAGTCTGGAATCGGACCATGGACGAAGTCGCGTGGGGCGGGGTCGCTGGACAGCTTCGGGCGGGGCATGATAACATTCGCGGGAACCGGAGTCCACGCGAGAGCCCGGAGGCGATCACCGATGTTCCAGTTTTTCTTCCCCGGCCCCCGGCGGGCGATCCGAATCGGGGCGTTGATATTCGCGATCGGGGCGGTGCGGCCTCACGCGGCCAGGGCTCAATCGATCGAGGGGCTCGCGGCGCAGGCCGAGGTCACGGCGGGGAGCGAGCTGGAGAACTACCTCCGGACGCTGCAGTCGCTGGGCGAGGTGCCGGTTCATCCATGGACCATCCGGGCGTTCTCGCCCTCCGAGCTCGGCCGGCTCGCGCCGGGGGATACCTCCGGTCCCTGGGCGCTGAGGTACGACCTCAGATCGGATTCGACGGCCGGTCCGCGCTTCGCGCTGCTCCGGCCGACGGCGGAGCTGATCTACAATTCCTCCTTCCCGAGCGGGGGGAATGACGGGCCGATCTGGGCGGGGCGGGGTGTCACCTCGGCGGTGGGGTTCGGGTTCGTGGGACGGTACGGCCCGCTATCGGCCGTACTCGCGCCGATGGCGTTCTGGGCGCAGAACGCCGATTTTACGCTGTCTCCGAACGGAGAGACGGATTTCCTTCGTTTCGGAGCCCTGGGCGATCCGCGCGCTATCGATCTCCCGCAGCGGTTCGGCGACGGACCATATGCGCGGATCGATCCCGGTCAGAGCACTCTCCGGCTGGATCTTCTCGGCGTCGCCGCGGCGGTTTCCACTGCGAACCAGTACTGGGGTCCGGCCACCGATCATCCGGTCCTCCTAGGGAACAACGCGGGGGGCTTCCCCCACCTCGCTCTCGGAACCTCTCTGCCGGTAGATCTGGGGATCGGGCGGATCCACGGACGCCTCCTCTGGGGCCGGCTCGACCAGTCGGATTATTCCCCTGTGGGCGGCGAGGGACGCCGCTTGATGTCGGGTCTAGTCGCAACGTTCTCGCCTCACTTTCCCGAGGGCCTGGAGATCGGCGCCGCGAGATTCTTTCACAGCACCTGGCCGGAGTCCGGGCCCGGTTGGCGAGACCTGACGCGACCGCTCGAGGGCATCTTCAAGATCGCCCTGGACGAGCGGTTCGGGAGCAACCCGGAGTTGAACGCCGACAACCAGTTGGCCTCGGTGTTCGCGAGGTGGGTGCTTCCGGGGAGCGGTTTCGAGCTCTACGGCGAGTTCGGACGCGACGACCATCCCTGGGATGCGCGAAACCTCATCCTGCGGCCTGACGACGTGAGCGCCTACCTGCTGGGGTTTCGGAAGGCCTGGCACCTCACCGGCGAGCCGCTGCTCGTGCTACGTGGCGAGGTCCTGAACACCCAGGTGAGCCACCTATGGCGCGTGGATACCGTCCGCAGACAGCCGCGGCTGTATATCCACAACTCTCAGCGTCAGGGGCATACGCATCGGGGCCAGATGCTGGCGTCGCCGGCGGGATTCGGCGGCGGTGCCGGCCTCCTGGCGGCGGACTACTATCACGGCTCCGGGCGCTGGACCGTCGCGTGGGAGCGGGAGGTGCGGGCGATGATGGGCGATATCGCCGCGGAGAGCCGCGACTCGGGGAGGGATGTGATCCAAACCCTCCGCCTCGAATCGCTGATGTTCAGGGGACCACTCGAGGTGCTGGCCGGGATCGGCGGCGTCCTCGATCTGAACCGCGACTTTTCCGGCAGCGATCGGGCAAGCTTCCGCGCCTCTCTCGCGTTGCGGACTGCCCTCGGACCCGGTCCCGCGGCATCGGACCGGGTCCCGCCTACCGGGCGAGAGAGATGACGATGCTGGCGACCGAGAGCATCGCGCTCACGAGAAAGGTGCTGTTTCGCTCGAACCAGCTACGGCGTCCCACGAAGATCTGATCTCCGGATTTGATGTCGACCGAGGCGAGGGCGGCCTCTCCGGGAACCCCCCGGAGCACCACCTGGCCGTCGCGGACCACCCGCATGCGGCGAATGTCTCCCTGCGGGTTCGCGCCGCCCGCCAGCGCCACCGCCCCCGCGAGGCTGACGGTGGGGTCCACCGTGTAGAGCCCCGGCTCGTGGACCTCTCCGAAGACATAAACGCGGCGCATGGGAGTGACGGTGACGGAAGGGTTGCGGAGCTCGGCCCGATAGGCGCCCAACAGTTCGTCGCGGAGCGCCTCGAAGGAAAGTCCCACCACGTTCCGAACGCCCAGGAGAGGCAGGGTCACGGAACCCTTTTCGTCCACCAGGAACTGACCGCTGAGATCCTCCTCGCGCCACACCTCGACCACGACGACGTCGCCCGGCTGGAGCGTCCGCTCCCCTGCGCCGGCAGAATCCGGCTTCTGCGCCAGCAGGAGCGAAGGGGTGAGGAGGGTGAGCAGAGCCCACCCCATGAGGCGGGCCGCAAAGGCTGCCAATGGTTCTCCGGCGTCGGAGTGTGCTCGGTGCATCATGGGATCAACGTACCTTTCACGAGTGGCTGATACAAGACGTGCCCCGCGGCTTTGGGGTCGGGCGGGAGTCCGTGACCCACCCCTGCGTCCGCACATCGGGAGAGCGTAAAGATGCTGTCGAAGCTTGACTTGGTTCCTGCCGAGGTCTATGCTTCTGACCCAATTCGGGCGGGCAGAGCTGTCACTTTTCCGTGGGATTAGACGTCGTTTTTGTCGGGCGATCGGGTTTGGCGGGAGGTTCCCGGAGCCCGCGCGGGCTGGCCGACCCATCAACCTCCCCTTTCGCAAACGCGTTCTTGCCTCAGATCCTTCTCCGCTACCGTCGGCCGATCGTCCTGGCCCTCCACCTCGCGCTGATCCCCCTCGGGTACTTCGCGGCATTCGTGCTCCGCTTCGATTGGCCGGTGCCGAGCATGTATGTGAAGCTCTACGGAGCGACGCTGATCCTACTGCTCCCGCTCCGGCTCTTCTCCTTCGCGACCTTCGGTCTGTACCGGGGGTGGTGGCGGCACGTGGGGATGCGGGACCTGACGGACCTCGTGAAGGCGGTCACGCTTTCATCGACGCTGTTCGTGGCTCTTCTTTTCCTAGCGGAGCGGCTGGCAGGATTCCCCCGCTCCGTTCTGATCCTGGACTGGGTGCTGAGCGTCATGCTCTTCGGAGGAATTCGCTTCGCCGTCCGCGCCGTGCGCGAGCGGTCGGCGGATTGGACCGGGATAGAGCGCCGCTCTCCGCCCGCTCTGGTCATCGGAGCGGGGGACGCAGCGGAGCGCCTGGTGAGGCAGCTGCGCCACGGCGGCGGAGACTTTCGTGTGGTGGGGCTGGTGGACGACGATGCGGTGAAGCACGGCATGCGCCTGCATGGCATTCCGGTGCTCGGATCCACGGACGACCTGGCGGAGCTGGTGGTCCGGTGCGGCGCGGAGCTCGTGGTGATCGCCATTCCGTCGGCATCGCGCGACCAGATGAAGCGGATCGTCGGGTGCTGCATGGAGGCGAGGGTCGAGTTCAAGATCGTGCCCCCGCTCCACGAGCTCCTGGACGGGCGGGCTCGGGTGAGTCAGCTGCGCAACGTGGAGATCGAGGATCTCCTGGGGCGGGAGGCGATACAGCTCGACCTCGAGAGCATCCGTCGCGAGCTCGCGGGGAAGGTCGTGCTCGTCACGGGCGGCGCGGGTTCCATCGGGTCGGAGCTGGCCCGGCAGGTGGCCGGCTTCGGTCCCCGGCGTCTGATCCTGGTGGAGCAGGCGGAGAGCCCGCTGTACTTCACGCATCTGGAGATCGCCCGCACGCATCCTGAGCTGGAGCTGGTGCCCGTGGTGGCGGACGTCACGGACCAGGGGCGGTTGGAGCAGGTGTTTTCCGCGCATCGGCCTCAGTTCGTGTTCCACGCCGCCGCTTACAAGCACGTGCCGATGATGGAGGCGAACGTGGTGGAGGCCGTGCGGAACAACGTGCTCGGGACGCTCTACGTCGCGGAGTGCGCCGCGAGCTTCGGGGCGGAGAAGTTCGTCCTCATCTCAACCGATAAGGCGGTCCACCCGTCCAGCGTCATGGGTGCCACGAAGCGGGTCGCGGAGCGAATCGTCCTGGGATGGCCGACCATCAAGGGGTCCAGGACGGATTTTCGAGCCGTCCGCTTCGGCAACGTGCTCGGGTCCGACGGGAGTGTCGTGCCGGTGTTCAAGTGGCAACTCGCGGCGGGCGGACCCCTGACGGTCACCCATCCGGATGTCACGCGCTACTTCATGACGATTCCCGAGGCCGTGCAGCTCGTCCTCCAGGCCTCCGTGCTCTCCGAAGCCGCCGGTCGGATCTCGATGCTGGAGATGGGTGAGCCGGTGCGGATCGTCGAGCTGGCCGAGAATCTGATCAGCCTGTCCGGTCTGGAGCCGTACAAGGACATTCCGATCGTCTTCTCCGGGCTCCGGCCCGGGGAGAAGCTCCACGAAGAGCTGATGTCCGGGGTCGAGGAGACCATTCCCACACACGTGGAGAAGATCCTCGTGGTGCAGACCAACGAAGCGAACGGACGCCTCATCGCGAACGGGATCGATCGCCTCGCGGCCGCGGTCGCGCTGGGCGACCAGCGCGAGCTCCTCGTCGGCCTCGGCGCGCTCGTGCCCGAATGCGTGCCGCCGCTGCGAGACCTCACCCACGAAAAACCGGGAAGCCTGCAGCCAGTGCCGATGAAGACGGAAGCCGCCCGGCTTCCGAACAGCTGACGACGACTTCTCGAGCGCCGCTACGAGACGCCATCGTACGCTGGACTTCGACGCCGCTGGAGGGAAAGGCTGTGCAGATGAGGGTGACGACGACTGCGTTGTCCGGGGCGCGGGTGATCCAACCGCGCGTGTTCGGCGACGAGCGGAGCTATTTCCTGGAGACGTGGAGCCGGAGGCGGTACGCGCAGCACGCCCTGCCGACGACCTTCGTTCAGGACGACCTCTCGCGATGAGGGCTGCGCGATCTTTCCGAAAGGTCCGCGCAGCTCTTCGCCGGGTGCGGAATGATGGAGTCCTGAGGCGCATGCTGGGCAACAGCGTGTGGCTGTTGGGCTCTGACGGGCTCGGGATGGGGATCGCGCTGGTGCAGGGTATCCTCCTTACCCGGTTTCTCGGCGCCGCTGGGTACGGCGTCCTCGGCATCGTGACCACGTTCGTGGTGATCGCCGGCCGCATGGTTTCGTTCCGGATGAGCGACTTCGTGGTGAAGTACGTCAGCGATGCGCGCTCCGAGCGTCGGATGGACCAGGTGGCCACGATTCTCAGATCGGCCGCCGCCGGAGAGGCGGGGGTCGCCGGCCTCGCCTTCTTGTTCGTCTTCGCTTCGGCTCCCCTGGTGAACCGCTGGATAGTTCAGATACCGGAGGGACCGGAGTTGATTCGCTGGTACTCGCTCACGATCCTGGCAGGAGCGGTCTTTCAGACGTCCACGGGCGTTCTCCACGTTTTTGATCGATTTCGGATTCAGTCGCTGCTGCAGTCGCTGCAGTACATCGTCACCCTTACCGGAGTATCTGCCGCGATCATCCTTCGGGCTGGCATGCACGGCGTCGTCATCGCGCTGATGGTGGGCGCCGCCGTCGGCACCGTGGGCACGAGTTTGCTGGCGGCGCGAGAGGTTCGGAAGCATCTGGCTCCCGGCTGGTGGCTCTCGCGAAGCGCGGGAATTCCCGGCGGCTGGCGGGGTGCTGCCCGCTTCCTGGGAAGCACGAACATCAGCGAGACCGCGAGTTTGATCGTCAAGGAAAGTGATGTTCTATGGCTCGGGTACTTCCGCAACGCTACCGAGGTCGGCTACTACCGGTTGGCGGTTTCCCTCGCCGCGCTCGTCGTGAAGCCGATCGCACCTCTGATCCACACGATCTACCCGGAAATCGCCGCTCATGTCTCCCGGAAGCAGTGGAGAGCCCTCCGGGGACTGCTGCAACGGGCCAGCGTGCTGTCCACGGCCTACGTGCTTCCGATGCTGCTGGTATCGTTCGTGTTCGCGCACGCTCTCGTCCGCCTCCTTTACGGGGCCGAGTTTCTGCCTGCGGTCGGTGCTTTACGCATTCTTCTCGTCGGCGTGGGGTTCGCGAGCATATTCTTTTGGACGCGGGCGGCGCTCCTGGGGCTGCACCACGCGGGTTACCAGATGAGGATCCACCTCGGGCTCGGAATCGTCAAACTTGTCGCCGTGGTCATCCTGCTGCCTCGCTACGGGTATATCGGAAACGCGGCCATTCTGACCGGGCTTTACATCATCGGTACTGTCCTCTGCGTGGCGAAGCTGATCTCGGAGCTACGCCTCCACGTGGGGAGCGAGGTGGAACTCGGTTGGGTTGCCGTGCGTGGAGGCGAGTCGACCTGAGGGATCTTTCTAGTGGCTGACGACCCCCGCCCGTCGGAGCAGCTTTCTCCGGATCGGTGGTGGGGCGAACGGGAGGTGCGTGGCCGGACTCTAGAGATGCCATGGGTAAATACCTGATCTATACCGAGACCTTTCCCTATCCCGATGGCCAACGGCACACCGGCATCGGGCGCTATTGCCACGACTTGGCATCTGGCCTCGCGAAGCAGGGCCACGAGGTCAGCGTCTTCACGCATGCCGCGCCCGATAGGGTCGATGTGGTTTCGAAGGAAGGCTTCAAGCTCCATGCATGTGGGGATCGACCCGGATCGGTGCTCGGAATCCTGCGCAGGCGGCGGAAGGTTCGCCAAGCCGTCACCCGCGAAGCGCCCGACTGGGTGGTGGTGGGGGATCCGGAGGCACAAACCGTGTACTCGCTGTTGCATCCCTCTCTGCCGGTTCCGTACTGTCCAGTCTTCTACGGTAGCGAACTCAAGGCCATGAAGGCGTCGTTACAAGGCGGGACGATGCTCCCTCACCGATGGCTGCATCGAAAGCTGCTTCGCGAGAGCATCCGAGCGGCTCCGGAGAGGGTGTGCATCAGCGAGTATACGACCGCCCTGCTCACCACGGCGATCGAAGAAGAGAAGTCCAGCCTCCTCTTGTACCCGGCGGTGAGCGAGATCTTCCTGAGCCGGAAGAGGGACGAACGATTCACGTTGGCGACTCGCGAGGGATGCCCTCCGGAACCCGCGAGCTCGCCGCTCAAGGTGATCACCGTCGGGCGTATAAGCGAGAGAAAGAACCAGCTCCGGGTCCTGCAGATACTGGCTCAACTGGGTCGGGCCGGATCCATGGCGTTCCACTACTACATCCTCGGCAACATCGATTCGGGCCAACATCGCGATTACTTCGAAGAAATCGAACGCTTCATCCAAGCGAACGGTCTGCAGCGGCAGGTCTCGGTGGTCACAGGCACGACGGACGGCGAGAAGATCGACTACATCGATGCCTGCGACCTCTTCATCATGCTGAGCAAACCGGCGGGTCCAAGCGTCGAAGGCTTCGGCATCTCGGTCATCGAGGCGAGCTGCCGGGGAAAGCCCGTAGTCGTGAGTACGGAGGGTGGAATGCCGGAGACGATCGTCGACGGAATCACCGGATACGTCGTGGACGCCTCCGACGATCGAGCGGTGGGCGAAGCGATCGTTCGGCTCTCCCGAGACGCAGGGCTCCGCGCTCGAATGGGGAAGTCGGGCCGGAAGTACGTCGAGGAGAACTTCACGCAAGCGGTGATGGCGGAGCGCTTCCACCGCCACATGGTGGCGCTGCAGTCGATGCCTCGGCAGCCGGATGTAGGAAGAAAACTCGTAGGTTCCATCCACCAGCGGGGGTAAATGGCCGTTCTCTGGAAGCGCATGAAGCTGCGCGCGATGCTTCTCCGTATGCAACCGCGCCGCTATCGTAACCTGTTTCGGATCATTCACGAGAACCGGTGTCGCCGGATCGTCGAGATCGGGGTTTGGAACGGCGTCCATGCACAGCAGATGATCCGCACCGCCGCGCTGTGGTATCCGATCGAAACCGTGGCCTACTATGGGTTTGACCTCTTCGAGGATCTTACCGATGAGGATTTCGAGCGAGAGTTCTCCAAGCGGCCACCGACCCTCGAAGAGGTGCGCCGCCGTCTGGAGGTGACCGGGGCCGAGATTCATCTCTTCAAGGGTGACACCCGGCGAACCTTGCCCGAGAGCGTCGAGACGATCAGGGGAGCGGATCTGATCTACATCGACGGAGGGCATTCGATCGAAACGATCGCTTCGGATTGGACCTGTATGGAGCGGGCGATAAATAGTGGAACCACCGTGATTTTCGACGATTACTACCTGAATGACGAGCCCGAGGTGCGACAGCTCGGGTGTCGAAGTCTCATCGATGGTATGGACAGGAACAAATACTCGGTCGAGCTGCTTCAGCCCACCGATGTGTTCGAGAAACCGTGGGGAGCGCTGAAAGTGAACATGGTAAAGGTGACGCTCGCCTGAGGCCGCCTCCATGCCCTCCGAACCCGGAGGCTGCATGGGCGACGCCCGCCCGAAAAACTTATGACGGGAGCCGACCTTGCGACTCTTCTTCGATTGGTTCTCCGAGGAGGTGCGGCCCGAGGAGCCGTGGCTGATCCTCGGCAAAGGACCCAGCTTCTCGCTCCGCGATCGGTTCGATCTCGATCCGTATCACCTCTTCTCTCTCAACCATGTGGTCGGGGAGCAGGCGGTCAAGATCGCCCACGCCATCGATATCGATGTCGTGGTGGCCTGTGCCGACGAAATTCAGGCGAATGCCGAGTGCCTGGTCCTTCCCTGGATTCCTCATGTAGACAACCGTCCCGGCAAGAAGGACTTGGAGCAGTTCTTGCGCGAGCTCCCAGTCCTACGGCACCTTGATGGGGAGGGGCGGTTGCTGTGGTACAACCTGAGCACCGCGAAGGAGAAGCGCGGTCATTCGCCCGTGGTCCAGGTCGTATCCTTCAGCGCCGCAGCCGCCGTCGACCTCCTGGCGAAGGCTGGAGCGCGTCACGTCCGGTCGTTAGGGGTCGACGGGGGTACTTCCTACAGCCGGGAGTTCGGCGGTTTGAACGGCAGAACTCTGCTGAGCAACGGGAAGGACAGCTTCGATCAACAATTCAAAGGAATCGCGAGGACGAGGATGAGCACCGGCGTCGACTATGCACCCCTCCATGTGGAATCCCCCATTCGCGTCTATATTGGCAGCCAGGAGGCTCAGGACCTGGCGGTGAAGGTTCTCGAGTACTCGATTCACAAGCATGCCAGCATGAACGTGGAGGTGTTCCCGCTTCACCACGCGGATATTCAGGTGCCGAAGCCGAAGGACGTGGCGAATCGGCCGCGGACTCCGTTCTCGTTTCAGCGTTTCTACATCCCACAGCTGGCCGGTTTCCGGGGTCGCGCCATCTATTTGGATTCCGACATGCAGGTATTCAAAGATATTCGGGAGGTGTGGACGCTGCCGTTCGACGGGGCGGATGTGCTCGCGGCGCGCGGAAGGGGAAGTGACGGCCGCAAGCCTCAGTTCGCGGTGATGCTGCTCGACTGTGGACGTTTGGAGTGGGACATCGACGATGTGGTCGCCGGTCTGGACCGCGGCGAATATGATTACGAAGCGCTGATGTATACGATGGCCGTGGCGAAGGAAGTACGCGCGGCCATCGATGCGGAGTGGAATTCGCTGGAGAGATACGAGGAGGGTAAGACCGCGCTCCTCCACTATACGGACATGAACACTCAGCCCTGGATTTCGAGAGACAACCGGCTGGGTTACCTATGGATGCGAGACCTGATCGAAGCGGTGGACGAGGGCTTCATCACTCGCGAGTACGTGGAGGAGCAAATCGAGCGGGGCCATGTGCGCCCTTCCGTGCTGTACCAGCTGGACCAGCGGCTCGAGGATGGCCTGCTTCTTCCCTCCGAGGCGCGCGCTCTAGACAAGGATTTCGTTCCGCCCTATCGAAAAATGTCCGCGCATGGTGTGTCGCCGCTTCGCAACCCGGTGAAGTACGCGCGCGCCTTTGTTCGGCATCTCTATCAGAAATCGCTGCTCTACAAGGTGGTGCGCCGGATCGTCAAGGGGGACGCATATCCGGTGCGGACCCGGGGCTAGCAGCCCGTACGGGGATTGTCGAACCGCCGAGGCGGACACGGCGGCGGGGTGGAGAGCTCATCCAGAAGGCTTCCCGGTCGCGAACGGGCAAGGTCGAGGCAGAGGACAGATTGACTTCAATGGTGCAGGTCCGCACCCGCATCTCCCGAATCGATTGGGCGCTGGTGCCGCCTTATGTGCTTTTTTTCCTGATGCTGTTCGTCCCGACGAGCTATCAGCCGGTCAAGGGTGCACTGCTGCTGATCGTGCTGGGCGAGGTAGCGATCTGGGCGCTCTCCAGGTGGCGGTTGGCGCTCGACCGAAGCGTGTTCCTCTGGACGGTCTTCTTCGCGGCACTCGGTTTGGGATTCATGTTGCGCGGCGCCTTCCTCGGTGCGCCGGGAGCGCTGCGGGTGGGTACGGTATATGTCCTGTGGCCGGTCGTATACGCCGTCCTGATCACTGGGCTCACCCGCGAACGAGCGCTGGTCGGTCTGCTGCGGGTGCTCGTCGGGTCGGCGATCGCCGTGAGCCTCTATGCTCTTTCCTACATCCTCTACGCGGCCGGCTGGCTGCCGGGCTTTCTCTATCTACCCCTGGACCAGGGGCAAAATATCGGCTTTTACTCGGGGTGGATCGAGATCAGCCTGTACTCCCTTTCCTCCCTCGTTTTCCTGGTTCCGTTTCTCGTGGCCGCGCTGTTCACCTGGCCGGGGCACGAATCGTGGCCCGTGTCCCGGCCAATGTTGTGGATGGCCTTTCTCCTCGGGATGGCCGTGGTGGTGTTGAGTGGACGCCGCGCGCTGCTTCTGGTGGTCTTACTCGCTCCGGGGTTGGCTCTCCTTCTGCGAATGTTGCAGAGCCTGCCGGTGCGGCGGAGCAACCGGAGAGTCGTGCTGCGGGTACTCGCCGGGGGCGGCGTACTGCTGTTCGCGCTCGCGGCCTATCTACATTCGGTCTACGACCTCCGCCTGGACAGCCTCGTCGAGATGGTTTCCGAGGGATTCCAGTTCGATCGGGATCCGAGCGGCCGGGCGCGAAAACAGCAATTCTATGCCCTGCTCGCCGGCTGGGAAGAGTCGCCGATCCTCGGGGCCGGCCACGGGGCTGCTCTACCGTCCGTCGTGCGGTCGGCGGAGATGCCCTGGGCCTTCGAGCTGTCGTATGTCGCGCTCCTGTATCAGACGGGCCTCGCCGGATTCCTGGCTTACGCCTCGGGGGTGGTCTGGATTTTCTGGATGGGCATGCGAATCGTACGATCCAACGATCGGCTCGGCCGCTACATGCTGCCCGTCCTCGTGGGAACCGCGTGTTTTCTCCTCGCGAACGCGAGCAATCCGTACCTAGGAAAATATGACTTTCTCTGGGTCTTATTTCTACCGATCGGAATCATTAATTCATGGCTGCTGAGGAGACGGAAAGCACTCCCGGAGCGAGTCCGCGAATCGGCATGGGCACGCTAGATCGTCGCGTGGCCTCCTCGCTGGACGTGATCATCGTGAACTGGAATGCGGGCGATCAGCTGCGCGAATGTTTGGAGTCTCTCGATGACGCCGGCGTGGGAATCGATCTCCGGCGCGTGGTCGTAGTCGACAACGCCTCCACGGATGCCTCCCTAGATCGGCTCCTCACGTCGCGTCGACCGGTCACGATCGTTCGGAACGCCGAAAATCGGGGTTTCGCCGCGGCGTGCAACCAGGGGGCCCAAGGGAGTGATGCGAGCTATCTGCTCTTCCTCAATCCGGACACGAGATTGCACCCGGACGCCCTACGGCGGGCGCTGGAGTTCATGGAGGATCCTCAGAGCGTCGAAGTGGGAATCTGTGGCATTCAGCTGGTGGACGCGGGTAGCCGCGTGAGCCGGACCTGTGCTCGATTCCCCGAAGTCCGGCACTTCGTGTCTCAGGCAGTCGGTCTCGACCGTCTGCTCAAGCGTGGCGCGTTCAGCTGCCCCATGGTGGAATGGGATCACCGCCAGAGTCGGGAGGTGGATCATGTGATCGGGGCCTTCTTCCTGGTCCGGGCCCCCCTTTTCGAGCGGCTGAACGGGTTCGACGAGCGCTTTTTCGTCTACCTGGAGGATTTGGATTTTTCGTATCGGGCGAGGCGGGCGGGTTTCCGATCGTACTACCTCGCCAGCGCGCAGGCCTATCATCGGGGCGGCGGGACGTCGGAGCAGGCGAAAGCCGCTCGTTTGTTCTACTCTCTCCGGAGCCGCTTGCTCTACGCGTTCAAGCACTTCGGAGTCGTACCCGCGACGCTCGTCCTCGTGAGCACGCTCGTCCTGGAGCCCGCCGTGCGGCTTGCGTACCGTGGGGCGGGCAGATCCATGGCCGAGATGGGAGAGACCGCGCGTGCCTACGCGATGCTGTATTCGTCGCTTCCTACGACGCTCCGCGCGGCGCGGGTCCATGGACGTACTGCTGCTTAGCCGCTTCGGACGCCTTGGCGCGAGCAGCCGAATCCGGTTCTACCAGTTCCTCCCTCTCTTCGCGGCGGAGGGGATCCGAGTCGACGTCGCGCCGCTTCTGGACGACGGGTACTTGCAGCGCCAGTACCAGGGGAAGCCTCCTAGCCTGCCACGGATCGGTGCGGCATACCTCCACAGGCTGCGGAGGCTCCTCGGCAGTCGGCGCTATGACCTGATTTGGCTGGAGAAGGAGCTGTTGCCCTGGATTCCCGCGTGGGGGGAGGCGTGCCTCCGATCCATGGGAATCCCTTACGTGGTGGACTACGACGACGCCGTCTTCCACACCTACGACCTGCATCCCAATCGGTGGGTCCGCCGCCTGTTGGGGCGGAAGATCGACGCCGTGATGCACCATGCGGCGCTGGTCACGGCCGGAAACCACTACCTGGCGGATCGCGCACGACGTGCCGGTGCGCCGCAGGTCGAGGTGATCCCGACGGTGGTGGACCTTGAGCGCTACTCCGTCCGTCCCGCTCGTGGGCGGGCGGCGTTCACCGTCGGGTGGATCGGATCCCCTCACACCGCTCGATACCTGCACGGCATGCGAGAGGCTCTGGCCGAATTCTGCCGGAGCGCCGATGCGCGCCTCGTGGTCGTCGGCGCTCCGGAGTTCGAGCTGAAAGGAGTGCCGGTAGAAACACGGGCATGGATGGAGGATCGGGAGGTCGCCGACATCCAGGGCTTCGACGTCGGGATCATGCCTCTGGCAGATCGGCCATGGGAGCAAGGCAAGTGCGGCTACAAACTGATCCAGTACATGGCTTGCGGCGTGCCGGTTGTCGCCTCGCCCGTGGGAGTGAACTCCACCATCGTACAGCCGGGGGTCAATGGGTTTCTCGCCGGCACCCCGGGGGAATGGGTCGCCGCACTACGGGAGTTGCAGCGCGATCGCGCGTCGGCGGACCGCATGGGCGAGGCCGGACGGCGGCGCGTCGCATCCGAATACAGTGTCCAGGCGGTCGGCCCGGGTCTCATAGCGAAATTTCGCGAGCTGCCGAGACGCGAGCACCCGCTCTCCAGCGAGCAGAGTCGATGTGCGGGATAGCCGGATTCTGGCCGACGCGCCCGCCCCCCGACGTAGAGGCTGCGATTCGAGGCATGGCGGGGGCGCTGCGGCACCGGGGCCCCGATCACCAGGGATTCTGGCTCGACCGGGAGAACGGCCTGGCGCTCGGCCACCGTCGGCTGTCCATCCTCGACCTCTCCCCGGAGGGAGATCAGCCGATGGAGTCGCACAGCGGCCGCTTCGTGATCGTGTTCAATGGCGAAGTGTACAACTATCGCGAGCTGCTGGACGAGCTCCGGCAGAGTGGGGCGATGATTCCCCTTCGAGGACACTCCGATACGGAGGGGATGCTCGCCGCCATCGAGCACTGGGGGCTCCATGAGGCTGTGGATCGATTCGTGGGGATGTTCGCTTTCGCGCTCTGGGACCGCCGCGAACGCGACCTCTACCTCGTACGGGATCGGCTCGGTATCAAGCCGTTGTACTATGGGTGGGTAGACGGCGCCTTCGTGTTCGGCTCCGAGCTCCGCGCGGTGCGGGCGTATCCCGGCTTCCGGGCGGAGGTGGACCGGGGTGCGGTCTCGTTGCTGCTGCGTCACAACTGCATTCCGGCACCGTACTCGATCTATCGAGGAATCCATCAGCTTCTCCCGGGGCACTCCCTCGTCGTGCGGTCGCCCGCACCCCACGCTGGCGTTCCGGTTCCTTACTGGTCCGCCGCGCGGGTCGCGGAACAGGGAAGCGCTCGGCCCTTCCTCGGCACGGACGACGATGCGGTCGGCGAATTGGATCGCCTGCTGCGGGAGGCGGTACGGCTCCGGATGATCGCCGACGTCCCGCTGGGGGCGTTTCTATCCGGAGGCGTCGACTCTTCCGTGGTGGTCGCGCTGATGCAGGCGCAAAGCGACCGGCCGGTACGGACCTTTTCCATCGGCTCCCATGACCGGGGATTCGACGAGGCGCGGCATGCGAAGGCGGTGGCCCGGCACCTGGGGACGGACCACACCGAGTTGTACGTCTCCCCGGATGACGCGCTGTCGCTGGTTCCGAGGCTCCCCGAGTTGTTCGATGAGCCCTTCGCCGATTCCTCCCAGATCCCGACCTATCTCGTTTGCGAGCTCGCGCGCCAGCAGGTATCCGTCAGCCTCTCCGGAGACGGAGGGGACGAGCTGTTTGCCGGCTATAATCGGCATCTTTGGGGAGGGCGGGTGTGGAGCTGGATGTCTCGCGTACCCGTTTCCGTACGCCGTGCCGGTTCTCGCGCGCTCGGCGGCGTCGCTCCCCGGACGTGGGATGATTTGCTCCGACGTGCCTCGCCCCTGCTGCCCTCGGCGCTGAATCACCGGATGCCCGGCTACAAGCTGCAGAAGCTGGCGGGGCTGCTCTCGGCCGAAAGTCCGGAGGAGCTGTATCGGCGCCTGGCGTCGCACTGGACCGATCCGGCGTCTCTGGTGCTGGGAGCCACGGAGCCGCAGACTGCCCTGACGGATGTCTCCCGCCGTTCGGGCCTCCGCGATCTCACCACCCGGATGATGTATCTGGATCTGATCACCTATCTGCCGGACGACATCCTCACGAAAGTGGACCGAGCCAGCATGGCGGTATCTCTCGAAGCCCGGGTTCCTCTCCTGGATCACCGGGTCGTAGAGTTCGCGTGGACGCTGCCCCTCTCGATGAAGATCCGTAACGGGCGGAGCAAGTGGGTCCTGCGGGAGGTGCTGCACCGCTACGTGCCACGGAAGTTGATCGAGCGTCCCAAGATGGGCTTCGGGATTCCCCTGCACTCCTGGCTCCGTGGTCCGCTGCGCGAGTGGGCGGAGGATCTGCTGGACGAGAGGCGGCTGAGACAGGAGGGCTTTTTCGACCCGGGACCGGTCCGGCGCCGATGGGCGGAGCATCTGTCGGGCAAGCAGGACTGGCAATACCACCTGTGGGACGTGCTGATGTTCCAGGCGTGGCTGAAGGCACAGCCGCAACTGGGAGCGCCGGATGACACGCCGGCGTCGGTCGACACTCGGGCCGGGGCCGGTGCCGGATGAGCATCGGACCGGAGACCGGGGGGCGCCACGCGTGCACGTGGGATTGATGAGAGGGCTTCGGCTGGTTCACATCACCACAGTCCCCATGTCCTTCGTTTTTCTTCGTGGCCAGATCGGCCATATGAAGGCGAGAGGAATGGAGGTGCACGCGATCTCCTCTCCGGGCGACGACCTCTCTACTCTCGGAGCACGGGAAGGAATAGCGGTGCACCCGGTGGAGATGCCGCGGCTCATCACCCCGCTGGGCGATCTCCGGGCGGTATGGCAGATCTACCGCGTGCTGCGCAAGATCCGTCCGGCCATCGTGCACGCGCATACACCGAAGGGCGGTCTGCTCGGCACGATCGCCGCCTGGCTCGCCCGCGTTCCGGTGCGTATCTATCACGTGCGTGGGCTCCCTCTCATGACCGCGACGGGGCCGAAGCGGCGGATCCTGCGGCTCACCGAGAGGACCGCCTGCGCGCTGGCCCACCGTGTGCTCTGCGTGAGTCATTCACTGCGCGCCGTGGTCGTGGCGGAAGGACTCTGCCCACCGGAGAAGATCCGGGTCCTGCTGAGCGGGAGTGGCAACGGTGTGGACGCCGGCGGGCGCTTCGATCCGCGGCGACTGCCCGAACGTGCGGGCGAAGAGATCCGCTCGAACTGCGGTATTCCCGAGAGCGCGAAGGTGATCGGTTTCGTCGGACGCATCGTGCGCGACAAGGGGATCGTCGAGCTCGCGAGTGCCTGGCTCGCGCTTCGAGAGGAATTTGCAGAGCTTCATCTCTTGATCGTGGGGCCGTTCGAGCCCCAGGATCCCGTGCCGGAGGAGACTGCGGCGACTCTGCGCGATGATCCGCGCGTGCACCTCGTGGGTATGGACTGGGACACCCCACCGCTCTATGCCGCGATGGACCTGCTCGTGCTCCCGACCTACCGGGAAGGCTTCCCGAACGTGCCCCTCGAAGCGGCTTCCATGGGGCTTCCGGTAGTAGCCACCCGCGTTCCCGGCTGTGTGGACGCGGTGCAGGACGGCGTAACGGGTATTCTCGTCCCGGCGCGAGACGATGTCGCGCTGGCCAACGCCATCCGCAACTACCTCCTTCAGCCCCGGTTGCGAAGAGACCACGGACGGGCAGGCCGGGAGCGGGTATTGAGCGCGTTCCGCCAAGGCGCGATCTGGGATGCGCTTCACCAGGAGTATTCTTCTCTCCTCAGGCTGAACGGGCGGGGTGTATCCGCCGGCACGCGTGGCCACGGAGCGGATTCCCCGGACAGCTCGCTTCGGGAAGTCGGGTGAGGGAATGGTCAAACGACTCGTCGATGTCGCCGTAGCCGGGGCAGGTCTTGTGATTCTTGCACCGGTGCTTGCCCTCCTCGCCGGCTTGGTGCGGCTGAGACTCGGGAAGCCAGTTCTGTTCCGACAGGCCCGGCCGGGATGGAACGGCGAACCCTTCGACATCTACAAATTCCGTACGATGCGGGATGCCTACGACCCGGAGGGCCGGCCTCTCCGCGATGCCGAACGTCTGACCGGTTTGGGAAGATTCCTACGTAAGACCAGTCTCGACGAGCTGCCGGAGCTGTTCAACGTTCTCAAGGGGAATATGAGCCTGGTGGGGCCGAGACCACTGTTGATGGAGTACCTTCCCCTCTACTCGCCCGAGCAGGCCCGACGGCACGAGGTCAGGCCGGGAATCACCGGGTGGGCACAGGTCCACGGCCGAAACGCGCTGAGCTGGGAAGACAAGTTCAGGCTCGACGTATGGTACGTGGACAATCAGAGCTTCTGGGTGGACCTCAAGATCCTGCTGCTCACGGTCCGGAAGGTCGTCGCGCGGGAGGGAATCAGTCAGGCCGGTCACGCCACGGCGGAAAAGTTCGGTGGATCCAGAGCGTAGGCGTTTCCTCGTCTGGGGCGGCGGGGGACACGGGAAGGTCGTGGCGGACCTACTGGGCGCCGCGGGTCACCAGGTGATCGGTTTCGTCGATCGGGATGAGGCGAAGCTGAACCGGCCACTCGAGCTCGGCGGAGCGGATGTCGTTCTGGGCGAGGGCGAGCTGCTGGCCCACGTGGGGGCCGGAGCGTATCCCGAGGGGATCGACGCCGTGGCCCTCGCCATCGGGGACAATGGGGTGCGACAGCGATGCCTCGTCGTGCTCGGAACGCTGCCGGCGCCACCACTGGTGCACCCCCGGTCTCTGGTGAGTCCCTCCGCCGTACTCGGGCGGGGGACAGTGGTCCTCCCCGGGGCGGTGGTCAACGCCGGCGCCCGCATCGGCGCGGGCGGGATCATCAACTCCGGAGTGATCGTGGAGCACGACTGCTCCATCGCCGACGCCGTCCACGTCTCTCCTGGCGCGGTGCTGTCTGGCGGAGTGCACGTGGGGGAGCGGAGCTGGATCGGGGCAGGGGCGACGGTGATTCAGGGGATCAAAGTGGGGGCCGATGCGATCGTCGGGGCGGGCGCGGTGGTGATCCGGGACGTCCCGGATGGAGCGACCGTGGTCGGAGTTCCGGCCCGCCCTCTTCCGGCGCGGCCATAGCATGCATCAAATGATGGACGACGAGACTCCGGAACGCATCTACCTCTCCTCTCCCCACTTGGGCGAGCTCGAGCAGCGGTTCGTGGCTGAGGCCTTCGCCTCCAACTGGATCGCCCCCCTCGGCCCTCACGTCGACGCGTTCGAGCGCGAGTTCGCCGAGGCGGTGGGCAGCCCGCACGCCGCGGCGCTCAGCTCCGGCACGGCAGCACTGCACCTGGCGCTCCAGCTCAGCGGCGTCGGGGCGGGAGATGACGTTCTGGTCTCCACGCTCACCTTCGTGGCGAGTGCGAACCCGATCAGATATCTGGGCGCGAGTCCGGTCTTCGTCGACAGTGAGCGCGAATCGTGGAACATGGATTCCGGGCTGCTCGAAGAGGAGCTCGAGAGACGGGCGCGGATCGGCCGGCTTCCGAAAGCAGTCCTGCTGGTGCACCTCTACGGACAGAGCGCAGACGTCGACCCGATCCTCGGCGCGTGTGATCGCTTTGGCGTTCCGCTCATTGAGGACGCCGCGGAGGCCCTTGGGGCCCTATACAAGGGGCGCGCACCCGGGACCTTCGGAAGGGTGGGAATCTACTCTTTCAACGGAAACAAGATCATCACCACCTCAGGCGGGGGCATGCTGGTTTCCGAAGATGCCGGTCTCGTGGAACACGCTCGCAAGCTCGCGACGCAGGCGCGGGATCCCGCACCCCACTACGAGCACTCGGAGATCGGCTACAACTATCGGCTCAGCAACGTGCTGGCCGGGATTGGGCGGGGACAGCTCCGCGTGCTGGAGGACCGGGTCGCCGCACGCAGGCGCAACTTCCGGTTTTACGCCGAGTCGCTGCAAGATCTTCCCGGAATCGAGCTCATGCCCGAGGCGCCGTGGGGCCGGCATACACGATGGCTGACTACCCTCACCGTGGATCCGGCGGAGTTCGGAACCGACCGCGAACAGATACGGCTGGCGCTGGAGGCGGAGAACATCGAAGCCCGGCCCGTCTGGAAGCCGATGCACCTGCAACCGGTATTCGCCGGCTGCGAACACGTCGGCGGGGGAGTCGCGGAAGACCTCTTCGAGAACGGCCTCTGCTTGCCCTCGGGATCCAATCTAAGGTCGGAAGATCTGATCCGGGTGGTCGAGGGAATCCGCCGGGCCGCTTCGTCCACTAATCCTCGAAGCCGCGACAGTGGCCCGCCCGCCAGCGGAGCCAGTAGCGGGGCGGCTCGTGGTGGTGCTCCGCGGTGAACGGAGGGAGGAAGCGCTCACCCACCAAATCCTCACGGACGAAGAAGGCGTTCACTCCCGACAGGTTGCAACCGACGAGGCAGTACCCCATCTTCCGCCCCAGAAGTTCGTACGACTTCAGGCTCGCACCATAGTAGACCGTCCGATTCCACACCTTGTCCGGTGCGTACTCGACGACCCACGCGTCCGAAGGTGGGATGCTGCCGTTGTATTCCACCACCAGCACCCGAGGACGGTACGACTGGAGAGCCCGCCAGAGATAGTACGTGTTCCGGTCGATATCCAGCGACAGGAGATCGAACTCCGGCGGGGTGGCCGCATCGAGGAGGAGGTCCGCCGCGTTATCGGCGGTCACGAAGGCCTGGCGGATCGCGAGCCGCCCCTCCATGAGCGGCTTGCGGAAGCGTTCGCTCGCCGCTTCGACGCCCTTCCGGTCCGCATCGATCCAGAGCCCGCTCCACCCGAGGGATAGAAGATAGGTGGTGTTCGTCTCGAGCCCGTCCTGGATGCCGAACTCCACGAAGCGTCGGTCGGTCGTCCCGATGCGGCGGAAGATCTCGGCGATAATCCCGTCCTCTCCGCCCTGGGAGAATACCTGAAGCTCGTAATGGTTCAGCTTCCGCGGGTCCGCGTATCGGAGCGAGGTGAGAAGCCCCTCTCCGAACTGGCCCCCCATCGCCCTGAGGAGGTCTTCGTTCGTGCGCTTCACCCCGCGGATGTCCTCGCGAATGGTGGATATCCAGCGCCGGACCTTCGCGAGCTGTCGAGCAATCGGCAGAGTTCCGGCCATGAAGAGAAAGCAGAGGGTCGACGATGGAGTTCGGGTCTGAGTCGGACGGGTTACGAGCCCGAATGCTTCCCGTTCGCAGGGCGCACGGGAACCCGACCGCTCGCCCTTCCCCGGATCCGGTCCCACTCCAGGAAGAAGGGCTCCTCGGGTGAAAGCTGCCGGGTGCCCTGCAGGAAATCCTTGGCGAAAGCCAGGAACAGTCCCAGCATCAGCCCGGTCAGTCCGCCAAGCAGCAGGATCACCGCCACTCGCGGGCCCGACGGCTCGTCGGGGATCTCGGCCCTGTCCAGCACGCTCACCGCCGCGATGTCGTCGCCCGCATTCACCTGTGCCGCGGCGAGTTCGGCGGTGAGCGAGAGGTAGACCTGCTCGTCCTTCATGAACTCGCGTAGCAGACGGCTGATTTCGAGCCGGACTTCAGGAAGCTGGCTCTTCGAGAGAAACACGTCGTCTCCCCGCCCCGAGGTGAGCTGCCGCAACTGATCCCGCAGGGTCGCCAGCTCGGCGAGTGCGGCGCGGTACTGCGGGTTGTCTGGGGTGCTCACTCGCCGGAGCTGGGCCGCGCGGACCTCCTGCTGGGCGATCGTGCGCTGGATCTCCGCGGCGGCTACAATCGTCTGACGAGCCTGCTCCTGGATTTCCGGCGCGCCCACTCTCTCCTGGAAGTCCGAGAGCCGCTCCTCCGAACGCTGCAGGCGCTCACCGGCATCGGTGAGCTGGTGCTCCAGCGTCTCACGCTTGTGAATGGCGGACTGAACCGCGAGAGACGTGGTGATCGAATTCACCACCTCAGGGAACTGATTGGCGATTCGTGTGGCCAGCCGGGGATCCGTGGCGGTAACGTCGACGTGGATCGATTGTTCCAGGGGATCGCTCGTGATGGTGGTTTGCTCCTCCAGGATCTCCCGCAGCTCCTCCCGTGAGACCGCTTCCGGAGCCGCCTCCGAACGCATCTGAGAGATGACCGAGTCCTGAAGCGACCGGCTGCGCAGGATCGCCTTTACCAGTCCGTCGCCGGGGCTGGCCGCTCCCAACCTCCCCGCCAGCCCGGGGACCTGCGCGGCCAACAGCTCTAGCCGCATGTCGCTCCCCATGGCGTTCGAAGGCACGAGCGCCACGCGTGCCGTGTAGGTCCTCGGTTGGAGGAGCAGGTAGACAGCCGCCAGCAACAGCACCGCCACCGTCGTACCGGCGATGAGTCGCCACCGGCGGAGCAGCACGGCGGCCAGATCCAGGAGTCGAATCCCCGGATCCGCTTCGTCGCGCGCGGGCGGTCCTTCACGATCGCTCATGAATGCATCCTGCGTTGGTTCTCTGGAGAGAGAGGCAGCGCACCGGCCGAACCGTACAGGAGGTTACCCCCCGACCGTGTTCAGGAGGCGCTCCAAACCTACGATGGTGAGTACGAGGCCGGAGACCGTGGTGACCACTCCCTGAACCGTCTGGAGCCGCTCCAGAAACGTGCGGGGCTCGTTGAACGGAACGACGATTCGGTCCCCCGGCTCGAGTATCCGAACGTCGCTCCGGGAGAGCCGATTACCGAGCTTCGCCTTCAGCACGAGCACGTCGTCGCGGTCGGCCTTGCGACTGTACCCGCCGGCCTGGGCGACGTAGTCGTCGATGGAGGCGCCCGGCGTGAACGCTAGGATGCCGGGATGCGAAACCGCTCCGAGTACCACGATCTGGTCGCGGCGCGGCGGGACGTACAGGAGATCACCGCTCTGCAGCGTCTGGTTGTGGGTGCCATCGCCCTCCGAGAAGAGCTTCGGAAAATCGAGCACCACGTTCCCCTCGTCGGCACGAGAGGTGATCTGCACGATGCGTCGCTCATCCCGCGTCAGGAACTCGGCCGGGACGTTCTGCAGCAGCCGCACACTGTCCATTGGCGTGTTCACCGGCGTCCGCCGGAGCACTGCGTCCACCAGCGACGCCTCACGTGTGAACCCGCCGGCCATCTCCACTAGATCTCGTACGGTGGTGGTGTCCACTCGAATCGGATAGGTCCCCGGGCGGCTCACTTCACCGAGGACGGTGGCGACGTGATGCTCCTTGTAATTCGCGACCGCGGGCACATAGACACCATCGAACGGCTCCAGGCGCAGCGCCTGTCCAACGGCTCCGGTGACCTCGGCGCGGGAGAGGGTCCGGAACTGGCGCTCCTTTGCTCCGAGAAACCGGGTGATGCGGATCGTGTCGGCTGCGTCGGAGGGAAAGCTGCCTCCGCCGTTCGCGATCCAGAGCAACTCCGCGAGGGTGTCGTCCGGGCGGTACTCGTAGGTGCCCGGATAGGCGACCCGGCCGGAGATCTCGATCGTCTCGTCAATGACCGGAATCACCAGGACGTCGCCCTCGCGCAGGGGCGGATTGTGCGACAGGTCGCCGGCCTGGAGGAATCTCGCGAGGTCCACCAGCAGCGTATCCCCGTTCGAGCGCCGCAACACGATGTTCCGGTGCACCGTCCCGGAGTCGCTGGTCACCGGCACGATCTCGCTCACGCGGGTGGCAGCCGTCGCCTGCTGGACCCCGGGGCGCGGAGTGTGGCCGACCACGAAGACCTTGAAGGAGCGGACCTGCGAGAGGGTGAGGTCGACCGAAACGTTCCGGTAGTACCGGAGGATCAACTCCCGAACCCGTTCCTCCGCCTGGTCCAGGTTCATTCCCAGTACCGGGGCCACGCCGATGGCGGGGATGAGGATCGTACCCTCCGGGGTCACGGAAGTGGTCAACACCCGGTCCAGATCACCAAAGAGGGAGACGGTCACGACGTCGCCCGCCCCGAGGGCATAGCTGGCGCGATCGACCGGGGTATCCAGGAGGGGTCCGACGCCTACCGGCGCTTCTCCCATCTCTCGCCACCGATCGCTCGGAGAGAGCGTCCAGGTCGAATCGCCCGGGATCGATGCCGGATCGCGGGTGGACTGCGCGGTCGCGTCGAGAGGGGCCAGGAGCCATGAAAGCCCCAGCAGAAGCCCGGCGGTGATCTGCAGGACCACGAGTCTGCGACAACTGGACATTCGGCCGCGAGGAAGAAGAATATCGGGGGGTGATCCGTAGGGAGGTGATCGTCTCCAGAAGGCCTTCCGGTTGAACCAGTTCCCCGGGAGCATCGAGCGCTGTACCTTAGCACTCCGGCCGGTAAGATACAAGTCGGCACCGGCGGAAATCCCGCCGCCTCCACCTTCGAATCGGCTCCTCTCGATGCGCGTACTGATCACCGGCGCCGCCGGATTTCTCGGCTCCCACCTCTCCGACCGCTTTCTTGCCGAGGGGCACGAGGTGGTCGGAATGGACAACTTCATCACGGGATCGCCGGACAACATCGCTCCCCTGATCGGGCGCTCCGACTTCCACTTCATCGAGCACGACGTCACCAACTACATCTACGTCGAAGGAGCCCTGGAGGGCGTGCTCCACTTCGCGAGCCCCGCCTCGCCGGTCGACTACCTCGAGCAGCCGATCCCCACCCTCAAGGTCGGCTCCCTGGGCACCCACAAGACGCTCGGCCTCGCCAAGGCCAAGGGCGCCCGGTACCTCCTGGCCTCCACCTCCGAGGTGTACGGCGACCCCCAGGTCCACCCGCAGCCGGAGAGCTACTGGGGCCACGTCAACCCGGTGGGGCCGCGCGGCGTGTACGACGAGGCCAAGCGCTTCGCCGAGGCCATGACCATGGCCTACCACCGCTTCCACGGCGTCGAGACGCGCATCGTCCGGATCTTCAACACCTACGGGCCCCGCATGCGGCCCGCCGACGGACGGGTGGTCTCCAACTTCATCGTGCAGGCGCTCCGTGGCGATCCGATCACCATCTACGGCGAGGGGCGGCAGACCCGTTCCTTCACCTACGTGGACGACCTCGTGGACGGCATCTACCGCCTCTTCCTCTCGGAGCAGGTCGATCCCACCAACCTCGGAAATCCCGGCGAGTTCACCATCCGCGAGCTGGCCGAGCTGATCATCGAGATGACCGGAAGCCGCTCCGATCTCAGCCACCTCCCGCTCCCGGAGGACGATCCGAAAACCCGCCGCCCGGACATCGGCCTCGCGCGGGAGGCGCTCGGCTGGGAGCCGAAGGTCGCGCTGCGCGAGGGGCTGCGGAGGACGATCCCCTACTTCCGCCGCCTCGTGGAGCAGCGCGACGTGAGCGCCCGCACCCTCGAGGACTGAACCCGTCATGCACGCTCTGGTGACGGGCGGGGCGGGTTCATCGGGAGCCATCTCTGCGAGCACCTGGTGCGCGCGGGGCACTCCGTGGTCGCGGTCGACAATCTCGACTCCTTCTATGCCCCGGAGGTCAAGCGCCGCAACCTCGCCGCTCTCGGGGAGAATCCGCGCTTCCGGCTCCTCGAAGCCGACATCCGCGAGACCGGCCGCATCGAAGCGGCGCTCCGCGCGCGCCCGGACGGGATGTCATCATCGTGGACGAAGCGCACTCCCTGTACCGGCGCTCCGCGCGCGCCCGGACGGGATTCCGCAGGTGGTCGTACACCTCGCCGCCCGGGCGGGGGTGCGTCTTTCCATCGAGGAGCCGCTCCTCTACTCGCAGGTCAACGTCGACGGCACCACGGCAATGCTCGAGATGGCGCGGCGGCTCAAGATCCGCCGCTTCGTCTTCGGCTCCAGCTCCAGCGTCTACGGGAACAACGGGAAGGTCCCCTTCTCCGAAACCGATCCGGTGGAGCGGCCCATCTCCCCTTACGCGGCCACCAAGCGTGCCGGCGAGCTGCTCTGCCACACCTACCACCACCTCTTCGGGCTCTCGGTGATCTGCCTTCGCTTCTTCACGGTCTACGGACCCCGGCAGCGCCCCGACCTCGCGATCCATAAGTTTGCCCGCCTTCTCCACCGCGGCGAGCCGGTCCCGATGTTCGGCGACGGCTCTACCGAGCGCGACTACACGTACGTGGACGACATCCTCCGGGGGGTGACGGCGGCGATCGATCTCACGGGAGGGGAGGAGCCTCTCTTCGAGGTCGTGAACCTGGGGGAGAGCGAGACGACCAGCCTGCGCCGCCTGGTCGACCTGCTCTCCGAGGCGATGGGGGTGGAGCCCCGTGTCGAGCGGCTCCCCCTCCAGCCGGGAGACGTGATCCGCACCTTCGCGGACGTCACGCGGGCGAGGGAGCTGCTCGGCTACCGCCCCTCCACGACGGTGAGAGACGGGATCTCCCGCTTCGTCGACTGGTTCCTCCGTGAAGGGAGCTGAACGAACGGCTTCTGCGGCTGTGCGGCAGATCGTTCGAACGACGCGCGCAGGCTCCCGCGCCGCAGTTGCTCTTCCACGGCCGGCCCGGCTATCTTTGCGGCGAGCATCGAGCCCGCGGCAGGCACGCGGTCGGGGCGGCGTGCAACCGCCCACCATCTACCGCTCGCGCCCATGGAACAACCGCCAACCCGGCCCGCCGCACTCACGCGCCCGCGGATCGTCCCCAAGCCGTGGGGGCGCGAGGTCTGGTATGCCCACGAGAACCGCTACGCCGGTAAGGTCCTGGAGGTGACTCGCGGGCACGCTCTCTCGCTGCAGAAGCACGAGCGGAAGCACGAAACGATGTTCCTGCAGTCGGGCCGCCTGCTCTACCACCTGAACGGAGCCGAGTTCGAGATGGAGCCCGGGGAGTGCATCACCATCCGTCCCGGAGACGTGCACCGGATCACCGCCCTCGAGGATGCGGTGATCCTGGAGGTGAGCACCCCCGAGCTCGACGACGTGGTCCGGCTCGAAGACCGCTACGGGCGGAGCTAGCCACCGTCCCCCCCCGCCGCCCGTGCGGCCCGGCGAGCCCACTCCCCTCCCCCGCGGAAGGGGGTGGGCTCGCGGCTTGGGTGCCGGCCGCTCCCGGTGGGGATCGGTTGCTCCTCGCGGGCCGGTTCCCTATCTTCTCCCGGTTTGGGCTCCGGCGGTGGCGGGCGGGATCAATCCGGGACGCACGTGGTACCGGAGAGGGAACCCCGCCGGGATCATTCCTCGGGGTCCGCCGCGATCCGGAGCCTTGCAGCCCGGAGGCGCTCCTCGGAGCGCCTCCGGGCCCTTTGAAACTTGCTCCGCCGTGGCGGGGTAACAGACTGCCGATGAGACGAGCCAGACTGACCCGTAGAATCGCGCTGGTCGTGGGGATGATCCTGCTCGCGGGGTGCGTGCGCCGGCCGCCGAACTATGCCGCCATGGCCCCCGACGACCTCTTCCAACGCGCCGACGCCGCGTTCGAGGATCGCAACTTCACGCGCGCGATCCAGATTCTGGACGTGTTCGTGCAGCAGCACCTCGGCGACCCACGTGCCCCGCAGGCGCGCCTCATGCTCGGCGAGGCCCACCTGGCCCGAAAGGAGTACCTCACCGCGGCGCTCCACTTCCAGCGCCTGGTGAACGACTTCCCGAGCAGCCCCCTGCAGCGCGAAGCCCGATTCGGGATCTGCGAAGGGTACCAGCGCCTCTCGCCCAAGGCTCCGCTCGACCAGGAGTACACGCAGTCCGCCATCCTCCACTGCGAATCGGTCGCCCAGAACTACGCGGGCTCCCCGGAGGCCGAGCGAGCCGCGGCCTTCGTCGTCGATCTGCGCGACAAACTGGCCCGCAAAGCGTACGAGACGGGGCTCTACTACTTCAAGCGCCGCGCGTACGACGCCGCCGTCGTGTACTTCAGCGAGGTGGTGGACCTCTATCCGGGTACGAGCTACGCGCCGAAGGCTCTCGGGGAGCTCGTCGACACCTACGACGAGATCGGCTACGTGGAGGAGGCGCAGGAGGCGCGGGACCGGCTCCTGCGCGAGTATCCGGAGAGCGCCGAGGCACGCGCCGTGCGGGCCTGAGCGGTCGCGGATGCGACGTCCCCGGGTCGGCCTCTTCGGCGGCACGTTCGACCCTCCGCACGTGGGCCACCTGATCGTGGCCTCGCAGGCGTGCGACGCGCTCCGGCTCGATCGGCTGCTCTTCATCCCCCTCCTCCTCTCCGCCTCACAAGCGCGGGGAGGTGCAGGCCTCGGCGGAGCAGCGGCTGGAGATGGTGAGGGACGCCGTCGCCGGCGACCCGCGCTTCCGGGTCGACGCCCTGGAGCTGCGCCGGGCGGGCGCCTCCTACACGGTGGACACCCTGCGCATTCTCCGGGAGCGCGAGCCGGACTGCGAGCTCTTCTTCCTGGTCGGCATCGATCAGGTCCGGGAGTTCCATACCTGGCGCGAGCCGGAGGAGATCGCGAGGCTCGCCCGCCTGGCGGTGATCTCGCGAGGCGGCGAGCAGGTCGGGGCGATCTCCCTGCCCGTGGAGCCGGTGGACGTCACCCGCATCGACCTCTCCTCGACCGACGTCCGCCGCCGCGTGCGCGACGGCCGATCCGTCCGGTACCTGGTGCCGGACGCGGTTCGAAAGATCATCGAGCGCGACGGTCTCTACAGACAATGACTACGGATTACGGCTTCCGACTCCGGAACTCGTACTGCAAATTTGAGTGGCCATGCTAAAGACTATCTTCAATTCCGTCTTCGGGACCCGCCACGACCGGGAGGTGAAGCGGATGCACCCGCTGGTGGAGGACGTGAACCGGCACTTCGAGCGGCTGCAGTCCCTCTCCGAGGAGGAGCTCCAGGGGCAGACCGAGAGGTTCCGCACCCTCCTGCGAGACGGTACGGAGGCGATCGAGGTGGAGCTCAAGGAGCTGCGCGAGGCGAAGCGCACCGCCGAGAGCTCCGCGGAGCGCGAGGCGCTGGGGCAGGAGATCCAGGAGCGGGAGAAGGATCTCTACGCCACCCTCCAGGGGATCCTCGACGAGATCCTCCCCGAGGCGTTCGCGACCGTCAAGGCGGCCGCCCACCGGCTGGTGGGAACCGAGGTGCAGGTGACCGGGCAGACCCTCATCTGGGACATGGTGCCGTACGACGTGCAGATCGTCGGCGGGGTCGCGCTGCACCAGGGGAAGGTGGCCGAGATGACCACCGGCGAGGGGAAGACGCTGGTCGCCACGATGCCCCTCTACCTCAACGCCCTCACCGGCCGCGGCTCGCACCTGGTCACCGTCAACTCCTACCTCGCCCAGCGCGACTCGGAGTGGATGGGGCACCTCTACCGCTATCTCGGCCTCACCGTCGACTGCATCGACCTGCACGAGCCGGGGACGCCGGAGCGCCGCCGCGCGTACCACGCCGACATCACCTACGGCACCAACAACGAGTTCGGCTTCGACTATCTCCGCGACAACATGGTGCACTCGCTCGAGCAGCGGGTGCAGCGCCGGCACGCGTACGCCATCATCGACGAGGTGGACTCGGTCCTCATCGACGAGGCCCGCACGCCGCTCATCATCTCGGGGCCGGTGAGCTCCGAGACGAACCTGGCGTATGCCCGCCACAACGGCCTGGTGCTCGACCTCATCCGCCGCCAGACGCGCATCGTCAACGAGATGCTCGGCGACGCGGAGCGCCTCCTGGCCTCCGATGAGTCCCACGAGGCCGGAGAGAAGCTCCTGCTCGCCAAGCGCGGGATGCCGAAGAACAAGCGCCTCGCCAAGCTCTTCGCCGACGATCCGGGGCTGCAGAAGCTGGTGCAGAAGGTCGAGGGCGACTACATGCGCGACAAGCGCCTCCACGAGCTGGAGGAGCAGCTCCTCTTCGCCATGGACGAGAAGGGGCACAACGCGCACCTGACCGACCAGGGGCTCGACGTGCTCGCCCCGGACGACCACGACGCCTTCATCGTCCCCGACATCTCGGAGGCGGTGCACCGCGTCGAGCAGGACGACTCCCTCTCGGTCGACGAGAAGCGGGAGCGCCGCGAGACGCTGGAGCGGGAGTACGCGGAGAAGAACGAGAAGATCCACGTCATCCACCAGCTCCTGAAGGCGCACGCGCTCTACAACAAGGACGAACAGTACGTCGTGCAGGACGGACAGATCCTCATCGTGGACGAGTTCACCGGCCGCATGATGCCCGGCCGGCGCTGGTCCGACGGGCTGCATCAGGCGGTCGAGGCGAAGGAGGGGGTGACGGTAAAGGGCGAGACGCAGACGCTGGCCACCGTCACCATCCAGAACTACTTCCGGATGTACGACAAGCTGGGCGGGATGACGGGCACCGCCGAGACGGAGGAGGGCGAGTTCCACCAGATCTACTCCCTCGACGTCATGGTCATCCCCACCAACCGCCCGATCGTCCGTGAGGACCGGCACGACCTGGTCTACAAGACGAAGCGCGAGAAGTACAACGCCATCATCGAGGAGATCGACCGCCTCCACGCGCTGGAGCTGCCGATCCTGGTGGGCACCGTGAGCGTGGACACCTCGGAGACGCTCTCGCGGATGCTCAAGCGGCGCGGCATCCCGCACGAGGTGCTGAACGCGAAGTACCACGGCCGCGAGGCGCAGATCGTCGCGCAGGCGGGGCAGCCGGGGGCGGTCACCATCGCCACGAACATGGCCGGCCGCGGCACCGACATCAAGCTGGGGCTTGGGGTGAAGGAGCCCCGCACCGTCGGCTGGGTGCGCGAGCGCGGGATCGACCTCGACCGGCTGACGCCGCGCGACCCGGCTCTGGCAGTGGACCTCACCGCGCAGCCCGAGGACTTCGTGGTGGAGGTGGGCGGGCTGCACATCATCGGCTCCGAGCGCCACGAGTCGAGGCGCATCGACCGTCAGCTGCGCGGTCGCGCCGGCCGCCAGGGAGACCCCGGCTCCTCGCAGTTCTTCCTCTCCCTCGAGGACGACCTGATGCGGCTCTTCGGATCCGACCGCATTGCCTCGGTGATGGACAAGATGGGCGCCGAGGAGGGCGAGGTGATCACGCACGCCCTCATCACGCGCTCCATCGGGAACGCCCAGAAGCGCGTGGAGATGCAGAACTTCGAGGCCCGCAAGCGCCTCCTGGACTACGACGACGTCATGAACCAGCAGCGCGAGGTCGTCTACGACCTGCGCACCTTCGCGCTGGAGGGGGGGGAGGACCTCAAGGGCGAATCGTGGGACATGATCGAGAAGACCCTCGACCGGCTCATCGACGAGCAGGCGCCCGAGCACATCAACGCCGAGGAGTGGAAGCTGGCGGAGCTGCGCAACCGGCTCCTCCTGGACTATTTCGTCACCGCGGACCGCCTTCCCCGCGAGGACGACGACGCGGTGGCCCCCGTGGCGTCGCGCGAGGAGCTGCGCGAATACATGGTGGACCTGGCGCGCACGAAGTTCAAGGCGCAGCTCGCCCAGTTCGGCGCCCACTCCGAGTCGCTGCTCCGCTTCGTCGTGCTGCAGACGATCGATGAGCGCTGGAAGGACCACCTGTACGATCTGGACCACCTGAAGGCCTCGATCGGCTTCCGCGGCTGGGGGCAGAAGGACCCGCTGATCGAGTACAAGCAGGAGGCCTATGAGATGTTCGTGGACCTCATGACGGACATCCAGTCGTCGATCGCGCGGCTGCTCTTCCGGGCGCGGCTGGAGGCGCCGCCGCCCCCTCCGCCTCCGCCGTCGTTCACGTCGCTGGCGCTCGGCGGCCCGGCGCCGCCCGCCGCGCCGCCGGCGGGGGGGGCGCACGACACCGTCCCGGGGCCCGCCCGGCGTCCGGCGGAAGCCGTTCCCTCCCTCGGGATGGGCGTGAACCCGATGACGGCGGTCCGGCCGCCGCAACCCCTCATGACCAACCGGGAGTCCGAGCGCCCGCAGCCTCCCGCCGGCACCGCCGTGGAGGTCGGCCGCAACGACCCCTGCCCCTGCGGAAGCGGAAAGAAGTACAAGAAGTGCCACGGGGCGAACGCGTGAAGGTCGTCCTCGGTCGCGCAGAACCGGAATTGCCGAAGGAGTAACGGACGGTTGTCGGATGGCCGGTCCAAAGAAATGATGCGGGCGGAGTCGAAGAGGCTCCGCCCGCAGCGATCCTTCCGGAGACCGACGACTGGAGACCGACGACCGATGACTTTCTCCATCAAGGAGTGGCCCACCTCCGAGCGTCCCCGGGAGCGGTTGGCGGAGCTCGGGCCACGAGTGCTCTCGGATCGCGAGCTGCTGGCCATCCTGGTGGAGACGGGAATTCCGGCGGCACCCGGGCGGGCGGCTCGCTCGGCGCTCGACCTCGCGGGAGAGCTGCTGGAGCACTTCGCGGGGGCGGAGGGGCGCGCGGCCCTGCGCCGGATCATGACCGGCTCCATCGCGGAGCTCTGCGCAGTGCAGGGGGTCGGGCCGGCCAAGGCCACGAAGGTCCTCGCGGCGTTGGAGCTGGGGCGCCGCGCGGCGGAGGAGACGCGCCCCGACCGCGACCGGGTGCGCTGCGCCGAGGACGTCTACCGCCGTATGCGGCTGCGCATGCGCGACCTTCCCCATGAGGAGTTCCACGTCCTCCTCCTCAACACGCAGAACGAGGTCCTCCGGGACCTGCAGATCACCCGCGGCACCCTCGACGCCTCCCTCGTGCACCCACGTGAGGTGTTCCGCCCCGCCATCGCGGAGGCGGCCGCCAGCATCATCCTGGTCCACAACCATCCGAGCGGGGACCCCGCCCCCTCGGCGGAGGACCGCGCCGTCACCCGTCAGCTGCGGCAGGCGGGGGAGCTGATCGGCATCGGCGTCCTCGACCATGTCGTCGTCGGCGAGGGACGCTTCGCCTCCCTCCAGGAGCTGGAAATGCTCGAGTAGCTCCCCGGCGCCCCCGCCTATTCTCTCGGGCCGCCGGGCTGTTCCCGCGGCTCCCTCTCCCTTACCTTGGCGGTAACGCATTGGCGGGAAACGCCTCCCGCGCTCCCGTGTACCAGTAGTCGTGTCCCGGCGCCGGCAGGTACCCCCGGCGCCGGGCCGTATCTTCGCGTCTCCGAGCAGCTCATGCCATCCACCGTACCGGCCCCGTCCCGGAGCGATCAGACGCGCGAGGCCGCGCGCGCGATCCTGCCGCCCCGCCTCTTCGAGGCGCTCGACGTCTACGCCGAGCGCCTCGACCTGGGGCTGATCACGCGCGCCTACGAGTTCAGCAAGGTGGCCCACGAGGGGCAGAAACGGCACTCCGGCGAGGACTACGTCGTCCACTGCCAGGAGGTCGCGGAGATCCTGGCCGACCTCCACCTCGACACCGCCACCATCGCCAGCGGACTGATCCACGACGTGGTCGAAGACACGTCGGCCACGCTGGAGAACGTGCGCGACGCCTTCGGCGAGGAGGTCGTGCGCGTGGTGGACGGGCTCACCAAGATCGCGCGGGTGCAGTTCCGGACCAACACCGAGCAGCAGGTGGAGAACTACCGCAAGCTGCTGCTCTCGATGGCGCAGGACGCCCGGGTGATCCTGATCAAGCTGGCCGACCGCCTCCACAACATGCGGACCCTCGAGTACCTGCGGGAGGAGAAGCGCCGCCGCATCGCGCTCGAGACGCGGGAGATCTATGCGCCTCTCGCCCACCGCCTGGGGGTCGCGACCATCAAGTGGGAACTGGAAGACCTCTGCTTCAAGTTCCTGGAGCCGGAGGCCTACAGGGAGCTGGCCCGGAAGATCGCCGAGAAGCGCCACGAGCGCGAGGACTTCATCGAGCGGATGCGCGCGCCGCTCGAGGAGGATCTGCGCTCGGCCGGTATCAACTGCGAGGTCACCGGACGGCCGAAGCACCTGTGGTCGATCCACCGGAAGATGGAGAAGCGGAGCCGTCCGTACGACGAGATCTACGACCTGATGGCGATGCGCGTCATCGTGGACTCGATCACCGACTGCTACCACGCCCTCGGCATCATCCACAACAAGTGGACGCCGCTGCAGGAGCGCTTCCACGACTACATCGCCACGCCCAAGTCGAACCTCTACCGCTCGCTGCACACCACCATCTTCGGCCCGGGCGGCCGGCTGTACGAGATCCAGATCCGCACCCGTGAGATGCACCGCACCGCGGAGTACGGCATCGCGGCCCACTGGAAGTACAAGGAGGGGCGCGGCGCCGGGAGCGAGGTGGACGAGACGCTGAGCTGGTTCCGGCAGGTCCTCGAGTGGCAGCAGGACGCGAAGGAGCCGGAGGAGTTCATGGAGTTCCTCCGCATCGACCTCTTCCAGGACGAGATCTTCGTCTTCACGCCCAGCGGCGACGTGAAGCAGCTCCCGCGCGGGGCCACTCCGATCGACTTCGCCTTCGCCGTGCACACGGAGGTGGGGCTGCGCTGCGCCGGCGCGAAGGTGAACGGCCGCATCGCTCCGCTCTCGCGCGAGCTGCGCAACGGCGACACGGTGGAGATCCTCCCCGATCCCAAGCAGCGCCCCTCGCGCGACTGGCTCGCGTTCGTGAAGACGGCGCGCGCGCGGAACAAGATCCGACAGTGGATCAAGCAGGAGGAGTTCGACAGCTCGGTGCGGCTCGGGAAGGAGTTCATCGAGCGCGAGATTCGTAAGGCGCGGCGCGGCCGCGTCGGGGACGAGCGCTTCGAGGAGGTGGCGCGGCGGATGGAGTACGCCGACCGGGCGCACCTCTTCGCGGCGCTCGGCCGGGGCGACCTCGGGCCCTCGCAAGTCTTCAAGGAGCTCTGGCCGGACGCCCCCGACGCGGAGCCCGTCCGACCCCTCTCCGCCTTCGAGCGGTTGGTCTCCCGCGTGCGCGGCGGCTCGCAGGGGGTGCGCATCCAGGGGATGGAGAACCTGATGGTGCGCTACTCCCAGTGCTGCCAGCCCGTCCCCGGCGACCAGGTGACTGGGTACATCACCCGCGGCCGCGGCGTGTCCATCCATCGCGCCGACTGCCCGAACGTGCTCAACCTGGCCGACCACCCGGAGCGGCGCGTCGACATCGAGTGGGAGGCCGAAAGCGGGGAGCGCTTCTTCGTGCGCCTCGAGCTGGAGGGGAGCGACCGGCGCGGCCTGGTGGCCGACATCGCCAACGCCATCACCGTCCTCAACACCAACATCCGCAGCGTCAACGTCCAGGGCGAGGAGATGGGGATGCGCGGCGAGTTCGTGGTGGAGGTGGAGAACCTCGAGCACCTGAAGCGGGTGATCCACGCCGTCCGCCGCGTGAAGGGCGTCCTCAGCGTGGAGCGCCGGGAACACTTCAACTCGAGCGAGTTCGCGGAGGGATAGCGGTCGTCGGCTATCAGCGGTCAGCTTCGGGCGAGGCGCATGGGGGACTTCCGGTCGCTGAAGGTCTGGGAGAAGGCGCACCGCCTCACGCTGGAGGTGTATCAGGTGACGGCACCCTTTCCGGCGGACGAGCGCTTGGGGCTCATGAGCCGGATCCGCCGGTCCGCCGCCTCGCTTCCCGCGAACTTCCCGGAGGGCTGTGGGAGGATCTCGGATCGCGAGCTGGGCCGGTTCCGTCGGATCGCGCTCGGTTCGGAAAACGAGCTGGCATACCGCCTTTTCCTCGTCCGCGACCTGGGGATGTCTGGACGAGGAGGCGTATCGGGCCCGCTGCCGCGACATCGAGGAGCTCCGGAGGATGCTGGCGTCCTTCGCCGGCTCCCGCTCAACTGATAGCTGATAGCTGATATGCCCTTCGACCTCGTCTCCCCCTTCGCCCCCAAGGGCGACCAGCCGAAGGCGATCGAGGAGCTCGTCGCCGGGTTGGAGCACGGGGCGAAGTTCCAGACGCTGCTGGGCGCCACGGGGACCGGGAAGACCCTCACGATGGCGCATGTCATCGCGCGGCACGGGAAGCCCGCGCTGGTGATGAGCCACAACAAGACGCTCGCCGCTCAGCTGTACGGCGAGCTGAAGCAGTTCTTCCCTCGCAACGCCGTCGAGTACTTCATCTCGTACTACGACTACTACCAGCCCGAGGCGTACGTCCCCTCCACCGACACCTACATCGAGAAGGATTCCTCGATCAACGAGGACATCGAGCGGCTGCGCCTTCGCGCCACCTCGTCGCTCATGGAGAGGGACGACGTGATCATCGTCTCTTCCGTCTCCTCCATCTACGGCCTGGGCGACCCGAAGGAGTACCGCGAGCAGATGCTCACTCTGGCGGTGGGGCAGGAGATCCGCCGCAAGGAGATCCTGGCCGCGCTCGTGGCGATCCAGTACCAGCGCAACGACGCCTCCTTCGAGCGCGGCACCTTCCGCGTCCGCGGCGACACCGTCGAGGTGTACCCGGCCTACGACGAGCAGGGGGTGCGCATCGAGCTCTGGGGCGACGAGATCGAGCGCATCTCGCGCTTCGACCCTCTCACCGGCGACACCATCATCCCGCTGCAGCGCACCGCGGTCTATCCGGCGACCCACTTCGTCACGCAGAAGCCCGCCATCGAACGGGCGGTGGTGGACATCCGCAAGGAGCTGAACGAGCGCCTGCGGGACCTCCTGGGGCAGAATCGCCTGCTGGAGGCGCAGCGCCTCGAGTCGAGGACCAACTTCGACGTCGAGATGATGCTCGAGATCGGCACCTGCGCGGGGATCGAGAACTACTCGCGCCACCTGACCGGCCGTCGGGAGGGGGAGCGCCCCGCCTGCCTCTTCGACTACTTTCCGGAGGACTTCCTCGTCATCATCGACGAGAGCCACGTCACCGTCCCTCAGATCGGCGGGATGTACAACGGCGACCGGGCGAGGAAGACGACTCTGGTGGAGCATGGATTCCGCCTTCCTTCGGCGCTCGACAACCGCCCGCTGCGGTTCGAGGAGTGGGAGAGCCTGGTGCCGAAGGCGCTCTTCGTCTCCGCGACTCCCGCCGACTACGAGCTGAGGCAGAGCGGCGGCGTGGTGGTGGAGCAGATCATCCGGCCCACCGGTCTGCTTGACCCCGAGGTGGAGGTGCGGCCCGTCCGCGGGCAGGTGGACGACCTGCTGGCGGAGATCCGCGAGCGGGAGAAGCGCGGCGAGAGGGTGCTGGTGACGACGCTCACCAAACGGATGTCGGAGGACCTCACGGACTTCCTGCTGGGGGTGGGAGTGCGGGTCCGGTACCTCCACTCGGACATCCAGGCGCTGGAGCGGGTGGAGATCCTCCGCGACCTGCGGCTGGGTAAGTTCGACGTGCTGGTCGGGATCAACCTCCTGCGCGAGGGGCTCGACCTGCCCGAGGTCTCGCTGGTGGCGATCCTCGACGCCGACAAGGAGGGCTTCCTTCGCTCCGACCGCTCCCTCATCCAGACGGTGGGGCGCGCGGCGCGGAACTCCGCCGGAAAGGCGATCCTCTACGCCGACAAGATCACCGGCTCCATGCAGCGGATGATGGAGGAAACGGGCCGACGTCGCGAGATCCAGGTGGCGTACAACGAGGAGCACGGCATCCTCCCGCAGACCATCATCAAGTCCGTGGAGGAGATCGCTCTCTCCACCCGCGTCGCGGACGCGCGTACCCCGAGGGAGGCGCAGCTCGCGAAGGTGGCCGAGAAGCGCGCCCCCTATGGCGCGGAAGGGAAGTCGCCGGAGGAGATCCTCCGCGACCTGGAGAACGAGATGCGAGATGCGGCCGCGCAGCTCGACTTCGAGCGCGCCGCGCTGCTCCGCGACCAGCTCCTGGAGGTTCGCGCGCAGATGGACGGCGGAAAGAAAGCGAAGCCGGCGGGCTCCGCCCTCCGCGCGCTGCGGAGGTAGCGGGCTACCGATGCCCATGGCACTCCTGACCGAGGAAGAGATGGAGCGATGGGGGGAGCGGGTCGGACGCGAGGCGCCCGTCCCGCTGGTGGTCGCGCTGCACGGCGACCTGGGGGCGGGGAAGTCCACGCTCGCACGCGCGATCGCGCGGGGGCTGGGGATCGAGGGGCCGGTGCCGTCGCCCACCTTCAACCTACTCTTCCGATACGACGCGCCGCGCGGGATTTCGCTGGCGCATCTGGACCTGTACCGCCTTCGGCAGCCGGAGGAGGTGTGGGATCTCGGCTGGGCCGAGCTCCCGGCGGAGAACGAGCTGGTGCTGATCGAGTGGCCGGAGCGCGCGAGGACGCTGCTGCCGGAGCCCCGTTGGCGCCTCGATCTGGAGGAGGTGAAGGATCCCTCCCTTCGGCGCCTGGAGCTGAGCGCCGTGGGGGCTCCGGCGCCGCTTCCTCCGCTTCCCGGAGCGGAGGCGTGAGGGTCGCGCCCGCGGGGCCCGTCCTCGCCCTCGACTCCTCCACCCACGTCGGCTCGGTCGCGGTGGGGGATTCCGAAGGGGTCCGGGCGGAGGTGACGCTCGGCGCCGGGCCCGGCCACTCCTCTTCGCTCCTGCCAGCCGTGGAGCGGGCGATGCACGCCGCGGGCGTGAGCCGCGGGGAGCTGTCGGCCGTGGTGGTGGGTGGAGGGCCCGGCTCCTTCACCGGCCTGCGGGTGGCGGCGGCGCTCGCCAAGGGGATGGTGCAGGCGCTGGGCGTCCCGCTGCTCGCCTATTCCGGGCTGCTCGCCGAGTCGGCGGTCGGCTGGGGCGCGGAGGGCGCGGTCTGCGCCCTCTTCGACGCGCGCCGCCGCGACGTCTTCGCCGCCTGCTACCGGTTTCCGGCCCCGATTTCCTCATCGGGACTTCCCGCCGTGGAGGTGGCGCTCGAGCCGACGGCGCTGAGGCTCGACGAGCTCATCGAGCGGCTCCGACAGGATCCGCCGCGCCTTCTGGTGGGCGACGCGGCGCGGATGTACCGCGAGGAGCTGGAGCGCGAGCTGGGCGCGCTTGTGCTGCCGGCACACCTCGGCCCCTCGCGCGCCTCGGCGCTCGTCTGGCTGGCCCTCTGGGCCCCGGCTCTCGCCGCGGCGGCGGACGCCGCCGACTGGGAGCCGGACTACCTGCGGGCCTCGGGCGCGGAGCGCATCGCGGCCGCCCGGAGCGCCGATGTCGAGCCCCAACGAAGCTGACGGCGACGACGGCCGCCCGCCGAGCCTCGTGATCCGCGATCTCGTCCGCGACGACCTGGGCGCGGTGATGGAGATCGAGGTCGTCTCCTTCTCCACCCCCTGGAAGCGGACCACCTTCGCGGGGCTCCTCGCGCGGGGCGACACCGACCTGCTGGCCGCCGCCGACGGTCCCCGGCTGCTGGGCTATTCGGTCTGCTGGACGGTGGTCGACCAGGCGGAGCTGGGGAACGTGGCGGTGGCGCCGGATGCGCGGGGGTGGGGGATCGGCCGCCGGCTGGTGGAGGCGGCGCTGGAGCGGGTGGGCCGCAGGGGCGCGCGCGAATGCTTCCTGGAGGTCCGGGAGGCGAACCGGGGCGCGCAAACCCTCTACCGGCAGTGCGGATTCGAGGTCGTCGGCCGCCGCCGCCGCTACTACACCGCCCCGGTGGAGGACGCCCTGGTGATGCGGGCGGAGATCCCCTGACGTCCCCATCACTTCAGCCTCCGCGACGCCTCTTTTCGGGTTGACTTCGGAAGATGTTCGGCTAGATTGCCACTCGAGTACCAGGTGCGGACTTCAACGCCGGGAGGAACCGTGGCACGCAGTCTCAACAAGGCGCTCCTGATCGGGAACCTCGGGAACGACCCCGACGTTCGGACGGTCCCGAGCGGGACGAAGGTGGCCGAGTTCTCGGTCGCCACGAGCCGGCAGTGGAACGACAGGAGCGGCCAGCAGCAGGAGAAGACGGAGTGGCACCGCATCGTGGCCTGGGGCTACACTCCGGACAAGGACGGCCTTGCCGGGGTCGCCGAGCGGTTCCTGAAGAAGGGCGACCGGGTCTACATCGAGGGGCAGATCGAGTACCGTTCGTACGAGGACAAAGACGGCGTCACGAAGTACATCACTGAGATCCGCGCGAGCGAGATGATCATGCTCTCGGGCCGCGAGAGCGGCGGTGGGGAGGTCGGCGGAGGGCGTGGGGGCTCGCAGAGCAGCGGCGGGCGCGGCTCTTCACGGGAGCGTGCTCCGGCGGCGAAGCAGGGAGGCGATTACGACGACTTCCAGGCCCCCCCCTTCGGCGACGACGACGATCTCCCTTTCTGAGGGGTGCCCCTGGACCCCGGCGGAGTCGGCGCGGAGGGCGGGCGCGGGACTTCTTCCGCGCCCGCCCCTCGATTCCCGCTGCTCGCGCGCCGAACGAGATCGGAGCGTTTTGCAACGGGGCGGGCATTTCCCCTCGCCTCCGCTCTGCCCGCGACGGACGATTTGGTTCGTATCTCTTCATACGGCAACGTTTTAGCGGTTTACGCCGGCGCTGTCCCGATTCTTGCCTGAGATCGAGCGGGTCGGGGGTCCGGCGGTCCGGACGCCGGAGGACGCGGCTCCCCGGCTCGCCTCGACCGCGCGGGGATCGGAGCGCACCGAAAGAGATCGTTCGAGGGAGGAAGCGATGTCGCAGGGTGGCGGTCTGGCACGTCGGGCGGTGGTAGGCGTGCTGGCGGTGGGGCTCTCCGCCGCTCCGGCCGGCGCGCAGGAGCCGGCGGACGACATCCCGTCGCACGTGGTACGCCCCGGCGATACCCTGTGGGACCTCGCGCGCCGCTATCTCGGCGATCCATACCGCTGGTCGGACCTCTTCCGGCTGAATCGCGGGCGGATCGAGGATCCGGATCGGATCCTCCCCGACTGGCTCCTCCGGATCCCGGCCCCCGCCGCGCCGGTCGCCTCGGCCGATGCGCCGTCCACCGGCCGGGACTCCGCGGGGCGGACGGTCTTCTTCGAGGCGGACCGCCGTGCCGCCGCCACTTCCCGGCTCCAGTTCCAGCGGGCCGCGGCGGCTCCGCGGGTCACCGCGGGGGACTTCCGCCGCGCCGGGATCCTGGTGCCCGACGCCGACGTCGCCCCCGTCGCGCGGCTGAGGGAGCTGGCGAACCCCAGCGTCGTTCCGCTCGAGCTCCCGCCGCAGATCGGGCCGTACGACCGCGTCTTCCTCACTCTCGAGGAGGGGAGCGGCGTGCGCGTTGGCGACCGGCTCCACCTGCTGCGGCCGGGGCGGCGCGTTGAGCCGTTGGGACGGATCTTCCACTCCACCGGCGTCGCCCGTGTGCTGGAGATCGACGGTAGGGGGGCGACCGCCGAGGTGGCGGAGCTCTACGACGCGGTCCGCGTGGGCGACCTCGCGGTGCCCCTGCCGGGCTTCGAGCCCGTCGCCGGGGCCTCCGGCACCCGCGGAGTGCGGACTCTGGAGGGGCGGCTCGTGGCCTTCGAGGAGCGCCATTCGCTTCATGGCCTTCACGACCGCGCCTTCGTGGACCTCGGCGCGACGTCGGGGGTAGAGGAGGGCGATGAGCTGATCGCCGTGCTCCCGCCGGAGCGCACCCGGTGGGGGGTGCGGCCGGAGATCGTGGTGGCCCGCCTCCGGGTGGTGCGCACCGCCGAGCGGACGGCGACCGTGAAGGTGATCGAGCTGGAGCATCCGGCGCTCGAGGCGGGGCTCCCGGTGAGGCTGGTCGCCCGGGCGCCCTGAGAGGGGCTCCCCGACCGGTACCGCCCGTCGATCCCGACGCCCTTCCGCGGTCTGGAAGGGCGTCCGTCTGTCTGTCCGAGGAGGGAAAGGATCCATGACGACGGGGTGGCTGGATTCGGTCTCGCTCTTCTGCTACGCGGTGGCGGCCGTGCTGCTGGGCGTCTCCTTCGCCCGCGGTGACCGACGGCTGCCTTCCGTGGCGCGCGCGGTGCTCGCCCTCGGCCTCGCCGGCCACCTCTGGGCGCTCGCCTCCTTCACCTCCGACTGGGGCGAGCTCCCGCTCGTCGGGCTGGGACCCTTCCTCTCCACCTTCGCCTTCCTGGTGGGGTTGGGGACGCTGATCTCCTCCACCTTCGGTCACGCCGGAACCGTGGGGCTGGTGATGCTCCCCGTGGTGACGCTGCTGATGGCCGTTGCCGTCGCCGTGGGAATCGTGCCCGCCGGGGAGCCGGGCGCGTTCCGCGGCGTCTGGTTCGTCGTCCACGTGGTGGCCGCATGCGTGGGATACGCCGGCCTCACCGTCGCGTTCGCGGCGGGGCTGATGTACCTCCTCCAGTTCCGCGAGCTGAAGAGCAAGCACTTCGGAGCGATCTTCCGCTTCTTTCCGCCGCTCGAGACCCTCGATCGGCTAGGGCGGAGGGGGCTGCTCGTCGGCTTTCCGTTCCTCACGCTCGCCATGCTGGTCGGCTGGGCGTGGACGGCGCGCTTCCATGCAGCCGCGACGCCCGGCGAGTCGAAGCTGGTCTGGGTCTTCCTCTCCTGGATGGTCTTCCTGGGAGCGATCCTCTCCCGCTTCGGCGGGGGCCGGCCGAGCCACCGCGGCGCGCTCGCCAGCGTGATCGGTTTCCTGGTGGTGGTGGTGATCTACCTGGTGCTGCGGGTGCAGACCTCTCACGGCGGGATGTTCCTGTGAGGGGCGCAGGCCCAGCGGGAACCGGGGACCGGGCATGCCGCTCGCGGTCGTAGGTCTCAGCCACCGGACCGCGCCCGTGGAGGTGCGGGAGAGGTTCGCCTTCGGGCGCGCCGAGACCCCCCCCGCGCTCACGGGGCTCCTGGAGGCGGGGGCCGTCGGGGAGGCGGTGCTGCTATCCACCTGCAACCGCACGGAGCTGTACCTCTCCATGGCGGACCTGCAGCGCGGTGAGGCCGCCGCCCGCGCGCTCCTCGCGTCGCGCTGCGAGGGCTCCGCCGAGGCGAATGCCCGCTACCTGTACGCGCGCCGCGACCGGCTCGCCGCCGACCACCTCTTCCGGGTGACCTCAGGGCTCGACTCGATGATCGTCGGCGAGCCTCAGATCCAGGGGCAGGTGAAGGAAGCGTACCTCACCGCGCGCGAGGTCGCGGGTCCCGAAGGCCCCGTGGTCGGTCCGACGCTCAACCGTCTCTTTCAGCTCGCGCTCAACGTGGGCGGGCGCGTGCGCAGCGAGACCGAGCTGGGAGTCGGCGCCGCTTCGGTCTCCTCGGCGGCGGTGGAGCTCGCCAAGAAGATCTTCGGCTCGCTGCACGGCCGCCGCGCCATGATCGTCGGAGCGGGGGAGATGAGCGAGGTCACGCTGGAGTGTCTGCGCGCCGAGGGGGTGAGCAGCACCATCGTCGCCAACCGCACCTACGATCGGGCGGTGGAGCTCGCCGGGCGCTGGGGCGGCCGCGCCGTCCGCTGGGACGAGTTCGGGAAGACCCTCGCCGGAGTGGACATCGTGATCTGCTCCACCGCCGCGCCGCATCCCGTGCTCACCCGCGAGGCGCTGCGACGGGCGCTCCCTGGCGGCGCGAAGCGTCCGCTCTGCATCATCGACGTCGCCATCCCGCGCGACGTCGATCCGAAGGTGGCGGACGAGCCGAACGTCTTCCTCTACAACATCGACGACCTGCAGCAGATGGTCGAGGACAACCTGGGGCGGCGCCGCGCCGAGATGCCCCGGGCGGAGTCGATCATCTCGTCGGGAGTGGAGGAGTTCTGGCAGTGGTACTCCGGACTGGCGGTGGTGCCGACGATTCGCGATCTTCGCGCGCACGGCGAGAAGCTCCGGCGGGCGGAGCTGGAGAGGGCGCTGCGGCGCCTCGCCCACCTGGCCCCTGAGGACCGCGAGGCGATGGACGCCCTCTCCCGGGCGCTGCTCAACAAGCTGCTGCACGCCCCGACCGTGCGCCTTCGCGAGGCCGCCGGCAACGGGCGCGGCACGAGCGTGCTCGATGCCGCCCGCTACCTGTTCGACCTGGATGAGCAGGAAGCGGAGGCCGAGACGGGGCCCGAAGCGCCTGGCGACCCCGCCCCCGACGCGAGCAAATAGTGCGCGGTCCCCCCGGACGGCGCGTCGATCCCGACCCGAAGCCCTACGAGCGAAGCCCGTGAACCTCCCCCTCATGCTTGTGCAGGTCGAGCCCGGCGAGGCTCTCAGCGCCTGGGGGATGGTCCTGGAGGGGACTATCTCCACGCAGATCATCATCGGCATCCTCGCGGTGTTCTCGCTCTTCTCGTGGGCGCTGATCGTCTGGAAGTTCCTGCAGTTCCGCCGCCTCTGGGCACAGGCGGGTCCCTTCCTGGAGCGGATCGAGACCGCGGAGCGGCTCGAGGAGGCGTATCGCAGCATCCTCTCCCTCCCGGAGTCGCCGTTCACGCGCGTCTTCCGGCGCGGGGTGAACTTCTTCTCCGAGCTGCGTCCCGGTGCGCTGAAGACCGGGGTGCAGGCCAGCGGGCTGAGCAGCGCCCAGCTCGAGGTGCTGCGGCTGGTGCTGGAGAAGGAGGAGGGGGAGGAGCGGGACGAGATCTCCCATGGCCTGCAGTGGCTGGCGATCATCGCCACGGTGTCGCCGCTGATGGGGCTGCTGGGAACGGTCCTCGGCGTGATGAACTCCTTCATCGGCGTGGCGCAGGCGGGCTCGGCGAACATCAGCGCGGTGGCGCCCGGGGTGGCCGAGGCGCTCATCACCACCGTGGCCGGTCTGGTGGTGGCGATCCCCGCGGCGATGGCGTACAACTACTTCACCAACCGCCTCCAGCTCTTCATGAGCGAGTTAGAGGGTTTCTCCAGCGAGTTCATCGGGACGCTGGCCCGCGAGGGGCGGGTCTGATGCCGCGCCGCCGCGGTGCACGGGGGGCGCACGATCTCAGCGCGGAGATCAACGTGACGTCGCTGGTGGACGTCGCCTTCACGCTGCTGGTGATCTTCATCATCACCGCCCCGATCTTGCAGGCGGGAGTGGAGGTGAAGGTCCCCCGGGCGCGTGCCGAGACTATCGCCGCGACCGAGGCCGTGATCGTCACGGTGACGCGGGAGGGCCGGGTCTACATCGGCGACGCGGAGGCGGGCGAGGAGGAGTTCGAAGCCGCCCTCACGGACGTGGTGCGGGAGCAGCAGGCGAACAGCGTCTACCTGCGTGCCGACGAGGGCGTGCCGTACGGGCAGGTGTTGCGGGTGCTGGGGACCATCAAGGCGATGGACGTCGCGACGGTAGGGCTGGTGGCGGAGCCCGAGACGGGCGGCCGGAGGCGCGGATGAAGAGCCGCGGCGGAGAGCGGATGAGGCGGGCGCTGCTGGTGTCGGCGGCGCTCCACGCGGCGGGCGGCGTGCTCTTCTGGGCGGCCACCTCGCGCGCCGAGCCGCTCCCCGAGCTGCGCGTGTACGCGGTCGACATCGTTTCGCCGCCCCCGCAGGAGCTGGGGGAGTTCGATCCGATCCCCGGCGCGCCGCCCGAGCCCATCGCGGAGCCGGAGCCAGAGCCGACGCCTCCTGAGCCCGAGCCGGAGCCGGAGCCGCCGCCTCCGAAAGCGGAACCCGCGCCCGCTCCCAAGGCTAGAAGAGAGGAGCCGAAGCCCGAGCCGAAAAAGGAGACGCCTCCGAAATCTCCTCCCCGGAAGGAGGAGCCGAAGAAGGAGGAGCCGAAGCCGGCGGCGAGCGAGCCGAAGACCACGCCCTCGCGCGGCGCGAACCCGGATCCTTCCTCGCCCGGCGGCGAGGACCTGGACGTGAAGATCGAGGGGGCGCGCTTCGCCGATCCGGCTTACCTGGCGAACATCCAGCGGCAGATCAACCGTTACTTCCGGCGGCCCTCCGCCTCGAGGAGCGACGTGGCGGAGGTGCAGTTCTACATCGACCGGAATGGCGCCGTCTCGGAGATCGAGGTGATCCGGCACTCCGGGAGCTTCGCCTTCCGGGTGGCGGCGATGGAGGCGGTGGAGCAGGCGGGGATCAACAAGGCGTTCGGGCCGCTGCCGCGGGAGTATTCGGCGGACCGGCTGCTGGTCTCCTTCTACTTCCGGCCGGCGCGATAGGCCGGATCGCGGGCGACGCCGAACGGCGCGCTCGCTAATCCAGAGAACAGATGGTATGATGCACTTCTTGCGAGTCGTCGGACCGGCCCTCGTCCTGTTGCTCCTCCTGCCCCCCGGCACCCGGGCGCAGGAGGGGGTGCGGCTGGGACTCCTCTACCAGCCGGAGTACCAGCCCGGCCTGGTGGTCCTCCCCTTCGCGGGGAGCGGCGCGGTGGCGCAGGCCGCCGGAACGGTGCAGGGGATCGTGCGGCGAGACCTGGAGCTCAGCGACCGCTTCGAGCTGAAGGGCGGCGCCGGCGCCAATCCGGGCGATTCGGTCGAGCTGGCGCTCTGGAAGGAGCGCGGGGCCGACTGGGTGCTGGAGGGGACGCTGGAGGCGGGGAACGCCGGCGGAGCGACGCTGCGCCTGCGGCTGCACGACGCCATCTACGGGACGGTCAAGGGGGAGCAGGTCTTCGCCCTCCCGGCGGCGGGGAGCCCGGGCTTCCGGATGACGGTGCACGCCGCCGCGGACGAGGTGGTCCGCTGGGCCACCGGCGACCCGGGGATGGCCGCCTCCCGCATCGTCTTCGTGCTGCAGGGGCGTGGGTCGAAGGAGCTCTACGTAGTGGACTCCGACGGAGAGAACGTGCAGCGGCTGACCAACGACGGCTCCCTCGCCCTCTCCCCGGCCTGGGCACCGGACGGCTCGCGGGTCGCCTACACCTCGTACCGGTCGGGCGCGCCCCTGCTGTACGAGCGCGACCTCCGCTCCGGGCGCGAGCGGGTGATCTCGGACCGGCAGGGGATCAACATCACGCCGTCGTACTCGCCGGACGGTCGGGTGGTGGCCTTTGCCACGACCGTAGAGGGCAACACCGAGGTGGCCACCAAGAACGTGGCCGACGACTGCTGTCTGCAGCAGCAGACGCGGGGGCGGCGCTTCGACTCGCTCTCGCCGAGCTTCTCCCCCGACGGCCGGCAGCTGGCCTTCGTCTCGAATCGCCTCGGGGAGCCTCACGTATACGTGATGGAGCTCGGCGGGGAGGCGCGGCTGATCTCCGACTACGTCTATGGGGGGCGGGGATACAACACCTCGCCCGACTGGTCGCCGACGGGAAGGCAGGTGGTCTACCATTCGAGGATCGACGGGATTCACCAGCTGGTGCTGGCGGACCTGGATCGGGGGACGCGGCGTTTTCTGACCAACATCGCGAACAACGAGGACCCGAGCTGGGCGCCGGACGGCCGCCACGTGGTCTTCTCCTCGAAGGACCGCGACGGGGGAGGGTTGTTCATGCTCGACACCGTCAGCGGGCGGATCCGTCCGCTGCTGCGGGGGGCGGGGTACGGGCTCCCCGACTGGTCTCCGACCCTTTTGCGCGCATCCGCGGGAACACAGCGCTCCTCGGGCGGCCGCTGAGGCCGCCCTGTCCCGGCGCACGAAGCGCCGCCTTCGTTCACATTCGGGAGGCATGATGAGGCTCCGTCACATTGCAGTTCTCTCGCTGTCCATCGTCGCTCTCGGCGCCTGCCGGAAGCGGGAAGCCCCGCCCGCCGCCCCGGCGCCCGCGGTGGACGACGCGGCCGCGCGCGCGCAGGCCCGGGCCGACTCGATCGCGGCCGCGGAGCGCATGCGCCTCGAGGCGGAGGAGCGCGAGCGCGCCCGGGCCGCCGAGCTGGCCGGCGCCCGGGAGACCCTGACCGACGTCATCTACTTCGAGTACGACAGCGATCAGCTCACGAGCGAGGCCGAGGACCGGTTGCGCACGAAGGCGTCGATCCTGCGCGCCAACCCGTCGGTGGAGCTGCGCATCGAGGGGCACGCCGACGAGCGAGGCTCCACGGAGTACAACCTCGCGCTGGGGCAGCGGCGGGCGGAGAGCGTGAAGAATTTCATCGTCGGGTACGGGATCGAGGGAGGCCGCGTGAACACCATCAGCTACGGTGAGGAGCGGCCCGCGGTCGAGGGGGACGATGAGTCCGCCTGGTCGCGCAACCGGCGCGCCGCGTTCGACGTGACGGCGGGGCAGATCAGCACCGTTCCGTCCGAGGTACGCTGATGCCCTGGCGCCTCCTCGCGCTTGTCCTCGCCGTACCGCTGCTGGGCGGTTGCGCCACCAAGCGCGATCTCCGGGACCTCCGCCTGGAGGTCCAGGGCATGCAGACGCGGCAGGAGGCTCTGCTGCGGGAGATCCAGCGGCAGAACGCGGCGATCCTGGACTCGCTGAGCATCCAGGAGATCCGCCTCCGCGGGGATCTCAGCAATCAGCTGACGCAGATGGAGCGTCAGCTGCTGCAGATCCAGGAGCTCACGGGACAGGGACAGCAGCAGCTGGCGGAGGTCCGCCGGACGCTGCGCGAGCGGGAGGAGGCGGTGCGCTCCCTGGCGGCGGCTCCTGGCGCGATGGGCGCGGCCGGAGACCCCGAGGAGCTCTTCGGCACGGCAGAGGCCGCGCTCGAGCGGAACTCGCTCACCGCCGCGCGCGCGGGCTTCGAGGAGTTCGTGCGCCTCTTTCCCGACCATCCGCGGGCGCCCGAGGCGCAGCTCGGCGCCGGGCAGACCTACGAGGCGGCGGACGATCCGGCGCGGGCGCTGGAGGCCTACGCCCGGGTGCTGGAGATCTACCCGAACTCGCCGCAGGCGGCGACGGCCCTCTACCGCGGCGCGCTCATCGAAGCGGAGCGGGACAACCGCGACCGCGCCCGCTCCATGCTCAACCAGGTGACCGCCGCCTATCCCCGCAGCCCCGAGGCCGAGCTCGCGCGGGAGCAGCTGCGGAGGATGAGGTAGGGAATCGTCCGTCTCCCTGGCCTCGCATTCGGCGGGTTGGCCGATTGGCAGAGAGCGTGAGATGCTGTAGGTTTCTCCGGTGCCGAAGGGAACGCTCCCGTTCGGCACCGGTGCTCGTTTGCGCGGGACCGACGACTGAGGACCGACGACCTTCATGCGCTGCCCCAACTGCCATCACGTCGAGGACCGGGTCGTGGACTCGCGCTCCAGCCGCGAGGGGCGGGCGGTGCGCCGCAGGCGCGAGTGCCTGCGGTGCGGCCGGCGCTTCACGACGTACGAGTACATCGAGGAGCGCCCGCTGCAGGTGGTGAAGCGCGGCGGGGGCGTCGAGCCGTACGATCGGCGGAAGCTGCTTCGCAGCCTCGAGGTGGCCGCCGCCAAGCGGCCTGTCGCGCCGGCGGAGATCGACGGCGTGGTGGAGGAGATCGAGAACGAGCTCGACCGCTCCGACGCCGCCGAGATCGAGAGCCGCCGGCTGGGGGAGATGGTGATGGAGCGCCTCAAGTCGCGCGACCACATCGCGTACGTGCGATTCGCCTCCGTGTACCGGAACTTCCAGGACCTGACCGAGTTCTACGAGGAGCTGAAGGAGCTCGACGCTCGCCAGACGCAGCGCGAGCTCCTCCGCTACCAGCGCGAACTCCCCTTCGGAGCCGAGGGCGAGCCGGGCGCCGGAACTGCCGGCGTCGAGGCCGCCGCCGCCGACCGCTGAACGCCCGGAACCTCGCGTCCCATGCAGCTCTTCAAGTCGATCCAGCAGGAGATGCCGTTCCTCGACCACCTCGAGGAGCTGCGGTGGCGCCTGCTCTGGAGCCTTCTCGCGCTGATCGTCACCACGGTGATCGGCTACTTCCTGGTCACCCGCTTCGACGTCCTGCTGCTGCTGATCGATCCGATCGAGCCGTTCCTGGGCGGGTCCAAGCTGAAGTACCTGAGCCCCACCACGCCCTTCTTCATCACGCTGAAGCTTGCGTTCATCGTCGGCCTGCTGCTCTCCTCGCCGGTGGTCATCTACCAGGTCTGGGCCTTCTTCTCGCCGGCGCTGCTCCCCTCGGAGAAGAGGGTCATCATCCCCGCGCTGTACCTGGGGCTGGTACTGTTCGCCGCCGGCGTCGCCATGGCCTATTACGTCGTGCTGCCGATCACCCTGGCCTTCACCATGAGCTTCCAGACGGAGGCTTTGGAACAAGCCATCACCATCGACGAGTACATAAGCGTGGTGACGCGCCTGCTGCTCGCCTTCGGGGTGGTGTTCGAGATGCCGGTGGTGATCACCATCCTGTCGGCGCTCGGGCTGGTCACGCCGCAATTTCTGGTGGAGAAGCGGCGCTACGCGATCGCCGCGATCACCATCGCTTCGGCGGTGCTGACGCCTGGCGACGTGATCACCATCACCCTGCTGATGATGGTGCCGCTCGTGATCCTGTACGAGTTCAGCATCGTGCTCTCCCGATTGATGTTCCGCCGGCGCAGCACGCCGGCCGAGCTGGAAGGACAGGCTGGGTAGTCCGATGATCCCGATGGTGCGATACGCGGCGCTGGCCGCGATCCTCTTCCTCAGCGCGCCGGCCTCCGGCGCGTTGTCGCAGGAGCGTCCCGTTCCGGCCCCCCGCCCGGATTCGGTGCGCCCGGACACGCTGCGTCCGGACACGATACCAGGCGACTCCGTGGCGGCCGACCGGCCGCCCCCCGACCCCGCGGCCGACTCGATCGCCGGGCTCCTCCGCGAGCTCGAGGGCTTCGTCGCGACCGAGTACCAGGGGAAGTCCGCCGTCTATCGCGCCGAGGAGGGAGTGCTGCGCCTCGAGGGCTCCGCGGAGGTGGAGCGCGAGGGAAACCGCCTCAACGCCGACACCATCGTCTATCGCAACCGTACGCAATTCGTCGAGGCGTACGGGAGCCCCACCGTCTCCGGGCAGTCGCAGGAGCTGCAGGGAAACGTCCTCTACTACGACCTCGCGCGTCGGCGGGCCACCGCGCTGGAGGCGCGCACGAAAGTGAGCGAGGGGGCGAACTGGTTCGTGCGCGGCGACGTCACCCTCGAGGGGACGGAGCGCATCTACGCCACCCACGGCAACTTCACCACCTGCGACCTCGAGATCCCGCACTACCACTTCGAAGCCGACAAGATCATGGTGGTGCGGGACAAGCTGCTGGTGGCGAGGCCGGCGCGGCTCTACTTCGGGAAGGTCCCGGTGATGGTCCTCCCCTTTGTGGTGCAGAACCTGGAGCGGGGCCGCCGGAGCGGACTGCTGGTGCCACGCTTCTCGATCAACGACATCGTCCGGACCTCCTCCGGGTACACCCGCGAGATCTCGGACCTCGGCTGGTACTGGGCGATCAATCAGTACCTCGGCGCGCAGGTCACCGGGAGCTGGCGCAGCGAAGCTTTCACCTCGCTGCAGGGGAACGTCGATTGGAACTGGCGGCGGCAGTTCCTCAACGGGAGCGCCACCTTCCAGCGCTACTGGGAGACGAACGGGGACAAGCAGTTCCACCTCAACGCCCGCTCCGGCTGGAAGCCCGACGAACGCACCGACCTGGCGCTGGACGCGCGCTACGCCACCTCGTCGCGCTTCATCCGCGACGTGAGCTTCGATCCGCGCGAGGTGACGCAGGACCTCACGTCGAGCGCCCGCCTGAACCGGCGTTTCGACTGGGGGACCCTCGCGCTCGGCGCCGACCGGCGGCAGTCGGTCTCCGACGGGAGCGTCACCGGGACCCTCCCCAGCTTCACCGTGAGCCCGAAGACGATCACCTTCTTGCGGGCGCTCACCGAGGAGCAGGAGCGCTGGTACAGCAACACCTCGCTTCAGCTGGCCCTCAACGGGACGCGCACCTTCACCCAGGGGAAGGTGGACTTCGACACCCGTGTGCAGGACGCGACCAACACCCGTCTGCAGGGCGGGGTGCAGTCGCTCACGGTTGGAAACCTCAACCTCTCGGCCACCGGTTCTTTCAACCAGGCGCTGCTGGAGGCGGCTACCGGGTTCGCCACCATCGACGAGGCGCCCAGGGAGGTGAGCCTCGAGGGCCGCGACTCGGTGGCGGCGCAGTGGCAGGCGAACATCGGCTACCAGCAGCAGCTGATCGGCCAGACGATCGTGACTCCCACCGTCAGCCTCAGCCAGGACTATCGCAGCTATCGGATCCCGGACGACCGGCCGCTGGCGGGCTTCGCTCCCGAGGGGACGGCCGACGGGCCGCTGCGGATGAACGTCGGCGCGTCGCTGGGCACCGCCCTCTTCGGATTCTTCCCCGGGTTCGGCCCGTATACGGCGATCCGTCACCGGCTCTCGCCCCAGCTGAACTACTACTACTCGCCGGCGGTGGAGCTGGACTCGCTGCAGGCGCGGGTGTTCGGGTCGGTGGGCGGGCTGGCGCAGAACCGCGTCTCTCTCGGCTTCAACCAGACCTTCGAGGCGAAGCTGCGGGAGCCCAGCTTGCCGGAGGAGGGTGCGCTGCCGGCCGCGACGGACAGCCTCGCGACGGACAGCCTCGCGGCGGATAGTCTCGCGCCGGACAGCCTCCCGGCAGAGCGGGGCAGCGTGCCTACGGAGCCGCAGAAGGTGACGATCCTCTCGATCACCACCAGCCCCGTCCAGTACGACTTCACCCTCGCCGACTCGACCGGCAACGGCTTCGTCACGGACCGGATCAGCAACTCCATCTCCTCGGACTACCTGAGGGGGCTCACGGTCCAGATCGAGCACGAGCTGTTCGACCGCACCGACCTGGACCCGAACGACGTGGAGAACCAGGGGGAGCTGGGGACCTTTTCGCCGCGGCTCTCCTCGCTCAGCACCGGCTTCGAGCTGGGGCCGAACACCGCGCTGGTGAGGTGGCTGGCCTCGAGGCTGGGGCCGGGCGGGGAGGAGGAAGAGAATCTGCCGACGCAGGGCGTCTTCCCCGGCACGCCACCGGATGACGACCCGACCGAGCCCGGGACCGGCGCCTTCACGGGGAACCCGCAGGACTTCGGCGGCGGACCCTGGCGAGCGAGCCTGCAGTACTCCTTCTCCCGGCCCACGCGGTCCTTCCGCGTCGAGGGCGTACAGTTCGACGACCGCGCCGTCCAGACGGTCTCGGCGAACACCTCCTTCGCGCTCACGCCGAACTGGGCGGTCTCCTGGACGACCGACTATTCGATCACCGACTCGGAGTTCGGCTCGCACCGGCTCGGCTTCCGGCGCGACCTGCACCGCTGGCAGGCGAACTTCAACTTCTACAAGACCCCGAACGGGAACGCCGCCTTCCAGTTCTTCGTGGAGCTGATCGACAACCGCGACCTGAAGTTCGACTACAGCGAGCGAAACCTGGGGATCGACAAACGCTAGGGCGGAAGTGCCGTGGGTTGGAAACCGGTCCGCGAGGGGCCCTCACCCCCGGCTCGTCGCTGCGCTCCTCGCCTCCCTCCCCCCCTCGCGCTCCCCAGTCCCTGTCCGGCGAGGCGCACAACGACTGTTCCCCGGGGGGGACACCGGTTTCGTGCGGGCGGAGCGAGCCTCTCGTCCATCCATATGCGCCGCAGGAGCATATGGCCAGGGATCGAGAATGGCCCCTGCCTTGCCTGACCGACGGTGAGGATCGCTACGGAAATCAACCGGAGGGAGGAGATGACCGGAACCGTCGGGAGGAGGAGTCGAGCGCTACGGTGGCTGCCGCTGGTCGCGGCGGTGGCGCTGGCGGCGGTCGCGTGCGACGACGACGACCCTACAGGGCCCGGTTTCGGGCGGGTCGATGCGCCGGACTTCGTGATCGCGGACTCGACCTGGATCTTCGAGGGGTGGATCGGCGATCAGCCCGTGCAGTTCCCCGCGGTGGTGGTCAGCTGGGAGCTCCCGCCCGGCTGGGACGGCGAGGTGTTCCGCGTCTACGGGCGGCGCGCGGGTCAGTCGGACTACACTCTGGTCGCCACGGTCACCTCCTGCTCGCGGGACGGCTGCCGGTACATGGACGTGAACGTGCAGCCCGGCTCCACCTACGAGTACTTCGTCACGGCCGTGGACGAGCGGCTGAACCGGGAGTCGGACGGATCGGCGGCGGACCGCGTGACCGTCCCCGCGGCGTCGACTCCGCAGGCGCCGGCGATGCCGGCCGCGGTGGCGCTGGACGGCGCCGTCTTCCTTCACTGGGAGCCCACCGGGGCGGAGCGCTACCGGGTCCTGCTCGAGTCGGACGATCCGGAGCATCCCTTCGACGTCGGCGAGACGGACGGGAGCGGGTATCTCGACACCCGCACAGTGAACGGGGAGAGGTTCCGCTACCGCCTGGCGGCGGTGGACACCACCGGACGGGTCAGTGCGTTGAGTCCCGCCGTAGAGGCGATCCCCCGTCCGGACTACCAGGCCGAGCTGATCTACGCCTTCGCGGACAGCGCCGCGCGCAGCGGGTTCCGCTTCGTCTCCTCCGACGCGGACGACCCGATCCTCTCCGGCGCCTCATCCGGCGCGCAGCTCCGGCTGGAGGTGGTGGACGGCGTGCTCAGCCTGGTTCCGCTGGGGCAGACGGCGATCACCTCCGGCGTCCTCACCACGGCGCTCGCCTGCGGTCCCGGCAGCGATCCCGGCTGCTTCTCGATCGACGGAGCGGACGACGCCGACGCGCCGGACGACTTCTCCTCGGAGCCCGTGGGCGTGGCCGCCGAGCTGACCTACCTGGTGCGCGTTCGCGACGCCGCCGGTCAGAGCCATTACGGGAAGATCCGGGTGGCGCTCGAGGGCTCCGACCAGGCGGGACGCGACCTCGTCGTCTTCGACTGGGCGTACCAGCTCATCCCCGACGAGCCGAGCCTGAACCGCAGGTAGCGGAGAGCCATCGGCCATCGGCTATCGGTCATCACCCGTTCCGTCGAGGAGCCCTCTCGTCCCGACATGCAAGGATGAGGGGGCTCGCTTGGGGAATGCCGCCGGGAGTCACCTTGTCACCCTCCCGGGTACGGTCTACCTTTTGACGGCTCGAGGCGCCGTCGGGCGAGGACGCCGTACCCGCCGTAGCTGATAGCCGATAGCCGATAGCCGATAGCCGACATGCTCATCGACGGAGAGACCCTCTCGCTGGCGGACCTCGAAAGGGTGGCGACCTCCGGCGACCTGCGCCTCGGGCTCGCGCCGGAGGCGAGGGAGAGGGTGCTCCGCTCGCGGGCGGTGGTGGAGGCGGCGGTGGAATCGGGCAGGGTGGTGTACGGGGTGACCACGGGGTTCGGGCGGCTCTCCGAAGTCGCTGTCCCGCGGGACCGCCTGGAGGAGCTGCAGCTCAACCTGATCCGCAGCCACGCCTGTGGGGTGGGGAGGCCGCTGCCGCGCGCCGAGACGCGGGCGGTCACCCTGCTCCGCGCGAACGTTCTCGCCAGGGGCTTCTCCGGCGTGCGGCCGGAAGTGGTGGAGCTGCTGCTGGAGCTGCTGAACCGGGGTGTCCACCCGGTGATCCCGGAGCAGGGCTCGGTGGGTGCCTCGGGCGACCTGGCGCCGCTCTCGCACCTGGCGCTGGTGCTGGTGGGAGAGGGGCGGGCGGAGCTGCAGGGCGAGGTGCTCGACGGCGCCGAGGCGCTGCGCCGCGCGGGGCTGCGGCCGCTGACCCTGAAGGCGAAGGAGGGGCTCGCGCTGAACAACGGCACCCAGGTGATGACCGGCATCGGCGCGCTGACGCTGCTCGGTGCGGAACGGGCGGTGGAGACCGCGGAAGTGGCGGGCGCGATGTCGCTGGAGGGGCTGCGAGGTACCCCCGACGCCTTCCATCCGGCGCTGCAGCGGGTCCGGCCGCACGCGGGGCAGATGGAGAGCGCCGCCCGGCTTCGCGCCCTCCTCGCCGGGAGCGAGATCCGCGAGTCGCACCGTCACGGCGACCCGCGCGTGCAGGATGCCTACTCCGTGCGCTGCATGCCCCAGGTGCACGGCGCCGCGCGCAACGCGCTCGCCTACGTGCGCTCGGTGCTGGAGACGGAGGTGAACAGCGCGACCGACAACCCGCTCGTCTTTCCGGACGAAGAGGACGGTCTCGTGCTCAGCGGCGGGAACTTCCACGGACAGCCGGTGGCGCAGGTGCTGGACCTGCTCGCCATCGCCCTCGCCGACCTCTCCTCCATGTCCGAGCGGCGGATCGAGCGGCTGGTGAACCCCGACCTCTCCGGCCTGCCGGCTTTCCTCACCCGCCACCCCGGGCTGAGCTCCGGCATGATGCTGGCGCAGATCACCGCCGCGGCGCTCGTCAGCGAGTCGAAAGTGCTGGCCCACCCCGCGAGCGTGGACTCGATTCCGACCGGAGCCGGCAAGGAGGACCACGTTTCGATGGGGACGAGCGCGGCGCGGAAGGCGAAGCAGGTGCTGCGGAATGCCGAGGCGGTGCTGGGGATCGAGCTGATGTGCGCGGCGCAGGCGCTGGAGTTCCTCAAGCCGCTCCGGCCCGGCGCCGGCGTGGAGCGGGCTTACCGGCGGGTGCGGGAGCGGATCGCGCCGCTGGAGCGGGACCGCGTCCTCGCGCCCGACATCGAGGCCGCCGCCGAGCTGGTGAGGTCCGGCGCCCTGGCGCGGCTCGCGCGGGATTTGCCGGAGGAGTAACGGAGGGGTGCCGCGGCACGCGGGGAGAGAGAGGGTGGAGCGAGAGCCACGTTCATCCGGAGGAGGACACCATGGCGACGCAACCGGCCCGATCGGTTTGGACCTATGCGGAGTTCGCCCGGCTTCCGGACGACGGCAACCGCTACGAGGTCATCGCAGGAGAGGTGCACATGACTCCTGCCCCGCGCCCGCTCCACCAGAGAGCCGTCATCTCGCTCTCCTCCCTCCTCGAGGGTTTCGCCCGGGAGCACGATCTCGGCTGGGTGCTGCCCGGCCCGATCGACGTGCTGTTCGCCGAGGGCGACTACTTCGAGCCCGATCTCGTGTTCGTCCGCCGGGAGCGGAAGGAGATCATCAGCGACCGCGGCGTGGAGGGGCCCCCGGATCTAGTCGTCGAAGTCCTCTCCGGTTCCACGGCCGCCCGAGACCGCGGGATCAAGCGAGAGCGGTACGCTCTCTTCGGGGTGGCCCACTACTGGGCGGTAGACGTCGAGGAGAGGCGGATCGAAGTGTACCGGATGCTCGAGGATCCGGAGCGGCCCCGGGTGGTGACCGACTACTTCGCATGGCGACTCCATCCGCAGGCGCCGGAGCTGACGATCTCCGTCTCCGAGGTCCTGAAGGGCTTCGAGTAACCCACACCTCTCCTCGGAATGGCCACGACCGAGCCCCGCATCGTTCGAGCCCCTCGCGGACCCGAGATCAGCTGCCGCGGGTGGCAGCAGGAGGCCGCGCTGCGGATGCTGATGAACAACCTCGACCCCGACGTCGCCGAGCGGCCCGAGGACCTCGTGGTGTACGGCGGCACCGGCCGCGCCGCCCGCTCCTGGGAGGCTTTCGACGCCATTGTGGCCTCGCTGCGCACGCTGGAGGACGACGAGACGCTGCTGGTCCAGTCCGGGAAGCCGGTGGGGATCTTCCGCACCCAACGCCACGCCCCGCGCGTCCTGCTGGCGAACAGCAACCTCGTCCCGCGCTGGGCCACCTGGGAGAGCTTCCGCGAGCTGGAGCGCCTGGGGCTCACCATGTACGGCCAGATGACGGCCGGCTCCTGGATCTACATCGGGACGCAGGGAATCCTGCAGGGCACCTATGAGACCTTCGGCGCCCTCGCCCGCGAGCACTACGGCGGCTCGCTCCGGGGTCGCTGGGCGCTCACCGGTGGGATGGGCGGGATGGGCGGCGCCCAGCCGCTGGCCGCAACGATGAACGGGGGGGCGATCCTGGTGGTCGAGGTCGACCCCGCCCGCATCGAGCGCCGCGTGCGGACGCGCTACTGCGACCGGATGACCCGCGACCTCGACGAGGCGCTGCGCTGGGTGCTCGGCGCGCGCGAGGCGGGGGAGGCACTCTCGGTCGGGCTGGTCGGGAACTGCGCCGAAGTGCTCCCGGAGATGCTGCGACGCGGCGTCGTCCCCGACGTGCTCACCGACCAGACCAGCGCGCACGACGCGCTACAGGGGTACGTTCCCGCCGGCCTCTCCCTCGCGGAGGCGGACGCGCTGCGCCGGCACGACCCCGCGGAGTACGTGCGGCTCTCCCAGGCCTCCATGCGCGCGCACTGCGAGGCGATGGTGGAGATGATGCGACGCGGCGCCGTCACCTTCGACTACGGGAACAACCTCCGCGGGCAGGCACAGGAGGCCGGCTTCGCCGACGCCTTCGCCTTCCCCGGGTTCGTCCCGGCGTACGTCCGTCCCCTCTTCTGCCGTGGGAAGGGGCCCTTCCGCTGGGTGGCGCTCTCCGGTGATCCGCGCGACATCCACCGCACCGACGAGCTGGTGCTGGAGCTCTTCCCCGAGGACGAGCATCTCCGCCGCTGGATCGCGCAGGCCCGCGAGAAGGTGGAGTTCCAGGGGCTCCCGGCGCGCATCTGCTGGCTGGGGCAGGGGGAGCGGGCGCGCTTCGGCGTCGCCCTCAACGACCTGGTGGCGAGCGGAGAGCTGAGCGCCCCGATCGTCATCGGGCGTGATCACCTCGACACCGGATCGGTCGCGTCTCCGTACAGGGAGACGGAGGGGATGCGAGACGGCAGCGACGCCATCGCCGACTGGGCGATCCTGAACGCGCTGCTGAACACCGCCAGCGGTGCCACCTGGGTTTCCTTTCACCACGGCGGCGGGGTGGGGATCGGCAACTCTCTGCATGCCGGCCAGGTGATCGTCGCCGACGGCACCCCGGAGATGCGGCAGCGCCTGGAGCGCGTCCTCACGAACGATCCCGGCGTCGGCGTCGCGCGCCACGCCGACGCCGGCTACCCCGAGGCGGTCGAGACCGCTCGCGAGCAGGGAGTGAAGATGCCGATGCTATAAGTCGTCGGTCATCAGTCTTCGGTCTTCTTTTCCTCCGGCCGGGACGCCTTACTCTCCGGCTGACGGCTGACGACAAGGAGCGAAGGGGCGAGGTGGGGGCGGGCACGGCGGCGGCGGAACTTTGCCCCCCACCGCGTCCTATCATGGACGGGCGCACGGGGCGCCCGTCTTCGTACCGGGAGGAGAGATGGTGGCCACCGCGAAGCGAGAGGTTCGGGCCGGGAAAGCGGATGCGCCGCTCCCGATCGCCTCCGAGAGAGGCGACCGGAAGTGGCGGCGCGCGCTGGGAATCGGCTCCATCCTCGCGATCGCGGTGCACCTCGTCTTCCTCCTCCTCTTCCGGACCAGCCGCGTGCCGCCCGCGCCCTTCGCTGCCGCGGGGCCGCGGATGGGGGACGTGCGGGCGGCGGCCGGCGGGGGGCAGGGGCTCGAGATCGTCGAGGTGCGCGCGCGGCAGGCGGCCCCGCAGGATGCCACGCCGGAGCCGGTGCCCGTCCCGGTTCCCGAGGAGGTGGTGGTGAGGCCGAGCGAGGTGCAGGTGGAGTCGGTGGAGGAGGCGGTCTCCACCACGCCGCCCGCCCTCCCGGGCGCCGGCGGACCGGGTCCGGGCGGAGAGGAGGGGCCGGCCTCCGGACCGGGGGCCGCCGCCGGCACCGGGGCGGGCGGCGGCGGCTCCGAGGAGATCGGCGCCTCGGGCCTCGTCGCGCCGCGGCCGCGAGGGATCTTCATCCCGCCGTCCGGGCGGCCCGCCAGCGCGCGCGGCCAGGAGATCACCGTCTGGGTCTTCGTGATGCCCAACGGGAAGGTGGCGCAGGACTCGACCCGCCTGGAGCCCGCCACCTCGGATTCGCGCTACAACCAGCGCCTGCGGCGGACCGTCTCGGAGTACGTCTTCGACCCCGCGCGCCGCGAGGGCCGCGCCGTCGGGACCTGGTTCCCCTTCCAGATCATCCTCTGACTCGCTCGAGATCGCCGCCCACCAGGTCCGGGTTTCCGAGGAGGGGCTGGATCGGCGCGTACGCTTTTCCCCCGTCACCCTGTCACCTTGCCACCGAGTCACCCCCTGGCCGGAAAGCGCGTCGCCATCGTGATGATGAGCGCCGTCGGGGACGCGGTCCACGTGCTCCCGGTGATTCACTCGCTCCGCGCCGCCGCCCCCGACCTCCACATCACCTGGGTCATCCAGCCGGGGCCCTACCAGCTCGTGAAGGGGCACCCGGGCGTGGACGAGTTCATCGTCTTCGACCGGAAGAAGGGGTGGAGCGCTTTCCGCGACGTCTTCCGGGTGGTGCGGGGCCAGAAGTTCGACCTGGTTCTGGCGCTGCAGGTCTACTTCAAGGCCGGGCTCATCACCGCGATGCTCAACGCGCCGCGGAAGCTGGGCTTCGACCGCGTACGCGCCCGCGACGCCAACTGGCTCTTCACCAGCGAGCGCCTCCCGGCGCGCGGGCAGCGCCACGTGCAGGACCAGTATTTCGAGTTCCTGGAGGCGCTCGGCGTTCCCGTCGAGGTGGAGTGGACGGGGCTGGCCCCGACGGAGGAGGAGCGGCGCCGCTACGGGGGCGCCCTTCCGCCGTCCGAGCGGCCGATCGTGGCGATGGTGGTGGGGACGAGCAAGCCGGCGAAGGAGTGGCCCGCGGAGCGCTACGCGGAGCTGGCGGACCGCCTCCACGACGAGTTGGGCGCCCGCGCGGCGATCGTCGGCGGGAGGTCGGAGCGCGAGGTCGCCGCCGCGGAGACGGTGAAGCGCCTCGCGGCGCACCCGCCGCTCGACCTGCTGGAGTGGGACCTGCGCCGCCTCGTCTACCTGCTCGACGAGGCCGACGTGCTGGTGTCGCCGGACACGGGGCCTCTGCACATCGGCGTGGCGCTGGGGACGCCGAGCGTGGCGCTGATGGGGTACACCAACCCGAGGCGGGTCGGCCCCTACCGCCGCTTCGCGGAGCTGGTGATCGACGCCTACGGCGACGAGGGGGAAGACTACCCGGTCTCGCCCGGGTATCGGCTCGATCGGATGGGGCGCATCACCGTCGATGAGGTGGTGGAGAAGGTGAGGCTGGCGCTGGAGCGCTACTCCGGGAGCGAGGGGAGCGGCCAGCCGTCGCCGTAGCCGGCCTGGAGCGCCGCCCACGCGGCGGTGGACACCGGCGTGCCGAGCTTCCGGGCGGAGCGCGCCAGCCGCAGGAGGTCGCGTGCGCGCCGCGGCGCCGGCACCGGGCCGTCGACCAGCCGCGCCCGGTCCAGGTCGAGCAGGTGGACTTCCGCCGGTTCCACGACCAGCAGGTTCCGCAGATTGAGGTCGGGGTGCCCCACCCCGGCGCGGTGCAGGAGGGCGATCTGCCGCCCCGCCTCGCGCCACGCCGCCTCCCGCTCGGCGGAGGCGCGGCCCGCCAGCCAGTGGTGGAGGTCGTGCGCTCCCGCGATCCAGCGGGAGGCGAGACGGGCGGTGTAGCCGAAGGCGCGCGGCTCCTCCTCCGCCGCCAGGACGACCGGCGTCCGGACCCCGGCGGCGCGGGCGCGCTCGGTGGCGCGAAGCTCGTCGAAGGCGCGGTGGCCGGCGAAGTACCTCTCCCGGTTCAGGTGCCGCACGGCCCCCCCGCGGAGGAAGCGACGAACCAGGACTCGCTCGCCGCCCGGCAGCTCCACCAGCGGATGGGGACCCCGTCCGCCGGTGACCTCCTCGACCGCCGCCGCCCGTCCCCCCGCCATCCCCAGCTCCGCGACGCGCCCCTCGTAGCCGCGCCGCACGAGGACGTGCGCTCCGCCCTCCTCGCGTGCGACGAAGTCCGCCAGCGCCGGATCGTTCAGGTATCGCTTCCAGTTCATGACCGGAAGATAAGGCGCGCCGCCGGCCGCGCACTAGCCGAAACCCCCTCGCCGGGTCTAGATTTCCCGCCTATGTCGGCACCTCTGAAGCGCCTGCTCTGGGTCGACGACGAGATCGACCTCCTGCGTCCGCACCTGCTCTTCGTGCAGGGGCGGGGGTACCACATCGACGCGGTCGCCAACGGCGACGACGCGCTCGAGCTGGTGCGCCTGCATCCCTACGACCTGGTGCTGCTCGACGAGCAGATGCCCGGACGCTCGGGGATGGAGGTGTTCGACGAGCTGCGCCGCCTCGATCCGCTGGTGCCGGTGGTGATGGTCACCAAGAGCGAGGAGGACCGCACCATGACCGAGGCGATCGGCCGGCGGGTGGCCGACTACCTCGTAAAGCCGACCTCCCCGCGGCAGGTGCTCTCGGTGGTCACCCGGCTGCTGGAGGGGGAGAGCATCCAGCAGCAGCACGTGGCCCGCCGCTTCGTGACCCGCTTTCGCGAGATCAACGCCCACCGGGGGAGCGATCGTGACTGGCGCGAGTGGATGGAGACGTACGCCGAGCTGGTGGACTGGGAGCTGCGGCTGCGCGAAGCGGGGGAGATCGGGCTGCTCGCTTCGCTGGAGACGCTCCTGGACGACTTCCGCCGCGAGTTCGGCGGATTCGTCACCCGCGTCTACGGGGGCTGGGTCAACGGCGCGGACGACCGCCCGCCGCTCTCCGTGGACGTGGTGCCGCAGTTCCTCGCGCCGCTGCTGGGGCGGGAGCGGCACGTCCTCTTCGTGGTGATCGACTGCCTGCGGCTCGACCAATGGCGCAGCCTGCTTCCCCTGCTCGGATCTCTGGCGGAGGTGGAGGAGGCGCTCTACTGCTCCATCCTCCCCTCGGCCACCCCCTACTCGCGGAACGCGATCTTCTCCGGGAAGTACCCCGACGACATCGCGGAGCTTTTCCCCGGGTGGTGGGAACGGGACTCCGAAGGGAGTCTCAACGCCTTCGAGGACCAGCTCTTCCGGGAGCAGATCCGGCGCATCGTCGGTTGGGACATGCCGGTGCACTACGAGAAGGTTTTCAACTCGGGCGATGGGGAGCAGGCGCTCCACCGCCTCCCCGGATACCTCTCGCAGCCGGGCGTGACGGCGCTGGTTTTCAATTTCGTGGACATGCTCACCCACGGCCGCTCGGAGTCGGCGGTGCTGCTGGAAGTGGCGCGAGACAAGGAGGCGCTGCGCGCGCTCTCGCGGCAGTGGTTCGAGCGCTCCGAGGCGCTGGCCGCCATCCGTGAGGCGATCCGCGTCGGCGTGCCGGTGCTGGTAACCACCGACCACGGATCGATCCACTGCCACCGGCCCGCGACGGTCTTCGCCAAGCGCGACGCGACGCAGAATCTGCGCTACAAGTTCGGCGACGACCTGCGCTCGGAGGACCCGTCGCTGGCCTTCGCGGTCAAGGATGAGCGCATCCTGCGCTTCCCTCCCGGGCGCGCCGCCACCAACTACCTGATCGGGCTGGACGACGTCTTCTTCGTCTACCCCACCAAGCTGCGCCAGTACCAGGCCCGCTACCGGGGGAGCTTCCTGCACGGAGGGATCAGCCCGGAGGAGATGATCCTCCCGATCGCCCTGCTGACCCCGAGATGAAGCTGTACCTTCGCGTCCTGGGGTATCTCGGCCCCCACAAGGGTCTGTTCGCGGTCTCCATCGCGGCGATGACGCTCTACGCGGCGCTCGACGCGTTCAGCTTCACGCTGCTGATCCCCTTCCTGGAGGTCCTCTTCGACCAGGGAGACGCGACCCCGGGGGCGGTGCGGATGTTCGGCGGGGGCGGAAGCGCCCTGCAGCGGCTGCTCGACTGGTCCGTGGGCGGCCTGGTCGCGGGGACGCCGCCGATGGAGGCGCTGCGCAACGTGGTCCTCCTCCTCTTCGCCGTCTTCTTCTTCAAGAACATCGCGCTGTACGTGCAGGGCTACGCCGTGCAGATGGTGCAGGGGCGGGTCACCCGCGACCTGCGCAACGAGATCTACGAGCACCTGCTCCGCCTCGGCTTTCCCTTCTTTCAGCGAACCCGTACCGGCCAGATCATCTCCCGCGTCACCTCGGATGTGGACCTGATGCGCTCGCTGGTGACGGACAACCTGGCGAAGGCGCTCTCGAACCTCCTGCAGGCGATCTTCTACCTGACGGCGCTCCTCCTTCTCTCCTGGAAGCTGACGCTGGTCACCGTGCTCTTCCTCCCGCCCATGATCGGCCTCTGGGCGCGCTTCCGGCAGCGTCTGCGGAAGGGGGTGCTCCGGGTGCTCGACGCCGTGGGCGAGGTGGCGTCGCAGATCCAGGAGACGGTGAGCGGGATCCGGGTGGTGAAGGCTTCCGGCGCGGAGGAGTGGGAGACGGAGCGCTTCCGCGCCCTCACGCGTGGGCACTACAAGGCGCTGATCCGCAACGAGCGGTGGCGGCAGTTCTTCGCTCCCGCGACGGAGATGATCACCGCAGGCGCGGTGCTCGCGCTGCTCTGGTACGGAAGCTACCTGGTCCTGGAGGAAGGCTCCCTCGCCGCCTCGGAGTTCCTGACGGCCCTCCTGCTCGCGGGGAAGATGATGTCGCCGGTAAAGTTCCTGGGGAACTTCCCGGCGATGATCCAGCCCGGCCTGGCCGCGGGGGAGCGCGCCTTCGAGCTGCTCGACCAATCGCCGGAGGTGGTGGAGCGCGCGGGGGCGCGGCCGGTGGAGGGGTTCCGCGACGCGGTACGCTTCGAGCGGGTGGGCTTCGCCTACACCTCCGGCGAGCCGGTGCTCGAGGACGTCGAGGTGGAGATCCGCCCCGGGGAGGTGGTGGCGCTGGTGGGCCCGAGCGGGGCGGGGAAGAGCTCCCTCGCCGACCTCCTCCCTCGCTTCCACGATCCCACGAGCGGCCGCATCACGCTGGACGGAACGGACCTCCGCGACCTGAGGCTGAAGGAGCTCCGCGGGCTGCTGGGGGTCGTGACGCAGGAGACGATCCTCTTCCACGACACCGTGCGCGCCAACATCGCCTACGGGAGCAGGGCCGCCTCGCAGGAGGAGATCGAGGGAGCCGCGCGGGCGGCGAACGCCCACGACTTCATCCTGGAGATGCCCGGGGGCTACGACACCGTCCTCGGCGAGCGGGGGGTGCGGCTCTCCGGCGGGCAGCGCCAGCGGATCGCCATCGCCCGGGCGCTGCTGCGCAACCCGCCCATCCTGATCCTGGACGAGGCCACCAGCGCGCTCGACACCGAGAGCGAGCGGCTCGTCCAGCAGGCGATCGACGAGCTGATGCACGACCGCACGGTGGTGGTCATCGCCCACCGCCTCTCCACCGTCCGCCAGGCCGACCAGATCCTGGTGCTGGAGGAGGGTCGGATCGTGCAGCGCGGCACCCACGAGCAGCTGCTTCGCGCCGGCGGCACGTACAGCCGCCTCTACCGCATGCAGTTCGCGGAAGACGAGACCCGGCTGGTGGCGAGGGAGTAGCTCGCGGGGTAGGGCTAAGCACACGACGTCATCCCGAGGGAGCCTCAGCGACCGAGGGATCTCCAGCCGTGAGATCCCTCGCTGCGCTCGGGATGACCGCACCTTATCGTCGATCTGAACCGGGCTTGCGAAATGAACGTTCCGTTGCTGGATCTGACGCGGCAGTACCGGTCGCTGGCCGAGGAGCTGAAGGAAGCCGTGCTCGGGGTGGTGGAGGAGCAGGGCTTCATCCTGGGGCCGCCGGTGGACCGGCTGGAGGAGCAGGTGGCGGAGTACCTCGGGGTGCCGCACGCCGTGGGGTGCGCCAGCGGCACCGACGCGCTGCTGCTCTCCTTCCGCGTGCTGGACGTCGCGCCGGGGGATGAGGTGGTGACCAGCCCCTTCACCTTCTTCGCCACGGCGGGGGCGATTCACAACGCAGGGGCGCGGCCGGTCTTCGCCGACATCCGCCCGGACACCTTCAACCTGGACCCCGCCGCGGCCGCGGCGGCGGTGGGCGAGCGCACCCGCGCGGTCGTCCCGGTCCACCTCTTCGGCCAGATGGCGGACATGACCGCCTTCCGCGCCCTCTCCGACGGCGGGCTGGGGCTGATCGAGGACGCCGCGCAGGCCATCGGCGCCCGGCAGCGGACCCCGGGGGGCGAGTGGATCACCACCGGCACCCTCGGCGACGCCTGCGCCTTCTCCTTCTTCCCCTCGAAAAACCTGGGCGCCTTCGGCGACGCGGGCATGATCGCCGTGAACGACCCGGACCTCTCGGCGCGCCTCAAGCGGCTGCGGGTGCACGGCGGCCGCCAGATGTACCACCACGAGGAGGTCGGCTACAACTCGCGGCTCGACGCCCTGCAGGCGGCGGTCCTCTCCGTGAAGCTCCCGCACCTGGACCGCTGGAGCGCCGCGCGCCGCGAGAACGCCCGCTTCTACGACGAGGCTCTGGCCGAGCTCCCCGGGATCCGAACGCCGGTGGTGCTGCCGGAGAACGAGTCCATCGTCAATCAGTACACGGTCCGCGTCCTCCACGGCCGCCGTGACGAGCTGATGGACTTCCTCCGGGAGCGGGGCGTCGGCAGCTCGATCTACTACCCTGTCCCCCTCCACCTCCAGGAGTGCTTCGCAAACCTCGGCTATCGAGAGGGAGACTTCCCGGAGTCGGAGCGGGCCTGTCGCGAGGTCCTCTCGCTCCCGGTCTTCCCCGAGCTGACGGAGGCGGAGCGGGAGCACGTCGTCGCGGCGGTCCGGGAGTTCTTCGCCTGAGACGACGGGGATGCGCATCGCGGCCCACAACGGCGCGCACGTCTGGGGGGGCGCCGAGCGGGGTACCTCGCTGATTCTCGCCGGGCTGCGGGAGCGGGGGCACGAGGTGTTCCTCTACTGCAACGACCCGAGCGTGGCGAGGGAGGCGGAGCGGCTGGGGGTGCCCACCGCGATCCTCCCGCTCGGGGGAGACGTGGCGGTGCACGACGCGGTGCGTTTCGCCCGCGAGCTGCGCCGGAGCCCCTCCGACGTCCTCCTGCTGGGAACCTTCAAGAAGCTCTGGCTCGGTGCGCTCGCCGGCCGGCTCGCGGGGGTTCCCCGCGTCGTCGCGCGCATCGGGCTGGAGACGGACACCCCGCGCAACCTGAAGTACCGCCTGGTGATGCGCCACTGGATCGATGCGATCGTCCTGAAGGCGGACGACGTACGGGCGCGCTATGAGGCGGCGCTCCCGGACCTCCCCGCCGGGCGGCTCGTGACCATCTACGGAGGGATCGCGCCGCGCCTCCGCCTTCACGCGCCGCGGGCGGTACGCCGCGAGCTGGACCTCCCGGAGGGGGCGATCGTGGCGGGCTCGGTGGGGCGCTTGGTGGACCAGAAGCGCTACGACCGCTTCGTGCGCGCCCTCGCCCTCCTCCCCGAAGGGGTGCACGGCGTGCTCGCCGGCGCCGGGGCCGAGCGTCCCGCGCTGGAGGCGCTGGCGGAGGAGGCGGGCGTCGCGCGGCGCCTGCGCTTCCTCGGCCACCGCGAGGATGTCGGCGACGTGCTCGACGCGCTGGACGTCTTCGTCGTCTCCTCGGACCGCGAGATGCTGAGCTTCGCCATGCTGGAGGCGCTGGCCGCGGGAGTCCCCGTGGTGAGCACCCCGGTGAGCGGGGCGCGCGAGGCGCTGGAGGTGGGCCCGGGCGGCGACGCGCCGGGGGAGGTGGTGCACTTCTCCGCCGGAGCCCTGGCCGCCGCGGTCGGCCGCCTCGCCTCGGACCCCGGTCTCCGCGCACGAATGGGAAGGGCGGCGGAGGCGCGCGCCCGCGAGCGCTTCGGCTTCGAGCGCATGCTCGACGCCTGGGAGCGGATCCTCGCCGGTGGACCGACGCACGGAGGGAAACCGGGACGATGAAGGTCGTGATCCACAACGGGAGCCGGGTCTGGGGCGGCAACGAGAAGTGGATGGCCACCGTCGCCGCCGGTCTGCGCGACCGCGGCCACTCTATCGTGGTCTCCTGCCGCCGGGGAGGCGTGGTGGCGGACCGGCTGGAGGAGTGCGGGGTCCGCACGACCTTCGTCCGTCCCGGCGGGGACCTGGACGCGGTGGGCGGCCTGCGCTTCGCCCGCTGGCTGCGCCGCGAGCGTCCCGACGCGGTGCTCGCGACCTCCTGGAACCGCGTCCCATGGATCGTGCGGGCCGCCCGGCTCTCGGGATCGCCCCGGGTAGTGGTGCGTCTGGGGATCGTCCGCTCCCTGGAGGACCACCCCCGGCACATCCGCGCGCTCCGCCGCGTGAGCGCGCTCATCGTGAACTCCGACGAGATCCGGGACGTCTGGGTCCGCTCCTCGCCCTGGTTCCCGCCGGGGGAGGTGCACGTGGTCCACAACGGGATCGTCCCGCCGGAGCCGCTCGTGCCGGGGGAGCGGGAGCGCGTGCGGGCGGAGCTCGGGGTTCCCGCCGACGTCCCGCTGGTCGTGGGCATCGGCCACGTCTACCATCGGAAGGGGTTCGACCTGCTCGTGGAGGCGTTCGCCGCGCTTCCGTTCCCGGACGCCCGGCTCGCGATCGTCGGCACAGGACCCCAGGTGGAGGAGCTGACGGAGCGCGCCGCGCGGCTTGGAATGGCCAGGCGCGTGCTCTGGCCCGGCTTCCGCCGGGACGTTCCGCGCGTCCTCGCCTCGAGCGACCTCTTCGTGCTCAGCAGCCGCAACGAGGGGATGGCGAACGTGATGCTGGAGGCGATGGCCGCCGGGGTGCCGGTGGTGGCGACGGACGTCAGCGGGGTGCGGTTCGCCCTGGCCGCGGACGATGCGGGGACGCCCGCCGGATGGATCGTGGCGCCGGAGGACGCCGGGGCGCTGGGGCGGGCGCTCGCGGAGGTGCTCACCGCCCTGCGGGACCGTCCCGCCGCGGTGGCGGAGCGGGTCGCCGAGGCGAGCTGGCGGGTGCGGGAGCGCTTCGGCGTCGAACGAATGGTCCGGGAGGCGGAGCGGGTGCTCCGGGGAGTCGGAGCGTGAGGGGTGATGCACCGGCCAGCGCCGCCGGCGAACTCCGCGCCGCCGGCGAACTCCGCGCCGTGGAGATCTGCGTCGTCCTGCTGACCGGGCTGGGCGACGTGGTGATGGGACTTCCGGTGGTGAACGCCCTGCGGGACCAGGACCCGGCGCGGCGGATCACCTGGGTGGTCGAGCCGATGCCCTCCGGTGTCCTGCGCCACCACCCGTCGGTCGACGAGGTCGTGGTCTACGAGAAGGAGCGGGGCGCGGCCGGGGTGCTCGACCTGCGGCGTGCGCTGGCCGGGCGGCGCTTCGACCTGACGCTGAACCTCAACGTCTACTTCAAGAGCCTCTGGCCGACGCTCTTCTCCGGTGCTCCTGGCCGCCTCGGCTTCGGACGCGATCGGGCGCGGGACGGTGTGTGGCTGGCGGCGAACCGCCATCTCCCCGCGCGTCCGCGCCGCCACACGCTCGACATGTTCCTCGAGTTTCCGGAGTACCTCGGCGTTCCGGTTCCGGGGATCGACTTCCGGCTGAGTCTCACTGATTCGGAGCGGCGGGAAGCGGAGGCCTTTTTCACGCCGCTGCGGGGGAGGCCGGTGGTGGCGGTGGTCCCCGCCTCCGGGAACGCCAGGAAGGACTGGCTCCCCGGGCGCTACGCGGAGGTGATCGACGCGCTGGAGCACGACTTCGGGTTCCGGACGGTGCTGGTGGGCGGCCCCGGCGAGCGGGAGGCGGCCCTGGCGCGCGAGATCGCCGCGCGAGCGTCCGCCGCCCCGGTGTGGGCGCTCGGGGACGGGGTGCGGCGCCTCCTCTGGCTCCTCGGAGGGAGCGATCTGGTGATCGCCCCGGACACCGGCCCGGTGCACATCGCCCGTGCGCTGGAGGTTCCGGTGATCGGGCTCTACGGGCACACCAACCCTTGGCGCGTGGGCCCCTACCGCCGGTACGAGGACCTCTGGGTGGATCGCTACACCGACCCCGGCGAGGCTCCCGACCCCTCCCGGTTCGACCCGAAGCACGGGCGCATGGAGCGCATCACCGCGGCCGACGTGCTGGAGCGCGTCGCCCGCGCGATGGACCGCTACCCGCGCCGCTCCTCACGGAGGTGACCGGCCGCCGGTCCGCTTCTCCGCCGCCTCCCCAGCCGACTCCGGTGTGCCGCGCGCGCACCGGCCGCTGGGCGGGCGGCGGTCCCGGAAGACCGCGCTTCGCGAACGCCTGGCCCGCATCCCGCGGGTGCACTTCGTCGGATACCGCTCCGACGTGCCCGAGGTGGTGCGGGCGCCGGATCTGCTGGTGCTCCCCTCGTATGCGGTGGGATCGCCCTGCGTGGTGCTGGAGGTGATGGCGGCGGGGCTGCCGGTGGTGGCGACGGCGGTCTCCGAGACGCCGGGTACGAAGAGCTGCTTTCCCGCGCGGTCCGCGCGGCTGGCCGAGGAGGAACGGTGGCGGGACCCACGCTGCAGGACCGGGTGGAGTACGGGTTGACGCGGGCGCTGGAGGGAGGGGTATCGCTCCTCCCCGACCGGTGGGCGGCGCGCGTGGGCGCGGCGGTCGGAACGGTCGTGCGGGCCCCCCTGGGGATCCGGAAAGCGACCGTATCGGAGAACCTGCGCCGTGCCTTCCCGGACGCGAGCCCCGACTGGCTCGAGCGCGTCACCCGGGAGACATATCGCCACCTCGGGCGCGAGGCGGTGGCGATGATCCGCCTCTCGCGCCTTTCGCCGGAGGAGATAGTGGAGCGTACCGAGCTCCCGCGGTGGGAGGCGTTCCAGGCGGCGCTGAGCGAGGGCCGGGGCGCGCTGCTCGTCACCGGGCACTACGGGAACTGGGAGGTCGCGGCGGCGGCCGTGGCGGCGCGCGGCGTGCCGATCGAAGCGGTGGTGAAGCGGCAGCGCAACCGCCTGGTGGACGCCCGCATCGAGAGGGCGCGGCGACGTCTCGGGATCGGGACCATCAACATGCGACAGGCGCCGAAGCGAATCCCGCGCGCCCTCGCGAGCGGACACGCGATCGGGATCGTGGCCGACCAGGACGCCCGCGAATCGGGCGTCTGGGTCCCCTTCTTCGGACTTCCCTCCTCCACCTACCGCGGCCCGGCTCTTTTCGCGCACCGCTTCCGCGCCCCCGTGTTCGCGGCGGTCGCCCGCCGCCTCCCCAACGGCCGCTACCTCGTGGACGCGCAGCGGGTGCCCGCCGAGAGCACGGGCGACTTGGAGGCCGACGTGCGCCGCCTCACCGCCGCCCTCGCCGCGCATCTGGAGGGGGAGATCCGAAAGGAGCCGGGCCAGTATTTCTGGTTTCACAAACGGTGGAAGACCGCCCCTCCTCCGGAACTATCCTCTCCGTTTCCCGGTACTACCTCGCGCTCGGAAACGTCGGGCGGATGACACGATCGGAGCTTAGCGATTGATCTATATCTGCATTCCCGCGTACGACGAAGCGGCGACGGTCGGGGTATTGCTGTGGAAGGTCCGCCAGGTGATGGCCGACTTCCCGCGCGACTACGAGCTGCTCGTACTCGACGACGGATCGACGGATGAGACGCAGGAGATCCTCTCGCCCTACGCCCGAGTGCTGCCGCTCACCGTGATGCGGAACGAGACGAGGCGCGGGTATGCCGCGTCTCTCGAGCGCCTCCTCCGGGAGGCGGTCGGGCGGGCCTCGCACCCGAAGCGGGACGTGGTGGTGACGCTCCAGGCCGACTTCACGGAGGCTCCGGACGACATTCCGGCGCTGGTGAAGCGCGTCGAGGGAGGGGCCGACGTGGTCGAGGCGGTGATCGCCTCCGCTGGGGCCGAGACCCCCCGCGCGCTCCGCTGGTCGCGGAGAGGGCTCCCCTGGCTGCTTCGCCGCGCGCCGCTTCCCGAGGGGATCCAGGATCCCCTCTCCGGCTTCCGCGCCTACCGGGTCGCCGTGCTCAAGCGCGCGATCGCCGCGCGCGGAGACGGGCCGCTCCTCTCCCAGGACGGATGGGCGGCCAACGTGGAGCTCCTACTGGCGGTGGCGCCGCACGCGCGCCGCGCCGAGGCCACCGACGCGTCGCACCGCTACGACCGGCGGCAGCGCCCCACGCGCTTCCGTCCCTGGACCACTCTGGTGGACCTCTGGCACCTGTCGCGGCAGGCCCGTCGCCTCCCGCAGACCGTGGAGTCCTGAGCCCAATTCGAATATGCTCTCGAAGATCCGATCGTTCTCGATCCATCGTCTCGCCGTCCTCGCCGGGCTCCCGCTGGGGCTGCTCATGGCCGGAGCGGGGGACTCCTTCGCCCGGCAGCCGCGGCCCTCCTCCGACGCCTGGCCGCCCGCGTCCGCGCCCCCCTTCGGCGTCGGCGAGAAGGCGGAGTACCAAGTGAAGCTCGGCGGCATCACCGTCGGCAGCGGCGCCATGGAGATCTCCGGCATCGAGGAGGTGAACGGCCACGACACCTATCACGCCACGCTTCGCCTCTCCGGCGGGTTGCCGCTCGCGCGGGTCGACGACCGCTTCGAGTCGTGGATCGACGTGGACGGCCTCTTCTCGCGCCGCTTCAAGCAGGATCAGAAGGAGATCACCTACAAGCGGAAGCGCACCTACGAGTTCTACCCGGAGCGGAAGATGTTCCGGAGGCTCGACAACGGCGAGCTGGGGACCATCCCCACGGAGCAGCCGCTCGACGACGTCTCCTTCCTCTACTTCGTCCGTACGCTGCCGCTCAGGCCGGGAGACGTATACACCATCCCCCGCTACTTCAAGGAGAGCGGCAACCCGGTGGTGATCAAGGTGCTGCGCCGGGAGACCGTCGAGGTCCCTGCCGGGACGTTCAACACGGTGGTGGTGCAGCCCATCATCAAGACCGCCGGGCTCTTCGGCGAGGGTGGCGAGGCGGAGGTGTACTTCACCGACGACAGCCGCCGTATGCTCGTCCAGCTGCGCAGTAAGGTGCCGGTCGTGGGATCGCTGAGCCTCCACCTGAAGGAGTACCGGCCGGGTCGGCAGCCCTCCGGCGCGGCCCGTTAGCGGCGGTCCGGCCCACGTGAGAGATCCCGGCTTCCCGGGCGACGGGTCCGCCTCCGGAGAGATCCCGGAGGCGGACCTGTCCCGCGTCCGCACCCTGCCGGTGTCGGACCGCCCGAACAAGGTGCGGGCGGACCAGTTCGCCTCGGCCCCCCCGGCCGCGCCCGGCGAGTGTTCCTTCTCCCGCTTCCTGGCCTCGCTCCCGCGCGTCCTGCAGGCGGAGACGCTGCTCGCCGTGGTCGGGCTGGTGGTGCGGGCGGTGGAGCGCGAGCGCGCCGTGGTCTGGATGCTCGGCGGGCACGTGGTGAAGACGGGAATCGCGCCGCTGCTGATCGACCTGATGGAGCGGGGAGCGGTCACGCACCTCGCCGCCAACGGCTCGGCGGCGATCCACGACTACGAGATGGCGCGCTGGGGAGGGACCAGCGAGGATGTGGAAGCCGGGCTCGCCGACGGCTCGTTCGGCATGGCGGAAGAGACGGGGCGCGACATGAACGCCGCCTTCCGGCGCGGGATGGAGGCGGGGCAGGGGATGGGGGAGGTGCTCGGGCGCGACCTCGCCTCCCGCGACGACCTCGCCTTCCCGGAGCTGTCGCTCCTCCTGCAGGCCTTCCGCCGCGGCATCCCCTTCACGATCCATCCCGCTCTTGGCGCGGAGATCATCCACCAGCACCCCACGGCCGACGGCGCCGCCATCGGCGATACCGGCCACCGGGACTTCCGCCGACTCGCCGCGGGCCTTCGGGGGCTCGACGACGGCGGGGTGGTGATGAACGTCGGCTCGGCGGTGATCATGCCGGAGGTCTTTCTCAAGGCGCTCACCGTCGCCCGCAACCTGGGCGGCGGGGCACCGCGCGGCTTCTCCGCCTGCGACCTCGACATGCAGCGCCACTACCGCCCGCGGGTCAACGTGGTCGAGCGCCCCACCCGCTCCGGGGGAGGGAAGGGTTACCAGATCACCGGCCCGCACGAGCTGCTCATGCCGCTCCTGACCTGGGGCGTGGCGGAACGGATACGGGGGATAGGGAACAGGGGACAGGGAACGGGGAACAGAGCGGCCGGCGACGCGATCGAGGAGGGATAGCGCCGGACGCTCGTGGCTGGCGGCTTTCCCTGTTGCGGTTCCCCGCACCCGCGTACCGCTCCTATCCCCTATCTCTTATCCCGTGGACGAAAGCCAGCACCGCGGCGTTGAAGCGGTCCGCGGGATCGAAGAGGACGGCGTGCGCGCCGCCCTCGATCCACACCAGCTCCCCCTGCGGGAGCGCGGCGGCGAGGGATTCCGCGAACCCTGGGCGCACCAGCGGGTCGCGCGTGCCGACCACCACCACGCCCGGCGCCCGTACCCGGGCGATGTGCCGGAAAGCGTCTTCCCGGGCACCTTTCCTCCAGGTCCGCCACACCCGTACCGGCCCCGCCCGCAGATAGGCGGACACGACCTCGACCGTCAGCCGCAGCGACTCCCGCGGTACGTCCCGCAGCAGCCCCCACGCCTGCCGCGCCAGGCGGTGCCCTTCGGGGTCTCCCGTCGGCGCCGCGAGCACCAGGCCGCGGACCCGCTCCGGCCGCAGCGCCGCCAGCTCCAGGACCGTCTGGCAGGAGAGGGAGTGCCCCACGAACACCGCGGAGTCGACGCCGACGGCCTCGGTCCAGCGCAGCAGCGCCGCCGCCTGGCCCGAAACCGACAGCCCTTCGGCGGGTCCCTCGGTCCGGCCGAATCCGGGCAGGTCGGGCGCGAGCACGCGGAGGCCCGCCGCCGCCAGAAAGGGCCCGTTGCGGTACCAGTAGTCCGCCGACACCCCGAGTCCGTGTACCAGCACCAGGCAGGGACCACGGCCCGCTTCGTGATAGCGCATCCGCCAGCAACCGACCTTCACCCGCTTCGTTCCCGCCCAGTCGGCCGCAGCTGCGGCGGAAGCGCCGGCCCTGCGCACGTCAGCGTCCAACCGTCTCCCCGTCGAGGAAGCGGAGTACAAGGCGGTTGAAATCGGCGGGGCGGTCCACCATCGGGTTGTGCGAGGCGGCCCGCAGCACCGCCAGCTGCGAGTTCGGGATCCGCTGGCGCATCTCCCACGAGTCGGTGAGCGGCACGAGGGTGTCGCGCTCGCCCCAGACGATGAGAGTCGGGGCCTGGACGCGCGGCAGGAGAGCGCGGACGTCGTCCCGGAGGATGTGCGTGATCGCCTGCACGATCGTCCAGGGCCCGGCACGCAGCGCATCGCGCGCGATCACGGGGAGGAAGCGCGGGTCACCCCACCTCCAGAGCGGGGCGGCCTCGGCGGCGAAGCGCATCAGCTTCGCCGGAGAGAGGTGGCGCGGGATCCCGGCCGCGTCCACCAGCACCAGGCGGTCCACCCGTTCCGGCGACCGCGCGGCGAGATGGATGGCGAGCTGCCCTCCCATCGAGTGCCCGACCACGCTCGGGCGGGCGATCTCCAGCGCATCCATCCACTCTGCCATCACGCCGGCAACGGTGTCGAGGGTCGGGAGCCGATAGGTGGCGCGTCGGGTGCGGCCGAACCCGATCAGGTCGGGGATCACGACCCTGTGCCGCACGGCGAGACCGGCGACGTTGCGGTACCACCACTTCGAGGAACCGGAGAGCCCGTGCATCAGGAGGAGCGGGGTCCCGGAGGTCCCGAACTCGACCGAGTGGATCTCGTACTCGCCGACGCGGGTGACCGACGCGCGAGAGGGCGCGGCTCCCCCCTCCCGCAGGGAACCTGAGGAAGCGTACGGTGTCCTGGAGGAGCGAGAGAGGACGTTCATCGGCATTCGCCTCGAAGGGGGAGGCCCGGCGCGCATCCCGCGGGCGGCGCGCCTTCCCGGGTTTGCAAGGCGCGCGCCGAGGTCGATCTCCGGTCGTATCCCGCGTTGGCAGAGGGGGCCGGGGACGTTATATTCCGCGGCCGTTCACCGGTGCAAATAATTGCCCCGTCGGGGCTTGTCCGAAATCAGAGAGAGGTCGACCCTTGAGCAAGAGCGATTCGCAGGCTTTCGGTCGCGCGCGCGACGAGCTGTTCAGCCACATCAACCGCTGCGGCGTGCTACAGGCGTCCGCCGACCAGCAGGTGGCCTGGATGGAAGACACGATGGAGTACATGTCCGAGCGGTTCCCCGACCTCCTCCCGGAAGAGCTCGGCGAGCTCCGGATGATCGGAATCCGTTTCTGTCAGCCGGTCATTGGCCACGGCCCGGCCTCCTCCGGCGCCTACGAGCGGGCGGAGGAGGCCGGGGACGAAGCGGCGGACGCCGAGTCGGCCGCGGCCTGAGATTACCGAGAGGGCTCCGGCTGACTCCGGAGCCCGCCAGATCCTCCCATGGACCCCGACAGTACCGCTCTTCCCCTACTCTTCGCCTTCGTTCTCCTCGCGACGAACGCGTTCTTCGTGACCGCCGAATTCGCCCTGCTGAGCCTCCGGCGCAGCTGGGTGGAGCAGAGCCACCGGGAGGGCGACCGCCCTTCGGGACGGCTCCTGGGAGCCTTCGATCGCCTGGAGGAGCTCTCGCTGGTCGCGCAGATCGGGAGCAGCGCCTCCTCTCTCCTCCTGGGTTACCTCGCGGCCCGCGTGGGGGCGGCCCTGCTCGGTCCCGCACCGCTGTCGGCGGCCGGCGGCGCCGCGGTCGGCCTCGCGGTCGCCGGGGTCCTGCACGTCCTGCTGGGGGCGCAGCTTCCCAAGCTCCTCGGCATCCAGCGCGCCACCTGGATGGCGACGCGGCTGGTGCTTCCCGTGCTGGAGATCGCCGCGCTGGTCCTGCGGCCGCTCACCTGGCCGCTGGGCCACGCCTGGCGCGGGCTCGCGCGGCTCGCGCGGCTCTCCTTCCCCGGGCTTCACCCGATCGCCCACACCTCGGAGGAGATCCGGATGCTGGTGACGCAGGGCCACGAGCGGGGTGTGGTGCAGGAGGACGAGCGCGAGATGATCCACGGGGTGCTCGAGTTCCGCGACACGGTCGCCCGCGAGGTGATGACGCCGCGCATCGACATCTGCGCGGTGCCGGTGGACGTCCCGCTGCCCGACCTGATGGCGCTGGTGGTGGGCGAGGGGCACTCGCGCCTGCCGGTGTACGATGGAACGATCGACACGGTGGTGGGAGTGCTCCTCACCAAGGACCTCCTCCCGCTGCTGGCGGCGCAGCAGCGCCCCCATCTCGAGCCGTTCGACGTCCGCGCGGTGATGCGCGAGCCCTACTTCGTTCCGGACACCAAGCGGGTGCACGAGATCCTCGCCGAGTTCCGCCGGCAGAGCGTCCACCTCGCCATCGTGCTCGACGAGTTCGGCGGCACCTACGGCCTGGTCACGCTGGAGGATCTGATCGAGGAGATCGTCGGCGAGATCAACGACGAGTACGACGTCGCGGAGCCGGAGTTCGCCCCCACGCCCGAGGGAGACGTCTTGATCGACGGCGGAGCCTCCATCTCCGAGGTCAACGAGCGCTTCGGCCTGGGCATCCCCGAACAGGACTTCGATACCATCGCCGGGTACGTCTTCGGCGCGCTCGGTCGGGTCCCGATCCCCGGAGACCAGGTAAACGGTCTCGGGTCCGAGGGGGAGTCCGCGCTGCAGGTGGAGGAGCTGGAGGACCGGCGCATCAAGCGCGTGCGCCTCACGCGCAGCGCCCCCGCCGAGGAGGAGGTCGCGGCGGACGGATGAAAGGGGAAGTACCGGGTCGTGCATCCCGGTTCCGGCATCCGTGGTTCGTCCTTCTTACCGGAATACGTTGCGATAGCGGCCGCCCTTCTTCCCGCCGTGCGGATTCTCCAGCCGCGCCAGGAGGCGGTTCGTGACGGTGGTCGCCAGCGTCTCGTCGAGGCTCATCATCCGGTTGACGTAGATGTCGATCGCGTCGTCCAGGTCGATCTCGGCGCCCAGGGTATCCAGCAGATCCAGCAGGTTGGCGACGTGCGCGTCGATGATCTCCTCCTCGGCGCGCGCGGAGAAGAGCATGAGCTTTTTCCGGGCTTCCTCGCTGAGGCGACGCCGACGCAGCCAGTTGAACATGAATCTCCGGATCTCGGGTGAGGGGACGGAACGCCTGGGAGCGCGCAGCGAGCAAGATCGATACCGGGCACAAGGCTGGAAGTCGGCGGTATGAGGATTTATAATGGGGAGCGGATCTCCCCCGCGGGACGGCGGCCCGCCCCAAACTCCTCGGGGGCGCGCCGCACCTGCACGATGGCCGTTTCGACCCAACAGGAGAGGCCGGATGATCTTTTCGTTCCTCAGCTCCGAGGAGTTCGACGAGCAGGCGCACCAGCTCTACGACGCCGGGGAGTACGACCGCGCCCTCGAGGTGCTGCGCGAGGGGCTGCACCGGTATCCTGACTCCGTCGATCTGCATGTCGGGCTGGGATACGTCCGGCTGGCGCGGGAGGAGTTCGCGTGGGCTCGCCAGAGCTTCGGCCTCGCGCTGGAGCTCGATGCGGAGCACGAGGACGGCTGGGTCGGCCTCGGCGAGGCCCTCCTGAAGTTCGGCCGGCTGGAGGAGGCCCTGGAGTGCTTCGCGCGCGTGGACGAGCTGGGGCTGTCGGAGGACCTGGAGCTGGGGCTGGCGGTCGGCCGCGCCCTCTACCGCGAGGCGCTCTATCGCGAGTCCCGCCAGCGGCTGGCGCGGCTCGCCGCGGCGCACAAGGACTCGGCGGAGGTGCGCGCGGCCCTCGCCTATACCCTCCACGCCCTGGGCGACGACCTGGGGGCGCGCCGGGAGCTCCGCGCGGCGCTGCGCCTCGACGCCGAGCTCCACGAGGTCCGCATCTATCTCTCGCACCTCCTCTTCGAGCGGGGGGACATGGAGGGCGCCCTGCGCGAGCTGGAGCACGTCCCACCGGCGGAGCACTGGGATCCGCTCTCCCTCTGGAGGTTCATCGAGCTGAAGTGCTCCCTCCAGGGGTGCCCGGAGGAGGATGCCTCGCTCCTCCCCTGGCGCGAGAGGTGGGCCGAGCTGCAGGCGGAGCCCGACAGCGTCGATCATCTCCTCGCCGAGGTCGAGCTCGCCTTCGAGGAGGAGGGCTCCGAGCCCACTCCCTCCGCCCTCCCCGACCCGGCGACCCTCCCCATCTCCTCCCTCGAGCTCGCGGAGCGGGCGATGAGGCTGGATCTCCACCGGGTCCGCACCACCGACGGCGAGCTCTTCACCGGCACCTGGGACGAGATCGTCCGGATGATGCGGGACTCGCTCTCGGACCCTTCCGAGTCCGTCTCCTCCTTCATGCGCCGCGCCGCCCAGCGGGTGCGGAATCTCACCGGCTGCGACCTCCCCTGCGACGATCCGGAGACGTTCCTCCGCGAGAGCGCACGCATCGGTCTCCTTCGCATCGAAGACTGACCCCCTTCCGGAGAACGCCGTGGAGTCAGGGCTGAACGACCAGGCCTCCTCGCTCCGGCCGCTCCGGGCGGTGGCCGACGTCCTCGCCTCGCTGCGCGGCGACGTGCTCGACGGCACGGGCATGCGCCGCGCCATTCTCCAGATCGCCGACGCGGTGGAGCGGGCGCTCCGCCTCCTGCTCCGCGACGACACGCAGGCCGCGACCGAGGTGCGCCTCCGCTCGCTGGCCGCCGAGGAGCTGCGCGCGGACGAGCTTCTCGCCCAGCTGAGGCAGCACGCCCGCATCTCGATCAAGCTCGCGGCCGCGGTGCACGAGCTCTTCCAGGTGCGCAGGAGACTGGAGCAGGGCTCCGCGCTCGAGGCGGAGGACTCGCCGCTCGCCGTGCGGGTGGCCCACCGGCTGGAAGTGGAGATCCTCCGCTCCGCACCCCCGGAGGCCCGATCCTTCGGCGAGGCGCCGGTACCTCCGCCCGCGGTGGCGGTGCCGGCGTCCGGATCGGGGGCCTCGCCTGCCTCTCCCTCCGCCGCGGCGGAGGGAGAAGCGCCACGCGAGCCGGCCCCGCGCCCCTCGCGGCCCCCTCTCGCCCGGGCCCCGTGGCCGTGGCTGGCTGCCGCGGGGGTGGCCTTCGCGGCGCTGGTCGCGGCCCTCCTCCTCCTCGCGGGCGACCGCAGCGGGGCGGAAATGGACCGGGGGATCGCCCTCTTCCGGAGCGGCGCGTACGCCGACGCCGCGGCCCACTTCTGGCGATACGCCGAGGCGAACCCTCGCGATCTCACCCCGCGCCTCTATCTCGCGCGGATCCACCGCCGCATGGAGCGGTACGAGCTAGCCGCGGGCGAGCTGGAGCGGGCCATCGCGCTCGCGCCGGAGGACGCCGGCGTGCAGGCCGAGCTCGGCCACCTCCTCCTCGACACCGGCCGCTCCGACGTGGCGGTAGAGAGGTTCCGCGCGGCGCTCCGCATCGACCCGGAGTCGGCCGGCGGGTGGATCGGCCTGGTCCGCGCGCTCCGCGGCACGGGACGAAGCGACGCCGCGGAGCGGGTGCTGGCGCAGGCTCCCGCGGAGGTCCGGGAGCTCTTCGCCCGCCGGACGGCGACCTCCGCCCCGCGGCCGTAGCGCCCCGAATGGACCTCCTCGACCGCCTCTTCCAGAAGCTCCGTGACGCGGCGGGGCGGCGGTTCCCCGCCTCCGCCGAGCCCGCCTTCACCGTCGCCGAGCTCTACCAGCAGCTCATCCCGTATCGCGGCGTGCGCGGAGAGCTCGGCATCCTCGAGCTCGCCGAGTACGAGCACGCCTTCCTGCGTCTGCTCGCCGGAGAGCGCGGCTATCTGCGGGTGGAGCCGCCGCAGGTCCGGGAGGAGCTCCGGAAGGAGCTGGCGTCGCCCAACCCGATCCTGGGAATCTACCGCGACTACGCCGCCGCGCGAGTCGAGTTGGCGGCGGACGCCGAGCTCCCGACGGTGCCGGAGCGGACGCCGGCCGCGGAGAGGTCCACGCTGCCGGAGCGCTCCTCCGCCCCTCCCGTCCCCGCCGCGGATACCTCCTCCTGCCACGCCTGTCGCGCCGTGCTCCCCCGGGAGGCAGGCCTGCGCTTCTGCCCGGGCTGCGGCGCGAACCAGCGGGAGGCGCCCTGCCCCGATTGTGGCTTCGCCCTCCGCTCCGATTGGAACTTCTGTATCCGCTGCGGGACCTCTCGCGGCGGAGCTCCACCCTCTCCCTGAGCTCCTCCGCGCGGGAACACGCCTTGCGAGCGCTCCCCGCCCCTTGCGGGGGAACCACGGACCCGACAGTGAGGGGGAATGCGGAGTGGGATGATCGGGAGGCTCGTCGGCGCCGGATTCGCGGCGCTCGGCGGGGGCGGCGATTTCGGCTCGGAGCAGGTCCGGGCGCTGGCCGCCCGCGTGTATGCGATCGGCCATGCGGTCACCTAGCCGGGCCGTCGCCGCGTTGGCGCTGCTCGCCCTCGGAGCCTGCGGAGAGGCAGACGAGCCTCCCCGGCAGGTTGTGCCCGCCGATCCCGTCCTCTCCCGCATCGCCGCACCGGTGGAGAGGGGAACCGTGACTCTGGTGCGGATGTCGGCGGAGGGAGACGGCTACGCCTTCGAGCCCGCCGACGTGAGCGTCCGCCCCGGCGACGTGGTGCGCTTCGTCCTCTCCGGATCCCAGCCGGAGAGCGTCGCCTTCGACACCACCGGCCTCCCCGCCCCGGCGGTGGACTTCCTGCGCCGGCAGGGCCTCGTTCGCGGCCCGCTCCTCACCCGGCCGGGCCAGGTGTACGACGCCTCGTTCCACGACGCCCCCCCCGGGCGGTACCTTTTCTTCTCCGTCCCCCATGCCTCCTTCGGCATGCGGGGAGCGGTGGTGGTCGAGCCGGAGCCACCCCGCTGACCCATCCACCCCGGCCGCCGGTGTCCAGTCTCCCTTCGACGGACGACCGACGACGGACGACCGACGACTTCTATGTCCCGAATCGCTGTGATCGCTGGTGACGGCATTGGCAAGGAAGTGACGCGGGAAGCACAGAAGGTCCTGCGTCTCCTCGACGAGCGCGAGTCGCTCGGCCTGGAGATGGTCGAGTGGCCGCACGGCGCCGACCACTACCTCGAGCGCGGGGTGACCATCACCGACGCCGAAGTGGAGGAGCTGCGCTCCGGCTACGACGCCGTGCTGGTCGGCGCGCTGGGCGACCCGCGCGTCCCGAAGAACGAGCACGCGCGCGACATCCTGCTCGGGTTGCGCTTCCGCCTCGACCTCTTCATCAATTTCCGCCCGGTGCGGCTCCTCCACGAGCCCCTCACCCCGCTGAAGGGGAAGACGGAGAAGGACATCGACTTCGTCATCTTCCGCGAGAACACCGAGGGAGTCTACGTGGGGATGGGCGGCGTGTTCAAGCGCGGCACCGCCGACGAGGTGGCGATCCAGGAGGACGTGAACACCCGCAAGGGGGTGGAGCGGATCGTCCGCGCGGCCTTCGAGCACGCGCGGGCGAACAGACTGGAGCGCGTGACGCTCTCCGACAAGGCGAACGCCATGGAGCACGCCGGCGGCCTCTGGCGCCGCGTCTTCGCCGAGGTGGCGCGCGAGTATCCGGAAGTCGAGAGCGAGGCGCTCTACGTGGACATGCTGGCCATGGACCTGATCCGTCGGCCGGAGCGCTATCGGGTGATCGTCACCGGGAACCTCTTCGGCGACATCCTCTCCGACCTGGGAGCGCAGCTCGTGGGCGGCCTCGGTCTTTCGGCTTCGGCGAACCTCCACCCCGGGCGGACCTCCCTCTTCGAGCCGGTGCACGGGTCGGCGCCCGACCTGGCGGGGAAGGAGGTCGCGAACCCCTTCGCCGCGCTGCTGACCTCCGCGCTGCTGCTGCGCCACCTCGGACACGCTTCGCTGGGAGAGCGGCTGGAGTGGGCGGTGGGGGAGGCGATTCGCCGCGGAGCCGTCACCCCGGACCTCGGCGGAAGCCTCTCCACGGGCGGAGCGGGCGACGCCGTATGCCGGCTGATCGAGGCGCCGGAGGGGTAGCCCCGCTGTCTCTCCCGGATTTCCTCCTAACCGTCGTGCGCGAAACGATTGGCCCCGATCCGGGCGGAACGGCCGTTGCGGAGCGGAGGGGTTGTAGGCGTCGAGCGGAAGTCCGCGCCAGGAGCACGGTTCTTGCTTGGCAAGCATGTGCGAGACAGATACTTAGAAATCTACAACATTCAACGGAGGAGGACGCATGGCGAGCAACATGGACCGGGTGATTCCGCTCGACGAGCTGGACGATTTCGAGGTCGCCGAGGGTGATCCGGACGTGCGCGGATGGGAGGTCCTCACCGCCGACGGCCGGAAGATCGGCGAGGTCGACAACCTGCTGGTCGACACCGCCGCGATGAAGGTCCGCTACCTCGACGTGGACCTGGACGACTCGATTCTCGACGAGCTCGGGGACGACGAGGATCGCCACATCCTCATTCCGATCGGCTATGCGCAGCTGGACGAGGATGAAGACCAGATCATGATCTCCGCGCTGAAGAGCACGGACGTGGCCGCGCTGCCGGCCTACACGCACGGACCGCTGACGCGGGAGTACGAGGCCAGCCTGCGGCGGAGCTTCGACCGCGACTATACCGCGGCCGCGACCACCAAGGACGACGACTTCTACGCCCACGACCTCTACGATCAGGACCGCTTCTACGGTTCGCGCCGCAACCTGGACGAGGGTGAGGAACGGATGACGCTCTCGGAGGAGCAGCTGATGATCGACAAGCGTCAGCGCGCGGCTGGCGAGGTCGAGATCGAGAAAGAAGTTGAGACCCGCCATGTTCGCGAGAACGTCCCGGTCATGCACGAGGAGGTGGTGGTGGAGCGCCGGCCGATCCAGCCGGGGATGTCGGCGGAAACCCGGATCGAAGAGGGCGAGATCCACGTTCCGTTGAACAAGGAGGAGCTGGTCGTGGACAAGCGGACGGTCGCGAAGGAGGAGCTGGTCGTGAAGAAGCGTCAGGTGGTCGAGAACGAGACCGTCGAGGCCGACCTGCGCAGCGAGCGGGCCGAGGTGCACCGCAAGGGCGACGTCGACGTGCGGGACGACAAGCTCTAGGCTTCACCGTCCGGCTTCCGGCATGCGGGCGCTTCACTTCGGTGGGGCGCCCGCTTTTTGTCGCCGGTTGCCGGTGTTCGGTCTTCGGCCCCTTTATCCTCAGCTTGGAGTGCGCTACTCTCCGAGTGCCGAGTGCCCTTACTAGCCGTACGACGGCCCGGGTGTAGATTGTCACGCAGTCGCATGAAGAGGGAGAATCCTATCGTCCGAGACAGCTGGATCCTCGTGCTCGACATGGGAAGCTCGTCGGCGCGGGCGTGGCTCTACGACCAGGAGGCGGGGAAGGGCCTCGAACCGTGGAGCGAGGTCACCAGTCTCATCCATAGCGACGACGGAACCGAGAGCGGCGATCACGCCCGCGAGGCCGCGCCTGGCAAGATCCAGAGCCTCGGCCACCTCGTCGGCCTGCGCGACTTCGAGAGCGCAGTCCTTGCCACATCCGTTATGGCGAAGGCACCCATGCGCTGATATGTCCCCGACGGCACCCCCGCCATCACGATCACCGTGCTCATGAAAACCGGTTGCGCTCGCTGTCCCGTTCGGCCCCATTCTCCGGCGAGGCCGCCGTTTCAGCGGCCCAGCAGATCCTCGTGCTCTTCGCCTCGCACCTCCACCTTAGCGCCGTCGCCCTTCCTACAGCGGAGGTTTGTTGACCATGCGTACTCAAGCCACCAAACTATCGGTAAAGAAGACCGCTCGGCAGAAGCAGGGTGGCGCTCCGACGTCTCGTCCTGAGCGTGTCCATACCGTGCTCTCGAGCAGTCCGATGGTCGTGCAGCGGGCGTGCGCCTGCGGCGGCGGCTGCCCCCGGTGCCAGGAAGAGCACGAGCAGGAGGGGATGCTGTCCGTCCAGCCGAAGCTCGCCATCAGCCGCCCCGACGATCCCTACGAGCGCGAGGCGGACGCCACGGCCCAGCGCGTGCTGGCGATGCCCTCAGTTCCAACCGAAGGCACTCCGGTGGCTGATACACTCACGCCGCTCCGCGCATCCAGCCTAGCGCGTCAGGCGGAGGCTCCAGAAAGCCCCGCTGCTTCGCCGACCTTCGCCGCGACGCTCGCCGCCCGACGAGGCGCAGGCGCACCGCTGCCTGCCGAGACGCGCGCGTTCTTCGAGCCTCGCTTCGGAGCAGACTTCTCAGACGTGCGCATTCACGCTGACGCGCAAGCAGGAATGATGGCTGCGTCGATTCAGGCACGGGCGTTCACGCAGGGACACCACGTTTACTTCGCGCAGGGACAATACGGTCCGGGTTCGGCGGATGGGCGTCGGTTGCTGGCCCACGAGTTGGCACACGTAGTTCAGCAACCAGCCGGGGCACGTCAGGAAGCCACACTGCAACGACAGCATCATCAACCTAGCAGTCCGCCATCTCGTGGTCAACAGCCAGCAGAACGAGCGGAGAGCACTGGGTCAGAAATTTCCGCTCTGCCACTAGAACGCTGGCAGGGCGTCACCATCATTGACTTTCCGCCCATCTCCGAACTGGTACCGCGCTATGCTCTTCCTGATTCTCTGACTTGGCGAGCCAGCTCCGGGCGGATCAATATCGTTCGCATCCCCACTCCCGCTGGCATCGAGTTTCAGGCCGGGGCTAGCTTGGCCGCAGGTGCGACGTTGTCTGGGGGAGTCGGTCCCGTTGAGTTACGTAACATTCGAGCCGCTTTTAGCCAAGAGCAGGCAAGTAGGTTGCACCCCCCACCTCCGAGGGTCGGGCCGGCCTTGCTTTTTCCTCCTCGGCCTTATCTCTTTGCCAATTTTCATCCAGCCCTTGCACATGCACATGGCCCTGAACTCGGAACTTTCTACGTCGAGGCAGAGCTCACTATTCCCGCTGACTTAGCCGTCGACATATGGGCGGGAGGGGAATTGGAAGCAGCAGCGACTGTAGCTGGTATCGACATCGCAACACTTCAAGGTGGGATACGCGCTAATGCTGGCTTTTCTATCGATACTCGTCTGAGTGCGCAAGGGCAATACTCGTATCGAAACGGCCACCTCAATGTTGATCATCGGCTGTCGGCCGAGCTGGATTCCGAGATCGGCTGGGCGTTGACAGCCTTTCTTGAGGCATCGCTTTTAGGTTTCACCCGGCAGTACGATTGGACGCTCGTCCAAGGCAATTTCAGAAGATCATGGCAGACTCGCCCTCTTGTGGAAATTTCAACGGACAGCAGTGGCCGTCGGCGCATTCGCCGCATAGACCTCCAGAATATCGTCGCGGATCTGGAGCAGGTGAGCGAAGTGGTCCAGCAAATCTTCGCCAACAACCAAGCGAGTCTTGAGGAGGAGCACGTACCAACGGGAGGCGACGATACACTTAGCCTGCCAGGTTACATACCCCTTCGAGGCGGCACCATTGATCGCACTCTTCTATGGATAGCTCGCAGCCACCGAATAAATGACGCAGGAATTTCGATGGATGATTTTCAACGAAAGAATGTAGCTGTTGGGAAAGTAGCGATCGGCGACCACATAATATTTATTCCCAAGACCAATTTGCCCGGCCAACTTCAGCATTCTGAAGATCAAATTATCGCCGAAATGCATAATCTTTGGCGGGAACATGGAGAAAGACCTGTCCTCCAACAACTGTTCTCAGAACGAAGACCTTGTACCGAATGTACGGGGAAACTAAACGGCCCTGAGGGAAGGATCTTTGGAGCTCAGAACGCACAGATCTTTTTCGCTGTGAGCTATCGAGATCCTGACCTAGGCGTGTCACGCGCCAATGAGCTTCGACACCAATACGGTCTTGCACCCGCACCCCGGCGGCGGCGCACCGAACCTGAGTCTGAGAGAAGGGGAGCCCGACCGCGTGGACGGCGCTCCCGCCGCGGACCTACGCGATGATCGAGATCAAGTCATCAGTTCAGTTGCCTCTGAGTTGTCCCCTCATTTATAGAACGCCGAGGATGCCGGTGAAGAGGACGTTCTGATGCAGGATCTCGCCAAAGCGGGTCAGCAGCGCTCGCAGCCGGTCCTCGCGCATCGTCGGGATCAGCTCGTAGAGCAAGAGCCCCTGGCGGAAGAGCGAGATCCCGCCGGGCTTGCTGGCCCCGAGCCAGCGCTCCATCCCGAGTTCCTGGCCCGCCTTGCCGAGCAGTGTCAGGAGCGCGTGGGCGAGCACCGCCAGCAGGAAGAGCAGGTCGCGCCGGTCGTTCCTCTTCACGACCGTCTGTTTGAGTCCCAACCCCAGGCGCGGGTTCTTCAGGTCGCGGAAGGTCTCCTCGACCGAGAAGCGCCGCCCGTACGCCCGCTTGATCTCGCTGCCCGAGAGGTCGCTGCGGCTTGTAGCCAGGCACCAGGCGTCCTTCATCCCCTTCTCCTGAACACAGACGACGACCGGCACCGCCTCGCCTGCCGCCGTCACGCGCGCCTCTCGCAGCACCCGCATGCGCCCGCCCGGGCCCACCCACTCTCTCGCCTTCCGGCACTCGCCGCCCTCGGCCTCGACGCGGATCACGCCGCGGAAGCGGATCAGGTACTCGAAGCCGATCTCCTCGGTGAGCCAGCGGTAGAGCTTCGTGTCGCCGAAGCCGCGATCGGCCACCACCGTGACGCGCACCTGCCCCGGACAGAGCGCGGCGAAGAGGATCAGCAACTCGTCCTCGTGCTCGTTCCTCTGGTCCCGGAGCTGAGAGCGAGTGACGGTCTTCCACACCAGCGGGGTGCTTCTGCCGTGGCCGGTCTGCATCCCAAGGACGATCATCGACTGGTCACCGTCCTCGAACTCGGTCCAGTCGAAGTTGACGAAGATCTCCTCTCGCTCGCCCACCACGAAGCGCACCCAGCGCTCGAAGAGGCGCTCCACCCCCAGCTTCTCGTTCGAGAGCAGTCGGTCCACCTGCTTGATGGCGTGCCGCGGGGCCAACCCCTGAGCCGCCGCCAGGCCCTGGCCGATGGCGCGCACCCCCAGGCGGGCGGCATGGAGCACCCCGTCGACTCCGTTGACCAACGACTCCACCCGCTTGGCGTGGACGTCCTCCTCGAAGAGGCCGCTGACGAACTCCGCGACCTGCTCGCGTCCAACCCGTCTCTCGGGCTTGTTTCGACCTGCCACAACCATGCTCCTGCGGGATGCTTCAACTCCGATGACCGCAGAAGTTTACACCAAATCACCCTCGTAGCAAATGAGGGGACAACTCAGCAGTTGCCTTACTCCCTAAACCGACCTCGGCACCAAGAATGAACAACGTAAGAGTACTCGACTGTGAGATCAAATGACCGGCATGCGCTTCCCACTCTACAACCGCCTCCCGGAGATCTACCGCATCCGGGACACCGAGCAGCTGCCTCCGGGTCAGCTCGAGGCCTACCTCTCGCTCGTCGAGGAGGTCTTCGGCGCGCTGCACGAGAACATCGAGGCGCTCTACGACGACCTCTTCATCGAGACGAGCGCCGACTGGGTCATCCCCTACCTCGCTGACCTGCTCGGCACGAGCCACCTCAAGGGTGACCCGTGGACGCTCCGCGCCGACGTGGCCGACACCATCGCGCTGCGGCGGCGCAAGGGCACGCGCGCCAGCATCGAGCGGCTCGTCCACAACCTGACGCGGTGGGGCGTCCACGTCGTCGAGTTGCGCGAGCGGCTGGGCTGGAACCAGCACCTCAACCACCAGCGCCCAGACGCGGGCGGCGTGCCGCCCTACAGCCAGAGCACGGTCACCATGCGCTCGCCCGTGTGGGGCGGGACGGTGCCGCTCCGCGACCCGGCGCTGCTCTCGCTCGTCGGTACGCCCTTCGACCCGTTCGCACGCGTCGTGGACGTGCGCCCGGCGACGTTCGGGCAGCTCCAGTACAACCTGCCCTACCTCGCCATCTTCCTCTGGCGGCTCGCCGCCTACCGCATGCCCGCCGCACAACCCGTCGAGCTACCGCTCTAGCCGTACGACGGCTCGGGTGTAGATTATCGCGCACTCGCATGGAGAGGGAGGACCCTATCGTCCGAGACGGCTGGATCCTCGTGCTGGACGTGGGAAGCTCGTCGGCGCGAGCGTGGCTCTACGACCGGGAGGCGAACGGCGTCGACCCGGGCCCCGCCGCTCAGCGCCCCTACCGGTGGCGCAAGGAGCCGGCGGGGGACGATGGAGTACGACCCGCAGGTGCTGCTCGACGGGGTGGTGGGGGCGGTGGACGCGGCGCTCGAGCTCGCCCGCGCCGCCGGTCTCCGGATCGCCGCCGTGGCGGTCGCCACCTTCTGGCACAGCGTCCTGGGGCTCGACTCCGAGAGGAACCCCGCCTCGCCCGTGTTCGCCTGGGGCGATACCCGCGCCGCCGCGGAGGCGGTCCGCCTCCGCGGCGAGGTGGACGAGACGGCCCTGCATCGGCGGACGGGGTGCTTCCTGCACCCGAGCTATCCCTCGGTGAAGCTGAGCTGGCTGCGCCGCCGCGACCCCGATGCCTTCGCGCGGGTCGCCGCCTGGGGATCGTTCGCGGAGTACCTGGAGGAGCGCCTCTTCGGCCGGCGGCGCTGCTCCTTCTCGATCGCCTCCGGGAGCGGGCTGCTGGACGTCCACCGGCTGCGCTGGGATCCGGAGGCGCTGGAGATCGCCGGCGTGCGCGCCTCGCAGCTCTCGGAGCTGGTGGACACGGATGCGCCCATCCGCGGACTCCGCCCGGAGCTCGCCGGCCGCTGGCCCGAGCTGGCCGGGATCGACTGGTTCCCCGCGCTGGGCGACGGCGCGTGCGCCAACCTGGGGAGCGGCGCCGTGGGCCTCGACCGCGTCGGGGTGACGGTGGGGACGAGCGCCGCCGCTCGCGCCCTCTGGCGGCCGGTCGGCGAGGTGAGGATCCCGGAGCGGCTCTGGTGCTACCGCCTTGACGGCCGATGGTGGAGCGCGGGCGGCGCGCTCTCGAACGGCGGCAACGCGGTGGCCTATCTGCGCGGCCTGCTCGCCCTGCCCGGGGAGCGCGAGTGGGAGGCGAGGCTTTCGGAGATGGAGCCGGATGTCCACGGTCTCACCATCCTCCCCTTCCTGGTGGGCGAGCGGGGGCCGGGATGGCTGCACGAGACCCAGGCGGTGCTGGTGGGGTTGCGCCACTCCACGCCTCCCGAGGAGCTGCTGCGCGCCTGGATGGAGGCCATCGCCTACCGCATCGCGGGGGTGTGCGAGCAGCTCGAGGCGGTGCTCGGGCGGGAGCCGCTGGTGACGGCCAGCGGTGGTGCGCTCCATGCGTCACCGTTCTGGGCTCAGATCCTCGCCGACGTGATGGGCCGGTCCGTCTCGCTCCCCGTCGAGCGGGAGGCGACCGCCCGGGGCGCCGCCCTGGTGGTGCAGGAGCGGCTCGGCATGATCCATTCGCTCGACGCCGTCCCGGTCGAGGAGGCGGTGCGCTTCGAGCCGAGCCACGGGCACCACCTCCGCTACCGCGCCGCCCGGGAGCGGCAGCGCTCGCTCGAGGAGGCGCTCGCCCCCTGGTTGTCCCTCGCCTCTCCCTATGTGGCGGAGCGGGGAGGCCCATGAACCACTCTCATCGACCGGGAGACAGGATGGCCCTGCCGACGACGTTCCGGCGCAGCGAGCTGGACGAGCTGTGCATCGACACGATCCGAACCCTCTCGATGGACGCGGTCCAGAAGGCGAATTCGGGCCACCCGGGCACGCCCATGGCTCTCGCCCCGCTGGGCTACCTTCTCTGGACCCGGCACCTGAAGCACAATCCGGAGGATCCCCGGTGGATCGACCGCGACCGCTTCGTCCTCTCGGCGGGTCACGCCTCGATGCTGCTCTACTCGCTCCTTTACCTGTCGGGCTACGGCCTCACGCTGGAGGATGTAAAGGATTTCCGCCAGTGGGAGAGCCCGACCCCCGGCCACCCCGAGTACGGGCTGACGCCGGGCGTCGAGACCACCACGGGCCCGCTCGGCCAGGGCTTCGCCAACGGCGTCGGGATGGCGATGGCGGAGCGCCACCTGGCGGCCCTCTTCAACCGTGAAGGGCACGAGGTCGTCGACCACTTTGTGTACGTCGTCTGCTCCGACGGCGACCTCATGGAGGGCGTGGCGAGCGAGGCGGCATCCCTGGCGGGGCACCTCGCGCTCGGGAAGCTCGTCTGCTTCTGGGACGACAACTCGATCACCATAGAGGGCTCGACCGGACTGGCCTTCACGGAGGACGTGCTGGAGCGCTTCGACGCCTACGGCTGGCACACGCTGCGGGTGGAGGACGGCAACGACCTGGAGGCGCTCGACGCCGCCATCCTCGCGGCACGAGAGGACCCGCGCCCTTCGATGGTCGCGGTGAGGACCGTCATCGGGTACGGATCCCCCGGCAAGGCGGGATCCGAGAAGGCGCACGGCTCGCCGCTGGGCGAGGAGGAGATCCTCCGCACCAAGGAGAACCTCGGCTGGCGGTGGAAGGAGCCCTTTCACGTCCCTGGTGAAGCGCTGGAGCGTATGCGCCGCCTGAGCGAGACGGGACGGGAGGCGCAGCGGGCGTGGACGGAGCGCTTCGACGCCTTCGCCGCGGAGCACCCGGACGTCGCGAGCGCCTTCCACGCCGCCTTGGAACGGCGCCTCCCCCGGGGGTGGGACGCGGACCTGCCGCGCTGGTCGGCGGACGACAAGGCGATCGCCACCCGCGCCGCCTCCGGCAAGGCGCTGAACGCCGTCGCCCGGAAGGTGCCCTGGCTCGTCGGCGGCTCGGCCGATCTGGCGGAGTCGAACCTGACCCTGCTGGAAGGCGAGGGGAGCTTCGCGACGGGGAGCTACGCCGGGCGCAATCTCCACTTCGGCGTCCGAGAGCACGCGATGGGGTCGGTGATGAACGGGATGGCGCTGCACGGCGGGGTGCGCCCCTACGGCGGGACCTTCCTGATCTTCTCGGACTACATGCGTCCGCCGATCCGGCTGGCGTCGCTCATGGAGCAGCCGACCGTCTACGTCTTCACGCACGACAGCGTAGGGCTGGGCGAGGACGGGCCGACGCACCAGCCGGTGGAGCAGCTCGCAGCCCTGCGCGCGATTCCGGGGCTGGTGGACCTGCGCCCGTGCGACGCCAACGAGACCGCCGAGGCGTGGCGCTTCATCATGGAGTATACCGGGGGCCCGGTCTTTCTGGCCCTCACCCGGCAGGCGGTGCCGCATCTCGACCGGGAGCGCTACGCGCCGGCCGCGAACCTGAGCAAGGGCGCCTACGTGCTCGCCGAAGCGGAGGACGACGACCCGCAGGCGGTGCTCATCGCGAGCGGCTCGGAGGTCTCGCTGGCGCTGGAGGCGCGGGCGGTGCTGCAGAGCGAAGGGATCCGGACGCAGGTCGTCAGCATGCCGAGCTGGGCGCTCTTCGAGCGCCAGCCGCGCGAGTACCGGGACCGCGTCCTGCCGCCGGCGGTGACCGCGCGCGTCTCCGTGGAGGCCGCCGGCCCGATGGGCTGGCACCGCTGGGTCGGCTCCGGCGGGGAAGTCGTGGCGATCTCGCACTTCGGCGACTCGGCGCCCGCGAAGACCCTCTTTCACGAGCTCGGCTTCACCGCCGAGAACGTTGCGCACAAAGCTCGGCGCGCCCTCGGCCTCTCCGAGCCGCGGCCGGAGCTGGAGGAAGGGCTCCAGGCCGCGGGCCCGACGAAGCACGGGACGGACGAGAACTAATCCCTTCGGAGGAAGACATGCCCGACACCAAGCATCCCGCGTCCGAGACGCCCCCGAGTGGGCCTCTGTGGAGCCTCACCGAGCTGGGGCAGAGCGTCTGGCTCGACTACATCCGCCGCGACATCCTGCGGAATGGCGAGCTGGGGCGGATGATCCGAGAGAAGGCGCTGCGAGGCGTGACTTCGAACCCGGCGATCTTCGAGCAGGCGATCGCCAGCAGCGACGCCTACGATGAAGCCCTGGAGGCGCTCGCCGCGAAGGAGGCGTCGCCGCTGGAGGCGTACGAAGCGCTCGCCATCGAGGACATCCGCGGGGCGGCGGACGAGTTCCGCGCCCTCTACGAAGCGTCGGAGGGGACCGACGGGTTCGTCTCTCTGGAGGTCTCGCCGGAGCTCGCGCACGACACCGAAGGGTCGCTACGGGAAGCGCGGCGCCTCTGGAAGGAGGTCGATCGTTCGAACGTGATGATCAAGGTCCCCGGGACCGAGGAGGGGTTGCCCGCCATCGAGCAGCTCCTCTACGAGGGACTGAACGTGAACATCACCCTGCTCTTCTCGCTCGACGGGTACGAGAAGGTGATGGAGGCCTACCTGAAGGCGCTGGAGCGGCGCGCGGATGAGGGGAAGCCGCTCGACCGCGTCGCCTCGGTGGCCTCCTTCTTCGTCTCGCGCGTGGACACGGCGGTGGACAAGGAGCTGGAGGCGCGTCTCGCGAAGGCGGAGAGCGCCGAGGAGAAGGCGCGGATCCGCGCGCTCTTCGGGAAGGCGGCAATCGCCAACGCGAAGCTGGCGTACGCGCGCTTCCGAGACGTCTTCGGCCGCGACCGCTTCGCGAGGCTGAAGGAGAAGGGGGCGCGGGTGCAGCGCCCGCTCTGGGCCAGCACCTCCACGAAGAACCCGGAGTACCGGGACGTGGTCTACGTCGAGGAGCTGATCGGCCCCGACACGGTGAACACTATGCCGCTGGCGACGCTCGAGGCGTTCGCCGACCACGGCGTCGCCCGGCGGACCGTGGACGACGAGGTGGAGGAGGCGCGTGCACGCCTCCGGGCGCTGTCGGCCCTCGGGATCGATCTCGACCGGGTGACGCACCAGCTCCAGGTGGAGGGGGTGGAGAAGTTCGTGGTGCCCTTCCGCGACCTCCTGCGCTGCATCGAGGAGAAGCTGGAGAAGGTGGGCGAGCGGGCCTGAGCCCGCTCCTGACCCATCCACTACCGTACCACTGTCGACATCTGATATACTGCAAAGATAGATATCACCAGGAGGAGAAACGTGGAGAGAGCAGATCGGGCGAAGATATTCTGGTCGGGCCGATCACAGGCGGTGCGCTTGCCGAAGGAGTATCGGTTCGAAGCTGAGGAGGTGCGAATCCGCCGGCGTGGTAACGCCGTGATCCTCGAGCCCATCCCGGCGGACTGGCGCTGGCTCGACGAGCTGATTTCCTCGGGCCCGGACTCCGACTTCGTCGAGGCCGTCGAGGAGAGTCCCCAGGACCAGGAACGCCCGGGCCTGGAGAGCGTCTTCGACTGATGCATTTCCTCCTGGACGCAAACGCAGTGATCGAACTGCTCCGGCAGCTGGACGGTCCCCTCCTTCGGCGCGTACGGGCGCACGATCCGAACCATATCGGCCTTTCCGCGATCGCGCTGCACGAGCTGTACTACGGCGCGTTCAAGAGCAGCCGGCAGGAGAAGAACGTCTCCCTGGTCGACGGGCTGCTCTTCGAGGTCGTGGAGTTCGATGGAGAGGACGGCCGGCACGCCGGCGAAATCCGCGCTGCGCTCGCGAAGCGAGGTGCGCCGATTGGCCCTTACGATGTTCTGATCGCCGGACAGGCACGGGCGCGAGAACTCACACTCGTGACAGCCAACGTGGGCGAGTTTCAGCGAGTCGAGGGGTTGAACGTCACCGATTGGAGTCAAGAGTAGCCGAAGCGGCTGACGCCGGAGGTGGGGACCGGCTACGTAGTCGTATTGCTTACGTCCGATCTATTCCCGTAGGTATACCTGTATCTCTGGCATATACTGCAGCTGCTGCGAGATGCCTTCGTGCGGGCGAAGATTGGTCAGATCGACGTTCTCCAAATGCACAGTTGGAGCCTGGCCTGGATTCCCGATATCATCCACCAGAATGAGATTGTGCCTTGAGACGGGTACGTTAGTGCCGTTGATGTTGACGGAGTCACTCTCCGGATCGAAAGATATCGGTAGCTTGACCCTGGGCTATTCACGGTAGCGCAACGATTTGTGTGTAAAAGCGATCCGGTGCTAGGGTTGCGCGTCTCTCAGGCGACCGCCGCCTGAGTCGTCTGGGACTGCTCCATCTCGTGGAGCGGGGCCATGTCGAGGTAGCGCCGCTCCGCCCAGCCCTCGTGGATCCGCTTCAGCCTCGCCGTCACCAGCAGCAGTGCACTCTCCTCATGCGGGAACTGCTCGGCCACCTTGGTCCGCCGACGGATCTCCTTCATGAGCCGCTCCAGCGGGTGGTTGGTCCGGAGCATCTTCCAGTGCTCCCGCGGGAAGCGGTAGAACGTGAGGCTGTCTTCGAGCGCCCCCTCCAGGGTGCGCATGGCCGCGGGCAGGCTCTTCCGGTACTGCTCGATGACGCGCTGCGCCTTGTGCCGTGCCTCCTCAGCATCCTCCTGGTGCCAGATCGTCTTCAGCGCCGCCGCCACATCCGCTCGGCGGCTCTGCGGCACCTTGTCGAGCACGTTGCGCATCACGTGCACCGAGCACCGCTGCCAGATTGCACCGGGCAGGAAGTCCGCCATCGCCGCCTTCAGCCCCGCTCCGGCATCGCTGATCACGAGCCGCACGCCCTGAAGTCCACGCTGCGCCAGGCCCCGGAGCAGCCCTCGCCAGCTCTCCTCCGATTCGCGGAAGCCGGCCCCGCAGGCCAGCACTTCGCGGAATCCCTCCTCGTTGACCCCGATCGCCACCAGCACGCTCACCCGCTCGCTAGCGCCGCCCCAGCGCACCGTGAGGCTGATGCCGTCCAGGTAGAGGTACGGGTACGCACTCGAGAGCGGCCGCTCCCGCCACTCCTGGAGCCGCTCCGAAAGGCGGCCATTCAGCCGGCTCACCGTCGAGGCACTCAGGCCCTCCCCGGCCAGCGCCTCGGCAATATCGCCCACCCGGCGCGTGCTGATCCCCTCCAGGTAGGCGCGAAGCAGCGCCTCCTCCAGAGGCGACTCCATGCGCCGATACCGCTCGAAGACACCGGGGCGGAAGCTACCGTCGCGATCCCGCGGCACGGTGATGTCCAATGCTCCGACCCGGGTCTTCAGCCCCCGCGTGTAGCTGCCGTTGCGATAGCCCTGCCGGGCCTCGGTCCGTTCGCCGGGCGCGGCGCCGAGGTGGGCGGCGATCTCCGCCTCGAGGATCTCCTCCAGCACCGCCTTCACGGCGCTCCGGATCTCGTCCTCGATCCAGCTCCGGTAGTCGGCGGCTCCAAACAGATGCGGCCCCGGCCCTTCGGTGCGCACCTCGATCCCGTTAGATTGCATGTCGGACAGGCTCATGTTCTTCTCCGGTCAGTAGGTTGGCTTCGCAACCCCTGCTACCGGTAAGGCCATGGGCCTGTTCACTTTTACACAATCAATGGTACGCTACCCTATTCACGACGGGCGGGTGAGTTCGCGGATTTTGGTCACCGGGCGTAACCGGTCGGATCCTGGGCCGTGGGAGCGCAGGGGAGGCAGTGGCCCCCTTCCCCCATCGCGGGAGCGACGGCGGCGGCTCTCCCGCTCCCGATTCCCCACCCCGGGGGGCTACGCTGGCAGGGGCAGGGCCCGGCGCGGCGGGGAGCCCCGAGTGGGGTAAAGCCGTTCGAGCTCGTGCCAGAAGGCGCTCCACAAGCCAGCCCGTGCGGCGTCGATCCCCACCCGGATGCGCCGCCCCGAGAGCAGGACCCGCGCGCCGACCTTCAGCACCCGCGCCTGGAAGCGCTCCCGCGAGAGCTGGCGTTGCTGCTGCCGCTCCAGGAGCCGGCTCGCGGCCCAGAGCCGGTTCGCCGCCAGCAGGCTCAGCCGCAGCCGCGCCTCGTTGATGGCGAAGCTGTCCGGCTCCGCGTACTCAGTGCGGATCCGCCGTCCCCGGTAGTGGCGCTTCGGGCGCGGACTGGAGGACAGATGTGGCGTGAGCGCCTGCTGCCACGCGCCGAAATCCTTCTCCGCGCTGCCGCGCTCGCGGTAGTGCTCCAGCAGCCCCCCGGGCGGGAGCTCTTCCGGCGCGGCGTTGGTCACCAGGAAGAAGTGGTCCAGGAAGAGATGCTGCTGACAGTCCGGCCGCTCCAGAACCACCAGCACCACGCGCCGCGGGCGGCTCCAGCTCTTCGCGCGATAGGTGAGCTCGTGCAGCCAGACGCGCCCCTCGGCGGGCGGGCGGCCCGGCGGACGGCGCAGGTGCGGGGCGGCCAGGCGCTCCAGAGCGGCGTTCGTCTTCAGGCGCGCCACATAGCGCACCGCCGGCAGCGCCTCCAGGGCCGCGAGGAAGCCCTCCGCCGGGAAGCCAGCGTCGATCCGCAGCCACACGCGAGCGGCACGCTCGGCCGCCTCGCGGATGCCCGGCAGGGCGAAGTCCAGCGCCCCCTCGGCCGTGTGGACGTGGCCCGGGCGCAGGCGAGCGGCGAGGAAGCAGCCCTCGCTCTCGCGCAGCAGGAGGGGAGGGTAGCAGCGGATCCGGTAGTGGCCGTTGTAGGCGCTGCCGGGCTGGTGCCCGTGCACCTCCAGGGGGAGCGAATCCAGGTCCAGAGTGATCGCCTTGCGACGGGCTCCCGGTGTCAGGCAGCGGGGGCTCTGGAGCAGGACGCGCTCTAGGCCCGCCTGGTTCTCGGGGGCGGAGAGCATCTCCAGGAGACGCGAGAGCGTGGGCTGCGAGGCCAGACCCTGCCCGGCCTCCAGCGGGCTCAGGCCGCGGCGGGCAGAGACGCTCAGGCGAAAGAGCGGGTCCTGCCGCAGGAGCGTGGCGTCGTTCTGGTCGGGGTAGCCCTGGGCGTCGAGAAGGAGCTGCGTGCGCACCAGTTCCGGCAGCGGGTGCGTGATGCGCTCCGGGATACGCAGGTCCACCCGTTCGCGCTCCAGGAGGCGCGAGAGCCCCGAGCGGTCGAGGAGTTCACGCCGGAGCAGGGCGCCGGCGTCCGCACTCAGGCGCTGGGGACGCGCCTCGATGTGCACGCTGCGGTTGAAATCCGGCTGAAAGAGGCTACATTGGGACTCACCCATAGCGTGTGTTCTGCGTGGCTCCGTCGTGATGAAAGGTCGCACTTCCATCCTACGGCGCCCACGGGAGATGCGCTATGGGCTTTTTCATGCCCCCTGTTCAGCCACTACCTGCCTGGTGAATAACCCAGGTTATCCTGTCTGGGGTGGCGAGCTGGCCCTCTGTCAGCTCTACGTGCGGCACGGCCTTGCATGATCCCTGCGTCCTCCGCTGGCCGTGCAGCCGAGAGCCGAGGAATCGCGCCAGAGAGCGGAGGTGGGCATGAAGCTGGGAATGATCGGGCTGGGGAAGATGGGCGGGAACATGACCGAGCGGCTGGTTCGCGACGGGCACGAGGTGATCGTCTTCGACCTCGATCCCGAGCTCACGCGCCGGGTCGGCGCGCTGGAGGGCGCCTCGGCGGCTCCCTCGCTCGGCGCGGTCATGGAGAAGCTGGAGGCCCCACGGGTCGTCTGGGTGATGGTCCCCGCCGGCGACCCCACGGAGCAGACGCTGCTCGGACTCGCGGAGCACGCCGACCGCGGCGACATCCTGATCGACGGCGGAAACACCATGTTCCGCGACACGATGCGGCGCTCGGAGCTCCTGAAGGAGCGCGGGCTCCACCTCGTGGACGCGGGAACGAGCGGCGGCGTCTGGGGCCTCGAGGTCGGCTACTGCCTCATGGTCGGCGGCGAGGAGGAGGCGGTGCGGCGCTGCGAACCGGTCTTCCGCACCCTCGCCCCGCCCGACGGCTACGCGCACGTGGGCCCCAGCGGCGCGGGTCACTTCGTGAAGATGGTCCACAACGGCATCGAGTACGGGCTCCTGCAGGCCTATGCCGAGGGCTTCGAGATCCTCCACGCCTCGCACTTCCCGCTCGACCTCCGGCAGGTCGCGGGGCTGTGGAACCAGGGCAGCGTGGTGCGCTCGTGGCTGCTGGAGCTGCTGGAGCGCGCCTACGGCCAGGAGGGCGCGAACCTCGACCGCATCCGCGGATGGGTCGCCGACTCGGGAGAGGGGCGCTGGACCGTGGAGACCGCGCTCGACCTCGACGTCCCCGCTCCCGTCATCACCCTCTCCCTGCTCTCGCGCTTCCGATCGCGCCAGGAGGAGTCTTACTCGGCGCAGGTGATCGCGGCGCTCCGCAACCAGTTCGGAGGGCACGCCGTCCGCGAGGCGAAGCCCGAGGACCCGCTCCCCGGATGATCGGTCCCGTGCTCCCCTTCGCCTCGGGATCCGCCACCGCCGCGATCCCCACGCAGGAGCGCATGCGCTCCGCCGAGATTCCGGAGCCGCTCTCGATCGTCGTCTTCGGCGCCACGGGCGACCTCACCCGCCGCAAGCTCATGCCGGCCCTCTTCCGACTCTTCCGCGAGGGCCTCCTCCCCGACGAGTTCGAGATCGTCGGCTTCGCCCGCGAGCCCTGGACGGCGGACGAGTTCCGCGCTCGGATGCGCGACGCGGTGCTGGGCGCCGACACGCCCTTGGACGACGGGTGGGAGAGCTTCGCGGAGAGGCTCCGCTACGTCGGCTCCTCCTTCGAGGAGCGAGAAGGATTCGCGGAGCTGGCGTCGCGCCTCCGCGACGCGCACTGCGAGCGCGGGTGCGGCGGCAATCGCCTCTTCTACTTCGCCGTCCCGCCCGGCGCCATCCAACTCCTCTCCGACCGGCTGGACGAGGCGGGCCTCGTCCACGAACCCGACGCCGAGCACTGGTCGCGCATCGTGGTCGAGAAGCCCTTCGGCCGCGACCTGCAGAGCGCCCGCGAGCTGAACCGCGTGCTCCTCTCCCGCTTCGACGAGAGCCAGATCTACCGGATCGACCACTACCTGGGGAAGGAGACGGTGCAGAACCTGATGGTCTTCCGCTTCGCCAACGTGATCTGGGAGCCCATCTGGAACCGCAACTACATCGACCACGTGCAGATCACCGTCTCCGAGACGGTGGGGGTGGAGCGCCGGGCCGGATACTACGAGCGGGCCGGTGCGCTGCGCGACATGGTGCAGAGCCATCTCCTGCAGCTGCTCATGCTGGTCGCCATGGACCCGCCCGGCTCGTACGATCCCGATTCGATCCGGAACGACAAGGTCAAGGTCCTACGCTCCGTGCGCCCGATCACCGGAGAGGACGTGGCGCGTGAGACGGCGCGCGGACAGTACGCCCCCGGCGTCGTGTCGGGAAAGGCGGCGCCGGGCTATATCGACGAGCCGGGGGTGGCCGAGGGCTCGCGTACCGAGACTTTCGCCGCGCTGCGCCTCTGGATCGAGGACTGGCGCTGGGCGGGCGTCCCCTTCTACCTGCGCACGGGAAAGCGCCTGCCGGAGAAGGTGTCGGAGATCGCCATCCAGTTCCGGCCCGCGCCCCATCCTATCCTCGATACCGCGCAGGGCGACTCGCCGGAGCCGAATCGCCTGGTGGTGAGGATCCAGCCGGAGGAGGGAATCTCCCTCTTCTTCGAGGCCAAGGTCCCGGGGCTGCGGGGGCCGCTCCGGCCGGTGAGCATGGACTTCCACTATCAGACCTCCTTCACCGGAACCTCGCCCGAGGCGTACGAGCGCCTCCTCCTCGACGTCATGCAGGGCGATCCGACTCTCTTCGCGCGCTGCGACGAAGTCGAGGCGGCGTGGGCGCTCGTGGATCCGATCCTGAGCGCCTGGGCGAGTGGCGAGCCCGAGCCGTACCCCGCCGGGAGCTGGGGCCCCCGCGGCGCCGACGCGCTCCTCGCCGGACACGGGCACCGCTGGAGGGAGCCGCAGGCCGGATGAGCCCGCGCACCGGCGATCTCCAGGTGCTCCCCGACGCCTCGTCGGTCGCCCGCGCGGCGGCGGAGTCGTTCGTGGAACGGGCAGCCGGGGCCGTCGCCGCGGGCGGAGTCTTCACCGCGGTGCTCACCGGTGGATCTTCGCCGCGGGAATCGTACGGGCTGCTGGCGAGCGGCGAGGTGGCGGCGCGGGTCCCCTGGGAGCGGGTGCACCTCTTCTGGGGAGACGAGCGCTGCGTTCCGCCCGGCCACCCGCGGAGCAACTTCGGGATGGCACGCACTCTCCTGCTGAGCCGCGTCCCGATCCCCCCGGAGAACGTGCATCGGATTTGCGGCGAGATGGGTTCGCGGCGGGCCGCCCGCGAGTACGCGGCCGAGCTGCGCGATTTCTTCGGCGCGGACCTTCCCCGTTTCGACCTCGTGCACCTGGGGATCGGCGACGACGGCCACGTCGCCTCGCTCTTTCCCTTCGATCTCCCCCGCCTGCTGGAGAGGAATCGTCTCGTTCTGCCGGCGATGAACCGCGCGCTCGGCGAGCCGCGGGTTACCCTCACGCTCCCGGTCATCAATGCGGCGGCGCGCGTCGAGATGCTCCTCCCCGGGGGCGAAAAGGCCGCGATCGCCCGCCGAGCGATCGACGGTCCGCTCGATCCGCTGCGGATTCCCGCACAGCTGGTGCGGCCACTTTCCGGGAATCTCACCTGGTTTCTCGCGCGCGAGGCGGCCCGGAACCTGCGGGCTGAGGAGGCTCGGGAAGGCCGGGAGCGGAAGGGATCGCCCCGCCTGCCGGCATGACCTTCGCGTCGGCCTCCGATCGAACCCTTCCCCTCGTTCCGGATCCGAGCCCATCGATGGCAGAGGCGACCAGCGAATACGATGTCCAGGCGATCGTCCAGGGAGAGCACTCCGATGCTTTCTCGGTCCTCGGGCTCCACCGCGTGTCGCTCGTGAAGGGCTCCTCGATCGTCGTGCGCGCTTTCCTTCCTGGGGTTTCCGGGCTGGAGGTGGTGGACGCCGGAGGGGGTGGGGCGACGCCGATGGAGCGGGTGCACCCGGCGGGCTTCTTCGAGCTGGTCCTCCCCCGGCACAAGGAATTCCGTTATCGTTTGCGGCTTCATGACGGCGAAGGGGGCGAGCACGAGCTCGATGACCCGTATGCCTTCCCCTCCTCGTTGGGCGAGGTGGACCTCCATCTCCTGGGGGAGGGGACGGACCTGCGGATGTACCACAAGCTCGGCGCGCACCCGTGCGAGCTGGCCGGCGTGTCCGGGGTGCGGTTCGCGGTGTGGGCGCCGAACGCGCGCCGCGTCAGCGTGGTCGGCGGCTTCAATCGGTGGGACGGCCGGCGGCACGTGATGCGCCGCCATCCGGGAGTGGGGATCTGGGAGATGTTCGTCCCCGGCCTCGACGTCGGCGAGCTGTACAAGTTCGAGATCCTTCCGCGACAGGGCCCCTCCTTCCTGAAGAGCGATCCGGTGGCCTTCCGGGCGGAGCTGCGGCCCGAGACCGCCTCGGTCGTCCACCGCCTGCGGGCGTACGACTGGTCCGACGCGGAGTGGATGGAGCGGCGCGGCGAGCGCGACATGGGGGGCGAGCCGATGGTCATCTACGAGGTCCACCTCGGGTCCTGGCGCTGGCGGGGCGACCGTCCGATGACCTACCGCGAGCTGGCCGAGGAGCTCCCGGACTACGTGGAGGAGATGGGGTTCACCCATGTCGAGTTCCTCCCGGTGATGGAGCATCCGTACGATCCGTCCTGGGGATACCAGGTGACGGGTTACTTCGCCCCCACCAGCCGCTTCGGCGGGCCCGACGACTTCAAGTACCTGGTCGACCGGCTGCACCAGCGCGGAATCGGGGTGCTGCTCGACTGGGTGCCCGCGCACTTCCCCAAGGACGCATCGGCCCTGCGGCGCTTCGACGGCACGGCGCTCTACGAGCACGAGGACCCGCGGAAGGGCGAGCACCCCGACTGGGGGACGATGATCTTCAACTTCGGGCGGAACGAGGTGAGGAATTTTCTCCTCTCGAACGCGCTCTTCTGGATGGACGAGTACCACATCGACGGCTTGCGGGTGGACGCCGTGGCCTCGATGCTCTACCTGGATTACTCGCGCAAGGAGGGCGAGTGGCTCCCCAACCCCCGTGGCGGCCGCGAGAACCTGGAGGCGATCGACTTCCTGCGGGCGCTGAACCAGGCGGTCAGCGAACGTCATCCGGGCGCGCTGATGATCGCCGAGGAATCGACCGCCTGGCCCGGAGTCACCCACCCGGTCGAGGGCGGGGGGCTGGGCTTCCACTTCAAGTGGAACATGGGGTGGATGAACGACTTCCTCCGCTTCATCGAGGAGGATCCGGTCCACCGGAAGTACAACTTCGGGTTGGTGACCTTCTCGCTCATGTACGCATTCACCGAGCGCTTCGTCCTCCCGTTCTCGCACGACGAGGTGGTGCACCTGAAGGGGTCGCTCCTCCGGAAGATGCCGGGGGACGACTGGCGTAGGTTCGCGAACCTGCGCCTGACGCTCGGCTTCATGTGGGCGCATCCGGGAAAGCAGCTCCTCTTCATGGGCGGCGAGCTGGGGGAATGGCGGGAGTGGAGCGAGTCCCGCCCGCTCGACTGGGGGCTGCTGGAGAGGCCGCAGCACGAGGGTCTGCGGCGCTGGGTTCGGGACCTCAATCGGGTCTACCGCGGCGAGTCGGCCTTCTGGTCGCGCGACACGATCCACGAAGGGTTCGACTGGATCGACTTCCACGATGTGGAGAACAGCGTGGTCTCCTTCCTGCGCCGGGGAGAGGAGCCGGAAGAGGAACTGCTCTTCGTCTGCAACTTCACCCCTATTCCGCGCGTCGACTATCGGATCGGCGCCCCTGCCGCGGGGACCTACCGGGAGCTGCTCAACAGCGACGCGGAGTGTTACGGGGGGAGCAGCGTCGGGAACGGCGGGGGCGTGGAGTCCGAAAGGGTTCCGAGCCACGGCCGCCCCTTCTCGCTGCGGCTGCAGATTCCTCCGCTGGGGGTGCTGGTCCTGAAGCGGCAGTAGCCGGCGGAGGCGGGGTAGGGGGGAGGTGCCATGCGGTGCAATGTGTGACTCACCACCTAGGAGCGAGTGATGGCGAACAGCAAAGCGGGCGCGGCGGGCGACGGGACCACGGGAAAAGCCAAGCGCTCCGGGGCGGGCGACCAGTCCACGGGCTCCGCCGACGGAGGTGCGCCGGGAGCCGCCGGGGGCACCGGTCCCGCCAAGGGCGGGGGCGCGGCGAAGCGCTCCGGCGCCGCGAAGACGGCGGGTGCCAGAAAAGCGTCCACGAAGACCGCGGGTGCCGGCAAGGCGTCCACGAAGACCGCGGGCGCCGGCAGGAAGACCGCCGCCAAGGGAGGCCGGCCCGACCTGCGCGGCGACCTCCGCAAGTTCGTGGACGAGAACCCGCAGGGGTGGGGCCACGACCAGTGGCAGGGGCTCCTCGGCCACCTCGGGCAGCGCGGCCACGACACCAGCGACCCCGACCGCATCGGGATGGAGCTGGAGCGCGAGCGGCTGACCTCCCGCGTCGAGGGCGTCGAGGGAGTAAAGTCGCGGCACGCGAAGTCGATCGCCCAGCGGTTCGGCACGCTCTACAGCCTGCGCAACGCCGGCGTGGACGAGATCGAGCGCGAGGCCAAGGTCCCCCGCGAGGTCGCCGAGCGGATCAAGAAGCACCTCTGAAAGTGCTTCGTGCTACGCGCCGGGTGCTGACGCGAATCGGGGGTGGGGGAGGAGCAGGAGCGACGCCGCGGCCAGTCGCCCGCGGAGGCGCGCGAGAGGATCACGCGCTCGTGCGGGGGCGGGGTCCGCAGGGAGATGCCGGGCCGGGAGGAGGACTTCCGCATCGGTGAATCCGGGGGCATGATCGGGACCGAAGCGCTCATGTGTATCCAGAGGTCCGGCGGTACCGCGACGTGACGCAGCGTAGAGGCCGATCAGCCGATCGTCGCGGAGCGGAGGGTTCATGGATCCCTGCCGGTGCGGAAGGTACGCCCGGGACGACTTCCTCGAGCGCCTGTAGACCTGGTGGATCCTCGACTCTGAACCAGCTATCGGCCATCCGCTAACGGCGGTGGGGCTTCCGTCCCGACTTCAGCTCGCACGCCGCGAGGGATCTCCGGAAGAAATCCCCCGCCGTATTCAGGCCCCTGCGTCCGTAGACTGATGCCCGATAGCTGATGGCTGATGGCCGACAGCCCTTTTCCCCCTACCCGTCGTCCGCTCCATGGTCCGCGTACCCACCGTCGCGCCGAACGAACGCTACCCCGGCCGCCCCACGGGCGGCCGGCTGGTGGTGATCGCCCCCACGCGAGCCGCCTGCGAGACGATCGAGCTCGGAATCGGGCTGGCGGGGGTGGAGACGGTGCTTCAGCGCGAGCACGGCGACGACGTCCGCCGGCTGGCCCGCTCCGGGAAGGGCTTCGGCATCGTCGCGGGGACGGGGACGGGCAAGACGCTCGCCATCCGGCCGATCGCCGAGGAGATCGTCGGCACGCCGTTGCGGGTGGGAGTGGTGAACCGCGAGCGGGAGGCCACGCCGGACACGCCGAGCTGGAACGTGGTGATCATCACCACCGGGATCGCGCGGCGCTGGCTGCAGGACGACCTGATCGCGGCCGAGGACGCGGTGATCGTGGACGAGATCCATCAGACCTCGGCGGAGCTGGAGCTCTGCCTGGCGCTCGCGAAGCGCGCCGGATGCCGCTTCATGTGGCTATCCGCCACGGTGGATCCCACCTTCTACGCCGGGTACCTCGACTCCGCCGAGGTGATCGAAACCTCCGCCTTCGATCCCGCGAAGGCTGCCAAGGTGCGCGTCTCGAACACCTCCAATCCGTTGCAGTTCCTGGGCGAGCGCTTCCTGCGCCACGTGGTGAGCGGGCGGCGCGGGGTCGCCGTCTTCGTCCCAACCCGCGCCGGAACGGAGCAGATCGCGGCGACCGTGGGAGAGAAGTGGGACCGCATCTTCGCCGCGTTCTACCACGGCGGCGAGCCGATCTCGAAGCTCCGCCCCTTCCTGGAAGGGGACGCGCCGCACCCGTACCTGCTCTCGATGACCGCGGCGGGGCAGTCGGCGCTCAACATCCAGGGCCTGGACACGGTGGTGATCGAGGACGCCCAGTTCACCACCGTCGTGCGCCGCGGCAAGGGTGTGCTGACGCGCCTCCCGCTCGGCGCGAACGAGATCCTGCAGATGGCCGGCCGGGTACATGGCCGCGTGGAGGGGGGCGAGGTCTGGATCCTTTCCGAGCGAGACATCGACTTCGAGTCGCTGGTGCCGACGGAGCCCAACTTCCAGCTCGCGGGCGACCCCGAGCGGGTGGCGATGACTTGCGCCGACATGGGCGTGCGGGCCGACGACCTGGACCTCCCGGTCCCCCTCGACCGGGTCGCCTACCAGCGCGCGCGGAAGGTGTTGGAGGAGCGCGGGCTGATCCGGGGCGACCGGCTGACGGAGTACGGCCGCAAGGTCGAGGTGCTCCCGGTGGGCCGCCCCTGGGGTGAGCTGCTGGTGCAGGCGGACGAGCACCTGATCCCGCTCGTGACGACATGCGCCTCCATCGAGTCGCTGCACCGCATGACGCGCGCCGACCGCTACATCCAGGCGTACGTCGTCTCGGGGAGCGACCACCTGACGGCGTACCGCCTCTACCAGGACGCGCTCGAGAGCTGCGGCTCGATGGGATCGGTGTACGGGCTCCCGCGGCACGTCTTCGCCGCGGAGGCGCTGGAGGCGTGGGCGGAGGAGCGAGGGGTGCTGGTCCGCTCGATCGAGGACGCGGCGCTCGCGATCGCGTCCATCTACCGGTCTCTCGACCTGCCGCTCCCGCGCTCCCTCCCGCGGCTGAGCCAGCGGCTCATCGGGGAGTGGCAGCGGCTGCTCGCGCGCGTGATGCCCTTCGACCTGGTGATCGACGAGGAGACGAGCTGGGGGGAGGAGGTGCGCGTCTCGCAGACGAGCGTCTGCGGGAGGTGGGGCGCGGTCGCGGGGGAGCTGCGTTACTTCTCGGACCGCACTGGGCGGGCGCGCGGCTCCATCGAGGGGACGCAGCTCCCCTACGAGCTCGTCCGGGAACACGCCAAGCTGGCGGAGGAGGAGCTCGTCTACGATCCGGGGAACCGGCGCTCCCCGCTCCGCCTGCGCCGCACGCGCGCCTTCCACGGTTTCGAGCTCGACTCGGAGGAGACGGGGATGGCGGAGTTCCCTCCGGAGCTGGCGGACCGCGCCCGCCGCGTCCTGGCGGACGCGATGGCGGCGGGGGGGGCGTACCATCGCGACGCGAGAGAGAACCGCGCAGCCTTCCGAGAGCTGCGCGAGGTATACCGCCGCTCGGGCGGGACGACTCCCGAGGTGACGCAGGCCGCGCTGGCGGAACACTTTTTCGAGCGCCTGCGCGACATCGGATCCTATCCGGAGTTCATGGAGGCCGATCTCGCGCTCGACCGCGAAGCCTGGGTGCCCCGCGCAGAGCGGAAGCGGTGGCTCGCCCTCCCCGACACCATCGAGTTGGCGGGCGAGGAGTACCCGCTGGACTACGCGGTGGAGGACGGCGTGGGCGTCGTTCGCGCCCGCATCCCGGAGAAGGTGCTGCCGCGGATCGAGCAGGGTGCTCTCCCGAAGCTCGACCGGCCGCTGTACTGGACGGTGCTGAGGGGGAAGCGCGAGGCGATCCGAGCGAGCTCGTTGGAGGAGGCGCGCGAGCTGGCGGCACGACCCCGCGCCGAGCTCCGGCGCGAGGGGCTGCTCTCAGAGGAGCAGCCGACGCGCGGAGATCACGATGCGCGGAAGGATCGTGGAGGCGGCGGAGACCGGAAGAAGGGCTCCGGGCCGCCGCGGGGGAAGCGCCCACGGAGGCCGCCGGCGGAGGCCGGGGCGGCGGAGGAGGGGGAAACGCAGCGGGAATCGCGCGGGCGGAGGCGGCGCGAGCGCGGTCAGCGAAAGAGGGGGCGGCACTGAGCCGCGCCCGGATCCATCCACTCATCGACTCACAGCGGAGGCCGGATGACCGACCAGGAGCGCGGACAGAACCACGACCCGGAGCACGAGGAGAGCTACGGGATGGCGCTCGGCTTCGGGATCGTCGAGGACGGGGGTGACCTCTTCCTCGCCGAGGCGGAGATCTCTCCCTACGTGGACGAGCCGGGCGAGCTCGGGGTGACGCTCGTCTTCCACCCCCTCGCGGGGCTGAACCCGATCGACTCCTCGGAGGAGAGCGAGTGGCCCGCCTGGCCGCTCGACGTCGACGACGACCTCACGCGCGATGGCACCGCTCCGGTCCCGGAGCAGTTCCAGGCCATCCTGCGGCAGCTCCGCGGCCTCTCCGAGGCGCAGCTGCGGGAGTACCTCGCCGCGGCGCGGGAGCAGGCGGAGGAGGAGTAACCGCGAGGCCTCGGCGGGATGCCGTCGTTCCGAGCAGCGCTCGGAATGATTGGCTCAGGGGAGCTCGGGGGGAAAGAGCTTGCGCAGCTTCGCGTAGGTTGAGGCGGCGCGATAGACGGGGGAGGAGCGCGTGCGCCCGGCGACGCGCGCGGCGGCGAGCGCGGCGAGCAATCCCGAGCGCGTCTCCTCGAAGGGAGGGACCTCGACGAAGCCCGCGCCGATCTCGCGGATCGTGTGCGCGTCCGACCCGGCGCCACGCAACTTCCCCCGCTCTCCGGCCCACCGTTCGGCGCGCTCGTTGAAACTCCGTACCCAGCAGCGCGAATTGTGGACCTCGACCACGTCCACCAGGTCCGCGATCTCCTCCATCCGGTCGCCGGCCCCGGAACGCGCCACGTCGAAGGGGTGCGGGACGTATACCACCCCGCCCTGCTCCCGGATCCGCTCGGCGGTCTCGCGGGCTGGGGTTCGTTTCGGGATCCGCTCCTTCATCAGGATCCCGATGAGGTCGAACCCCTCGCGAGTCTTCACCTCCTCTCCGACCAGCACGAGCCCCGGGTCGAGCTCGCGCAGCTCCTGTGCGCCGCGGATCTCGTTGTGGTCGGTGATCACGAGCTTTCCGATTCCCTTCTCGCGCGCCGCGCGAAGGACGAGCTCGGGCGCGTTGAGGCAGTCGAAAGAGCGGTGGGTGTGGAGGTGCATGTCCATCCGCAGCCAGCCAGGCGGGAGGGGGGGAGCGCTCACCTGGGCTCCGTTCCGCCCGCGGCGCGCGCTTGCAGCTCCTCCCATACCTCGGTCGCGCGGCGCTCGAGCTCTCGCAGCGAGCCGGAATTCTGGATCACTAGGTCCGCCCCGGCGCGCTTGAGGACGGAGGGCATCTGCGCCCTCATCATGGCGCTCGCCTCCTCCGGATCCAGACCCCGATCGTGCACCAGCCGCGCCAGCCGGACCTCGTCGGGGGCCTCGACGAGCACCACGACGTCGAACTCTCCCTGCAGCCCCGCCTCGAAGAGGAGGGGGATGTCGCCGACCACGATCGCCTCGGCGCGCGCTGCGAGGCGCGCGAACTCCTCGTTGCGCAGCGCCGCGACGGCCGGGTGGACGATCCCCTCCAGCCGCTCGCGCTCCGCGGCGTCGGCGAAGACGATTCGCCGCAGGGCAGCCCGGTCGAGATGCCCGGAGGGGTCGAGCACGGCCGGGCCCCACTGCCCGGCGACGGCTCGCAGGCCGGGCGAGCCGGGCTCGACCGCCCGGCGCGCGAGCTCGTCCGCCTCGATCACGGGCGCGCCCAGCGACCGCCAAACCCGCGCGACGCTCGACTTCCCGGAGGCGATGTTTCCCGTCAGTCCGACCTTGAGCATGGCGCGTCTCCCCCCGCGAAAAAATTCCCGTCGGCGGGCGAAAAGCTACTCTTCCGGCGGGGAAGGGGCAACCGATCCGCGGGGCGGCACCGGGGGCGCGGGAGACTGGGGAGGCCGGTGGGCGCCGCGCCGGACATCGCGCGCCGACGCGACCGCGAAAGGCCTTCTCTTCAGGAGAGCCGGAAGCGTACCGCGCCCTGCCGGAGACCACGGGACGCCCGGCCGATGGACGTCAGGTGCTCGAGGTGGGCCAGCGTCTCGCGCAGCGCGAGCATCTGCGTCGAGGGCGGGAGATCCTGCTCGGGATAGCGCGCGCGAACGATCTCCCACGCGCTCGCCGGCTCACGGCCGAGGAGCGCCGCCACCCGCTCCGTCTCTTCGAGCGTGGCGGCGCGCAGCTTGGTGATGCGGTCGGCGGGCGCCTCCATCGCGTCCCCGTGCCCGGCGAGCGCCACGGAGGGATCCAGCTCCTCCAGCCGCGTCAGGGTGGAGAGGTAGTCGCCCACCGGGTCCTCGCGCTGCCGGTTCACTCCGATGGTGGGAGTGATGCGCGGCAGGATCGCGTCGCCGGCCAGCAGCACCCCGTCGGCGGGCCGAAAGAGCGATACGTGTCCCGCGGTGTGACCCGGAGTCCAGACCGACTGCCATCCCCCCATGTGGGGGAGGCGGAGACTCCCGAGAGGGAGAGGGTGGTCGACGGGCACGAAGCTTCCGAGCGGATCGGCGCGGGCGCGTCCGCCCTGGACGGAACGGACCAGCTCCTCCGGAGCGCCGTGGGAGCGGAGGAGCTCCTCGCGGTAGCGCGCCTCGTCGGCGGGATCGGCTGCGGCGTGGGCGGCGCGCTCCGCATCGAGGCGGCCCATGGCCAGGGGTGCGCCGCTCGCCTGCCGCGTGCGCGCCGCGAGCCCCTGGTGGTCGAGGTGCATGTGGGTGACGACGTGGAGGACGACTCGCTTCCATCCGCCCGCGATCGTCCGCACCGCCGCCTCGAGCGCGCGCCAGGCTTCGTCGGTGTTCACGCCGCCGTCCACGAGCATCCAGCGACCATCCTCCCGGCGCACCAGATAGGCGTGGACGGAGCGCGGACGGAAGGGAAGCGGGGTGGGGAGGCGCCAGACCCCCGGAGCGACGGAGGTGGGAGCGCTGTCGACGGCCATGCCGGGTCGAGTGCGGGATCGGGGGACGCGGGAGCCGGGCTCAAGGTAACCCTCGGACCCGGTCCCGCGGGAGGGGCGGAGCGGGGGGGGCGTCCTCTCCGGTCGGCGGTGGCGGGGGGGGTGCGCATCGAGTATTATGTACCCCGCTGTCACCCTCCATCCGGCATCGCGACCCTGACCGGCTCTCAACTGCCCATGGCGACCAAGACCAAATCGAGACCGCAGACGGATCTGGACCGCGAGACCCTGCTCCGGTTCTACCGGACCATGGTGCTGTCACGGCGGATCGACGACAAGGAGATTCAGCTGAAGAGGCAGAACAAGATCTTCTTCCAGATCTCGGGGGCCGGGCACGAGGCGCTGCAGGTCGCCGCCGCGGCCCATGCCCGTCCGGGGTACGACTGGTTCTATTTCTACTATCGGGACCGTGCCTTCTCGCTCTCGCTGGGGATGACGCCGAAGGAGCAGCTGCTGCAGGCGGTCGGCGCGGCCGCCGACCCCGCCTCCGGCGGACGGCAGATGCCCTCCCACTGGGGTCGGCGCGACCTCCACATCGTCTCCACCTCTTCCCCCACCGGCACGCAGTTCCTCCACGCCGTCGGCACCGCCGAGGCGGGGGTCCGCGCCGGATGGCAGGAGCACGAGGAGCTGAAGGAGATCACCGCCTATCGCGGAGACGAGATCGTCTGGGTCACCACGGGCGACGGCACGACCTCCGAGGGAGAATTTTGGGAGAGCCTCAACTCGGCCTGCAACCTGAAGCTCCCCGTGCTCTACCTCGTGGAGGACAACGAATACGCCATCTCGGTGCCGGTGGAGGTGAACACGGCGGGCGGGAGCATCTCGAAGCTGGTCAGCGGCTTCCCCGACCTCCTGGTGCTGGAGTGCGACGGCACGGACATCGTCGAGAGCCACGCGACCCTGGCCCGGGCCGCCGAGCACGTCCGCTCGCGGAAGGGGCCGGCGATGGTACACGGGCACGTCATCCGCCCCTACTCACACTCGCTCTCGGACGACGAGCGGTTCTACAAGACGGAGGCGATGCGCGAGGCCGAGGCCGAGCGCGACCCGCTCGTGCGAACGGGGCACCTCCTGCGCGAGCGGTACGGCGTCTCGCAGGACGAGCTGGATCTCATCGAGCAGGAGGTGAAGGAGGAGGTGAGCGCCGCCGCCGACGAGGCGCTGGAGTCGCCGCAGCCGGACCCCTCGACGGCGATGGACTACCTTTTCTCGCCGGACGTGGACCCCACCTCGGAGCGCTTCGACACGGAAGACGATCCGCGTTTCCAGGGGAATCCCACCACGATGGTCGACCTCATCAACTCCACGCTGAGGGACGAGATGCGGCGCGACCCGCGCATCGTGGTCTTCGGCGAGGACGTGGCGGACTGCTCCCGCGAGGAGGTGATCGAGGAGGTCACCGGCAAGGGTGGCGTCTTCAAGGTGACGGCGGGGCTGCAGCGCGAGTTCGGCTCGACGCGGGTATTCAACTCCCCGCTGGCCGAGGCCAACATCGTGGGCCGGGCCGTGGGGATGGCGGCGCGGGGCCTGAAGCCGGTGGTCGAGATCCAGTTCTTCGACTACATCTGGCCGGCGATGATGCAGATCCGCGACGAGCTCGCCACCCTGCGCTACCGCTCGGCGAACGACTGGAGCGCCCCCGTGGTGATCCGCGTCACCTACGGCGGCTACCTGAAGGGCGGTGGGCCCTACCACTCGCAGACGGGAGAGTCGATCTTCGCTCACTGCCCGGGGCTGCGGGTGGTGCTCCCTTCGACGGCGCTCGACGCGGCGGGACTGCTGCGCACCGCCATCCGGAGCGACGATCCCGTGCTCTTCCTCGAGCACAAGCACCTCTACCGGCAGGTCTACAACAAGAGCGCCTACCCGGGCCCGAACTTCACCATCCCCTTCGGCAAGGCGCGGATGGCGCGCGAGGGGACCGACGTCACGATCGTGACGATCGGAGCGCTGGTGCAGCGATCGCTGGTGGCGGCGAAGCAGGTCGAGGAGCGCTCGGGGATCTCGACGGAGGTGCTGGACCTGCGCACCGTGAGCCCTTTCGACATGGATGCGATCGCCGCGTCGGTCCGGAAGACGAACCGGGTGATCGTGGTGCACGAGGATTCGCTCTCGTGGGGAGTCGGGGCCGAGTTCGCGGCCCGCATCGCGGACGAACTCTTCCCCTGGCTGGACGCACCAGTGCGGCGGGTGGCGGCCCTCGACACCTGGGTGGCATACGCCCCGCAGCTGGAGCGCACCATCCTCCCCGAGCCGGAGGACGTGGCAAGAGCGATCGAGGATATCGCGGAATACTAGGGGACAGGGGAAGGAGCCCGGACATCGGCGTGATGTCCGGGCTCCTCTCCGTCAGAACTGTCCTCTTTTCCCTGTCCCCTACATGGCATGGGCCGGGATGGGGCCGCACACCACGCCTGGCCCGCCGCCGGCCTGGTGGTACTGAATGACGTGCTGACCGTTCATCACGGTGTTGGGGTCCAGGGCGACCGTGGTGGTCATGGTGCCGGTGCCGTCGGCGCCCACGGTGATCGGCTGGAGCGGCTGCACCACGCCGCCCACGGCGTCACAGGTGCCGGAGTGGATGTGGCCCGGATGCTCACCCTCGGTGAGGCCGGTAAGACGAACCATCACCTGGGTATCCGCCCCCTCGGGCGTGATGGTCGCCTCTCCCGAGACGCCCGATCCATCCAGCGCCTGCATGGTCACCATGCCGGCCATCATTCCCATGTCGGCCATGGGAGCCTCGGCCACCGGCACCGCCGCGTCCGTCATCACCTCCGCCGTGTCGTCCATGTCGGCGTCGTCGCCCGCGCAGGCCGCGAGCAGGACTGGAAGTCCCGCCAGTGCCCAGAGCTTTGCTTTCCTCATCGCCTTCTTCCCCCGTGAACGTGTGTCGAGCGCGGCTCCTCCGTGCCGCACTCCGCTGCCGGACGCGCCCCTCGCCTCCTGGCCGGTACCGCTCGGGCCGGAAGACTCGGGGGGAGGACCGGAACGTCGTCGTAAACCATGGGCTGGGCGCCTTCCGCGCGGAAGACGACTCGCGTATTCTCCCGCTCGCGACACCGTGCCCCTCGCAACGGGGCGGGCATCGGGTCGAATCGGGTGAGAGCCATCGCTCCTCGGTCCGGGAGATCAGCTGATTCCGTAGACCGGCACGCTGGCTCCGTTGATCGCCCGGGCCTCGGGCGACGCCAGATAGCGGATGACCTCGGCGATCTCCCGAGGACTCGTCCAGCGGCCGTGGTCCGCGTCGGGCATCTTGTGGCGGTTGCTCTCGGTGTCCACCGTCCCCGGGAGCACGACGTTGGCGCGGATCCCTTCGTCGCGATACTCCTCGGCGATCGCCTCCACCAGGGTCACCAGTGCGGACTTGGCGATCGCGTAGGTGGCCTGCTTGGCGCGGCCCCGGACGGCGGCGCGCGAGGAGACGAATACCATCGCTCCGCCGCCGACCCGCAGCATGGCGGGGATGGCGAAGCGGGAGACGAGCCAGGCCGACTTGAGGTTGAGGTCGAGCATGTGGTCCAGCGCTTCCACCGGGGTGTCGGCGAGGCGCACCCCTCCAGTGTAACCTCCGACGAGGTGCGCGACCACATCCAGGCGCCCGCCCCACTCCACGACCTCCTGGATCGCCCGCTGCGCGCCCCGCTCGGTGGTCAGGTCGAGGGCGAAGGAGTGGACCCGGTCGCCGAACTCCGCGCGCAGCTCGTCGAGCGTGGCGGGAGCATCGGTCTTGTAGAAGGGGACCGTCACCCGCGCGCCGCTTTCCAGGAAGGCGCGCGTCACGGCGCGTCCCACGTTTCCCGCTCCCCCAGTGACCAGCACCACGGGTTCGTTCATGCAAGTCCTCGGCGTCCCGGTTGATCTTCACCGGCCGCCCGCATCGGGGAGGCGGTTGCTGCGGCGGGCGATCCCGCGTAGGCGATCGCGTACGGAGTCCGTCAACGCCCCATCCGGAAAGCGCCACGACCAGTTGGAGGCCGACGTCCCGGGAGTGTTCATCCGAGCCTCGCTGCCCAGACCGAGCGCGTCCTGCAAAGGAATGATGGCGAGCTTCGCCGGCGAGCGAAAGACCGCTTCGATCAGTGCCCACTGCGGCTCGGCTTCAATCCCGCGGAGCTCGCGCCCGGCGTTCTCCCGCTCCTGCGCGGACGCAGAGCGCCACCAGCCGAGGATGGTGTCGTTGTCGTGCGTACCGGTGTAGGCCACGGAGTTCTCCGGATGGTTCTCCGGGAGGTGCGGGTTCCGCGGGTCGCCGTCGAAGGCGAACTGGAGCACCCGCATCCCCGGATAGCCGAGGGAGTCGCGCAGCGCCTCCACCTCGTCGGTGATCAGACCCAGATCTTCGGCGATCGCGGGAAGCCCCTCCAGCGCCCGCTCCACCGCCTGGAAGAAAGCCTCCCCTGGCCCCAGCGCCCAGCGCCCCTTCAGCGCCGTCTCCTCGGAGGCCGGGATCTCCCAGTACGCCTCGAAACCGCGGAAGTGGTCGATCCTCAGCCGGTCCACCCAATGCAGCATACGGCGAAAGCGCCGAATCCACCAGGCGTATCCTCGCCGCTCCATCCGATCCCACCGGTAGAGAGGGTTGCCCCACCGCTGACCCGTCTCGCTGAAGTAGTCAGGCGGAACGCCGGAAACGACCTCGGGGCAGCCCTCGTCGTCGAGGCGGAAGAGGTCCGGATTCGCCCACACGTCGGCGCTGTTGTGAGCCACGAAGATGGGGATGTCCCCGATGATCCGGACGCCTCGTTCCTCCGCGAAGCGGCGCAGGGCCGACCACTGGCGGTCGAAGAGGAACTGCTCGAACTCCGTGGCTTCCACTTCGTCGGCCAGCCGCTCACGCCACGCGCGCAGCGTCGCCGGATCGCGGTCGCGAAGCCCCGACTCCCACTCGGTCCACGCGGCGCCGGCGTGACGGGAGCGCACGGCGCGGAAGAGAGCGAAATCCGCGAGCCACTCCGCCTCGTCGGCGCGGAAGCGCGCGAAAGGCGCGTCCAGCTTCGGGGCGGCGCCCGAACGCCAGGCGAGGTGGGCCCGCCGCAGCCTCTCTTCCTTCCACCGCGACACCGCGGGGAAGTCGATGCGCTCCCCCTCCCGGTCCTCACCGAGGTCGCTCTCCCGCAGCAGCCCTAGCCGCACCAGCTCCTCGAGATCGAGGAGAAGGGGGTTCCCGGCCATCGCGGAGAGCCCGCTGTACGGCGATCCACCCTCGTCGACCGCTACCAGCGGGAGGATCTGCCAGTACGACTGCCCCGCCTCCTGCAGCCACTCCACGAACTTCCGGGCCGGCGCGCCGATCGTGCCGATCCGGTCCCCCGGAAGAGAGGTCGGGTGCAGCAGGATCCCCGCGGCCCGCTCCCTGAGCATGCCGTCTCCGGTCAACCCTCCACCTCCAGGAAGGAGAGAAGAGGCGAGGGGGAGGAGAGAGGTACGAATCCGTCCTGTCCCCTATTCCCCATCCCCCGTCTCCCGCTCCCGGTTTTCTGTTCCCTATTCGGGCAGCACATACACCACCTCCGCGCGCCGGAGGGTAAGCTCGCCGGGCACCGCCTCGCCACCTTCGGGTGCATCGTCGCGGCAGACGCGGAAGAGCCGATCGCCGCCGGACCGCCCTGGGGCGAGGACGCCGCGGAGGTTCACCGTGTGCTCGCGATCGGCGGACTTGTTGAGCAGGATCCACCCGGGGCGGGAGGCCTCCTCCACCCGCCGCTCGAGCGCGAGCACCTCGCCGTCGAGACCTCCCGAGGGGCGCAGGCGCCCCTCGCCCTGGAGAAGGGGCTCCCGCAGCTTGAGCCGATTCACCCGGGTGACGAAGGGGCGCAGGTCGAAGGCGCGGCGCTCCCAGTCGGAGGGCATAGTTTCGACTACGTTGACCTGTCGCCGGAAGCCGAGCTCGTAGCCGATCGGCATCATCACCCCCGCCGAGAAGGCGGCGGCGAAGGCGTAGCGCTGCCGCTGCACCGCCTCGTCTCCGTCCGTGTCGCCCGCGACGCGGCTGGTGTCGTGCGACTCGGGAAAGGCGACGGAAGGGGCGATCCGGCCGAACCTCTCGTGCTGCTCCAGCGCCCAGGGCTCACGAAAATCCCACCACTTACTGGAGTTGAAGAAGAAGTCGAAGCCGGCCTCGCGCAGCGAGAGCACGTCCTCCACCGGAGCGCCGAGGGTCTCGGCGAAGAACCGCGCCCGCGGGTTCACCCGGCGCGCCTCGCCGATAAGGTAGCGCCAGAGGGCGGCCGGGACCTTGTAGGCCGCGTCGCAGCGGAAGCCGGCGAACCCCAGCTTCAGCGAGCGCCGCACCAGGGCGGCCCAGAAGTCCCACAGCCCTTCGCGGTCAGACGAGCCCTCGTTGTCCACCTCCGCCAGGTCGCCCCAGACGGTCTTCTTCGAGGGGTCGTCGGGGTCCACCACGAAGGGGCTCACGACCTCGCCGGAGGGGCCCCACACGTACCACTCCGGGTGCTCTGCGATCAGCGGCGCGTCCCGCGAGGTGTGGTTGATCACCAGGTCCATCATGACCGGCAGCTCCATCCGGCGCGCCTCCGCCAGAAAGTCTCGCAGCGGGTCGAGCGAGTCCGGATCGGCGCCGGGGGGAAGGAAAAGCGGGTTGAGGCGCCAGAGCTCCTTGGGCGCGTAGAGGCTCCCCGAGAAGCCCGGATAGTGCCAGGGGTTCAGGTAGAGCCAGTTGAACTCCATCTCCCGCGCCCGGCGGGAGTACTCGCCCCAGCGGTCGATGGGCCCCACCAGCCGCGGGAAGAGATTGTACACGATCGGGGTCACGGGCGGCGCCCCTGGATCTCAAGGATGCCGTGTACCGGGATCCAGATCCAGTCGGGGCGGTTGTTGATCTCGTAGCCGAACTCGTAGAGGGCCTTCTCCAGCTCGAAGGCCGAGAGGATGCGGCGCAGCCCGTCGGAGTCGCGGGGTACGAACGACGTTCCCTCCGTGGCCTCGCGGTAGGCGGCGAGGAAGACCTCGCTCACCTCGCGGTACCATGCCTCCGCCCACCGCTCGAGCGACTGCCGGACGAGCAGGTCGGAGGTGTCCTGCTGACGGAAGGCCACGCGTACCGCGTAGTCGAAGGAGCGCAGCATCCCCGCCACGTCGCGCAGCGGCGAATGCTTGGCGCGGCGCTCCGCGAGGGGCCGCGCGGGCTCGCCCTCGAAGTCGAAGACGAGCCATTCGCCCTCCCTGGAGCCGGCGGCGCGCAGCACCTGCCCGAGGTGGTAGTCTCCGTGGAAGCGGGTCTTGGTGAGACCCAGTTCGCGGATCAGGTGGAGGTCGCTCCCCATCTGCCGCAGGTTCGGCCCGTTCCTCACCACCTTCGCGAGATCGCCGAGGCTGGCCGCCGGGAAGGCGCCGGGAATGGCGTCCAAGCGACGCCCCGCGTCTTGGAGAACCGCGCCGACGTGTTTCTGGAAGTCGTGCGTCCATCGCTGAACGTCCTGCTCCGTCACCGGCTCGGCGACGAAGTCGGAGTCCGACTCCTTCCCCGAGGCGAGAGCCGTATGGAGCTGGCCGGTCACGGTCCCCAGGCGCTGCGCCGCGCCGAGATACTCGCCGGCCGAACGACGCAGCGACTCGCGGCCGAGCGGGGTGAGCGGATCGGTGGCGCTTCGGCTGGCGGCGGCGAAAAAGCGCTCCAGGCTGCGGAGCGTGTACGTCCAAGCATCGCCCGAGTTCGGCACGAACTCGAAGAGCGCGGCCAGCGCGGCGGTTCCGGCGCCGTGTGAGTACGTGATCTCTCCGGCGGGGGCGGGGACTCCGTGGAAGCCGGCGCGCTCCACCAGGAAGCGAGAGATCTCCACGTCCGGGTTCACGCCCGCCTCCAGCTTGCGGAAGACCTTGAGCAGGAGCCGGTCGCCGAAGACCACGGAGGTGTTGCTCTGCTCGGCGGCGATCCGCCGCACCGGGGTGCGCGAGCCGCCGAGGTGCTCGAAGGCTTCCGCCTTCTCACCCCGGAAGCGGCCGAGCGCCGTCTCCACCTGGCGCTCCTCGCCCACCATGTCGAGCAGCGCGAGCGCCGCGGGCTCGTCCAGCAGCGCCTCGAAGAAGGCGACCTCGCGAGCCTGGACGGAGAGGGAGAGGATCGGCTCCGCCCCCGGCGTCGCGGGACGGATGGAGAGCGGTATCAGGTAGAGCTCCGGCTCCCCTCTCGCGTAGCGGACGCGGACGACCGCCAGCAGCGCGGGCGGTCCGTCGGCGGGGCGCACCACGGTGTGGTCGTGCAGCTCGAGCGCCACGATCTCCCTCGCCTTCCCGCGGAACCAGCGCTGCCGCGGAAGCCAGTCCGCCGGGATTGACGCCACCAATGTGGCGACCGAGGCGGGGGTGTCGAAGAGGGCGGCGTCCTCCGCGGCCCAGCCAGACGCGGCGTCGGATGGGCCCGTATCGGCCGTTTCCCGGCGCGGGCGGATCGCGAACCAGAAGAAGCCATAGGGGCTGAGCGTCAGCGCGTAGGGCGTCTCGTCGACCGGCAGGAACTCGGTGTGGCCGAGCAGCTCCACCGGGACGCAGCCCGAGAAGCGCGCCAGGTCGAGCTGCACGGCCTGCGCGGTGCCGGAGAGGTTGTTCACCACCAGAATGCTGTCCCCTTCGTGCTCGCGCAGGTAGGCGAGCACGTGCGGGTTCTTCGGCTCGAGGAACTCGATGCTCCCGCGGCCGAACGCCCGGTGCTGCTTCCGCACCTGGATGAGCCGCTTCATCCAGTTCAGGAGGGAGAAGGGCGAGCGCTGCTGCGCCTCGACGTTGATCGCCTGGAAGCCGTAGACCGAGTCGGTGATCGCGGGAAGATAGAGGCGCTCCGTCTCGGCGCGAGAGAAGCCGGCGTTGCGGTCGGGCGACCACTGCATCGGGGTGCGCACGCCGTCGCGGTCGCCCAGGTAGATGTTGTCGCCCATCGCCAGCTCGTCGCCGTAGTAGACGATCGGCGAGCCGGGCATGGTGAAGAGGATCGAGTTGAGCAGCTCGATCTTCCGCCGGTCGTTGTCCATCAGCGGCGCGAGCCGGCGACGGATCCCGAGGTTGATGCGCATCCGCGGGTCGCTCGCGTACTCGCGGTACATGTAGTCGCGCTCCTCGTCCGTCACCATTTCCAGCGTGAGCTCGTCGTGGTTGCGCAGGAACATGCACCACTGGCAGTCGTCAGGGATGGACGGGGTGCGCTGGATGATCTCCACGATCGGCTTCCGGATCCCCTGCCGCACGGCCATGAAGATCCGGGGCATGAGGGGGAAGTGGAAGGCCATCTGGAACTCGTCGCCTTCGCCGAAGTAGGGGCGCACGTCGTCGGGCCACTGGTTGGCCTCGGCGAGGAGGATCTTCCCCGGGTGCTTCTCGTCGAGGCGGGCGCGGAACTCCTTGAGGATCTCGTGGGTTTCGGGGAGGTTCTCGCAGATGGTGCCGGGGCGCTCGATGAGGTAGGGCACGGCGTCGGCGCGGAAGCCGTCCATCCCGCGGTCGAGCCAGTACTCCATCACCTCGAACATCTTCTGCTTGACCTCGGGGTTGTCCCAGTTGAGGTCCGGCTGGTGGGCGAAGAAGCGGTGCCAATAGTACTGCTCGGCGACCGGATCCCAGGTCCAGTTCGAGGGCTCGGTGTCGGTGAAGATGATCCGGGCCTCGCTGTACAGCGAGTCCTCGTCGCTCCAGACGTAGTAGTCGCGCTCGGGAGATCCCCTGGGTGCGCGGCGGGCCCGCTGGAACCAAGGGTGGGCGTCGGAGGTGTGGTTGAGCACCAGGTCCGCGATCACGCGCAGCCCGCGCCGGTGGGCTTCTTCGATGAAACGCTGGAAATCCTCGACGGTGCCGTACTGCGGGTTGATGCTGTAGTAGTCCGCGATGTCGTATCCGTCGTCCCGCAGGGGAGAGGGATAGAAGGGGAGCAGCCAGATGCAGTCGACGCCCAGGCCCTGGATGTAGTCGAGCCGGTCGATCAGGCCGCGGAAGTCTCCGCTGCCGTCGGCGTTGGAGTCTTGAAAGGCTTTGACGTGAAGCTCATAGAAAATCGCGTCCTTGTACCATAGCGCGTCTTCGCTCGGCATGGCTCCTCGATCCGTGGGCCTGGAAAGTCGACAGGGGTGCCCCCGCGCAGAATCCGAATCTCTCCCCCGGCGCTGCAGAATCGGTGCCGGGGGACAGGGGACGGTTCCCTCTCCCTCAGAACTGCTCCTCGAACAGGGAGGCGATCCGCTCAGGGACGCGGCGCCAGAGCGGACGGCGACGCCAGGGGTCCAGGAGGATCTCGTCGGCCCGCGCGAGGTCGGCGAAGAACGCCTCTTCCATCTGCCGCGCGAAGCCCCGGTCTTGGATCCCGAGCACGTTCTCCTGGTTGAGCTCCTTCGAGCGGACGTCTAGGTTGGCGGAGCCCACCAGCGACCAGAGGCCGTCGATCACCGCGTGCTTCTGGTGGATCATGGTCGGCTGGAACTCGAAGATGCGAATCCCCGCCGCCAGCAGCTTCTCGTAGCGCGCGTGGCTCGCCCAGCGGATCAGCCGCACGTCGATGTGCTCGTTGGGGACGAGGACGCGCACGTCCACGCCGGCGCGGGCGCGCTCCTGCAGTACCTCGCACATGAGGTCGTCCGGCACGAAGTACGGGTTGGTGACGTAGAGGGAGCGCAGCGCGGAGCGGAAGCTGAACCAGAAGAAGGCGCGCAGCGGGTGCGCCTCGTTGGAGGGGGAGCTGATCACGTTCACGTGCCGGGAGATCGCCTCGCCCTCCGCTCCGGCGGCCGCCGCCGCCTGCTCTTCGGAGGGGAAGAAGCGGGATCCCGAGAGCATCTCGCCGGTGGTATGCGACCAGAGCTGCGCGAAGGCGGACTGCAGGTTGGAAGCGATGCAGCCGCGTACCTCGACCATGCTGTCGCGCCAGCGCTCGGGGTCGGAAGCGTGGCCGAGCCACTTGTCGGCCACGGCCATCCCGCCGGTGAAGCCGACGATCCCGTCCACGACGATGGCGCGGCGGTGATTGCGGCGGTGCACCTGGGTGAAGCGCCCGAAGCGCAGCGGGTGGAACCATTCCCAGCGGCCCCCGGCGCGCCGCAGCGCCTCGATCCCCTCTTCCGGAGCCCCGTGCCCTCCGAGCGCATCCACCATCACCCGCACCTCCACCCCTTGGCGGGCGCGCTCGACGAGCGCCTCGAAGACCCGGTCGCTCATCTCGCCGGGTTCCCAGATGTAGACCATGAAGTTGACCGACCGGCGCGCCGAGCGAAGGGCCTCCAGGAGGGCCGGGAGGAACTCGTCGCCATTGTTCAGGAGGTGCGCGCTGCCCCCCCGCTGCAAGGGAGCGTTGATGACGCCGGACACGCCGAGCAGGAAGGCCTCGGAGTCCACGGGATCCACCTCCGTGATCGACACCGTCTCCGGGCGGTCGCCGAGGGCCGAGAACATCGTCAGCAGGATGGTGACCAGCGCCAAAACGCCCACCAGGGCGAGCGCCAGCAGCCACCAGGGGGAGGAGAAAGGCATGTTCACTCCTGCACCACCACGGTCTCCGCGATCTTGTCGTGGATTCCCTGGCGGTTGCGGTCCCAGATGATCTGGAAGAAGCCCAGCAGGCCGGTGGCGGTGGAGGCGGCGTACCCTCCGAAGCGCTCAAAGGCGGCCCACCACCCGATCGGCTTTCCGTCCAGTCGAATAACCCTCACCCGCAGGAGCCGCTTGCCGGGGGTATACCCCTTCCAGAGCGCGAGGGAGGCGGTGAAGTAGAGGCCGGTCCAGCCGAGGCCGAGTCCTAGATCGTCGGCGATCGAGCGTAGCATCCGCATGATTCCCCCACCCTCCTCCGCTCGCCTGGCCCCGTCGAGTGCTCGGTCGCGCTCCCGCTCCATGCCGCTCCGCTCCCGGCGCGCATCGCGGAGGCGCGAGTCGAGCCGGGCCAGCGAGTCGGCCGCGAGGGTGACGGCCAGCTGTTGCCGAAGCTCCGCGGCGCCGGTCGAGTCGCCCGCTTCGAGGGCGGAGGCGAGCGCGAGGGCCAGGGAGTCGCCGGAGAGGCGTTCGACGGCCTCCCCCTCCCGCACCTCCCCTAGCAGCGAATCGGCCACGGCGGCCATCCAGGGGTGGTCGGGGGTATCGGAGAGGTCCTCCAGGATGTCGCGGATGTCGTCCGCGGAAACTTCCTGGGCGCGGAGGGACTCGACCAGGCGCTCGGCGCTCTCCCGCGCCTCCGCCTCGTCGTCCGCCCGGGAGAGGGCGAGCGCGTCGGCGGCGACGGACAGCCCGGCCAGCCCCGACAGGCTCGCGGAGCCGCCCGGCGCCACCTCGACCTCGATTCCGCTTCCTTCGGCGTCTTCCCCGTCCACGAGCGAGGTGGTCGCATCCTCCACCCGGTCCCAGACAGAGATCGCCATGGCGAAGAGGACCACCGCGCCGCCGAGGCGGAACATCAGCCGGGTCCCACGGCGCACGAAGCTGCCGCGGGAGGTTCCCGCCGAGGCGCGGAAGAGCACGAAGGCCGCCGCGAAGCCGAAGAGCACGCTGGGTGCGCTGGCGAGCACGGCCACCAGCATGCCGTCGATCGAGATGGCCACGGCACGCCGCCAGGGCCGCGCCAGCGGCACGCCCAGCAGCGCCGGGTCGAGCCGGAAGGCGTCCTCGGTGATGACGTTCCGCGGATCCTGCAGAACGCGCGAGACGGGGGTGGGTTCGCTCACGGGCATGGGTGGCGGAGCGCCGGGCCGGTCAACCCAGGGGACCGTACAGGTAGTTGTACGTGGCCTCGACGTCGCTGCCGAGGAGGAAGTCGCGGTTCGCCTCTACCAGCTCCCAAGTGGTAATGTACCCGTCACGGTCCAGGTCGGCACGCCGGAAGAAGTCGTCCGCGGGGGAGCGGGAGCGAGCGCCGGAGGCGTCTCGCGCTCACATGAGCTTGTAGCTCGGCCCGCTGCCTCCCTCGCGCGGCGTCCAGCGCGGTCCGATCACGTCAGTTGCCTTGCAGTCGATGCAGTTGGGAGCGTTCACCACCAGCCGGTCGCCCTGCCGCTCGTACACTCCCGCGGGGCACATGTGCTCGTACATCTCCGCCACTTCCGGCGGAACGTCCTCGCCGATCACCAGATGGCTGGGGATGTCGTCGCGGGTCTGGTTCCCGGACTTGAAGACCGCGTCCACCTTGCTGAAGGTGAGCGTACCGTCGGGAGAGAAGGGCTGCTCGACCGTGACCGTACGCGGCACCGCGGTGTCGGCCTCCATCTCGATCTTCCCGCCCGGGAAGCGCCCGCCGGTGAGGCTCATCAGCCCCGCCTTCGCCCCGCCGACGAAGAAGCCGTCCTTGAAGGCGAGCCGCATGTTTCGGGTGACCTTCATGTCCTCGATCACGTAGCTGCCGTCCACCATGCGGTCGTAGGCCGAAAGCGAGGCGGCCGAAAGGTCGCCCTTCTTGAGCGCCTCGAAGAGGGAGCGGGCGGCGAAGATCCCCGTCTGCATCGCGTAGTGGATCCCCTTCAGCGACGGTACATCCACGAAACCGGCCGCGTCTCCGACCACCAGCACGCCGTCGCCGTAGCGTCGGCCGGGAAGAGAGTAGTAGCCCCCTTCCGGGATGGTCTTCGCGCCCCATTCCACCATCTCGCCCCCTTCGAGGTAGGGGCGGAAGAAGGGGTGGAGCTTCATGCGCTGCAGCATCTCGTGCACGTCGAGCGTCGTCTGCCGGTAGTCCATCCCGACCACCAACCCCAGCGACACCAGGTTGGGCTCGATCGGATACATCCAGCTTCCCCCGAAGGCGTCGCGCGGCAGCGGCCAGCCCAGGGTGTGCACCACGCTGTCCAGCGGAACCCGGATCTCCCACAACTCCTTGACGCCCAGCGCGTAGATCTGCGGGTTCTCCGAGCCGATCCCCTGCCACTTCAGGTAGGCCTGCGTGAGCGGTCCACGGGTCCCCTCGGAGAGGACCACGGCGCGTGCGGTGAGGTCGGTCGGCGGCTCGAAGCGGGTCCCCGGCTCGCCCCCCCTCTCCAGCCCCGCCGGCGTGGTTCGGACCCCCTTCACCAACGTTCCCTTCACCAGGAGCGAGTCCACGGGAAACCCGGGGAGGATGTTGATTCCCAGCTCCTCGGCCTTCTCACCGAGCCACCGCACCATCTCGGAGATAGAGGCGGTGAAGTACCCCGCGTTGTGCATCGAGGGGGGAGTCGGGATCCGTTGCGCGCGCGACTCGGTGAGGAGGAGGACCTTCTCCTGCGCGACCGGCTGCCGGAAGGGGAAGTCGGCGTCGCTCAGCTCGGGGAAGAGCTCGCGGAAAGCGCGGGGATTGACGACGGCTCCGGAGAGGTTGTGCTCGCCGAGGGCGGAGGCCTTGTCGAGCACCGCGATCTCCAGCCCGCCGAGCTCGCCCCCCGCCTCCGCGTCCTTCTTCGCCAGCCGAGCGAGTTCGATGGCGCCCGCGAGCCCGGCCGGACCGGCCCCCACGAATACGACGTCCATCTCGATCGCCTCGGCGTCCGGCGCCTCGGCCAGGACGAGACGGTCCTGCGGCAGCGGCGGCTGGTGGCGAGCGGGGACGATCGAGCCTCGTGCGTGGTCTGCCATAGATCTCTCCGGGTTCAGCGGATTCGCGGTCACACGGAAACGCGCGGCAAGATACCGGGGCTCCCGCCGCGCCGCCACCCCGTCACTTCGTCACCCTTTCACCCTCGCCCGGGAACGGCACCACCGTGGGGGACATGAAGTAGTCGAACTGGCGCTCGGTGCTGAGCCAGTGGCGCGCGCGCCAGATGCGCGCGGGGGCGCCGGGCTCCAGCCGGATCCGCTGGTGCGACCCCTGCCAGAGGTGGCGCTTGCCGACGAGCAGCTCCTCCGCCTCCCACGTCTCGTTCTCCCGCACGCCCACCGAGACGAGCGGAAAGAAGAGGGTCACGTCGTGCGACTGGAACGGGTCGAGGTTCACGGCCACGAAGAGCACGTTCCTCCCGTCCGCCGACGACTTCTCGTAGAAGAGAACCTGATCGCTGTCGCAGAGATGGAACCGCAGGTTGTCGTACTCCTGCAGTGCGGGGTTGTCGCGGCGGAGCTGATTCAGCCGGGTGAGGAGGGGACGGATATTCCCCGGACGGTCCCAGTCCCACGCCCGGATCTCGTATTTCTCCGAGTCGAGGTACTCTTCCTTCCCCGCGGCGAGCGGCGTGCCCTCGCACAGCTCGAAGCCGCTGTAGATGCCGTACACCGAGGAGAGCGTGGCCGCCAGCACCGCACGGATCATGAAGGCCGGGCGCCCGCCCTTCTGCAGGAACTCGGGATTGATGTCGGGGGTGTTGGCGAAGAGGTTTCCGCGGTAGTACTCCCGCATCGGTCCCTGGGTGAGCTCGGTGAAGTAGTCCTGCAGCTCCCACTTGAAATTTCGCCAGGTGAAGTAGGTGTACGACTGTGTGAAGCCCGCCTTGGCCAGGGTCTTCATCATCTTCGGCCGCGTGAAGGCTTCGGAGAGGAAGATCGTGTCCGGATGCTCCCGCTGGACCTCGCGGATCATCCACTCCCAGAACTGCACCGGCTTGGTGTGCGGGTTGTCCACGCGGAAGGTCTTCACCCCCTGCTCCACCCAGAAGAGGATCACCGACTTCCACTCCTCCCACTGCTCCTCCCAGCTCTGGCCGTAGAAGTTCAGCGGGTAGATGTCCTGGTACTTCTTGGGCGGGTTCTCGGCGTACTTGATGGTCCCATCGGGGCGCACGTAGAACCAGTCGGGGTGCTCCTTCACGTACGGGTGGTCGGGCGAGACCTGGATGGCGAAGTCGAGCGCGATCTCCATCCCGTGCTCCGCCGCGGCGGCCAGTAGGCGGCGAAAGTCCTCCAGCGTCCCCAGCTCGGAGTGCACCGCCTTGTGCCCCCCCTCCTCACCGCCGATCGCGTAGGGGACGCCGGGGTCGCCCGGCTGCGCGTTCAAAGTGTTGTTCTTCCCCTTGCGGTGCGACACGCCGATCGGATGGATCGGGGGAAAATAGAGCACGTCGAACCCCATGTCGCGCACGTACGGGAGCTTGGCGATCACGTCGTCGAACGTTCCATGGCGCTTCGGGTCGTCCGACATCGAGCGGGGAAAGAGCTCGTACCACGAGGCAAAGCGCGCCCGGATACGATCCACCTGCAGCGGGAGGACGCGCTCGTACGCCGTCTCGTCGTGGCGGTCGGGGTAGGTCTCCATGAGCACGAGGAGGTCGTCGCCGAGCGCGGCTGCGACGCGCTCCGCCCGGGAGAAGTCGCTCGACAGGTCGCCGAGGATGCGCTCCAGCCGCTCTCGGTTGGCGCCCGTGGCACGGCCGGCGGCGGCGCGCACGATCTCCGCCCCCTCGAGCAGCTCGCTGTCGACGTCCTGACCGGCGTCCCACTTCTTGCGGGTGTCGGAGCGCCAGCTGCCGAACCAGTCCGTCCAGGCGACTACGGTGTAGAGGTAGCGCGCATTGCGCTCCAGGGGGAAGGAAGCGGCCCAACGGTCGTTCTCCACGAAGGCCATGCGCGACTCCCGCCACTGGTCCTCGTCTTCGGCGCGATAGCGGACCGCGCCGGCGATAGCGTCGTGCCCCTCCTTGAACAGGTCGGCCGACACCTCCAGCGTGTCGCCGACCTCGCGCTTGATGGCGTAGCGTCCACAGTCGAGCTCCGGGGCCACGTCCTCGATCACGATGTGTCTGCTGGCGTCGATCCTGCCGGCCATGGCTCTCCTCAGTGGTCGCGCGGGGGGATTCGGAACGCGGCACACGGCCGCAATCCGCGCGCCACCGGACGGGTTGTATTCGGCGGAGAGCGGGAATAGCTTGTCGGAAACGGCCACGACAACCGTCTCGTGTCATCCCGAGCGCAGCGAGGGATCTCAGGCTCGGAGATCCCTCAGTCGCTGAGGCTCCTTCGGGATGACGGCGGAAGAACCTCACGTCCCATGCGCGTCCTAAAGCGGATCCTGCGGCTTCTGGTGCTGGTGGTGCTCGCCTTCCACGGCCTGGTGCTGCTCGGCCTGCTGTACCTGCGCTTCTTTCCGCCGCTCACGACGGCGGTGCAGACGGAGCGGCGGGTGGAGGCGCTACTCGCGGGAGAGGAGTACGAGAAGCAATACCAATTCGTCCCGCTGGAGGAGATCTCGGAAGCGCTGGAGCACGCGGTGGTCTCGGCCGAGGACCAGCGCTTCTTCCAGCACCGGGGCTTCGATCTGAAGGAGCTGAGAAGCGCGGTATCGGACGCGCTGGAGGGGGGCCGGGTGCGGGGAGCCTCGACGATCTCGCAGCAGCTGGTGAAGAACCTCTTCCTCACCACCAAGGGCTCTATTGCCCGGAAAGGGCTGGAGGTGACGCTGACGCCGCTGGCGGAGCTGGTGCTGGGGAAGGAGCGAATCCTGGAGCTGTACCTGAACGTGATCGAGTGGGGCCCCGGCGTCTACGGCGCCCAGGCCGCGGCGCGCCACTGGTACGACACCTCCGCCTCCGAGATGGGCCGCGAGCGCTCCGCGCGCCTCGCGGCCATCCTCCCCAACCCGCGCGCGCGCCGTCCGCAGCGCATGGACGGCTACAGTCGCGAAATCCTTCGCCGCATGCGGCAGGTAGGATGGTGAGGAAGTGCGGAGTGCTACGTGCCACGTGCCGAGTGCGAACGGAGGAGCACCGCCCCTGGCGCGGTGAGGTGCAGCACGCCCTCCGGCTCCAGGCGGCCCCACCCGCCGCTCCCGCCGAAGCGCGCCTCCTCGGTGGAGAGCTCGTGGCGCCAAAACTCCCCCTCCGGCGGACGGGTGGCTACGCGCTCTCCCAGGTCCACCCGAATCTCGCCGCGGAAGCAGACCACCAGAAGGAAGCGCCCACCCTCGGCGGCATCGCGGCACAGGGCCAGCGCCCCCTCCCCCAGCTCCGCCACGGAGAAGCGCCCCCGGTCCGGTGTCCGCAGCGCGGGCTCCCGGCGGCGCAGCGCCAGCAGCTTCCGGTAGAGCGCCCGCACCCCGGCGTGCGCCCCCTCCCGACTCTCCTCCCACCGCAGCTTCGAGCGCCGAAAGGTCTCCGGCGACTGCGGATCGGGGATCTCCTCGCGCAGCTCCGGGTCCGCGAAGGCCGAGAAGTGGCGGAACTCCTCGCGCCGCCCCTCGGTGACCAGGCGCCCCAGCTCCTCCGGGTGATCGGTGAAGTAGAGGAAGGGCGAGGTCGCCGCCCATTCCTGCCCCATCCAGAGCAGCGGGGTATACGGGCTCGTCAGCAGGAGCGCAGAGAGAGCCCGGTAGACGGGCAGCTCCACCGTCTCGGTGAGCCGGTCGCCGAAGGGGCGGTTCCCCACCTGGTCGTGGTTCTGGATGCAGTGCACGAAACGCTGCGGCGGGAGCCCCTCGGCGGAGGTCCCTCGGGGCTCGCCCCGGTGCTCGGCCCGCTGCCCCTCGAAGAACCATCCCTTGCGCAGCGTCGCCGCGAGATCGGGAATCGTGCCGGAATAGGAGGCGAAGTACCCCTCGCGGTCGCCCGTTGCGAGGCGTCGGAGCTGGTGGTGGAGGTCGTCGGCCCAGACCGCGTCGAGCCCGAGTCCCCCCTCCTCCTCCGGGAGCACGACGCGCCGCTCGTTCCGCTCGTCCTCGGCGATCACCACCCGCGGCCGGTCGAGCGCGTGCAGCCGCCCGGCGATCTCGCGCAGGATGTGCCGCGGCGAGTCGTCGAGGATCGCGTGCGTGGCATCGAGCCGCAGGCCGTCGACGTGGTACTCGTGCGCCCAGTGAAGGGCGTTCTGCAGCACGAGGTCCCGGACCGGACCGCTGTCGAACCCGTCGAAGTTGACGGCCGCCCCCCAGGGCGTGTGGTGCCGCTCGGTGAAGATCCGTCCGCCGGTGAGGGCGGGGAGGTAGTTCCCTTCCGGGCCGAAGTGGTTGTAGACCACGTCGAGGATCACCGCCAGCCCCTTCCGGTGCGCCGCATCCACCAGCCGCCTCATCCCCTCCGGCCCTCCATAGGCGGTGGCGGGGGCGAAGAGGTTCACGCCGTCGTAGCCCCAGTTCCGCGCCCCGGGAAAGTTGGCGACCGGCATGATTTCCAGGGCGGTCACCCCCAGTTCAGCGAGCGCGTCCAGCCGCTCGGCGGCGGCATCGAAGGTGCCTTCTCGGGTAAAGGTGCCGACGTGCAGCTCGTAGAGGATCATCTCCTCCAGCGGGACGCCGGTCCAGCCGGCGTCGCTCCACGCGAAAGCGGCGGGATCGACCACGGCGGAGGGGCCGTGGACCCCTTCGGGCTGCCAGCGCGAAGCCGGGTCGGGAAGGCCTGCCGCCCATCGAGCCGGTAGCGGTAGCGCACCCCGGCGCCGAGGTCCGGCGCTTCGCCCGAGAAGTAGCCGCCCGCCTCCGGTTCCAGCGCGTGGAGCGTCTCCGCGGAAGGGCCGTACACCACGACCTCCACCCGCTCCGCCGCCGGGGCCCAGACCCGGAAGCGGACGCCGCCCGAAATCGGGGAGGCACCGATCGGAAGCCGCCATTCCGACGTGCTCATACTACCTCCCCCGTTCGCTTGAGGATCGTGGCCGACTCTCCCTCCTACGCGATCTGCATGCCCGGTTGGAAGCCGAGGTCGTACTGCCCTATCCGGTGCATCGGCCTCTGCCGGATGCTCGGACGCGCGCACAGGACAAAGCATGAAGCCGGGGGCGGAAATAACAAAGATTGACATTCACCGAGAAGCTCGCCATGCTTCCGGATTCCGGAGAGGAGGGTGCGATATTCAGGAGAATTCCGATGAACGTGAGCTTGACCCCGGAGCTCGAGCGCTGGGTCTCTGAGAAGGTCGATGCCGGGCGCTACCGCAGCGCCAGCGAGGTGGTCCGCGCGGGACTACGGCTTCTCCTCCAGAAGGAGGAAGAGCACGCCGCCCGAATCGAGGCACTCCGGCGTGACATCGGGGTGGGGCTCGACGAGCTCGACCGCGGTGAGGGAGTGGATGGTGAGCAAGCCTTCGTCCGGGTGCTGGCCCGCATCGACGATCCGGGGGAGTCGCGGTCCTGAACTCCTACCAGTTCGCTCCCGGTGCCGAGCAGGATCTGGCCGAGATCGCGGAGCACTACGCCGTCCAGAAGAAGAATCCGCGGGCTGCCCGGCGAGTCGTGGAGGCAATCCGCGACACCTGTCGGCGCGCCGGCGAACGACCCCGACTCGGTCGTGCCCGTGCCGAGCTGGGATCCGGTATCCGGAGCAAGGTCGTTCCCGAGTACCCCTATCTGGTGTTTTTCCGCTCGGCCCCCGCCTACGTCCATGTCCGCGTGCAGGTCGTCCGTATCCTGCACCAGGCGAGGGATGTCGAGGCCGCCTACCCAAGGAGCTGGCCGAGCTGTCGTACCGGCACGAAGGTGCTCCGCCGCCCGGGTCCGGAGCCGGAAGCGGACGCCGCCCGAAATCGGGGAGGCACCGATCGGAAGCCGCCATTCCGACGTGCTCATGCTGCGCCGCCCGTTCGCCTGAAGATCGAGACCGAGCGCCCCTCCAGCGGAATCTCCGTGCCCTGAGTGAACCGCCGCGAGCCCTCCTCGACCTCGGGGTCGCTGGTCGTCAGCACCAGGATCCACTCCACGTCGGGCGAGGCTCGAGGCAGGGAGAAGGAGATCGTGTTCGGATCCGCGTTGAAGAGGAGGAGGAAGGTGTCGTCGGTCACGCGTTCCCCACGCTCGTCCCATTCGAGCATCGCGCCGCCGCCGAGGCGCATTCCGAAGCAGCGGGTAAAGCCGCTGTTCCACTCCTCCTCCGTCATCTCCTCTCCGTCCGGTCGGAGCCAGGTGAGGTCCTCCAGCTCCGACCCTCGGATGCGCCGCCCCTGGAAGAAGTGCCGCCGCTGGAATACGGCGTGCTCGTGCCGCAGCCGCGCGAGGCGGCGGGTGAACTCCAGGAGCCGGGCGTCGGAGTCCGAGAGCAACCAGTCGATCCAGGAGATCTGGTTGTCCTGACAGTAGGCGTTGTTGTTGCCGAGCTGCGTCCGCCCCATCTCATCGCCGGCGCAGAGCATCGGCACGCCCTGCGAGGTGAAGAGGGTGACGAGGAAGTTCCGTCGCTGCTTCTCGCGCTGCCGCACCACCTCCGGGTCGTCGCTCGGCCCCTCCACCCCGAAGTTGCAGCTCAGGTTGTGGTTGTCGCCGTCGCGGTTCTCCTCGCCGTTCGCCTCGTTGTGCTTCTCGTTGTAGCTCACGAGGTCGCGGAGCGTGAAGCCGTCGTGCGCGGTCACGAAGTTGACGCTCGCGTGCGGCCGCCGCCCGTCGTTCTCGTAGAGGTCGCTGGAGCCGGTGAGGCGGTAGCCCATCTCCGCGATGGTGCCGGGATCCCCTCGCCAGTAGGCGCGAACGGTGTCCCGGAAGCGGCCGTTCCACTCGGCCCAGAGGACCGGGAAGTTCCCCACCTGGTATCCGCCCTCGCCGACGTCCCACGGTTCGGCGATCAGCTTCACCCGTGAGATCACCGGATCCTGGTGGATGATGTCGAAGAAGGCGGAGAGCCGGTCCACCTCGTGGAGCTCGCGCGCGAGGGTGGCGGCGAGGTCGAAACGAAAACCGTCGACGTGCATCTCCTGGATCCAGTAGCGGAGGCTGTCCATGACCAGCTTCAGCGTCTGGGGATGCATCATGTTCAGCGAGTTCCCCGTCCCCGTATAGTCGCGGTAGAAGCGGGAGTCCCCGGGCATCAGCCGGTAATAGACGGGGTTGTCGATCCCCTTGAGGGAGAGCGTGGGCCCCAGGTTGTTCCCCTCGGCCGTGTGGTTGTAGACCACGTCGAGGATCACCTCGATCCCCGCCTCGTGGAGGCGGCGGATCATCTCCTTGAACTCGCGTACCTGCTGGCCGTAGTCGCGCGCGTGGGCGTAGCGGCCAGCGGGGGCGAAGTAGCCGATCGAGCTGTATCCCCAGTAGTTGCGGAGCCCCTTCTGCACCAGGAAATACTCGTCCACGATCTCGTGTACCGGCAGGAGCTCGAGAGCGGTCACCCCCAGAGAGCGCAGGTGTTCGATGACGGCGGGGTGCGCGGCGCCGGCATAGGTGCCGCGCAGCTCCTCTGGAACATCCGGGTGGAGCCGCGTCAGCCCCTTCACGTGCGCCTCGTAGATGACCGTCCGATGCCAGGGGATCGCCGGCGGCTCATCGCCCCGCCAGTCGAACGCGGGATCGGTGACGACGCCCTTGGGAATCCCCGCGGCGTCGTTCTCGTCGTCCAGCACCCAGTCTTCGCCGGGCTGGTCGAACGGGTAGGCCCAGGGGTGCGCCGCGTAGTCGACCTTGCCGGCGAGCGCCCGGGCGTAGGGGTCGATGAGAAGCTTGAAAGGGTTGAAGCGGAGCCCGCGCCCCGGCTCGTATGGCCCGTTCACGCGGTAGCCGTAGTACTGCCCGGGACCCACTTCCGGGAGGTACCCGTGCCAAACGAAGGCCGTCCGCTCCCGCAGGCGGACGCGGTGGCTGGGCTCCGCGTCCGACGGGGCGTCGAAGAGACAGAGTTCCACCTCGGTGGCGTGCTCCGAATAGAGCGCGAAGTTGGTTCCCTCCCCGTCCCACGTCGCTCCCAGGGGGAACGGGTGTCCCGGCCACACGATCATCGGCTTCCTCGGCTGAAGGCGAACGGCGCTCCCGGCCCCGGCACCGGGACCTCGCCTGCTTCTTGCAACTCCCGAACCGCTCCGCGCCGGTCGAGTGCCCCCCGTCCCCGGCCCGTTCCCCCGTGACCCGTCCCGCTCCGATGAGCTCCACGCAATCGCTCCCGACGCGATCGCCGGTATCGACCTACCGGGTGCAACTCAACCAGCACTTCACCTTCGCGGACGCGATCGAGGTCGTCTCCTATCTGCACGACCTGGGGATCACCGACCTGTACGCTTCGCCTTACCTGCAGGCGCGGCCCGGAAGCCTCCACGGGTACGACATCTCCAATCACAACCGGCTCAACCCGGAGATCGGCACCCGCGCGGAGCACGCCGCCCTCTCCCGACGGCTGGCGGAGCACGGCATGGGGCAGCTGCTGGACATCGTCCCCAACCACATGGGAATCGGGCAGACCGACAACGAGTGGTGGATGGACGTGCTGGAGAACGGCCCCAGCTCGATGTACGCCCCCTACTTCGACATCGATTGGCGGCCGATCAAGCCGGAGCTGGCGGGGAAGGTACTGCTCCCCGTCCTCGGCGACCAATTCGGCCAGGTGCTCGAGAAGGGGGAGCTCCGGCTTCTCTTCGACCAGGGGCGGTTCCGCATCGACTATCGAGGCAACGTCTTCCCGGTCTCGCCCAAGTCGTCGTCGCTGGTGCTGCGCGCGGCGCTGAACCGGATGAACCGCCGCGTGGCGGAGGACCATCCGGACCGCATAGAGCTGGAGAGCATCGTCACCGCGCTGGAGCACCTTCCCGAGAGGAGCCGCACGGACGCGGGCAGCGTGGCCGAGCGCCGCCGGGAGAGTACGGTGACCCGCCGGCGCGTCTCGGCGCTCTTCGCGGCGTCGCAGGAGTTCGGACGGGCACTGGAGGAGACGGTTGAGGAATTCAACGGAGCGGAGGGAGACCCGCACAGCTTCGACCGGCTGGAGCGCCTGCTCGGAGACCAGGCGTACCGGCTCGCCTACTGGCGCGTCGCCGCCGAGGAGATCAACTACCGACGCTTCTTCGACGTCAACGACCTGGCCGGGGTGCGCGTGGAGCGCGGCGAAGTCTTCCAGGCCACCCACCACCTGGTCCTGCAGCTCGTGCAGGAGGGGAAGATCACCGGCCTGCGAATCGATCACCCCGACGGCCTCTACAACCCGCGCGACTACCTCCGCGCGCTGCAGGCGGAGGCCTCGCGCCGCGCCGACGGCGGCCCGTTCTACGTGCTGGTCGAGAAGATCCTCACCGGCGAGGAGCCGCTCCCCGACGACTGGCCCGTCGCCGGGACAATCGGATACGACTTCATGAACCGGCTGAACGGGCTCTTCGTGGCGACACGGAATGCCGCCGCGATGGACGCCGTCTATACCGCCTTCATCGGGAGGCGCTGGGACGTGCGGGAGATGGAGTACGAGAAAAAGAAGCTGATTCTGCGCGTGGCGCTGGCGAGCGAGCTGAACGTGCTGGCCTTCCTGCTAGACCGGCTCTCGGAGCAGAACCGGCGCTTCCGCGATTTCACGCTGGGAAGCCTCACCGACGCGCTCCGCGAGGTCATCGCCTGCTTTCCCGTCTATCGCACTTACATCGACGCGCACGCGGGAAAGGTGTCGCAGGGCGACCGCGAGCACGTGGAGCGGGCGATCCGCGTAGCGGTGCGGCGCAATCGGAGCACCAGCTCCACGATCTTCGAGTTTATCCGCGGCATCCTTCTGCTCCGCTGGCCGGAGGACCTCGACGAGGAGGCGCGGCGGGAGCACGCCCGCTTCGTGATGAAGTTCCAGCAGCTCACCGGCCCGGTGATGGCGAAGGGGGTGGAGGACACGACCTTCTACGTGTACAATCGCCTGATCTCGCTCAACGAAGTCGGCGGAGAGCCCGAGCGTTTCGGCCTTTCGCCGCACCAGTTCGACGCCTGGCTCCACCGCCGGCAGGCGGAGTGGCCGCTCGCCATGAACTCCACCTCCACGCACGACACCAAGCGGAGCGAGGACGTGAGGGCGCGAATCGACGTGCTCTCGGAGATGCCCGAGCGTTGGGGAGCGCACGTGCGGACCTGGGCGCAGCTAAACGCCGACCGGCGCCGCGAGGAGAACGGCGAGCTCTACCCCGATCTGAACGACGAGTACCTCCTCTACCAGACGCTCGTGGGGGCGTGGCCGCTGGAGCGGCTCGACGCCGCGGGGCACCGGAACTTCGTGCAGAGGATCCAGGCGTACATGGAGAAGGCGACGCGCGAGGCGAAAGTGCACACCAGCTGGATCAACCCGAACGAGGAGTACGATTCGGCGCTGCGGGAGTTCATCGCGGCGATCCTGGATCACGATCCGGATGCCGACGACCCGGGCGCGCAGAACCCCTTCTTTGCGGACCTGCTCCCCTTTCAGGCCGAGGTGGCTTGCCTCGGGATGCTCAACTCGCTCTCGCAGACGGCGATCAAACTCACCTGTCCGGGCGTCCCCGACGTGTACCAGGGGCAGGAGATGTGGGACCTCAGCCTGGTGGACCCGGACAACCGGCGGCCGGTGGACTACGAGCTGCGGCGGACCCTGGCACGGGAGATGGAGGAGCGCGCGGAGGGGAGTTCGCGGCGGGAGCTCGCCCGGGAGCTGGTGGAGAACTGGAGAGACGGGAGGGCGAAGCTCTACCTGACGCGGGTCGCGCTGCACCTGCGGCGCCGGGACCCGGAGCTCTTCCTGCGCGGCGACTACGTGCCGCTGAGCGCCGACGGGCGTCGGGCGGAGCACGTGGTGGCCTTCGCCCGCCGCCATGCTGCGAGAACGGCGATCGTGGTCGCGCCTCGCCTCTGGGCGACACTGCTGGAAGCCGAGGGCGGACCCCTCCCCCGTCCCCAGGTGTGGGACGACACGCACCTTCAGCTCCCCGGAGAGCTCCTCTCGGGCCCGCTGCGGAACCTCCTGGACGGCGAGGAGATCCGGGCCGCCCCCGCCTCCGACGGCGCGCGGCTGCCGATCGCCGACCTCCTGCGCAACTTCCCGGTCGCGATCCTGGAAGGGAATTAGTGCCGAACGCGACGTGCGGCGTGCTGACTCGATCAGGGGTCGAGGACGAGCGGGGGAAGCAGGCCCTGCAGGCGGTTCAGCCGCTGCACGAAGACGCCGTAGTGGGGCAGGCGCGGGTGCAGGCAGGAACGGCCGCTATCGGCATTACTCGACGGCGCAGCAAACGGCGGCGGTTCAGGTCGGCAGATCGTCCTGGACCGGGAAGGAACGATCCATCTTCGGATCCGGAGACTGATCGCCGATAGCCGTTAGCTGAAAGCCCTCCCGCACTCTTTCGCCAGGAGCATGCCTTGATGCACGGCACGACGATCTTCGCGGGAGCGGCGGTGGTGGCGAGCTGCACGGGCCCGCCTCGCGCCTCGGCGGGGGTGGATCCGGCCGGTGGGGCGGACGGCGTCGCGGTCGCGGTGACGGACGCTCGCGTGGTGGCGGTGGGGCCGGAGGGAGAGCTGCGCGCCCGCTTCCCAGAGGCCGCTCAGGTGGATTGCGGGGGCGGGCTTCTCACCCCGGGTCTCGTGGACTCGCATACGCACGCCGTCTTCGGACGCTGGCGCGCCGACGAGTACGCGCTTCGTTCGAGCGGCGTCCCCTACATGGAGATCGCCCGGCGGGGCGGAGGCATCCTTGCCTCCGTGCGCGACCTCCGGGGCCGCTCCGAGGACGAGCTGGTCGAGCTCGCCCTCCCCCGGCTGCGCGAGATGCTGGAGGCCGGCACGACCACCGCCGAGGTGAAGAGCGGCTACGGCCTCTCCACCGCCGACGAGCTCAAGACCCTCCGCGCGATCCGGCGGCTCACGGAGCTGCAGCCGGTCTCCCTCGTTCCCACCTTCCTGGGTGCGCACGAGGTCCCGCCGGAGTACGGCGATCGCCGCGCCGCCTTCGTGGACCTCCTGGTGGAGGAGACGATCCCCGCCGTCGCGGAGCAAGGGCTGGCCCGGTTCTGCGACGTCTTCATGGAGCCCGGCATCTTCGACGGCGCGGAGAGCGAGCGCATTCTGCGCGCCGGCCTCGCTCACGGGCTGACGCCGAAGCTGCACGCCGACGAGCTGGAAGGGAGCGGCGGGGCGGAGCTGGCGGTGGAGCTCGACGCGGCCTCGGCCGACCACCTGGGGGCCGTCTCCGAGGCCGGCGTGGCCGCATTGGCGGGCTCCGCTACGGTCGCGACCCTCCTCCCCGCCACCCTCTTCTTTCTGGGGCGCCGCCACTTCGCGCCCGCCCGCGCGCTGCTCGACGCGGGCGCTCGCGTCGCGCTGGCCACGGACTTCAACCCCGGCTCTTCGCCCACCCCCAGCCTTCCCCTGGTGATGACCGCCGCCTGCTCGCAGATGGGGATGTCTCCTGCGGAGGCGCTGCGGGCCGCCACGGCGGGCGGGGCGGCGGCGCTGCGGCTCGGCGCGGGGGAGGGGACGATCCGACCGGGTGCTCCCGCCGACCTCGTCCTCTGGCGGGCGACGGAGGTCGCGGAGCTCCCCTACCGCATGGGGGCGAACCTCTGCCGCGCCGTCTGGAAGGCGGGGACGCGCGTTCTCTGAGCCGCCGTTCGCCGCCTCCCGCATCGGCGGAAGATCGGCCGTCGTCGCTTGTTGCCCCCTCCGGCCCGCGTTATCTTTCCGGGCGAAGCGCCTCCGCTGCCGGTCCCGATCCCGCCCTGTGCAGCGAAGCGGATCGTCCCTCGCGCCGCGCGGCCGCCATGCTCCGCCGCTCCCATCCCATCCCGATGAAACCGCCTCGACTCTCGCGCGAGGTCTTCCGGCATGTCCTGGAGCTCGATTCGGGGAACGAGGAGGCCTCGCGCTCCCGGATGGACCGCCCCTCGGGGTGAGCCTTTGACAGGGGATTGCGGCCCGGTTAGCTTGCCCACCCGTTTTCCCTTCCAGAATCCCCGTGGACCGCCGATGCTTCGAGCCGCACCCCCGAAACTCTCCGAGATCCAGGCGCCGATCGCGGACCGGCTGGATCGCGTCGTCAACGAGTTCCGCAGGATCGTCGTCTCGGACTTCGAGAACGTGGCCGAGATCAACGAGTACCTTCTCCAGGTCCGCGGCAAGCTTTTCCGGCCGGGGCTGCTTCTGCTGTGCAGCGAGGTGGGCGGCTCGCCGCGCACGGAAGCGGAGACGCTCGCGGCGGTGGTGGAGCTGATCCACCTCGCCACGCTCGTCCACGACGACGCGGTGGACCACTCGGTGCTGCGCCGTGGGATGCCGACCGTGAACGCGATCTGGAGCCACCAGGTCGCCATCATCATGGGCGACTTCCTCTACTCGCGCTCGGTGGCCGAGCTCAGCCGCCTGGGTGACATCGAGCCGGTGCGGATCCTGGCCGCCGCGTCGAACGCGATGTCGGTCGGCGAGCTGCGCCAGCTCGCCTCCTGCGACGCGCTGGAGTTCAACGAGCGCGACTACGAGCTGCTCATCGAGTCGAAGACGGCCTCGCTCATCTCCGCGGCGTGCGAACTGGGAGCGCTCGCGGGGAAGGCCGAGTTCCGGGCCTCCCTGGCGCGCTATGGCCGGGAGATGGGGATGGCCTTCCAGATCGTGGACGATCTCCTGGACTACACGGCCGACGAGTCGGTGATCGGAAAGCCCTCCGGCCTCGACCTGCGCGAGCACAAGGTGACGTTGCCGCTCATCGCCGTACTCCCGGCGCTCTCACCGGGGGAGCGGGCGGTGGTGGACGGGCTCTTCGCCGACCCGGAGCCGGACGACGCCGAGATCGCGCGCGTGGTGGAGCTGGTGCGCCGGCACGGCGGCTTGGATTATGCGAGGGCGAAGGCGCTCGCCTACGCGCGGAGCGCGGCTGCGGCGCTGGGGGATCTGCCGGACGGGCCCGCCCTGCGCGCGCTGCGAGACAGCATCGTGTACGCGGTCGAGCGCCGCCGCTGAGAGCGGCTTTCCTGTTTCCTTCCGGAGGATCCATGAACGTCGCCATCCGACGGCGGGTGGGAAGACTCCTGCTGGTGATCGTGATCGGATTGGTGCTGGGTGCGCTGCTGACGGAGCTCGCCGTCCACTTCATGCCGGAAAGCGCGGCCCGCGAGTTCTTTACGACTTCCGTGGCGGCTGCCTTCGGTCCGCTCGTGCTCGACCTGGTGGCCGTCGGCCTCACCCTCGGCCCCCTCGTCTTCCACCTGAACGCGCTGAGCTTCGTCGGCGTCCTCGCCGTGCTCCTCGGCGCGCGGGCCTGGCTGTAAACGGATGAACGGGCTACATGCTACGTGCGGGCGAGCCACCGAGGCTCGCCCGCACGTAGCATGTAGCCCGTAGCAGTTCGTCCTACATTGCCGTCAGCGGGGCGTTGGCGTTGGCGCGGAGGACCTCCTCGCGGCGGTCATCGATGTCGGCTCCCGCGCGAAGCGCCTGCATCCAGCGGGCGACCTGCTGCTGCTGGAGCTGGTAGACCGCGGCGGAGCGGAGCTGCTCCTTCTGCGCCTCGAAGAGCTGCGGGTCCGCCTCGGTGCGGGTGGCCGGGCGCAGGACGAAGAGGCCGGCCGACGACTCGACCACGTCGCTCACCCTGCCGATCGGCGTCCCGAAGGCCCCGCCGATCACGGCGTTCGCCTGTCCGAACACCGGATTGAAGCCGATCCGCGAGAAGGGTCCGGTGGTCTGCACCTGCAGCCCGCGCTCCTGCGCCGCCTGCTCCAGGGTCTTCGAGCCGCCGCGCACCTCGGTCACGAGCTGCTCGCCGATCCGCCGCGCCGCGTCCTCCTTCTTCTCCACGATCAGCTGCCGGCGGATCTGCGGCGTCGCCTCCTGCAGCGTCATCGTTCCCGCCGGCGTGAAGGATTGCAGCTCCGCCAGGTAGAGCGCCTGCGGCGTCTCGAAGAGCTGGCTCACCGTCTCGCCGGTCCGGTCGCGGGTTACCGACTCCGCCCACTCGACCGCCTCCAGCGTCGAGCCGATCCCGGGCACGAACGCCTGGTCCCCGGCGACCACGACACCCTCGCGAACGGTGGCCCGCGCGGCCCGTGCCGCCCGCTGCAGGCCGGCGCGCTCGGCGAGGTCCTCGAGCGAATCGGCCCGCGCGTACAGCCGGTCCAACGCCTCTTCCGACGGGGAGGTCGGGATGAGGATGTGGCGCGCCTGCACCGTGTCACCCTGCCGTTCCTGCACCTGGATCAGGTGATAACCGAAGGGGGAGAGCACCGGCTGGGAGACCTCGCCGACCGGGAGCGAGAAAGCAGCCTGCTCGAAGGCGGGCACCATCTGGCCGCGGCCGAAGCGGCCCAGGTCGCCGCCTTGCGCCGCCGAGCCCTCGTCGGACGATTCGCGCCGCGCGACCTCGGCGAAATCGGCGCCGTCCGCGATCTCCGTGCGAAGCGACTCGGCCTTCTGCAGCGCCGCGATGCTGTCCTCGGCCGAGGAGCTCTTCGAGAGGTAGGCCAGGTTGAGGCGCGCGGTCGCGGCGCGCTCGAACTCGTCCCGGTTCGACTCGTAGTACCCCCGGATCTCCGCGTCGCTCACCTCCACCTCGCCCGGCACCAGCTGTGACAGCGAGAGCGCCACGTAGTCGGTGGTGGTCGTCTCGGTGCGGTCGCGGAACATCTGCCAGAGCTCCGCGTCGGAGAGGTACATCCCCGCGGTGACCTGGCGGATCAGCTTGTTGCGCGGCAGCACGTCACGGTAGTAAGCCTCCAGCTGGAGGAGGAGGTCCTGGTTCGCGGCCGGGCTGCGGAGGAACTGCTGGTACTTGGCGATGTCGAACTGCCCATCCGTGAGGAAGAGCTCGTTCTGCATCAGCGCCGGGTGCGGCATCCACTGCGCGGCCTGCTGGATCTCCGCGGCGGTCACTCGGATGCCCCGGCGCCGTAGCTCCTGCTGCAGGAGCATCTGGTTCACGACCTCGTCGAACGCGGCGTCCTCGACCTCCCGGATCTGCTCGCGGGAGAGCGTCCCGCCGGCTTGCTGCTGCGCCTGCTGGTACAGCTGCTGGTAGACGTCGGAGTAGACCTGGTACGAGATCGCCTCGCCGTTCACGCGGCCCAGCTCGCCAGCCTGGAGCCCGGCGCTCTGCCCGGAGATGTCCATCCCCCACTCGAACACCATGAGGGCGACGAACGCCACCGCCACCACGATCATCACGATCTTGGTCTTTTCCCGCAGATCTTGCATCATGTTCGGGTCTTGCTCCAGCTCGGAGGACAGCCGTCCGTGAACGGGTATGCGGTCGTTGGTTGGGAAAAGCAAACCGAAAAAGATACTTATCCCCTGACGCACGCGCAAGCCGAGGGGAACGCCCCGCACGGCTCCGGAAACGGTACTCGGCCGCCCCCGGAGAGGTTCCCGGGGGCTCGCGGAGGCGGCCGCGCGCGCGGCGGGGAGGCCGGCCGCTCGGTTGACATCCGGACACGGGGCCACGTAAGTTGATCTCCTTCAACCGGCCTCACCGACCCCTCCCCTCGTGCGGACGAGAGCATGGCAGAGACTCCCTCCGAGCTTCAGACCGAGATCGCGAAGCTCGAGCGGAAACACGCGGAGAACCCCGAGGGCCGGTACTTTGTCCCCCTGGCCAACACTTACCGCAGAATCGGCTGGCTGAAGTCGGCCGAATCGCTGTTGCGGGATGGTCTCCAGTGGCACCCCGAGTACCTGAGTGCGCACATCGTGCTCGGCCGGTGCCTGGCGGAGCGCGGCGCCGCCGACGAGGCGGCCGAGGAGTTCCGCTACGTCCTCTCCCTCGACCCCCAGAACCTGATCGCCCTCCGCTCCCTGGGCGAGATCGCGCTCGGCGCCGGACGCGCCGAGGAGGCGGAGCGCTGGTATCGGGAACTGATCGCGGCGGACCCGATGAACGACGACGCACGACGCGGACTCGCCTCCCTGCAGCCCGCGGACTCGGAGCCCGTGCCGGGGGACGGACCCGTCGAGGACGCGGACGACCTCCCGATGCTGGAGGAGGACGTCCCGGAGCTGGTCACCGAAACCATCGCCGAGCTGTACGCCCGGCAGGGGCTCCATGATCGTTCGGCCGAAGTGTACCGGGAGCTGATCCGCCGTCGCGGGGGCGACCCCGCGCTGGAGCGGCGCCTCGCCGAGGTGGAGAGGTCGGCGGCGGGGACCGAGCCGCCGCCCCTCGCCGCGCCGGACATGCCGGTCGCCGGCTGGGAGCTCCCGGTCGCGCCCTCCGGGGAGCCGGAAGAGGATGCCGCGCCCCCCTTCGCCGGCCCCGAGGACGAGGGGGACGACTCCTCGACCGCCTTCGCGCTCGAGCCGGAGGCGGGGCCGACGATCGCCGCCTTTCTCTCGGAGCTGGCGGCCTGGCGCCCCGGCGCCCCCCGCTCCGGCGGAACGGCGACTGCGGCGGACGGCGTCTTCCGCCTCGAGGAGGAGGAGGATGATGAGCGCGAGCGCGAAGCGCTCCTCTCGCACGAGCAGCCGCTCGGCGGGTCGCCGGAGCGGGTGGAGGGGCCCGGCGGCGGTGAGCGCGCGCGAGAGACCGCCCCGCCGGCGACCCTCACGCCCAGTGCGGGAGAAGACGACGACGACCTCGAATCCTTCCAGGCATGGCTTCGCAGCCTGAAGCGGTGAGGGTCGCCGTCGTCCACGGTCCCAACCTGAACCTCCTCGGCCAGCGTGAGCCCGACGTCTACGGTCGGGCCACGCTGGCCGACGTGGATCGGGCGCTCGCGGCGCTCGGGGAGGAGCTGGGGGTGGAGGTGGCCTCCTTCCAGTCGAACGGCGAGGGGGCGCTGGTCGACCACGTACAACGGGTGGGGCCGGAAGTCGCGGGCTTCCTGGTGAACGCGGGCGCGTACACGCACACCAGCATCGCGCTGCGGGATGCGCTGCTGGGAGTCGGCCGCCCGTTCGTGGAGGTCCACCTGTCGAACGTGTTCGCGCGCGAACCGTTCCGGCACCACTCGGTGCTGTCGGACCGGGCGATCGGGATGGTCGCCGGATTCGGAGCCGAAAGCTATCTTCTGGCGCTCCGCGCCCTGGCCGCTCACTTGCGGCCGGCTGGCGGAAGCTCCGCCTGAAACCCCCGGCGCGCGGGCGCGCCCCTACGGGCCACGCCCGCCGCGGACCCGGCACAGAAATCAAGGGAGAACTCAGTGGCGACGACCGCCGACTTTCGCAACGGGATGGTGATCGACCTCGACGGGACGCTCTTCACCATCATCTTCTTCCAGCACCACAAGCCCGGCAAGGGAAACACGGTGGTGCGGACGAAGCTCCGCAACGTCCTCAGCGGGAGCGTCCTCGACAAGACCTTCCGCGCCGGCGAAAAGATCGACGAGGTCCGGCTCGAGCACCGCCCCATCCAGTACAGCTACAACGACGGGCACCTCTACTACTTCATGGACCAGCAGACCTTCGAGATGATCCCCCTCGGCGAGGACGTCATCGGGGCCGACCAGCTGAAATACCTGAAGGAGAACATGGAGTGCACCGGCCTGGTCCACGACGACAGGGTCATCAACGTCGAGCTCCCCTACTTCGTGGAGCTGGCGATCACCGAGACCGACCCCGGCGTGCGGGGCGACACCGCGCAGGGGGGCACCAAGCCGGCCAAGCTGGAGACCGGGGCGATCGTCCAGGTCCCGCTCTTCCTGAATGAGGGAGACATGGTCCGCGTCGATCGGCGCGAAGACAAGTACCTCGAGCGCGTGAGCCGATGAATCCGAAAGTCTCGAAGAACGCGGAGCGGCCGCGGGAGGAGCCGTCCGCCGCGCCATCCGGAGCCGGCGATCGGCTGCGCGACCACCGGCAGCAGATCGTGGATCTCGACTTCCTGCGCGGGCTGATCGCCGCCGTGGACGAGAGCGGGATCGACTCCCTGGAGGTGTCGCGCGGCGGGACGAGGATCCGGATCGCGAAGACGGCCCCGCCGGGCCCGGCGGGGCCCCTCCTGCACGCTCCGGTGCAGGCCGCGGCCGCGCCGGCCCCCGCCGTGGAGGCCCCCGCCCCGGCCGCCGAAGCCGCTCCCGCGCCGAAGAGCAATCTCCTCGAGATCAAGTCGCCGATGGTCGGGACCTTCTACCGCGCCCCCGCCCCGGAGGCCCCTTCCTACGTCGAGTCCGGCTCGCGCGTCGTCAAGGGGCAGACCCTCTGTATCCTCGAGGCGATGAAGCTGATGAACGAGCTGGAGTCGGAGGTATCCGGCACCATCCGCGAGATCTGCGTCGAGAACGCGGAGCCGGTGGAGTACGGCCAGGTCCTCTTCCGCATCGAGCCGCAGGCGTGAACGTCGATGCGCGGGCGATGACGGCGGAGAGCGGGCCGGCGGGGCCGCCGGCAGGCGAAGAGTCCGAGTTCCGGCTGCGCCGCGCCCTGGAGGAGATGGTCCGCCAGGGCGCGTCCGACCTGCACCTCAAGGTCGGGCGGCCGCCGGTGCTCCGCGTCGACGGTACCCTCGTCGGGACGGACCTCGCGGTCATCCGCTCCGAGGATGCCGAGGGATGCGCCGAGCAGATCCTCAGCCCCCGGCAGCGAGAGGATCTGGCGGAGCAGAAGGAGCTGGACTTCGCCATCGGCGTGCAGGGGCTGGGGCGCTTCCGCGTCAACCTCTTCCAGCAGCGCGGCACGTTGGGCTTCGTCTTCCGGGCGATTCCCGTCGAGATTCCCACGCTGCGCGACCTGATGCTTCCCCCCGTCCTGGAGGAGATCGCGCTCTCTCCGCGCGGGATGATCTTGGTGACGGGCGTCACGGGGAGCGGGAAGTCCACGACGCTCGCGGCCATGCTGCGCCAGCTCAACGATCATCGCTCGGTCAACATCGTGACCATCGAGGATCCGATCGAGTTCCTGCACCGCGACCACCGGTCGCTCATCAGTCAGCGCGAGGTCGGGACCGACACGCTCTCGTTCAACGAGGCGCTCCGCCACGTGCTGCGGCAGGACCCCGACGTGGTGATGCTGGGGGAGATCCGCGATCGGATCTCGATGGAAACGGTGCTGAAGGCGGCGAACACCGGCCACACGGTGATGTCGACGCTGCACACGACCGACGCGAGCCAGACCATCAGCCGGGTGATCTCGTTCTTTCCGCCGCACCAGCACGCCGAGATCCGGGGGCTGCTGGCCGATTCGCTTCGCGCCATCGTCTCGATGCGGCTCATCCCGCGAGCCGACGGGAAGGGCCGCGTCCCCGCGGTGGAGATCCTGCTTCTCACCGCCGCCGTCTCCGATCGGATCCGCCAGGGCGATCTGCTCCACACTCTCCGGGATCTGATCGCGGAGGGGCGCAACCAGTACGGCATGCAGACCTTCGACCAGAGCCTCATGGACCTCTACCGGCGTGGCCTGATCACTCAGGAAGCGGCGCTGAACCACGCGACCCATCCCTCGGAATTCCAGCTCCGCGCCTCCGGGATCGAGGCGTCCTCGGACCTGACCCTCGACGCGTCCATCGGCCGCAGGGAGCGCTGACATGTTCCGCAAGGTCCTGATCGCCAACCGCGGCGAGATCGCGCTGCGGGTGATCCGCGCGTGCAAGGAGCTGGGGATCCGTACGGTCGCGGTCTATTCCGAGGCCGACCGGGAGTCCCTGCACGTGCGCTTCGCCGACGAGGACGTGTGCATCGGTCCGCCGCCGGCGCGGGAGAGCTACCTCAACATCCCCCGGATCATCGCGGCGGCCGAGATCACCGGCGCGGACGCCATCCACCCGGGGTACGGCTTCCTCGCCGAGAACGCCGAGTTCTCCGAGATCTGCGAGCGCAGTGAGATCACCTTCATTGGTCCCACGCCGCAGCAGATCCGCCTGATGGGCGACAAGGCGGCCGCACGCCGCACCATGCTCGAGGTCGGCGTCCCGATCGTTCCCGGCACCGACATCCTCTCCGATCCGGAGGAAGCGCTGGCCGCCGCGCGCGACATCGGCTTTCCGGTGCTCATCAAGGCCTCCGCCGGCGGGGGCGGGAAGGGGATGCGGGTTGCACAGGACGCCGGCGACTTCGACAAGCAGTTCTCCATGGCGCGCAACGAAGCGAGCGCCGCCTTCGGCGACGAGAGCGTCTACATCGAGAAGTACCTCGCCCGCCCGCGCCACATCGAGTTCCAGATCCTGGGCGACCAGCATGGGCGCGTGGTGCACCTGGGGGAGCGCGACTGCTCGGTGCAGCGGCGGCACCAGAAGCTCATCGAGGAGTCCCCCTCGCCCGCCCTGACCCCCGAGCTGCGGGCGGAGATGGGCGACGCCGCGGTGCGGGGCGCGAAGGCGATCGAGTACGTGGGAGCCGGCACCATCGAGATGCTCCTCAACGAGGACGGCTCCTACTACTTCATGGAGATGAACACCCGGATCCAGGTGGAGCATCCGGTCACCGAGATGGTGACGGGGTACGACCTGGTGAAGGAGCAGATCCGCACCGCCGCCGGGCTCCCGCTCACCGTGTCGGATCCTCTGGAGCTGCGCGGGCACGCCATCGAGTGCCGCATCAACGCCGAGGACCCGGAGCGGAACTTCGCCCCCTCGCCCGGGGCGATCACCATCTACCACCCTCCGGGAGGTCCCGGGGTGCGCCTCGACACGCACGTCTACGCCGGGTACCGGGTGCCGCCGTTCTACGATTCGCTTCTGGCGAAGGTCATCGTCCACGGGAGCTCGCGGGAGGAGGCCCTCGCCCGCATGCGCAACGCCCTCTCCTCCTTCGTGCTCGAGGGTGTGCATACGACGATTCCGTTCCTCCTCCAGGTGTTGGACCATCCCGAGTTCGTGGCGGGGGACATCGACACGAAGTTCCTGGAGCGCATGGTCATCGAGAAGAGCAAGGCCTGAATGAGATTGGATGTGTTCTTCACGCCCGGGGAGGTGTCGGCCTCGGATCTCACGGACCGGACGGTGGTGGTCATCGACGTCCTTCGTGCGAGCAGCACCATCGTGCAGGCGCTGAGCGCGGGCGCCAAATCCGTATACCCGGTGGCGTCCATCGAGGACGCGCTGCGCCTGGCCAATACCTTCGGTCGCGAGGAGGTCCTCCTGGCCGGAGAACGGAAGTGCCTCCCCATCGAGGGGTTCGATCTCGGCAACTCCCCGCGCGAGTTCTCCAGGGAGCGGGTGGCGGGTAAGACGGTGGTGATGAGCACCACCAACGGCACGAACGTGATGGGGCTCACCGGAGGTGCTGCGCGGGCCTATGTCGGCGCCTTCCTCAACCTGAGCGCCGTCGTGGACGAGCTGGTGCGTGGCGGAGCCGACCCGGTCCTGGTCTGCTCGGGACGGGAGCGGCAGTTCGCGCTGGAGGATGTCGCCTGCGCCGGGCTCCTCGCCCAGCGCGTGATGGATGCTCGGGAGGGGACGTGGAGGCTCAACGACGCCGCGCGCGCGGCGGTCGCACTGGTTCGCGAGTTCGGCACGGGGGTGGAACTCTTCCGCTCGACCCTCGGCGGCCGCGCGATCGTCGAGGCGGGCCTCGAGGAGGATCTGCCGTTCTGCGCGCAGGTCGACCTCCACGACGTCCTCCCGATCCTCCACGAACGCAACATCACGCTCGCGCCGACCTCGGTCGGCTCATGATTTCCTCCCGGCGATCCGTTACTTTCTGGGGAACCGGGGCGGTGCAATCCTGTTCCCTGTTCCCTGTTCTCTGTTCCCCAGCAGTTCGGAAGTGAGCAAACGCGGCACCTCCAGGCCGGCGGACGGGCGCCCGCAGCGCGAGCTATGGGCGCTGGCGCTGCTCGCCCTTTCCGTCCTCCTCCTGCTCAGCTTCGTCCCTCCGCGCACCTTCGGGCCGGCGGGGATGCGCCTGTTCCCCACGGGAAACATCGTGGGCAACGCGGGCGGGCTGATCTCCGAGGCGGCGTGGGCCTTCTTCGGGGCGCCGGCGCTCCTCCTCCCGCTCCTCCCGGCGGTATGGGCCGCCGCGGCCCTCGACCGGCTCACGAGGGAGGCCGCCCTCCGCTGGACCGCGCTCCTGACCGGCGTATTCCTCCTGGTGCCGACCGGCATCTTCGCCTTCTCGCGGCCGCTGGGACCGGTGCCCCAGGCCGCCGGATGGCTGGGAGACGCTCTCGGTAGGCCGCTGACGGCCGGGTTCGGCTGGCTGGGCGCGGGGCTGCTCGTCTCCTTCCTCTTCGCCGCGCTCTGCGTCGCCACGCTGGGTTGGAACCCGCTGCGCAGCATGGCTGGCGGCGGGGTGCTGGCCTGGATGGGGACACGCCGCGCCGTCGCCGGGATCGCCAGCGTATCGGCCCGCCTGCCGCGCCCCTTCGCCGAGCGCGCCGCCCGCCTCCGCCGGGAAGAGAGGGATCGGGGGGGGGGGACCGGCGGCGAAGAGGACTACCGAGCCTGGGAGATCGAAGAGGTCTTCGCCGGGGAGGACACCCTGCCGGAGCAGGACGCGCGCCCGGACGCCTCCCTTCCGCGCCTCGAGCCGGAGGTGGGAACCGCGGCGGCTCCCGTGCCCGGCCTCCCCTCGCGGTCGCGGAAGCCGGCGCGCGAGGCCGGCGAGCCGGCGAACGAGGTGGTGGGTGAGGACACCGGCGATCTCGGCGCGACCGAGCTGCCTGCCACGGCGCTCCTCAGCGCCCCGCCGCCGCGCGACGAGCAGCAGAACCGCCGCACCCTGGACCATCTGGGGCAGGTGCTGATCGAGAAGCTCGGCACCTTCAAGATTTCCGGCGAGATCGTCGGCGTGACGACCGGTCCGGTGGTCACGCAGTTCGAGGTGAGCCCGGCGCCCGGAGTCAAGGTGGCGCGCATCGCCAACCTCGACGCCGACCTCGCGCTCGCGCTGCGGGCGCCCTCCGTGCGCATCGTGGCGCCCATCCCGGGGAAGGGGGCCGTGGGGGTCGAGGTCCCCAACCCGGAGCCGGAGATGGTCTTCTTCCGGGAGGTGATCGAATCGCCCTCGTTCCGGGGCAGCAAGGCGCAGCTTCCGCTCGCCCTCGGCAAGGACATCGCGGGCCGTCCCTACGTGGCGGATCTCGCGAAGATGCCGCACCTGCTGATCGCCGGCGCCACCGGCTCGGGCAAGTCGGTGTGCGTCAACACCATCGTCGCCTCCCTGGTCTACCGGCACTCGCCGCGCTCGCTGCGGCTGCTCATGGTGGACCCGAAGATGGTGGAGCTGAGCATGTACAACGACCTCCCGCACCTCCGTCACCCGGTGGTCACCGACAACAGCGAGGCGGCGGGGGTCCTGAAGTGGGCGGTGCTCGAGATGGAGCGCCGCTACGCGCTCCTCTCCGCCAACGGGGTCCGCAACCTCCAAGACTTCAACAAGCGGGTGGAGAGCGGCCAGACGATGCGCTCGCCCGATCCCGACGGGGAGGAGGGGGATCCGGACCGGTGGATCCACCGGGCAGGGCCGCTTCCCTACATCGTCCTCATCATCGACGAGCTGGCGGACCTGATGATGACGGTGCAGGGGGAGGTGGAGAAGCCGCTGGCGCTTCTCGCGCAGAAGTCGCGGGCGATCGGGATCCACCTGATCCTGGCGACGCAGCGGCCGTCGGTGAACGTGATCACCGGCCTCATCAAGGCCAACTTCCCGAGCCGCATCGCCTTCCGCGTCTCGTCGAAGGTGGACTCGCGCACCATCCTCGACCAGAACGGGGCCGACAACCTGCTCGGCAACGGAGACATGCTCTTCCTCCCGCCGGGGCTGAGCGACCCGGTCCGCTGCCAGGGGGCCTTCCTCTCCACCGAGGAGACGGAGCGGCTCATGGGCTGGTACCGCGACGAGACGGCGCGCCGCCGCGAGGAGGCGCTCGCCGAGGGGCGCGCTCCCGAGGACGAGGAGGACATCCTCGAGGTCGTCCGCTCGATGGAGGGCGACTCGGGCGACTCGGACGCGGCGGACGAGGCGCTGGAGGACCGCGATAAGCTCTTCCACGAGGCGGCCCGGCTCTGCATCCAGCACCAGGGCGGATCGACCTCACTGCTGCAGCGGCGCCTGCGCATCGGCTACGGCCGCGCGGCGCGCATCATCGACCAGCTCCACCATGCCGGCGTCCTCGGCCCCCCCGACGGCTCGAAGCCGCGCGACGTGCTCATGGACCTCGTCCAGCTCGACCAGGTGTATCCCGAGGACTGAACGAAGAGCCACGTGGCGCGGCGGAGTGGCCGCGGGTCGATCTTCGAGGCACCACCCTCCGGAGTCGAGGCGACGCGGTCCAGCGGGTGTCCCGAACCCGGAGAAGGTAGAGCGATGCAGCGGTCGATCGGAGTCATGTCCGTGCCGGTGGAAGAGCAGGCACCCGAGTTCAGCGCCGTGGTCGCGGAAGCCGTCCGCCTCGTCGAGCGCACCCTCGAGGAGGGAGAGATCGATCTCCGCATCGACCTCGCGACCCTCCGGGGTCCGCACCTCGCGCCGCGGGCGGGGGCATACTCTCCCCTCGACTTTCTCCAGATCGGCTTCGCCGAGCACGTGGAGCGCCGCTTCTCCTTCCTGCTGCTGGTCACCGAGGTCGACCTCGCCGCCACGAGCAAGCCGTACGTGCTGGCCCTCTCCAGCCCGCTCGCGAACATCGCGATCCTCTCGACCAAGCGGCTCGCCCCGGAGCACTGGGGCGCGCCCGACGAGGAGGAAATCCGGGCGCGTCGCCTGGCCGCACTGATGCTCCACGTGTTCGGCCACCTGCTGAACCTCGGCCACCATCCGGATTCCTCCAACGTCATGTACGACCTCGCCACCGCGGATGATCTCGATGGCATGACGGATCTCACCCCGGCGCAGCTCGCCCGGATGCGGCGGGGTCTGCCGCGCGAGGCGCGCGACGCCGTGATCTCGCACGGGCCATGGCGCTTCGCCGTCCGCACCCTCTTCGATAACCGGGCACGCATCACCCGGGCGGTGGTTCGGGCCAACCCGCTCCGCCTCGTCACCCTGCTGCCGGCCATGATCGCGGCCGCCCTTTCGGTGATGATCGTGCTCTTCTTCTCACAGGAGATCTGGGACGTCGCGAGCACCGTGGAGCTGTACCAGCTCGTCCTCTTCGCGCTGCTCTCGGTGGCGGCCGCGACGGGGGTCCTGTACCGGGCCTTCTCCATCGGAGCGATTTCCACGCGCAGCGGCGCGCTCAGCGAGTCCTCGGTCACCATGCGGGCCGCGACCGCGCTGAGCCTGTTCGCTACCATGTCGGTGCTCTACGTGCTCTTTCTGCTGGTGTCGTACGCGGGGACTGTGACCATCTTCCCGGCGAAGCTGATGGAGACCTGGCCCACGGTGGATCCCGCCGTCCGTACCCTGGACCACGTGAAGCTGGGCCTCTTCCTCTCGGCCATGGGAGTGCTGACCGGATCGCTCGGTGGACGGGCCGAGGGCAAGGACCTGATCCGCCACGTTCTCTTCTTCGGGGAGGAGACCTGAGCTCTGCCGACGGCGCCCCTCGGGCGTCCGGACAGCGGCACACGCCCTCGGCGGCGATCCTGTGGCAACGGCCCCCGATGCAAGCTTCCGCGCACCGGGCAACGGTCCTCCGGTCGACGGCGGAAACTTCGCGGTCGACTGCTTGAACCAGCGCCGGTCGCCGCGCCAGCTCGTGAATCCCGCCTTGCGGAGGATCCGGAAGAGCTGGCCGGCTTCCGGGTGGCCAGGCGCACGCCGGCCCTTCTCGCCGCGACGATCGCGCTCGCCGGAGGTTCTTCGGGGGGAACGGCGCCGCCGCCGGACGGGTACCATCCGGGCGACCCCGTACCGGAGACGGAACCGATGCATAAAGCTTCGACATACATCGCCCTGCTGGGTGCTCTCGCCGTGGCGGCCTGCGGAGACGCGGACCCGGCGGCGCGGGAGCGGACCCCCCTGCCCGCCCCGGCCGCGGAGACTTCCGACTCGGACGCCGGGGCGTACGCCGCGGCTCCCCCGGAAGGGGAGCCGGTGCCCGCGCCAGGCGCCGGCGCCGAGGAGCTGGCGGCCAGGAGCGGGCCCGCCCCGCGCCCCGCGGCGTCCGCTCCGGCGGCGGAGCGCGCCACGATGGCTCCGGCGCCCCCCGCGGAGACCGCCGCCGCGGCGGCCGTCCTGGGGCGCGCGGAGCGAGCGTACGACGCCGTCCGCTCCCTGGAGGCCGACTTCGTCCAGTCGGTGACGGTGCCGCTGCTGGAGAGCACCCAGCACAGCCGCGGGAAGCTCTACATCCGGCGCCCCGACCGCTTCCTGATGAAGTTCTCCGAGCCCGAGGGCGACATCGTGGTCGCCGACGGCAGCTACTTCTGGATGTACTACCCGAGCGCCGACCCGAAGCAGGTCATCCGCGCCTCCGTCGGCGACGGCTCGCGGCAGATGGACCTCCAGCGGGAGTTCCTCAGCAACCCGACCGAGCGCTACGACGCCGTCCTCGGTCCCGTGGAGAGCGTGGACGGCCGCCCGGCGCAGGTGGTGGTGCTCACCCCCAAAGGTGCCTCGGGCTACCGGCGGGTGCGGATCTGGGTGGACCGTGAGGACGCGCTGGTGCGCCGCTTCGAGATCGTCGAGGAGAACGAGTCGGTGCGCCTGCTCGACCTGAACGGGCTCCGCCCGAACGTCGCCCTGGGCGACGCGCTCTTCCGCTTCACCCCGCCTCCGGGCGCGCAGATCTTCTCCCAGTGAGCCGGCTTCTGGCCGGAGATCGGACGGCGGGGCGGACCTTCCGGCCCGCCCCTTTTCCGTGCTTGCCCCGCCGCCCGCACCCGGGGTACATTCCCCGCCCGACGCAGGATCCACCCCAGTCCGGTGCGCGAGCATGGCAAAGACCTCGACCTTCGACGTAACCTCGACGATCGACCTCCAGGAGGTCGACAACGCCGTCAACCAGGCCGACAAGGAGATCTCGCAGCGGTACGACTTCAAGGGCTCCACCGCCGAGATCGATTTCAGCAAGGAGAACGGAACCCTCACCCTGCTCGCCGACGACGAGTACAAGCTCAAGGCGCTGGTGGATGTTCTCCAGTCGAAGCTGATCAAGCGCGGCGTCCCGATCCGCAATCTCGACTACGGGACGGTCGAATCCGCCTCCGCCGGCAAGGCGCGGCAGGTGGTGACGCTCCAGCAGGGGATCTCCTCCGAGAAGGGGAAGGAGATCGTCAAGGCGATCAAGAACGGCGGCTTCAAGAAGGTCCAGGCGCAGATCCAGGACGACCAGGTGCGCGTGCAATCCCCCTCGATCGACGAGCTGCAGGCGGTGATCTCAATGCTCAAGCAGGAGGATTTCGGCCTGGAGCTGCAGTTCGGAAACTTCCGATCGTAGGCGAATCTCCCCGCGGTCCTTCCACTTCTCCCGATGCCCGAGCGAAAGAGGTCCGCCGAGCTTTTCCAGCGCGCCGCCGAGGTCATTCCCGGCGGCGTGAACTCCCCCGTGCGTGCCTTCCGCGCCGTCGGCGGGGAGCCCTTCTTCGTCTCCCGGGCGGAGGGCGCGCGCCTCTGGGACGAGGATGGGAACGAGTACATCGACTACGTGCTCTCCTGGGGCCCGCTCATCTTCGGGCATGCCCACCCCGCGGTGGTGGAGGCGGTGCGCCGAGCTGCGGGGCGGGGCACCTCCTACGGCGCGCCGACCGCTGCCGAAATCGAGCTCGCCGAGCTGGTGCGCGACTTCGTCCCCAGCATGGAAATGCTCCGCCTGGTGAACAGCGGGACCGAGGCCACGATGTCGGCTCTCCGCGTGGCGCGCGGTTTCACCGGGCGCGACCTCCTGGTGAAGTTCGAGGGGTGCTACCACGGCCACGGCGACTCCTTCCTGGTGAAGGCCGGCTCCGGCGTCGCCACCTTCGGCCTCCCGAACTCGCCCGGGGTGCCGGAGGAGCTGTCGCGGCTCACCCTCACCGCCCCCTTCAACGATCTCGGCGCACTGGCGCAGATCTTCCAGGTGCATCGCGGCCGGATCGCGGCGGTCATCGTGGAGCCGGTGGTGGGGAACGGCGGATTCATCCCCCCGGCGGCGGACTTCCTTCCCGGCCTGCGCCGCCTGACCGAGGAGGACGGAGCGCTTCTCGTGTTCGACGAGGTGATGACCGGCTTCCGGGTCGCCCGCGGTGGAGCCCAGGAGCGCTTCGGTGTCCGGCCCGACCTCACGACGCTGGGGAAGGTGATCGGCGGGGGCCTCCCCGTCGGCGCCTACGGCGGTCGACGGGACATCATGCAGCGGGTCGCGCCCCTGGGTCCCATCTACCAGGCGGGAACGCTCTCCGGAAACCCTCTGGCCACGGCCGCCGGTCTCGCGCAGCTGCGCCTCCTCCGGGAGACGGATCCCTACCCGGAGCTGGAGCGGCGCACGGGGCGGCTGGTCGAGGGGCTCCTGGCCAACGCGAGCGAGCTGGGCGTGGCCGCCGCCGGCGGGAGCCTCGGCTCGATGTGGGGGATCTTCTTCGCGGCCTCTCCGGTGACGGACTTCGCCGGGGCGCAGCGGAGCGACGTGGAGCTCTTCCGGCGCTACTTCCGTGGCTGCCTCGAGCGGGGGGTCTTCTTCGCACCCTCGGCCTTCGAGGCGGGCTTCATGTCCACCGCACACACGAATGCCGATATCGAAGAGACGATCGGGCGGGCGGGGGAGGCGCTCCGCGCCGCGCTGGCGTAGCTCCCTGGCCGCGCTCGCGGCGCTCGCGCTGGGGGCCTGCGTCCCCAGGTCGGCCGCGCCTCCCGCCATCGGCCCCGGCGGCCTTCCCGCCCGCGAGCCCGACCTCCGGGTGGGCCTCATGGTCGATGCCCTGCGCGTGGAGCTCTCCGGGGCGGGGGGGCTCGAAATCGTGGCTGCGGAGAGCGACGCCGTCGTCCGCCGGACGGGCCCCGGGGAGACGGCGGTGGTCACCGCCGGCGCCAGCGGAGGCCTGAGCGTGAGCGTCGGAGGCTCGGCCGTGAACACCCCGGCTGCCCTCCTCCTCGTCCGACCAACGGAAGGCGCGACGCTCGACATCGGCGGAAAGCCGTACCGCGGCAGCGCCCTGGTGCGGCGCTCCGGACCCGGGAAGGTCACCGCCATCAACCGGGTCGACATGGAGGAGTATCTCCTCGGCGTGGTGCCGCGGGAGATCGGGAAGGTAGGGCCGGAGCTGCTCGAGGCCGCCAAGGCGCAGGCGGTCGCCGCGCGGACTTACGCGGTCAAGTACATAGGGCGCCGCAGCGCGCTCGGCTTCGACGTCTATGCCTCGACGCAGGACCAGGTCTACGGCGGGGTGGAGGCGGAGCACGACCCCGTCTCCCGCGCCGTGCGGGAGACGGCGGGCGAGATCCTCGCCTACGGCGGCGAACCCATCGAGGCGTACTACCACTCGACCTGCGCCGGGCGGACGGCGGCGATCGAGGAAGTGTGGCCGCAGGAGCGTCCGCGCCCCTATCTCGTCTCGGTGGAGGACGTGGATCCCGCCACCGGCCAGGCCTTCGACCGCTCCTCCAGCCGCTTCCGCTGGACGCAGCGCTGGACGATCCCGGAGCTGACCCGCATCCTGAACGAGACGCTCGCCGACTCGCTCCCCGCCGGGACGAGCTCCATCGGCGAGATCCGCGGCTTCGAGGTCCTGGATCTCACCCCCTCCGGACGGATCGGGCGCATGCGGGTCTCGACCGACGCGGGACACTTCCGCGTCGGAGGGGACCGCATCCGCTGGATCTTCCTGACCCCGCAGGGAAGCATCCTCAATAGCTCGAAGTTCGATATCGAGGTCGTCCGCGACGCGCGCGGACGACCTCGGGAGATCGTGGCGACCGGCGGGGGATGGGGGCACGGCATCGGCATGTGCCAGGTGGGAGCCATGGGCCGGGCGCGCGCCGGTCAGGACTATCGCACCATCCTGGAGGCCTACTATCCCGCCGCGCGGCTACGGGCCCTGTACTGATCGGCCGCGCCCGCTCCGGCGGAACGCAGCTCGTTTCCCCTCGCCTCTCCGGTCAGGAAGGACGGATCCTTGAAGCTCCCTCTCATCGCGATCCTGCTGGCGCTCGCCCTCCCCGCACGGGCGGCCGCGCAGACGCTGGAAGACTACGATTACGAGAACCTCGAGTTCCGCGGAATCGGCCTGGAGTTCGGCGGCGTCTGGCCAGCGAGCCTTGAGCAGACGGTCTCCCTCGGCATACGCGCCGACCTGGGTCTCGTGGGGCCGCAGGTGAGGATCGCGCCGGCGATCCGCTTCTGGTCCTCCTCCCTTCGAGGCAGGGAGGTGGACCGGCTGGCGGACCAGATCATCCGTATCTGCGATCGGCAAGGGAGCGGCGGCTGCCCCTCCAGCCTCGACTTCGGAGAGGTGAAGCGGAGCGACCTGGAGCTGAGCGCCGATGCCCACTACCTCTTCGAGACCGGCTTCGCCATCGAGCCCTACCTGGGCGGCGGAATCAGCCTGCACCTCCTCAACGGGCGCGGTGAGTTCATCGACGACACCTTCGTCGAGGACCTGCTCGACACCGTCTCACCGGGGCTGAACCTCGTGGGCGGCGTCGACGTGCCGATCGGGGTGGGGATCCAGCTGATCGCGGAGGCCCGCTTCGTGCTCGTCAGCGACATCCGGTACGCGAACGTGGTGGTCGGCGGGACGTGGGCGCTCCCCTCGCCCCCCACGGCCTCCCCGAGCGTTCCCCTCACTCGATGAATGCGATGAGCCCGGTGCAGAACACGGTTCGGGTCGCGGTGCTGGGCACGGGCGCGATCGCCCAGGTGGCTCACCTCCCCATCCTCAGCCGGATGCGCGGGGTCGAGCTGGCGGCGGTGTTCGACTCGGACAAGGCGAAGGCGCAGGCCATCGCCGACCGCCTCGGCGTGCCTCGCGTCTCGCGCTCGCTCGACGACCTCTGGGCCGACCCGGAGATCGACGCGGTGATCGTCTGCACCCCCAGCCATCTGCATGAAGAACAGGTGATCGAGGGAGTCTCGTCCGGGAAGTTCGTCTTCTGCGAGAAGCCCCTCGCCCTGACCGCCGAGGGAGCCCGCCGGATCCTGGAGGCCGAAGGGGCGGATTCGCGGCTGGCGGTCGGGATGAATCAGCGCTTCCGTCCCGACGCCGCGGCGCTGAAGTCGTTCGTCGCGGGCTCCGAGCTGGGGGAGGTCTTCTACCTCCGCGCCGGGTGGCTCAACCGCCGCGCGGCGCGCAACCCGCGGAGCTGGCGGCAGCGGAAGAAGAGCGCCGGCGGGGGTGCGCTCATGGACCTCGGCCTCCAGATGCTCGATCTCTGCCTCTGGACACTCGACTACCCGCGGCCGGAGCGGATCGTGGCGCACCTGCACCGCGAGAGCGGGGAGGTGGAGGACTCCGCCGTCCTGCTCCTCCACGTGGAGGACGGGCGTGCGATCAACCTGGAAGTGACCTGGGCGCTGGTGGCCGAGCGCGAAAGGCAGTACATGCACCTCTTCGGTACCGCCGGCTCCGGGTCGCTCGGGCCGCTGAAGGTGTTCAAGGAGATGGACAGCGGGCTCCTGGACGTGACGCCGCAGCTCGCGCCGGGGCGGGAGAACCAGTTCACCGCCTCGTACCGGCTGGAGCTCTCGCACTTCATGGAGGTGGTGCGCGGGGAGGCGCCGACGCGCTCCCCGGCCGAGCAGGTCACGCTGATGCGGATCATCGAGGCGGCCTACCGCTCCGCGGAGACGACCCGCGAGGTCGTGATCGCCGACTGAATCTCCACACCCGAGAACGGAGGAAGAGATGCCGGAACCGAACCAGTCCCTGATCGAAGGCCTCAACGAGGATCTCGCCGCGGAGTACCAGGCGGTCATCATGTACCGGACCTACGCCAGCCTGGTGAGCGGCCCCTACCGCCCGGAGCTGAAGGCCTTCTTCGAGGGCGAAATCCCGGACGAGCTGGCGCATGCCGCGTTTCTGGCGGACAAGATCGTCGCCCTCGGAGGCACGCCCGTGACTCGCCCCGCCGATGTCCCGGTCTCCCACGACAACCGCCAGATGCTGGAGAACGCCCTCCGCGCCGAGGAGGAGACCATCGCGCGCTATACCCGCCGCATCAAGCAGGCGGAGGCCGTTGGGGATATCTCGATCAAGATCCAGCTGGAGGACCTGATCGTCGACGAGAGCACACACCGCGACGACATCCGCCGCATGCTCAAGGACTGGAAATAGTCGCGGGGTGGACGTGGCCGGCGCTCTCCGCTATATTTCCCGGTCTATGACCCACGATCCGCGCCGTCTCCAGGAGAGCATCCGTGGGGGGCGCGTTTGAACCCCGACCGAAGGCTGAAGGCATGAAGGAAGGAATCCATCCTGACTATCAGAGCGCCACGGTACACTGCGCGTGCGGCAGCTCGTGGGAGACGCGCTCGACGGTCCAGGATATCCACGTCGAGATCTGCTCCGCCTGCCATCCGTTCTACACGGGCAAGCAGAAGCTGGTGGACACGGCGGGCCGCGTCGAGCGCTTCCGACAGCGCTACGGCACCGCCACCGCAGGCAAGTAGACCGTACAGAGCCGGGGCCTCCGCCCCGGCTCTGGCGCATGAGAGCTATCAGTCGTCAGCGATCCGTTCCCGGATTCGTGACACCCTCCGGCTGATAGCTGACAGCTGACAGCTGATAGCTCGATGGACGATCGCATCCAGGAAGTCGAGAGGCGCCACGAGGAGATCTCGAGCCTCCTCGCCGACCCCGCCACCCTCGCCGACCCCGCGCGTTTGCGCGACCTGTCGCGCGAGCACGCGCAGCTCGCGGGCGTGGTGCAGGCCGCGGCGAGCTTCCGTCGTACCCGGAAGGAGCTCTCCGACGCCCGCGGGCTGCTGGAGGAGAGCGGCCTGGATCCGGAGATGGAGGCGCTCGCCCGCCAGGAGGTGGAGGGGCTCCAGACGCGCCTGGAGCGCGAGGAGCAGGCCCTGAAGCGCCTCCTCATTCCCCGCGACCCGCTCGACGACCGTGATGCCGTCGTAGAGGTGCGCGCCGGCACCGGAGGAGACGAAGCCGCCCTCTTCGCGGGCGACCTCTTCCGCATGTACACCCGCTTCGCCGAGTCGCGTCGCTGGAAGATCGAGGTCCTCGATGTTTCCGAGGGAGGCGCGGGGGGCGTGAAGGAGGCGATCTTCGTGGTGCGGGGGCCGGACGCCTACGGCGAGCTGCGCTACGAGTCCGGCGTGCACCGCGTACAGCGGGTGCCGGCCACGGAGAGTCAGGGGCGCATCCACACCTCCGCCGCGACGGTGGCGGTCCTCCCCGAGGCCGAGGAGGTGGACGTCCAGATCCAGGACAGCGATCTGAAGATCGACGTCTACCGCTCCTCGGGACCCGGCGGACAGTCCGTGAACACCACCGACTCCGCCGTGCGCATCACCCACCTCCCCACGGGGCTGGTCGTCACCTGCCAGGACGAGAAGTCGCAGCACAAGAATCGCGACAAGGCTCTCTCGGTGCTCCGTTCCCGCCTCCTCGACCTGAGGATCGCGGAGCAGGAGGCGGAGCGCGCCCGCGACCGGAAGACCCAGGTGGGGACCGGCGACCGCTCGGCCAAGATCCGCACCTACAACTTCCCTCAGAGCCGCGTGACCGACCACCGGATCGGCTACACGACGCACGCCCTGCAGCAGGTGCTCGGTGGCGAGCTGGACGAGTTGATCGAGCGACTCCGCCTGGCGGGCCAGGAAGAGCGCGCGGCCTGAGCGATGGAGAAGGGATGGAGAAGGTCTGGACCGTCCTCGAGATGCTGCGCTGGACCACCGACTATCTGGCGAGGAAGGGATTCGGCGACTCGCGTCTGGAGGCGGAGCTCCTCCTCTCGGGAGCGCTGGAGCTGAAGCGGCTCGACCTGTACCTGCAGTTCGACCGGCCGCTCCGCCCCGACGAGATCGGGGAATTCAAGGCCCGCCTGCTGCGCCGTGCGCGCGGCGAGCCGCTCCAGTATATCGCCGGACATGCGCACTTTCGCGGGCTCCGTCTCGCCGTGGACCGGCGGGTGCTCATCCCGCGGCCGGAGACGGAGGTCTTGGTCGGCGAGGTGCTCCGCTGGAGCGAGGGGCGTGCGGGGTTGGCGGCGGCGGACGTCGGCACGGGGTCCGGGGCGATCGCCCTCAGCCTGGCGGCGGAGGGCCCCTTCGACCGGGTGGTGGCGTCGGACGTCTCGGCGGACGCGCTGGAGGTGGCGCGCGCCAACCACCGCGTCGCCGCTCCCGGCACCCCGGTCGAGTTCCGCCTGGGCGGGGGATACGTCCCGCTTGCCGGGGAGCGCTTCGATGTGGTAATCTCCAATCCCCCCTATGTGGGCGAGCGGGAGCGGGACGGGCTCGATCGCCAGGTGCGGGACTGGGAGCCGGCGGCCGCGCTCTTCTCCGGGCTCGAGGGGCTGGACCTGATCCGGGAGCTGGTGCGCGACGCCCCCTCCCACCTCCGGTCCGGCGGGCTGCTCGCCCTCGAGATCGGCGAGACGCAGGCGGTCGCGGTGAGCCAGCTGGTGCGGGCGAGCGGGGAGTTCGCCGAACCGATCGTCCGGGCGGACCTCGCCGGGCGCGACCGCATCGTCCTCGCGGAGCTTCGGGGTTCGGCCCCGTCCTAGTCGCGGCGCGGATGCCCGCCGCCCGAGCAGTCCAGAAGAGGAGTGTCCCAGTGGAAGCATTTCTGGAGAAGGCCCGCGAGGCCGGACGCCTGATCGCCCAGAGCGACGACTACAAGGCGCTGAAGCGGGCCGACGAGAGACTCTCGGAGGATCGGGACGCGGTCCAGCTCTTCAATGAGCTCTCGACCCTCGAGGAGGAGATCTCCGAGGCGCTGCGCGCCGGCCGCGAACCCTCCCGGGAACAGCAGGAGAGCTATCAATCGCTGGTGGAGCGCCTGCAGCAACGCACCACCTACCAGGCGATGGTCGCGGCGCAGGCGAACTTCGAGCGCCTCATGACGCGCGTCAACGAGGAGATCGCGAAGGGAATCGAAGCCGGCGAGAAGAGCCGGATCATTCTTTCCTAGCCCGGTGCGCCCATGAGGATGCTTCCCGGGCTCCCGGCCTGGCTGCGCGACGGCTTCATCGCGCTGCTGAGGCCGGTGCCGACCCTGCTGATCCGCAAGCGGGTCCATCCCAACGTCGTCACCACGTTCGGCTTCGTCGTCACCATCTCGGCCGGCATCGCCTTCTTCCTCGGACACGTGAGGATCGGGGGCTTTCTCGTCCTGGTGGGCGGGATCTTCGATATCCTCGACGGTCAGGTCGCCCGAGGCACCGGGCTCGCCTCCGCGTTCGGCTCCTTCTACGACTCCACGCTCGACCGGATCTCGGAGATCGTGGTATTCCTGGGGATCTTCTCTCTCTACGGGGGCGGGCATCCCGACTTTCCCCATCCCTGGATGGTCTACGTGGTCGCCTCCGCGCTCGCGGGGTCGCTCATGGTCTCCTACACCCGCGCCCGCGCCGAGTCGCTCGGGCTCGACTGCAAGGTGGGGCTAATGCAGCGCCCGGAGCGGGTGGTGCTGATCGGCGTGTCCGCCATGCTCTTCGGAGGGGCCTGGGAGGGGCTGGTGCTCACGGGGGTCTTGCTCATCATGGCCGTACTGACCAACTTCACCACGTTCCAGCGCATCGTCTGGGTGTATCGCCACGCGCAACGGACGCCGCCGGCGGAAGTGAGGGCCCTCTCCCGGTCCCCGCTGAAGGTCACCTCCAAATCTCATAGCAAGTCGTGACCATTTCCAGAACTCCTCCGCGGGCCGCCACCGGGAAGCTCGGGGTCCTCCTCCCCGGCCTCGGCGCCGTCTCCACCACCCTCATCGCCGGTGTGGAGCTGGCGCGCCGCGGGATCGGACGACCCATCGGCAGCGTGACGCAGATGGGCACCGTCCGCCTCGGGAAGCGAAACGAGGGCCGCGTCCCGCAGATCCGGGACTTCGTCCCTCTCTCCTCGCTCGACGACCTGGTCTTCGGCGCCTGGGACCCCTTCCCGGACGACGCCTACGAGTCGGCGCTGAACGCGGGGGTGCTGAACCGCTACGAGCACCTGGACCCGATCAGCGACTTCCTGCGCGGCATCCAGCCGATGCCCGCCGCCTTCGACCGCCGCTACGTCAAGCGGATCGACGGCACCAACGTGAAGGCGGGTAGCTCGAAGCGGCAGTGGGCCGAGGAGCTGCGCGAGGACGTTCGCCGCTTTAAGGCCGAGAACGGGTGCGAGCGCATGGTGATGGTCTGGTGCGGATCGACGGAGATCTTCATCCGCCCCGGTCCCGCCCACCAGTCGCTCGCCGCATTCGAGGAGGCGCTCGACCGCGACGACGACGCCATCGCGCCGAGCATGCTCTACGCCTACGCCGCCCTCCGGGAGGGAATGCCGTACGCGAACGGGGCGCCGAACCTGTCGGTGGACTTTCCCGCCATGCTCGAGCTGGCGCAGAAGAACGGCGTGCCGGTGGCCGGGAAGGACTTCAAAACGGGCCAGACGCTGATGAAGACCATGATCGCGCCGGGCCTCAAGGCGCGCATGCTCGGCATCGACGGGTGGTTCTCCACCAACATCCTCGGGAACCGCGACGGCGCGGTACTGGACGACCCGGAGTCGTTCAAGACCAAGGAGGAGTCGAAGCTCGGCGTGCTGGAGTACATCCTCCAGCCGAAGCTCTACCCGGAGCTGTACGGCGACGTCTACCACAAGGTGCGGATCAACTACTATCCTCCCCGCGGCGACGCGAAGGAGGGGTGGGACAACATCGACATCCGCGGGTGGCTGGATTACCCGATGCAGATCAAGGTGGACTTCCTCTGCCGGGACAGCATCCTCGCCGCGCCCATCGTGTTGGACCTCGCTCTCTTCCTCGACCTGGCGGGCCGGGCGGAGATGTCGGGGATCCAGGAGTGGCTCTCCTTCTTCCTGAAGAGCCCGATGCACGCTGAAGGGATCTACCCGGAACACGACCTCTTCATCCAGCATACGAAGCTGAAGAACACGCTGCGCTGGATGATGGGCGAGGACCAGATCACTCACCTGGGACTGGAGTACTACCTCACGCCGGAGGAGGCGGGAATCGAACCGGGGGCGTAGGGTCGGATGCTCCTCCCGCTGAACGGCGCGTCCTTCGCGCCGCCACCCACAACTGCTCCGCACGAGCACTCTTCCGTACCTCGCCGGGCCGTGGAGGCGCGCCGGGACGCGCTTGACGCCCCTCCGGGCCGGTCCTAGGTTGTGGAGATCGCGCTCGCCTTGGGCGAGAGCGCTTTCTTCGCCGGGCCGTCCCTCCGCGGACGATCGCTTCCTCAGCAGGTGTGTGGGATGAGCGGGATTCTCCTTGCCGACAGCGTGATGGACCGCCTTCGACAGCGGTATCCGTGCTATCACGAGACCGCATACCTGTTCATCCTGTCCGCCCTGCACTTCACCATCGAGCGGCTCGGCGAGGCGCGGCACATCAGCGGCCGCGAGCTCGCCGAGGGGTGCCGCGACCTCGCCATCGAGCGCTGGGGCCTCATGGCCCGCCCGGTCCTCGACTACTGGGGGGTTCGCTCCACTCGCGACCTGGGGGCTCTCGTCTTCGCTCTCGTGGAGTGCGGCGTCCTCGTGAAGCAGGAGCACGATTCCCTGGACGACTTCGACGGCGTCTACGACTTTCTCGATGCCTTCGAGCGCGCCTACCCGTGGTCCGGGGCGAAGCGGCTGCAAGTGTAGCATACGGCGCGATTCTCCCGCGTTCTGCCCGTGGAACGCGGCTTGCTATGAAGCGGTATCCGGAACATGCGGGAGCGAAGCCGCGCTCGCTCCGCCGCTTGCCACCGCTGAGGGGAGGGGATGGACGATGGCCGATTTCGACTTGCCCAAATGCGGGAAATGCGGGGAGGGGAAGCTCCTTCCCCTTTCGGACTACGGACGGGATGGCGCGCCGATCACCTTCAAGGCGTGGGTCTGCAACAATCCCGACTGCGGGTTCAACATCCGCATCGACAACGGAGAGATCAGCTTCGGCAGGACGATCGGCCAGAGCTACAAGTAGCGTCTCCCGCCGCAGTCCTCCGCTCCGATGCCCACGGCACAGCCCGATCGTGGGCATCTTTGCGTCGCCCTGAGCCGCTCCCCCCGAGCCGCCGCGCCCGTGAGACACCCTCCGACCCGCCCTCTCCCCCTCCTGACCGCCGACGAGATGCGCCGGTGGGATCGGCGGGCCGTGGAAACCCTCGGGATCCCGGAGCGAGTTCTCCTGGAGACCGCTGGTCGCGCGGCCGCCCGACTCGTGCACGCCCTCTTCCCCGATGGCCCCGTGGCTGCGGCGGTGGGACGCGGCAACAACGGGGGAGACGCCGTCGTCCTGCTCCGTTGTCTGCGTGCGTGGGGGCGCGAGGTGGTGGCCGTCCCGATCGGCGGCGCCGCGATCCCGCCCCAGCTCCTCCACGGCTGGCAGATCCCCGTGGAGGCGGAGCGCGAAGCGGAGCGGGTGTTCGCGTGCGCCGCGGTGGTGGTAGACGGCGTCCTCGGCACCGGCGCACAGGGGCCGCCGCGCGAGCCGCAGGCGACGGCCGTCCGTGCCATCAACGCCTCCGGCCGGCCCATCGTCGCCCTCGATGGTCCGACGGGAGTGGACCTGAGCGATGGCTCCGCTCCGGGCGAGGCGGTGCGCGCGGAGGCGACCATCACCTTCGGCGCTCCGAAGCGCGGCCTCCTCCTCTTCCCCGGCCGCGAGCTCGCGGGGCGCCTGCTGGTGGTCGAGGTCGGCTTCCCTCCGCTGGAACCGGAGGAGGCGGCCGCGGCGCTCATCACCGCGGAGTGGGCCCGCGGCGCGCTCCCCCGGGTCCCGCCGAACGCACACAAGGGGACCGTCGGGAGCGTTGCGGTGCTCGCCGGCCGGTCCGGGATGGGTGGCGCGGCCCTGATGGTCGCGGCGGGCGCCCTCCGCGCTGGCGCCGGAATGGTGCGCGTGATCTCCGCGGAGTCCAACCGTGTGGCCCTGCACGCCGCCCTTCCCGAGGCGATCTTCGTGGACCGCACGGGCGGCGAGATCGCGGAGGCGCTCGAGACCTCCGATGCGGTCGTGGCCGGCCCCGGGATCGGGACGGACGAGGAGGCTCTCTTCCTCCTGCGGCGCGTGCTCCACCACTCCAGGATTCCCGTCCTGCTCGACGCGGATGCGCTGACGCTGCTCGCGCGCCGGCCGGACCTCCTCCCACGCGACGGCGCCGGCCGCTTCCTCCTCACCCCGCACCCCGGCGAGATGGCGCGCCTGCTGGGCGACGATATCGCGGAGGTGGTCGCGGCGCCCTTCGAGACCGCGACGCGCGCGGCTGAGCGCTTCGCGAGCGCGGTGCTCCTCAAGGGTGCCCCCTCGCTGGTGGCCGGTGGCGGGGGTCCCGTGCTCGCCAGCGCCAGCGGACACTCCGGGGTCGCCACGGGAGGGATGGGCGACACCCTCGCCGGGGTCGCGGGGGCGCTTCTGGCGCGGGGCCTCTCTCCACGCGACGCGGCGGCCCTCGCGGTACACTTCGCGGGCCGCGCAGCCGAGCGGGCGGGGCGCGGAAGAGGGCTGCTCCCCCGCGACGTGGCGGAAGCCCTCCCGGAAGCCGTGGACGGCGAGCGACACGTCGTCTCCTCCTCGATCTCCGGGGTGTTGCTGGACCTTCCCCCGGCCCGCTAGGCGGCCTTCAGTTTCAGCCCCGCACTGCCGAGCCTCCTCACTTCGAGGCTTCTTCGGGCCTGCCGCGGCGCACGGCTGCATCGTTGACAGCCCCCCGGAGGTCATGATAGCTTGCGCCGCCACTCGCCGTCCCACCCCGTCTGCCTCTCGGTGACGCCCCTCTGCCGGGGCGTGGATTGAAACATGACTACGATTTCCGACATCCGTGCGCGCGAAATTCTAGACTCCCGCGGGAATCCCACGGTCGAGGCGGAGGTCATCCTGACCAACGGCGTCCTCGGCCGCGCGGCGGTCCCGAGCGGTGCCTCCACGGGCGAGCACGAGGCGGTGGAGCTGCGGGACGGCGATGAGGATCGCTACGGGGGGAAGGGGGTGCTGGACGCGGTCTCGAACATTGAGGAGGCTATCGCCCCCACCCTCCGCGGGATGAGTCCTTACGAGCAGGTGCTCGTGGACCGCGCGATGATCGAGCTGGACGGTACGCCCAATAAGGGGCGGCTCGGCGCCAACGCCATCCTCGCGGTTTCGCTCGCCACCGCGCGCGCAGCGGCCCGCGACGCGCGGCTCCCGCTCTACCGGTACCTCGGCGGCCCGATGGCGACGGTCCTCCCGGTGCCGATGATGAACATCCTCAACGGCGGAGCCCACGCGGCCAACAATGTGGACTTCCAGGAGTTCATGGTGATGCCGCTCGGGGCGGAGCGATTCTCCGAAGGGCTGCGGATGGGGGTGGAGATCTTCCACTCGCTCAAGAAGGTGCTCTCCGGGATGAAGAAGAGCACCGCCGTGGGCGACGAGGGCGGCTTCGCGCCCGACCTCGCGAACAACGGGGAGGCGCTCGAGGTGATCCTCCAGGCGATCGACCAGGCCGGCTACCGGGCTGGCGAGGACGTGGTGCTCGCCCTCGACGTGGCGGCCTCGGAGATGTACCGCGACGGCGAGTACATCTTCCACAAGTCGTCCGGCGAGCGGCGCACCCCGGCGCAGATGGTCGAGTTCTACTCCGACTGGGTCGGGCGCTATCCGATCCGCTCCCTCGAGGATGCGCTGGACGAGAACGACTGGGACGGCTGGAAGGCGCTCACGGACGGTGTCGGCGACCGCGTGCAGCTGGTGGGCGACGACCTCTTCGTCACCAGCTCCGAGCGCCTCGCCACGGGGATCGAGCGCGGGGTGGCGAATGCCATCCTCATCAAGGTGAACCAGATCGGCACCCTCACCGAGACGCTCGAGGCGATCGAGCTGGCGCGCCGGGCCGGGTACAACGCCGTCATGTCGCATCGCTCGGGCGAGACCGAGGACACCTTCATCGCCGATCTGGCGGTGGCGACCGGGGTCGGGCAGATCAAGACCGGGAGCGCCAGCCGGACTGACCGGGTGGCGAAGTACAACCAGCTGCTGCGCATCGAGGAGAGCCTCGGGGACGCGGCGCGCTATCCCGGCCGATCGCTATGGCGCTGAGCGGTCCGGCGGAGGTCACGTCCCCGCGCAGACGGAGGCCCGGACGAATCCTGGTGCTCCTGTTCGTACCGGTGGCGATCTACTACGCCGTGTGGGGGGGTGAGTACTCGGCGATCGATCTCCTGCGGCTGCGGGAGCAGACGGCGGCCGAGGTCCAGCGGCTCGCTGAGGTGCGGCGCGATGTGGACGCGCTGCGGGCGCTCAGTGAGCGGCTGGAGGCGGACCCGGCCACCATCGAGAGGGTGGCCCGGGAGCGGTTCGGGATGATCCGCCCGGGGGAGGTCCTCTACCGCTTCGTGGAGACGGATCCGCCCGCGCCGCGGCAGACGGCCAGCCGCACCCCTTGATCTTTTCGCCGGACGGTATATATTTCTCTGCTATGACGCGGGGTGGAGCAGCCTGGTAGCTCGTCGGGCTCATAACCCGAAGGTCGCGGGTTCGAATCCCGCCCCCGCTATAAAGGGGTAACGGTCGGCCCATCGGCCGGCCGTTTTTTTAGGGCTGGGTAGCTCAGCTGGTAAGAGCGCACGACTCATAATCGTGAGGTCGGGGGTTCAAGTCCCCCCCCAGCTATCGGGGTACGGGGTACGTCTTCTGCGTACCCCGTACTCCGTCTTGCATTGTCTACGCCTCGTTCGGGGCCATCACGCCGAGGACGCGGTCGAGCGCCATGACGTGGCTGCAGGTGTGATGGCCGGCAAAGTAGGGGCAGTCGCAGCGCCAGTGCCCTTCATGGAATTCCACCACGTGAGGGTTGTTGGTCCCGTCGAATTCGACCCGCAGATCCTTGAAGTGGATGCGCTCGGGCTGGTCGGCGTACATCTTCGCCTTCTGGATCTTGTTGATCAGTCCGGAATCCATCATAGGCCACCTCCACTTCTGGCGTGGATAAAAAACCGCGCCCACGCAGACACGCTGCGTGGGCGCTTTCGTACCGCCGAGCCGGAATCATCAGCCGCTTCTCCTGAATCTCCTCCACGGACGTACTCCTTGGCGACAGAGCGGTGCGTGGTGCTTCTGTCACGTTACCGTGACACTCGGACAAAGTCAAGCGCCGCTGAGCAACGGCTCAGCAAACGCCTGGATTCGCCCCTGCGGAGCCGTCGTCTGGGGGCCGAGGGCCCTCGCAAAGCGCGATCTTCAGCGGATCTCGGGGTATCATCGGGGAGTCGGGCTCGAATCGGGAGTCGTGAAATCGCGGAGAAGGCATGAGAAGATTTAACCCCGCCGCCCTGCTGCGCGAGGGGGACGAGCGGGTGCTGCGCGCCGCCTTCGCTCTCGTCCGCCGCCTGCGCGGCATCGCCGAGGGGGCCTTCAGCCCTCAGCGGTGCTCCGTCACCCCCACCTGCCGGCACATGTCGAGGAGCGGGCAGGTGGAGCACTTTGGCCGCTTTCCGGTGCAGACGTGCTTGCCGAAGGGAACCAGGAGGCGGTTGATCTCCACCCGGTAACGCTCCGGGAGCTTCTCCTCCAGCGCCTCCATCGTCCGCTCCGGGGTGGGGGCGCTAACGTATCCCCAGCGGTTCGTCACCCGGTGCACGTGTACGTCCACCCCGACGCGCGGCAGGCCGCAGGCGATCCCCAGCACCAGGTTGGCGCACTTCGGCCCCACCCCGCGGAAGCCGAGGAGCACCCCAGCGTCGCAGGGAAGCTCGCCCCCGTGCTCCTCGCCGACGCGGCGAGAGAGCTCGAGGATCTGCGCCGCCTTCGCCCCGTGGAACGAGCTGGCGCGGATCGTCCGGTCCAGCTCCGCGTGCGAGAGCCGCGCGATCTCCGCGGGGGTACGGGCCCGCGCGAAGAGTTCCCGCGCCACGCCGATCATCACCTCGTCGCGCGTGCGGATCGAGAGGATGCACGCCACCAGCTGCTCGAAGGGGGAGGCGAAGCCCTCGTCGGCGAGCTCGAAGAGCGCCGCCTTGGGGAAGGGCTCGACGGCGCGGCGCAGGCGCCGGAAGATCGTCGGGATGTCGAGGGGACGCTTTTCCATAGGCGCCCGGCGCGAAGTGCGCGGTGCGAAGCCGTTCCGCGCGCTTCGCACCGCGCACTCCGCACCTGAGTGGGAGGGATCGGAGCGCTCAGGTCGGGCGGGTACCGCCGACCGCGGGGTCGCCCTTGCTCTCGCCGCCCCGCTCGCGGATCACCACGCCCTCGGAGTCGGGGCGATCGCCGCTCGGGGTGTTGGTCTCGTGCTGGCGGGGTTCCGGGATCCCCGCCACCTTCTGCCCCGCGTCGCCCGGTCGCTTGTCGACGTCCGCCGCCAGCCCGGGCGCATCGAAGCGCGGGCCGCCGTCGGGGGCATCGTCGAAGCCGTCCTCCGCGAACATCCGCTCGCCAAGCGGATCCTCGTTCTCGATCTCCTCCGGATCGAACGCCGGATCCACGTTTCGCTTCTGCGGCATCTCTCCTCCTCGTTAAGATCTCCCCGGGATTCGTACTCCGTGTCGTAACCTCTTACATGCAGGGATGATACCAGACCGGACCCACGCTCTTCCGCGAGAGCGCGCCGGGGGAAGGCGAGGGGCCTCGCGCGCCCTCGCCGATTCCGGAGCGGTGAATCGTGGGCTTTTCCGCGGAATCCCGGGGGGATTCGCTCTTGCTGCACCGCATGGAACAGGCCATTTTGCATGCGCCGTCAACTTCGCTCGGGGTGCTCGCGGGGCACGATCTTCCCCATGGCGCCGCCGTCCTGAATCCAACCGCCCGGCCCCACCCGTCGGGGGAGGCAGCGAATGGACAGAATTCTCTCCGATCGTGATGTGTGGATGCTCATCGCCGCGGGGCACCTGAACCTGCGCGGCGCCGAGCTGGAGGGAGCGGTCCTCGAGCGCTCCAACCTCGCGGGTGCCAACCTCGAGCGAGCCTCTCTGCGCGGCGCCCGCCTTACTGGGGCCAGTCTCGAGGCGGCCAACCTCGCGGGGGTGGACGGAACGGAGATCGAGCTCAAAGGGGCGAACCTTACCGGGGCGAACCTCACCGAGGCCTATCTCAAAGGCGCTTTCCTCTGGGGCGCCTATCTCGAAGGGGCGATCCTGGAGTGGGCCTACCTGGAGGGAGCCTACCTGGAATGGTCCGACCTGAAGCGCGCGCAGCTCACCGGCGCCTTCCTCAAGGGCGCCAACCTCACCGGAGCGGACCTGGAGGAGGCGCAGCTCAAGGGCGCCAACCTGACCGGAGCCTACCTGCGAGGCGCGGACCTCTCCAGCGCGAAGCTCGAGTGGACCACGCTCGAGTGGACCCACCTCTCCGGGGCGGTCCTCGCGGGTGCCGACCTCCGGGGCGCGAACCTCATCGGCGCCGATCTCACGGGGGCCGACCTCACGGGCGCCGATTTCTCGGGGGCCGTCTTGCGCGGCGCCGATCTCACCGGCGCGAACCTCCAGAACGCGGACCTCTCGGGCGCCGATCTCCACCGCGCCGAGCTCCGGGACGCCAGGATTTCCACCGAGCAGCTCCGCGCCGCCGCTTCGGTGCGCGACCCCGATTCCGCGGGGGAGGGGATCGGCTGACCGCGGTCCGATCCCCCTCCGGCTCTCCGCCGATTTGCCCGGTGTCCGCCCTCGGCCTACATTCCCCGCTCGCGCTTCCACGAGTCACCTTTCCGTAGCCCTGCCCGACCCCTGATGAGTAAGCACGCTGCCGAGCCGGGTCTCGCCCAGGCCCACGTCGAACTGCGACGGGCCCGAGTCTTCGCCGCGATCGAGCGCCCCCTCGAGCCCGCCGGCGCCGGTGCCGAGCCCCTCGCGGCGGAGCGCGCCGCCTTTCTCCTCCGCGAGGCCGAGGACCTCTTCTGGAACGAGCTGAGTTGGGAACAGCTGATGGACGAGGAGGAGATCGACGGCGGCCACTTCACCGAAATGGTTTTCCCGGCGTTTCTGGCTTTCGCGGAGGGGCTGCTGGTGGAGCGGGTCCCGGACGACGCGATCGCCCCCGCGCGTCCGCACCCGGACGTCGTGGAGGAGATCCTCGTCTTCCTCGGCGAGCGATTCGCCGCCTTCACGGCCGAGCTGGAAGCCGGCGCGGACTCGGAGCGCCTCGTGTGGGCGCGCGCGATGACGGCGCGCCTCATCGACCTCGTGCTCTATCGCCTCTATCGGCTGAGCCACGAGGAGGTGGAGGGGATCGAAGCGATTGGCTGATCGGATGGGCCACCGCTCCCCCGCGCGCGTCGTCGCGCTCGCCGTGGGACTCGCCGGAGCGGTCGGCTGGCTCTCCGCCCGGCCCCGCCCGGGGGCTCCCTATCTGGCGGGGGCGCCGCTCCTCATCGCCCACCGCGGAGGCTCGGGCCTCGCCCCCGAGAACACCCTGCTCGCCTTCCGCCGCGCCGTCGAGTGGTGGCACGCCGACGTTCTCGAGCTCGACGTGCGGCCCACGCGAGACGGCGAGGCGGTGGTCTTCCACGACGCTACTCTCGACCGGACCACCGACGGCACCGGCCCCGTGGCGGACCGGTCGCTGGGGGAGCTGCGGGCACTCGACGCGGGCTTCCATTTCTCGAGGGACGGTGGGCGAAGCCAGTCGTTCCGCGGGACGGGTGTGGGCATCCCGACGCTCGCGGAGGTGCTCCAGGCCTTCCCGCACGCGAGGGTGAACGTGGAGATCAAGGATGGACGGGCGCAGCGGCGGGTGGCGGAGGCGGTGAGGGAGGCGCGCGCGGAGCGCCGCGTGCTGATCGCGGCTGGGAAACGCGCCAATCGCTCGTTTTTCCGGGACTATGCAGGCCCCGTCAGCGCCTCTGAGGAGGAGCTCCGCACCTTCTTCGTGCATCACCGGCTGCACGCCGCCGCCTTCCACCGGCCGGAGGTGGACGCCCTCCAGCTCCCGGAACGGCACCGGTCGATGCGGGTGGTCTCTCCCCGCTTCGTACGCGAGGCGCACGCGAAGAACCTCGCGGTGCATGTCTGGACGGTGGACGAGGAGGCGGACATGCGGCGCCTGCTGGAGTGGGGGGTGGACGGGATCATCACCGACCGTCCCGACCGGCTCGCCCGGGTCCTCCACGAGATCGTCGCCCGCCCTCTTCCCCCCGGCCCTCCCGCGGAATCCTCCGTCTGAGAACGGCCGTCCCTGGAACGGTTGTTGCGCACGCCCCTTCCCGGGAATCACCCGTCAAATCGGACAGGCAAAGGAGGAGAACATGGCGCGATACGACGCCCCGTGGGGAGGAGGCCGTTACCGATACTACGACTCGCCGTACCGGAGCCCCGCCCCCGGACGGGGCGAGGGTGCAGGGTACGGACACCGTGGAGAGATGGGCCAGGGCCAGCACTTCGGATCCGGCGCGGGGTGGGACGACGAGTCGCGGGCGACGGTGTACGGTCCGGGTCGCTATGGCCTCGGGCCCTATCACGAACGGCTCCGCCAGCGCCGCCGCTCCGACTCGGAGCTCCGCGAGGAAGTCGAGGAGGCTCTCTTCTTCGATACGTGGGTAGACGCGGAGGCGATCGAGGTGGAGGTGAAGGAGGGGATCGTCACCCTCTCCGGCGCGCTCCCGTCGTACGAGGAGATCCGCTACGCGACCGACGACGCGTGGGACGTCGACGGGGTGCTCGGGGTGCGCTCCGACCTCTCGGTGCGGTAGCGCCGGCGCCGCGTCGCGCCTCCACCGTGGGCCCTCCCCCTCTGAACCCCTCGTCCGAGTTCGGGCGAGGGGGCGGCGTGCCGCGCCCGGAGCAAGGGCCGGTCCGCTCAGACCTCCATGCCCGCTTCCCTCTCCTCACGCTTTCGCGACAACCTTCGCTCCCTCGGTCTGGCAGCGTCTCCCGAGCGTCTGCTGATCGCCGTGTCGGGGGGGTGCGACTCGATGGTTCTGCTGCACCTCCTGCGCTTCCACGCCGGTACCCTCCCGTTTTCGCTGACCGTCGCGCATCTGGACCACGCGATGCGCCCGGGGAGCGCCGCCGATGCGCGCTGGCTCGTCGGGGTGTGTGCGGCGTGGGGCGTTCCCCTCGTGCGGCACCGCCTCCAGGAGCCGCCGCTCGGCGAGGAGGCGGCTCGCCGGGCGCGCTATTCCTTCCTGCGCGCCGCTGCGGAGGGGGCGAGCGCGCGGCTCGTGCTCACGGCGCACCACGCCGACGATCAGGCGGAGACCGTGCTCTTCCGGATTCTGCGAGGGACGGGTCCGCGCGGGCTCCGGGGAATCCCCGCGCGGACCCGCTCGGGGCTGGTGCGGCCTCTACTCCCCTTCTGGCGGGCAGAGCTGGAGGCGTACGCGCGCCGGGTGGGGCTGCGCTGGAGGACGGACGCGACCAACCTCTCGCTCGGGCCGGCCCGGAACCGGATCCGCCTCGACCTGCTGCCGCGGATCGAACGCGAGATCGCGCCGGGCGCGCGCCGCAACCTCGTGGCGCTGGCGGATCTCGCCCGCGAATCGGAGGCGGCGCTGGAGCGGCTCGCGGCGCCCGCGGAGGCGGCCGTGGTGAGGGCGGACGGGGGCGGGGCCGTGCTTGCCAGAGGTGCTTTGCGGGATTATGATTCGGCCGTCGCGGCGCGGATTCTGCGAAAGATCCTGCGCCGTTTCGGCGTCGTCCTGGACCGGACGGGAACCCGAACGGCGCTCCAGTTTATTACCGGCGCCCCCAGTGGGCGGGAGATGCAGCTCCCGTCGGGAGTTCGCATCCGCCTCGAGTTCGACGAGGCGCGGATCGAGCCCGACCGTCCGATTCCTCCGGACGAGCCGCTGGAGCTCTCCGCCCCCGGTCCGGGCGATGCGCGAAGGGGGAGCCTCCGCGTCGGCGGCCGGCGCTTCGCGGCGGAGTGGCGGGTGGCGGACGAGCCGGGCGAGGACTCCCGGTGGCGCGTCGTGCTGGATCTCGACTCCCTCCATTTCCCGCTCCGGCTCCGCGGTTGGAACCCAGGCGACCGGATGACGTTCTCCGGGGGCACCAAGACCCTCAAGAAGCTATTTCTCGAGCAGCGCGTGGGCCGCGGGGAGCGGTCCCGGCTCCCGGTCCTGGTGGATGCGCGCGGGACGGTGCTCTGGGTTCCGGGCCTCGGGCGCGCCGGGCCGCCCGCCTCCCGCTCAGGCGGGGATTCCCTGATCCTGAAGCTCTCGGATGTTGGATTCTCAGCAGATCCTGGCACGCACGGGAGGACGTGAGCTGCGTCGCATCGTCTACGATCCCGAGGTCATCCGCGAGCGCGTGCGCGAGGTCGGAGAGGAGATCTCCTCGCACTACCCCGAAGGCGAGGATCTGCTGGTGCTCGGCCTCCTCAAAGGCTCCTTCATCTTCGTGAGCGACATCGTACGCGAGGTCGCGCGGCCGCTTCAGGTGGACTTCCTGGTAGCGGCCAGCTACGGGGCAAGCACCACCAGCTCGGGCGAGGTCCGGCTGCTCTACGATCCGAGTGCCGAGCTGAACGGCCGCCACGTGCTGCTCGTGGAGGACATCGTCGACAGCGGGACGACCATCAACCGGCTCGTCCCCCTCCTGCGCCAGCGGAGGCCGAAGTCGCTGGAAATGGTGGCGCTGCTTCACAAGCACGTCGCCTCGGACCTGGTCCTGGAGCCCCGTTGGGTGGGGTTCGACGCCCCGAACGAGTTTCTCATCGGATACGGCCTGGACCATTCGGAGGACTACCGCAATCTGCCCTTTATCGCGAGTCTTTAAGGGGCAGGCGGTCCCCGTCTCCGGGAGTTCGCCGGAGGGGCCGGCCGCCGTTTCTCTGTGAAGGAAGCAACCATGGCTGATCGCGACTCGAATCGTTCCAAGACGTCTCGCTGGGGTCGCTTCTCCAAGATCGCATCCCTCTGGGTCCTGCTCTTCCTCGTCCCGCTCGTCCTGATCCAGCTGATGGACTCCCGGGAGCAGGGCGCCGTTCTCGATTACTCCCAGTTCAGCCGCGAGTTGGAACGCGGCAACGTGGAGCGCGTGGTGCTCATCGAGGGCCGCCTGCTGGAGGGCGAGCTCCGCACCCCGGTCCCGGGGGAGCAGGGGTCGGTGACGCACTTCCGCACCGACCTCCCGGTCCGCGACTCCGAGACCCTCGTGCAGCGGCTGGAGGACCAGGGCGTGCGGATCGCCGCGCGCGAGGCCGACCGCGACTGGTGGTCGGTGGTATTCGGATTCCTCCCGTGGATCCTGATCATCGGCTTCTGGATCTTCATCGCCCGGCAGATGCAATCCGGCGGAGCGAAAGCCTTCCAGTTCGGCAAGTCGAAGGCGAAGCTCCTCACCGCCGACACCCCGAAGGTGACCTTCGACGACGTGGCCGGCGCCGACGAGGCGAAGTACGAGCTGCAGGAGATCGTCGAGTTCCTGAAGGACCCGAAGCGGTTCTCCCGTCTGGGGGGCCGCATCCCCAAGGGGGCTCTGCTGGTCGGCCCGCCGGGGACGGGGAAGACGCTCCTCGCCCGCGCGGTGGCCGGCGAGGCGGGGCGTCCTTTCTTCTCGATGTCCGGCTCCGACTTCGTGGAGATGTTCGTGGGCGTCGGCGCCTCGCGGGTGCGCGATCTCTTCGAGCAGGGGAAGGCGAACGCGCCCTGCATCATCTTCATCGACGAGATCGACGCGGTCGGCCGCCATCGGGGCGCGGGCCTCGGCGGCGGGCACGACGAGCGCGAGCAGACGCTGAACCAGCTCCTGGTGGAGATGGACGGGTTCGAGGCCAACGACGGCGTCATCCTGCTGGCCGCGACCAATCGTCCCGACGTGCTCGACCCCGCGCTGCTGCGCCCGGGCCGCTTCGACCGCCAGGTGGTGGTGGACGCGCCCGACGTGAAGGGACGCGAGGGAATCCTTCGCGTGCACCTCAAGAAGGTTCCCACCGGCGAGGACGTCGAGGTCTCCACGCTCGCCCGCGGCACGCCCGGAATGAGCGGCGCCGACCTCGCCAACCTCGTCAACGAGGGCGCCCTCCTCGCCGCGCGGCGCGGCAAGGACAAAGTCTACATGCCGGACCTCGAGGACGCGAAGGACAAGGTGATGCTCGGCACAGAGCGGAAGAGCATGGTGCTCTCCGAGTTCGAGCGGAAGCTGACCGCGTACCACGAGGCCGGCCACGCAGTGGTGGCTCTGCGGGTGCCGGGGCTGGACCCGGTACACAAGGTGACCATCATTCCGCGCGGCCGCGCCCTGGGGATCACGGCTTCGCTCCCCGAGGAGGACCGCCACTCGTACAGCCGCGACTACCTGCTCGCGCGCCTGGTGATGCTGTTCGGCGGCCGTGTCGCCGAGGAGATGACCTTCGGGCCCGAGAAGGTGACCACCGGGGCGGGGAACGACATCGAGCGCGCCACGGCGATGGCGCGCCGGATGGTGACGCAGTTCGGCATGAGCGAGGCGGTCGGGCCGATGGCGGTGGGCGACTCGGAGCAGGAAGTCTTCCTCGGCCGCGACATCGGACAGCGGCGGCAGGTGAGCGAGCAGACCGCGCAGCTCGTGGACGCGGAGGTCAAGCGCCTCCTCGACGAGGCGTACGACATCGCCCGCAGCGTGCTCGAGGAGCACCGCGCGCTGCTCGAGTCGATCGCCCTGGCGCTGCTGGAGCGCGAAACGCTCGACCGGGAGCAGGTGGAGATGCTCGCGGCCGGCCGCGAGCTCCCGCCCCCGGCGGTGAAGGCGCGCCTGCCGCACGCGCCGCCGGCTTCCGTGCCCAGCTCCAGCCCCGCCAGCGGGCCAGCCACCGGCCCCGGCATGGGAGACCTCTCGCCCTCCGTGGCGCGGGAGGACGGGAGGGACCGCTTGCCTTGACTTCGATGGCGTCCGCGGCGGACCCGCGGCTCGTCTCCCCTCCGCCGGAGGAGTGGGCGATCCGGGGACGGAAGCTCTCGCTGCGGGAGCCGCTGGTGATGGGGATCCTCAACGTGACGCCCGACTCGTTCAGCGACGGCGGGCGTTACGCCGTTCCGGAGGCCGCGCTGCGGCGCGCGGAGGAGATGGTGGCCGAGGGCGCCGAGCTGATCGACGTCGGCGGCGAGTCGACGCGTCCCGGCGCCGATCCGGTCTCGACGGACGAGGAAATGGACCGGGTTCTCCCGGTGCTGCGGGGGCTGCGGTCTCGGGTGGAGATCCCGGTCTCGATCGATACCCGGCGGGCCGAGGTGGCCCGCGCGGCGCTGCGGGAGGGGGCGGCGGTGGTGAACGACGTCAGCGCGCTCGGTGACCCCGAGATGGCCGCGGTGGTGGCGGAGTGGGGGGCGGGACTCGTGCTCATGCACATGAAGGGTACCCCGCAGACGATGCAGGTGGATCCCGTCTACGAGGACGTGGCGCGCGAGGTGGGAGACGCGCTGGGAGAGGCGGTGCTTCGGGCGACGAGGGGAGGAGTCGCGCCGGAGCGGGTGGTGTTGGATCCGGGGATCGGCTTCGGGAAGACGCTGCGGCACAACCTGGAGCTGATCGCGCGGTTGGGGAGCCTCACGACGCGGGGGCGCCCGGTGTTGTTGGGTGCCTCGCGGAAGGGCTTTGTCGGGACCCTGCTGGGGGGCGCTCCGCCCGCGGAGCGCGCCGTGGGGACCGCCGCCGCCTGCGTCGTGGGGCTGATGCACGGCGCTCGCATCTTTCGAGTTCACGACGTCCGGGTGGTAAGGGAGGCGCTCCGCGTCGCCGAGGCCATCCGCTCCGCCTCCGCCGCGAGCCCGTGAGCGATCTCTTTCGGCAGTTCGGCTTTCTCGCCCCCGACTGGAAGGATCTCCTCGAGATCCTGGTGGTGACGGTGCTGTTCTACCGGATCCTGCTGGTGCTGGCGGGGACGCGGGCCATCCAGATGCTGCTCGGGCTTCTGCTGCTGGTCGGCACCTACTTCTTCGCCCGGGTTCTCAATTTCGACCTCCTGCAGTACCTTCTCGAAACGCTCTTCGAGTACGGCGCGATCGCGGCGCTCGTCGTCTTCCAGCCGGAGCTGCGCGGCGCGCTCGCGCACCTGGGGCAGAACCGCATCCTGAAGCTCTTCAACCGGCTGGAGGAGACCGCGGTGGCGGAGGAGATCGCGCAGGCGGTGGAGGAGCTCTCCCGCGCGAAGGTGGGCGCCATCGTCGCGATCGAGCGGGAGGTGGGGCTGGGGGAGTACGCGGAGACCGGGACGCCGCTGCAGGCGCGGGTGTCGGCGGCGCTGCTCAACACCATCTTCACGCCCTACTCGCCTCTGCACGACGGGGCGGTGATCGTGCGCAGCGACATGATCGTCGCGGCGGGAGCGATTCTGCCATTGACGCAGTTCCCGGTGAGTGATAAGTCTCTAGGAACCCGTCACCGCGCGGCTCTGGGGCTCTCCGAGGAGACCGATGCCCTGGTCATCGTGGTGTCGGAGGAGACGAGCCAGGTCTCGCTGGCGGTTCGGGGCCAGCTGGAGCGGGGGGTGGAGCGCGAGCGCCTGCTCGCGGTGCTCTCCTCGCGGGCGCCGGCCCCGGCGGCGGTTTGAAAGGCCGCGAGCTCCTCTAACGAGCGTTCGGTTGGGCGTTGACAGTGCCGAGCGTGCGCCGTACATTTTCGGTGTTCCACCCACACCAAGTCCTCTGCCGGAGCTCCAGCGGCTCTGGCGCCCCTGCGCGTCACTCTTACCCGGGAGCGGTCCTTGGAGAACTCCTACGGCCTGATCCAGTTGTTCCACGACGGCGGGTTCATGATGTATTTCCTGCTCTTGTGCTCGCTGCTCGGGCTGGGCGTCATCATCGCGAAGTCGTATGTCCTGTGGGTAGCGCGCCGGAATACGAAGCGGTTCCTGGTGGAGGTCTCCGAGCTGGCGCGCGAGCGGCGCCTGGACGACGCGCTCGCGATCGCGGAGCGTACGCCTGGACCCGTCTCGGCGATCGTGCTCTCGGGGCTGAACCGTATCCGGGACCAGCGCCCGGGCAACGACGTCGAGCAGGCGATGAGCTCGACCGGGAAGATCGAGCTCGGCTTCCTGGAGCGCGGCATGGTGGTCCTGGCCACCGTCGCCACCGTGGCGCCGCTGCTGGGATTCCTCGGGACGGTGTGGGGGATGATCGAGGCGTTCGCCGCCATCGAGGCGGCGGGCCAGGTGGAGGCCACGCTGGTGGCCTCAGGGATCAAGATCGCGCTGATCACGACCGCCTCCGGCCTGGTGATCGCGATTCCGATCAACATCGCGTACAACTACTTCGTCACCCGGATCGACGGGCTGATCCTGGAGATGGAGGAGGGGACCAACGCGGTCATGGGGCTGCTGTGGGATGTGTTCGGGGAGATTGAGACCGCGGCCGCCGTGGGCGGGAAGCCGCACCGGGCGAACATGTCCCGGACGCACGACTCGGCCATCGGTACGCAGGAGCGCCCGCTGGGGATGGACACGCAGGGCACCATCGTCCCGGACAAGGACACGCTGAAGAGTCCGGAACATCGCACCCTGGACTGAGGTAGCAGAGAGATACCATGGCAATGATTCGCAGAAACTCCAAGGTCGAGGACAAGATCCCGACGTCCTCGATGGCGGACATCGCATTCCTGCTCCTGGTCTTCTTCCTCACGACCACGGTCTTCGACGAGGAGCAGGGCCTGCAGGTCGTGCTTCCGGAGCGGGGCCCCGAGGCCGAGACGGAGGTCTCGCCGAAGAACCTGATCTTCTACCTCATCCAGCCGGACGGCTCGGTGGTCGTGCGCCGCGGCGAGAGCCAGCAGGAGCAGCGCGTCACCTCCCGGCAGGTGGAGGGCATCATGCGTCAGGCGCTGACGGCGAACCCGAACGTGATCGGCGTGGTACAGACCTCGCCGCAGGCCCGCTACGAGGACATGGTGAACGTCCTCGACGGGATCCAGTCCGCGGGGGCGACCCGCTTCTCGCTTCAGCTCCTGGAGGGTTAGAGGAATGGCGATGCAGCAGGGCGGTTTCAAGCGCAAGAGCAAGGTCGCGAGCGAGATCCCGGACAGCTCGCTCGCCGACATCGCTTTCCTTCTGCTGATCTTCTTTATGGTCAGCACCGTGTTCCGCAAGGAGAAACCGCGCCCGATCGAGCGGCCCGAGGCGGCGGCGACGCAGAAGGTGGACGAGAAGCGTAAGGACATCCTCCACCTCTGGGTGGAGCGCGACGGGACCGTGTTCATGAACGACGCGATCGTCGCGATGGACAACATCTCCAACGTCGTCGGTCCCCTCTACGAGCAGTCGGACCGTCGGCTCGTGGTGGCGGTGCGCTCGGACAAGGACGTACCCTACGGCACCATCAACCAGATCACCGAGGAGCTGCGCGACGCGGGGGCTCTCCGCGTGAACTTCGCCACGGACATTCAGCAGCGCCTTTCGGCTGCGAGGAGGTAAGATGGCCAACGGAACGATGCCGATGCCGGGCGGGCACTACGCGGAGCCGGTCGCCAACGACCGTCTCAAGAGCACGGCGAACAGCTGGTTCTGGGGCGGGCTCCTGCTCGCCGTGATGCTCCACTTCGCCCTGATGGCGTTCTGGCCGGAGATGCAGGCCGAGGACGTGAGCTTCACCGCGGAGCAGATCCAGCAGGTGGACGTGGTACAGGAGTTCGAGATCCCGCCGCCGCCCGAGCAGATCTCCCGCCCGGCCGTCCCCGTCCTCTCGACCAACGTCAACATCTCCGAGGACATCACCATCGGGGAGGTGACCTTCGACGAGAACCCGGTCAGCGATCTCCCGCCCCCTCCGACCGGCCAGGGCGTAGATGTCTCCGAGACCCCGACCTTCACCCCTTACGAGGTGAAGCCGGAGCTGCGCAACCGCTCCGAGTTCGGCCGCCTGCTGGAACGGAAGTATCCCCCCATGTTGCGTGACGCGGGGATCGGCGGCACCGTCGTGCTCTGGGTGTTCATCGACGAGGGAGGCAACGTGAAGAACACCCGTGTCACCGAGGGCTCGGGCTACGAGCAGCTGGACCAGGTGGCGCAGGAGGTCATGGCCGAGGCACGCTTCACGCCGGCGCTCAACCGCGACCAGAAAGTCCCCGTCTGGATCCAGCTTCCCGTGACCTTCCAGACCCGCTAGAGCGCGGATCGGTCTCGCGGAACGAGAGCATGCCGGGGCCCCGCCGCTGCGGGGCCCCGGCATGCTTGCGTTCCGTACATACCCAGCTTTACAATCCCCGGCCATGGACTACTCCTCTCTGACCGACCGCCTCGCCGAGGTGCGGGACCGGATCGGCGCCGCCTGCCTCCGGGCGGGCCGTGCCGAGGAGGAGGTGACGGTCGTGGCGGTCACCAAGGCCCACCCGGCCGACGCGGTCCGGGCTGCCGTCGCGGCCGGGCTGCGGGACGTGGGCGAGAACCGCGTCCCGGAGCTGGAGGAGAAGGTGGGAGAGGTCGGGCGCGATGCCGTCCGGTGGCACCTCGTCGGGCACCTGCAGCGCAATAAGGCTCACCGGGCCGCCGACCTCTTCGATCTCCTGCACTCGCTCGATTCGGTTCGGCTCGCGCGGAAGCTCGGCGAGGTCGTCCGGGAGGACGCTTCCCCTCTCCGCACGCTCGTGCAGGTGAACGCCAGCGCAGAGGACACCAAGTCGGGATTTCAGCCGGAGGAGCTGCTCGACGCCCTCGTCGAGATCTGCGAGCTCCCCGGAATTTGTGTCGAGGGGCTGATGACGATGGCGCCCTTCGTGGACGACGCGAGGGTCCTCCGCGAAGTCTTCGCGCGCACCCGCCGCCTCCAGGAGGAGGCTGCCCGGCAGGTGGCCGGCTTCCACGCTCTCCACCTCTCCATGGGGATGAGCAACGATTATGAGGTCGCGGTGGAGGAGGGGAGCACCCTCGTCCGCCTCGGGACCGTTCTTTTCGGGGAGCGGGAGCCATGATCGACCTGACCCCCGTCGACGTCCGGAAGAAGAAGGGCGACTTCCGGCGAGCGCTGCGGGGATACGAGCCGGAGGTGGTGGACGCCTTCCTCGACCTCGCCGCTGACCGACTGGAGGAGTTGGTGCGCGAGAACGTCGCCTTGCGGGAGCGAAACGTGCAGCTCTCGGAGACGGTTTCCGCCTTCCGATCGCGTGAGCAGGCGATGAACGAGGCGCTCGTCACCGCGCAGCAGCTGCGCGAGGAGGTGCGCGCCCAGGCCTCGCGCGAGGCGGATCTCGTCCTGCGGGAGGCGCGGACGGACGCGGAGCGGATCCTGGTCGACGCGCGCCAGAAGATGGGGGTGGCCGCGGAGTCGGTGCGCCGCGTGCAGGGACAGCGAGGCCGGTTCCTGCGCAGCTTCCGCGCTTTCGTGGAGCGTCAGCTCGCGGATATCGAGATGGAGGAGGAGCGGCTCCGGGAGGCGCTTCGCGGGGAGGACCGGGACCGCCCCTCGCCCGGCGATGGCGGGGACGCCCGCGGGTCGGAGAGCGCGGAGGAGCCGGGCGACGACGCGTCCCACGGGAGCGGAGAGGAGTGACGGAGGGGCTCCCTTCCGGGTCATGCGGCCGCTGGGGACGGAGGTGCTGGTGGTCTCGAACACCAGCGGCGGGATGAATTCTCTTCGGAGCCCCCGGGAGCTGTTGCTGATCGCAGACCACATCAACCTGCTCGGCGACAAGCCGCTGGTCGGCCCCAACGCGGACGAGTTGGGCCCACGCTTCTGCGCCATTTCCGCGCCCTACGACGCGCGCCTGCGGGAGCTCGCGCGGGAGGTGGCCCGCGAACGGGGGATTCGGCTGCGCAGCGGCGTCTACGTCGCCGTACCGGGGCCGAACCTCGAGACGAGGGCCGCTGTACCGGATGCTCCCCGCGCTCGGCGCGGACGCGGTGGGGAGGTCCACGGTGCCGGAGGTGATCGTCGCCGTTCACGGCGGAACGCGCGTGCTTGGCGTCTCCATCATCACCGACGCGTATCTTCCCGACGCCCTGGAGCGGGCGGAAAGCGAGAAGATCATCGCCACCGCCCGGGCGGCGGAGCCGAGCCTCACGGCACTCGTGGAGGACGTGGTCGGGAAACTGCAATGTTGAATCGTGGATGTTGAACGACCGGCCCGTCGGTTCACGGGCTGCAGCATCGTCATCGGTCCATTCAGCATTCGAGAGTTCTCTTCTATGAGCAGATATCCAGATTTGCCGGCGACGGTGGGGGAGCTGGAGAGGGGGATGCTCGAGCGCTGGCGCGAAGAGGACACCTTCGCGCGCAGCCTGGAGCAGACCGCGGGTGGGGAGCCGTTCGTCTTCTTCGAGGGACCCCCCACGGCGAACGGGCGGCCCGGGATCCACCACGTCTTCTCGCGTACCATCAAGGACGCGGTCGCGCGGTTCCGCACCATGCAGGGGCGCTACGTGCCGCGCATCGCGGGGTGGGACACGCACGGCCTCCCGGTGGAGATCGAGGCCGAGAAGCGGCTGGGCATCTCCGGAAAGCCGGAGATCGAGAAGCTGGGGATCGCGCGCTTCAACGAGGTGTGCCGCGAGAGCGTGCTCACCTACACCGAGGAGTGGGAGCGCTTCTCGGCCCGCATCGGCTACTGGCTGGATTATTCCCGCCCCTATGTCACCTTCCGCGCTCCGTACATCGAATCGATCTGGTGGAGCCTGAAACAGATCGCCGACCGGGGATTGGTCTACCGCGGGCATAAGATCCTCCCGTACTGCCCGCGCTGCGGTACCGGGCTCTCCAGCCACGAGGTGGCGCTCGGCTACCAGGACGTGCAGGACCCCTCGCTCTACCTCACCCTGCCGGTGGTGGAGAACGACGGATCCGCGGCCGACCGCGAGTTCCTGGTGTGGACCACCACGCCGTGGACGTTGGTGTCGAATGTAGCGCTAGCGGTGGACCCGGAGCTGGAGTATTCGGAGGTGGAGCACGAGGGGCGCCGGATGATCCTGGCGAGCGCGCGCGTGCCCACCCTTTTCGGAGCGGACGTCGAGGTGGCGCGCACCTTCCGTGGCGAGGAGCTGGTAGGGATGCGCTACCGGCGCCTTTTCGACTGGATGCAGCCGCGCGACGCCTCGGAAGAGGAGAGCTTTGCGCGGGGCTGGCGCGTCGTCCCCGCCGATTTCGTCTCGGCCGAGGAGGGCACCGGGATCGTCCACATGTCCCCCGCCTTTGGCGCCGACGATTACGCGGTGGGGCGGACGGAGGGGCTCCCGGTCCTGCAGCCGGTGGACGACCGCGGCGCCTTCGCCGCGTCTCTGCCGGTCGTGGGGGGGCGGTTCGTGAAGGAGGCGGACACCGGCCTGGTGAAGCTCCTGAAGGAGCGGGGGCGGGTATTCCGCTTCAGTCGCGAGGTGCACTCGTACCCGCACTGCTGGCGGTGCGGGAGCCCGCTGCTCTACATGGCGCGCGACTCGTGGTTCATCCGGACCACGGCGCTGCGCGAGCAGCTGCTGGAGAACAACGGCCGGGTCCGCTGGTACCCGCCCGAGGTAGGAACGGGCCGCATGGGCGAGTGGCTGGAGAACAACGTCGACTGGGCACTCTCGCGCAACCGTTTCTGGGGGACGCCGCTCCCCGCCTGGGTGTGCGACGCGCATCCCGAGCACGTGGAGTTCGTCGGCTCCTTCGCGGAGCTGGCGGAGCGCGTCGGGAAGCTTCCGGCGGACTTCGACCCGCACCGGCCCTTCATCGACGAGCCGACCTGGGGCTGCCGCGAGTCCGGGTGCGAGGGGACGATGCGCCGGACTCCCGAGGTGATCGACGTCTGGTACGACTCCGGGGCGATGCCCTTCGCGCAGTGGCACTACCCGTTCGAGAACCGCGAGGAGGGGGAGGCCTTCTTCCCCGCGGACTTCATCTGCGAGGGGGTGGACCAGACGCGCGGGTGGTTCTACTCGCTGATGGCGATCTCCACCCTCCTTGGGCGGGGTCCGGCCTACCGGAACGTGATCGTCAATGATCTGGTGCTCGACGCCGAGGGTCAGAAGATGTCGAAGTCCAAGGGGAACGTGGTGAATCCCTGGGACGCGATCGAGGAGTTCGGGGCCGACGCGATCCGCTGGTACCTCCTCGCCAGCTCACACCCGTGGCTCCCGAAGCGCTTCGACCCGGCGGCGGTGAGGGAGGTGCAGCGGAAGGTCTTCGACACGCTCCGCAGCACCTACCACTTCTTCGCGCTCTACGCGAACCTGGAGGGGTGGGGCCCCTCGTGGAAGGACGTGCGTCCCGCCGAGCGGCCGATCATGGATCGCTGGCTTCTATCGCGGCTGGCGGACCTCAACCGCACGGTCGTGGGGCTGCTGGAGGAGTACAATCTGACGCACGCGGTGCGGGCGCTGGGCGACTTCATCGTGGACGACCTCTCGAACTGGTACGTGCGCCGCTCGCGCGACCGCTTCTGGGGGAGCGCCGACAAGCGCGACACGCGTGCAGCCTTCGCCACCCTTCATGTCGCGCTGGTGGACGTCGCGCGGCTGATGGCGCCGGTGGCGCCCTTCCTCTCGGACTGGCTCCACCGCGCGCTGACCGACGAGGAGAGCGCCCACCTCGCCCGCATGCCGGATGTGGACCGGAGCGTGCTCGACCCGGCGCTCGACGAAGGAATGGAGGCGGTGCGGCGTCTCTCCACCCTCGGCCGCGCGGCGCGCGAGGAGGTTCGTGTCCGAGTACGCCAGCCGCTGGGGGCGCTCTACGCCGTCGTTCCCGCCGGGGTGGAGGTGACGGAGGAGCTGCTGGAGATCCTCCGCGACGAGCTGAACGTGCGGCGGGTGGAGTTCATGGACCGCGCCGAGGAGCTGGTCCGCTTCAGCGCGCGTCCCAACTTCCGAGCGCTGGGCGCTCGCTTCGGGAAGGACACGTCGCGCGTGGCGAACGCGATCCGCGAGCTCCCCACCGAGCGCCTCGCCGCCTTCCGGCGCGGAGAGCCGCTCGAGGTGGAGATGGACGGTGAGCGGCTCGCGCTGGAGGCCGCGGACCTGGAGGTCGTGCAGGAGGCGCTCGGGGCGCTGGTGGTGCAGGCCGAGGGCGGCTTCACCGTTGCGCTCGACCCGTCGATCACCCCGGAACTCCGCGCCGAGGGGCTGGCCCGCGAGCTGGTCAACCGCGTGCAGCGGCTCCGCAAGGACTCCGGTCTGGAGGTCTCCGACCGCATCCGGCTGCGGGTGTCCGGGGGCGAGGAGCTGCGGGGGGTGGTAGAGGAGTACCGGGACTTCATCGCCGGGGAGACGCTGGCGCTCGAGGTGGAGGCCGCCGGCTTCGCCGGCGGCGGCGACTTCGCCTTCCGCAAGGAGGTGGACCTCGACGGGGTGGAGGCGGAGATCGGGATTGCGACGCTGCGGCAGCCCCGCGAAGCGTCATGAGCGAGGTGCGCGCGCCCGAGGCGGGTACGCCCGGCCCGAATGCCGCGGAAGGGCGGAAGACGCTGATCTACGGAGGCCTGGTGGGCGCGATCGTGGCGCTGGACGTGCTCACCAAGTACGTCGTCCAGCAGACGATGATGCTCTACCGGCCGATCCCGGTGCTGGGAGATTTCTTCCGGCTCACCTATCTCTACAACCGCGGCGCGGCTTTTGGGCTGCACGTGGGCGACTATTCACGGTACGTCTTCCTGGCGCTCACGGTGGTGGCGGTGGTGGTGCTGCTCTTCTGGTACCGCTCCACGCCCCCTTCCGACCGGCTCCGGCTGGTGGCGATCGCCTCGGTCACCGGCGGTGCGCTCGGGAACCTGATCGACCGGGTGCGTTCCGAGCGCGGAGTGGTGGACTTCCTCGACATCGGCTTCGGGACGGTTCGCTGGCCCGTCTTCAACGTCGCCGACATCGCGGTGACCACGGGCGCGCTCCTCCTCGCCCTCTCGCTCTGGCGCGAGGAGCAGGAGGTCAGGCGCGATGGCGGCTGAGGAGGAATGGACCGAGCTGCGCCTGGAGGAGGATCCGGGGGCGCGCCTAGATAGCTGGCTCGCCGGGCGGCTCGAACTCTCGCGCTCGCGCGTGGTGGCGCTGATCGAGGGAGGAAACGTGCTCCTCAACGGCCGCCGGCCGCAGAAGCGCGAGGTTCCCTCGAAGGGGGACGTGGTGCGGGTGCGGGTGCCGGAGCCGGAGCCCTCGGCGATCGAGCCCGAGGCGATCCCGCTGGACGTGGTCTACCAGGACGAGGACCTGCTGGTGGTGAACAAGGCCGCCGGCATGGTGGTGCACCCCGCGCCAGGGCACCGGAGCGGCACCCTCGTGAACGCGCTCCTGCACGCCGTCGGCGATCTCTCAGGGATCGGCGGCGTACGGCGTCCGGGGATTCTCCACCGGCTGGACAAGGATACCTCGGGGCTGCTCATCGTGGCGAAGAACGACCTCGCGCACCGCGCGCTCGCCGAGGAGCTGAAGCACCGCCGCATTCGGCGTCGCTACCTGACCGCCGCCTGGGGCCGGCTCCCGGAGGAGGAGATGACGGTAGACGCCGCGATCGGACGCCAATCGACCGACCGGAAGCGGATGGCGATCGTGGAGGGAGGACGGCGCGCGGTGACCCGATTCAAGCGCAGGGAATCGTGGTGGGCCGCAGACCTGCTGCTGGCGCAGCTGGAGACCGGGCGGACGCACCAGATCCGCGTGCACCTGCTCCACCTGGGCCATCCCGTGGTTGGCGACGAGACGTACGGCGCGGGGCGGGAGAAGGGATTCTCGGGCTCCTCCCGGGCCTGGGCGCAGGAGCTCGCGCGGCGCACGCCGCGTCAGTTCCTGCATGCCGCCGAGCTTCGGTTCCGGCATCCCCGCTCCGGCGAGGAGCTGCGCTTCCGAGCCCCTCTTCCCGCCGACTTGCGGGCAGTGGCGGAGTGGGCGAGCGGGAGCTGGCGCACGGAGTCGTCCGCGTGATGGAGCCGGAGCTCGAGGCGCTCAAGGAGAAGATCCAGAGGGAGCGAGGCTTCAACGCCCCGGGCTACAAAGACAAGAGCCTCCGCCGGCGCCTCGCCGTGCGCATGCGCGCGCGTGGCGAAGAGACGTTCGGGGGGTACGCCGGCCTGCTGGACCGGGATCCCGCCGAGTACGAGCTGTTGCTCGATGCTCTCACCATCAATGTCACCAGGTTCTTCCGCGACTTCGAGACCTGGAGGGCGATCTCGCGCGAGGTGGTTCCCCACCTCTTCGATCTCCCGGGACTGACGGGGATCTGGAGCGCGGGGTGCGCGACCGGGGAGGAGCCCTATTCCGTCTCGATCCTGCTGCGAGAATGGGCGGAGGCGAACGGTCGACGGGAGGAGCTCGATCGCTTCCGCATCGTTGCCACCGACATCGACTCTCGGAGCCTGGACGCCGCGCGTCGCGCGGAGTTCCCGGAATTATCGCTGACGGAGACGCCGGATACGGTGCGCGAGAGCTGGTTCTCGAGGGAGCCCCCCTTCCGCCTCCGCGCGGAGGCGCGGTGCGGTACGAGCTTCGTCTGCCAGGACCTCATCTCCGGCGCCCCGGAACGCGGGCAGAGCCTGATCCTCTGTCGGAACGTCCTCATCTATTTCAACCGGGCCGTTCAGGAGGCGATCTTCCGGCGATTCTACGATTCGCTGGTGCCGGGAGGCTTTCTGGTGCTGGGGAGGGCGGAGACTCTGCTGGGGGCGACGCGGGCGCTCTTCCGGCCGGTGGCCGCGCGCGACCGCATCTTCCGGAGACCGTTGTGACCGCTACGACGAGCCGCGCGACAGAGCCGGAATCGGAGACGACGCTGGAGCTGGTCACCTTCCGCGTGGGGGAGGAGACCTATGGTCTCGACCTCGCCGCGGTTTGGGATGTCTTGGACGGGAGCGGGGTGCAGCCGGAGGCGGCGCTTCCGGGCGCGCTGTGCGGGCATATGCGCGTGCGGAGCCTACCGCTCCCCGTGCTGGACCTGCGCCGGCGCCTGGGGCTGCTCCCTCGGGAGGTCGGGGGCGGGAGGGTGCTCGTCTCCCCGGCGGCTCGGGCGCAGGGGTTGGGGCTTCTGGTGGACGAGGTTCACGGTGTAGAGCGCGTGGACCGGCGGGCGCTCGCCCCCCTTCCGCGGTACTTCGACCGGTCCGGAGAGGTGGTGCTCGGGCTGGTGCGGTTGGAGGACGGGCTGGCGATCGTGCTCGCCGCGGAGCGGCTGATCTCGCCGTGGGAGCGTGAGGCGCTCGAGCGGTGGGGGGAGAGAGAGAACTCGGCCTGAGTGGTTCGAACCTCGCCGCGCGGGGGGTGTACGCCCAGCGGGGAAGGCGAGGGGGAAGCCAAACCGTTCGAGGGGGGAGCGCTGCAAACGAGCCGCTTCGCGTGCCGGGGTCGGAGGATCCTCCCGGCCGTCCTGCTGGGGTTGCTGCTGATCGGTACGCGGGCCGCGGCGGGGCAGGGCACTCCCCGCGCGCTCGGGGGCGATTCGTTGCGCGTGGTGTACTGGGAGGGGCAGCGGGCGCTGGCGGAGCGGGCGTACCGCACCGCGACGGCGACGGTCGTGCTCCCGGGGATCCCCGCGGGGAGCGTCCGCCTGGCCGGGACCATCTTCCTCGCTCCGTTCCCCTCCGTGTTCGACTCCCTCACCGGCGGAAACGCCCCCGAGTGGAGTGCGGGCGTAGCGATCCCGTCGAGGCGATCGATCGTGCTCCCCGCCTTCGTCTCCTCGCGGACGCCGCAGGGTGACCCCATCGTCGCGCTGCGGCACGAGATCGCGCACCTGGCGCTGAACGCCTACCTGCCCGGGCGCGTGCCCCGCTGGTTCGACGAAGGGTACGCGACCTGGGCGTCTGGCGAGTGGGACGAGGGGAGCGGCTGGCGCATCCGGCTGGCGCTATTGACCGGTGCCGCCCCGCCGCTGGATTCGCTCCGGCTGGAGTGGCCGGCGGAGGCCGAGCGCGCGCGACTCGCCTACCTGCTCTCGGCGAGCGCGGTGCGGCACCTGGCGACGCGCAGCGGACCCGAGGGCTTCGCCGCCCTGCTGGCGGAGTGGCGGCGGGAGGGAACGCTGGATGCCGCCATCCGCTCGACCTATCAGATGACGCTGACGCAGTACGAGCGGGAGTGGCGGGGGGTGGTGCGACGACGGTACGGGTGGCTGCTGGCGATCGCCCAGGTGGGAGCGTTCTGGCTGTTTCTCGCGGTGCTCGTGCTGGCGCTGGGGTGGATGCGGCGAAGTCGGGACCGGCGCCGGCTGGAGGAGATGGAGCAGGCCCCGCCGCCGGAGGGGGAAACCTGGTGGATCGAGGCGCCGCCGGAGGGGACCGGGCTTGACGCGCCCGGGAGGCGAGAATAGCTTTTCGGCATGCCGAGAACCCTGTCCACCCCGGCCGAGCCCCCGAAGGGGGCATTGCGCTTCGCGGCGCGGAACTGGATTCTGCTGGCGCTCGGCCTCGTCGCGATCGTGGCGGGGTACGCGTTGCTGGCGCAGGGATCGACGGTCCTGGCCCCGCTCCTGCTGGTGCTGGGGTACGTCGTCCTGCTCCCGCTGGGGATCATCCTCTAGCCTGCCCCCTTGCGGGCGCTTAGCTCAGCTGGTCGAGAGCGCCTGTCTTACACACAGGAGGTCGGGGGTTCGAATCCCTCAGCGCCCATTCAGCAAGTCAAAGCCCCGCAGCCATTTGACTGCAGGGTTTTCGCATTCTCGCTCTACCGTTTCGGTCGCCGTGTCGAAATCAGTGTCAAAACCCCTACTTCAGGGCGACCCTCGAACTGTCTTCAGCCGATCCTGGAGCGGATTGCCCCCTCCGCCCAGCCGCCCCGGGTGGCGATGGCGTCCAGCGCCTTCCGGAAGTCGTGCACCATCTCGCCGGTGCGCGGGGAGGGGAAGAGGAGGCCCCCGGCCTTCGGAGCGGACCCGCCGAAGACATACGCGTGGAGGATCTCCTCGAGCTGCGGCCAGAGGGGGACGATCCGCGCCAAGTCCTTCGTCTTCGCGGAGACCCTGCGGATCACCTGATCGAGGAGGTCCTCCGCTCCTACCACCCGCTGCGCGCGATGCCGCAGGGAGTGCCGCGGGCGCTCAAAGTCCGCGACGGGTTCGTTCGGCTACGGAGTCGTTGACATCGTGCCTTCCAAGTACAATGCTGAATGCCTGGAGTCGGTTCTGCCGGCTCGGGGGGTTGCGCGGTTGGGGTCCACCTTTGCGGAGGGAGGCGTATGCACGCGATCCGAGGATGGTGCAGCATGGTTTCCGTCGCGGCCGTGGCCGCGGCGATCACCGCGACCGCGAGCCCCGCGCTCGCACAGCTGTACATCGGTGAGCTGGCGGGCGGACAAGAGGTGCCTCCGGTCTCGTCGCCCGGAGCTGGCACCGCGACGGTGCGCCTCACCGGCACCCTGCTGGACGTGCGGGTCATATTCTCGGGCCTCCTCGGCGAGACGACCGCGGCCCACATCCACTGCTGTGCCCCTCCGGGAGCAAACGCGGGCGTAGCGACGCCAGTCCCCTCGTTTCCCGGTTTCCCGGTGGGAGTCACCAGCGGATCGTACGAGCAGATCTTCGATCTGAGTCTGGCGAGCTCGTACAATCCCGGGTTTCTCAACAACCCCACGAACATGGGAAATCCCCTGCTCGCGATGGCCACCCTGGTGGAGGGCTTGAATGCCGGCACCACCTACTTCAACGTTCACACCTCCACCTTTCCGCCGGGCGAGATCCGGGGCCAGCTGATCCGTCAGCCGGCGGTGGTGCCGGAGCCGGTTTCGATGGTCCTGCTCGGCACCGGCCTCGTGGGGGTGGCCGCGGCGCGGCGGCGGCGGAAGCGGGAGACCGAGTAGCGATTCTTCCCCGGCCCTTTACGCTTCGGAACGGCTGGGGGTGCCATGCCCCACTTCCATAAGACGTGCCGCGGCCTCGCGGCCGCGCTGGCCTTCACTCCAACGCTGCTCGCGGGGCAGGCCGTCGCGGGACAGCAGGACACTTTCGAGGACGGCACCTCGGAAGGGTGGTTCGCCGGCATCGGCCTGTTCGGCACCCATCCCGCGCCCCCGACCAACATCGCGACCGGAGGACCCGGCGGCGCGGAGGACAATTACCTGCTGCTGACCGCCCTCGGTGGGATGGGATCCGGCAGCCGGTTCGCCGCGATGAACGCTTCACAGTGGGCGGGCGACTACCTGGCGGCCGGGATCACCGGTATCGGGATGTCGGTGCGGAACTTCGGCGCGACGGATCTCTTCCTGCGACTCCTGTTCGAGGATCCGTTGGCCGGTCCGCCGACCAGCGTCGCGTTCTCCAGGGATGCGATCTTTCTTCCCGCGGGGAACGGTGTAGGTGCCGCGCCGACCGCAAAGGCTCCGCCCAGAGGCGGAGCCTTTACGCTTTGGGTGTGTCCAGCACGAGGGATGGCCCGGAGGTGAAACGCTCCCGCTGCCGCGCCTGCACTCGTGCCCTCCGCGATCACTTGGAGTTCAACGGCTGCACGGCCGAGGAGGGGGCCGGGGAAACGGGTCCTGCTACGGCAAGGGTCCGATCTCCTTGCGCAGCCAGGCGCGGGCGGAGAGCCAGTCGCGCTGGACCGTCTTCACCGACACGCCGAGCACTTCCGCCGTCTCCTCCAGAGTCAGCCCCGCGAAGAAGCGTTGCTCGACCACCCTCACCGCCCGCTCGTTGGCCTGAGCGAGCCGGTCGAGCGCTCGGTCGAGAGCCAGGAGCCGGTCATCCGCAGCCGCTCCCGGCGGGCCATCCGGAGGTACGCTCCGAGCCGCGCGCCGATCGGCGCAACGGTCCGCGAGACCGCCGCCTCCACTCCGCCCAGCAGCGCCCCCACGGAACCTTCTCCGGTCGGGACCGCATCGGCGGCGAGCATGGCCTCCACCTCCCCGCGCAGCCAGACGTCGCCGGCGCAGGGGCGACTCAGAAATGCCTCGTGTGCATCGGGGGGCGTTTCGCGCGCCGCGAGAAAGACCGCCTCCAGTCTCTGCCAGATGTCCGGGTTCATTTCCGCCTCCCAGGGTGGGCTCGCGCCGGGGATGCCCGAGCGGGCGCGGGAAGGGCCGGTAGGGAAGAGCGGTCCGGTACCGGAAACCGGCGGCGGGAAACTTCAAGGGCGACCGCCAGCCGGCCGGTCGACGGACCGCCGATGCGGGGAAGCGTGCACCCGCGGGGCGGGATACTCCACCCAAGAGTATGTCTCCGGCGACCTGCCGTGGCAGGCATCGGAGGAAGGAGATAGAGGATCTCCACGTGCGGGGCTTCCGGTACCGTTTCGTTGCGCCGCTCGCTTGAAGGGGAGCGCGCTCCGAGGTAGATTTCCGCCGCGCGGGACAGCGCGGGGGTCCCCATCCTGAACCCGTGACCAGGACCATGGCCGAGACGCCGCTGAAGGAGCAGGTCCGGAGCGACCTGAACGACGCCCGCCGGGCGCGCGAGAAGCTCCGCACCACCGTTCTCACCACCTTCCTGGCCGAGATCCGCAACCGCGAGATCGAGCTCGGCCGCGAGGCCGGCGACGACGACGTGAGGACGTTGGTGACCACCGCCGTGAAGCGCCGACGCGAGGCGGCCGAGCAGATGCGAGTGGGGGGACGGGAGGAGCTGGCCGCCAGGGAGGACCGGGAGGCGGAGATGCTGCAGGCCTACCTCCCGCCGCAGCTGGGCGAGGAGGAGGTCCGGCGCATGGTGCGCGAGGCCGTCGAAGCGGGCGCGGCCGACCTCGGCGCGGTGATGAAGGCGGTGATGCCGCGCGTGAAGGGCCGCTTCGAGGGGCGGGAGCTGAACCGGATCGTGCGGGAGGCGCTCGGCTGAAGGCCGGCGCCGGTCAGGACAGGCGGTCCTCGATCGCGGAGAGGACCGGCTCGCGGCCGCGTCCGGCCAGTTCGTACCGGTGCATCCGCGAGAGCGTGTCCGCGTCCAGGTTCGCGCCGTCCAGCCAATCGAGGAGCGTGTCCTGGTCCATCCCATCGTAGCCGAGGACCGGCTCGGGCTCGTCCTCGATTCCACCTTCGTCCTCGCCATCTCCGGAACGGACGGGGATCAGCCAGGTCTCGTTCTCGAAATCGCGGAAGGCGGTCACGATCACGCCGAGGGCGGCGCCGGCGAGCACCATCTTCAGAAGTCGCATATCTCCCTGGTCCTTGAAACGGTGACGATGCTCCACAGAAGCAAGACCTTTGCCACCCTCGGCCTGCTGGTCGCGGCGGGCTGCGCCCCGATCGGATCCGCCGACCCGTATGCGCCCGCCGTTGTGGATGGTGTGAGGAACGTGATCTTCATGATCGCCGACGGCGGCGGGGTCGGCCACTGGACGGCGGCCGAGCAGGCCGCCGACTCGCTGGCCGTCGCGTCCATGCCCGTCCTCGGGCTCGTCGACACGCGGAGCGCCGATTCGCGCGTGACGGACAGCGCCGCGGGGGCATCGGTGTATGCGACGGGCGTTCGGGTCGACAACCGGACGATCGCCGTGGAGCCGGGGTGTCGGGCTCTCCTCCGCCGCGACTCGATGGCGCTGAAGCGCAACCCGGGCGGCTGCCCACCGCTGGAGAGCGTGTTCGAGATCGCCCGGCGGCAGGGGATGGCGACGGGTGTGGTCACCACCACCTCCGTGGTGGACGCGACTCCGGCCTCGTTCGCGGCCCATTCGCCGAGCCGCTACTGGGACGACTACATCGCAGAACAGTTCGCCGGGGCGGAGCTCGCGGTGATCCTCGGCGGCGGACGCGAGAGCTTCGACGCCGGCACCCGCGACGACGGGGAGGACCTTCTGGCGCGGCTCTGCCGGGGCGCGACCTGTGTTTCCACCGCGGCGGAGCTCTCGGCCTACCGAGCCGACGACCGGCCGCTGGTCGGGCTCTTCGCGGCCGGCGACATGGGGAAGGCCGGCAAGCGGAGCCCCACTCTCCCGCAGATGGTGGACGCCGCCCTCGCCCGCCTCTCCCGCGACCCCGACGGCTTCATCGCCCTCTTCGAGACCGAGGGGACCGACAACGCCGGCCACGGGAACCGGCCGGTCGATGAGGTCGTGGCGGAGGTCGTGGAGTTCGACCGGGCGGTGGCGCGGGCTCTGGAATTCGCGCGCCGCGACGGCCATACCCTCCTGATCGTGACCGCCGACCACGAGACCGGCGGCCTGTCGCTCCTCGAGGAGGAAGGACGGGCGGTGGCGAAGTACACCACCGCCGACCACACCAGCGCCCTCGTCCCGCTCTTCGCCTTCGGGCCTGGCGCCGAGCGGTTCGGCGGCATCCATCAGAACACCGAGGTCGGCCGGATGCTCAGGGAGGTCGTCGAAGGCCGGAAGTAGCACTTCGCACATGCCGTCATTCCGGCGCCACGCGGATCCGCTCCGCCAGGGCTCTGGCGATCACGCGGGGTTCGTCGTTCACCCGGAGCGAGAGAGGCCCGTCGAAGGGGGCGCATTCCAGCACCTCCACCCGCGCGTCGGGGTAGAGGCCGAGCGATCCCACGTAGCGAAGCTGGTCCGGCTCCTGCACCCTCACCTCCCGAACCCTCCCCGCCATCCCCGCCCGCAGCTCGGCGAGCGCGGGATAGTCCACCTCCTCCATCTCCCCCGAGGCCGAGGGGATGACGCTCCCGTGCGGGTCCCGCTCCGGCTCCCCGAGGAAGCGCGCCAGCCGCTCGATCAGCTCGTCGCTCGAGGCGTGCTCCAGCCTCTCCGCCTCCTCGTGTACCCGGTCCCATTCGTATCCCAGGACCTCCACCAGGAAGAGCTCCAGCACCCGGTGCCGCCGGACGATCTGCAGGCTCGCCAGCTCTCCCGCCGACGTCAGCTGCACGCCGTAATAGGGCTCGTGGCGCAGCAGCGCCTGCTCCGCGAGCCGTTTCACCATCGCGGTCACGGCGGCGGAGGTCAGCCCGAGATGCTCGGCGATCCGAGAGGTCGAGACGGGCGCCTCGCTCTGCTGAAGCGTCCAGATCGCCTTCAGGTAGTCCTCGACGACGGGCGAGTACATGGGCCGTACTTCGGGTTCGGGAGAGGCGCGTCCCCGTAGGCTGGAGAGGGGCGCGCACGCCGTCAAGAGCGGCCGGCGCCGGGGATCCGCGCCTCCCCTGCAGTGTATGGGTCTGCACCGTGCATCGACCCGCCGCCTCCCCTTCTCCCGGAACGGCGAAGGGGTAAGCTAACCCGCGATCGGGACGCGGAAAAGCCGCGATCGCGGCCTGCGCCGCGGGCCAGGCTCCGCTCCTCGCAGTCCACCGGATGAACGCGCACGCGCTGGACGTCCTCGAGTACCGCGGCGCCCTCGACCGGGTGGCCCGCTTCGCCGCCTCCGACCTCGGGGCCGGGGCGGTGCGCTCGCTCGCGCCCTCCACCGACCCTGTCTGGATCGAGGCGGAGCTGCGTCCGCTGAGCGAGATGATGGTCCTGCTCACCGGCGACGAGGGGTGGGCGATGCCCGCCATCCCCGACCTGCGCGAGTCGCTTCGCCGCCTGCGCGTCGAGGGGACCGTCTGGGATGGCGCGGGGCTCCGCCACGCAGGCACGCTCGTCCTCTCCAGCCGGAGCGTCCGCCGCAATCTCCGCCCCCACGCCGAGCGCCTGCCGTCCCTCTGGGCCGAGTGCCAGCCGCTCGCGGAGCTCCCGCGGGTGGCCGAGGAAATCGAGAAGGCGGTGGACGAGGACGGTCGGGTGCGCGACGAGGCGAGCCCCGAGCTCTACCGGATGCGCCGGCAACTGCAGGGCGCCCGCAACCGGATCGTCGAGCGGCTCTCGGCCTTCGCCGGCTCTCTTCCGGCGAACTACCAGGTCCCCGACACCTCCGTCACCATCCGCGAGGGGCGCTACGTGGTCGCCGTGCGGCGCGAGGGGCGCTCCGAAGTCGGGGGAATCGTGCACGGCGAGTCGGGGAGCGGCGCGACCCTCTTCATCGAGCCGCCGGTCGCCATCGAGTTGATGAACCGGCTGCGCGAGCTGGAGGCCGACGAGGCGCGCGAGGTGCACCGCCTCCTCCGCGAGCTGACCACACGCCTCCGCCCCCATCATTCCGAGCTGCTGGCGTCGCTGGAGGGGCTGGTCCGCCTCGACTCGCTCTTCGCACGCGCCCGCTACGCGGCGAAGGTGGGAGGAGCGGTGCCGGAGGTCCTCCCCGCCGGCACCGAGGAGCTGGTGGTGGTGCAGGGGAGACACCCTCTCCTCCTCGCGCGGGAGGGCGACGTCATCCCTTTCGACCTTCGCATGGAGCCGGGAGAGCGAACGCTGGTGATCTCCGGACCCAACACCGGCGGCAAGACGGTGCTGCTGAAGGCGCTCGGGTTGATCGCCCTGCTCGCGCAGAGCGGGATCGTCCCGCCGGTCGGGCCGGGGACTCGCCTCCCCGTCTTCGGTCGCGTGTTCGCCGACATCGGCGACGAGCAGTCGATCGAGGCCTCTCTCTCCACCTTCTCCGCACACCTGAAAAACCTGGGCGAGACGCTGGAGCGCGCCGGCCGGGAGTCGCTGGTGCTCATCGACGAGATCGGGAGCGGCACGGACCCTGTCGAGGGGGCCGCGCTGGCGCAGTCGATCCTGCTGGAGCTGACGCGTCGCGGCTGCTTCACCGTCGCCACCACCCACCTCGGACAGCTCAAGCTGCTCCCTCAGGAGGACCCGCGGGTGGTGAACGCCTCGCTCCAGTTCGACGCCGAGCGGTTGGAGCCCACCTACCGCCTGTTGAAGGGTCTCCCCGGCCGCTCCTACGGCCTGGCGATCGCGCGGCGGCTGGGGCTTCCCCTCGGCGTCCTGGCCGACGCCGAGGCGGCGCTCCCGAGCGGAGAGCGCGACATCTCCCGGCTCTTGCTGGAGCTGGAGTCGAAGGAGCAGCGGCTCACCGACGCGAACGCGCGGCTGGCGGCGCAGCTCGCCGAGACGAAGGCGCTGCGCGGGGAGCTGGAGAGGCGGAACCGCGAGCTGCAGCGGCGCGAGAAGGACGCCGAGCGGCGCGCGCGGCAGCAGGCCCGCGACCTCCTCCTCGCCTCGCGCCAGGAGGTGGAGCGGGCTATCGAGGAAGTCCGCTCCGCCGCAGGCGAGGCGAAGCTGGAGGAGGCTGCCCGCTCGGCGCGCCGCCGCGTCGAGGAGGCGGCGGCGCGGCAGAGGGAGCGCGCCTCGGAGACCGCCGCGTCCTCCCCGCCCCACCGCGAAGCGGAGCTGGAGGTCGGGTCGCGGGTGAAGGTCGAATCGCTGGGGAAGACGGGAAGGCTGGTGGAGCTGCGCGACGGGCGGGCCACGGTGGAGACGGGAGGGCTGCGCCTGCAGGTCGCCTCGCGCGACCTTCTCGCGCTCCCCGCCGGAGACCCGCAGCCGCGGCGGACCCGCGCGCACGTCCCGAGCGGCGGCGGGTACGTCGCCGCCGACATAGAGGCCAGCCCCGAGATCGACCTGCGGGGGCTGCGGGTGGACGAGCTGGAGCTGCGGCTCGGCCGCGCGCTCGATTCGGCGCTGATGGCGGGGCTCCCCACCTTCCGCGTCATCCACGGGAAGGGGACCGGGGCGCTGCGCGCGCAGGTACAGGAGCTGCTCCGCACCGACCCGCGCATCCAGACCTTCCGCGCCGGAGATCGCTTCGAGGGCGGGACGGGAGTGACGGTCGTGGAGTTCGCGTAACGCCGCATGGCCATCCCCGACGCCATCATCGAAGAGGTCCGCCAGCGCGCGGACCTGGTGGAGATCGCCTCCGAGCACACGCGCCTGAAGCGGGCGGGACGGACCTTCCGCGGTCCCTGTCCTCTCCACGACGGCGAGGGGCCGAACTTCTCCGTGGACCCCGCGAGGAATCTCTTCAAGTGCTTCGTCTGCGGCGAGGGAGGGGACCTCTTCTCCTTTGTGATGAAGCAGCTGGGGATGGAGTTCCTAGAGGCGGTGCGCTTCGTGGCGGGGCGGGTCGGGGTGGAGATCCCGGAGGAGCGGCAGCGCCGCCCCGAGGTGGATCCCTTCGCCCGGCACCACGAGGTGAACGCCTTCGCCGCGGACTGGTTCCGCCGGCGCCTCCACGACGCGAAGGACGGCGAGGAGGCGCGCGCCTACCTCCGCCGTCGAGGCATCCCCGACGAGGAAGCGGAGCGCTTCGGCCTGGGCTGGGCCCCCGAGGCGTGGACCGCCTTCGGCGACGCCGCCCGTGCCCACGGCATCCCGAACGAGCTGCTGCTGGAGCTGGGGCTGGTGAAGCTGTCCACCCGCGGCGGGCGCGAGCCGTACGACGCCTTCCGCGGCCGCCTCATCTTCCCGATCGAGGACCTCGGCGGACGGGTGGTGGCCTTCGGCGGCCGGATGATCGGCGAGCCGGAGGAGAACGTCCCGAAGTACCTCAACTCGCCCGAGACGCCGGTCTACCACAAGGGCGACACCCTCTACGGCCTCCGCTGGAGCCGGGGCGCGATCCGGCGCGTGGAGTCGGCGCTGGTGGTGGAGGGGTACATGGACTTCGTCACCCTCGCCTCCCACGGTGTGGAGAACGCGGTGGCGCCGCTCGGCACCGCCATGACCCCTCGGCAGGCGGAGCTGATCGCCCGCTACGCGCCGCGGACGATCCTGCTCTACGACAGCGACATGGCCGGATTGAAGGCCACCTTCCGCACGGGCGACGAGCTGCTGCGCGCGGGGGTGGAGGTGCTCGTCGCCACCCTCCCCGGCGGCGAGGACCCGGACTCGCTGGTGCGGGCCGGCGGGGCGACCGCGCTTCAGCCCTACCTGAAGGACGCCGTGGACGTGCTGGATCGGAAGATCCTCGAGCTCGACCGGCGCAAGATGTTCGAGTCCCTCCGATACCAGGCCCGTGCCATCGATGCGCTCCTGCCGACGGTTCGTGCGGTTTCGGATGACGTACGGCGAGAACTCTATATTTCGCGAATCGCCGAGAAAGCTCGAATCTCGCGGGATCTGCTCGAGCAGAAGGTGCGGGAGGGCGGTGCTCGAGAAGGACGCGGTTCGGCGACGGATTCGCGCGCGCGACGGCAGCAACCGGAGGTGCCGCCGCTTCCGACGAGGCTCGGTCCGGAACGCAATCTGATCCTGCTCCTTCTCCGCGACGAATCCTGGGTCGAACGCGCGGCCCGGGAGCTCGCGCCCGCCAACTTCGTAGATCCGCGATACCGAACCATCTACGAAACGTTGCTGCACGTGGAAGGGAATCGAGACTCCGAAGGCAGGTGGATCGAAGAATTTCCCGACGCCGTGCGTTCGCTCGTCGAGGATCTGAGAGGGGATCCCGAAGGAGAGGAGCTGGTAGACTTGGAGGCCTTCTTCAGCGATAGTCTTCGGCCGATTCTCTCGCGCTCCTATGAGCGGTGGGTCGCTGAATTGCACCAGCAGATCGATCTTCGCCTGATGATGGAGGGGAGGTGAGACGATGGAGTCCAGTTCGGCGGTCCGACCATTGACCCTGCACGACCTGGAGACCCCGGCCGCGGTGGTGGACGTGGAGCGGATGCGCGCCAACCTGGAGCGCGTCGCGCGCTACTGCCGCGAGCACGGCCTCGCCTGGCGCCCGCACGTGAAGACCCACAAGACCCCAGAGCTGGCGCGGGAGCAGCTCCGTGCCGGCGCCGTGGGCCTCACCGTCGCCACCCCCGCCGAGGCGGAGGTGATGAGCGGGGCGGCGGACGATCTCCTCCTCGCCTACCCGCCCTTCGGCGCGGGCAAGCTGCGGCGGCTGATGGAGCTGCCGGAGCGGGTGAGGCTCACCGTGGGGCTCGACTCGCGCGAGGCGCTGGATGGGCTTGCGGGCGCGGCTCGCGAGCACGGCCGACCGGTGGGGATCCTGGTGGAGCTCGATCTCGGCATGCACCGCGTGGGGGTGCAGTCGCTCGCGGCGGCGGAGGCGCTCGCCCGCCGGGCGGAGGAGGCGGGGGTGGAGTACCGCGGCGTGATGTTCTACCCCGGCCACATCCGCGGCGAGTTGGACGAACAGGGGCCGCACTTGGCGGAGCTCTCCCGTTCCCTCGGCCGCTTCCTCCACGCCCTCGGTGCGGCGGGGCTCGACCCGGCGGTCGTGAGTGGCGGCTCCACCCCCACCCTCTGGAGATCTCACGAGATCAAGGGGATCACCGAGGTCCGCCCGGGGACGAACGTCTTCAACGACCGCACCACCGCGGCGATCGGCGCCTGCGGCCTCGACGAGTGCGCATATTCGGTGCTCGCCACCGTGGTGAGCACGGCGGTGCCGGGCCAGGCGGTGGTGGACGCAGGAGGGAAGGCGCTCGCGAAGGAGGAGCTGCGCGGGTCGGCCGGCGGCTACGGCTTCGTGCGGGAGCACCCGGAGGTGGTGGTGAAGGCGCTCTCCGAGGAGCACGGCGTGCTCGACCTCTCCGGCACCGGCTGGAAGCCGCGGGTGGGGGAGCGGGTGCGGGTGGTGCCGAACCACGTCTGCGTCTCGGTGAACCTGCACGAGCGCCTGTGGGGCGCGCGCGGGGACGAAGTGGTGGAGTCGTGGGAGGTGACTGGCCGGCGGCGGCTCGCGGCGCCGTGACCGGGCGCTTCCGCCCTCCCGTCCCGGCCGCCGGGCTGTGCGAGGGGTGCCGGCACACGCGGGTGGTCGAGACCCGCACCGGCTCGCGCTTCTTCCTCTGCCAGCGGTCGCAGGACGACCCGCGCTTTCCCCGCTATCCGCCCCTCCCCGTGCTGCAGTGCATCGGCTTCGAGCCCGCCGCCCCGCGGGCGCCGGGGTGATTCAGCCGCCGGAGAGGCTGTATACCGCCTCCAGCTCGTACACCGCATCCGCCAGACAGAGACGGAGGAGAGGATGAGGATCTGGGACGTCGATCCGTCGCGGCTCTGCCGGCAGCACCTGCTCGGGGAGCACCGCGAGCTGCACGGGTTGTGGAACATCCACACGCTGGGGAAGACGGGGTACGGTCTCCACCCCGAAACCCGCCGCTGGGAGGGGAAGCTGGCCGCGCTGTACGCCCGCCACGAGCGGCTGGTGGAGGAGATGAGGCGCCGGGGTTACAATCACGCCTCGCCGCTGGACCCGGCGCTCGCCACCGGCGGCGACGTGCAGGACCGCTTCGTCGACCCGCCGGAGGACCAGCTGCGCCTCCTGCGGGGAAAGCCCTGCGACTGCCCTCTGGGAGAGGAGAGAAACCCGGCACCCTGATGGGAATCCCGGAGAGCGGTGTACGACTGAGAGCTTCGGAGGAATCCGTCTCGATTCCCGGAGCGATCCGAGGTGACTTTTCCGGGAGTGGCCCGTCTAATGCGATAGGGTTCGAGCGCGACGGTCACAGCGAACGAGACATTCTCCATTCCCCTAGCAAGGAGAACGGATCCGTGGTGCGTTCGTCCTGGAACTTCAAGAGTGTGGCCATCGTCGTGCTCGTCGCTCTGCTGGCCGGGGCCGGGCTGTACTTTCTGGGCCGTTGGCAGGCCAACCGCGCAGCGGTCGGCGAACGCGTGACGCTGCAGCGCCAGGTGCAGCAGACGCAAGCGCAGCTCGGGCAGAGCCAGGCGCAACTGGCCGCCGCCGAGAGCCGCTCGCGCCTGCTCCAGGCCCGCGGGACGCTGTATCAGGCGGCCGTGGATCTCGAGCGGCGCAACTTCGGGACTGCGAATACCCATCTGCAGAGCGCCGCGCGGATTCTGGCGACGGCTGATGCCACCGCCGCCCGCGTCGATGTACAGGCACTCGATTCCGTACAGCGGTCGCTTGCCGCGACCAACCTCAACGTAGCGACCGACCTGCAAGCGCAGCGGGCGCGCGTTCTGGAGCTCGCCGCCCGATTGGAGACGTTGCTGCCTTCCGAGCAAGGTCCTCCGCTCGTCCGAAACTGAAAGGAGATCCGGTATGCGCTGCTTCGTGAAGGCTTCGCTCGCTCGAGCCGCCGGCATGATCGCGGTTCTCGCGGCCGCCGCGGTGTCCGCGGCCCCCGCGGACGCCCAGGGGGTGGGATACAAGCTGATCCCGACGATCGAGTACATCCGCTGGGATGACGCGCTCGGCCTGGAAGACACGTACTTCTACGGCGGAAAGGTGGGCCTGACGTTCGGCGAGCTGGTCTCGCTGCAGCCCTTCTATCTGTTTCGCACCGGCGTCGAAGGGGATTCGGAGAAGCTCGCCGACGATAGCCCGCTCGCGCGGGCGGCGACGCGGGAGATGGACATCCGCCATTTCGGCGCCGACCTGAACATCAACCTGTCGCGCGGCGACGTGGTGCCCTTCGTGCGCGCTGGAGGCGGCATCCTCCGCTTCGAGCCCGACGGGCTGGAGCGCGCCGACCAGATCACGCTGAAGGCGGGCGGCGGTCTGCGCTTCGGGTTCGGCAACCTGCAGGCGGAGCTGTTCGCGGAGGATCTCGCCTTCCGCATCAATCGCTTCCGCCTGTACGCCCCGTCCGGGGGAGCTCCTCCGGGAGCCGATCCGGAAGCCGACGAAGAGCGGCACAACCTGGTGGCCGGCGCGGGCATAACGATCCCGCTCGGCAGCCACTCGGACGTCTCGGAGGCGGGCGGCCTCCAGGGCGCGGCGGTGCCCCTGGAGCCGTTCGTCGGCCGGCTCGACTACGACGACGAAGTCGGGCTCGACGAGCAGAACGTGGTCGGCGTCCGCACCGGGCTGGACTTCAACGCTTACTTCGGGCTGCGCGGCTACTACTGGCGCGGCATCAACGACGACTTCGACGACACCGACGAAGTCCAGAGCTATGGCGGGGAAGCCCAGTTCAACCTGAACACCGGCCCGGGGTTCTCTCCCTACCTCGTCGGCGGCGCCGGACGCATCGACTACACGAGCGATTTCCGCGATCCGATGGGCGTGGGCCGCGACGACCGGACCGCGCTGATTCTGGGGGGCGGCATGAGCATCGGGCTGTCCGAGCGCGCCCGCATCAACGTCGCCGTGCGCGACTACATCTTCGACCAGAACGCGGAGTTCGAGGATGTCAGCAACACGGACGACCTGCTCCACAACTGGTTCTACAGCGCGGGCGTGACCTTCAGCCTCGGCGGCCGCGCGCCCACCGTCGGGGGCCGGGATACCGACGCCGAGCGGCGGCTGCGCGCGGAAACCGAACGGCTGCGCCGCGAGAACGAGCGGCTGCGCGAAGGCCGCGACATCGAGAGGGTGATGGAGACCGTGGTGGACACCGTCGTGGTCGTCAACGAGCGCGGCGAGCGGGAGATCCGCGAGGTCGTTCGGGAGCAGGAATCCGGACGGACCATCACCATCCCCGTTCCGGCACGGGGAGAGATCAACCTGCGCTACGGCCCGGGGGGCATCGACGCCGGGGAGATCCGGGCGATCATCCGGGACGAGATGGAGCGCGCGGGTCCCAGGGCGGGGATGGCGCCGGGAGGAGTGAGCGAGCAGGAACTGCAGCTTCTGGAGCAGCGGCTGTCGGCACGGATCAACGAGATCGTCGCGGGCCGGTTGGGCCAGACGCCTCCCGCGCAGCCCGGCGTCGTGGTGGTTCCCGGCCAGCCGGGCGTCGACCTCGAGCAGCAACGGCTTCTGGAAGAGCGGTTGCAGACCATCGAGCGGCGCTTGTCGGAGCGGATCGATGCCCTGGTCGTGCAGCGGGTGCGGGAGGAGCTGGACCGCCGCGCGGCCCAGGCGCCGGTGTCGATGGTCACGCCCGAGGGCGACACGGTGCAGGCCGTTGCATCCTCGATCCTGGATCGCTTCGCGCAGATCGACGTGCGGCAGACGCGGCCGTACATCGGGGTCAACATCGACGATCCCACGCAGCTCGTGATCGGGGGGAGGGTCGACCTCGGGCCCCTCACCGCGGGCAGCCCGTTCGACCTCGTGCCGGAGGTCGCCTTCGGCATCGGCGAGAGTGATCCGACGCTGCTGGTCGCCGCCAACCTGCGCTACGGGCTGGGGTCGTTCGGGGGCGGGCTCGACATCTCGCCCTACCTGCTGGGCGGAGTGGGGTTGTTCAGCCGAACTGTGCTGGCGGTCAATGCCGCGGTCGGCGCGTCGTTCGACCTGCGGCAAGGACTGGGCGCGCCGCTGCGCACGTTCGCCGAGTACCAGGGGATCAACTTCTTCAGCAGCAACCGCCTGCTGTTGGGCGTCAGCCTGCAGCAGCCGTAGCGGCCACGAGCGGCGGTGAAAGCTGGGGAAGCCGCCGGGGGCACTACGACGGATAAAGGAGGGATACGAGCATGGCTAATATCGATGTGACGCGCGGGAGAGCCCGGGAGGATGGGGTGATCGAGCATACGGGCTTTCGCCTGAGCTGGGGGGCGATTTTCGCCGGGCTGGCGGTGGCGACCGTGCTGCAGGTCGCGCTGTCCCTGCTGGGCATCGGGCTGGGATTTCTCGGCTGGAACGCGGGGGACCCGCTCGCCAGCCTGGGGCTGGGTGCTGCGATTTGGGCCGCGCTCACCGCAATCGCGACGCTGTTCATCGGCGGAATGACCACCGGGCGACTCGCCGGCGTGCTGACCCGTGGCGACGGGGCGCTGCACGGGGTGGTCATGTGGGCGCTTTCCTCCCTTCTGGGCATGTACCTCCTCTGGAGCGTGCTCTCCTTCCTGGTGGGCGGCGCGCTCGGGATCGTCGGGAGCACCGTGTCCACCGCGGCGGGCGCGGTGACCAGCGGGGTGGTGCAGGCGGGAGCGGCTGCAGTCGGCCAGATGGCTGGCCTCGATGCCGGCGCGCTGCAACGCGAATTCGAAGCAATCCTCCGGGAGACCGGTAACCCGGCGCTGCGGCCAGACTCACTCAGCGAGCAGATCCAGGACGCGGGTGAATCCGCCGTTTCAGGGCAGAACAACCAGGCGCTGGCTGCCGATGTTGTGGCTGAGATCCAGCGCACGGCGGGGCAGGTGCGGCGAGAGGACCTGATCAACATCATCAGTGCCCGGACGGAGCTGAGCCGCCCCGAGGCGGATCGTCTGGCCGCGCGTATCGAAACCGCGGTCGCCAGTGCCCGATCGCAGATCTCCACCACTGCGGACACCCTCGGCGCGCGGGCCGGCGCGGTTGCCCAGGATGTCGAAGGGGCGCTAGCCCGGGTGGCTTGGATCGCGCTGCTCATCATGGGGCTGTCGGTGGGTGCCGCGGCGTGGGGCACCGCGATCACCGCGCGCGAATAGCCGCTATGGGCGTTTCAAACGCGCGGTCTTGAGCCGCTCGTGAACCGGATCATGCCGAATCCGGACGTGCGGAGGCCGGACGGGTAGACACCTGAACTAGCTTTGAGGCGTAGTTCCAGCTGGCGCTCAGATGGAACTACGCCGCTCCGTACCGGCAGGGCGAGCCCGATCGACCGAGCCGGCGCAGCCGGCCGCAGAACCCTTTTTTTACGAGACGAGGAGATTGCCATGCAGACCGGCATCCAGGACTGGGGTGGGGCGATCATGACCTCGCTGGCTTCCGCGTTGGCGCTGTTCCTGGCCGCGATCCCGAAGATCATCGGGTTCCTGATCGTCATCATCATCGGCTGGGTCATCGCTTCCGCACTTGCCAAGGCGGTCGCCGCGGTCCTGCGCAGGGTCGACTTCAACGGGCTGGCCCAGCGCTCCGGCTTCAGCGACTTCGTCCACAACATGGGCGTCCACACGGATTCTTCCGGCTTCATCGCGGAGGTGACCAAGTGGTTCGTCCGCCTGATCGTGCTGGTGGTCGCGTTCGACGTGCTGGGTCTGCCGGCGGTATCCAACGTACTGGAAGAGCTGCTCCTCTGGCTGCCCAACCTGATCGTCGCGCTGGTGGTGCTGGTGATCGGCGGTTTGGCGGCCAAGGCGCTCGCGGGCGTGGTCCGCGGTGCCACCGCGGAAGCGGGTTTCAGCAACCCCGATATGCTGGCGACCATCGCGAAGGTGGCGGTATGGGCATTCGCCGTCATCGTCGCCGTCAACCAGATCGGAATCGCCACTACGCTGGTCAATACGCTGTTCATGGCCGCGGTCGGGGCGGTGGCGCTCGCGCTGGGTCTGGCCTTCGGCCTCGGGGGCCGCGAAACGGCGGCGGAAATCGTGCGGGACTGGCGCCGGAGCGGCAAGGAAGCCGCGCCGAAGATGGCTGACGCCGCGCAGGCCGCCAACGACGACGCAGGCGGGCGGAGCGAAAGGGGGGGCGGCGTGTCCAAGCCGGAGGTGGAGTTCCGCCCCGATTCCGCTCTCAAGGGGTAATCCGCCAGGCATCCGAGTTTCCAGACCCACCGGCCTGCCCCGGCCGCCGACCGGGCCGACCTTTTCCGGAGGACCATGACTCTTCAGGCACCCGCCGACACCACGCCGAACCTGGAGCCCGCCCGCGAGCTCGATCTCGGCATCATGCTGGCCCAGCTTCGGGAAGTGGCCGCCGACATCCTCGCGATCCTGCCGCTGCTCGGGATCGCTCTGGTCATCTTCCTGCTCTTCTTCTTCGCCGCCCGGTGGGCGCGCGGGCTGGTGCGGCGCGTGAGCGAGCGGCACGAGCAGCACCAAAACGCCGCGCTGCTGCTCGGCCGCCTGGCACAGATCGCCATCCTCGCGCTCGGCGTGCTGATCGCGATCACCATCGTCTTCCCCTCGTTCCAGCCGGGCGACCTGATCACCCTGCTGGGCATCGGCGGCGTGGCGATCGGCTTCGCCTTCAAGGACATCTTCCAGAACTTCCTGGCCGGCGTCCTGATCCTGCTGACGCGTCCGTTCGAGGTGGGCGACCAGATCGTGGTGGGCGACTTCGAGGGGACGGTCGAGGAGATCCAGACGCGCGCCACCTTCATCAAGACCTACGACGGCCGGCGCGTCGTCATCCCCAACGGCGACCTGTACACCGACAAGGTGACGGTGAACACCGCTTTCGACGTGCGGCGCACCGACTACGACGTGGGGATCGGCTACGGGGACGACATCGACCAGGCCCGGCGGTTGATCCTGGAGGCGATCGGGGAAGCGGAGGGCGTGCTGAAGGATCCCGCACCCGACGTGCTGACGGTGGACCTGGCCGCCTCGTGGGTCACGCTGCGGGCCCGGTGGTGGAGCAGCCCTCAGCGGCTGGACGTGCTTCAGGTGCAGGACCGGGTGCTGACCGCGATCCGGAACAAGCTGCCGGCCCACGGCATCGATCTGCCGTTCGAGACGCGGGTGGTGCTCTTCCACGATCAGACGGAGGAAACGGACGGAGACCGCTCGCGCCAGCGCGAGGGCTGGCCGGCGGGGAAGGGTGAGGTGCCCGAGCCAGCGCGCGCCGGGCTGGCTCTGCGGGGACTGGCCGATGCCCTTCCGAACGTCGACGGGGGCGCGGGGGGGGAGAGTGGGGCACCGCGCACAGCGGAAGGTCGTTGAGGAGTACCTCCCCTCCAGTATTTCCCCTGTCCCGCCTTGAAGAGGCGATCCCGTGCGATTCGACGTTCCACCGCTCCGTTCCGTGATCTCCGTGGGCGGGCTGGCTCTGCTGATCGGTGCCGCGGCGCCCCTGGCCGCGCAGCAGGAAGGACCCCTCAGCACGGACCGTCCCGGCTTCGGCACCGGGACGGCCACGGTGGGTCGTTTCCAGACGGAAGGCGGGTACTCGTTCGCGGGGGCGGGAGAGATACGAGCGAGTACTTTCGGAGAGCTGCTGCTCCGCTTTCCCCTCGCCGCCGCCACCGAGCTCCGGCTCGGACTGAACTCGTTCGTCATCCAGGAAGGCCCCGGGGAAGACGCAACGGGGTTCCAGGATGTGGCGGTCGGCATCAAGGCCACTCTGGTGCGGGGCGCGGAGCGTTTCGATCCGCTGCGCCCGGCGGTCGCGCTGCTCGCCAGCACGACCCTTCCCACCGGGGAGGCCGCCATCGGAGCGGAGAGCCTCCAGCCGACGGCGTTGCTCGCGCTGGGCTGGACGCTCGGCGGAGGCTTCGGCTTCGCGGCCGATGTCAACACCTCCTGGCTCGACGCCGGCGAGGACCGCGTCTTCGAGGTCGCCGGCGGCGTCAGCCTCTCCTGCTCGCTCACCGGTCTGCTCGGCAGCTACGCCGAGCTGTACGGCTTCACGCCCGAGGGCGGTCCGGGCCGCACCTTTCTCGATGGGGGATTCACCTATCTCCTCTCGGATGATCTGCAGCTCGACTTGAGCGGCGGGATGGGCCTGAGCGCCGCCGCGGACGATTTCTTCGTCGGATTCGGGCTCTCGCGGCGCTGGTAGCGGCGGACCGCGATGGATTGAACATCCTTCGGCTCAGTGGAAGTCGTGCGACCGGTAGGCGAGCTCGGCCGTCCCGAGCTTTCGGAAGCGGAACCCCACCACGTTCATCACCGGCCCCTCCCGCTCGAAGCGCCCCTCCACGATCAGGAACCGCGAGAACCTGACCGTCTCGCGGTTCTTCTCGTAGAGCCTGGCGGGGACGATCACGTTGATGAGGCCCGACTCGTCCTCCAGCAGGACGAACACGGTTCCCTTGGCGGTTTCCGGATGTTGACGGGCGACGACCAGCCCCGCCACCACGACCCGCTCCTCGTCCGCCATGCCGGGGAGGTCGCCGCTGGAGCTCACGCCGGCGGCGCGGAGGCGCGCCCTCAGGTGCTCCATGGGATGTCCGTTGACGCTGATCCCCGTGGCCAGGTAGTCCAGGAAGATCGTCTCCTCGCCCTCCAGCTCCCGGGGCTCGAAGGGAAGGCGCGGATCGGGAGCCAGGGGAAGCAGGTCGCCGGAGGCGCGGAGCGCCTCCCAGGCGGCCCGGCGGCGGCCGGGCTCGAAGGCCTCGAGCGCTCCCGCGCGCGCCAGGTGGAGAGCCTCGCTCCGGCTCAACCGCGCGCGCCGGACCACGTCCTCCACCGAGCGGAAGGGCAGCTCCGCCCGCGCGTCCCGGAGGCGCTGCTGGGCGCTCCTCCCCAGCCCGCGGATGTGCCGCCACCCGACGCGGACGGCGGGAGGAGGTCGGTCCTCCTCCTCCAGCGTGCACTCCCAGTCTCCGCGCTTCAGGCAGGGCCCGTGCACCTCCACCCCGCTCCGCCGCGCGTCGTGCACCAGCGTGGCCGGCGCATAGAAACCCATCGGCCAGGCGTTCAGCAGGCCGCACAGGAAGTCGGCCGGATAGTGGCACTTGAGGTAGGCGGTGGCGTAGGCGATGAGCGCGAAGCTCCAGGCGTGCGATTCGGGGAAGCCGTAGTTGCCGAACCCCTCCATCTGCATGACGAGCCGCTGGGCCGTCTCCTCCGTGAGGCCCCGGTCGAGGAACCTGAGCCGCAGCTTCTGGAGGGCCTCCAGCAGCTTCTCGCGCTTGCGGCTGTGCCCCATGGTCCTGCGCAGCTCGTCGGCCTCCGCGGCCGAGTAGCCGCCCAGGGCCATGGCGACCGACATGGCCTGCTCCTGGAAGATCGGGATCCCGTAGGTGCGCTCCAGGATCGGGATGAGGGCCGGATGGAGGTACTCCGGCTCCTCCTGCCCCCGCCGCCTTCGGGTGTAGGGGGCGACGAACTCCCCCTGGATCGGCCCGGGACGCACCAGCGCGACCTGCACGACCAGATCGTAGAGGCACTCGGGGCGCGTCCGCAGAATGGACTGGATCTGCGCCCGCGACTCGATCTGGAAGGTGCCCAGCGTGTCGCCGCGGGAGATCATTTCGAAGGTCGCCTCATCGTCCTGCGGGAGGTTGTAGAGGTCGAAATCCTTCCCCGTCCGCGCCTGGATGGAGCCCAGGGCGATCCGCACCGCGGTGAGCCCTCCCAGCCCCAGGAAGTCGAACTTGGGAACCCCCACCGCGTCCAGATCGTCTTTGTCGAACTGCAGGATGGTGCGGCCCATCGTCGTCTGCTCGATCGGCATGTACTCGCCGAGGGGAGCGGAGGAGAGGACGAACCCCCCGGGGTGCGTGGAGCGCATCCGGGGGAGGTCCTGGAGGGCGCGCATGGCGGAGAGGAGCGCGCGGCCGCGGGCGCTCTCCAGGTCGAGGCCGAAGCGCTTCCCCAGCTCCTTCTCCACCACCTCCGCCCCCTCCGCCGGACCGTACCTGTGGATCCGCTTCGAGATCTGCAGCGCCTGCGGGGCCGGATAGCCGAGGGCTCGCATCATGTCCTGGAGCGCGCTGGGCGCGTGATAGGTCTGGGTGACCGCCGTGATGGCCGCCTTCTCTCTCCCGTAGGAGCGGTAGATGTAGTTCAGCACCTCCTCCCGGCGGTGCATCTCGAAATCCACGTCGATGTCCGGAGCTTCGGTGAGCCCGTCGGTGCGCGCTTCGGAGAGGAAGCGCTCGAAGAGGAGGTCGTGCCTGACCGGGTCCACCGCGGTGATCCCCAGGCAGAAGGCCACCACGGAATTCGCCGCGCTTCCCCGCCCCTGGCAGAGGATCCCCTGCTGCCGCGCGAACCGGACCGCCTTCCACATGACCAGGAAGAAGCCCGCGAAGCCCAGCCCGCGGATCACTCCCAGCTCCCTGCGGATCTGCGCCTCCTCCCTGGCTCCGATCCCCTCCGGCCAGCGCTCCCGCGCTCCCTCGCGGACCAGCACTTCGAGGAAGGCGTCCTCGTCCTGTCCGGGCGGGAGGGGAGGGGAGGGAAGCGGGGGTCGGAGCCAGCGGAGCTCGAAGCCGCACTCGCCGGCGATCCGGAGCGTCTCCTCGATCCCCGCCTCCCGACCTCTCCAGGCCTCCGCCATCTCGCCGGGTGATTTGAGCTTCCACTCTCCGTTCGGGAGGAGGAGCCCGCGGCGCGCGGCGGTGTCCACCTCCACCCCGGCCCGCAGCGCGGTGAACAGGTCGTGGAGGAGCTGTCCCTTCTCGTTCAGGTACCGGGGCTCGTTGGTCACCACCCAGCGGGTCCCGCTCCGCCCGGCCAGCTCGATCAGCGCTCCCGCGAGCGCGGCTTCCGCCGCCGAGACGTGGTGGAGCTGCACCTCCACCGCCAGACGGGCCCCGAACGCGCCGCGCCAGCGCTCCAGCGCGCGGCACGCCTCCCCGCGCCGCCCGGCGCGCAGCAGCGAAGCGATCTCTCCCGTCGCCGGGCCGGTGAGGAGGTGGAGCCCCGCGCCGCGCTCCGCCACCTCCGCGAAGCGCAGCCCCGGGCTCCCGCGCCGGCTCTCCAGCCGTGCCCGGGTCACCAGCGCCGACAGGTTGCGGTACCCCTGCTCGTCGCGCACCAGCAGGGCGAGCGGATGCCCGTCCACCCGCAGCTCCGCGCCCACCAGCGGCTTGATTTTCCGCTCCCTGGCCTCCAGCGCGAAGCGGATGACCCCGCCGAGCTCCGCCGCGTCGGTGATCCCGAGCGCGGAGTACTCCAGACCCGCCGCCTCCCGCACCAGGGCCTCCGGCGTGGCGGTCCCGTCGCCGAAGGAGAAGGCGGTGCGGCAGCGCAGCTCGACGTAGCCCGGCATCAGTCCCACCACCCCTGCAGGTACCAGCGCTTCTCGCGCCGGTCCAGGAAGAGCCACACTAGCACTCCCGTCTCCGTCACGCAGCGGAAGTAGTCGCGCTGATAGGAGGCTTCCTCCCACCCCCCTCCGACGGCGCGGTCGGGGCCGGCCGCCTCGACGATCCTCCGCCACTCCTTCCCGTAGCGGTACTGGAGGGGAGTCGGGAAGCCGCGCCGCAGGTGGGTGCGCACCGCGACCGGACACGGCTCCCGCAGGAGCTGCGCGGTGAGGCGGGGCGGGGTGGGAGCGGGGGAGGAAGGCCGTGCCTCCACCGCCTCTCCGGGCTCCCTCTCCCGCCAGCCGGTGCGCCGCTCGGCGAGGGGGTGCGCGCAGACCTCCGGCGCCACGAAGAGCGGTCCCTGGGCCTCCACCAGGCGGGTGACCGCTTCCTCCACCGGAGCCGCGGTGGAGAATCCCCGGTCGAAGAGGTCCCCCTGCCTCGCGGAGGCGGGCTCCGTTCCCTCCACCTCCAGAGCGACCCCGACCACCGCGTCGGGGAGGCGGAGCCCTTCGAGCACGCTCCGCACCCGGCGCAGCCACGTCCCCCGGTCCGCCGTGGGGCGCGCGACGCGCAGCGTTTCCCTCGAGACGCTTCCATTCGCCAGGGAAAGGGAGAGCACCACGGACCGGGCCCTCTCTCCCCGCTCCTCCAGGCGGGCGCATACCGTTCCGAGGAGGGCGTTGAAGGCGAAGACCAGGCGCTCGCCGTCGCGGACCGAGTAGTCCACGAAGTCGAGCGAAGCCTGGGGGCGCTCGGGGAGGAGAGGGCGGAAGAGGAGACGGGGGTCGTCCGCTCGCGCCAGGCGCCAGAGGGCGAGCCCCTCGGGGCCGAAGCGCACCTCCACCGCCCCCCGCTCGATCGCGGCCAGCTCCCCGCAGGTCCGCAGCCCCACCCCTTCGACCAGCGCCCGGAGCCGAGCCTCCGGCTCCAGAAGCTCCAGCCGCAGGGGCGCCAGGAAGACCCGCTCGCGTCCCGGCTCCACCCGGGTGACCGGCGAGTCGCCCGAGCGGGCCGCTGCCTCCGCCGCGACCGGCACGGCGGAGACGCCGGCCCGCGCCTCCCGCTCTCCGGCCCGCTCCAGCAGCGACCCGGCGAGGCGCGGGGTGGGGAGGCCGCGGCCATCCGCCCAGATCACCCCGCGCCCTTCCACCGCCACCCGGGGAGCGACTTCCATGAACGACGCCGCGAGCTCAGCGAGCGGCGCCCCGACGGTCGCCCAGTTCGGGCTCCAGAGACAAACGAAGGTCATGGGGTGCGATCGAGAGAGAGAACTCCGCCTCCTTGCTCCAGCCCAGCGCCATCACGCGGGCGCGGACCGCGACCGCCTCCGCCTCCGCCGGCTCGCCGAAAGGGCCCGGCCTCCACCGGTACCCGTCCGGACGAATCCGGGTGGCGACCCGAAGGCCCGCCATGAAGCCGTCGCGCTCCAGCGCCACCAGCGCCCCCGCTCCCTCCCGCGCGGCGTTCGCCAGACGCCTCCGCTCCGCGCTCCCGGAGCGCGATCCGGACAGAACCACGAGCGCGAAGCCTCCCGAGCGCGCCAGCTCCTCCGCGCACTCCAGCGCCTCCCGCCCCCCGCGGGGACGGAAGAGCGCGGCCTCGTCCTCCCACAGATCTCCCCGGATCACCCCGGCTCCGTCCACCCACGCCGCCCGCTCTCCCTGCACCCGCGCGATCCGGCACGCGGAACGCAGTACCGCCGTCGCGCCCCCGCCAGGCGTCCAAGCGGTCAGACTCCCCCGGGGGAGCCCTCCCCCCGGGAGCACCCGGTCCAGCGCCGCGACTCCCGTGGCCAACCCCACCGAGGTACGCCTCGGGAGCGGAACGGCGTTCGGAAATCGTTGCTCCAGCAGCTCTCGCAAGGCGGCGATCCGAGCGGGCACGGCGTCGGTCGGCTGAGGTCCGAGCAGAAAGACGATCGACCTCTACGATAACCGAACAAAATCCGAAGTCAAGGAATGGGCTCGCGCCGGGGTCGCTGACCGATGCAGGCAGACCGGGGGAGGTGCGGCTCGGGGCGTTCGCGGTCGCGTAGCCGCCGCCTTCAGGCGACGACCGGCGAGCGCACGGCCGCGCGGAGGTGCCACTGCCGCAGCGAGAACCAGAGAACCGAAGCGACCAAGAAGATCAGGAGGCCGAACACCGAGGTGATCAGCGCGACCCCGACCCCGCCGAGGATCGTCGTCGCCATCACGCGTTCGGCGCGGGCGATGGCCGTAGCCATCTGCACCAGCCCCACCGATGTGCCGAGCAGACCCATCACCAGGCTCATGGCCCCCCAGAAGAGGACCGCCCGCAGCTTCCCCTCCACCTCCGCCCTATCCGCCTCGCCCCTTCCGATCAGCAGCGCCGCGTGCCCGGCGAGGAAGAGGACCGCGAGGAGCACCAGCAGGAGAGGCCACATCGCGCCGCCGCCGCCGTGGAAGTAGTCGATCATCTTCGGTCTCCGCGTGAGGAAAGGAAGGGTGAGTCCGGTCACTCGCCCAGGAGGAAGTCCCGCTCGACGCGCTCGATCGCGGCGACGCGGTTGGCGAGCAGGAACCAGAGGATCCCCGCCGCCATGGCCAGCAGGATCCCGCTGCCCACGAGAGTCGCGGCACGCCCGATCTCCACGGCCGCCGCCGCCAGGTCGTCCGTGGCGCCTGCCCGGGAGAGGCGCATCGCGAGCGAACAGACCTGCCAGAGCGCGCCGAGCGCCGCCACACCGGGGGCCATGGCCCCCAGGAAGAGGAGACCGGAGAGGCCCGCGCGCAGCTCCTCCAGCCCCGCCTCGCACCGCGGGAAGAGCTGGCGCAGCTTGAGGAGAGCGAGCCCCGCGATCCCGGCGCCGATCGCCAGGACGGCCCAAAGGAAGGGCGATGCGCCTCCCGCCAGGATCTCGGGGGTCACGACGGCTCCCGAGAGCGCGAGGATCGGGAGGACGGCGGCCGCGAAGAGGAAGAGGTCGAGGTCGCGGCGCATCCGGCCGGAGAGCCACGCCAGCCACCGCTGCGGCCCCGAGGCGTGCACCGCGACCAGGCGGTGGACCTCGGCCGGCGAGGCGAGCGCCCGACGCTCCGCCTCCCGCGCCGCGTCCTCCTCCGGCATCCCCTCCGCCAGGAAGTGCGCGAAGAGCGCCTCCACGTCCGCCGCCATCTCGATCAGCACCCGCGAGCGCACTGGCTCGGGGAGCGTCAGCTCAAGGGCGATCCGCCGCAGCGCGGGCGCGAAGCGGCTCGCCCGGCTCCGCGTCGAGGAAGATGGCGAGGTGCGCCCAGAGCGCTCCCCACTCGCCGCTTCGCTCGCGGAACCGCGCCCGCCCCGCATCAGAAAGAGCGTACTCCTTCCGCTTCCGCCTGCCCTCTCCCTCTTTCCAGGATCCATCGATCAGGCCCTCCTTCTCCAGGTGGTGCAGGATGGGATAGAGCGTCCCGTGGTTGAAGGTGAAGAAGCCGCCGCTCCGCGACTCGATCTCGAGCGCGATTTGGTAGCCGTGCCGCGCTCCCTCGCGCAGCGTCGCCAGGAGGAGCAGCTCGTGGAGGCTCCGCGCCAGCCCCTGGATCTCGACTCCTTCGCCCATCGGCGCCTCGCCGTGTAGGTGATCAATATATCGACCACCAATATATAGGCTCGGAGGCGGCCGTCAACGGTTTCTCCGCCGGCAGACGGGACGCGCGCGGCGGCTTGATCTTCCGGCCGCGGCGGGTGTACCTTCCGGGCATGTCGATCCCCCCCCTTTCCGCTGAGGGCGTCGCGCGCCCCGAGCGCCGCTGGGTCTTCCCGTCCGCGCCCGAGGCGGGTGCCGTCGAGCGCCTGCGTGCCGAGCTCCGCCTTCCGGAGCCGCTCTGCCGCCTGCTGGCGCAGCGCGGCTTCGCGCACGCCGCCGCGGCCCGGGACTTCCTGCGCCCGCACGCCGGCCAGTTCCACGCGCCGCAGGCGCTGGCGGGGATGTCGGAGGCGGTGGAGCGTCTGCGGCTCGCCATCGAGCGCGGGGAAATCGTCCTGGTGCACGGCGACTACGACGTCGACGGGATCTGCTCGACCGCTCTCTTCGTGCGCGCCCTGCGCCGCATGGGCGCGCGCGCCGAGCCCTTCGTCCCCCACCGCCTGGTCGACGGCTACGACCTCTCGGAGGCCGGGGTCCGCGCCGCGGTCGAGACCGGCGCGTCGCTGATCCTCACCGGCGACTGCGGGATCGTGGCGCACGACGCGGTCGAGCTCGCCCGGCGGCACGGCGTGGACGTGGTGGTGACCGACCACCACACCCCCGGCCCTACCCTCCCCGCGGCCGTGGCGGTGGTGAACCCGAACCGTCCCGACTGCGCCTATCCGGACAAGGGGCTCGCCGGCGTGGGGGTCGCGTACAAGGTCTGCTGTGCGCTGGCGGAGGAGATCGGCTTCCCGGTCGAGCAGCTCGCATCCTACCTCGACCTGGTGGCGGTGGCCACGGTGGCCGACCTGGCGCCGCTCACGGTCGAGAATCGCGCGCTGGTGCGCTGGGGGCTGCGAGTGCTCGCGCAGACTCCCAACGCGGGGCTGCGCGCGCTGCTGCGGAGCACCGGCCTGGCGGACAGGGGCGAGGTGACGGCGGGACAGGTCGGCTACATCCTCGGCCCGCGCATCAACGCCGTGGGTCGCATGGGCGAGGCGCAGCGCGGGGTGGACCTCCTGCTCACCGACGATCCGCGCCGCGCCGCCGAGATCGCCGCCACGCTCGAGGAGGAGAACCGCTGGCGCCGCGAGGTCGACGGGCAGACGCTGCGCGAGGCGATGGAGCTGCTCGAGCGCGACTTCGAGCCCGCGCGGGACCGTGGCGTCGTCCTCGCCTCGGCCGGGTGGCACCCGGGGGTGATCGGGATCGTGGCCTCTCGCGTGGTGGAGCGGATCCATCGTCCCACGGTGCTGGTCGCGCTGGGGGACGGCGAGGGGAAGGGGAGCGCCCGCTCGATCCCCGGCTTTCATCTCTACGAGGCGATGCGCGACTGCGCGCCGCACCTGACGCGCTTCGGCGGCCACCGCGCCGCGGCCGGCTGCTCCCTCCGGTCCGACCGCGTGGACGCCTTCCGGGAAGCGTTCGACGCGCGCGCCCGCGCCGCCCTCACCGACGAGATGCTCGTCCCGGAGATCCGCATCGACCTGGAGCTGGGGCTGGATGAGGCGGGCGACGAGCTCTGCCGGCTCCTGCGGCACGTCGCCCCCTTCGGGATCGGGAATCCCGCTCCGGTGTTCGCCGCGCGCCGGGTGGAGGTCGCCGGCTCGCCGCGGGTCGTCGGGAGGAGCCACCTGAAGCTGACCCTCGCCTCCGGACGCACCCGCCTGGAGGCGATCGGCTTCGGAATGGGGGAGCGGCTGGCGGATGCGCACTCCGCGCGCGGGCCCCTCGACGTGGCTTTCAAGCTGGAGGAGAACACCTGGAACGGCCGCACCACGCTGCAGGCGCGGCTGGTGGACCTGCGGCCCTCGGCATGAGGATCATCGCCGGGGAGTGGGGCGGGAGGAGGATCGAGGCGCCGGCCGGGAAGAGCACCCGTCCGACGGCGGACCGGGTGCGGGAAGCGTGGATGAGCGCCGTCTCACCGACGCTGGCGGGGGCGCGGGTGCTCGACCTCTTCGCCGGCTCGGGGGCGCTGGGGCTGGAGGCCCTCTCGCGCGGCGCGGAGCACGCCACCTTCGTCGAGAGCGCGCCCGCGGCGCTCCGCGCGCTGCGGGCGAACCTTCAAGCCCTCGGCGCCGACTCCCGCTCCGTCCTCTCCCGCGCCGACGCGCTGCGCTTCGTGGCGGCCCTGGAGCCCGGCGCCTTCGACCTCGCCTTCGCCGACCCGCCGTACGGGCAGGGGCTCGCGGAGGCGCTGGTGCGCGCCTGGCTGGAGCGTCCCTTCGCCCGCCTCCTCTCGGTCGAGCATCGCCGCGACGACGCGCTCCCGGAGGTGCCGGGGGCGCGTCGGAAGCGGTACGGCGACACCCTCCTCACCCTCCTCCCCGCGCCCGACGCATGATCGAGCCCCGCATCGCCCTCTGTCCCGGCTCATTCGACCCGATCACGGTGGGGCACGAGGACATCATCCGCCGCGGCCTGCGCTTCGCTGATCGGGTGGTGGTGGCGGTGGCCCACCGCGCCACGCACGCGAAGCGCGGGCTCTTCCCGGTGGAGGAGCGCATGGAGCTGATCGGCGAGGTGTTCGCGGATGAGCCGCGGGTGGAGGTCGCCGAGTTCCAGGGTCTGCTGGTGGACTTCGCCCGGACGCGCGGCGCGCGCCTGGTGATCCGCGGGCTGCGGGCGGTGAGCGACTTCGAGTACGAGTTCCAGATGGCGCTCATGAACCGCGAGCTGGCACCCGAGCTGGAGACGGTCTTCCTGGCCACCGACGCCGACAAGTCCTTCGTCTCCGCGACCCTGGTGCGGGAGATCGCCTCGCTGGGGGGAGAGGTGGCGAACTTCGTCTCGCCGCCGGTGCTGCGCCGGTTGCGCGAGCGCTTCGCGGGGGAGGGCGCTTGAGTTTCGTGGAGCGACTGCGCGCGCGCGCGAAGGAGCGGCCCCGGCGCATCGTCTTCCCGGAGGGGATGGAGGAGCGCACCCTCCGCGCCGCCCTGCGTCTGGCGCGCGAGGGGTTGGTGGAGCCGCTCCTGGTCGGCGCCGCGGGAGATCCGGCGCGCGCCGCGGCGGCGGAGGCCGGGATCGAGGTGGCGGACCCCGCGACGGACCCCCGCCGGGAGTCCCTCGCGGGGAGGCTGTGGGAGCGCCGGCGGGCGAAGGGGATGACGCAGGAGCGGGCCCTCGGCCTCGCGGCCGAGCCGCTCGTCTTCGGGGCGCTGCTGGTGGACGCCGGCGAGGCGGACGGCTCGGTGGCGGGGGCGGTGAGCACGACGGGCGCCGTCCTGCGCGCCGGGCTCTGGGGCGTGGGGTCGGCGCCGGGGATCTCCACCGTCTCTTCCTCGTTCTACATGGTGGTCCCGCACCTCGCGGAGACGCACGAACCGGCGGTGTTCACCTTCTCCGACTGCGCGGTGGTTCCCGCGCCCGACCCGCTGCAGCTCGCCGAGATCGCCCTGGCCGCGGCGGGGGCGAGGGCGAAGGTGGTGGGGGACGAGCCGAGGGTGGCTTTCCTCTCCTACTCGACCAAGGGGAGCGCCGAGGGGCCGAGGGTGAGCCGCGTCCGCGAGGCGCTCGCCCTCTTCCGGGAGCGCGCTCCCGGCATCCCCGCCGACGGCGAGCTGCAGCTGGACGCCGCCGTCCTGGAGGCGGTGGGATCGCGCAAGGCACCCGGCTCCCCCGTCGCCGGCCGGGCGAACGTGCTGATCTTTCCGGACCTCGATGCCGGCAACATCGGCTACAAGCTGGTGGAGCGCCTGGGGGGGGCGCGCGCGATCGGCCCCATCGTGCAGGGCCTCGCCCGTCCGTGCAACGATCTTTCGCGCGGGGCCGGCCCGGAGGATATCGTGAACGTGGCGTGCATCACGTCGTTGATGGCGGAATAGCCACCTGGCATACCGCTTGCCTCGCTCCAGCGCTGTCGTTTTCCGAACCCACCTGCCAGCGGAGGATACATGAGCTTCCAGACGAACAAGAAGAACGGGGTGGTGATCGTGGACGTGGACGGTCAGCTCATCGTGGGAAACCGGCAGGAGCTGAAGCAGAAGGTGCTCGACGAGCTGGAGGCGGGGGAGCGGAAATTCCTCATCGACTTCACCAACACCGGGTACATCGACTCCTCGGGGCTCGGGGTGCTCGTCAGCCTCTCGAAGAAGATCCGAGAGCAGGGGGGCGAGCTTCGCCTGGCCAATCTGAACGAGGACCTCCGCACCCTCTTCGAGCTGACCAAGCTGGACACGCTCTTCAACATCTCGGACACGCGCGACGATGCGCTGACGAGCTTTTGACCTCCCGCCGGTCGCTGCGGTCCGCCTCCGGCGAGCATGGGTAGGACGAGACGCTCCACGGCCGGGAGGAACGCTCCCGAGTCCGCGGAGTTCGTGCTGGAGCTCCCCAGCGACCTGGGGATGATCGAAGCCGCGGTCACGTATCTGGTCAGCCGCCTCCGGTCCTTCGCCTTCGGCGGCTCCCGGCTCAACCTCAACTTCCGCGTGGGCATCACGGAGGCGCTCGCGAACGCGGTGCTGTACGGCAACGCCTCCGATCCCAGCAAGAGCGTGCGCGTCGAGGTCTCCCTGAATACCGCCCGGGTGGTGATCCGGGTGGTGGACCAGGGGAACGGCTTCGACCCGGCGCGGATCCCCGACCCCACCCATCCCGACCACCTGCAGCGGCCCGGCGGGCGCGGCCTCTTCTTGATCCGCCAGCTCATGGACGAGGTCGAGTACAACTCCCCCGGCAATGCGGTGCGTCTGGTCCTCCGACGCGAATCGTCCCGGCGAAGGGTTCCCCCGGCCGAGTGATGCTTTCCAGCATGGATATCCTCCCGACCTCCGCCGGCGTCCCGACCCCCCTCAGCGAGATGCTGGAAGAGTTCCGGCAGGCGCACGGCCGGACCGTGCGCCTCTGGAGGCGGACGTCCCGGGGCTGGGAGCTCTACGCCGCCACCGATCCCGGTCGGGACGCCGAACCCGGCCCCGCGGCCGTCGGCGTCCCGGGAGGAGCGGCCGGGGAGTTCCGCCTGGAGCCGGACGGTGAAGCCGACGCCGCCTCGCTCGCCGCCGTGCGCTTCCTGGCGGCGGTGGTCGGACGCCTCCTCCAGCACGATGCGGAGGCCCGCTTCTTGGGGCGGGAGCTGGCCGAGCGCTATGAGGAGATCACCCTCCTCTACTCCATCAGCGAGATCCTGGGCTCCGTCATCTCTCTCGAGGAGGCCGCGGGCACCATCCTCTCCGAGGTGGTCGAGATCCTGCGCGTGGAGCGCGCCGCCCTCTGGATCCATCACGCCGAGCGCGGGCGCCTCGAGCTCATCGCGGTGGTGGGCGCCAAGGGGCAGACGGAGCCGATCCCGGTGGACGATCCCGCTTCGGTCACGGCCGCGGTCTTTCGCGAACGCCGTCCCGTGATCCTCGAGCCGGGCGACGAGTTCCCCCGCGCCGGAGGGCTTCCCGACGCCGCGCGCGGCTCCTTCCTCTCCGTGCCGGTGAGCTATACCCCACCCGAGGGGGAGACTCGCACGATCGGAGTGATCAACCTCATCGGCCGCGGCACGGACGAGAGCTTCTCGGCCGGCGACCAGAAGCTCATCAGCGCCATCGCCAGCCAGATCGGCGCGGCGGTGGAGAACAGCCGCCTGGTGGCTGAAAGCCTGCGCCGCGAGCGCTGGGCTCGGGAGTTGGAGCTCGCCCACGACCTCCAGCTCAAGCTCCTGCCCCCGCTCGCCCCCTTCGAGGGGTACGCGGAGGTGGCGGCGCGCTGTATCCCGGCCGACAACGTCGGCGGCGATTTCTACCACCTCTTCCGCCTCCCCGGCGGCCGCATCGGGGTGATGATCGGCGACGTCTCCAGCCATGGCTTCGGCGCCGCGCTGATCATGGCCCTCACCATCAGCGCCGTCGGGATCCACGCTTCCGAGGGTGACTCTCCGGCCGAGGTGCTGCGCCGCACCCACCAGGCGCTGATCGACGAGCTGGAGACGACGGAGATGTACCTGACCCTCTTCTACGGGGTCATCGACCCGGCGGAGGGACGAATCACCTTCGTCAACGCCGGCCACTCGCACGCGTTCCGCGTCACGGGCGCCGGAAAGGTCGTGCGTCTGCGCGCCACCGATCCCCCGTTCGGGATCGTGGACCTCGACACGTACCGCGAGGAGACCGCGGCATGGGTGACCGGCGAGGACTTCCTCCTCCTTTTCACGGATGGCCTCCCGGACGCCCTGGGGATGGGAGAGGTCGAGGGGGAGCGGGAGCTTCTCGAGGTGGCGGCGCGCGATGCGAAGGAGCCGCTCCCCGGGATCCTCGACCGCCTCTTCGCGCTGCGCGGCAGCGCCTCGGAGGTGCCGGCGGACGACCGGACGGCGGTGCTGGTGCGCATCTGACGCCGCCGATGCCCCCTCGGCGCTCTCCCGACCCCGACGGCCTTCCCCAGGCCCGGAAGTCGCTCGGGCAGAACTTCCTGGTGGATCCCAACCTCCAGCGCAAGATCGTCGAGGCTCTCGACCCCGCCCCCGACGAGGAGGTGCTCGAGATCGGCCCCGGCTCCGGCGCGCTCACCCGCCACCTGGCCCCGCGGGTGCGGCGGCTGGTGCTCGTGGAGCTCGACCGCGACCTGGCGCGCCGCCTGGAGGAGGAGTACCGGGCCGATCCGCACGTCGAGGTGATTCGACGGGACATCCTGGAGGTGAGCCTGGAGGAGGTCTCCCCTGATCCCGCCTCGCTGAAAGTGATCGGGAACATCCCGTACAACATCACCACCCCCATCCTCTTCTCGCTGCTCGAGCGGCGTCCGCGCCCGCGGATGATCGTGCTGATGGTGCAGCGCGAGGTGGCGGACCGCATCCTCGCCCCGCCGGGGTCCAAGACGTTCGGCGCGTTGGCCGTGGGGGTGCGGACCGTCGCCGCGGTGGAGCGGGTGATGAACGTCCCGCGGCACGTCTTCCGTCCGGCGCCCGATGTGGATTCCACGGTGGTGCGCATCGTGCCGCACGTCCCCGCGCGGCTGCAGCGGCAGGAGGAAGAGGCGGTGCGGCGGCTCACCCGGGCGGCCTTCGGGCAGCGGCGCAAGCAGTTCCAGCGCATCCTGCGCGACGCCTACGGGATTCCTTCCGAGCGGATCGAGGCGCTGGAGGCGAGCACCGGATTCGACCTGCGGGACCGCCCCGAAACCTTCTCGCCAGACGGGTTCGTGACGCTCGCGCGGGAGTTGGGTTCTCCGCCGGGCGGTTGACGCGCTCGCCCTTGCACGGTATTGTGAATGTTTTCACAAGGGCTCCGCGCCCCCTCGGCCATCCGGATGGTTAGTCCACGCTGATGAAGAAGACCCGCGGCGCCGCGGCGCCCAGGAGCAAGATCTCCGAGTCCACGGTGCGCCGCCTCTCCCTCTACCTCCGCTACCTGCAGGAGGCCCACGGCCGGGGACAGGAAACCATCTCCAGCGAGGAGCTCGCCCTGCGCGGCGGGACCACTTCGGCGCAGGTGAGGAAGGATTTCTCCTTCTTCGGCTCCTTCGGGAAGCGGGGGCTCGGCTACTCGGTTCCCGAGCTGCTGCGCGAAGTGGAGGAGATCCTGGGGCTGCACCGCCGCTGGAACGTCGCTCTGGTGGGCGCCGGAAAGATCGGCTCCGCCCTCTTCAGCTACCGCAACTTCCAGCGGCGGGGCTTCGAGATCAGGGCGGTGTTCGACTCGGACCCGACCAAGATCGGGCAGCCGTGGGGCGGGCTGAGCGTCCTCCCCGACGCCGACATGGAGCGGATCCTGGCGGAGGAAGCGATCGAGATCGTGATCGTCGCCGTCCCGGCCGACGCGGCCCAGGCGGTCGTCGACCGGGTGGTGGGGAGCGGGGTGCGGGCGCTGCTCAACTTCGCGCCGGTCCGCCTCCGGGTCCCCGACTACGTCGCGCTCCGCAGCGTGGACATGGTGGTGGAGATGGAGGGACTGACCTTCGCGCTGAACCAGGCGTAGCCCCGGCCCGGGGTGGCGGGAACACGGTGGCCTGAGCTATCTTCCTGGCGATGAACACTGTCCAGAATCCCTCTCCAACCGACCGAGTCCGGGTCACCTCCGAGATCGGACCGCTCCGCGCGGTCCTCTGCCATACCCCGGGGGGCGAGCTGCGCGCCGTCACCCCTTCCAACCGCGAGCAGTTCCTGTACGACGACATCATCGATCTGGAGCAGGCGCGGCGCGAGCACCACCGCTTCCGCGCCATCCTCTCGCGTTTCGCGGAGGTGCTCGAGATCCGTGATCTGCTCGCCGACGTCGTCGACGAGCCGGAGGTCCGCCGCTTCCTGGTGGAGCGCGTCATGGCGGTCTCCGCCTCGCGGCCGCTCGGGGGGCGGGTGGCGGAGACTCCGGGGGAGGAGCTGATCGAGATGTTCATCGAGGGGAAAGAGGCGCCGCAGGGGCCGATCTCCCGCCTGCTCCACAAGGTGGCCTACGAGCTCCCGCCGCTTCCCAATCTCTTCTTCACCCGCGATGCCGCCATGGTGGTGAACGAGGGCGTCATCATCGGGGCGATGAAGTACGCGGTACGGTGGACGGAGGAGCTTCTGATGAAGGCGCTCTTCACCTACCATCCGCGGCTCGGCAACGCGGGGCTCGTCTACGACGGCTCCGAGGAGCACCGCAGCGACTACACCATCGAGGGGGGCGACGTCCTGGTGCTGCGCCCCGATCTGGTCGCCGTCGGTCTCTCCGAGCGCTCCAGCCCCGCCGCCATCGAGTCGCTGGTGGAGGGGCTCGCCGAGAGCGCGGGGGTCCGGCACGTGCTGATCGCGGTACTCCCCAACGAGAGTCCCGCCATCCACATGGACATGATCCTGACCATGGTGGACCGGGAGCACTGCGTGGTCTATCCGCCGTACTTCTTCGGCCCCAGCCGCCTCCCCATCCTCCACTACCGCGCCGACCGAAAGGGGGTTCGGGAGCGCTCGGACCTTTTCTCGGCGCTGCGTGACGTGGACCTGCCGCTGGAGCCCATCCGTTGCGGGGGCGGCCATCCGGTCACGCAGGAGCGGGAGCAGTGGGCGAGCGGGTGCAATTTCGTCGCGGTGAGGCCGGGGGTGGTTCTCGGCTACTCGCGCAACGAGGCCACCATGCGCGAGATGGAGCGCGAGGCCGGGTACCGCGTGGTGAACGCGCTCGACTTCCTCACCGGCGACGCCGAGCTGGAGGACGAGGAGCGGGCGGTGATCGCTTTCGAGGGTGCCGAGCTGGTGCGCGGCGGTGGCGGTGGCCGGTGCATGACCCTCCCCCTCCTGCGGGACGACGTCTGGTGAGGCGCGCATGAGGGGCTCGGGAATGGAGTTCCGTTCGGGGGGTCCCCTGATCCAGCGAGCCGCCCACCTGCTCCTCGCGGGGCCGCTCTCCACCGCGGTGCTGGCGGAGGCGCTCCTGGGGGCGCGCGGCGACGCTCCCGCAGCCGTCCGGGCGGTGTTCTCGATCCTGGGGCCGGACCCCCGATTCCGTGTCGACGCCACCGGAGTGTGGTCGCTGGCCGCGGCGGCGCCCTCGCCCTCCGTCGAGTCCCTCCTCCACGAGGAGTGGATCGTGGTGGACGTGGAAACCACGGGCGCCTCCCCGCAGCGCGGCGACCGCGTCACGGAGGTGGCGGCGGTCCGCGTCGCGGGCGGCGACGTGCGGGAGTCCTTCTCCTCCCTGGTGAACCCGGAGCGCCGCATCCCCTCGATGATCACCGCGCTCACCGGGATCACGGACGAGATGGTGCGCTCGGCGCCGCGCTTCCACGAGGTCGCGCCCCCGCTCATGGAGGCGCTGCGGGGGCGGGTGTTCGTGGCCCACAATGCCGCCTTCGACTGGCGCTTCGTCGCCGCCGAACTGGAGCGCACCACCGGCCACCGCATGGCTGGCCGTCAGCTCTGCACCGTTCGGCTGGCCCGGAAGCTCCTCCCGGAGCTCTCCTCCCGCTCGCTCGACTCGCTGGCCCTCTACTTCGGGCTGGAGATCGAGTCCCGGCACCGCGCGCTCGACGACGCCGTGGCGACCGCGAAGGTGCTGCTGCGCTTCTTCGAGCTCCTCGCCGACCGCGGGGTGACCGACTGGCAGGGGGTGGAGCGCTTCCTCTCGAAGCGTGCCCCACGCCGCCAGCGTTCGCGGCTGCCGAAATCGATGGACTCCGCCTGACCGCGGAGGGACGGAACGCGCGGCCAGGAACCGATCAGGATGCACACCGAACCCAGGACCTGAAGACCATGATCATGACGAAGAGCGATCCGCGGACGGCGCCGGTGATCGTGAGCGCCGTCCGGACTCCCATCGGCCGCTTCCTCGGAGGCCTTTCCCCGCTCTCCGCGCCCGAGCTGGGCGCCATCGCGATCCGCGAAGCCGTCTCTCGATCCGGCGTGGGGCAGGAGGACGTGGAGGAGGTGATCATGGGGAACGTGGTGCAGGGTGGGGTGGGGCAGGCGCCCGCTCGCCAGGCGGCGATCCAGTCGGGGCTGCCGGCCACCGTCTCCGCGCTCACCATCAACAAGGTGTGTGGCTCCGGCCTCAAGGCGGTGATGCTCGCCGCGCAGGCGGTCCGCGCGGGCGACGGCCGAGTGCTGGTGGCAGGCGGCCAGGAGTCGATGTCGAACGCCCCCTTCTACCTGTACGGCATCCGGCAGGGCGTGAAGTTCGGCGACCAGACGCTGGTGGACGGGCTGATCCGCGATGGCCTCTGGTGCTCCTTCTGCGACGTCCACATGGGGGGCCACGCCGAGTATACCGCCCGGAAGGCGGGCGTCACCCGCGCCATGGCGGACGACTTCTCGGCGGCCTCGCACCGCAAGGCGGTCGCGGCGGCGGAGGGCGGGAAGTTCGAGGAGGAGATCGTCCCTGTCGAGGTTCCCGGCCGTAAGGGATCGACGGTGGTGGAGGCGGACGAGGGCCCGCGCGCCGACACCAGCAGCGAGACGCTCGGCAAGCTGCGCCCCGCCTTTGCGCGCGACGCTCCCAAGGACGTCAGCGACCCGGTGGTGACCGCCGGGAATGCCTCCTCGATGAACGACGGAGCTTCCGCGCTGGTGGTCGTCTCGGAGGAGTATGCCCGCGCCCACGGGCTGGAGATCCTCGCCCGCGTCAGCGCCTACGCAACCGGCGCGGTGGAGCCGCAGGAGCTCTTCTTCGCCCCGGTCAAGGCGGTGCAGAACCTGATGCGAAAGAGCGGCACCGAGATCGGCGACTACGACCTGATCGAGGCGAACGAGGCGTTCGCGGTGCAGGCGCTGGCGGACGGAATCGAGCTGGGCTGGGACTGGGACCGCGTGAACGTGAACGGCGGCGCGGTGGCGCTCGGCCATCCGATCGGGGCCAGCGGCGCGCGCGTGCTCACCACGCTCCTCTACGCCATGCATGATCGCGACGCAGAGACCGGTCTCGCCACCCTCTGTCTCGGCGGCGGCGACGCGGTGGCCCTCTCGGTCGAGCGGGTCTGAGAGCTGCGGCCCCCTTTCCTCACCCTTCGACGAACCGCACCATGATCAACGCTCTCGCCGGTCTCGCCCAGCTCGAGCTGGTTCCTTCCCGACGGGTCCGGCAGCTCATCGGAGTGGCAACCTTCGCGGTCGCCACGGCTCTGAGCGCGAAGGTGGCGCTGCCGCTCCCGGGGACGCCGGTGCCCTTCACCTTCCAGCCGCTGCTGGTGATGCTGGCGGGAGGTCTGCTCGGCGCACGCCTCGGCGCGGCGAGCCAGCTCGCCTACCTGATGGCAGGGATAGCGGGGCTGCCGGTCTTCGCGGCAGGCGGCGGCGCCGCCTACCTGCTCGGCCCCACCGGCGGCTACCTCCTGGCATACCCGCTGGCGGCCTTCGCCGTCGGCTCGCTGATGGGCCCCGGCGCGGGGCGCGCGCTCGTCGCCCTCCTGGCGGGGTTGGCGGTGATCTACGCCGGTGGCCTGGCCTGGCTGGCGGCGGTCGGGACGGTGGACTTCGCCGTGGCGGCCGGTCTGCGCCCGTTCGTGCTGGCCGACCTGGTGAAGGTGCTGCTGGCGGCGGTGGTGACGCTGCGCCTCCGCGAGCGGGCGCTGCAGCTCTTCTCCCGCTGAGCGCCGGCCTCCGCGGCGGCGTACGGGCGGGGCAGCGTGGCTGAGCACGCCGGGCTGGCGCGCGGGGGGCGGCTCCGGTTCGTCTGGAGGATCGGGGCGTACTTCGCCCTCTTCTTTCTTCTCGCCATCGCTGGCCAGCTCGCGGGCAGCATGCTCCCGCGCGACCCGCTCGGCTGGGTCAGCTGGATCACGACCCTGGCGAGCGCGCTGGTCGCGGGGTGGATCGTCCTCTCCCATCTCGACGGCCGGCCGCTGGGCGCGCTGGGCTTCCCCTGGTCGCGGGACGCGCTCCGGGACTCCGGAAGCGGGCTCCTGGTGGGGGGCGCTCTCCTCGGAGCGGCCGCTCTGCTGGTGTTCCTCACCGGCGCCGCCCGGTTCGCCGCGGACACGGGGACCCTGCGCGAGTACGTGGCGCAGATGGCGGTGACCTTCGCCTTCTTCGCGATCGCCGCCGCGGCCGAGGAGCTGCTCTTCCGCGGCTACGCCTTCCAGGCGCTGGTGGAGGGCATCGGCGTGTGGCCCGCGGTGTTGGCTTCGTCGGCGGTGTTCTCCTGGCTGCACGGGCAGAACCCGAACATCACCCCGCTGGCCTTCGGGAACATCTTCCTCGCGGGGGTTCTGCTGGCGCTGGCGTACCTCAGGACACGCTCGCTCTGGTTTGCCACCGGGGTGCACCTCGGCTGGAACTGGATGATGGCCACCGTGCTCGACTTCCCCGTCAGCGGGCTCACCTTCGACACACCGCTCTACGACGCGGCCGAAGTGGGGGCCGACTGGTGGACCGGAGGCGAGTTCGGGCCCGAGGCGGGGTTGGCGGGGACGCTCGTCCTGCTCGTGGGGATCGCCTGGATGCTGCGCACCCGCCGCTTCCGCGAGAGCGAAGAGATGCGGGCGCTCCGGCCGCTGGTGGATGTGCGGCTCGGGGCGGCGGAGCCATGAGCCGCCCGCTCCGCTTCTGGGGGAGCGCGCTTGGGGTCGCGCTGGGGTTCGCGCTCGCCGCGGCGCTCCTTTTCCCGTATGAGGCGCTCCAGCTCCGGACCGGTGCGGAGCGCTGGCGGGCGTGGCTCCTCACCCTCTGGACGGCCGGGGTGATGGGGGTCCTGTTCGGCCTCTCCGGTCTGCTCGGCCTCCTGACCCCCGTGGGGGTCCGCGAAGTCGTCGAGGCCGGCTCGGTCACCCGGGCGCTGGCGGAGCGCCGCGCCTCGCGCCGCGCCGGGGACGCCGGCGCCTACGGCAACTTCGCGGGGTGGCTGGTGGCCACCGGCGGGATCCTCATCGGGTTCTACTTCGCGGTGTGGCAAGTCCTGGGATATTGATCCGGCCCTTTCTCTCTCGAGGCAAGGAACGATGGCAGAGATCCGGAAGGTCGCGGTGATCGGCGCGGGCACGATGGGAAACGGGATCGTGCATGTCTTCGCGCAGCACGGCTACGACGTCACCATGGTGGACGTGAGGGCGGAGGCGCTGGAGAAGGCGGTGAGTACCATCTCGGGCAACCTGGACCGGCAGATCAAGAAGGGGACGCTCACCGCGGAGCAGAAGCAAGAGACGCTGGGCCGGATCCGGTCGGCGAGCGACCTAAAGGCGGTGGAGGCGGCGGACCTGGTGGTGGAGGCCGCGACGGAGAACCGCGACCTCAAGTTCCAGATCTTCCGTGAGATCGACGAGCACGCGCCGGGGCACGCGATCCTGGCCAGCAACACCTCCTCCATCTCGATCACCGAGATCGCCGCGCGCACCCGGCGGCCGGAGCAGGTCATCGGCATGCACTTCATGAATCCGGTCCCGGTTATGCAGTTGGTCGAGATCATCCGGGGCCTCGCGACCAGCGACGAGACCGCGCGGGTGGTGGTCGCGACCTCCGAGGCGCTGGGGAAGACGGTGGCCGAGGCGCAGGACTACCCCGGCTTCGTGGCCAACCGGATCCTGATGCCCATGATCAACGAGGCGGTCTTCTGCCTCATGGAGGGCGTCGCCACGAAGGAGGCGATCGATACGGTGATGAAGCTCGGCATGAACCACCCGATGGGCCCGCTGGCTCTGGCCGACCTGATCGGCCTCGACACCTGCCTCGCCATCCTTGAGGTGCTTCACGGCGGCCTGGGCGACTCCAAGTACCGTCCCTGCCCCCTCCTGCGGAAGTACGTCGCCGCCGGCAAGCTGGGCCGCAAGACGGGCGAGGGGTTCTACGTCTACTAGGTCGTCAGTCTTCGGTCACTGACGACTGACGACTGACGACTGACGACTGACGACTGACGACTGACGACCGATGACTCCCGAACAGGAACAGATCCGCGATCTCGCGCGCGACTTCGCGGAGCGCGAGATTCGGCCGCACGCCGAGGCGTGGGATCGCGAGGGCGCCTTTCCGCGGGCCGTGATCGAGCAGCTCGGCGAGCTGGGTTTCATGGGGATGCTGATCCCGGAGGCGTACGACGGCCTCGCGCTCGATACCGCCAGCTATCTGCTCGCCCTCGAGCAGATCGCCTGGGGCGACTCCTCGGTCGCAGTCGCGATGAGCGTCCACAACTCCCTCCCCACGCAGATGCTCCTCGCCAGCGGCAGCGAGGAGCAGAAGGAGCGGTGGCTGAAACCGATGGCGCGCGGCGAGATGCTGGGCGCCTTCGCGCTTTCGGAGGCGGACGCCGGCTCCGACGCCGCTTCCCTCTCCGCCCAGGCGCGCCGGGTGGACGGAGGCTGGGTGCTGAACGGCTCCAAGGCGTGGATCACCAACGGCGGTTTCGGCGACGTGGTGATCGCCATGTGCCGCACCGATGAGCCATCCGACCGGAAGGGGGCGAAGGGGATCGGCGCCTTCGTCCTCTCGACCGACATGGAGGGCTACCTCGTTGGGAAAAAGGAGGACAAGATGGGGCAGCGGGCCTCCGAGACGGTGACCATCGCCTTCCAGGACCTCTTCGTCCCCGACGCACACCTCCTCGGCGACCCTTCGATGGGTCTGGTCTACGCTCTCCAGGGGCTCGACAACGGCCGCATGGGGATCGCGGCGCTCTCCATCGGAATCGCGCAGGCGGCGCTGGAGCACGCCCTGGCGTACGCGGCGGAGCGCTCGCAGTTCGGAAGGGCGATCCGAGACTTCGAAGGAATGCAGTTCAAGCTCGCCAACATGGCCACCCGCATCGAGGCGTCGCGCGCGCTGATGCTAAGGGCGGCCGCGGCGAAGGACGCTTCGGGGGGAGCCGTCTCCCGCCTCTCCTCCATGGCGAAGCTCTTCGCGTCGGAAACCGCGATGCTCGTGACCACCGAGGCGGTGCAGGTGTTCGGGGGCTACGGGTACATGAAGGACTATCCGGTCGAGAAGCTCTTCCGCGACGCCAAGGTCACGGAGATCTACGAGGGCACGAGCGAGATCCAGCGAGTGGTGATCGCCCGCGAGCTGTACCGGTAGGGGTTCGGCCCCTCCCCCCCCCCGCGCCCCGCGAAGCCGCGGGGCGCGCTCTTTTCAACCGACGAGCACGAGCATGGAAATCTTCAAGGAGATCGCTGAGCACGCGCACGAGCAGGTGGTGTTCTGCTACGAGCCGTCCTGCGGGTATAAGGGCATCATCGCGATCCACGACTCGACGCTGGGGCCGGCTCTCGGAGGGACCCGGTTCTGGAACTACGCGAACGACGAGGAGGCGGTCGTGGACGCCCTTCGCCTGTCGCGCGGGATGACGTACAAGGCGGCCGTCGCGGGGCTGAACCTGGGCGGCGGGAAGTCCGTCATCATCGGCGATCCCAGGACGCCGCGGAGGGAGATGATCTTCCGCGCGCACGGCCGCTTCGTCGAGAGCCTCGGCGGACGCTACATTACCGCGGAGGACGTGGGCACCTCGGTGGCCGACATGGACTACGTGAACATGGAGACCTCCTTCGTCACGGGCCTCTCGGGGACCTCGGGCGACCCGTCGCCGGTGACGGCCTTCGGCGTCTACCGCGGGATCAAGGCCGCCGCCCGCGCGAAGTACGGATCCGACGAGCTGGAGGGGAAGGTGGTGGCGGTGCAGGGGGTCGGCCACGTCGGCTACTATCTCTGCCGGCACCTGGCGGCCGAGGGCGCCCGCCTGATCGTCACCGACATCGACGCCGAGCGCGTGCGGCGCGTCGTGCAGGAGCTCGAAGCCGAGCCGGTGGAGCCCGACGCGATCTACTCGGTCGAGTGCGACATCTACGCCCCCAGCGCCCTCGGGGCGACGATCAACGATCAGACGATCCCGGTGCTCAAGGCGGGCATCGTGGCCGGCGCCGCGAACAACGTCCTGGCCGAGGAGCGCCACGGCGACGAACTCCACCGGCGCGGGATCCTCTACGCACCGGACTATGTGATCAACGCCGGCGGGCTGATCAACGTGTATGGGGAACTGAGGGGATGGAATCAGGAGCAGTCGATGCGCAAGGCGGGAGAGATCTACGCCACCCTGCTGAGCCTCTTCGATCTCGCCCGCGAAGACGGGATCCCCTCCTACGAGGCGGCGGACCGCATCGCGGAGCAGAGGATCGAGGCCGTCGCCAAGATACAGCGCACCTGGGTCTAGGAGACCGTTGCATGGAGCCGCTTCACCCGCGGCGCGGCGCCGGCGCGCCTGTCTGCCGAGGAGATCGGTCAGCGCCCGCCAGCCGTGACCGCGCCGTAACGGTGCCCGTGCTTCACCGAGACCGCTCCATGCGATCGTACGGTCTCATCGAAGCGAACGCGCCTACGGAGCGAGTTACCGGAGGAGGCCCTTTGCGAAGCCAGCAGAAGGAGAATCGAAGCCTTTCGAAGGCACCCGGTCCCGGCACCCTGGTCGGCGTTCTCGGCGACACGACGGAGCTCGCGCCTTTCGAGAGCCGCGCGCGGCCCTGCACGGCCGGGGAGATCGGTTCGGGCGGACCCGGGTCCGAACCGATCCACCTCGCGGAGGCACGCGGAATCCTGCGCCCACTCCACGCTCAGCTCGCGCACGGGTTCTTCAGTGTTCCCGGCCTTTCCGAGGAGACCGCCGGCAGCCGGGAATCCGTACTGCGAGTGCTCTCCGAACTGGCGGAGCAGGGAGCGATCGAACGGCTGCGGTTCACGCCCTACCTTCGGATCACCCCCGCAGGCGATCGCCTCCTCACTTCGTAGTCCGGACTTTGCACGCATCCGCCTCGTCCGCCCCCTCCGGAGATCGTCCCCCGACAGGAGGTCGTTGGGAAAGTTCCAGAATCTCACTCTGCGCCGCTGCCGCGGCTCTCACCCCGGCTCGCTTTCCCTCTCCCGCACGAGGGGTTCTTCTACGTCCTTACCGGGCGGCGATTCAGCCGCAGGTGTGGTCTCCGCCCCACGGTCCTTTCGTGTCGATCCTCTAAAGGCCACATTCGGAGCGCTTTTTCGGCCGGCGCCGTGGCGATGTTCTGGCGTCTAAGTGCTGTAGAGACGGGCTTGTTTCTTGCACATTCCTGAATTTGCGTCTCGCGCATTCATTCGGGATCGCATACTCATCCGGAAACGCGCCTCCCGTTTCCCCCTTCCCAAGGAGCTTCTATGCACCTATCCGTGTCCCTCGTTTCGAAGGTTGTAGCGGGAGCATTGCTCGTCGTGGGCGCCGGTCCGGTCGCCGGACAGCAGTTCTTCGGGGAAGATCTGGCTCCCCGCGCGTCCGGCGCCACCCCGACCCACTCGAGCGAGGCGTATGCCGACTTCTTCTCGCGCCTCGGCTGGTCGGCCGCCGAGGACTTCGAGTCGACCCTGGAGGCTCCGACGGGAGTGGGAGAGATCGTGACCAGCGGCCTCTCCACCGTCACCGACCAGTCGGAGCGCCGCGCGAGGAAGTGGAATCGGTACGCGGCGTCCGGTTCCAAGTTCTTCGACTTCATCCTGGGCGACGTCACGATCAACTTCGATTCTCCCGTTCATGCCTTCGGTTTCTACGGCGTCGACGTGGGTGACGTCGGCGACGAGCTCTTCCTGACCTTCACCCGCTCGTCCTCGTCGACCGAGACGATCGCGGTTTCAAACACCCGCGGGAAGCAGTACAGCGGCTCCATGTTCTTCTTCGGGATGATCGACGCGACGGATCCCTTCACCTCGGTGACCTTCAGCAAGAACGTCCAGAAGGACCGATTCGCGCTCGACGGCTTCGTCGTCGGGAAGATGCCTCAGGCCCTGCTCGCGCAGCCGGCCAACGTCACCCCCGAGCCGCTCAGCCTGGTTCTGCTCGGCAGTGGTCTCGTGGGGCTCGGAGCGGTTCGGCTCCGGCGCCGGAAGAGATCAGCCGATCCGTCTTGATCCGATCCGGGCATCCGACTTCTGGGTTTCGATCGCCCCTCTCCGCCCGGCGGAGGGGGGCGATTCGCGGCGGGATCGGCTTCCCTCGCGTCGCGCGGGGCAGCGGCTCGCCGAGAGAGTTTCCTTGCGCCGCAAGCAGTTGCGAGTTTAGTTTGCCCCTTCCAAACTTCTTTCACGATTCTCGACGGGATCCATGCGGAGCCGAGCTGTCTTCGGAGCCGTCCGGGTGAAGAGGCGTCCTCGTGTCTCCCGATGCTTCCCGGCCCCGTTCCGTTCGGAGCCGATGGATCCTTCGAGAGCTGCTTGTCGAGATACGACGAAATGGAAGTCTGCCGTCTCTGTGGCGAGGAAAGCCGGGAGGGTGCCCTCGTGTTCAACCACGTTCAGAAGGACGAAAGGATCACTCTGGAGCTCGCTTTCTGCCAATCCTGCGGGGATCGGCTCGAGAAGCACCTGAAACGGGCGATCCCCAAGCGGCTCATGACGCGGTCTCGCGTTCGTGGCTAGCTCCGGCTCCACCGCTCTCCCGACGGCATATCGGCCGGCGCATGGCGCGCGACCGTACTCCCGCTCGGCTCATCGCCGCGAGCCTCCCTCCCCGCCCTGGATAGCGGACCGCGGCGGCTCGATACTCAGGAGCGGAGTCGAGGGAATCTGCCCCTAACTCGCTGGAACACATGGGCTTGCTTTTTGCGGCAGATGGTGCGACTTCTTGAGTCGACGCCGAGGCATGAGGTCCGCTATGAGCATCTCCGGGCAGGGGCCGGAACATTGGAGGGAGGAGCGACAGCGATACGCAGTGCTGCAGCTGATGTACGAACGCACCGGCGCGCGCTGCGAGGTGGCGTTAACGGGTCCCGAGATCGGCGCCGCCCTCGGTCTCACTTTCGAAGACCTGTTCCGACTGACCTACTGGCTGGAAGACCGCGGCTACATCATCCATCTAGGTACCGGTCCACGAACCTGCCTAAGCCCCAAAGGGATTCGATATATCGAGGAGCTCGCCGGCCACCGGCGCACCATTCGCGAGTAGGGCCGCCAGACCGCCTCTGGCACCCGCGGACGTGACGGCCCCGACCTGATCCCGCTGACCCCGTCCTTCCGCGCCGATGGCCCTGCAGAACCTCCCGTCGCTCCCCCCGTCGATCGAGGGCATCGTACACCTCGCGGCTCATTCGATCGAGGTGACCGGGATCGCGATCATCGTCCTCGGGGCCGTCGCCGCCTCCTTCGTCTTCCTCCTGCAGGCCAGCCGCAGCCGTCTCGGTTTCGCGAAGGCGTACCACCGCTACCGGGGCAACCTCGGCCGCGGGATCCTCCTCGGGCTGGAGTTCCTGGTCGCGGCCGACATCATCGGAACCGTCGCCGTGGAGCCTACCTTTCGGAACCTCGGGGTGCTGGGGGTGATCGTCCTCATCCGCACCTTCCTCAGCTTCTCGCTCGAGGTGGAGATCGACGGCCACTGGCCTTGGCGGGACAGCGAGCACCGCGAGCGGCCGGGCGAGAACAAGCTCTGAGCGCGGTTCCGCCCCACCGGATCCCATGCACATCTCCGCCTCGCTCGTCGCCGTACTCGCCCTGGTGGTCGTTCACCTCCACGCGAGCCACCTCCGCCTGCTGGAGGTGATCCCCCGCAGCCGACTCCTGTCGATGGCCGGGGGATGTCGGTGGCCTACGTCTTCCTCCGCATTCTCCCCGACCTGGGCCGCTCGCAGGCGATGGTCGGCTACGAGCTCGAAGAGGCGCTGCGGATCCCCCGCCATCCGATCTATCTGGTGGCGCTGCTCGGCCTGATCGTCTTCTATGGGCTGGAACGTCTGACTGACCGTTCACGCCGGGAGCAGATGCGAACCTCCGGCGCGGATTGCCCGAGCACGCTGGTCTTCTGGGTCAGCATGCTTCCCTACTCCATCGTCAACTTCGTCGTCGGCTACCTTCTGGTGCAGCGCGAGGGGACCGGCCTCCGGAGCCTCGCGCTCTTCTTCCTGGCGATGGCGCTCTGGTTCGTGGTCAACGACTACGGGCTGCGCAGCGAGCACAAGGACCAGTATCGCCGCATCGGCCGCTGGCTCCTCTCCGGTGTGATCCTGCTCGGCTGGGGCGCGGGCCTCTCCGCCCCCGTCCCCGGCGTCCTCCTCTCGCTGGCCCTCGCCTTCGTCGCCGGCGGGATCGTCCTCAACGTCCTGAAGGAGGAGCTCCCGAGGGAGCGCGAGAGCCGCTTCTGGGCCTTCGCCCTCGGAGCCGCCCTCTACTCGGCGCTGCTTCTGGCCGTCGGCTGACGCCCGGCCGAGGCGGAATCCGGGCGCCGGGCAGCGCGAGCGCGGGCCGCCGCCTCAGCGCCCAGGCAAAGGATGGAAACCGCTCCCAGCGAGAGGAGCGTCAGGAGGGGCCAGTGCAGCGCGATTCCCCAGAGGAGGAACCCGGCCGGGAGCAGGAAGCCCGTCCATCGGATCGTGCTCTCGAATACCCCGGGCGAGAGGAGGCCGTGGAAGGACTCGCCGTAGGCCTGGCGCACGACCTTGGCGTGGCTGAAGGTGACGAAGCCGCATACCAGGAGGAGGGTGGCGCCGAGCACGAGTCCCCAGGTGGAGAGCGGCGCGATCTGGACGAAACGGTCGAGCATCTCTTCTCCGGAGAAGGGTTTTCTCTCCGAGAGGCCGCAAGGCGCGGGCCGAGCCCGTGCTGGTGTGCCTCTTGCTGCTCCGACGGACCATGAAAGAGCGCACGCGGAGCTCCGCGGCGGCCGGTACGCGGGCTAAAGACGCGGAGGAGGACCTCCCGCGCGGTTGGGCATACAACCCGTCCGCGTGGGGACAGCGCCTGCCCATCATCGGGCTCGGCTTTCTCGGGATGTGCATCGCCAGCTACCTGACGGCGTTCCAGTTCGGCGGGGTGGAGCGGGTGTGGGATCCCGTCTTCGGCTCGGGGAGCACCGCGCGGGTGCTGGAGTCGCCGGTTTCGAAGCTCTTTCCCGTCCCCGACGCCCTCCTCGGCGCGCTGGGATACCTGGGAGATTGGGTCTTCGGCGCCATCGGCGGGACCAAGCGCTACAAGACCATGCCGTGGATCGTGGTGATCTTTGGCATCTTCATCGTCCCCTTCGGCGGGACGAGCATCGCTCTCGGCCTCATCATGCCCACCATGGTGGGAAGCTGGTGCTTTCTCTGCCTGGTCAACATGGTCCTGGCGATCGTGATGATCCCGATGTCGTGGGACGAGGTTTGGCTCAGCTTCGTGGCGATGCGCTCGATGACGAGAAATGGGGCCAGCTGGTGGGAGGCGTTCTCGGGGAAAGCGGCAGAGAGGTCGGACGTCTAGTGGTTGGGTGCCGAGGTCTGATTTGCTCGTGAAATCGGTGCCGAGGTCGCGGCGCTCGGCCGTCACCGCCGGCGAGACGGCCGTCAGCCGCTCCAGGAATGCGGTGCGCGTCATCTCCTTCTGCGAGATGTCCTTCGCTTACCCCTTGCGGCCGCGGCGCGGAAGGCGCACAGCACGTCCACCAGGGCGGGGTCGCCCTGGCGGTCGAGCACGGCACCGGCGCTGAAGGCGCGCGACCCCGGGTAGGACGCCCAGGTTCCCGGCGCGACAGGATCGTGCAGACCCGGCCACTTCTCGGCTTCGAAGCGCCGGATCCACCCGCGTGCTCCCGCACCGCGAAGAGTCTCAGTGGGTCGAGTCGCAGCCGCACCCACCGGCGCACCCGCCCTCCTCGGGGCGCCGCGCCATCGCGAAGGTCCGGTACCACTTCCGGCCCACGAAGAGCAGGGCGGCGGCGACGATGAGGGCGACGATCAGGGTCTGCGGGTCCATGCGCTCCTCCTCCGGTCAGGTGCCGAGCCCGAGCAGCAGCCCCACCCGATACACCAGGAAGGCCGCCCCGTACGCCAGCACGAACATCCACGCGAACTGGAAACCCGCCCATCGGATCCCCTTCCAGCCGCCTCCCGTCTCCCGCACCACGATGGCGTTGGTGCTCATGCACATCATCGCGTACACGTAGAACACCATCAGCCCCACGGCCACGAGCGGCGTGTAAACCGGGTTCCCGGCCGCGTCCGCCTCGGTGCGCAGCTTCTCCCGCAGATCCGTCGATGTCTCGTCCGAGTCGCGCCCGACGCCGTAGATGGTCCCCATCGAGGAGACGAAAACCTCGCGGGCGGCGAAGGAGCTGAGGATCGACACCCCGATCTTCCAGTCGTAGCCGAGCGGCCGCACCACCGGCTCCACCACCCGACCGGCCCGGCCCAGAAGGCTGTGCCGCAGCTGCAGTTCCTGGGCGGCCGCATCGGGAACGTCGGGGGAGACCTCCGCCTTCGGGTAGGTGGCGAGGGCCCAGAGCACGATGGAGAGCGCCAGGATGATCGTGCCCGCCTTGCGCAGGAAGAGCCCCGCACGGTGCGAGACGCCGAGCGACAGGCTCCGCAGGCTCGGAAGGCGGTAGGGCGGTAGCTCCATGATCATCGGGCGCGAGGAACCCTTCAGGAGCGTCTTCTTGAAGACCGCCGCCACCAGGAGCGCCGTCACCGTCCCCAGCAGGTACATCGCCAGCAGCGTCAGCCCCTGCAGGTTGAAGATCCCGGCGATCGCGAGCGGCGGGATGAAGGTGCCGATCAGCAGCGTATAGATGGGGATGCGCGCCGAGCAGCTCATCAGCGGGAGCACCATGATGGTGGCGAGCCGGTCCTTTGGACTGTCGATGGTGCGGGTCGCCATGATCCCCGGAACCGCGCAGGCGTAGCCGGAGAGCATCGGGATGAAGCTGCGCCCGTGCAGCCCCACCCCGCGCATGAAGCGGTCCATGATGAAGGCCGCCCGGGCCATGTAGCCCGTGTCCTCCAGAAAGCCGATGAAGAGGAAGAGGATGGTGATCTGCGGCAGGAAAACGAGCACCGAGCCCACGCCGGCGAACACCCCGTCCACCACCAGGCTCCGCAGGTCCCCCGGCGGGAGGAGTTCGCCGACCGCGCCCCCCAGCCCTCCGATGCCTCCCTCCACCCAGTTCATCAGCGGCTCGGCCCAGGAGAAGACCGACTGGAAGACGAGCGCCATCAGGAGCACGAAGATGAAGGGGCCCCAAATCCGGTGGAGGATCACCGAATCGACCCGGTCCGTGATCGTGTGGCCGGTTCCGGCGCCGAGACGCCGCACGGTCCGGTCGACCACCTCAGCGATCCACCCGTAGCGCACCTCCGCTTCGAGGGCCCGCGTGTGGTAGCCGGCGGCCTGTAGGGCGGCGCGGGCGCGTTCCACCTCCGCCTCCAGCCCCGGCACCCCCCGCAGGTGTCCGTCCGCACCGGAGACCGCCAGCAGGCGCAGGGCCTCCATCGACGCGGCGGAGGGATGCAGCCCGGCGGTGATCAGGCACGCCTCGAGCGGCTGCAGAGCGCGGAAGAGATCGTCGGGGAGAGAGAACCGGCGGCCGGAGAGGGGAAGCTCCGGCGCCCGCTCCACGGCGCGCTTGAGCACGTCCAGGCCCCGCCCGCGGGTCGCCACCGTAGCGACGACCGGCGCCCCCAGCTCCAGCGTCAGCTCCACCGCGTCGACCTGCATTCCCGCGGCCTCGGCGGCGTCCACTTGGTTGAGGGCGATCACCGTGGGGAGCCCCAGCTCCAGAACCTGGCTCGCCAGGAAGAGGTTCCGTTCGAGGTTCGCCGCGTCCACCACGACCACCACCACGTCCGGCATCCGAACGCCGGCCGTGCGGCCGGTGAGGACCCCGAGCGCGATCTCCTCGTCGGGAGAGCTGGCGGAAAGGCTGTACGTCCCCGGCAGGTCGAGCACCATCACGGAGCGCCCGGACTCGCTGCGGTAGCGCCCCTCGACGCGCTCGACGGTCACGCCCGAATAGTTGCCGACGCGCTGCCGCATCCCGGTCAAAGCGTTGAAGAGCGTGCTCTTTCCGGTGTTCGGGTTGCCGATCAGCGCCACATGCAGCTCGCCCCCGCTTCGCGCGGTCCGCGCGGGCGAGGGCGTCGCGGGCTCCTGGGTCCGGACCTCTGCCGTGTCCATTACTCCACCGTGATTTGCTCCGCCTCCGCCCGGCGCAGCGTGAGCATGAAGCCCCGCAGCCTCACCTCGATGGGATCGCCCAGCGGGGCGGTTCGCACCACCTCCACCGTCGTGCCACGAATCAGTCCCAGGTCCATCAGGCGGCGGGCCGTATCTTCCTCTCCGCCGACCCCGGTGACGCGGGCGCGCTCCCCCGGCCGGAGCTCGTCGAGCCGCCGCGCCACCTCAGCTCCCCAGCGGGAGCACCGTGATGGCCGAGGCGAGGGTGGCGCCCAGGGCGAGTCGCGCCCCGCGGACCTCCAGGAGGAGACCGTCCTGCCGGTCGAGCACCGTCACGCACGCACCCTCGAAGAGGCCGAGGTTCCGCAGCCGACCGGCCTCGCCGTGCTCGCAGTCCATCCGCAGCACCGCGGCCCTGCACCCACGGATGCATTCCGCGAGCGGACAGGCCGCGCACCCCGCGCTTCGCGCCGGCTTCTCCTTTGGCCGCGCCCACCGTCCTAGCCAGCGTTGAAGCATGAAGGTCCCAGAGAAGGGATGAGAATGATTTTCAATGATTGGAAGTATAGGGAAGCTCCCGCGCGTACGCAAGCGTCCCACTCCGAGGCTTGCCCCCGCCCTGCCGAGCCTCTACCATCCGTGCGCCCCGGACGTTCTCCGAGGATGCGGCACGCACGCTCCGGGGCACCCCGTCCGTTCCCCCGTACTTCGCACGTCCCGATGCTCCACCTCACCGGCACCCGCGTCGCGGAGTACTTCCGCTTCGCGTGCGAGCGGCAGCTCCGCTTCGATCTCGTCCCGCCGGGGCAGCGCGGAGAGGCGATCCCCCGCCCGGGGTTCGACCCGGAGCGCGGAGTGCGCGTCGGGCCGCGGCCGGGAGCTAGGCTGCTCGCGGTGGAAGGGGCGCGCTGGGAGCGGCGCAAGCTCCTCCAGCTCCAGCGGAGGTTCGGCTCCTCGCGTGTCCTCGTGGAAGGATGGAAGCCGGGCGGCGCCGCGATGCGCCTCCCGTCGGAGCGGGTGGTGGAGGCGCTTCGCGACCCGGGGGACCTCGAGGTCCTCGTCCAGCCGGAGCTCGTCCTCCCCGACCCGGAGCGCTTCCTGCGCCGCTACGGCCTCGACCCCGATCGAGTCCGGCTGGGCCCGGCGGTTCCTGACCTCGTCCGCGTCCGCCGGATGAGGAACGGCTCCCTCCGCTTTCAGGTCGTGGACATCAAATCCGGCGCCGAGGGGCGCGTCTCTCATTGCGCCCAGGTGGCCTTCTACTCCCTCGTCCTCGACGAGCTCTGCCGCACCGCTCCGGTCGAGAGCGGGCGGGCGGACCGGCGCTGGGGGCGCATCTGGACTCGCGACGGACGAGGTCCGCGGCGCTTCGCCCTCGGCGTCTACCGCCACCATGTCGAGGAGATGCTCCGCCGCGACCTGCCGCGCGTCGTGGAGGCAGACCCCGCGGCGGCGACCTGGCATGTCTCCCCGCGCTGCGGCGGATGCGTCTATCTGTCCCACTGCCGAGCCGAGGCCGACCGCCGCGACGACCTGGCGCGCGTCGCGGGAATTACCCCCGCCGCGAAGGGGATCCTCCACTCCCGCGGAATCCGCACCGTCCGCGATCTGACCCTCAGCCACCGCAAGGATACCTACCGGGGATGCCACGCCCTCGAATCGCAGGCGGAGCGGCTGCGGCAGCGCGCGCAGGCGGTGCAGTACGGAAAGGTATTCGACGTCGAGGCGCGCACTCACCTGATGCCCGCCTCCGAGGACGTGCGGGTCGTGCTCACCGCCGAGGGCGACCTCGTCACCGGACTCTGCTTCGCCCTCGGAATGCGGGTCGAAGCCGAAATCCCGCTGAAGGGTGCTCCGCCGCTCGGGATCTGGATCGCCGGGGAGGGCACCGCCGCCTCCGAGCGCGCGCTCCTCGACTCCCTCCTCTCCTCGCTGGAGCGGGTGGTGGCCGCGGTGGGCGAGCATGGCCGCGCCTCCGGGGGACGGGGACGCGGCCGGAGCGCCTCGATGCACCTCTACGTGGTGGACCGGGCGGAGTTCGAGCTGCTCCGCCGCCTCCTGCTGCGCCACCTCAGCGACGAAGGCTCCCAGCCGGCGATCGCGCGCCTGGTGCGCTTCCTCTCCCCCCGCTCCCTCTCGCTGCGGCCGGACGTGCTGCGCTCCTCGCCGGGAACGATCCTTTCGGACGTGATCAGCGCTCTCTTCGCGCTCCCCGTGCCGTACGCGTACGACCTCGCCGCCGTCTCGGATCGCCTGCGACCCGCGCGTGGCAGCTGGGCCTTCGCGCCGCGCGAGGGGTACTCCCGGCCCTTCTCCAGCCAGGTGGCCTTCGAGCGGATCCACGACGTCTGGCGCGGCCGGCCGTTCGGGGAGGGAGAGGGGGCGCAGCCGCCGGAGGCGGTGCGGGAGGAAATCCGCGCCACCATCGCATTGAAGCTGAAGGCGGTGGATTCAGCGGTAAGGGCGATCCGCGAGCGGGCGGTGCGGCAGGAGAGACTGCAGCTCCGCAAGGAGCCGCTCGTCCTCCCCGATCCCGCCGACGCGCTTCCCGACCCGATGCTGGAGACGCTGCGGATCTTCACCGAGCTGGAGTCCGCGACGGCGGCGATCGCCACCCGCGCCCTCCATATCCTCCCGGCGGCGGAGCGGGCGCGACGCTTCGAGGCCATCCGCGGCCTGTCGCTCCTCGAGCGTCGCGAGGACGGGGCGCTGGTCTTCGAGTTCGACCCGGAGTGCCGCGACGCGAAGTTCCGCGTCGGCGACTTCGCCCTCGTGCTCACCAACGACGACGGCCGTTCCCTCCTCGAGACCGATCGCTCCCCCTGGAAGCGGCGGGCGCTGATGGTCGAGCTGATCGGCTACGACCTCGCGGCCTCTCCGCCCCGGGTCGTGCTCTCCCCCTCCTCGGGGTTCACCAAGGCGGAGGAGCAGGGCTGGATCCACCTCGACCAGATGTGCGTGCTCGACCGGGCCCCCGCCGACTTCGGCACGTCCCGCCTGCTCGCCACCCTCCGGGCCCTCTCCCATGGGCGCGGAGAGGCCGCCACCGTGCTCGACCTCCTGCGGGGAGAGACGCCGGGCGGATGGAAATCGCCCGGCGGCTCCCTCGACGCCGTGCGCGAGGCGGTGCTCGGCCGGGCGTCGGAGGCGTACCGCCGCCCGGTGCTCAACGAAGAACAGGAGCGTGCCTGGAGGGCGGCGCTGGAGCGCCCCGTCTCCCTCGTCTGGGGTCCTCCCGGGACTGGCAAGACCTATCTCCTCGCCTGGATCCTCCTGGGCATGGCCGAGGCATCGCGCCGGGAGGGACGCCCCTGCCGCGTGCTGGCCGCCGCCGCCACGCATCGCGCGATCGTGAACGTGCTGGCGAAGACCTCGGCTGAGCTGCGCGCCTCCGGCGTGGGCGTCCCGCTCCGCGCCGTGAAGCTGCGCGGGAGCGGGAGCGAAGCGCACGCCGAGCTGGAGGGCTCCTCCGTCGAGGTGGTGCCCGACACCCGCCTCGCCTCGTTGCTGGCGCAGGCGCGGGAGACCGGGGAGCCGCTGGTGGTGGGCTCCACCGTCTGGTCGCTCTGGAAGCAGATGAAGGCGGCCACCGGCGCGGACGAGGACGAAGAGGGTGGAGAGGCGCCCGTCCGCTCCTGGTTCGACGTGGTGGTGATCGACGAGGCGTCGCAGATGAAGGTGGGCGAGGCGCTGATCGCCCTCTCCTCCCTGCGAGCGGGGGCGCGGCTCGTCCTCTGCGGCGACGACCGGCAGCTCTCCCCGGTGGTCCGGGGACGGTATTCGGCGGACGCGGGGACGCTCTTCGGCTCCATCTTCGGGCACATGGCCGCTCACCATCCGCGGCTGGCGCTGCGCGAGAGCCGGCGCATGAACCGCGCGCTGACGGAGTACCCGCGCCGCCTCTTCTATCCGGGGCTGGTATCCATGGTCCCCGACCGGCGCCTCGCCCGGGGGCCCTCCGCCGAGGCGGGTGAGGACGCCATGCTCCGCGACCTCTTCCTGCGCCCGGAGGACGCGGTGGTGTTCTGCACCTACCGCGGGGTGCGCGCCACCGCTCGGAATCCCTTCGAGGCCCGGCTGGCGGCGCGCCTCGCCCGCCTCGCGAGGGAGGAGCTCCTCGATCCGCGAACCGGGGAGCGGTACGCGGCGGAGGCGCTCGTCGGCGAGGGGCTCGCGGTCCTCTCGCCCCACCGCGCGCAGACCGGCGCCATCCTCGCCGAGATGCAGCGCCTGGGGCTTCCGCCGGAGGCGACTCCGGTGGTGGACACGGTAGAGCGCATGCAGGGGAACGAGCGGGACATGATCGTCGTCTCGTACGGCGTCGCGGACCGCGAGTACGCCGAGGCCGAGGCGGAGTTCCTGCTCGATCCGAACCGGTTCAACGTATCCATCACCCGCGCGCGGGCGAAGCTGGTGGTGCTGGTGAGCGAGGAGGTGCTCGCCGCGCTGCCGGCGGACGAGGAGGTGCTCTCCGGATCGATGGCGATCAAGGGATACCGGGCGCACTGCCGCGACCGCATGGCGGAGGCGGATCTTCCGGGGCCTTCCGGAGACTCCGTGAGGGTGCGCTGCCACTACCGCTCCCTCTCCGGCTGAGACCCCGGGGCCGCTCTCGACAGCCGGTCGCGCGGGGGTTACAATGCCGCGCCCGCCCTCTCCGAAGAACACCGACACCGATCCCGCATGGACGCGCTGAAGCAGACCGATCCCGCGATGCACCGCTTGCTGGTCGCCGAGGCCGTGCGCCAGGAGACGCAGCTGGAGATGATCGCCTCCGAGAACTTCGTCTCCCGCGCCGTCCTGCAGGCCATGGGTACGGTGCTCACCAACAAGTATGCCGAGGGGTACCCGGGGAAGCGCTACTACGGCGGGTGCGAGGTGGTGGACGAGGTGGAGGACCTCGCGCTGGAGCGGCTCCGGCAGCTCTTCGGCGCCGACCACGCCAACGTGCAGCCGCACTCCGGGGCACAGGCCAACATGGCCGCCTACTTCGCCCTGCTGGAGCCCGGCGACACCCTCCTGGGGATGAATCTCTCCGAGGGCGGACACCTCACGCACGGCTCGCCGGTGAACTTCAGCGGCCGCCTCTACGAGGTGGTAGCCTATGGAGTGGACCCCGAGGACCACCGGATCGACTACGCGCGGCTTCGTGAAACGGCGCTGAAGCACCGTCCGAAGCTGATCGTGGCCGGGGCGAGCGCCTACCCGCGGATCATCGACTTCGAGGCGTTCGGTGAGATCGCGCGGGAGTCGGGTGCCAAGCTGATGGTGGACATGGCGCACATCGCCGGGCTGGTCGCCACCGGGCACCACCCGAGCCCCGTGCCGCACGCCGACGTGGTCACGTCCACGACGCACAAGACGCTGCGCGGCCCCCGGGGGGGGCTGATCCTCTCCACGGAGGAGCACGCCAGGGCGATCGACAAGCAGATCTTCCCCGGGATCCAGGGCGGTCCGTTGATGCACGTCATCGCCGCCAAGGGTGTCGCTTTCGGCGAGGCGCTGCGGCCGGACTTCGCGGACTACTCGCGGCGCGTGGTGGAGAACGCGATCGCCCTCGCCGAGGGGCTGCTGGAGCACGGCTTCGACCTGGTGTCCGGCGGGACGGACAACCACCTGGTGCTGGTGGATCTGCGAGGCAAGGGAATCACGGGCAAGGACGCGGAGAAGGCGCTCGACCGGGCGGGGATCACCGTGAACAAGAACACCGTTCCCGGCGAGACGCAGTCGCCCTTCGTCACTTCCGGCGTGCGGATCGGCACCCCCGCCCTCACCACGCGCGGCCTCGGCGCCTCCGAGATGCGCGAGATCGCCGGCCTCATCGACCAGGTGGTCACCCGCCCCTCCGACGAAGCCGAGATCAAGAGGGTGAAGGGCGAGGTGCGGGAGCTCTGCGCTCGTTTCCCCCTCTACGGCGAGTGGGCGAGGAGCTAGGGGGTATCAGTCATCGGCTATCAGCTGCCGGCCCCGGGAGATTGGCGGTCGCGTCATTTCCCGCTCCCGGGGGTTGGATCCGGCGGAGCCGTCCTCTATCTTTCGAGGGCACGAACCTCGGCCCGCTCGCGGGGTACCCCAGTCGCGCCGCGTCCCGCTCCAGCGCGCGAATCCGGTCGCCGGAGACTGATCGCCGATAGCCGATAGCCCCTCATGAAGAAAGCCTACATCGAGACGTACGGCTGCCAGATGAACGTCAGCGACAGCGAGCTGATGCACGGGATCCTGGCGGAGCAGGGATACGCGGCGGCGGACTCCCCCGAGGGAGCCGACGTGATCCTGGTGAACACCTGCGCCATCCGCGACCACGCGGAGCAGCGGGTGCTCGGCCGGGTGGGACAGCTGCAGCAGTTTCGCGAGCGGCGGCCCGGGCTGGTGATCGGCGTCACCGGGTGCATGGCGCAGCGGATGGGAGGGGAGCTGCTGGACCTGGCGGGCGGGGTGGATCTGGTGATGGGCCCGGACGCCTACCGGAAGCTCCCCGAGGCGCTGTGCGCGCTCGAGGAGGCGCGGGAGGCGCCGCGCCCCCGGACCTCCGTCTCGCTCCCGGTGCTCGGTGCGCCCAAGCGAAAGGGCGGCGGCTTGACGGTGCTCGACTTCGATCCTTTCGAGAACTACGAGGGAGTCGAGGCGCGCCGTACCTCCGGCGTCTCGGCCTGGATCCCCGTCCAGCGCGGCTGCAACTACCGCTGCACCTACTGCATCGTCCCGTACGTCCGCGGCGACGAGAAGAACCGCGACCCCGCCGAGATCCTGGCCGAGGTCCGCGCGCTGGCGACGGAGGGCGTTCCGGAGGTCACCCTCCTGGGGCAGACGGTGAACTCGTACGGGCACGGCGACTGGAACTTCCCGCGCCTGCTGCGCGCCGTCGCACATGTCGAGGGGATCCGGCGCGTCCGCTTCACCTCGCCCCATCCCAACGACTTCACGCGCGAGCTGGTGCAGGTCATGGCGGAGGAGCCGAACGTCTGTAAGCAGCTCCACCTCCCGGTGCAGTCCGGACACGACCGTACCCTCAAGCGGATGCTCCGGCGCTACTCCGTTGCGGGGTACCGCGAGAAGATCGCGTGGGTGCGCGAAGCGATCCCCGGCATCGCCCTCTCCACCGACGTCATCGTCGCTTTCCCGGGCGAGACGGAGCAGGAGTACGAGGCCACTCTCGCCCTGATGCGAGAGATCCGCTTCGACGACGCGTACCTGTACAAGTACTCGCCGCGCGATGGCACCCCGGCCACCCGGCTCCCGGCGGAGCAGTTCGTCGCGGACGAGGTGGCCCAGGCGCGGTTGGAACGGCTCATCGAGGTGCAGCGTGCGATCCAGGCGGAGATCAACGCGCGCGAGGTCGGGAGCACCGTCGAGGTGCTGGTGGAGAAGGAAGGGAAGCGCGGCGGCCTGCAGGGCCGCACCGGGTCGAACAAGGTGGTCACCTTCGCGGGGCCGCTCGCCCTCCTGGGCGGCTTCGCCGCGGTGCGGCTCACGTCGACGAGCGGCGCGACCTTCTCCGGCGAGCTCGTCGGAGGCCCGACGGCGCAGCGGGTCGCTTGACGCCCGAGCGCCGGAAGCCGTGGATCCGGTGGCTCCTCCTCGCCCTCGCGGTGATCCTCGCGGGTGCGTTCGCCTACCTCAACTCGGGTGAGCGTGTCTCGCTCGACCTCGGGCTCTTCGCCCTCTTCCGCGTTCCGTTGGCGCTGCTGCTCTTCGCCGCCTTTCTGCTGGGCATGGTGACGATGTTCCTGATCGGGCTGCGCCAGGACCTGCAAGTGCGCCGGCACCTCCGCCAGCTCGAGATCCAGGAGGAGCACCGGCCCTGGCGGCCGGAGCCCCCTCCCCTCCCTCCGGATCCCCATCCGTGATCCACCTCTCGCACCCGCTCGTCGCCGCCCTCTTCGCCTTCCTCGCGGGCCTCCTCCCGGCGCTCCGCTTCGCCCCCTCCCCTCCTCCGCTTCTCGCCCTCGGCGTCCTGACCTCGCTCGCCGCGCTCCTCCTCCGCGCGCCGGCCCGCCCCCGTGCCCGCGCCTCCGAGCTCCTCTTGCTGCTCGCTCTCGCCTCGGCCGGCGGGGCGCTCGGCGCGCAGGCCGCTCGCGACGCGGCGGACGACTGCCGGGTCCAGCTGGCGGACGCGAGCCGCGTACGCGTGCGGGGAGTACTTGCCGCGGCGCACCTCCCGCCAGGAGAAGACCTTCCGCCGCTCCTCCCTCTCGCCCACGCCACGGTGGCGGACGCCTCCGGGAGCCTCTGCTCCGGCGCGCTGAGGGTGCGGCTTCCCGCGGGGACGCCCGCGACGCGAACGGGCGCCTCCGTCGAAGTGGCGGGATCGTGGGTGCGGCTCTCCGATCCGGTGGTCCGCAGCGACTGGCCGGGCGACGCATCCTTCGCGGGCTTCGTCGCGGCGGACTCGCTGCTCCTCCGGAGCCCGCCAGACTTGCGCCGCAATCCGCTCCTCACGCTGCGCGGCGCCACGGACGAGCGCCTCCGGCGGCTCTTCCCGGGGCACGACGCCCTCGCCGAAGCGCTCCTCCTGGGGCGCCGCGAGCGCATGGATCCCGAGGTGCGGGACCGCTTCGCGCGCGCGGGGCTGGTGCACCTGCTGGCGATCTCCGGGTCGCACGTGGGGCTGCTCGCCGCGGTCGCGCTGCTTCTCGGAGCCATGGCGCGCCTCCCCCGGGAGCGCCTCGCCTGGTTCACCCTCTTTTCCGTCGCCGCCTATCTGGCGATGATCGGCGCTCCGGCCTCCGCAGTACGCGCGGGGATCATGCTCGCCCTGGGGCTGGTCGCCACCGTGCTCCAGCGGCCTTCGGCGTACCTTCCCATCATCGCCGCGGCGGCCCTCGCCCTCCTCGCCGTCGAGCCGCTCGTCGTGCTCGATCCGGGCTTCCAGCTGTCATTTGCGGGGGTGCTCGGGATCGTGGGGGCGCGGCGGGCGCTGCGTGCGGTGCCGAAGGCCCGGCGCGGGAGGCGGTGGGCATGGCGGCTGGCGGAGGCGCTGACGATGAGCGCCGCGGCGTTCCTCGCCACGGCTCCGATCGCGGCGCACCACTTCGGACAGGTGGCGCCGGTCGCGGTGCTCGCCAACCTTCCCGCGGTCCCGCTGATGGCGCTCGCGCTGGCGGGGGTAGTGGGCGCCGTGCTCCTCTCGCTGCTCGCCTTTCCAGTCGCCCGCCTCCTGGCGGACGGCGCCGGGGTGGCGTTCGACGCTCTCAACCAAGTCGCGGTGTTCGCCGCCGATCTTCCCCACGGACACCTGTTCGTCGCGCGGCCCCCCTGGGGCGTCTGGATGTTGGGCGCACTGGCGTTGCTCCTCGCGCTGGACGCGGCGGTGCGCTCCCGGGCGCGCGTTCGGTGGCTCGTCGCCGCCGGCTCGGCGGCCTCCGTCGCGCTCCTGGCCTCGGCGCTCGCGGCGATCCCCCACGGGGAGCTGGAGGTCCACTTCCTCGACGTCGGCCAGGGGGACGCGATCGCGGTCCGCTCCCCGGCGGGGCGCTGGCTGCTGGTGGACGCGGGGCCGCGGAGCCGGACCTTCGACGCCGGGGAGCGGCGTGTTCTTCCCTTCCTCCGGGCGCACGGCGCCCGCCGGCTGGAGGCGCTGGTGCTCACGCATCCGGATCTGGACCACATCGGCGGCGCCCCGACCGTGCTGCGCGGCATCCCCGTCGCACGGGTGGTCGAGCCCGGACTGGCCGTGGGAAAGGAGAGCTACCTGGAGGTCCTCGACGAGGTGGAAGCGCACGGCGTGGCCTGGGTCGAGGCCAGGGCGGGCCGCGCGCTGGAGCTCGACGGGGTGCGGCTGGAGTTCCTCTGGCCGGAGGGGGAAACGCTTGACGGTGCGGCGGAAGCGAACCAGATTAGCGCCGTCGCGCGGCTGCGGTTCCACGACTTCGCCATGCTGCTGACGGGAGATGCATCGGAGGAGGTGGAGCGGCGGCTGGTAGAGCGCTACGGCGACGGTCTCCGGGCTCAGGTGGTGAAGGCGGGGCATCACGGCAGCGCGACCTCGACTTCCGCGGAGCTGCTCCGCGCGGCCCGGCCGGAGCTCGTGGTGATCTCCGCCGGACGCCGCAACCGGTACGGCCACCCGGCGCCGGAGGTCCTCGGACGGCTGCGGGACGCGGGCATCCGGATTGCACGGACGGACCTCGAGGGGACCGTCACCCTGCGTGCCGCTGCCGGGCCCGGCGGTCGGTGGAGGAGGGAAGAGCCTTGAGTCTCGTCGAGCGAGCGCGCACTATGGTGTTGGGGGAGTGCGTGGCCCCCCCTGCGGATCTCCGCGGAGCGGTCCCGGCCGGCGTCGTCCTCCGGCGCGGCCGCCTGATCCCGCGGATAGGCGGCCTCCTCGGCCGGATGCGAGGCTCCGCCGCCGCGGTCACCCTCGGCCGGACCATCATCGTGAACCCCGGCGTCCCCCTCACCTCCTCCCTCCTCGCCCACGAGCTGGAGCACGTGCGGCAGTGGCGGGAGGACGTCCTGTTTCCGCTCCGCTACACCGTGGCGACCCTGCGCCACGGCTACTGGAGCAATCCGTACGAGGTGGAGGCCCGGCAGGCGTCCGCCTCCCCTCCACGCTACCCGTCGAGCGAGGATCTAACGTGACCGAGCGAAGCGTCGTCACCATCGAGCGCCACATTCTCGAGGAGGAGCGGCAACATCCTCAAGCCACCGGCGCGTTCAGCGACATCCTCTACGACATCGCTCTGGCGGCGAAGCTCATCAGCCGCGAAGTGCGGCGGGCGGGGCTGGTGGACATCCTCGGCCAGGCTGGGAAGACCAACGTGCATGGCGAGGCGGTCAAGAAGCTCGACGAGTACGCGCACGACGTCATCTTCCGCGCTCTCGACCACTCCGGCCACCTCTGCGTCATGGCCTCCGAGGAGGAGGAGGACATCCTCCATATCCCGGAGAAGTTCCCCACCGGCAACTACGCTCTCCTCTATGATCCCCTCGACGGCTCCTCGAACATCGACGCCAACATCTCTGTCGGGACCATCTTCTCCATCCACCGGAAGGTGTCGCAGGAGGAGCGGGGCTGCCTGGAGGACTGCCTCCAGCCCGGGTCCCGGCAGGTCGCCGCAGGCTACGTGCTCTACGGCTCCTCCACCATGCTCGTATACACGACGGGGAATGGCGTCCACGGCTTCACCCTCGACCCCTCGATCGGCGAGTTCCTCCTGTCCCACCCGAGCATGAGAATCCCCTCTCCCGGCCAGCGGATCTACAGCGTCAACGAGGGAAACTACAAGAACTGGCTGGAGCCGCAGTGCCGGCTGATCGACCGCCTCAAGGGAGTGGACGGCGCGGGAGGGAAGCCGTTCTCCGCGCGCTACGTCGGCTCCATGGTCGCGGACGTGCACCGCACCCTCCTCTACGGAGGTCTCTTCATGTATCCGGCCGACCGTAAGAGTGCGCAGGGAAAGCTGCGGCTGCTCTACGAGGCAGCCCCGATGGCGATGATCGTCGAGGAAGCCGGCGGGCGCGCGTCGGACGGCGAGCGCGACATCCTCTCGATCCAGCCGCGGGAGCTGCACGAGCGTACTCCGCTCTACGTCGGCTCGGCGGAGTTCGTGGACCTCGTCGAGCGCCTCCTGGCGGAGCCCGCCGGGAGCGCCGCCGACCCGGCCGCGGCGCAGGCCTGATTGGCGGAGCACCGGCTGGTCGTCGATCGATTCGAGGGGGACCTCGCGGTGGTGGAGGTGGACGGCGGGAGCGCCGTGGACCTCCCGCGCTGGATGCTCCCACCGGGGGCGCGGGAGGGGGACGTGCTCCTCGCCCGTCCCGAACCGGGGGAGGACGGGATGTTGCGCCTGCACCTGCGGATCGACGACGACGCCACCAGAGCGGCCCGCGCGTCCGCCGCCGCCAGGCTGGAGCGTCTCCGCGCCCGCGACCCCGGAGGAGACGTACAGCTGTAGGACGCGGAGCGAGACCCTCACCTCGTCCCACTCTCCAGCAGACCCGGGCGTAGCGCGCAGCGCCGAGGGTGACGGCCCGCTCCGTCCCTGCTTTAGTCCGGGAGGACCTCGGCCTCGAGGAGGCCGCGGCCGGCTGAGGCGTCCCGCTCCTCCCGCTCCTGGCGCCCGAGCAGCGCGGCGTGCGCCGCCGCCAGGCGCGCCACCGGCACCCGGTAGGGCGAACAGGAGACGTAGTCCAGCCCGGTGTGGTGGAAGAAAGCTATCGAACGGGGATCTCCGCCGTGCTCGCCGCAGATCCCCACCTTCAGATCGGGTTTCGTGCGGCGGCCGAGCTCCGTTCCCAGCCGCACCAGCCGCCCCACCCCCTCCTGATCCAGCGTCTGGAAGGGATCGGCGGGGAGGATTCCCTCCTCCACGTAGCGTGGGAGGAAGCTTCCCGCGTCGTCGCGCGAGAGCCCCATGGTCGTCTGCGTGAGGTCGTTGGTGCCGAAGGAGAAGAACTCCGCCTCTTCGGCGATTCGGTCGGCGGTGAGGGCGGCGCGCGGTAGCTCGATCATCGTGCCCACGAGGTAGCTCACCCGCTCGCCGAGCTCCTCGAAGACCTGCTCCGCCGCCTCCCGCACCAGCTTCTTCTGCCGGCGCAGCTCCTCCACCGTGTTCACGAGCGGGATCATGATCTCCGGGAGGACACGGCCCCCGTCGCGCTGCACCGCCACCGCCGCCTCGAAGATCGCCTGCGCCTGCATGCGGCTGATCTCCGGAAAGGTGATCCCCAGCCGCACCCCGCGGTGTCCGAGCATCGGGTTCGCCTCCACGTGCTGCTCTACCCGCGCGCGCAGCTTGGCGGCCTCGATCCCCATCTTCCGCGAGAGCGCCTTGATCTCGGCCGCGCCGAGCGGGAGGAACTCGTGCAGCGGCGGGTCGAGGAAGCGGATCGTCACCGGCAGACCGTCCATCGCCCGGAAGATCCCCTCGAAGTCCGAGCGCTGCATCGGGAGGAGCTTGGCGATCGCCACCGCGCGGCGGCTGTCGCTGGTGGCGAGGATCATCTCGCGCACCGCGTCGATTCGCTCGCCCTCGAAGAACATGTGCTCGGTGCGGCAAAGGCCGATCCCCTCCGAGCCGAAGCGGCGCGCCACGGCCGCGTCGCGCGGGGTGTCGGCGTTCGTCCTCACGCGCAGCCGGCGCTCGCCGTCGGCCCACCCCATCAGCCGCCCGAAGTCTTGGGAGAGCTCCGCCTCCACCGTCGGCACCTGCCCAAGGATGACCCGGCCGGTGGCGCCGTCGAGGGTGATCCAGTCGCCCTCGTGCACCACCCGATCGCCGGCGCGGAAGCGGCGATATGCCTCGTCCATCTCGAGATCGCTCGCCCCGACGACACAGCACTTTCCCATCCCGCGAGCCACCACCGCCGCGTGCGAGGTCATCCCGCCGCGGGAGGTGAGGACCGCCCGGGCCGCCACCATCCCGTGGAAGTCCTCCGGTGAGGTCTCCCTGCGCACCAGCACCACCGGCTCGCCGGCGGCGCCTTTCTCGGCCGCCTCGTCGGGGCTGAACACCACCCGACCCGTCGCCGCCCCGGGCGAGGCGGGGAGCCCCGTCGCGAGCACCTCGACCTCGGCATCCGGGTCCAGCATGGGGTGGAGGAGCTGATCGAGCTGCGCCGGGTCCACCCGCAGCACCGCCTCCGTCGTCCCGATCAGCTCCTCGTCCACCATCTCCACGGCGATGCGGACGGCGGCGGCGGCCGTTCGCTTGCCGGTTCGCGTCTGGAGCAGGTAGAGCCGACCGCGCTCCACCGTGAACTCCAGGTCCTGCATCTCGCGGTAGTGGACTTCCAGCCGTTGCGCCGCCGCCGCCAGCTCGTCGTACGCCTTCGGGAGCTTTTCTCGCATCCGCGCGATCGGGAGCGGCGTGCGGATTCCCGCCACCACGTCCTCCCCCTGCGCGTTCACCAGGAACTCGCCGAAGAGCGCCTTCTCGCCGGTGGAGGGGTTCCGGGTGAAAGCGACCCCCGTGCCCGAGTCGTCGCCCATGTTGCCGAAGACCATGCTCACGACGCTCACCGCGGTGCCGAGGTCGTCGGGGATCTCATTCACCCGCCGGTAGGCGATGGCGCGAGGCGTGTCCCACGAGCGGAACACCGCGTCGATCGCGCCCCAGAGCTGCTCCACCGGATCCTCGGGGAATTCCGTTCCGGTGGCCTCGGCCACCAGCGCCTTGAACCGCCCCACCAGGCCGCGAAGGTCCCGGGGCGAGAGCCCGGTGTCGTGCTCCACCCCGCGCGCGCCCTTCACCTCCTCCAGGAGAGCCTCGAAGCGGTCCGGCCGCACTCCCAGCACGACGTTTCCATACATCTGCACGAAGCGACGATAGGAGTCGAAGGCGAACCGCTCGTCGCCTGCGTCGCGAGCCAGCGCCTGCACGGCCTGGTCGTCGAGCCCGAGGTTGAGGATGGTGTCCATCATCCCCGGCATCGAGACGGCCGCGCCGGAGCGGACCGAGACGAGGAGCGGATGCGAGCCGCTGCCGAACTCCTTCCCGAGAACCTCCTCGGTGCGCCGCAGGCCCGCCTCGACCTCCTCCCGCAGCCCCTCCGGATGGTCCCGGTGCCGGAGAAAGTGGCGGCAGGCTTCCGTGGTGATGGTGAACCCCGGGGGGACCGGAACGCCGATGCGCGTCATCTCGGCGAGGTTGGCTCCCTTGCCGCCGAGCAACCCCTTCATCTCGCGCCCGCCCTCCGCCCGTCCCGCTCCGAAGAAGTACACCCACCGCTGCGCCATTTCGATCTCCTGTGCTGGGAAATCCGATTGCTCCCCGTGAATTCGGGGCAAGAAGGGCCCCCGCTTCCCGCCTTCCCTGGCGGCCTGCTACTTCTCCTCCATGAACGGATACTCGTACGAGTGCGGCGGCGAGAAGGTCTCCTTGATCGTGCGCGGGCTCACCCAGCGCAGGAGGTTGAGGATGGAGCCCGCCTTGTCGTTGGTCCCGCTCGCGCGGCCGCCACCGAACGGCTGCTGCCCCACCACGGCCCCGGTCGGCTTATCGTTGATGTAGAAGTTCCCCGCCGCGTTCCGCAGCACCCGGTCGGCGTCCCGGATCGCCGTCCGCTCCGTGGCGAACACCGCTCCGGTAAGGGCGTAGGGGGTGGATTCGTCGACGAGCTTCAGCGTCTCCTCCCAACGCGCGTCCGGGTACACGTGGACGGTCACCACCGGCCCGAACACCTCCTCGCACATCAGCCTGTAATGGGGATCCTTCGTCCGGACCAGCGTCGGATCGATGAAGTAGCCTTTCGCGTCGTCGTAGCCGCCCCCGGAGAGGATCTCCACGTCGCTCGCCGCGCGGGCGTGATCGATGTACGCGGCGATGTTGTCGAACGAGGTCCGGTCGATCACCGCGCCCATGAAGTTCCGGAAGTCCCGGACATCGCCCACCCGGATCGACTCCATCATCCCGATCGTCCGCTCCTTCACCCCGCGCCAGAGCGACTCGGGGACGTAAACGCGGGAGGCCGCGCTGCACTTCTGCCCCTGGTACTCGAATCCGCCGCGCGTGACGGCCGTCGCGATCTCCGCCGGATCGGCGCTGACGTGCGCGACGATGAAGTCCTTTCCGCCCGTCTCCCCCACCAGGCGCGGATAGGCACGGTAGCGCTGGATCCTTTCGCCCACGCCCTTCCAGAGCGACTGGAAGACCTGGGTGGAGCCCGTGTAGTGGATCCCCGCCAGGTCGCGGCTGTCGAGGAGCTGCGCCGTGACCTCGGGCGCGGGTCCCGGCACGAAGTTGATCACGCCGGGCGGCAGCCCCGCCTCCTGAAGCAGCTTCATCGCATAGAAGCCGCTGAACAGCGCCTTGTCCGAGGGCTTCCACACCGCCACGTTGCCGAGCATCGCGGGCGCGCTCGGCAGGTTGCCGGCGATCGCCGTGAAGTTGAACGGCGTGATCGCGTAGACGAAGCCCTCCAGCGGCCGGTGGTCGAGCCGGTTCCATACCCCGGGGGAGGAGTCGGGCTGCTCAGCGAAGAGCTGTCGGGCGAAGGCGGCGTTGAAGCGCAGGAAGTCGACCAGCTCGCAGGCGCTGTCGATCTCCGCCTGGTGGGCCGTCTTGCTCTGGCCGAGCATCGTGGCGGCGTTGAGGGTGGCGCGCCAGCGGGTGGCGAGGAGATCTGCGGCGCGCAAGAAAACGGCGAGGCGGTCCTCCCACGCCCAGGACACCCACTCCCGCTGCGCCTCCAGCGCCGCCGCCACCGCCTGCCTCACCTCCGCCTCTCCGGCGCGGTGCGCGGTAGCCAGCACGTGCCCGTGGTCGTGCGGCATCACGACTTTCTGCGTGTCCCCGGTGCGGATCTCTTTCCCGCCGATGATCAGCGGGATCTCGATCTCCTCGCCGGCCATCTCCTCCAGCCTCGCCTTCAGCCGCGCCCGTTCCGGCGCGCCGGGGGCGTAGGAGAGGACGGGCTCGTTTACGGGTTGCGGAACTCGAGGGATGCTGCTCATCGAAGGACTCCTTTCGGTCTGGAAAGAGAGAACCAGTTTATCTCGGGTCCGGCGGACTCGCCAGGACGAGGAGGTGACGACCCCAGAGACGGGCGAGTCGCGGCTTGACCCGTCCCGCGGCGGCGGCTAAATTATTGCGTATGCAGACCCAGGATCCGACGGCCGAGACGGGGATTGACATCCGCGACCGGATCGAGAGCGCTCTCGATACGATTCGTCCCGCCCTGCAGATCGACGGTGGGGACGTCGAGTTCGTCGACTTCAACGGCGAAGGCGTGGTCCTGCTCCGGCTCACCGGCGCATGCGGTGCCTGTCCGATCTCCTCGATGACCATGAAGCACGGAATCGAGAAGCGGATCAAGGCTCATGTTCCGGAGGTGCGCGCAGTCGAGGCGATCTGACCCGCCGGCTCCGGCCGGAATTCTCCGTCGGCCCGTGCCGGCGTCCCTTCCGGACGTCGGCTCTCTTTTCGTTCACGCGTTTCGTCGGCAGGCCATGAGCGCAAAGGGTGACCAGATTCTCCGGCGGGTGGCGGCGGCGCTGACCCAGGTGCTCGATCCCCGCTCCGGAGAGGACGTCGTTTCCACCGGCCGGGTGCGCGAGCTTCAGGTGAGCGACGAGGGGCTGGTCCGCTTCCGGTTCGCTCTGCAGCCGCAAGACCCGGGCTCGCTGGTACGCGAGGCTCGCGCCGCGGCCGAGGCTGTGGAGGGGGTCGCGAAGGTGAAGATCGACGTGGCGCTTCCGGCGGCGGGGCCGCCGGCGGGGCCGCGCCGCGCCGCGCGAGGTCCGGGCTCGGTACCCGCGCCCACGCCTTCGGGGAGCCTCCTCCCGAACGTTCGACGCGTGATCGCGGTGAGCTCCGGCAAAGGTGGGGTGGGGAAGAGCACCGTGGCCGTGAACCTCACGGCCGCGCTGGCGGCCGACGGGGAGCGCGTGGGGCTGCTGGACGCCGACATCTACGGTCCCAACGTCCCGATGATGCTCGGCGAACGGCGGCGTCCGCGCGTCCTGGGGACGAAGGGGTCGGAGCGCATCGAGCCGCTCGAGGCGCACGGGGTGCGCCTCATGAGCCTCGGGCTCCTGCTGGACGACGCCCAGCCCGCCATCATGCGCGGCCCGCTCATTTCCGGGATCCTGAAACAGTTCCTGGAGCAGGTGGAGTGGGGGGAGCTGGACTGGATGGTGGTGGACATGCCGCCCGGCACCGGCGACGCGCAGCTCTCGCTGGTGCAGACCGTCGATCTCGAAGGGGTGGTGATGGTGACCACGCCGCAGGACGTTTCCACCGGCGACGTTCGGCGCGCCATCAAGATGTTCGAGCGGGTGAACACGCCGGTCCTCGGGGTGGTGGAGAACATGAGCGGCTTCGTGTGCCCGTGCTGCGGCACCACCTACGACCTCTTCGGCAGGGGCGGCGGGCGCGCCCTTGCCGAGGAGGCGGGGATCGACTTTCTGGGCGAGGTCCCCCTGGAGATCGCCGTGCGGGAGGGCGGGGACGCGGGCCGCCCGGTGGTCCTCGCCGCCCCGGCCTCTGCGGCCGCCGTAGCGCTACGCGAGGTCTCCCGCCGGGTCGCGGAGAGAGTGACGGGGTGACAAGGGGCCAGCGTCCGGTTGCGACGCTGGCCCCTTGTCACCCCGTCACCCGTCGAGCCAGCGCTGGTCCGCGGAGGAGATCCGGCGGCGGCAGCGGCCCCGGTTGAGGAGCTTCAGAACGACCCACCCCGCCAGCAGCACGGGCGCCACCTTGAAGAGGAGGAAGCCGGCCAGCCCGAAGGCGAGGCCGAAGACCGTCCCCACCAGAGCCAGGACGACGCTTACGGCGACCAGGCCCAGGATTCCGAATACGAAAAGGGTAAGTAGAGCACCGAACATGGTTTCCTCGCTCTCTTCAGAGGTTCAGCCGATCCACTCCACCTGGATGGAGCCGAATGCAGCGTCGATGTCGATCGTCAACCGGTGGGCCGCACTCTCCCAGTCCGGACTGTAGTAGCTGCTTCCGCGCTTCACCAGCCCCTCGGAGTCGAAGCGGGTCAGGAAAGAGTCCTTATTGATCCGGACGCCTAGCCCGCGCGGGAGCCGCAGCGTCACCGATCCGATTCCCATCTCGACCGAGGCCGTGGCGTTCCGATCCCACCGGCCCGCGAAGTCGAGGAGGGTGGAGCCCACCCCGCCCTCGAAGCTGATCCGCTCCGCCCGCGCGTTCCCGAGGCCCACGACTTCCAGGTCGGCGGCCCCCGCCTCGATGGCGACCCGCTCCGCGCGAATCGGATTGGCCTTCCCGAAGGCCACCCGCGTCTCGCTCGCTCCGGTCGAGATCTCCAGGCTGCGGAGCGAGACTCCGCCGAGGTCGATGTCCGCCTCGCCGGCCCCGAAGTTCAAGTCCAGGTCGATGGGGACCTCGCGCGACAGCGCGATCGTAGCGTGCGATCCATCGCGGAACCGCAGGCCGCGGCTCCCCTTCTTTCCCTCCACCCCCAGCCGCAGGATCCGGCGTTCGGCGTCGAAGTCGGTGATCGGAGAGAAGTGATCCTCGTCGTAGCGCATCTCCATCTGGTAGAGCATGGGCTGATCCGCGGGCGTCAGGGTCAGCTTCCCGGCACCGTACTCCAGGCGCACGTCCAGCGGCTCCCGGTCCCATACCTGCCGGGCCGAGGTGAGGGTCCGCCAGCTCTGCGCGTGCGCCGTCCCGCTCATGGCCAGGACGGCCGCCAGCGCGGCGAACGGGAGAGCGCGCCGGCAGCTCCGCTCAGACATGGGGTCCCCGGGTGGACGGCTCGTCGTCGAACAGCGGGTCGCGCTCGAAGTCGGGGTCGGGGGTCATGCCGGCGAAGGTGCGCCGCGTGCCCAGTCGGGAGAGGATGACCGCGCCGAAGCCGGAGGTCGCGGCCGCCCAGATTACCGCCCACGTCACCACCTGGAGCAGAGTCCCGATGAAATCGAGAAAGCCCGTCATGCCGATCAGGTGCGCCGCAAGCAGCGGCGTGAGGAGCATCCCCAGGCCGGTGAAGAGGTATGCATAGGCGTTCCGACGGCGCAGGTCGAAGACGTCGCTTCTCTGCTCGACCGTGCGCTCACCGATGGCGTGCGCCGCCGCCAGGAGCCCGAATGCGACCGCCGCGGCGATCGTGAGCGGATAGAGCGGCACCGCGACCAGCAGGAGCGGGATCCCGATGATGGAGACCGCCAGCGCGACCACCAGCACCACGAAGGCGGGGACCACCAGGAAGCAGGCCGCCAGCCCCACCCCGAACGAACGGAGCGTGTTGCCGCGCAGGGTATCGCTGACCGTGTCGAGGTACGAGCGGCCGTAGAAGATCAGCGCGGCTCCGATTCCGGCGAGCACCAGCCCGAGGGCGAGGGTGGAGATGAGCCCGGCGAAGCCCCGCTTGATCGGATCGAACCAGGAGCGCTCGCCGAAGTCCATGTGGACTCGGGCCGTCTCGCGAGCGGCGCGGGCCGCGTCCTCGCCGGAATGGGAGGCTTCGCGTCCCGCCTCCATCGGGACCTCCTCCATGATGGCCTCGCGGATCTCGTCCGAGACGTCGCCGCCGGCTCCGCCGAGCATGCGCATCTCGCCCCGGATCCGCCCGCCGTTGTCCACGATCTCGCCGCCGGTCACCACCGCGTCGCCGAGAACCGAGCCGCCCGGTTCCAGGATCAGGTTCCCGCCGACCACCACCGCATCCCCCGTGACCTCTCCGCGAACGCGCAGGTCGCCTCCGACCACCACGATGTCCTCGACGGTTTCACCCTCCTCCAGGACGTGGTCGCCGGTCAGCACCTGGTCGGCGGCCACTCCCTGCAGGATCGCCAGGGCGGGAAGAGGGGAGAGCGACGGCAGCGCCGGAGCCTGCGGCGGAGAGGCTCCCGCGGGGGCGGCCAGCAGGACGGCGAGGAGGAAGCTCCCGCCCAGTCCGAGGAGCGACGCGCGCCCGGGTGCCCCGCCGCGGCGGGTGCGTCCGTCCGGTCCAGTACCGGGATCGAATTCAGTTCGCATACGTGACGGTCTCCATCGGCGTGCGAGTGAGCCGTACCAGCGACCACGCGGAAAGCGGGATCGCGACGGCCAGGACCCCCAAGACGGCGGCGAGCGACAGGAGGGGGGTGGCCGTGATCGTCGAGTAGACCTGCTCCGTCCTCTCGAACACTCCGCTTCCGGAACCGCGGGTCATCAGGTAGGCGAAAGCGGTCTGCGCGCCGTGCTGGACCTTCAGGCCCGTCCACTGCCACAGGGCGGACGGCGAGAGGAGCGGATGGGTGAAGAGCCAGATCGCGAGCGCGATCACCGGCAGAGCCGGGGTCACGAACGCGGCCGAGAGTAGCGTCCATCCGCGCCGCGTCTTCGGGAGCCACCGGCGGAGGCGCTCCACCGCGGGAACGGCGCGGGGCTCGACCCGTACCCGGGCCATGACCGCGTCCCCGAATCCCGCGGACGGGGCGAAGCGGGGCAGCCCTTCGAGTGCCGCGAAGAGCGCACGCAAACCCTCCAGCTCGGCCGCGCAGCGACCGCACGCTTCCAGGTGGGCCGCCGCTTCGGCCTCGTCCGGCCGCGAGAGCAGCCCTTCGGCGAGCTGCTCCAGGGTCCGCTCGGTCAGGTGCGCCGTTCTGCTGGCCACGGATCCTCTCTCGGGTAAGCGCGGGTCTCTCATGCAGACTCTACGGCGGCTTCGCTCAAAAGTTTCACGTTTCGATGCGCAGGTGCGCCAGCGACTCCCGGAGCTCGGCGCGGGCCCGGTGGATGTGGGTCTTCACCGTCCCCAGGGGGACATCCATGATCTCGGCGATCTCCTCGTACGGCCGCCCCTCCACGTGACGGAGGAGGATGGCGGTGCGGTACTCCGGCCGGAGGCCGGCGATCGCGCCCTCGATCTCGTCCCCCAGCTCCTTCGCCTCCAGCAGCTCCTCCGGGTTCTCGTCGCGCGACCGCACCGTGATGCGGGTGGAGTCGACCTCTTCCGCGGTGGAGGCATGTCTCGAGCCATCCAGCGAGACGGTGTCCAGCTCCTTCTTCCGCAACGCGTCGATGGCGAGATTGCTCGCGATCTTGAAGATCCAACTGGAGAACTTGTACTTCGGGTTGAAGCTCTCCAGATGGTTGAAGACCTTGATGAACGTTTCCTGGGCGAGATCCTCCGCCTGCTCCCGGTCACGTACCATCCGATAGACGAGCGAGAACACCGGCCGCTGGTAGCGGTCGAGGAGTTCACGATACGCCTTCTCGCTCCCCTGGCGGGCGAGGACGATCAGATCGTGGTCGGTCGACTGGAGCAGTGCCAATGTCAATGTCGATGTCGCGGTCGCGAGTCTGCCCCTTCTACGAGCGCTTCGCCTGGACGGTTTCAAACTCCCGACGAACGGGGGGCGCGGCTTGCCTCGCACCGCAGGCACGGATAGGTTTCCCTCCTCAATTTTACCAGACCTTCCGGCCCCGCGCGATGTCAAGCACCCCGGTCCGGTCCACGGCGCTTCCGGCGGACGAGGAGAAGGCGGTCCACGTCCGCCGGATGTTCTCCTCGATCGCCCCCCGCTACGACCTGCTGAACCACCTGCTCTCCCTGAACGTCGACCGCCTGTGGCGGCGACGGGCGGTGGATCGGCTGGACTGGGAGCGGGCTCCGGGCGGACTCTACCTCGACAACTGCGCGGGAACGCTCGATCTCTCGACCGAGCTGGCGCGGCGCTCGGGCTTCACCGGCCGCGTGGTCGGCAGCGACTTCACCTTCGCCATGCTGCACGGTGGGCTGCACAAGCTCGAATCCCTCTCCGTGGAGCCGGTGTGCGCCGACGCGCTCGCACTTCCATACCCCGACGCCAGCTTCGAGGGCGCGACGGTGGGTTTCGGCGTACGCAATCTCGCGGATCTCGACGCGGGGCTCCGGGAGATGGCGCGAGTCCTGAAGCCGGGGGGGCGTCTGGTGATCCTGGAGTTCACCACCCCGCGCTGGCAGCCTTTCCGCGCGCTCTACTTCCTCTACTTCCTTCGCGTCCTTCCGCTCGTCGGACGGATGGTCTCGAAGCACGACTCGGCGTACCGCTATCTTCCGGAGTCGGTGCTCCGCTTTCCCGAGCCCGCGGAGCTGGCGGAGCGGATGGAGCGCGCCGGCTTCCGCGGAGTGGCGTGGAGCCGGCTGACAGGGGGGATCGTCGCGCTGCACCATGCCGAGCGGGTCTGATGGACGCGCTGGTGGCGGTGCTCGCCAGCACCCTCGTCTTCTGCTTCGTCACCTGCTGCCTGGTCTCGGCCGCGCTGCAGGTGCTGGCCTGGTCCCGCCACGCCCGGGAGGGGGTCCCCGTCTCTCTCAAGGCTCTCTGGCGCCCCGAGAAGTATTTCGACGAGATCGGCCTCCGCCAGGTGCTGCTCGCGCGCCAGCTGCTGACCGTCGGCGGCTGGGCGTACCTGACCTACGGGCTCCTGATCCTGATGAACCATGTCCTTTAGCTGTCAGCTATCAGTCTCCGGATCGTCGGTGGCTGGTAGCCGATAGTCGATAGCCGATAGCTGATGACCGTATTCCAGAACCTCCGCGAATTCGTCGAGCACCTGGACCGGACGGGTGAGCTGGTGCGCGTCCGGCATCCCGTGTCGGTAGACCTCGAGATGGCGGAGATCGCCGACCGCACCATGAAGCTCCCCGGCGGCGGACCGGCGCTCCTCTTCGAGCGGCCCGTGCTCGCCGACGGGAGCGAGAGCCTGATCCCGGTGGCGATCAACACCTTCGGCTCGTGGAGGCGGATGACGGCGGCGCTCGGGGTGGAGAGCCTCGAGGAGCACGCCGACCGCATCCAGGAGCTCCTGAAGCCCGACGTTCCCAAAGGCCTGTGGGCCAAGATGCAGATGCTCCCGAAGCTGATGGAGCTGACCAAGGTCCCGCCCCGGGCCTACCGCGGCAAACCTCCCTGCCAGGAGATCGTGCTGCGGGAGGGGGATTTCGACCTCACGACGCTCCTCCCCGTGCTGCGGACCTGGCCACAGGACGGGGGACCCTTCATCACTATGCCGATGGTGATGACGCACGATCCCGAGGGTGGCGCCCAGAACATCGGAATGTACCGAATGCAGGTGTACGGCCCCGACACCACGGGGATGCACTGGCAGCGGCACAAGGGCGGGGCGGCGCACTACCGTGCCTGGAGGCGGTCGGGGAAGGACCGCATGCCGGTGGTGGTCGCCCTGGGCGGCGACCCGGTGACCATGTACACCCCCACGGCCCCCCTTCCTCCCGGGATCAACGAGTACCTCTTCGGAGGCTTCCTACGTCGCGAGCCGGTGTACACGACGAAGGCGCTCACGGCCGATATCGACATCCCCGCCGAGGCGGAGATCGTGCTGGAGGGGTACGTGGACCCGCAGGAGGACCTCTCGATCGAGGGTCCCTTCGGCGACCATACGGGATTCTACACCCTCGAGGAGCCGTACCCCGTGTTCCACGTCACCACCGTCACGATGCGGAAGAACGCGATCTACCCGGCGACGCTCGTGGGGCGGCCTCCGGTGGAGGACGTGTACCTCGGTGGGGCGACGGAGCGGATCTTCCTTCCGCTCGCCCGGCTCACGATGCCGGAGATCGTGGACTACCACATGCCGCCCGAGGGAGTCTTCCACAACCTCGTGATGGTCTCGATCCGGAAGGAGTATCCAGGGCACGCCTACAAGGTGATGAACGGCCTCTGGGGCATGGGGCTGATGTCGCTCGCGAAGGTGATCGTCGTGGTGGACGAGGGGATCGACGTGCAGAACGTTCCGGAGGCGTGGTGGTACGCGCTGGGGAACATCGACCCGCAGCGCGACGTCTACTTCACGCGGGGGCCGGTGGACGATCTCGATCACGCGGCGCAGCACCCCTCGTTCGGTAGCAAGATGGGGATCGATGGTACACGGAAGTGGCCGGAGGAGGGGTTCGTCCGCCGCTGGCCGGACCTGATCGAGATGGACGAGGAGACGAAGCGCCGCATCGACTCGGTCTGGAGCGGGCTGGGAATCGAGGAAGCGGCCGCCCGGTCGGCGGAGCGGAAGATCAAGGGGAGTTAGGACGGAGATGACTCAGCGGATCGCCGAGGGCCAGACGCTGCGAGGTAGCGGGCGGCTGATCGACTACTCGAATTTCGTGAAGCTGCCCCACACCCTCTTCGCGCTCCCATTCGCGCTGGTGGGGGCGACGCTGGCGTCGTACCGCTACCCGGTGCGGGTGGCGGACCTGGCGTGGGTGGTGCTGGCCTTCGCCGCCGCGCGCTTCGCGGCGATGGGCTTCAACCGAATCGCTGACCGGGTGCTGGACGCGCAGAACCCCCGCACCCGCATGCGCGAGATCCCGGCGGGAAAGCTGAGCGTTCGGCAGGCCGGCGCGGCGGTCGCGGTTGCGAGCACGCTCTTCCTGCTGAGCGCGGGGATGCTCAACCCGCTCTGCCTCAAGCTCTCGCCCCTCGCGCTGGCGTGGGTCCTTCTCTACTCTTATACCAAGCGCTTCACGCGCTGGGCGCACCTGGTGCTCGGCTTCGGGATGGCCATGGCGCCGGTGGGTGCCTACCTCGCCATCTCCGGCGAGTGGAGCCGCCCCGCGGGGGCGCTGCTCGCGCTTGCGGGCGGAGTGCTCGGATGGGGCGCGGGGTTCGACATTCTCTACGCCCTGCAGGACGAGGAGTTCGACCGCGCGCACGGGCTGCACTCGGTGCCGGCCGCCTTCGGAGCCCGGCGCGCGCTGCTCGTTTCGCGGGCGCTCCACCTCTTCAGCGTCGCCTGCTTCGCACTCGCCGGGCTGCTCTTTCCGGAGGTGGGGACGCTCTACTTCGCCGGCGTGGGAGTGGTCGCTCTGATGCTCGCCTACGAGCAGAGCCTGGTGAAGCCGGGAGACCTCTCCCGCATGGACGCAGCCTTCTTCAACCTCAACGCGGCGATCTCGATCGTCTTCTTCGCGATCGTGGTGGCGGGGCGGCTGCTCGCGTGAGGAGCGCGGCCGCGGCCCCGGTCACCTTCGGGATCACCGGAGCGTCGGGCGCGCCGTACGCCGTCCGGCTGCTCCGGGCCCTCAACGAAGCCGGAACGCCGACGCGGCTGATCGTCTCGCAATACGGGCTGCGCCTTCTGGCGGAGGAGAGCGGGATCGGGAGCCTGGACGAGCTGCAGGCCGCCACGGGCGACTGGTCGCGCCTGGAGCTCTACGACTCGCTCGACCGCGGCGCCACCCCCGCCTCGGGTTCGGCCCCTTCGCGGGGAATGGTGATCTGCCCCTGCTCGATGGGGACGCTCGCTTCGATCGCCGCGGGGACCTCGCGCAACCTGGTGGAGCGGGCGGCCGACGTGGCGCTGAAGGAGCGGCGCCCGCTCCTGCTCGTCCCGCGGGAGACGCCGCTCTCGCTGATCCACCTCGAGAACATGACGGCGCTCACCCGGGCCGGTGCCACGATCCTTCCCGCGGCGCCGGGCTTCTACCACCGTCCCCGGAGCGTGGACGATCTGGTGGACTTCGTGGTGGCCCGCATCCTCGACCACCTGGGGATCGAGCACTCGGTGGGCCGGCGCTGGAAGAGCGGAGAGCGATGAGGATCGGGATCATCTCGGACACACACGGCCTGCTGAGGCCCGAAGTGTTCGCGCTCCTGGAGGGCGTGGAGCGTGTCCTTCACGCGGGCGACGTGGGACCCGCCGATCTGCTGACGGAGCTGGAGGCGATCGCTCCCGTGACGGCGGTCTGGGGTAACACGGACGGCCACGAGCTTCACGGGCGGGTTCCCGAGGTGGCGCGGCTGGAGCTGGCGGGGGTGAAGGTGGTGGTGGAGCACGGGATGCGGTTCGGCTCGCCGACCCCGGAGCGTGTGGCCGCCGCCCACCCCAACGCCGGGCTTGTGGTATTCGGCCACTCGCACCGGCCGATCATCCGCCGGGTCGGAACGGTGCTGGCGGTCAATCCGGGGAGTGCCGGGCCGAGGCGCTTCGATCTCCCCGTGACCGTCGCCGTGGCGGAGCTGGAGGACGGACGCGCCGAGGCGCGGCTCGTCACGCTGATCGACTGATGCGGTCGTCCGCGTGCGCGGGACCTCATGGACTCGAAGAGGAGGAGCGTCGATGAGACGGTTGTTCGGTACGATCGGGCTGGGGCTGCTGGCCTCGACCACCGTGGCCGGGGCGCAGGCGGCGCCGGGGAGCGACCCGGTCCTCCAGGCGATCTGGCGCGAGGGGATGGAGGAGTCGCAGCTCCCATCGCTGGCGCAGACGCTGCTCGACTCCGTCGGGCCGCGGCTGACGGGCACGCCGGGGCAGAAGGCGGCCAACGACTGGGCGGTGCGGAAGTACCGCGAGTGGGGGATCGAGGCGCGGCAGGAGGAGTACGGCACCTGGCGCGGGTGGCGGCGCGGGATCACCCACGTGGACCTGCTGGAGCCGCGGGTTCGCAGCCTGGAGGGGCGCATGCTGGCGTGGAGCCCGGGCACGGACGGGCCCGTCCGCGGCGGCTTGGCGGCGCTCCCCGAGGTATCGAGCCCGCAGGAGTTCGAGCGCTGGCTTCCGCAGGCGCGCGGGAAGTTCGTGCTGACCTCCTTCCCGCAGCCCACCTGCCGGCCGGACGAAAATTGGGAGAAGTGGGCGACCCCGGAGACTTTCCAGCGGATGCGCCTGGAGCGGCAGCAGGCCGCGGAGGCGTGGGAGCGGCGGCTCGCGGCCACCGGTCTCGACGCGGTGGAGCTTCCGCGCCGCCTGGAGCAGGCCGGAGCGCTCGGCGTCCTGACCTCTCGCTGGTCCCTCGGCTGGGGGGTGAACAAGGTCTTCAACGCACGCACCGAACAGGTCCCCACCCTCGACCTCGGCTGCGAAGACTATGGCCTCCTCTTCCGGCTGGCGGAGAACGGCGACGCGCCGGTTCTGCGGGTGGAGGCCGACGCCGAGTTCCTGGGACAGGTTCCGGTGTTCAACACCATCGCCACCATTCCCGGGACGGAGCTGCCGGACGAGTACGTGATGCTCTCGGCGCACTTCGATTCGTGGGACGGGGCGTCGGGCGCCACCGACAACGGCACCGGGACGGTGACCATGATGGAGGCGATGCGCATCCTGAAGGAGGTGTACCCGAATCCGCGCCGCACCATCCTGGTGGGACACTGGAGCGGAGAGGAGCAGGGGCTGAACGGCTCGCGGGCCTTTGCCGCCGACCACCCCGAGGTGGTGGAGGGGCTGCAGGTGCTTCTGAATCAGGACAATGGGACCGGCCGCGTCTCGAGTATCATGATGCAGGGGCTGACGGGAGCGGGGGAGAGCTTCTCGCGCTGGTTGGCGCGCGTCCCGCGGGAGATCACGCGACACGTCGAGCTGGAGGCGCCGGGGTCGCCCGGCGGCGGCGGGAGCGACTACGCGGCGTTCATCTGCCACGGCGCGCCCGCCTTCAGCCTCAGCTCGCTCAGCTGGGACTACGGGACGTACACCTGGCACACCGACCGCGATACCTACGACAAGATCTCCTTCGACGACCTGCGGAACAACGCGACGCTCACCGCGATGCTGGCGTACCTCGCCTCCGAGGACCCGCAGCGCGTACCGCGCGAGCGGCTGAGTGTCCTTCCGCCGAATCGCTTCACCGGAGAGCCCGGCCGCTGGCCGGCCTGCGTCGACCCCGCCCGCAGCTGGGACCAGAGCGAGCGGGTGCGGGAGGAGTGACAGAGTGACAGTAGGGGCCGGCCTCCGGGAAGAGAGGACCGGCCCCTCGGCTGTCGGGCGACTCAAGTCGCTGCGACACCTACTGAGATCCGGCCTCCGCCGGCTCGGGTTCGCACCGTTGCCGGCCGTTCCGGAGCCCGCGCAGGCGGGCTTCCCGTGATTGTCGCGGCGGTTTCAACCGCCCGGCACGGCTCGACCCCTGCCCCTCCCGCTCCCCCTCGAACGAAATCCGGCTGAACGGAGAGAGCCTGGAAGAGCCCTCACCCCCGGCTCGTCGCCGCGCTCCTCGCCTCCCCCCTCCCGCGTTCGGAAGAGGGGGCGGGGAGGTCGAGGGCGACGGCTCGGAACGACAGCTACCTTGCCGAGTCCTCACCCCGCACCTCGGCGGTGTCCTGAAGCTCGAAGCGCCGCAGCAGGCTGTCCGGCACCGCCGCGGTGTCCGGGTCGGCCGCGACGGGCGCGGGGAGAGTGCTCTGCAGGGTGATCAGCGCGACCTCGGGCGGCGCGCTCAGACGGGCGGGGACGAAGCTGAAGCCCACGCCGCAGGTGACGAAAAGGGTATTGCCGTCCGCGCGGAAGAGGCGATCCACTCCGTCGACGGCAGCGCCGGGGAGGGCCTCCGCCCGCAGCCAAGAGAGGCGCTGCGTGCCGGGAATCTCCACATTGCCGCAGAAGGTGTTCCCCGCCAGCACGGCGGCGAACCGGTTCTCGGGGCCCGCCGCCGCGAGCAGCGGGTCGTGAGCGAGCAGGATCGGCATGGAGGCTCCGCCTCCCAGGGTGGAGACGATGTTCCGCCGGTCGTCGGATCCCTCGTCCGCCAACTTCGGATCGACTCCGCCGATGAGGGCGGTCGAACCCTCGCGGGTGAATGGGATCGCGTCGTTCTTCAGGACCCGCACCCCGATCCCGTTCAGGGCTCGCGTCACCGCGGCCTCCAGACTGTCGGAGCGGACGTCCCGGCGGCCGAGCACCGCGATCGCCTGCCGGCCGCGCAGCGGCTGCAGTACGCGGCCGAGCGCGGCCGTATCCCGGTCGTCCGCCACGAAGCCGCCCAGGAGAACGACCAGGTCGGGTTCCGCGGACACCGCCTGTCGCACCGCCTCGGCCGCCACCCGTTCGTTGTCGGGCCAGAGCCCGAGCTGGAGATCGGAGATCGCGGCGATTCGCATCCCGTTCCACCCGGCAGGGAGGCGGGGCGCATCGATCACGACCGGCACCATCCGGACGTTTTCGGCCGCGGTGGCTCCGTAGAGCGAGTCGGGGGGAATCCGCTCCCACGGTTCGTCGCCAGCCACGCTGCGGATGGGGGTGGTCCCCGCCGCGGATTCGGCGTCCCCTCCGCAGGCGGAGAGGGCGAGACACGCCACGATCAGGAAGCGGACAGCGCTGGGCGGACTCCTCATCGACGGCGTTCTCCGGGTGTGGGAGCGGTTGCGGAGCACCATGAGGTGCCGCGGGAGAGGGGGCGCAACGCCCATGCCAGGCGGCCCTTCTCAGGCGCTCCGGAGCCGAGGGGGACTCCCCGCCAGCCGCTCGGTGCTCTCCATCTCTTCGGGGTGCGTGCGAAACCAGTGGGCGATCAGGAGGATCTCGTCCACCTGGTGCCGGGGAACGAGGAGTCCCGAAGGCTCGGGGGGCCGGAAGACCTCCTCGACGAGAGCGGCGAAGTGGCGGCGCTGCACCGCCGTGCGGGGCGCGGGCGAGTCCGCGCGGATGGTCCCGCGCCGGATCAGGTAGACCCGCTCGGCCGCGTCGTGTCCGCGGACGGTGTAGAGGAAGGAGAGCCCGTCGAGCGCCTCCTGCAGCCGCGAGAACTCGTCACGCAGCATCTCAAGCCGCCGGATCCGGTCCCGGACGAGCGCGGCGTGCTCGAACTCCCAACGCTCCGCCGCCCTCTCCATTCTTTCGCCCAGCCAGCGCAGGGGCTCGTCGGCGTCGCCCGCGAAGAAGGCGCGAGCGAGATCCACGCGGCGCAGGTACTCCTCCTCCGTGCAGAGCGCCGCACAGGGGCCGGCGCAGCGCAGCAGCTCGAACCGATGGCAGCCGGGGGCGCGATCGATGGCGAAGAGGTCGCGCTGGTCGGCGAAGTGCATCGGGAGGGAGAGGGAGCAGTCCCGCAGGCCGAGTACGTCGTTCAGCTCCCGGACCGCCTCCTCGATTCGCCGGCCGCCCCGGAAGGGACCGTAGTAGGTCGCCGCGTCGTCCACCACGTGCCGCACCACGAACAGCTTGGGCGCGGGGCCGGCGCTCAGCTTCAGGAAGCAGTAGCTGCCGTCCCGCTTGTGGCGCACGTTGAAGCGCGGGCGGTGGCGCTTGATCAGCTCCAGCTCCCGGAGCAGGGCGGCGAACTCGCTCGCCTCGTAGTCCCACTCGACGACGTGGGCGTCCTGCACGATTCGGCGGGCCTTCTCCCCCTCTCGCGCGCGGAAGTAGGAAAGCAGGCGGGTGCGCACCTGCTTCGACTTGCCCACGTAGAGGACCTCGCCATCCTCCGCGAGCATGCGGTAGGTGCCGGGGAGGTTCCGCGCCGAGGCCCGGACCTGCTCGCGCAGTCGGGAGAAATTCGCCGGGAGGGAGATCGGAGCCACGCGCCACACCGCCGCTGCTGAATAAAAGCCGAAGGCGGCAAGATAGCGAACCGCCTCCCGGTTCGGTAGAGAGGCGGCGGAGAGGGGCCGCAGGCGGGGCTACCGCTGGCAGACGGGGCAGAAGAAGGTCGAGCGGCCACCCTGGACGATACGCTCGATCCGGGTGGAGCAGATGCCGCAGGACTTCCCCGCTCGATCGTAGACTCGGAGGCGCCTGGCGAAGCCGCCCTGCTCGCCCGCGGCATCGCGGTAGTCGAGGAGGGTGGTGCCTCGGAAACGGATCGCCTCGAGAAGCACCTCGCGGATCGCCGCGTGGAGGAGGGCCGCCTCCCCCGACGCGAGCGAGCGAGCGGGGCGGCGGGGATCGATCCCGGCGCGGAAGAGGGCCTCGCTGGCGTAGATGTTTCCCACCCCCACCACCCGCCGCTGGTCCATCAGCCAGGTCTTCACCGCGACCCGCGAGGAGGAGGCCAGCCGCAGGAGCGCTTCCGGAGAGAACGCTTCATCGAGCGGCTCGAACCCGAGCGCGGCCTCGCGCGCGAGCCATGCCTCCCCCGACATGACCTGGAGCCGGCCGAAGCGCCGTACGTCGTGGTACCGCAGCTCCGGCCCGTCGGAGAGCCGGAAGCGCACCCCCAAGTGGGAGGGCTGCGCTTCCTCCGGGCCGGCCACCGTCAGCCGGCCGGTCATCCCGAGGTTCACCACCATCCGGTCGGGTCCCAGGTCGAAGACCAGATTCTTTGCGCGCCGCGAGACCCCGCCGACCTCTCTGCCGAGGAGCGCCCGCGCGAAGGCCTCCGCGCCCTCCCCCAAGACCAGGTCGGGGCGGAGGACCTCGACCTCCGCGATGGTCGCGCCTCGCAGCAGGCGGTCCAGGTCGCGAACGATCGTCTCGACCTCGGGAAGTTCGGGCATCTCAGGCGCGCCTCGCGACCTCCCGCCAGGCGATGTCGCGGCGCAGGGAGCGGCCCTCGAACTCGATGCGCTCGGCCCCGCGGCGGCTCCGCTCTGCCGCCTCGCGTACGTCGCGGCCGAGACCGGTGACGGCCAGCACCCGTCCGCCGGAGGAGAGCAGGCGCCCCTCCTTCATAGTCGTGCCGGCGTGGAAAACCAGGAGGTCGGGCTCGGTGGACAGCTCCGGAGGGATCGCGATCGGGAGCCCCGTTTGGTAGTCCCCCGGGTAGCCGCCCGCCGCGAGGACGGTGGTTACCGCCGCGCCCCCCCGCCAGCGCAGCCCCTCCTCCGTCCATGGCCCCAGTCCCGTTCCCCGAGCGATAGCGAGCATCGGCTCCAGGAGCGAGCTCTCCAGAAGGGGGAGCACCACCTGCGTCTCCGGGTCGCCGAAGCGGCAGTTGAACTCCACCACCCGGGGCCCCGTCGCCGTGAGCATCAGTCCCGCGTAGAGGAGCCCCTGGAAGGGGCGCTTCTCCTCGCGCATCGCCTCCACGGTGGGAAGGAGGATGTCGCGGGTGATGCGTTCCATCAGCTCCGGCGTCGCCGGGGAGACCGGGGCGTAGGCTCCCATCCCGCCGGTGTTGGGGCCGGTGTCGCCCTCCCCGATCCGCTTATGGTCCTGCGCGGCGATCATGGAGAGGACGCGCTCGCCGTCGGTGAGGCAGAAGACGGAGAGCTCCTCGCCGCGCATGAACTCCTCGACCACCACCTCGCGTCCCGCCTCGCCGAAGCTGCGGGTGCCCAGCATCCCGGTAACCGCCACGACCGCCTCCTCGACCGTCTCGCACACCACCGCGCCCTTTCCCGCCGCGAGCCCCGACGCCTTCACCACCACCGGGGCGCCGCCGCTGCGGATGAACTCGATGGCCGCGCCTAGCTCGGTGAACACCTCGAAGCCGGCCGTCGGGATCCCGTGCCTCTTCATGAGGCCCTTGGCGAACGCCTTCGAGCTCTCGATCTCCGCGGCCTTCGCGGTGGGGCCGAAGACCGGCAGCCCGCGAGCCGAGAAGTGGTCGGCGATCCCATCGGCCAGCGGGACCTCGGGGCCCACCACGGTGAGATCGACCCGCTCCTGGGCCGCCCACCCCCCGAGCGGCTGGATCTCGGTGGCGGAGAAGGGGAGAGGGGTCGCGAGGGAGGCCATTCCCCCGTTGGTCCCGGTGGAGAAGAACTCCGCCTGCGGAGCGTCACGCTTCAGCTTCCAGAGGAGGGCGTGCTCCCGCCCTCCGTTGCCGACGATGAGGATCTTCACTGGCGTCGTCCCGCGGGAACCCGGAAGGAGGCCTCGTCGGGGAGGCCGGAAAGAAACCGGCTCAATCTACCGGTTCCAGGATCAGGCGCTGCTGCGGGCCTCGCTCGAGCGTCGCGGCGGCGATGTATCCCGCCGTGGCCGCGGCGAGCGAGGCCAGGTATGGATACGAGAGGTCGAGGAGGTGCGCGGCCCCGATCCATACCGCCACGCCGGTCAGGAGCGCCGTGAGGGCGCTCGTCACGCCGCCGAAGCGGCTGAAGAGGCCGAAGAGGGCCACCACGAAGATGCCGGAGCTGCCGAAGGCGGAGGCCTCCTCCACCAGCGCGTAGACCCCCTCCGAGTGCAGGGCCAGGCCGTACGCGATCATCCCGAAGGCCGCCACGCCCAGCCGCGCCACCCTCACCTTCTGCGCCTCGGTGACCCGCGGGAGTAGCGGCACCACCACGTTGTGCGACAGCAGCGAGGAGGCGACCAGCAGCGTGCTGTCCACGGTCGAGAGGATGGCCGAGACGAGCGCGCCGGCGAAGAGGATGTACAGGCCGGTGGGGAGGAACCGCTGCGCCAGCATGGGGAGGACGTGTTCCGGGTCGGCCAGCTCGGGGAGGAGCACCGCGCCGATCAGCCCGAGCCCCACCGGAATGAGCCCGAAGCCGAGATAGAGGCCGCTCGCCATGAAGACCGAGCGGCGCGCCACGGTGGGAGAACGCGCCGCGAGCACCCGCGAGACCAGCTCCGCGGCCATGAGCGAGCCGCACACCGGGATCGCCCACTCCTCGACGATCGCCAGCGGCGGGAGCTCTCCGCCGCCGAAGACCCGCAGCCGCGCCGGGTCGATCTGTGCCCAGGCGTCCAGGGCGCCGCCCCTGACCGCGGCGCCGGCGATGAGCAACAGCCCCACCATCAGCACGATCCCCTGCACCATGTCCGTCCAGGCGTCGGCGAGGAGCCCGCCGACGGCCGTGTAGAGGATCACCACCCCCGCCGCGATCGAGATGGTGAGCGAGAGCGCGATTCCTGAGGAGGCGGAGAGGACCTGGCCGAAGGCGCGGATCTGCGCCCCCGCCCACAGCAGCGAGGTGGGGATCATCAGCAGCACCACCATCCGCTCCACCGGCACGCCGAAGCGCAGGCGGAAGAGGTCGGCCACGGTGGTGAGCCGCAGGCGCCAGAGCGGAACCGCGAAGAAGAGCGCCATCAGCAGCAGACAGATCCCGTAGCCGAAGGGATCCGAGGAGGCGCCCGAGAGCCCGAAGGCGTAGATCGCTCCCGCGGCGCCGATGCACGTCTCGGCGCCGAACCAGGTGGCGAAGGTCGTGAAGGTGGTCAGCCCATAGCCCAGGCTGCGTCCCGCCACCAGGTAGTCGTCCTCCGTTCGGATGCGCCGGGAGACGACGATCCCGATGACGAACTGCGCCACCACGTACCCCAGCACCCCCCAGAGGACGGAACTCACGGGACCTTCGCCAGCGCCTGCCCGAGGTCGTCGATCAGGTCCTCCGCGTCCTCGATCCCGCACGAGAGCCTCACCAGCCCCTCGGTGAGCCCCGTCCGCTCGCGCCGCGCGGCGGGGACCGAGGCATGGGTCTGGCTCGCCGGATGGCCGATCAGGCTCTCGACGCCGCCCAACGATTCGGCGAGGGCGAAGATCCGCACGTTCTCCACCACCGCGCGGGCGCGCTCGGAGGAGCCCATCTCCATGGAGATCATCCCGCTGAAGCCGCACATCTGCCGCCGCGCCAGGTCGTGCTGCGGGTGCGAGGGAAGGCCCGGATAGTTGACGCGCTGGACCTTCGGGTGCGACTCGAGCCATTCGGCGATCCGCTGGCCGTTCTCGTTGTGAGCCCGCATCCGCAGGTGGAGCGTCTTGGTGCCCCGCAGCACCAGCCAGCAGTCCCACGGTCCCGGCACCGCTCCAGCCGCGTTCTGCAGGAAGCGCAGCTTCTCGTGCAGCTCCCCGTCGTTCACCACCACCATCCCGTTGACCACGTCCGAGTGGCCGTTGAGGTACTTGGTGGCCGAGTGGATGACGATATCCGCGCCGTGCTCGAGCGGGCGCTGGTTGAAGGGCGAAGCGAAGGTGTTGTCCACGCTGAGGAGCGCTCCGCCCTCGTGGGCGATCTCCGCGGCCGCGCCCAGGTCGGTGAGGCGCATCATCGGGTTGGTCGGCGTCTCGACGTGCACCAGCTTCGTGCTCGGCCGCAGGGCGTCGCGGATCTGGTCGAGGTCGTGCGAGTCCACGAAGGTGAACTCCAGCCCCAACCGCGCCGCCACCTTCGTGAAAAAGCGGAAGGTCCCGCCGTAAACGCCATCGCCCGAGACGATGTGGTCGCCGGCCGAGAAGAGCTTGGTAACGGTGTCGAGCGCCGCGGATCCCGAGGCGAAGGAGATCCCGAATCGGCCCCCCTCCAGCGAGGCGACGTTCCCCTCGAGCGCCTCGCGCGTCGGGTTGTGGGTGCGGGCGTACTCGTAGCCGAGGTGCCGCCCCAGCTCCGGCTGCACGAAGGTGGAGGTCTGGAAGACGGGCGTCATGATGGCGCCGGTGGTGGGCTCCGGGCTCTGGCCGGCGTGCACGGCGCGGGTGCCGAAGCGCTGCTCGTCCGGCGACGGATTCTCGGCCATGGGCTCGCGAGGTTTGGGGAGAGAGGGCGGGGGAATGTAGGCGCCCGCCGGCGCCGGCTGCAAGGACGCGGCGCTACTCCGCGACGACCACGCGCGAGGGCTGCTTATAGGCCGCCAGATGGGTGCGGCAGTAGCTCCTCACCTCCTCCTCCGAGATCGCCGCGCCGGGCGCGGGGCGCACCGCGACCACGATCTCGTTCTCGCGCACCGCCTCGGGGAGCGCGAGTACGGTCGCGCGGGCGACGCGTGGGTCGGCCTCCAGCACCCGCTCCAGCTCGCGCGGGTAGACGTTGAAGCCGTTGCGCGTGAACATCGGCTTGAGCACGCCGCGGAAGCGGACCGCGCGATCCTCCTCCTCAGTCCCCAGGTCGCCGGTGCGGAACCAGGTGCCGTGGAAGGTGGCCGCGGTCGCCCTCGGGTTGTCGAGGTAGCCGCGGAAGACGTTCTCCCCGCGCACGCAGATCTCGCCCACCTCGCCCGGCGGCAGGGGGTCTCCGTCCGGGCCTCGCACCGACACCTCGACGCCGGGGAAGGGATAGCCGAGGGTTCCGGGGCGGTTGGGGCGATCGGCGCGGTTGAAGAGGCAGACCGGACCCGCCTCGGTCAGCCCGTACCCCTGCCGCAGTGGAAGTCCGAAGAGCGCCTCCCAGCGCACGGCCACCTCCGGCGGGAGCGGCGCCCCGCCGCAGAGGGCCACCCGGAGCGCATGTTCGGGCACCCCGCGGCGCTCCACGGCGCCGAGCATCGCGATGTACATCGCCGGGACCCCCGCCAAGAGGGTGGGCCGCTCCCGCTCCAGCAGCTCGAGCATCCGCAGCGGGTGGAAGCGCTCCACCGGGAGGAGGCAGGCGCCCGCGGCCAGCGTCGCGTTGAGGCTCACCGTCAGCCCGAAGGCATGGATCAGCGGCAGCGCCGCGACCATCCGATCCCCGGGGGCGATCCCCATCGCCTCCCCCGTCGACGTAAGGTTGGCGATCAGGTTGCGGTGCGAGAGCACGGCGCCGCGCCCCCAACCGTCGGAGGCGGCGGTGTAGAGGATCGCCGCCGCCTCCTCGCCGCCCTCCGGCTCGGCCGGCGGCGACGGGGCGCCGGCCAGCGGGAGGGTCTCCTCCTCGTCGTCGCCGGTGCGGACCCGCAGCGCGGCGGGTAAGGCGTCGACCAGGAGCGCGCGAGACCCATCCGGAAGCGCCCCGATCAGCGCCTCGCTGGTGAGCACGGCCCGCGCGCCGGCGCCGCGGAGGTACTCCTCGATCTCTCGGGACGAGTTGAGCGGGTTCAGCAACAGCACGGGGCACCCCGCCCGCCAGGCGCCGTAAAGCGCGAGCGGGAAGACCGGCAGGTTCGGCAGCAGGAGCGCCACGCGCTGCCCGGCCAGCCCCAGCGCGTGGAGGTGCCCCGCCAGGCGCTCCGCGTCCTCCGCGAGGCGCGCGTAGGTGGTGACCCGACCGTCGTGGACCACGGCCGGCCGGTCGGGGTGCCGGAGCGCCGATTCATGGAGGAGCGCGGAGAGCGAAGTGACCATGTCGGACGTCGGATCACAGGGAACGGGACGGCCCCGCACGCGGCAAGTTACCCCTTCGGCCGCTCGGGGCAAGCCGGCCCCGACCTTGCTGCGAGGGGGGCGACGACGAAATATACCAGCCTCGTTCCGGCGGCGGTCCGCACCGGGCGAGTCCAAGACAGCCAACGCAGGGGGATCGGTGATCGATACTTCGCAGCTCATGGTCGGCGTCTCCGGAGTCCGGGGGCGGGTGGGGGAGGGGCTCACCCCGGAGGTGATCGCTCGCTTCGCGGCCGCCTTCGGCGCCTACGTCCGTCGCCGGGGGCCGGGAAAGACGGTGGTGGTCGGCCGGGATTCGCGGGTCTCGGGGCCGATGTTCCTGCGCGCCGCCACCGCCGCCCTGCAGTCGGTCGGCTGCGACGTGGTAGATGTGGGGATCGTCCCCACCCCGAGCGTGCAGCTCACCGTGGAGCACCTGCACGCCGCCGGTGGGCTGGCGATCACCGCTAGCCACAACCCGATCGAGTGGAACGCGCTGAAGTTCATCGGCCCCTCGGGGATGTTCCTCGACCAGGAGCAGGGGACGGAGATGCGCGCCCTGCTCGAGGGCGAGATCCCTCGCGCGGGGTGGGAGAATCTGGGACACTGGCGCGAGGACGATGAGGCGGTCGAGCGGCACCTGGAGCGGATCCTCGCCATCCCCTTCCTCGAGGTGGAGCGGATCCGCGAGCGGCGCTTCAAGGTGGCGCTCGACTGCGTCCGCGGCGCCGGCGGCACGATATTCCCGCGGCTGCTGGAGGCGCTCGGCTGCGAGGTGCACGCCATCAACCTGGAGGTGAACGGACTCTTCCCCCGCGAGCCGGAGCCGGTGGCGGCCAACCTCGGGGAGCTGGAGGCCCTCGTGAGGAGCAGCGGCGCGGCGCTCGGCTTCGCCACCGATCCGGACGCGGACCGCCTCTCGCTGGTCGCCGAGGGCGGGAAGGCGATCGGCGAGGATTATACGCTGGCGCTCGCCGCCCGGCTGGTGCTCCGCCACCGGCCCGGGCGGGTGGTGACCAACCTCTCCACCAGCCGCTTGCTGGACGACGTCGTACGCGAGGCGGGGGCGGTGCTCGACCGGGCGCCCGTCGGGGAGATCAACGTCGCCCGCCGCATGGAGGAGGTGGGAGCCACCATCGGCGGCGAGGGGAACGGCGGAGTGATCCTGCCGGACGTGCACCTGACGCGGGACGCTCCCGTGGCCGCGGCCCTGATCCTGCAACTGCTCGCGGAAGAAGGGCTTCCCCTGGGGGAGATCGCCTCGGGGATCGGACACTACGAAATCGTGAAGGAGAAGGTGGACCGGCCGGCCGGATCGCTCGAGGAGACGTACCGCGCGCTCGCGGAGCGGATGGGCGCCCCCGAGGCGGACCGGCAGGACGGCCTTCGCCTCGCCTGGCCCGAGCAGCGGAGGTGGGCCCATCTCCGCCCCTCCGGAACCGAGCCGATCGTCCGTATCATCGCCGAGGCCCCGACGCGGGAGGAAGCGATGCGGCTGGTGGAATCCCTTCGCGCGGCGCTTCCGCCGTCCTAGTCCAGCTACCTCCAATCGAAGACATCTATGTGCGGGATCATCGGATATATCGGCGGGCGAGAGGTCACCCCCCTCCTGATCGACGGGCTGAAGCGGCTCGAGTACCGCGGCTACGACTCCGCCGGGGTGGCGGTGATCAAGGACGGAAGGATCCAGATCCGCAAGGAGGCGGGAAAGATCGCGGAGCTGGAGAAGATGCTGGAGAGCGACCCGGTCGCGGGAGCCCTCGGGATCGGGCACACGCGCTGGGCCACCCACGGACCGCCCACGGACTACAACGCCCACCCGCACAGCACCGAGAACGGGGAGTTCGCGCTGGTGCACAACGGGATCATCGAGAATGCGGGGACGCTGCGCCGCAAGCTGCAGGAGCTGGGGCACGAGTTCTCCTCCGAAACCGATACCGAGGTCCTGGTGCACCTCATCGAAGAGGCGTACAGCCGCGGCAACGGGCGTGCCGCCGAGTCGCTGGAGCGCGCGGTGGAGGCCGCCCTCCGGCAGGTGGAGGGGACGTACGGCATCGCCGTGGTCTCAGAGCGCGACCCGGGGAAGATCGTGGCCGCGCGCCTGGGGAGCCCTCTCCTCATCGGCGTCGGCACCGGAGGCGAGATGTTCGTCGCCTCCGACGCCTCGGCGGTGATCGCCCACACCCGCGACGTCATCTACCTCGACGACGGCGACATGGCGACCATCACCACCGACGGGTACACGGTGCACCGGCACGGGCAGGGTCCGGTGAAGCGGCCGATCAACCGGGTGGAGTGGGACCTCGGGGCGGTGGAGCGCGGCGGATACCCGCACTTCATGCTGAAGGAGATCATGGAGCAGCCGCAGACGCTGCGCGAGACCTCGCGGGGGCGGCTGCTGGAGGAGGAGGGGACGGTGAAGCTCGGCGGCCTCACCGGGATGGACGCCGAGCTCCGCGACGCGCGGCGGGTGATCATCCTGGGGTGCGGCACCTCCTGGCACAGCGGCCTCATCGGCGAGTACCTGCTGGAGGACATCGCGCGCGTCCCGACCGAGGTGGAGTACGCCTCCGAGTTCCGTTACCGCCGCCCGGTGGTGGAGCCCGAAACCCTGGCGATCGCCATCTCGCAGTCGGGAGAGACGGCGGACACGCTCTGGGCGATGCGCGAGGCGAAGCAGCAGGGCGCCTCCGCGCTCGGGGTCGTGAACCAGGTGGGTTCCACGATCGCACGCGAGACGGACGCCGGCGTCTACCTGCACGCGGGGCCGGAGATCGGGGTAGCCTCCACCAAGGCGTTCACCTCGCAGGTGGTGGTGCTGGCGATGATCACCGTGCATCTCGGCCGGCTGCGGGGCACCCTCTCCGCCTCCCGCGGGCGCGAGCTAGTGCGCGCCCTGGGGCGGCTCCCCGACCAGGTGGCCGAGATCCTGGCGCTGGAGCCGGCCATCAAGGAGCTGGCGGAGGAGTACAAGGACCACCCCAATTTCCTCTACCTCGGGCGCGGCTACAACTTCCCCGCGGCGCTGGAGGGGGCGCTGAAGCTCAAGGAGATCTCCTACATCCACGCCGAGGGGTACCCCGCGGCCGAGATGAAGCACGGCCCCATCGCACTCATCGACGAGAACATGCCGGTGGTGGTGATCGCCCCGCGCGACGCCGTCTACGACAAGGTCAAGTCGAACATCGAGGAGGTGAAGGCGCGCAAGGGCCGGGTGATCGCGGTGATCACCGAGGGCGATACGGAGCTGCTGGAGTACGCGGACCACGTGATCCAGATCCCGAGGACGCACGACGCGTTGACCCCGATCCTGGCGACGGTGCCGCTGCAGCTGCTGGCCTACCACATCGCCGTGATGCGCGGCTGCGACGTGGACCAGCCGCGGAACCTCGCCAAATCGGTCACGGTGGAATAGTGCGGGTCGTCCTGCAGCGCGTCTCCGGCGCGCGGGTGACGGTCGAGGACCGCGTCACCGGGGAGATCGGGCGCGGCCTCCTGCTGCTGGTGGGCTTCACCGACGGCGACGGGGAGGACGCCCTCCGCTGGATGGCGGAGAAGGTGGTGGGGCTGCGGATCTTTCCGGATCGGGAGGGAAAGATGAACCGATCGGTGGAGGAGGTGGGGGGCGGGCTGCTGGTGGTGTCGCAGTTCACCCTTTACGGCGATGCCCGGAAGGGGCGCCGCCCGAGCTTCGTCGAGGCAGCCCGGCCGGAGACGGCGATTCCACTCTACGACCGCTTCGTCGCCCTGCTGCGGGAAACGGGCCTTCCCCTGGGAACCGGCGAGTTCGGCGCCATGATGGAGGTGGAGCTGCGGAACGAAGGCCCCGTGACTCTGATCCTGGAGCGCTAGAGCGGTAGCTTCCCCGGGATGGGCGTCCACTGGGTCGATTCCGTCGCGGGCGAGCTGAACGGCCGCCCCTTCGACCAGACGCTGCTCTATGGCTTCACGGGCGGGAAGATGATCTTTGTGGAGCCGATGATCACTAAGGCGTTCCTCGAGAGCCGCCCGAACTTCTCGGCGGCGGTGAAGCTTCCGCAGGCGTTCCAGCGCGCGGGGCGCTACCCGCACCGCGACGGGATTCGCTACGACGCGGCCGCCCGCGTGTACCGGATCTCGATGGATGAGCTGACCGCGCACTCATCCGCGCGGCCCTCCCGAGCCGCCACGGGCGCAGCCGCGCGCCCGTGGCGGTTTCTCGTTCCCCTCCGGCACGGTTGCCGCGCCTGCGCATATGCGTGTCTTGGGTCTGCGGCGGGTCGGCGGCTGGCGCCCTTGTTGCAGCGGCTCCCGCCGTCCAGTCCGCCCCGCGCGGCTCGCGTCCACCGGCCTCCCCCGTCGACATGGCCCAGTCTCCCCCGCTGATCCTCGCTTCCCAGTCCCCGCGCCGAGCCGAGCTGCTGGGCCGCCTCGGGCTGGAGTTCGAGGTCCGTCCCGCGGATATCGACGAGGCCTACGTGGACCACGAGATGCCCGCCGACCACGCCGAGCGGCTCGCTCGCGAGAAGGCGCTCGTCGTCTCGCGGGACTGGCCCGGGGCGCTGGTGATCGGCTCGGACACCATCGTCGTCCTCGACCGCGACGTCCTCGGCAAGCCGCGAGACGAAGCGGAGGCGGTCCGCATGCTGGAGCGGCTCTCCGGGCGCGAGCACGAGGTCTTCACCGCGGTCGCGGTGGTGCACGGCGAGCGGGCCGAGTCGGCGCTGGAGCGGGTGCGGGTCCGCTTCCGCCGGCTCGGCCGTCGCGAGTGCGAGGAGTACGTCGCCACGGGCGAACCCCTCGACAAGGCGGGCGCATACGGGATCCAGGGGTTCGGCTCCGCCCTGGTCGAGGCCATCGAGGGCGACTACTTCGCCGTGATGGGCCTGCCGGTGGTACGCACCCTCGACCTCATCGGACGGCACGGCTGGCGCTACGCCTTCGGGCGGCTGGAGGCGCGATGATCCTCGCGATCGACCAGGGGACCACCGGGACCACCTGCCTGGTGATCGACGCCGACGGCCAGGTGCGGGGCCGCGGCTACCGCGAGTTCACGCAGCACTTCCCCCGCCCGGGATGGGTGGAGCACGACGCGGACGAGATCTGGCGCGTCACTCGCGCGGTGGCGGGAGAAGCGGTCGTGGCGGCCGGAACGGCTCCGGGGGCTCTGGCCGGAATCGGCATCACCAACCAGCGGGAGACGGTCGTGCTCTGGGACCGCGAGACGGGCGAGCCGGTGCACCGGGCGCTGGTCTGGCAGGACCGCCGCACCGCCGAGATGTGCCGGCGGATGAAGAGCGAGGGGAGGGAGGCCGGGATCCGCGAGCGGACCGGGCTGGTGATCGACCCCTACTTCAGCGCCACCAAGCTCGCCTGGCTGTTCGAGCGCCACCCCGAGCTACTGCGCCGCGCCCAGGCCGGCGAGCTGGCGGCCGGCACCATCGACTCCTGGCTCGTGTGGAAGATGAGCGGCGGCCGGCTCCATCTCACCGACCACACCAACGCCTCCCGCACCCTCCTCTACAACCTGGACACCGCCGGCTGGGACCCGGAGCTGCTGGACACCTTCGGGGTGCCGCGCGCCGTGCTCCCCGAGATTCGCCCCTCCAGCGAGGAGTACGGCGCCACCTCCGGCGAGGCGCTCGGCGCGGAAATCCCGATCGCGGGGATCGCGGGCGACCAGCAGGCCGCGCTCTTCGGGCAGGGGTGCTGGACGGAGGGGCTGGCGAAGAACACCTACGGGACCGGGGCCTTCCTCCTGCTGCACACCGGCGAGCGGCGCGTGGAGTCGCGGCACGGCCTTCTCACCACCGCCGCCTGCGGCCCGCGCGGCGAGCGCGCCTTCGCGCTGGAAGGCGCGATCTTCATCGCCGGCGCGGCGGTGCAGTGGCTCCGCGACCAGCTCGGGGTGATCTCCCGGGCGGACGAGACGGAGGATTTGGCGCGGGGGCTCGCCTCGAACGACGGTGTGTACTTCGTTCCGGCCTTCACCGGTCTGGGGGCGCCGCACTGGGAGCCGCGGGCGCGGGGGATGCTCGTCGGCCTCACCCGCGGCACCGGCGTCCCGCACCTGGCTCGCGCCGCGCTCGAAGCGATGGCGTACTCCACCGAGGACGTGGCGGAGGCGATGCAGGCCGACAGCGGAGTCGAGATGCGCGAGCTGCGGGTCGACGGCGGGGCCTCGGCGAACGACTGGCTCATGCAGTTCCAGGCGGACCTGCTCGGCAGCCCGGTGCGGCGCCCGGCGCTGGTGGAGACCACGGCGTTCGGCGCTGCCGGCCTCGCGGGGCTCGCGCTCGGCTTCTGGCGCTCCCCCGAAGAATACCTCGGCGCGCGCGGCGCGGAGACGGTCTTCGAGCCGCGCGCCGCCGCCGGTCGGCGCGCCGAGTGGCGGTCCGGCTGGAACCGCGCCCTCGCCGCCGCCCGCGCCTGGGCCGCTTCGGAGGAAGCATGAGCTTCTCGTCGCTCGTCCTCTGCCTCTGCCTCTCCGTGCACGCCCCGCCTCCCGCGGACCGCTGGGTGGGGGAGGACAAGCTCAAGCACTTCCTCGCCTCCTTCGTGGTGACGAGCTTCTCGGCGAGCGGCGCGCGCGCGGCCGGCCTCGATCCCGGAGAGAGCGTCCGGGTGGGCGCCGGCGTGGGCATGGCGGTCGGGACCTGGAAGGAGATCCGCGACCGCGGCGACCCCGGTGCCAGCTTCTCCCTTCGGGACATGGCCTGGGACCTGGCCGGGATCGGGGCCGCCTCCGCCCTGATGAACCAGGTCCGCTGACCTCCCTCCCGCCCGGCCCGTCCTCGGCGGCCCCGGCGGCGGGCCTCTGGCCGCGAGGACGATCTCCCGGTCGCCGTTTACCTCCTGATGGGATCTTACGGGAGGGAGACGGGAACCCCGGGGCGCCCGCGTCGTATGACTCGCTACCACCACCTCCTACGCGATCCCGGAGCGGGCTTTCACCCGATCGCTTCCGGCTTTATATTCGTAGGGCGATTCCCTAACCCCTGCCGGGCGGAGGCTATCTTGAAGAAGCAACGCAAGTTCCTAATCGGTGGGCTGATGGCCGCCGGAGTGGTGGGGTACCTGATGGTCACCGGGATGCAGGACTCCATGGTGTACTACCACACCCCCGCCGAACTCGTGGCGAAGACCCGGGCCGACCCGTCGTACCAGGATCTGGGGCTCAAGGTGGGGGGACGAGTGCTTCCGGGGACCGTCTCCTTCGACCAGCGCTCGCTCGACCTCCAGTTCGAGATCGTGGACATCGAGAACGGCACCACCCGCTTCCCGGTGCGCTACCAGGGGCCTCTTCCCGACACCTTCGAGGAGGGAAGAGACGTGGTCGTCGAGGGCCGCTTCACCGAGGCGGGGGTCTTCGAGGCCACGACGTTGCTGACCAAGTGCGGCTCGCGCTACGAGGCGGGAGCGGAGGACTACCTCTCGTGACCCAACTCGGCGAAGTCGCGCTCTGGGTCGCGCTCGTCCTCAGCGTCTGGGGCGCCGGAGCCGGCTTCGTCGGCGGCCGCGCACGCCGGGGCGACCTGGTCCTCTCGGCGGAGCGCTCGGTGTACGCGGTGTGGGCGCTCCTCAGCGTCGCCTCGCTCTGCGTGATCCTCGCGTTCCTGGGGAACGAGTACCGCTACCAGTACGTCGCGGGCTACTCCAACCGGGAGCTCTCCACCTTCTACAAGATCTCGGGCCTATGGGCGGGCCAGACGGGCTCGCTCGTCTTCTGGGCGCTGCTGCTGGCGCTGTTCGCCTCCATCGCCGTCTTCCAGAACCGCCACCGCAACCGCGAGTTCATGCCGTACGTGACGGGCGTGCTCCTCACGGTGCTCGCCTTCTTCCTGGTCGTCATCGTCACCGTCTCCAACCCGTTCGAGCTGCTCCCCTTCGTTCCGGCCGACGGGCGCGGGCTGAACCCGCAGCTGCAGAACTACTGGATGACGATCCACCCGCCCACGCTGTACCTGGGCTTCACCGCCTTCACCGTCCCCTTCGCCTTCGCCGTGGCCGCGCTGGCCTCCGGCCGGCTGGACACCCGCTGGATCACGACCACGCGCCGCTGGACGCTGCTCGCGTGGTTCTTCCTGACCAACGGGATCATCTTCGGGATGATGTGGGCGTACGTGGAGCTGGGCTGGGGCGGCTACTGGTTCTGGGACCCGGTGGAGAACGCCTCGCTGCTCCCCTGGCTCACCGGCACCGCCTTTCTCCACTCGGTGATGATCCAGGAGAAGCGCGGCATGCTGAAGATGTGGAACGTGCTGCTGATCCTGGGCACCTTTCTGCTCAGCATCTTCGCCACCTTCCTGACGCGCTCGGGGCTGATCGAGTCGGTTCACTCGTTCGCCCAGAACCTGCAGATCGCCTACATCTTCCTTGGCTTCCTGTCGGTGGCGATCCTGGTGTGCGCGGGGCTGGTGTGGTGGCGGCGCGACCAGCTGCAGCCGGAGACGCAGGTGGAGTCGTTCCTGTCGCGCGAGGCGGCCTTCCTCGCGAACAACCTGCTCTTCATCGCAGCCATGTTCGCAGTGCTGTGGGGCACCATGTTTCCGCTGCTGTCCGAGGGCTTCCTGGGGCAGAAGATTAATGTCGGGCCGCCGTTCTACAACCGCGTCAACATCCCGATCGGCCTGCTGCTGCTGGCGCTGCTCGGGGTGGGGCCGATCATCGCGTGGCGGCGCGCGTCCCCGCGCAACCTCCAGCGCAACTTCGTGGTGCCGATGGCTGTCGGCGCCCTGGCCGGCGCCGTGCTCTGGGGCCTCGGGGTGCGGCACACCGAGGTGCTGCTCACCTTCGCCCTGGGCGCGTTCGTCCTGGCTACGGTCACGGTGGAGTTCTACAAGGGGACCCGCGCCCGCGCCTCCATCGAGGGCGAGGGGTACGGCCCGGCTCTGGTTCACCTGATCGGGCGCAACCGGCGCCGCTACGGCGGCTACATCGTGCACGTGGGGCTGGTGATCGGCTTCATGGGCTTCGCCGGGCAGGCGTACGACGTGGAGCGCCAGGTGGTGCTGCAGCCGGGCGAGAGCGCCGAGATCGGCTCCCCCTTCGGCCACACCTACCGTCTGACGTACCAGGACATGTCCGTCTACACCGCCACCAACATGTGGAAGCTGGTGGCGTCGCTGAGCGTGGAGGTGGACGGCCGCAGCGGGGGAATCTTGACCGCCGAGCAGCGCGTCTACAACCGGCGCGAGGAGAACAGCAGCGAGGTGGGGATCCGCCGGGCGTGGAACGAGGACCTGTACCTGATCATGGCCGGCATCCAGGATGCCAACGGGGTCCTGCAGGGCAGCAACCCGCGCCCGCTGACGACCTTCCGCATTCTGGTCAACCCGCTGGTGCCGTGGATCTGGGTGGGCGGGATGATCATGGCGATCGGCACCCTGATCGCGATGTGGCCGGGCGAGGGGGGCGAGAGCCGCGTGCGGCGCACCGCGGCTCCGCAGCGCGCGGAGCCGCGCCGGCGCGACCCCGAGCTGGTGGAGGCCTGATGCGCACCCCTTCCGCCGTCCGGAGGGCCCGCCGGTGGGGCGCGCTGGCGTCGCTGCTGGCAGCGCTTGCCGCCGCGCCCGCCGCTGCGCAGGAGCACGGCGGCGACGCCGTGCAGGGGATGACGCCGGAGCAGACGCGCACCGCCAACGAGGCGATGTCGCAGCTCCGCTCCCCGGTCACGCCGTTCCACACGGTGGACATGTGCCCCAGCGTGCCGGCGCTGCGCGACAGCATCCGCGTGGCGGCGGCGGCGGGTTTCACCACCGAGCAGATCGTCGAGGACGTGATCTCCCGCCACGGCGAGCAGATCCGCATCCTGCCCAAGGGGCGCGGCGCCGGCCTGTGGGCGTGGGTCGCGACCCCGCTGGTGGTGCTGCTCGGCGGGGGGCTGATCGTGGCGCGGCTGCGCAGCGACCGCGCCAAGGCGCCGCCGCCAGCCGTCGACGCATCGCTGACCGACGGCGACCGCGCGCGCGTCGCCGCGGCGCTGCGCGAATGGGAGCGGGACGAGGAGGAGGGCACCGCGTGAGCATGCTGCTGGGCGCGCTCGGGCTCGCCCTGCTGGTGTCGGCGTGGGTCGTCCTTCCCATCCTGACCCGCCGCGTGGCGGCGCTGGGCAACGCGGTGCCGGGCCAGCTGATCGACGCCGAGGCCCGCAAGCGCGTCGCTCTCGCCTCGCTCAAGGAGGTGGAGTACGACCGCATGGGGGGCAAGCTGGACGACGCCGACTACCAGGCGCTGCGCGCGCGGCTGGAGCGCGAGGCGCTGGCCGCGATCGAGGTGGCGGACCGCGCCGCCGGTGGCGCGGCGCCGGCGCCCGCCGGACCGGCGGCCCACGCCTGCGGCTTCGTGAACCCGGCGGGGAGCCGGTTCTGCTCGGGGTGCGGGGCTCGGCTGGCTTGAGCACCCCTCCGGCCATCGAGGCGCGGGGGCTGGAGAAATGGTACGGCCCCTACCCCGCGCTGCGGGGGATCGGATTCGACCTCGAGGCGGGTCGCTTCCTCACCCTCTTCGGCCCCAACGGCGCGGGGAAGACCACCCTCCTGCGCATCCTCGCCGGGGCGCTCCGCCCCACCCGCGGCGAGATCCGCGTCGCGGGCGAGGCGATCGACCACGCGGAACACGGCTGGCGCCGCCGCATCGGCGTCCTCTCGCACCAGACCTTTCTCTACTCCCGGCTGAGCGCCGCGGAGAACCTCCGCTTCTACGGGCGCCTCTACGGGCTTGACGCGCTCGCCGATCGGATCGAGGCGGGGCTGCGCGAGGTGGGGCTCTGGGCGCGGCGCGACGATCGCGTTCACGGCTTCTCCCGCGGGATGCAGCAGCGGCTCGCCCTCGCCCGCACCCTGCTGCACGAGCCGGAGCTGGTGCTCCTGGACGAGCCGTACACCGGCCTGGACCCCCACGCCGCCCGCATGCTTCGCTCGGTGCTGGAGCACCTCAAGGACGGCCGCCGCACGGTCGTGCTGGTCACCCACAACCTGTCGCAGGGGCTGGAGCTGGCCGACCGGGTGGTGGTGCAGGTGGCGGGGCGGTGGATCTCCGACGAGCCCCGGGCGGCCATCGAGCTGGAGCGGTTCGAGCAGCTCTACACCGAGCGCGTCGGCGGCGCGGTCTGAATGGCGGACGGATTCGCGCGGCACGCGCTGGCGATCGCCGTCAAGGACCTCACCCTCGAGCTGCGCTCCCGAGAGCGGATCGTGAGCATGCTCACCTTCGCCGTCCTGGTGGCGATGGTGTTCAGCTTCGCCCTCGACCCTACCGTGAGGACGCGGGGGATCGCCGGGGCGATGCTCTGGGTGACGATCCTCTTCGCAGGCATTCTCGGTCTGGGGCGATCCTTCGCGCTGGAGCGCGAGCAGGACGCGCTCTCCGGGATCCTGCTGGCCCCCGTGGACCGTGGGGCGCTCTTCCTGGGGAAGTTCCTCGCGAACCTCCTCCTCCTGCTGGCGACCGAGGCGGTGATCTTTCCGGTCTACGCCCTCTTCTTCCAGATTCCCCTCGCGGGGCGGATCGGAGGGTTGGCCCTGGTCGTGCTGCTGGCGAGCGCCGGCTTCGTCGCGCTGGGGACGCTCTTCGGCGCCGTCGCGGCCGGCACGCGGCTGGGAGAGACGCTCCTCCCGATCCTCCTGCTTCCGCTCCTCGTCCCGGTGGTGATCTTCGCCGCGGGGGCGACGCAGCGTCTGCTGCTGGGCAGGGCGCTCGAGGAGGTAATGGGAAGCGTGCGGATGCTCCTCGCCTTCGACGTCGTCTTCCTGGTGGTGTGCACGCTGGTCTTCGGCGCCGTGGTGGAGGAGTAGCGCGCCCGATGTCCGGTCCCGGAGTTTTCCCCTCGGAAGGAGTCTCCCGCTGATGCGGCCCGTACTGCTCTCGATCTCCGCCCTCTTCCTGGTCACCGCCGCGCCGCCGCCGGCCCCTGCGCAGGGCGAGCTGCCAGCCGCCGGCGCCGCGACCACGCCGGCGCAGGCGGACCCGGCGGGCGACGCCTCGCTCTCTCCGGACGGGGAGGAGGCGTACCCAGCGGCCACCGTCCCGCAGGCGCAGGCGCAGTCGCAGGAGGCGCGCACCCTTCGCGCGTACCGGCACGTCTTCGCGGCCTTCGCGGTGGCCTGGATCCTCCTCCTCGGCTACGCCCTCTCGCTGGGGCGCCGCTTCGCGCATCTGGACGGTGAGGTCCGGCGGCTGAGGCGGGCGGACGACTAACGTCCCCCGCGGCGCGAGGGCGGACGTAGGGGCGTGCCGGGTGGCGGAACATCCGGCGCGACTTACATTGGCAGTGCGCCCCGGCTCGACGATTGCGTCGGACGGCGGCCGGTTTTCTCAGCTCCGCGCTTCGCCCGCCGCTCCGAGGCCGGCGGACCGCGACTGCCGTATTCACTCCCGCGGAGGTATCGAATGGCCAAGTTCTCGCTCCCCGATCTCCCCTACGCCTTCGACGCGCTCGAGCCGCACATCGATGCGCGCACCATGGAGATCCACCACGACAAGCACCACGCTTCGTACGTCAGTAACCTGAACGCGGCTCTGGAGAAGCACCCCGAGTTCAACGCTCCCGACGACGTGGAGAAGCTCCTGCGGGAGATCGACAGGGTTCCGGAGGACATCCGCACCGCCGTCCGCAACAACGGCGGTGGCCACGCGAACCACTCTCTCTTCTGGCGGATCATGAGCCCGAACGGCGGCGGCGAGCCGAGCGGCGCCCTCGGCGAGGCCATCCGCTCCTCCTTCGGCGACTTCGCCCGGTTCCGCGACGAGTTCTCCACCGCCGCCAAGAACCGCTTCGGCAGCGGCTGGGGCTGGCTCGGGATCGATGGCGGCGAGGTGCACGTGCACAGCTCCGCTAACCAGGACAGCCCGCTCATGGAGGGGCACCGTCCCATCCTCGGCCTCGACGTCTGGGAGCACGCATACTATCTGAAGTACCAGAATCGTCGTCCGGACTACATCGAAGCCTGGTGGAACGTGGTGGACTGGCAGGAGGTGGGGAAGCGCTTCGAGCAGGCGAAGAAGTAGCCGGATCCGCGTCCGGGTGGACTGTCCCCGACGCCCCCGGGCCCTCGCGGCCCGGGGGCGTCGCGCGTGGCACTCCGCCGGAGGCGCGTGGGTATATGTCGTGGACGGTCCCGCGCCCACCTTGCGCCCCCTTTCCCATGTACTCCACCTGCCTCTTCTGCAGCCACGGCCTCGGCGTCAACGAGGTGGTCGAGAGCTTCCCCGTCGGCCGCCGCCTCGCCTTCGACCCGGAGAAGGGCCGGCTCTGGGTCGTCTGCCCTCGCTGCGAGCGCTGGAATCTCTCCCCGTTGGAGGAGCGCTGGGAGGCGATCGAGGAGGGTGAGCGGATCTTCCGCGAGACTAGACTGCGCGCCTCCACGGAGAACGTCGGTCTGGCGAAGCTGCGCGAGGGGCTGGAGCTGATCCGCGTGGGGAGGCCGAACCGGCCGGAATTCGCCGTCTGGCGCTACGGAGACCAGTTCGGCCGCCGCCGGCGCAGGGCCATCCTGCAGGCGGGAGTGGGGCTGGGGGCGCTCGGCGCGGTCGTGGTCGGCGGGATGGCCGCGGGGGTGAGCGTCGCCACCTTCGGCTACTGGGGATCGCAGCTGGTGCAGCGCGTCGTGAAGGGAAACCCGAACGCCGTCGTCGCGCGGATCCCGAGGACGGGGGACGCTCCGCTGGAGGTGAAGCGGCGGCACCTGGAGCGGATCCGCCTGACTCCGATGGGGAGCGGCGAGTGGCGCGTGGAGATGCGCCTGCGGAAGGTGAGGCACGAGTTCGCGGGAGAGGCGGGGGTGCGGGCCGCCGCGGCGGTGCTTCCGCCGCTCAACCGCTTCGGCGGGAGCCGTTCGCAGGTGAGCCAGGCGGTGGGATTCCTAGAGCGGGCGGGGGACGTGCCGAGCGTTTTCCGCGAGGCGGCCCGGCTCCGCGGCGGCGACGCCGCGCAAATGGAGAAGATGCCGTACCCGGTGCGGCTCGCGCTGGAGATGGCGGCCCACGAGGAGGCGGAGCGACGCGCGCTGGAGGGGGAGCTGAAGGCGCTGGAGCGCGCGTGGCGAGAGGCGGAGGAGATCGCGGAGATCGCCGACGACCTCCTGGTGCCGTCATCGGTGCAGGAGTGGATCCGGAGGGTCCGTGGCGGGTGAGGTGGGGTTCGAGCGTTTCGGACACCCGGGGTATCCCGGGTGGTCGACGCGGGTTACATTGCCGGAGCCGGTGATCCTTCCCACCTTCCGAAGATGCCGATGCCGGTCCCCCGCGATGTCGTGGATCTCCGCTCCGATACGGTGACCCGCCCGTCGCCGGAGATGCGCCGCGAGATCGCGGAGGCGGAGGTGGGGGACGCGGTGCTGGGCGACGATCCGACGGTGGAGGCGCTGGAGCGTTATGCCGCGGAGGTGCTGGGGAAGGAGCGTGCGCTCTTCTTTCCCAGCGGGATCATGGCCAACCAGACGGCGGTGATGGTGCTGGCGCCGCCGGGCACCGAGGCCGTCATCGACGCCGAAGGGCACATCCTGAACTGGGAGGACGCGGCGGCCGCCGCGTGGGGCGGGGTGCAGCTCCGGGCCGTGCCGACGGAGAGCGGTCACCTCTCGGGGGAGGAGGTGGCGGCGGCGATCCGCTCCGGCTCGCCCTACCTGCCGCGGACCTCGCTCGTGTGCCTGGAGAACACGCACAACAGCGCCGGCGGATCCATCCTATCGCCGGAGCGGATGCGCGAGGTGGCGGAGGTTGCGAGGGAGCGGGAGGTGGCGCTGCACCTCGACGGTGCGCGGCTGCCGAACGCGGAGGCGGCGGCCGGGGTGCCGATGCGGGCCTGGGCGGAGCTGGCGGACACCGTGATGGTCTCCCTCTCCAAGGGGCTGGGGGGGCCGGTCGGTTCGGTGCTGGCGGGATCGGAGCAGACGATGGATCGGGCCTGGAGGGTGCGAAGACGCCTCGGCGGTGGGATGCGGCAGGCGGGGCTGCTCGCCGCGGCGGGGCTCTACGGGCTACGGCACAACCTCGCCCGCCTGGCGGAGGACCACGCCCGGGCCCGGCGCCTGGCCGAGGAGGCGGCGGCGATTCCGGGACTGTCGGCCGGGCGGCCGGAGACTAACATCGTGATGATCGCCCTGGAGCACCCGCGGCTGCGGGCCGAGGACGTGCTGGCCGAGCTGGCGGAGAGGGAGGTGCGGATGACGGGTTTCGGGGCGCGCCGCCTGCGCGCCGTCACCCACCTCGACGTCGACGACGATGGGATCGGGAGGGCGCTGGAGGCGCTGCGGCAAGTCGTTGCAGGAACGGCACTTGATCGCGCCTGAGGGGTAATACCGCCATCCTCGCTGGGAGGGGTGGGAAGAGATCTCCCTTGCGTTTCTGCGCCGGGTTTCGCATTTTGTTCGGGAACGCGCTCGGGCGGGCGGTGTATCCAGGCGCCGGTCGGGAGGCCGGGAGAGACGCGCATCGATCACGAGGTGAGCATGGCAACGGTGGAAGTAAGCGACGACAAGAAAAAGGCCCTGAACATCGCGATCGCGCAGATCGAGAAAGCCCATGGAAAGGGTTCGATCATGCGCCTCGGCATCGACGGCCCCCGGGTGCAGCTGCAGGCGATCCCCACCGGGGCGATCAACCTCGATGCGGCGATCGGCATCGGCGGAATCCCGCGCGGCCGCATCACCGAGATCTACGGTCCGGAATCCTCGGGGAAGACGACGGTGTGTCTGCACGTGATCGCGAACGCGCAGAAGGCGGGCGGGGTGTGCGCCTTCATCGACGCGGAGCACGCGCTCGACATCGACTACGCCCGGAAGCTAGGTGTGGACGTGGACAACCTCCTCGTCTCGCAGCCCGACACGGGCGAGCAGGCGCTGGAGATCGCGGAGACGCTGGTGCGCTCGAGCGCGCTGGACGTGGTGGTGATCGACTCGGTGGCCGCGCTGGTCCCGCGGGCGGAGATCGAGGGCGAGATGGGCGACAGCCACGTCGGCCTGCAGGCCCGGCTCATGAGCCAGGCGCTGCGCAAGCTGACCGGCGCCATCAACCGGTCGCTGACTTCGGTGGTCTTCACCAACCAGATCCGCGAGAAGATCGGCGTGATGTTCGGCAACCCGGAGACCACCACCGGCGGGCGGGCGCTGAAGTTCTACGCCTCGCTGCGGATGGACATCCGCCGCATCGGCTCCATCAAGGACAAGGACGAGCTGGTCGGCAACAAGACGCGCGTGAAAGTCGTCAAGAACAAGGTCGCGCCGCCCTTCAAACAGGCGGACTTCGACATCATGTTCAACATCGGCATCGACCACTACGGCATCATCGTCGATCTCGGCGTCGAGGCGGACGTGATCAACAAGTCGGGCGCCTGGTTCTCGTACGGGGACGTGCGGCTCGGCCAGGGGCGTGAGAACGCGAAGGCGTTCCTGCAGGACAACCCGCAGGTCGCCGCCGAGATCGAGACGAAGGTGAAGGAGATCCTCGGCATCCGCGGGGTCGCCGCCTCCGCCGAGGAGGGCGCCGCCGGCTCGGACGACTGAGCCGCCCCGGGCGCCGGTCCGAACGCCGCAGCCCCTCTCCCGCCATGCGCGAGAGAGGGGCTTCCGCATTCGGGTGCGCTCTTGAGATCGCTCCCGACCGCGCGTTATGTTACCCTACTCCATCCGAACCCACGCCCCTGATCCCATCCATGCGCGCTGACGAGATCCGCACCCGGTTCCTCCAGTACTTCGCCCGGCAGGGGCACGAGATCGTCGCCTCCTCCTCGCTCGTGCCCGCGGACGACCCGACCTTGCTCTTCACCAACGCGGGAATGGTGCAGTTCAAGAAGGTCTTCCTGGGCGCGGAAACTCTCCCCTTCCGGCGCGCCACCACCTCTCAGAAGTGCGTCCGCGCGGGCGGAAAGCACAACGACCTGGAGCAGGTCGGCTTCACCGCGCGCCACCACACCTTCTTCGAGATGCTCGGCAATTTCTCGTTCGGGGACTACTTCAAGCGCGACGCGATCCGCTTCGCCTGGGAGTTCCTCACCGAGGACCTCGGCATCCCGAGCGAGCGGCTCTGGGCCACGGTCCACCATTCGGACGACGAGGCGGCGGTGCTCTGGGAGGAGATCGCCGGGCTCCCCAAGGAGCGGGTCTTCCGGCTGGGAGACAGGGACAACTTCTGGCAGATGGCCGAAACCGGCCCCTGCGGCCCCTGCTCCGAAATCCATTTCGACCTGCGCCCGGAGGGGAGGCGCGGCACGGACGTGGAGGTGGAGGAGTTCGCGGAGTCGGGCGAGAAGGGGGAGTTCCTGGAGATCTGGAACCTCGTCTTCATGCAGTTCGACCGCGACGCGGACGGCGAGCTGCACCCCCTTCCCGCACCCTGCGTGGACACCGGCGCGGGGCTGGAGCGCATCGCCTCGGTGATGCAGGGCAGGAGGTCGAACTACCAGACCGACCTCTTCGTCCCCCTCATCGAGCGTGCGGTCGGGACGATCGGCGAGCCCTACGAGTTCGGCTCGCCCGCCGGGGACTCGTACCACGTGCTCGCCGACCATGCCCGCGCCACCGCCTTCCTGCTCGCCGACGGCGTATCCCCCTCCAACGAGGGGCGCGGCTACGTGCTGCGGCGCATCCTGCGGCGCGCGGTGCGCCACGCCTGGCTGCTCGGCCGGCGAGACCCGACCCTGGTGGAGGTGGTGGACGCGGTGATCCACCGGATGGGCGACGTCTACCCCGAGCTCCGCATCCGCCGCGAGCACCTCCTGCGCGCCACCCGCGCCGAGGAGGAGCGCTTCCTCTCCACCATCGACGAAGGGATGAAGCGCTTCGAAGAGCTCGCGCCGAAGGGCGGCTCGGGCATCCTGCCCGGGAGCGACGTCTTCCGCCTCTACGACACCTTCGGCTTCCCGCTCGATCTCACGGAGCTGATGGCCGGCGAGCGCGGGTACCAGGTGGACGTCGCGGGGTTCGAGGAGGAGCTGGAGCGGCAGCGCCGCCGATCGCGGGAAGATCGTGCCGCCGCCGGAATTGCGCTTCCCGACGACGCCTTCGCGGATGGTTGGGTGGTGGTGAAGGAAGAAGAGCAGGATTTCGCCGCCTACCGCGCCACCGAGGCGGTCACCGACGTGCTCGCCTACCGATGGATGGAAGAGGGGAGGGACGGCCGCACGGCGCTGCAGCTGCGCGAGAACCCCTTCTATGCGGAGAGCGGCGGCCAGGTCTCGGACGAGGGACACGTGTACGGCGACGGTTGGACCCTGCGAGTGGACGAGGTGCGGAAGGTGGCCGGCCGTATCGCCGTGATCGGGGCCGTGGACGGCGACTTCGTGCCCGGCGGGGTGCGTGCGGTCGTCGAGACCCCGGAGCGCCGCGATACCGAGCGGAACCACACCGCCACCCACCTGCTGCACGCGGCGCTCCGGCGCGTCCTCGGGGAGCACGTGCACCAGCAGGGTTCGCTCGTTGCGCCCGACCGGCTGCGCTTCGACTTCGCGCACAACGGTCCGCTGACCGCCGAGCAGATCCATGAGGTGGAGCGGCTGGTGAACGAGGCGGTCTGGGCCAACTACGAAGTATGCTCTCACCAGATGTCGTACCCGGACGCCATCGGGCGTGGGGCGATGGCCCTCTTCAGCGAGAAGTACGGTGACGTAGTGCGGGTGATCGAGATCCCGGGCGTGTCGATGGAGCTGTGTGGCGGCACTCACGTGCGCGCGACCGGGCAGATCGGCGGCTTCCGCATTGTCTCCGAGTCCGGCGTGGCGGCAGGGGTGCGGCGGGTGGAGGCGGTCACCGGCCCGGAGGCGTACCGGCGAGGCGAGGAGGATCGGGAGGCGCTGCGCGGCCTCGCCTCGCTCCTCCGCACCCGCGAGGAGAACCTTCGCCAGCGGATTCAGGCGCTTCTAGACGAGAACCGGGAGCTGGGGCGCCAGCTGGAGCGTGCCCGCGCAGAGGGGAGCGTCGATCGGGTGGGCGAGCTGCTCGGGAGCGCCTCCTCCGTGGAAGGCGCGAGGGTGGTGGCGGCGCTGATCGAGGTGGCGGACGCCGAGGAGGCTCGCGCCCTCGGCGACCGCCTCCGCGAGAGGCTGGGGAGCGGCGTCGCGGTGCTGGCGGCGCGCATGGGCGACAGGGCTTCGCTCTTCGCGGTGGCCACCGACGACCTCATCGAGCGTGGGGTGCGTGCGGACCGGGTGGTCCGGGAGGTAGCCGCGGCCGCCGGCGGAAAGGGCGGCGGCCGCCCGCACATGGCGCAGGCCGGGGTGGGCGATCCCGAGCGGCTCCCGGACGCGCTCGCGCGGGTGGAAGAGGTGGTCCGCTCGCTGCTCGCGGGGGTCGGGGCGTGACCCCGGGCGAGGCTTGGCTGCGGGAGCGCCTCCCCGGAGCACCCCCGGCTCTGCTCGAGGCGATGATCGGCTCTCTCCCGGCGGGACCCGTCCCCGCCGCCCGGGCGCTTGCCGAGGGGGCGCTGGCGCTCTACCGCGCGGTCGTGCGCGGGGGGGGCGGGCGCGAGGCCGCGCTCCCGCTGCTGGCGGCGGACGCGCTGCTCACCCACGCTTTCCAGGCGCAGGCGGAGGAGGACGCCGCGGGGCTCGGCGCTCTGGCCGAAGGCTTGGGAGCCCGCGGCCGGCTCCGCGGGATCGCGGCGTGAGCGCCGACCCGCTCCGGGCGCTCGAGGTGTGCCGCGAGGCGGAGAAGGAGCAGGCGCTCTTCTACCGCGCCCTCGCCGCCCAGGCCGAAGAGGACGGCGACGGCGAGTTGGGCCAGAGATTCCACGACCTTCACGCCGACGAGCAGCACCACCTCTCCCGGCTCACGGCGCGGATGCTGGAGCTGGGCGGCCAGCCACGGTCGCTCGACCATCTCCGGGCGCAGCCGGCGCCGCTGGAGGGGTGGGAGCCGCTGGCCCGCCGGCGCGAGCAGGACGAGGTGAAGCGCTACCGCGTCTTCCTGGAGCAGGATCTCGACCCCGCGACGCGTGCCGTCGTGGAGGGGATTCTGGAGGTCGAGCGGCACCACGCGGAGGAGTTGGGGGGAAAATGGACGATGGCGTGATGCTGGGGCACGTCACCGGAGACATCCTCAACGGCAACGGCGGGAGGGCGCTCTGTGGCTAGTCCGGGCGATCTCCCGCGCGTCGTGCTGTTCGCCACCGGCGGCACCATCTCCATGCGACGCGACCTGGAGAAGGGCGGCGCCGTCCCCGCGCTGACGGGGGAGCAGATCCTCGCCTCCGTCCCCGGCTGGGAGCGGCACGCGCGGCTGGAGGTCCACGAGTTCGGGAGGTATCCCGGGCCGCACATGACGATCGAGCGGATGTGGGCGCTGCGCGGGGCGATCCTGGAGGCGGTGCACGGCGGGGCGGACGGAGTGGTCATCACGCACGGAACGGACACCATCGAGGAGACGGTCTACCTGCTGGACCGTTCCCTTCCCCCCGAGGTTCCGGTCACGGTCACGGGCGCCATGCGCAATTCCTCCGAGCTCTCCTGGGACGGCCCCGCGAACCTGATGGCGGCGATCCAGGTGGCGGCGAGCCCGGAGGCGCGGGGCCGCGGCGCGATGGTGGTGATGGACGACCGGATCGTGCAGGGCGCCGAGGTGGTGAAGACGCACACCGAGGAGTTCGGCACCTTCCAGTCCCCCAACTGGGGGCCGTTGGGGATCGTGGACAAGGGGGAGGTGCTCTTCTACCGGGAGTCGCGACGGAAGCCGACGCTGGCGCCGCACGCCCCGGTCGTCCCGGTGGACCTCCTCAAGGTGGTGGCGGGGGCGGACGCGAGGCTGGTGGAGGCGAGTCTGCGGACCGGTGCGCACGGAGTGGTGCTCGAGGCGCTCGGGCGCGGAAACGTACCGCCGGCGGTGCTCCCGGGGATCCGGCTCTGGACGGAAGCGGAACGCCCCGTGGTGGTCACCTCGCGGTCGCTTCGGGGGCGGGTGCTCGACACCTACGCCTACGACGGCGGCGGACACGAGCTCCGCGAGATGGGGGTGGTCTTCGCCGACCATCTCACGGGGCAGCAGGCGCGCATCGAGCTGATGCTGGCGCTGGGGGTGTGCGGGACGGACGTGATGCGGGTGAGGGAGACGGTGGAGTTCGGCCGCTACGCGGACTGAGCGCGCCCCGCCTCCTGCGGCTCCCAGTGGCGAAAGCAGTCGTAGCCGAACTCCCGGGCCGCGCGGATCTGGTCCGGAAACCCGAAGTAGTCGGTCCAGCCTTCCTGCGCGGCTCTCCACTTGCAATCCCAATGGAAGCGGATGCGCCGCTCCTCGCCCCCTGCGAACGCGACGAGCTCGCCGCGGAAGTACTCGCACCCGGAAGAGCCGCGGATCTCCACGCGCTCGATCTCCAGCTGCGGGTGCTCTTCGAAGAGCTTGGTCAGGGTGCGCTGCACCTTGACGGGCGGCGAGTACGCGTCGAAGGCGAGGCGATCGTTGGGGCGTCCCTCTCGGGCGAATGCCGCGACCGCGTCCTTGAAGGCGGGTGTCGCTCGGGATCGCTGGAGAAACTGCTGAAGGCTCATGGCGCGCCGGGTTGAATGTTCCGCGAAATATAACCCTGCTCCGGCGGCCAGCCAAGGGGTAACCGGTTGAAAGGCTAGCTCTTATGAAGTGGGTGCCGCGGGTGGAGAGGGTCTTTTCCAGGAAGCGAGCCGGTGCGTGTTCGGCGTGCTGCGGAGAGGCGTGAGGGAGGGGGCGCCGGGTAGTGGTGGGAGCGTCGAGCTCCACCCTCCGGGCGACGTGCGCTGGATCGCCCGCCGCCTGGAGGAGGCCGGGTTCTCCACCTGGACCGTGGGGGGAGCGGTGCGGGACGCGCTTTCCGGCCTCACCCCGGGGGATTGGGACCTCGCGACTTCCGCCCGCCCAAGCGACGTCCGCCGCGTCTTTAGACGCACGGTGCCGATCGGGATCGAGCACGGCACCGTGGGTGTCCTCGGGAGGGAGGGACGGCTGTACGAGGTCACCACCTTCCGCCGCGACGTGGAGACCTTCGGACGCAAGGCGCGGGTCGCCTTCGCGGATAGCCTAGAGGAGGATCTGCAGCGGCGCGACTTCACCATCAACGCCGTCGCCTGGCATCCCCTGACCGGCGAGGTGCGCGACCCCCACCGGGGGCTCGACGACCTCCACGGCGGCGTGCTACGCGCCGTCGGCGATCCCGCCGCGCGCTTCGCCGAGGATCGCCTCCGGGTGCTGCGCGCGCTCCGCTTCGCCGGCCGCTTCGACCTCCGGATCGACCCCGACACCTGGAGCGCCATCCGCGACTCCGCGGGACGGCTGAGCGGCCTCTCCGCCGAACGCATCCGCGAGGAGCTGTACAAGGTGCTGGGCGGACCGTCGAAGCCCTCCCGGGCGCTGCGTCTCTACGCCGAATCCGGCGTCCTCGCGCACCTCTACCCGGAGCTGCAGGCGTGTACCTCCGTGCGCGACGAGTGGGGTACGGGCGTGTGGGGGCACCAGCTCGGCGTCACGGACGCCGTCGGGCGGCACCGGCCCGTGCTGCGCCTCGCCGCGTTGCTGCACGATGTCGGGAAGCCGCCTACCCGCGAGGCGGCGGGCGAGCACCCGCCGCGCTTCCCGGGCCACGCGGCTGTGGGGGCCGCCCTGACCACGGAGCTCCTGCGCCGCATCAGGGCGTCGAACGCCGAGATCGACCGGGTGATGCACCTGGTCGCGCAGCACGCGGACCTTCCCGGACCCGACGCGCCCGAGCCCGAGCTGCGGCGCTGGATGCGGCGTGTGGGCGCGGAATACTTGCCAGACCTCTTCCGGCTCCGGATCGCCGATGCGCGTGCTCGCGGGCAGGACGGGGAGCGGCTGCTCCGCCTCCTCCGGCGCACGCGGGCGATGCTGCGCTCGCGTCCCCCGCTGACGATCGCCGACCTCGCCATCGGCGGGGCGGAGCTCCGTTCCCTCGGCCTGCCGCCGGGCCCCCTCTTCGGCGAGGTCCTCCGGGACCTGCTGGAGCGGGTGACCGACGACCCCTCGCTGAACCGTTCCCAATCACTTCTCGAGCTGGTCCGCGACCGAATCGCCGCCGGGGACGACGGATAGCAAAAGCCGCGAAGCCCCTGCCGCGGCTACTTGATAAAGAGCATGTCCCGATAGGTCGGGAGCGGCCAGAAGTCGTCCGGCACCACCTTCTCGAGCCGGTCCACCGCGCGGCGCACCGCCGCCATGGCGGGGACGATGTGGTCGCGCATGTGGTGAGCCTTCGACTCGACGTCGTTTCCTCCGAGTTCGGCGTTCTGCTCCGCGAGGTGCGACAGCGCCTGGCTTAGCTCGTTCACCAACCCGTTGACCTGCTCCAGCGTGCGGCGGGTGCCGCTGGTTTCGACCCCGTGGTTTTGGCCCCGCTCCAGGACGGCGAAGAGCTCGTTGAGGTAGCGCACCGCCGCGGGGAGGACCATCGAGCTGGCGATGTCGGCGGTAGTCTCCCCCTCGATGTTGACGGTCTTGAAGTAGGTGTCGATGGCGATCTCATGGCGCGACGCCAGCTCTCGTTCCGAGAGCACGTTGTACTTCTCGAACAGCGCCCCGTTCTTCTCGCTCTCGAGGGTCGCGAGGGCGTCGACGGTATTGCGGAGATTGAGCAGGCCGCGGCGCTCCGCCTCCTCCCTCCACTCATCGCTGTACCCGTCACCGTTGAAGACGATGCGGCGATGGGCGGCGATCTCCCGGGCCAGGAGTGTGCGCAACGCCTGCTCGAAGCCGGCGTCCCCCTCGAGCTCGGCCTCGAGCTCCGTGCACATCTGGTCGATCGATTCGGCCATGATGGTGTTCAGCACCGTGGCCGGGAAGGAGACCGACTGCGAGGAGCCGGGAGCGCGGAACTCGAACTTGTTCCCCGTGAAGGCGAAGGGCGAGGTGCGGTTGCGGTCCCCCGCGTGCTTGGGCAGGTGGGGGAGCGCCGGGACGCCGAGGCCGAGGAGCCCCCCCTGCTTGCTCGACTTCGCCTCCCCACTCCGCTCGATCTGCTCGAGCACGTCGGTGAGCTGGTCGCCCAGGAAGATGGAGATGATCGCGGGCGGAGCCTCGTTGGCGCCCAGCCGGTGGTCGTTGCCGGCGTGCGCCACGCTGGCGCGCAGCAGGTCCTGGTGGGCATCCACCGCGCGCATCACCGCCACGCAGAAGAAGAGGAACTGGATGTTGTCGTGCGGGTTGTCCCCCGGCTCTAGGAGGTTCATCGATTCGGTGCCGAGCGACCAGTTCACGTGCTTCCCGCTTCCGTTGACGCCCGCGAACGGCTTCTCGTGGAGGAGGCAGACCAGGCCGTACTTCCGCGCCGTGCTACGCAGCTCCAGCATCATCAGCTGCTGGTGGTCGGCGGCGATGTTGGCGTTCTCATAGATGGGCGCCATCTCGTACTGGCCGGGCGCGACCTCGTTGTGCCGGGTCTTGATGGGAACGCCGAGGCGGTACAGCTCGCGCTCGACCTCCATCATGAAGGCCAGCACGCGCTCCGGAATCGAGCCGAAGTAGTGGTCCTCCAGCTCCTGGCCACGCGGCGGCTTGGCCCCGACGAGGGTGCGGCCCGTCGTGACCAGATCGGGACGGCGATAGAAGAACTCCTGGTCGATCAGAAAGAACTCCTGCTCCACCCCGAGCGTCGCCATCACGCGCTTCGCCGGGGTCCCGAAGAGCGCCAGGGCGCGGCGCGCCTGCTCGTCGAGCGCGTGCATCGAGCGCAGCAGCGGCGTCTTCAGGTCGAGCGCCTCGCCCGTCCACGAGGCGAAGGCGGTCGGAATGGAGAGGAAGGTCCCCGAGGGCCGCTCCACGAGGAAGGCCGGGGAGGTCGGGTCCCAGGCGGTGTACCCGCGCGCCTCGAACGTGGCCCGCAGACCGCCCGAGGGGAAACTGGAGGCATCGGGCTCGCCCTGCACCAGGTCTCGCCCGGAGAATTCGGCCACCGCGCCTCCCCCCACATTCGGGGTGATGAACGAGTCGTGCTTCTCGGCCGTATAGCCGGTGAGCGGCTGGAACCAATGGGTGAAGTGGGTGGCGCCCTTCTCCAGCGCCCACTCCTTCATGGCGAGCGCCACGGCGTCGGCCACGCTGGGATCGAGTTCCGAGCCCTGCTCCACGGTCGCGATCAGCGCCTTGAAGATCTGCTTCGGCAGGCGCGCCCTCATCTCGGTGAGGCCGAAGGTGCTCTCTCCGAAGATCTTCTCGATCTCCAGCGAAGGCGGCACATTACGGCGCTCCTTGCGGCCGTCGTGGCGGCTCGAATCCCACCGAGTTGCGGCGGCGAGGGAGTCGAAGCGAGAGGTCGTCTTGGCCATGGCCCGTCCTTGAGGCTAGGGGTGGTGTCGAAACGGAACGTGGAGAAGGTCGGCGGGCCCGACGATCCGCTCGTCGCGGTCGGCTCCGGCTCCATCCGCCGGCGAGGGAAGGGGCAGCTGCTCCGTCTCCTTCAGCGTCGAGAGCACGATGCTGGTGGTGGTCGATTGGACTCCCGGCCACGCCTGAATTTCGGCGAGAAGCTGCTCGAGCGTCGCGGTGTTCTGCGTCCGGACCTTGAGGAGGTGCGAGCCGTGCCCCGTCACCGAATGACACTCCAGGACCTCCCGCAGATCCAGAACCCGCTCCAGGAAATCGGAAAAGTTCCGTGAGCCGCTGATCCCCACGGAGATGAAGGCCGTGATGTCGCAGCCGAGACGGCGCGCGTCCAGGATCGCAGTGTACCCGCGAATGATCCCGCGCTCCTCCAGCTTGCGCAGTCGCTCGCTCACCGCCGGGGCGGAGAGCCCCACCGACTTCGCCAGGTCGTGCTGCGATATCCTTCCGTTTTCCTGAAGCAGCTCCAACAGCTGCAGATCCACTCGATCAACGTTCGGTATGCCCAACGTAACCTTCGATTCTAAAGCTCGCCTGCTGGAATTCCGAACAATATAAAGTGAATCTCCGGTCTCCACAAGGAGGGACGGCTGGGGCGGATCGGGTCCGGGGGGGTGCCCCTCCAGCAGGTCAGGCATCGGACGCGAGGGCGTCGAACGGACGCTGCCCGGGAAGGGGGAGAATCACGCCGGGATTGAGGAATTCGCCCGGGTCGAATGCGTCCTTCACGGCTCGGAAGCGCTCCACCATCTCCGGGCCCCAGATGGTCTCCAGGAGCGGCGCCCGCAGACGGCCATCGCCGTGCTCCCCCGCCATGGTACCGCCGAGCCGCGCCACTCCCGCCGCAACCTCCTCCAGCACCGCCTCCAGCATGTCGCGCCATCCCGGAGCGGCGACGTCCACCAGAGGATTGACGTGCAGGTTCCCGTCGCCGGCGTGGCCGAAGATCACCGCGGGCAGGTGGTGCCGGGCCAGCACCGAACGGAGCAGGAGGACGTACTCGGGGAGCCGATCCACCGGGACGACACCGTCCTCGATGAACTGCATCGAGACCCGCCCCCCCGCCTGCGCGGCGATGATGGGGCTGGCGGCGTGCCGCACCCTCCAGAGGTGGTCCTGCGCCTCCGGCGTGGTCGCGAGAGCGATGCGGTCGGCACGCCCCCGCACCGCCTCTTCCACCCGGGCGAGAGCTGCCTCCACGTCCGGCCGGGACTCTCCCTCGACCTCCACCAGAAGGATGGCTTCGAGCCCGGGGCGGAGGGGATAGCCCACATCCGCGCCGGCCTGGCGCACCAGCTCCAGGAAGGTGCGGTCCAGCATCTCGCAGGTGGCGGGGCGGACCTCCAGGAGGGCCTGCACCGCGGCGCCAGCCGCATCGAGGGAGCCGAACTCCAGGAGCGCGAGGGCGCGCATCGCCGGCACCGGCGCGAGGCGGAGCGTGGCCCCGACGATCAGCGCGAGGGTTCCCTCGCTTCCCACCACCAGGTCCACCGCGTCTCCGGTGCACAGATACTCGCGGATGGCGTATCCCGAGGAGTTCTTCCGCACCCCCGGCCAGGCCGCCTCGATCGTGTCGCGCTCCGGGCGCAGGCGCGCGTCCAGCGCGCGGAGGATCTCCCGCAGCCCCGCGTGTTCCGGCTCCTCGCCGCGCGCCAGAACGGCCACCGAGCCGTCCGACAGCACGACTTCCAGCTCACGGACCCAGGCGCGGGTGGCGCCGTACTTCACCGAATGGGCGCCGGCGGAGTTGTTCGCCAGCATACCGCCGAGCGAGCACCGTTCGCCGCTGGAGGGGTCGACCGGGAAATGCAGACCGAATGGGGTGCAGGCGGCGTTCAGCTCCCCGAGGGTGGCGCCCGGCCGCACCCGGACCTCCCGCCGCGCCGGGTCCGGAACGCCGATCGAGCGGAAGCCGGTCATCAGGTCCACCGCCACGCCGCCGCCCACGTTCCCGCCGGGCATGCCGGTGCCCGCGGCCCGCGGAACCAGTGGAATGCCGGTCGACGCGGCCCAGCGCACGAGCGCGGCAACATCCTCCGCGTCCTCGGGAACCGCCACGGCGTGGGGGAGCTGGCTCAGGATGCCGGAGGCGCGCGAGAAGGGGGCACGCTCCTCCTCGCCGAGCAGGAAGCGGCCGCGGAATCCCGTCGGACGAGGTACGCTCATCGGAGGGACGGTGGAGTGAGGTGGGTCCGGCCCGCGCGGGAGCTCTCTGGAGCGCAGGGACGTCCGCGCAGACGAAAGCGCTCCCCCGCGGGTGGCGGGAGAGCGCGGAGAAAGCGGCGCGACGGGCTCAGGCGGCGCAGTAGCCGCAGTACCCCACCACCTCCAGCCGATAGCTCTCCACTCGGAACCCGTCCGAAGGACGGATCTGCGGGAGAGGGCCGGCGATGTTTGAAGACCTCACGTCCGAGACCGTGCCGCAGCCCAGGCAGCGGGCGTGCACGTGATCGTCCGTGCGCGAGTCGTAGCGGGCCGAGCCGTCGCCGAACGCGAGCCGGGTGGCGAGCCCGCAGCCGACCAGCGTCTCCAGCGCCTTGTAGACCGTCGCCAGCGAGATGTCGGAGATGTGGCTCCGGACCTCCGTGAAGACCTCGTCGGCGGTGGGATGGGAGGTGGTGCCGCAGAGGAAGCGGTACACCGCCGCCCTCTGCTCCGTGAAGCGCTGGCCGTTGGCTTCCAGCGCGTCACGCAGAGCCTCCTCGGGAGAGGCGGATCGACTGTCCAGGATCGGGATCATGGCCATCGCGGATCGGGCTGACACCGGCGAGCGCGCCGAGGCGCGCGGAGGGCGGCAGTTCGTCGGGCGGATGCGCCTCTCCACCCGGAGTGCTCCTTTTGGTATGAAATACTAGGGGATAGCCGGAGGGGTGTCAACCGCGGGCCCAGTCCGACTTCCGTCGAAGGTGCGCATCTTGGCGGGCGGGTCCGGAACCTGCATTTTCCCGCCGGGAAACGCACCCGGGGGAGAAATGTCAAAAGCTCGGTCGGTCCTCGCCGCCCTGATGACGGGTCTGCTCGCCGCATGCGACGCGGAGGAGGAGGTGCGCGTGCAGCCGCTTCCCCCTCTGGAGCGGCCCACGCCCGAAGCCCGGGCGCGGCTTCCGGAGGTCGCGGGGGTGTGGCGCTTCGCCGGATGGGATCTCGCCCCGTCCGACAGCGCCGCCCTGCAGCGCGATCTTCCCGGCCTGGGAGAGATCCAGCTGCAGACCCAGCGCCTCGATTCGATCGCGGGGGTGTACGCGGCGGGTGGGGGCCGGATGCCGCTCGTGGGCGAGGTGCGGCGGGACAGCATCGTCTCGCTGGTGGCGAACCCCGGCGGCGGCTCGTCCTACTATCTCGCCGGGGAGGTCGCGAGGGACACCCTCTGGATCCGCCTCTCCTCCCTGGTGGAGCCGGGTGCGTGGCCGGACGAGGCGCTCGCCGCCTTCGTGCGGACGGACGTCGCCTCCACCTTCGTAAGGCTGCACGGCACCACACCCCCACCACCCGTGGATTCCACCGCCCTCCTGGCGGCGGAATCCATGGCCCGCGCCGACTCGATGGGGACGTTGGCGGCGTCCGTCCCGCGGGGCGACAGCGTCGTCCCGCGGGTTCTCTCGCCCATCGCGGTGCCGCCGACTGCCTTCCTCTCCCGGTCCGGCCGCGACGCCTTCGGGTTCTCTCCGCGCGGCGCCGAGCCCCCCCCGGCCGCCGCGGCGTCGGCGTCCGGCCAGCCGGCGGCGTCCGAGGGGCAGCCTGCCGTGCCGGCGCCGCGCCCGGCGCGCCCCGCGCCCGTGCGGCCGCAACCCGAACTGGAGCCCGTCGAGCCCGAGCCGGTGCGGCCCGCCGACCCGCCGCGCCGGAGCCTCCCGCGCCTCCTCGGCGAGCCGGTACGACGCGATACGGCGGCGGTCACTCTCCGATCGCCTCGCGCGCCAGCAGACGGCCGCGGCCGGTGAGCCGGAGCCGCTCGGGGGTGGCGAGATAGACGAGACCCCGGCGGGTTGCCCGCTCCACCACGCGCCGCGCGAAGCCGTCCTCCCAGCGCAGGTGCTCGTGGAGGTGGTCCATGCGGCTCTCCGCGGCCGCGTCGGCGGCGCCCTCGTGGTTCAGCAGGTGGATCGCGAGCATCGTCTGCGCGAACTCCCACCTCTGCCGCGCGTGGCGCCGCGCCGTAGCAAACACGCCTCGCTCCGGCGCCAGCAGGAACGCCGTTCCGAACACCACCCCCGTCATCGTCGCCATCGACCCCGCGATGGAGACGTCGAGCGCGTACGACATCCAGTAGCCGGCGACCGCGCTCAGCACCCCGATCCCCGCACTCAGGCCGATCATCACCGAAAGCCGGTCCGTGAGCAGGTAGGCCGTCGAGGGCGGCGCGATCATCAGCGCCACCACCAGGATCGAACCGACCGCGTCGAACGCCCCCACCGCCGTGATGGAGACGACGGTCATGAAGAGGTAGTGCAGCAGCCCCGGAGAGAAGCCGAGGGCCGCGGCGAGCGCCGCGTCGAAAGTGGTGAGCTTCAGCTCCTTGTAGAAGACCGTCAGGAAGGCGGCGTTCAGCGCCAGGACGCCCAGCATCACCCAGAGGATCTTCGGACCCAGGTCGAATCGGCCCAGGACGAGACGGTTGAACGGGGCGAAGACCAGCTCTCCCAGCAGCACCGCGTCGATGTCGAGGTGGACGTTGCCGGCGTAGCGGGAGAGGAGGATCACTCCGATGCTGAAGAGGGCGGGGAAGACCAGCCCGATCGCGGCGTCCTCCTTCACCAGCCGGGTGCGGTTCAGCAGCTCCACCAGGCTGACGGTGAGCACGCCCGTGGCCGCGGCTGCGGCGATCAGGACCGGGGAGGCGATGTCGCCCACCAAAAAGAATCCCAGCACGATCCCCAGCAGGATGGCGTGGCTGATGGCGTCGCTCATCAGCGCCATGCGCCGCAGGACGAGGAAGACGCCCGGCAGGGCGCAGGTCACCGCCACTACCGCGGCAATGAGCTGGATCTCGAGCTCCGGGTGGATCACGCGACCGCCTCCATCTCGGCCGAGAAGCGCCGCTCGGCCTCCCGGCGGCCCTCTGGGGTGAGCCCCCACTCGTCGACGTCCGATCTCCGGGCCCAACCGCGCTCCCGGAGCGCCTCCAGGCTGCGGCGTACGCTCCCGTGCCCCATCCGCATCGCCTCGAGGGTGGAGACCGGGTGCGCGTGCTCGACCCCCGGGTGCTGCATCTCCAGGGCGAAGAGATCCTGCATCACGGCGTCCGTCCGCAGCCGCCGGCGGTTACGCCGCGAGCGGAGGGCATTCCAGGCGAGACCCCGCTCCGGCGCGAGGGTCAGGGAGACGAGGACCACCGCGCTCATGCAAAGTACGATCGCCGGTCCGGTGGGTGTGTGGGCGGCGGTGCTGCTGAGCACCGATCCCGCCACCCCGCCGAGCGCTCCGAAGGCCGCCGCCAGCGCCACCATCCGCCCCAGGTGGTTCGTCCACTGGCGGGCCGCGGCCGCGGGCGCCACCACCATCGCGCTCATCAGCACCACTCCGACCGTCTGCAGCCCGATCACGATCGCCAGCACGAGCACCGAGGTGAGGAGCACGTCCACCCGACGCATCCGAATGCCCAGGCTCCCGCCGAAGTCGGGATCGAAGCTGAGGAGCTTGAACTCCTTCCAGGCGAGGAGCATCACCGCCACCGCCACGGCGCCGATCGCGGCGATCATCACGACGTCGCGTTCCAGCAGGGTGGCCGCCTGTCCGAAGAGGAAGCGATCGAGCCCCGCCTGGCTTGCGTCGGGGCGCTTCTGCACCAGGGTGAGCAGCACGAGGCCGAAGCCGAAGAAGACGGAGAGCACGATCCCGAGCGCGCTGTCCTCCTTCACGCGCGTCGCGCCGACCACCGCCAGGACGAGCAGCGTCCCGATCCAGCCGGCGACGGCGGCGCCGAGCACGAGGACGAGGGTGGCCTTGCTCCCGGTCAGCAGGAAGGCGAGGGCGATCCCGGGAAGCGCGGCGTGCGAGATCGCGTCGCCCAGCAACGCCTGCTTGCGGAGCACCGCGAAGGAGCCGAGGGCGCCGCTCACCGCCCCCAGAGAGGCCGAGCCGAGGGCCACAGTGCGGAGGGTGTAGTCGGAGAAGAGGTCCAGGAAAGGCATCGCCGCTTCAGGCCCGGCGCCGGACCTCGCCGGGCGAAGCCTCGGAGGCGAGTCCCGCGGTTTCGGTGCCGGTCGCGCCCGCCCCCAGGAACGGGACGCGGCCGCCGTAGGTGCGCCGGAGGTTCTCCTCCGTGAAGACCTCTCCCACCGGCCCCAGAGCGATCCGCCTCACGTTGAGGAGGAGAACCCACTCGAAGTACTCCGGGACGGTTTCCAGGTCGTGGTGCACCACGACCACCGTCTTTCCCGCCGAGCGGAGCTCCTGCAGCACGGTGACGATCGCCCTCTCGGTCTTCGCGTCGACGCCCTGGAAAGGCTCGTCCATCAGATAGACGCGGGCGTTCTGGACGAGCGCACGGGCTAGGAAGACGCGTTGCTGCTGGCCGCCGGAGAGCTGGCTGATCTGCCGCCCGGCGAACTCCTGCATCCCCACTTGCTCCAGCGAGGCCACCGCCATCTCGCGCTCGCGCCGTCCAGGACGCCGGAACCAGCCGAGTTCGCCGTAGCGTCCCATCATCACCACGTCGAGGACGGTGGTGGGGAAGTCCCAGTCCACGCTCCCTCGCTGCGGCACGTAGGCGGTGATGCGGCGCTGCTCGTCATAGGGGCGGCCATGGATCAGAATCTGGCCCGCGGCCGTCCGCACCAGCCCCAGCACCGATTTGATGAGCGTGGACTTGCCGGCGCCGTTCGGACCCACGATCGCCATCAGCACCCCGGGCGGGACCGCCACATCGATGTCCCACAGCACTGGCTTGTCTCGATAGGCGACCGTGAGGTCGTTCACCTCGATCGCGAAGGGCTCCTGGTTCATTGGTCTTCCGTGGACGGGTCGCGCAGCAAGGCTTCGACGATCGTGTCGACGTTGTGCCGGACCATCCCGATATACGTTCCCTCCTCCGTGCCGGGGTTGCCCATCGCATCGGAGTAGAGCTGTCCGCCGATCTCCACCTGGAAGCCGCGCGCCCTCACCGCGGCCTGTACCGCCTCGATCGTACGTGCGGGTATCGAGGTCTCCACGAATACCGCGGGGATGCGGCGCTCGGCGATGAACCGGGCGAGCCCCTGCACGTCCGCCGTGCCGGCCTCGCTGGCGGTGCTGATCCCCTGGAGCCCCCGCACCTGGAAGCCGTACGCCCGCCCGAAGTAGTTGAAGGCGTCGTGCGCCGTGATCAGCACCCGCCGCTCCGCAGGGACGCGGGCTGCCTGCGCCCGCACGTACTCGTGCAGCTCGCGGAGGCGCGTCAGGTAGACGTCGGCTTTCGCCCGGTACTCCTCCGCATGAGCCGGGTCCCGCGCCACGAGCGCGTCACGCACGACGGGGACCGTCCGCATCCAGAGAGAGACGTCGAACCAGACGTGGGGGTCGTGCGCTCCCTGGAACTCGGGCGGGGCCAGCAGCGCGGATCGCGGAATGCCGTCGGAAACGGCGACGGTGCGGACGCGTCCCCCCATGTGCTCGAGGACCTCGCCCAGCTTGGCTTCGAGGTGGAGCCCGTTGTAGAAGACCATCTCCGCGCGGAAGAGCCGCCGCACGTCGCCCTCACTCGCCTTGTAGAGGTGTGGGTCCACCCCCGGACCCATCAGCCCGGTGACCCGGACCCGGTCCCCGCCGACGTTCTCGACCACGTCCTTGATCATCCCGATGGTGGTCACCACCTGGATCCGCCCGTCGGCCGGGCGGGCAGCGGTGGTCCCGCACCCCACGAGCAGGAGGGAGCCGAACGCCACCGCGGTCCGACGTGTGAGTAATCCGCGCCGGACGTGATTGCGCCGGCTCGATCCGGTTCTTTCCATCAGTGTCCGGGTATCCTGCAGAAAAAATAATTTTAGATACATCTAAAACGCTGTCGTATGGATAATTGAACGAGTGAACCGCGTCAAGGTGCGCGAGGAGGCCGGCGGCATGCAGGTTGCGCACAGGAGCGCGGAAAGCATCCTACACCCGGCAACGGAAGAGCGAAGCATGGCCGACGAGAGAGAGGATCCTCCCTATGAGGGCGGGTCGCAGCCGGTCCCGGAGCATCGCCCCGAGGTGCCGACGGGGGGGCGCAGCGTGGCGCAGACGGTGGTGGTGATCGTGGGGGTGCTGGTCCTGCTGGCGGCGGTGCTCTGGCTGCTGGTTCCTTTCGCCGGGGACTGAGAGAGCGTTGCCGGTGATGGGTCCGCGATCGTAGTTCGTAGCGCTGTCCTAACGCGGCCGGGCCGACTCCACCGCCTGGCGGTACCGCTCCAGTTGCGCGGAGACCTCCTCCGCATCCCAGCCGATGCCGGGAGCCGCGGCCATGCGCGCCGCGATCTCCGGTGCCGCCCCGAGCCCGCCGTCGGGGGCCTCGTAGAACAGGTGGAGGCGCCGCTGCAGGAGATCCTCCAGCGAGAGCGGCATCTCCTCGCGCACCGCGTACGGGATCTCCGCCCGCACGTAGCGCAGCGAGGGGAGGATGGGCTCGCCCAGCGCGGGCTCGCGCTCGATCGCGCCAAGCAGGTCCAGGGCGCCGGTGCCGTAGGCCCGCGCCAGGTGGTCGGCGGTTGCGGTGCTCAGCCTCAGCTTCTTCGCGCGCGCGCGGACCCGGCTTCGGAACGGCTCCCAATCCTCCTCCGGAGCTCCCGGGAGCGGCAGGTGCTCGGTGAAGCACTGCCCGCTCTCGATGCCGTGCTCGCGGCGCAGGAGGCCGGCCACGTAGTCGGCGGCATCCTTCGCCATGACCCGGTAGGTGGTCAGCTTCCCCCCGGCGATGCAGACGAGACCGCTCGGGTCCCGCCAGACGTCGTGCTCCCGCGAGGTCTGGCTCTCGCTGAGCCCGACCTCCCCCTCCGGCGCGAGGAGTGGGCGGACCCCCGCCCAGGTGCTGACCACGTCCTCCGTGGAGAGCCGCACGTCGGGAAGGAGCGCGTTCGCGGATTGCAGGAGGTAGGCGATGTCCTCGGGCGAGGCGCGCGGCTCGTCGGGAACGGAGCCGAGATCGGTGTCGGTGGTGCCGACGTAGGCGAGATCGCCCCACGGAAGAACGAACATGACCCGGCCGTCCAGGGCGGAACGGAAGATGATCGCCTCTCGATTCCGCACGCGCGCACGCGGGAGGACGATGTGGACCCCCTTGGTGGGCCGCAGGCGGGGGGAGACGCCGGGATCGGCCAGCCGGCGTACCTGATCGGTCCAGGGCCCGGCGGCGCTGAGCACCGCCCGGGCACGAACCTCCTTCTCTTCGCCGGAGCGGCCATCCCGCAGGCGGGCCCCCGCGATGGTGCCGGATACGTCGCGGAGGAACTCCACCACCTCCGCGTGGGAAACGGTGCGGGCTCCGGCCTCGTGCGCCGCGCGCGCCACGGCGAGGGTGAGCCGCGCGTCGTCCACCTGCGCGTCGTAGTAGAGAGCGCCCGCGCGCAGACCGTCGCGGCGCAGTTCGGGCTCCTGGCGCAGGGTGGCCCCGCGCCCTAGCATCCGGTGCAGCTCGATGTTGCGGAAGAGGGCGAGCACGTCGTAGAGCCACATCCCCGCCCACAGCTTCAGCGGCCCGACCTCGTCGTCGCGATAGACGGGGAAGAGGAAGGCGAGCGGGTGGACCAGGTGGGGCGCGAGGCGCAGCAGCCGGCCGCGCTCGGCGAGCGCCTCCGATACGAGGCCGAGGTCGAGGGTCTCGAGGTAGCGAAGACCGCCGTGGATCAGACGGGAGGAGCGGCTGCTGGTGCCGCGCGCGAAGTCTCCCGCCTCGGCCAGGGCCACGCTCAGCCCCCGACAGGCCGCGTCGTGGGCGGTGGCCACTCCTGTGATCCCTCCGCCGACGACCAGCAGGTCGAACGTTTCCCCGTCGAGCGCCGACCAGTGGACGGCTCGTCCCTCGGCGGAGAAGGGGAGGGAGCCGCCCATCAGAGCCTCGGCGGCGTGACTCCGACCTGTCCCTGGTACTTCCCCTTCCGGTCCGCGTAGCTCACCTCGCAGGGCTCGTCCGCCTCGAAGAAGATCACCTGCGCGATCCCCTCTCCCGCGTACACCTTCGCCGGGAGCGGCGTGGTGTTGGAGATCTCCAGGGTAACGAACCCCTCCCATTCCGGCTCGAAGGGGGTGACGTTGGTGATGATCCCGCAGCGGGCATACGTGCTTTTGCCTACGCAGAGAGTCATCACGTCGCGGGGGATGCGGAAGTACTCGACCGAGCGGGCGAGGGCGAAGGAGTTCGGCGGGACGATGCAGACGTTCCCCTCGAAGGGCACGAAGCTCTTATCGTCGAAGGCTTTCGGATCGACGATCGCGTTATTGACGTTGGTGAAGATCTTGAACTCGTGGGCCACGCGCATATCGTAGCCATACGAGGAGACCCCATACGAGATGGTTCCGCGGCGGACCTGTGCGTCCTCGAAGGGCTCGATCATCCCATGCTCTCGGGCCATGCGGCGGATCCAATGGTCGGGCTTGATGCTCATCTCGATAGCGGCGCGGGTGGATGCCGGAGTGCCCGGAGAACGACCGGGCCCGCCGGTTGAGAACGGGATCTGCAGTGGAGGCCCGGCCGGTCGGAGGCCGGCAAGTTACGGGCTCGCCGCCGGCCGCGGCAAGGCCGCCGGAGAACGGATCTTGCCTTGACACCGCGGGATCCGGAGCGGTATTATCCTCGGGCTCTACAAGTGAATGATTTCACAAACTCCGCAACGGATCGACGCGCGGCATGCTTGAGTCCTACCTTCCCCTGTTGATCCTCCTGATCCTGTCGGTGGTGAACGCCGTCTTCATGGTCGGCCTTTCCACGGTGGTGAGCCCGACCAAATGGACGAAGGTCAAGGCGTCTCCGTACGAGTCGGGGATGGACCCGCTGGGGAGCACGCGCGAGCGGTTCTCGGTGAAGTTCTACGTCGTGGCGATCCTTTTTATTGTGTTCGACGTCGAGACCGTGTTCCTGGTGCCGTGGGCGGTGGTGATGCGGGAGGTGGGCTTCGAAGGCTTCGCGGCCGCGGGGATCTTCATCTTCATTCTCGCCGTCGGCCTGATCTACGAATGGAAGAAGGGAGCCCTCGAATGGGACTGAGTTCGCGAGAGCACGATCGAGAGGACGAGGCCGTCGCCGCGAACGTGAAGGAGAGCGGCGGCGTCCCGATGACGGCCGTCCAGCCGGAGGGAGGGCTCTTCTCGGGCGCCCCCGGGTTCCTGACGACCCGCCTGGACTCGGTGGTCAACTGGGCGCGAGAGAACTCCCTCTGGCCGATGCCGTTCGGCACCGCCTGCTGCGCCATCGAGATGATGGCTACCGCGGCGACGCGCTACGACCTCGCCCGCTTCGGGATGGAGCGGATGAGCTTCTCGCCTCGCCAGGCGGACCTGCTGATCTGCGCCGGGCGCGTCTCGTACAAGATGGCTCCCGTGCTGCGCCGGATCTGGGAGCAGATGCCGCAGCCGAAGTGGTCGATCTCGATGGGTGCCTGCGCCTCGAGCGGCGGCGTGTTCGACGTATACAGCATGGTGCAGGGGATCGACACGATCATTCCGGTGGACGTCTACGTCCCCGGCTGTCCGCCGCGGCCCGAGGGGCTGATGTACGGGATCCTGATGATTCAGGAGAAGATCCGCCGCGCCTCCCCCACCCGCGACTGGGTGGCGGAGGAGGACCTGGTGGAGGGCCTGCCGACCCTCGCTTCCGACGCCGTCGAGCTGGTCACCGCACCCTTCGGCAATTCCACGATGCAGAACCGTTCGAGCGGCCTCGCCCGCACCGGGGCGGTCGTCCGGCCCAACGACCGGCAGCCGTGAACTCCAGGGAACGGGTGATAGGGAACAGGGAACAGTTCGTTCCACCCCGCGCGGGTGGCGGCGACGGTGCCCTGTTCCCTTTCCCTTGTTCCCTGTTCCCTATCCGTCCATGAGCAACCAAGATGCGTTCCGGAAGGGTCTCGAGGGGCTGGAGGGCGGCGCGCCGGGCGGGGGCGGCGAGGCTCCCCGGGTGGCCCCTCCCGAGGGCGGGATTCCCGCGCATCCCACCGTGGACGCGCTCCGCGAGCGGTTCGGCGAAGAGGTGCTGCGCCACGAACTGGTCGCCGGGGACGAGCACATCGTCTATCTTCCGGCCGCGCGGCTCCACGAGGTCCTCACCTGGCTGCGCGACACGCCGGGCCAGGAGTACGACTACCTGAAGGACGTGACGGGGATCGACTACGGGACCGGGACGTCTCTCCAGGTGGTCTACGAGCTCTGGTCGATGGAGCACCGCCGCCAGCTTCGCGTGAAGGTCGAGCTTCCGCTCGACCAGCTCGAATTGGATTCTGCCTACTATCTCTGGCGCGCCGCCGACTGGCTCGAGCGGGAGTGCTACGACATGTTCGGCGTGGTCTTTCACGGCCACCCGGACCTGCGGCGCATCCTGATGCCGTACAACTATGCCGAGGGGCACCCGCTGCGGAAGGACTTCCCGCTCCGCGGCCGATTCTCGCGCTCGGAGCAGACGCGACGGGCGCTCTCGATGGAGACTGAGGAACACTATTCTCCGCGCGAGATCGAGCTCGCCCGGCGGCTCGGGCAGCCGCTTCCCGACGTGATGGCCGACGGCGGGCCCGGAGAGCCGAACCCCGGGATGACCGGATTGGGAGGACCTTGAAATGGCCACCAAGCGCACCGTAGTCTACGACGTCCGCCGTAGCCCCGAGCTGGGCGCCGGCGGAGGGCTGGTCCACGCGCCCATCGTCCCCGTCGAGGCCGAGGTCCAGGCGCCCGGGTTCGCCGACGACGGCGACATCGGCGGCGAGCACATGCTCATCAACATCGGGCCGCAGCACCCCGCTACGCATGGAGTGCTGCGCCTGGTGCTCGAGCTCGACGGCGAGACCGTGATCCGCTGCACGCCGCATATCGGTTATCTTCACTCCTCCTTCGAGAAGCTCGGCGAGTACCGGGACTGGAATCAGATCGTCCCACTCACCGATCGCATGGACTACCTGGCGCCGCTGATCTACAACTGCGCCTACGCCATGGCCGTCGAGAAGCTGATGGGAGTGCGGGTTACCGAGCGTTGCAAGGTGGTGCGGGTGATCCTGATGGAATTGGACCGCATTTTCTCGCACCTCCTCTGGCTGGGGACGACGGGAATCGACCTGGGTGCGTTCACCGTCTTCCTCTACACCTTCCAGGAGCGGGAGCGGATCTACAACCTCCATGAGGCTTTCACCGGGGCGCGGATCACCACCAGCGCCACCCGCATCGGCGGGATGATGGCCGACCTCCCGGCGGGATGGATCGAGCAGCTCCAGCACTTCCTGGACACCTTCCCGCGGACGCTCGATGAGGTGGACACGCTGCTCACCAACAACTCGATCTGGATCGGGCGCACTCAGGACGTGGGCGCGATCTCGGCCGAAGACGCGGTCAACTTCGGCCTCTCGGGCGCCAACCTGCGCGCCTCGGGAGTGTCGTACGATGTCCGGAAGGATCGCCCTTACTACGACTACGAAACCTACGATTTCGTGGTGCCGGTGGGCGAGCACGGCGACATCTACGACCGCTACCTCTGCCGGATGGAGGAGATGCGCCAGAGCCTGGAGATCCTCCGGCAGGCGCTCGACCGACTCCCCGGCGGCCCGATCAACGTGGACGACCCGCGGGTGATCCTCCCACCGAAGTCGGCGGCGATGAACGATATGGAGTCGATGATCCATCACTTCAAGATCGTGATGGAGGGCGTGCGCGCGCCGGTGGGCGAGTCCTGGTTCGGGGTGGAGAGCTCGAAGGGAGAGCTGGGGATGTACGTGGTTTCGGACGGCGGATCCAAGCCGGTGCGGTGGCGCGTGCGCGGCCCCTCCTTCATCAACATCGCGGCGCTCCCCCACATGATCGAGGGGGCGCTCCTGTCGGACGTCATCGCGGTGAACGCCTCGCTGGACATCGTGTTGGGAGAGATCGACCGATGAGCTCGGAAGCAGAGAACGTGAGGGCGATCCGTCCGGACGATGGGGCGAAGCCCCGGAACCCGGGGTTCGCCGGGAACACCGGGGAGTTCGCGCTCACCGAAGCCGAGATCCGAGGCACCGACTACGTGGGCCGGCGCCCGCTCGACGGCGGGCACCCCGCCGTCGCGGGGACTCTCCCCTACCAGGTGGCGGAGCGCGGCCCGGAGGGGCCGGTTTTCGTGGGGCCCTACGAGGAGCGGCTGCGGAAGGTCCTCTCCCGCTACGAGGATCGGCAGGCGGCCTTGCTGCCGGCGCTGCACATCGCGCACGAGGTGCGCGGCTGTGTCTCGCCCGAGACCATGGACGAGGTGGCGGAGCGGCTCGATCTTCCGCCGGCATACGTGCGCGGGGTCACGACCTTCTACACCATGTACAACCTCTGCCCCCTGGGGCGGTACCTGATCCAGGTTTGCACGAACATTTCGTGCAACCTGTGCGGGGGCGAGGAGGTGTTGCACGCCTTTCTGGAGCACACCGGGACAGACATGGGCGAGATCTCGGCCGACGGCCGCTTCTCGGTCATGGAGGTGGAGTGCCTCGGGGCCTGCGGCTTTCCGACCGTGGTGCAGATCAACGAGCGCTTCTTCGAGAACGTGAAGCCGGAGGACGTGCCGGCGATCCTGGAACGGTTGAAGTAGGTCATTCGTCGTCCGTCCGACGGACGCCCGACGAGGGATGTGACCAACGGCCGACGACCGACGATTCTACATGGCATATCCGTACAGACACCCCAGCGAAGTCCGGATGCTCTCCGAGCATTTCGGAGACCCCGAAGCGCGGACCCTGGAGGGTTGGGAGGCGCGCGGCGGCTACCGGGCGCTGCGGAAGGCGCTCGGGATGAAGCGCGCCGACCTCGTCGGCGAGGTGAAGGACTCCGGGCTGCGGGGGCGCGGCGGGGCCGGCTTCCCCACGGGCGTGAAGTGGTCGTTCATGCCGCAGAACTCGGGGAAGCAGCACTATCTTCTCTGCAACGCGGACGAGTCGGAGCCCGGGACCTTCAAGGACCGCGAGCTGATGCGGTGGACGCCGCACCAGCTGATCGAAGGGTGCCTGATCGGCGCCTACGCGATCGGGGCGAGCCACTGCTACATCTACATCCGCGGCGAGTTCTTCGAGGCGACGCAGATCATGGCCCGCGCCATCGAGGAGGCGTACGCCGCCGGCTACGCCGGGACCGACGTGATGGGGAGCGGGTTCGACCTCGATGTCACGCTGCACCTCGGCGCGGGCGCCTACATCTGCGGCGAGGAGACGGGGTTGATGAACTCGCTGGAGGGGCGCCGCGGCGAGCCGCGCCTCAAGCCGCCCTTCCCGGCGGTTTCCGGCGCCTTCGGGAAGCCATCCACGATCAACAACGTGGAGACTCTCTGCGCCGTGCCGCACATCGTCGACCACGGCGCGGACTGGTACAAGCAGTGGGGGACCGAGAAGTCGACGGGGACGAAGCTCTTCTGCGCCTCGGGCCACATCCAGAAGCCGGGGAACTACGAAGTCCCGCTGGGCTTCAACTTCAGAGAGTTCCTCTACGACGTCTGCGGCGGCCCCTTCCCCGGGCGCGCCATCAAGGCGGTGATCCCGGGCGGGAGCTCGGTCCCCATCATGGCGGCCGACGAGCTGGACGTGCCGATGGACTACGAGGGCTTCGCCGCGGCGGGGACGATGCTGGGCGCCGGATCGGTGATCGTCATGGACGACACCACGGACATCGTGAAGCAGGTCCGCCGCATGACGGACTTCTACGCGCACGAGTCGTGCGGTCAGTGCACGCCCTGCCGCGAAGGCACGGCGTGGGCCGCCAAGATCCTGCGCCGGGTGGAGAACGGCTGGGGAACCGAGGCCGACCTGGATACGCTCCTCGACATCGCCGACAACATGACGGGAAAGACGATCTGCGTGCTCTCGGACGCCGCGGCCGCGCCGATCGTCTCCTCCATCGAGAAGTTCCGGGATGACTACCTCGCGCTCATCCGCCGCGGCGAAAGCCTGGCGCGCACGAAGACGGCGTGAGAACTATCGGCTATCAGCTATCCGTCGCGAGCCGATGGCCTGGCTGATCGCCGATAGCCGATAGCCCAACCATGGAGTCCGACTTGGCCGAGGAAGCACAGAACCCGGAGCTGGTCACCGTCACCGTGGACGGCGTGGAGGTCCAGGTGCCCAAGGGCACGCGGATCTTGGACGCCGCGGCGCGGATCGGGGTGGACGTGCTGCACTACTGCTACCACCCGGGGCTCAGCGCGCCGGCGCAGTGCCGCATGTGCCTGGTGGAGGTGGAGAAGGCGCCGAAGCTGATGCCCGCCTGCGTGACCACGGTGGCCGACGGCAACGTCATCCACACGCAGAGCGAGAATGCGCTCAAGGCGCGCGAGGGCGTGCTCGAGTTCTACCTCGTCAACCACCCGCTCGACTGTCCGATCTGCGACCAGTCGGGCGAGTGCAAGCTGCAGGACTACGTCGCCGAGGAGGGGCGGGCGATGGGCCGCTTGCATGAACCGAAGCGCATCTTCGGGCGCGACGACTTCGGCGGGGATGTGCTCTACGAAGGCGATCGTTGCATCATGTGCACGCGCTGCGTGCGCTTCATGAAGGAGGTCGCTCAGGACGAGCGCCTCGGGGTGATGCAGCGCGGCCACCGGAGTATCATCGACACCTTCTTCGACGAAGGTCTCGATGGGAATCTGTGGGCCGACAACATCGTCGACATCTGCCCGGTCGGCGCCCTGGTCTCGAAGGACTTCCTTCATAAGGCGCGCGCCTGGGACCTGGACCGCATCCCCTCCGTCTGCCCGAACTGCAGCATGGGGTGCAACATCTCGCTCCAGGTGAGGGACAACCAGGTGATGCGCCTCAAGCCGCGCGCGAACGAGGAAGTGAACGGCTACTGGATGTGCGACTTCGGCCGCCTCAACTACTCGTGGCTCAACCGGTCGGGCCGCATCGAGGCTCCGCTCGTGCAAGAGCGAGATCGGCTGGTGCCCACCTCCTGGTCGGACGCCCTCCTCAAGCTCGCGGAGCTGGCGCGGGGGGCGAGCGGAGGGATAAGCGCCGTGGCCTCGCCTTTCCTGGCGAACGAGGATCTGGGTGCGCTGCGGCGCCTCGTCGAGGCGCTCGGCGGGGGCGAGGGTGTCTTCCGGGTGGAGCAGGGCGAGGAGGTGGTGCTACCCGGCTTTCCGCAGCTCGCCCTGCGCCGCGACCGCGCCGCCAACGTGCAGGGGGCCGAGCTCTTCGGCTTCTCCCGCACGGGAGACGCGGCGGGGAAAGGGGGGCTGGAGGACGCGGCCGCGCACCGCGGCGCGCTGGTCGTGCTCGGCGACGAGCTGGAGGATGCGCCGGCGGACTTCGGCAAGGAGGCCTCGCTCTTCGTCTACGTGGGTCACGTTCTCAGCCCGGCGGCCCGGAACGCCCACGTCATCCTTCCCGCGACCAACTTCGCGGAGATGGAGGGGAGCTTCACCAACATGAACCACCGGGTGCAGCGCTTCTGGCCCGCCCTGCAGGCTCCCGGGATGGCGCGGCCGGCGTGGCAGATCCTGGGCGTGCTGCTGGCGGGGATCCGCGGTGTCGAGGCTCCGGCGACGACGGAGCAGGCGTTCGCCCTCCTGGGTGAGATCCGCGCCGAGTTCGCGGGACTGCACTGGGCGGACCTCGGCGCCGCCGGCCGTCCGCTCCCCCAGCTCGGAGCTCTGGCGGAGACGGCGGGCGACTGAATGAGGTCGTAGGTCGTCGGTCGTCGGTTCCGGACCGATGCGCGGATGCCGAACGATGGGCGACTGAGGACCCACGACTGAGGACTGACGACTTCTATGTTCGATATCGAGCCGGTATTCCAGGTCGGCCAGCTTTCCGGGACCGCCTTCCTGATTTCTTCGCTGGTGAAGATCCTCGGGGTTTTCACCTTCGTCATGGTCACCGTGGCGCTCCTCACTCTGCTGGAGCGCAAGATCAGCGCGTGGATGCAGGACCGCCTCGGCCCCAACCGGGTGGGCCCGGGGGGAATCGCGCAGCCGCTCGCCGACGGGCTGAAGAACATCCTCAAGGAGGAGACGGCCCCGGCCGAGGCCAATCGGGTCTTCTTCATCCTGGCGCCGATGCTCTCCGCCATTCCGGCGCTGGTCACCTTCGCGGTGATCCCGATCGCGGCTCCGCTTCCTACTCCCTGGGGGCTCGTGGAGATGGTAGTCGCCGACGTACCCGTGGGAATCCTCTTCCTGCTGGCCTTCTCGTCGCTGAGCGTCTACGGGATCGTGATCGCCGGCTGGGCGAGCTCGAACAAGTACGCGCTGCTCGGCGGGCTTCGGGCGGGGGCGCAGATGATCTCCTACGAGATCGGCCTCGGGATGAGCCTGCTGAGCGTCTTCTTCCTCGTCGGCAACGTCACGCTGGACCACGTGGTATGGGGGCAGCAACGGATGCACCTCTGGTTCATGCTCCCGCTCTCCGCTTCCTTCTTCTTCTTCTGGATCTCCGCCTTCGCCGAGACCAACCGCCTTCCCTTCGACCTCCCCGAAGCGGAATCGGAGCTGGTGACCGGATACCACACGGAGTACTCGGCGATGAAGTTCTCGCTCTTCTTCATCGCCGAGTACGCGCACCTCTTCACGCAGTCGATGCTGATGGCCACCCTTTTCCTGGGCGGGTGGGACATCCCCGGGTGGCAGGGCGACAACATGCTGGCGCTCGACGGCGGCGTCGTGATCGGCGCGGAGCCGGCCTGGTGGAAGACGCTGCTCACCTTCGGGATGTTCCTGACCAAGACGATGTTCTTCGTTCTCGTCTTCATGCTGGTGCGCTGGACGGTACCGCGCTTCCGCTACGACCAGGTGATGGACCTGGGATGGAAGCTGATGATCCCGGCGGTGCTGGTGATCCT
>CBDCDN010000025.1:0-3411 GCA_965215255.1 Longimicrobiaceae bacterium | reverse complement strand
CGGGCGCCGAGTTCGTGGACCCGCGATGTACGGGGCGATGACCTACACGAAGGCCTCTCTCGTCTTCCCGCATGCTGCGCGGGCTCGTAGGCGAGCCGACCCTGCTGGAGATCCTCCACGAGTACTACCGCCGCTTCGCGCCCGGTCACGTCGCCGAGGCCGATTTCCGGCGGGTGGCGGAGGAGGTGAGCGGGCAGGAGCTGGACTGGTTCTTCGACCAGTGGTTCCACACCACGGCGACGCTCGACTACTCGATCGCCTCCGCCAGCACCGAGCAGCTGGCGGACGGGAGCTGGCGCACACGCATCGAGGTGGCGCGCGAGGGTGACGCCTGGATGCCGGTGGAGCTCCGCGTAGGCTCGGAGACGCGCACCCTGACCTCGCGCGACCGTCGGCAGACGGTCGAGATCGTCACGCGCGAGCGACCTGCGGCGGCCGTGCTCGACCCGGACCACGTGCTGCTCGACCTGGACCCGGCGAACGACCAGCGGCGGCTTTGAATGCGGCAGATCCATGTGCAGGTGCAGCGTGAGAAGGTCGAATCCGTCCTCGCGCTGGCGCGGCGCCACCAGGCGTTCTCTCCGGTCGCGGTCGACGCTCGGGCGGAGGGAGGCGAGACGTGGGCACTCCTCCTGCTGAACCTCCCCAACGACCGGGTGGGGGGCTTTCTCTGGGAGGTGAGAGAGGAGGTGCGGGACGTCTACATCACGCTCTTCCCGGAGGGTGTTCTCCCCGTCCAGACCCCGTTCTCGGAAGTGCCCGCCCGCGTGCGGAACGTGGCGCACCGCTCCACCCTCGAGCTGGTGCTCTCCTCGCTGCAGAGCATCGGATCGTGGCGCGGGATGCTGCTCTACGCCTGCTTCTCGGGAGTGGTGGCCGCCTACGGGGTGATCTTCAGCACCAGCTACCTGCTGGTGGCGGCGATGCTGATCGCGCCGATGGGGGCGCCCACGATGGTGTCGGTGGTCGGCGCCGCGATCGGCGACTGGCGGATGCTCGGACGGGGGGCGCTCCGCTTCACCGCCTCCATCGCGGTGCTGGTGATGAGCGCCGTGGCGCTGGGCTTCGCCTTCGGATTCTCCCACTCGACAGCGGTGATGGAGCAGGTGACGGCGCTCTCCCGCTGGGGAGTGGCGGTGGCGCTCGCCGCGGGCGCGGCCGGGGCGCAGTCGCAGGTGGAGTCGTCGCGCACCAGCCTCGTGACCGGGACGGCGACCGGATTCCTGATCGCGGCGGCGCTCTCGCCCACCTCGGCCGTCCTGGGGCTCTCTCTGGTGCTGCGGCGCTGGGACTACACGCAGCTCATGGTCTTCCAGCTCGCCCTCCAGTATGCGGCGATCGTGACCGGCGGATGGCTGGCGCTCCGATACTACGGCGTCCGCCCCGCCGACCCGAGTGTGGAGCGGGGCTCGCCCCGGTGGCGCACCGCCGCCGGCACCGGCCTCGTGGCCGCGGTGGTCGCGCTGGGGGTGTGGCAGGCGCGCCAGGGAGTGCTCTACCGGAAGGCGGACTCGAGCGTGGAGGCGGTGGAGCTGGCCCGCGAGGCGCTCCGCTCCCTCCCCTCCGCGCGGCTGCTGGAGGCCGAGGCCCGCTTCACCCGGCTGGACCCCGGGAACGGCTCCCGGGAGGTGCTTCTCGTGGATCTCGTGGTCGAGAACCGATCCGCCGCGGCCTCCTCCGAGGGGGTGGAGGCCGCCGTCCGGAACGCCGCTTCCGGACGGATCCGTGCCGGGATGCCGGGCGTAATCCCCTTCGTCGCCGTCACCGTGGTCCCCGCCCCGGACCCGCGCCCGGGAGGCCGACTCTGATCTACCTCTACGTGGCCGTGGGCGGGGTGCTGGGGGCGCTGGCGCGATTCGCGGCGGCCGGCTGGGCGGCCCGTCTCGGAGGGCCTCCCTTCCCCTGGCTCACCCTGCTGGTGAACCTGCTCGGCTGCTTCCTTCTCGGCCTTCTGCTGCGCCTCCTTCCGGGATGGGACGTTTCCCCCGAGATGCGCGCGCTGCTCACCGTCGGCTTCTGCGGATCGTTCACCACCTTCAGTACCTTCGGCTACGAGACGGTCGCGCTGATCGAAACCGGCGCCCCTTTCCTCGCCGCGCTCTACGTGGCGGCGAGCGTCGGCCTGGGGCTGCTGGGGGTGGCGTGCGGGCTCTGGCTGGGGAGCGTCTTGGCCTGAGTCCCCGCTCTTGGCAAGATCCCGCCCGCCGCGTACTTTGAGCCCTCGCGCCTCTGGCACGTCCCCTCCTCCGCTCCGGCCGCCGCGCCGGGCGTTCGTCGCCCGCCTCTCTCCACCCGGTGTGAAATGAAGCCCATGCGCCCCCTCCTGACCGCGCTCGCCGTCCTGCTCGCCGCCGGCGGGCTCCCCGCCGCCGCGCAGGCCCCCGCGCAGCTCGACTCCGCCCTCCTCGCCGGCTTCCGCTGGCGCTCGATCGGCCCCGCGGTCACCACCGGCCGGATCACGGACGTCGAGGGCCTCCCCAGCCCCTCCGCCACCTTCTACATCGCCGCGGCGGCCGGCGGGATCTGGAAGACGACGAACCACGGCGTCACCTTCCGGCCGATCTGGGACCAGGAGCGGGTGGTCTCGATGGGCGACCTGGCCATCGCCCCCAGCGACTCCCTGACGATCTGGGCGGGCACGGGCGAGGAGGACTCGCGCAACTCCATCTCCCCCGGCGGCGGCATCTTCAAGAGCACCGACGGCGGCGAGAGCTGGCAGCCGATGGGGCTCGAGGAGACGCAGGCGATCGGCCGCGTCGTGGTGCACCCGACGGAGAAGGACATCGTCTACGTGGCGGCGCTGGGGCACCCCTGGGGCGCCAACGAGGAGGCGGGGGCTGTACAAGACGACCGACGGAGGCCGTACCTGGCGGAAGAGCAAGTTCGTGAGCGACCGGGCGGGCTTCGTGGACGTGGCGATGCACCCGCGGGACCCGGACGTGCTCTTCGCCTCGAGCTGGGAGCGGGTGCGGGGGCCGTACTTCCTGCAGAGCGGGGGTCCGGGGAGCGGGCTGTGGAAGACGACGGACGCGGGGGCGACGTGGACGGAGGTGAGGGGCGGAGGGCTTTCCGGAGACGACGAAGGGGCGGATCGGGATCGCGATCGCGCCGAGCGACCCGGAGGTGGTGTACGCGGTGGTGGAGGCGGACTCGCTGGAGGGGAAGAAGCTCTCGGGGCTCTACCGCTCGGCGGACGGCGGGCGCACCTGGACGCAGATGAACGACGTCAACTCCCGCCCCCTTCTACTACTCGCAGGTGCGCGTCGACCCCTCCGACCCTGATCGGGTACACTGGCTGGGCAGCGAGACGAGCTTCTCGAAGGACGGCGGCAGAACCGTCGGGACCGCCGCCCTCGGCATCCATGTGGACCACCACGCCATGTGGTGGGACCCGGAGACCCCGACCACTTC
>CBDCDN010000024.1:0-289658 GCA_965215255.1 Longimicrobiaceae bacterium | reverse complement strand
CGCGACCCCCGTGGCGGAACGGGTTGTGCTCCCGCTCGGGATCGCAGAGATTCTCCGACCGTGTGCGGAGCCGCTCCGCTCCCGCCGCGACCCGAAGCGGGGAATCCATGGTGCTGGAGACGACGAGAGGTGATGGTCAGGTCCGCTTTCGATGCAGGGGAGGGCGGGGAGGTTCCGCTCAAAGCCGTGCTCCGGCAGATGCTCTCCGGGGTAGTCGTCGCCGAGGCACCGGGCGGCCGTGCTCACCTGCTCCGACGTCACCGAGCAGACGCGGCGCGAGGGAATGCGCCGCCTCCTGGCGGAGACCAGCGCGGTTCTCGCCGCTTCGCTCGATTGCCAGCGCACGCTCCGGAACGTGGCACGGTTCCTCGTTCCCGCCCTCGCCGACTGGTGCGGTATCGACGTGGTGGGGGAGGGAGAGCGGACGTGCTGCGGGTGCCCTACTCCCCATCCACGTAGGTCTCGAAGAATCCCGGCAGGCGCTGGGTCGGGTGGCCGGGCTCCTCGACGGTGGCCACGCCGCGCATCTGCACGAAGTAGCGGCGCCGGGGGCGCCGCATGTCGGTGACGTGGGCGGCTTCCACCTGGATGGAGACGCGGAGCCCTCGCCGCGCGTCCTCCATCTCCAGCGCGGCGGGGACTCGCAACGGGACGCCGCCCACCGCCTCCGGACGCCAGGCGGTCACCCGCAGATCACGCGGCCGGAAGAGCCCGCGCACCCCGCGCCGATCCACGAGATAGGCGAAGAGCGGCTCGTCGGCCGCCGAGGAGTCCCCTCTCACCACCCCGTAGAGAAGGCTCAGGCTCTCGTTCGAAGCCGCGCCCCACTCCCACGAGACGTCGCGCCATACGCCCCAGTTGTGATCGTGGTAGGCCGTCGCCCCCGCGACCGCCTCGCAGGTGGGCAGGCACACCTCTCCCTCCGCCGTCGCATAGAGCGCGGGCACGGTGTACCCGGACACCAGCCCCTCCCCGCCGAGCGAGGCGGGCGGGAAGTAGCGCGTCGGGTCGGGGCGGACGAGGAGGTCCACGCTCGCGCCGCCGGCGGCCGCCCGTACCCGGTACACCCCGCCCTCCTGCTCCACGAACGCCTCTCCTCCGAAGGAGAGATCAGGGGTGGTCGTGTCGAAGCGCACCTCCCGGTCCGGGAAGTCGCGGGAGAGCGAGCGGTGGACGCCGTCCGCGTCGCGGATCGTCATCAGCACCTGCCCGCCCCATTCGCCCGGGGTACCTACCCGCCCGCCCACCAGGAAGGTGAGGTAGAGCCAGCGGTCCCGGTCGAGGACGAAGTTGAAGTAGTGCCACTCCGCCCAGGTGGAGTCGGCGGCGGCCGCGCCCGTCGGAAGGTGAAAGCGGTCGATCCCCTCGTAGAGCTGGTCGAGGGAGGGTTCGATCCAGCGCTGGTCGGCGGGACTGTCCCGCCACGCGCCCGAGAGCAGCTCGGGTGCCGCGCCCACGGCGCCCGCGCGGCTCGGGATTTCGCCCGTCGCCAGCCCCTGCCACTCCGCCCCACGGGCGGAGAGGACCACCAGCTTCCCGTCGAGGAGCGGGCTGGACGCCCGGACGCCGTACTCCTGGCGGGCGCGCTCCGATTCCAGCATCCGTCGCTGGACGAACCGCGCCTGGTCGATCCCAAGGAAGAGGGCGGTCGCGCCGCCGGCTTTCAGCATCTCCGCGCTGATGCCGGCGGGAACCAGTACCACGTCGCCCCCGCCCACCAGCGCGCGGTCCCGCGCCTGCTCCAGCATCGCCTCTCCGACGGCGAGGAGCACCACCATCACCGCCACACCCAGCGCGTACCCGGAGAGGAGGAAGGCCGCCCGCCCGGGGCGGTGGCGGAGCTCGGCGAGGACCAGGCGGAGGATCAAACGATTCTCCCGTCCGCCATGTGGATCATGCGGCTGGCGGCGTCGGCCACCTTCGCGTCGTGAGTGACGGTGACGAGGGTGGCGCCGTCCGCGTTGAGGCGCTCGAAGAGGCGCAGCACCTCCTCGCCCGTGCCGCCGTCGAGCTCTCCGGTGGGCTCGTCGGCGAAGAGGAGCCCGGGACGGTTGCCCAGCGCCCGCGCGATCGCGACCCGCTGCTGCTCTCCCCCGGAGAGCTGCGGGGGGCGGTGCCCGAGCCGGTGCCCCAGCCCCACGTAGTCGAGCAGCTCCCGCGCCCGCTCGCGCCGCTCCCGCTTCGCCACCCCCGCCTCGGCCATCGGGAGCTCCACGTTTTCCAGCGCCGTGAGCACGGAGAGGAGGTGGAAGCGCTGGAAGACGAAGCCCACGGAGCGGAGGCGTAGTCTCGACCTCTCCCCTTCGCCCAGCGCCTCCAGCGGCTCGCCGAGGAGCCGCACCGTCCCCTGCGTCGGTGGATCGATCCCCGCGAGCACGTTGAGAAGGGTGCTCTTGCCGCACCCCGAGGGTCCGACGATCGCAGCCCAGTCGCCGCGCTCCACGCGCAGGTCCACCCCTCTCAGCGCGTGCACCGCGTCGCCAGCGTACGGGTACTCCTTCACCACCCCCCGCGCGTCGATCACAGCGTCATCAACGGTCACCCGGCACCTTCCTTCCCGGGTGCTCTTCCATTCCTCATTCCGCCTCCTCCCGCAGCGCCCGACCGAGCGGGGTGCGGAGCGCGCCGCCGCCGGGGACCAGGCCCGAGAGGGCTCCGGTCGCGACCACCACCACCAGCGCGAGCGCCACCCGCTCCGCGTCGAAGACGAAGAAGGACAGTCGGGCGGGGATCCCGGGGAAGGCCAGCAGGATGCGGTCGAGCCGCTCCGCCATCCAGAGTCCTAGGGGCAGTCCGAGAAGGCACCCGGCCGCGCTCAGCGTGAGCCCCTCGCTGACGATCCCCAGCAGGAGCCGCGCGCGCGGCACCCCGATCGCCCGGAGGGTCGCGATCTCGCCGAACCGCTCCCGCACTCCGATCGTGATGATCGTGGAGACCAGCAGCGCCGTCACCACCAGCGCGATGCTCCCCAGGATGGTGGCGAGCTGCTTGAAGTAGAGGAGGCGCCGGTCCATCGCGCGCATCAGCTCGGCGGTCGAGTACACCGAAATCCCTTCGACAGCCGCCTCCACGCGGCGCGCCAGCGCGTCCTCGTCGGCGCCGGGCTCGCCGGCGACCGCGAAGAGGGAGACCTCGTCGGGACGCCCCGTGAGCCGCTGCGCCTCCGCCAGCGGAAGGGCCAGCGAACGCTGCCCCGCGGCGTCGTAGAGGAAGTCGCCGATTCCACTCACCCGGTAGACGCGCACTCCGCGTGGGCGGCCCAGCGAGAGGTCCAGCTCGGCCGCCAGCGGAAGCGGATCGCCGGGGCCTACTCCGTACGCCTCCGCGAGAGGCGCGCTGACCACCACCTCCCCGGCGGAGGCCGGCTCGCGCCCCTCGGCGAGGGTGTAGAGCATCTGCGCCCGGGGATCCACGCCGACGGTGAAGAGCGATTCTCCGGCGCTGTCGCCACGGACGAGGTAGAGCTGCGCCCCCAGGACGGGCGCCACCGCCCGCACGCCCGGGAGGACGGCGATCCGCTCTCCCGCCGCCGCCGCCCGGGGGATCCCCGCCTCGCTGTCGAAGGGAAGGGTACCCCGCGGGGTGACGCGAAGCCCGAAGCCCTGCGCCCGCGTGAGGTCGCCGAAGGAGTCGGTGAGCCCCGAGGCCAGCATCGTCATGTCGAGGAGGAGAGCCGCCGATACGGCGATCCCCGCCAGCGCGAGCAGGGTGCGGCTGCGCCTCCGGACGAGCGAGCGGAGAGAGAGCGCGACGATCACCGCTCCCCCAGCCGCTCCGGGGGGACGCGCACGACGCGCAGCGCCGCGAGACCCCCGGCGAACGCTCCGAGCACCAGCCCGAGCGCCCCCGCCAGCAGGAGGATCCGCGGCGTGAGCAGGGCGAAGCGCAGGGTGGTATCGTACACGGCGGCGTAATGGAGGTTGACCAGGCGCGAGATCAGCGCCCCCACCAGCACCCCCGCCACGCTCCCCACCGCCGCGATCCCGATCGCCTCCAGCACCACCGCCGCGAAGACGGTGCGGCGCGAGATCCCGATCAGCCGCAGCACCCCCACGTCGCGCCGACGCTCGTCGACGCGGATGATCATGACGCAGAGGAGGAAGATGCCGCTCGCCAGCACGGTGACCACGCCGATGGCCCGGTGGAAGCGGCTGATGACGGCGAAGGTCGTGCTGGCCTCCTCGGCGAGCTCGCGGCTGCCATAGGCGCTCGTCCCGTAGGCGAGGCTCTCGATCCAGCGCGCCGCGGAGTCGGGCGCGGCGCCAGGGACGAGCGCCACCGCGAAGCGGTCCACGCGATCGTGCACGGGGAGGAGCGCCTCGAGGTCGGGGAGGTGGAAGCGGACCTCGAAGTCGTTGCGGGAGATGCGGCTGGGGTCGGCGGCCCGCTCGAAGATCCCTTCGACGACGAAGGGGCGAGCCCCGCCCGAGCCGGCGAGGGCGCGGACCCGCACGGTGTCCCCGACCGCCAGCGCCCCGGCCTCCGCGAGGCGCCGGTCCACCAGGAGCCCGGGGAGCGGCTCGCCGCCGGGAGCGGAAAGCAGGAGGCCGAGGAGCGCGAGGACGAGCATGGGCCGAATGGTACCCAGGCCCCTCCACCCCGTTCCCCCTGGGCGAAGGGTCGTCGGTCTTTGGTCCCCTTTCCCTCCGGCCGCCGCGCGCTACCCTCCGACTGACGACCAATCCGTTACACTCCCGATACGGCGTCACGATCCCGATCCGCTATCGTCCGGCGGAAGATGGAAAGCCCCGACGACCTTGAAACGGAGTCCCGATGAACGCCCATATACTCGTGGTGGACGACGAGCCGGACATCTCCGCGCTGGTGGCCTACCACCTCGCCCGCGAGTCGTACCGCGTGCGGACCGCCGCGGACGGACCCGAGGCGATCCACGCTGTCGAGTCGGAGCCGCCGGACCTCATCGTGCTCGACCTGATGCTCCCCGGCACCTCGGGGCTCGAGGTGCTGCGCGAGCTGCGCCGCCGCACCGAGACGGGGACGATCCCCGTCATCCTGCTGACCGCCCGGCGCGAGGAGCAGGACCGGCTGGAGGGGTTGCGGCTGGGGGCCGACGACTACCTGGCGAAGCCCTTCTCGCCGCAAGAGTTGGTGCTGCGGGTGGGGGCGGTGCTGCGGCGGGTGCGGCAGGCGCCGCCGGAGGAGCGCTCGGGCCGGGTGCTGCGCGTGGGACCCTTCGTGCTCGACGCGGGTGCCGCCCGCGCCACCCTCGACGGCGAGCCGCTGGAGCTCACCCCCACCGAGTTCAAGCTCCTGCAGGTGCTCATGGAGCGGCGCGGACGCGTGCAGAGCCGCCGCCAGCTCCTCGAGACCGTCTGGGAGGTCACCGCCCGGATCACCACCCGTACCGTCGACATGCACGTGCAGCGTCTACGCTCCAAGCTGGGCGGGGGCGCCGAGTGGGTCGAGACCGTACGCGGCTTCGGCTACCGCTTCAGGGCGGAGTAGCTATCGGCTATCGGCCATCGGTTATTCGCATCGGCCATGGGCGATCGGCCTCCACAGACGGATGACTGATCGCCGATAGCTCTTCACCACGCCTGGAGCTCGCCGGCCACCTCGTCGCGGCCGGGCCGCCATGCGGGCGGCATACCGCCCGCGGCGGCGAGAACGGCCTCGGTGGCGAGGCGGCGCTCCCGCTCGATGCGGCAGAGGCCGCGCTCCGCAGCCCACACCGAGACCAGACTCTCCCGCAGCCGCTCCTCCCCGCAGCTCTCCCACGTCCAGCGGTCCGCCGCCTCCACGAACCGCCCCACCAGGATGCACGAGTGGATGAGCGACCAATCGAGCGAGCCCCGCAGCGCCGCCATGGTCGCGGAGGCGGCGCGGCTGGTGGCGGCCGCGAGACGACTCGTGTCCCGCTCCTCTTTCACCGGCGGCTCGCCCTGCGCGCGGGCGACCGCCCGCCACTCCTCGAAGAAGATCTCCCACGGCTCTCGCATGTCGTCTCCATCCTTGGTGAGTTCGCCCGGTGCGGGGGTGCGGGTGGCGCCTCCGCGGTCGCGGCATGAACGGTAGCGGCCGGGGATCACGGCGGGGTCACGGCCTCGCCCGGATGCGGTAAGCGAGCCGCTTCCGGCCGGCGGCGCGCAACCCGCGGGCTCCGGACGGGTATACGGCACATCGCCTCCCGCCGCGGGAGGTGCGGGATCCCCGACCGAGGAAACGATGAAACCCGTGCCCGTCCTCCGCCTCCTGCTCTGCGGAGCGGCCGCGCTCCCGTTCGCCCCCCCGACCGCCGCCCAGACCCCTCGGCCCCCGCTCGACCCGCCGGGGTGGGTCGGAGAGCTGACCGGGCTCGGCGTCAACGCGCTCCTCGGCGGCCTCACCGCGGGGGTGATGCAGGCGGCGCGGGGCGGCTCCTTCCAGGACGGCTTCTCGCGCGGCACGCTCGGCGGCTCGCTGATCTACGGCGGGAAGCGCCTGGCGGTGGAGCGCTTCGCGGGAGCGGGGCTGGCGGGCCGGGAGGTGGCGGCGGTGGGCTCCTCCGTCGTGCGGAACGCCTCCGAGGCGCGTCCGAGCCTGCAACGGCTGATCCTCCCGCTGGGACCGGTGCGGCTCTACGTCGAGGCCGGGGCGGCGGGGCCGCGCGTGCGGCCGAAGCTCGACTTGGTGACGCTGGTGGTCACCGGCTACGCGGTCGCGACTCCGGAGCTGGAGTGGGATGCGGGGGCGAGCCTCTCCAGCGGTGCTCCCGTATTCCGGGTGGAGGATCGGCTGATCCGCGGATACGGCGCCGGCGACCCCGACGACCCCGCCGCCGCGGGGATCACGCGTGCCGGCGCCATCTACCTCAGCGACTTCGCGGGGCTGGACTTCGAGAGGGACTTCGCCCACGAGCGCGCGCACGTCATCCAGTACGACCAGCTCTTCTCGACCTGGACCGATCCGGCGGAGGAGTGGTTGCAGGCGCGGGTCCCCGGCGGGGCACGGCTCGGCCGCCTGGTGGATCTCAACCTCTCTCCCCTCGTGACCGGCGGCCTCTCGCTCGCCTTCAAGCGCTACGAGAACCGGCCGTGGGAGTTGGAAGCGGAATATCTTGCGAGGAAGCCGTGACGGGGGCGGCGCGGCTCCTCCCACTTCTCGCGCTCCTCGCCGGCTGCATCGAGTTTGTGGACCCGGTGGGGCTGAAGCTCGCCCGCGCCACCCGCGTGGAGGTCGGCTTCGACCTCGCGGACGGTCCGGCGCGTGCGGCTTGCGCCGACCAGGCACCGGCCGCGGCCGATTCGGCCGTCCTCTGCTTCACCGCCCGGATCGACCCCGGCTACACGCCGCTGGGGGAGAGGCTGCGGGTGCTCGGGGATACGTTGGTCGCGCTCGGGGTGCCGATCGCGCCGACGGTGGACGAGAACGGCGTCCTGCGCTACCAGCGGCGCTTCGCGCTGTCGGCGGTGGGGCTGGAGTCGATCCCCTTCACCGTGTGGCTGCCGCGGGTGGAGGGGGCGGCCGACTTCCTCCCGCGCCAGATCCGCTGGTTCGCGGCCGGCCCGGGGAGCTCCGACTCGCTGACGCGGGAGCCGGGGGAGGGCGTGCGGTTCGAGGTCGCCCTTCCCGGCGGCGTCTCTTCGCCGGCGCCCCTCAGCGCCTTCTGGTCGATGGACTTGCGGGGCGACACGGCGACGGCGACCTATAACGGGTCGGGCATCCCTCGCCCCGCCTACGACTTCCCCGCGGAGGTCCTCGCCGCGCTGGGCGGATCGGGTCTGCGGGGGGAGCTGCGCTGGTTGCGCTCCCGCTCCGTATCGAGCGAGGACCTCGTGCTCGACCTCCGATTCAACCAGCGGCTGGGCTGGAGGGTGGAGACGCGGGCGCCAGCGGTCGCCGGGAGCCGGCGGGCCGGAACAAATCCCTCCGGACGGGTGTCGCACACGCACCTGACGGGCGGACGCTGGCGCCCGCGGCGGGGAGGGGGCGGCGCATGGATCCGCTCCGATACGGTCGACACCGTTCACGAGACATGGAAATGAAGCGAGCATTCTGTCTGGGGCTTCTGACGGTGGGGCTTGCGGCGGCTGCCGGCTCTCCGGCGGCGGCGCAGGACGGCTTCGCCCTCAAAGGCGGCGCGGTCTTCAATCGCAGCTCGGTGGACGACCCGGCCCGCAGCCTCTCCCTCTCCGAGGCGGCGGGCTGGAACCTGGGCGCGGAGGTCGTGCTCCCCCTGGGGTTGGGGGTCGGCATCTCCGGCTACACCTCGGGCAGCCCCGACGACTTCGACGCGTCTCGGGGCAGCCTCGTCGTGCTCGGCGAGGCCAACTACTTCCTGAAGCTCCCCTTCCTTTCCCTCGCCCCTTATGCGGGGGTGCACGTGGGGATGGGTACCTACTCGCTCGACGACGTGGAGAACATGGTGCGGCCGGAGGTGGACTTCGGCGACCTGGGATACCAGTTCGGCGTCCGCTTCCAGCCCAGCCCCTTCTTGGGGATCGATGCGCAGTTCCGCCGGGTCAGCGGCTCGATCGCGGGACAGCAGGATTCCGGCTTCGAAAGCAATCAGGTACTGATCGGCCTCACCCTCTTCTGAGGGACGGCGCGCCACGAGCCGCTTCGGGACGCATGGAGGGCCCGGCCGCGAGGTCGGGCCCTTTTGCACGCCCCCACGCAGCCGTTCGCCGGCATCACTGCGAGCCGGGACGGTCCACTCGGCGATCGAGCGCCTTGACAGCCGAGGAAGGAAGAGGTACCCTATCGATCTATTTAGATTAGGTTAAAACATTATTTCAGGTCACGGTAATCGATGCTTGCATGGGCGAGGATGAGGCGGTCCCGAGGCGGGGGATCGGGTGCGGTACCGCTCCTGCTCGTGCTTTGGGCGAGCACACCGGCGGCAGCGCAGCAGGGGGCGATCGAGGGGACGGTGCGAGACGATGACGGCCGCCCGCTCGCCCAGGCTCAGGTGGTGCTGGTGACGAGCGGCCGCGGCACTCTCACGGATCTCGACGGGCGGTTCCGCCTCCGCCCGCTCCCGGCGGGGGAGCACCGGGTGCAGGTCTCGCTGATCGGCTATGCCCCGGAGCAGAGGGAGGTGACGGTGGGGAGGGGGTCGACCACGGTGGAGGTGGCCCTTCGCCGCACCCCCCTCACCCTCCCCGGGGTGCAGGCGACCGCGACGCCGTCGGTTCGCGACTCGCGGGCGGTGGCGCAGGCGACCACGCAGCTCTCGGGACGCGCGCTGGAGCGGGAGCTGTCGGGGACGGTCGCGCAGTCGCTGAGGGCGCAGCCCGGGGTGGCGGTGCGGGCGATGGGCCCGGCCGCCACGGCGCCGGTGCTTCGGGGCCTGACGGGCGACCGGATCCTGGTGCTCCAGGATGGACATCGCACCGGCGACCTCGCCGGCTCGGCCGACGACCACGGGGTCACCATCGATCCGCTCGCGGCGCAGCGGGTGGAGGTCGTACGCGGCCCCGCGACTCTGCTCTACGGGAACAACGCCCTGGGTGGCGTGGTGAACGTGATCTCGGGCGACGTCCCGACGAGCGTCCCCGCGCGCGCCGAATGGAGCGTGGGAGCCCAGACGGAGTCCGCCTACCCGGGCGGGTCGGCCTCGGTCCGCGGGGGCATGCCGGTGGGGAAGAGCTGGGCCCTCTCCTTCCGCGCCGGGGCTCGGAACACGGGCGACATGCGCATCCCCGACGACCCCGTGCTGGGCGACCGGCTGGGGAACACCGGCTTCCGCAACCGCAACGCCGCCCTGGGCGCCGGATTCGTCGGGTCGCGGCTGGTCGGCGGGGGAGCGCTGCGGCTGTACGACTTCGCCTATGGCCTTCCGGTTCCTCCCGGGTCGGACCCGGTGACGCTCGAGGGGGCGCGCGCGGAGTGGATCGGCCGCGCCGAGCTGACGCTCCCGTCGGCGCCTCTCCCCTCGGTTCGGGTGGAGGGGACGGCGCAGGACTACTCGCACGAGGAGCTGGATGCCCGAGGCGGCGACCTCCTGCAGCGGTTCGTTCTGGAGACCCGCACCGCGAGCGTGCTGGCGCGCCAGGGTCGGATGGGGCCCTTCGCGGAGGGGGCGTGGGGCGCGTCGGGGCTTCTCAAGCGCTACTCCGCGACGGGGCCGTCGGCGCTCACCCCCGCGGCCGACTCGCGGGCCCTGGGGGCCTTCGGCTACCAGGAGATCGCGCTCGGCGGCGCGGAGGAGGCGCCGGCGCTGCAGCTCGGGGGACGCTTCGACCGCTACGAGGTGGAGTCGCACGGGAGCCCGAAGTTCGGTGCGGGCGTTTCGCGACTCTTCCGGTCCGCGTCGGGGTCGGCGGGGGTGCGGGTCCCGGTCGGTGGGGGCGTGTCGGCGGCGTTCAGCGTGGCGAGCTCCTTCCGGGCGCCGACGGTGGAGGAACTCTTCTCGGGCGCGCCGCATGCCGGGACCGGGTCGGTCGAGGTCGGGAATCCCGCCCTTCGCGCTGAGCGGGGCCGCTCGGCGGAGCTGGTGGTCCGCGGGCGCGGGACGCGGTGGAACGGACAGCTCGCCGCCTGGCAGAACTCCATCGACGACTTCGTGCACCTGGCGGGGCGGGGCGACTCGCTGATCGGAGGAGTGCGGCTGCCGGTGCTGGAGTACTCGCAGGCTCCCGCGACGCTGCGAGGGGTCGAGGGATCGGTGGAGCTGGCTGCGCGATCCGACCTGGCGCTCGGGCTGATGGGGGACCTGGTGCTCGCGGAGCGGGACGACGGCACACCTCTTTCCTTCATGCCGGCCCCGCGATTGGGCGCGAGCGCCCGATGGGACGACGGCCGCTTCTCGCTCGGCGGCGACCTGCACCACGAGTTCCGCCAGGACCGGGTGGGTCCCGCCGACGAGCGGCCCACCGAGGCCCATACGGTGGTCCGGCTGACGGCCGGGGCGAGGATTCGCTGGGGCGGAGTGCTCCACTCCCTCATGGTGCGCGCGGAGAACCTGACCGACGAGCTTCACCGCGAGGCCGCCAGCCGGATCAAGGAATTCGCCCCCGGTCCCGGGCGCAATCTCGCCGTGCTCTACCGCGCCTACTTCTAGAAGACCGGGGAGACCGCGACAGGAGGCGGGCTCCGTACCGCGGTGCCGGCCGCCCGTCGCCGGCGTCCGCTACCGAGTCACCGCCCGCAGAGCGTCGCGAATCTCCTCGTTCGACGGGCGGACGGTGTAGTCCGTCTGCACGTCGACCCACCGCACCCTCCCTTCCTTGTCGATGACGTACGCGGCCGGGTGAGGGATCGCCCCGCGTCGCCCGCCGTTCGGATTGAGCACGCCATAGCGGCCGATCACCGCGCTCTCGGGATCCGACAGGAAGACGTAGTCCGGCTCCACGCCGTCGTCGCGGGCGATTCGCTGGAAGGCGCGGTTGTTCCCCTCGTCCCCGTCGATCGACAAGACGACCAGCTCGGTATCCGACTTGAGCTCGTCGTCCAGCAGGTGGCGGAGCTCGGTGAGCTGAGTCATGCAGTAGGGACACCACGAGCCGCGATAGAACACGAGAACCACGTTCTTCGAACCGCGAAGGTCCGATAGAGTAAACGTGTCGCCCCTGAACCGTGCCAGCGTGAAGTCGGGCGCGATCGAGCCGACGGTCACGCGGCCGAGGTCGATCGGGGGGAGGTCGCGGCCGTCGGCCGGTCCGAGCGCCGGCATCTGCGCCGACGCGGGACGGACCGTCGTGGCGACCGCCACGATCAGGAGCAGAGCGGTTCCAGACAGCCATCGTAGCTTCATCGGAATCCCTGGGTTCGGGGTAGGGCGGGGTATACTCCATACGAATCGACATCGACACGGAATGGTTCCACGATCCGTCCGATGGAACCAATCGCCGGGCAGACCGATTCTTGTATCGGACCGCCGGACGCGGAGATTCTTGGCAGCACCCACTCGATCGCGACGCGAGATGACTCTGACGATGGGTTGGACCCGATACGTGCGGTCGATCGTCCTCGCGGCCGCGATGTCGGCGAGCGGCGGTTCCGCGCTGGCCCAGGACGCGCCTGTCCCCCAGGCGCCGGCCGGCGACGACGGGACGCCGTACAGCGAAATCGAGCTCGTCTCATCGGTGACGTCGATCCAGCCGGGCACTCCCTTCACGCTCGCGGTACACATCACGGTCGATCCGGGCTGGCACACCTACTGGATCAACGGAGGAGACGCGGGCGACGAGCTCTTCATGGACTGGTCGCTCCCCGACGGATTCGAGGCGGGTCCGCTGCAGTGGCCGATCCCGCATCTCCTCCCGGCACCGCCACTGATGAGCTACGGGTACGAAGGCCAGGTGTTCGTGCTGGTGGAGATCACGCCGCCCGCGGATCTGGCGCCCGGAACGGAGATCGAGATTCGGGGCGCGGCCGACTACCAGGTGTGCGCCGACGTCTGCCTTATCGCGCTGGCGGACATCGCGACCACCCTTCCCATCCGCCCCACCCCGCCCGAGCAGGACGAGAACTGGGCCGCCACCCTCGCTGATACCGAGGCCCGGCTGCCCGGCCGCGCCTACGGTTGGTCGGTCCGCGCATGGACGAAGGGCGGCGACAGCGGGGAGGCCGCGTACGTGCTCGAGATCGCGCCCACGGGAGCGGGCGGAACTCCGGACCCGGCCTCGCTTCCCGCGCCATACTTCTTCGCCGATGTCCCCGACGTCGTCGAGCATGCGGCCCCGCAGCGGGTGGCTCGCATCGACAACGTCATCCGGATGGAAATACCGCGCAACTACTTCGCGGACGACTATCGGGAACGTCTCGGCGGGCTGCTCGTCGCGGACGTCGGGTCCGAGATGCCGCAGGCGTGGTGGATCGAGGCACCCGTCTCCGAGGCCCCGGACGCGGTGGCGGCGGAAGCCGTCGATCCTGTCGCAGCGGCGCAGGTGTTCGCTACCGGCGGCGTACCTGAGGGCATGGCGCCCCTCGGTCGCCCGCCGGAGGCGCCGACGGTCGCGGGTCGCACAGGCGCAGCCGGTCTGCCGGCCGCGCTCCTGTTCGCCCTTGTGGGCGGGCTGATCCTGAACCTCATGCCGTGCGTCTTCCCCGTCCTGTCGGTGAAGGTGCTCGGTTTCGTGGAGAACGGGGGCGTGGAATCGGGGCGGGCACGGAAACACGGCTTCGCCTTCGGCGCCGGAGTGCTGGTCAGCTTCTGGGTGCTCGCCGGCGCTCTCATGGCGCTCCGGGCGGGCGGCGAGAGCCTCGGCTGGGGCTTTCAGCTCCAGTCTCCCGTCATCGTCGGGTTGCTCGCGCTCCTCCTGTTCGGGCTCGCGCTCAACCTGAGCGGGCTGTTCGAGATCGGGATGGGCCTGACGCGTTTCGGCACGGTCGGAGGCGGCGGCAGTTACCGCGATTCGTTCTTGACGGGCGGTCTGACGGTGCTCGTCGCGACGCCGTGCACCGCTCCCTTCATGGGTGCCGCGCTGGGGTTCGCGCTCGTCCAGCCGCCGATCGTCGGACTCGCCGTGTTCACGGCGCTGGCGATGGGCCTGGCAGCCCCTTACGTGATCCTCTCGTCCATTCCCGCGCTGCTCCGCCGGCTGCCGCGACCCGGGCCCTGGCTGGAAACTCTCAAGCAGGCACTCGCCTTTCCTCTCTACGCCACGGTCGTCTGGCTCGTGTGGGTGTTCGGAAACCAGGCGGGCATGGATTCGACGGCTCTCCTCCTGCTCGCGCTGACCTCGCTCGGTCTCGCGGGCTGGATCTACGGGCGGGTCGGCGGGCGCGCCCCGTCCAGGGCGGTGCGCACCGCCGCCGCGATGATCGCCCTCGGCGGCGCGGCGATCGCGATCCGGGGCGCCTGGACTCCCGATCGTCCGATCGTCCGGGCGACCGGCGGCTCGGCGATCGCCTGGGAGGAGTTCTCGCCCGAGCGGGTCCGCGCCCTGCGATCGGAGGGGCGGCCCATCTTCGTCGATTTCACCGCCGACTGGTGCCTCTCCTGCAAGGTCAACGACCGCGTGGCGCTCGGTACGGATGCGGTCGTCGCCGCCTTCGCTGACGCCGACGTCGCCCCGCTCGTCGCCGACTGGACGAATCGCGATGCCGTCATCGCGCAGGCGATCGAGGCGTTCGGGAGGAGCGGAGTGCCGCTCTACGTCGTCTACCCGGCCGATCCGGCCGTGGAACCGGAGATCCTTCCCGCGGTGCTCACCCCGGGGATCGTCGTCGAGGCGATCGAGCGGGCGGCCGGGCGGGGGGCGCCGCAATAGACGTCCGCGGGACCCCCGAAGCCAGCCGGGAGACTCGTGCGCTCGCGACCTACGCCGGCCGCGACGCGATGCCGATGATCCGAAGTAGCGAGCCCCCTGGGACTTCGAGAGCGTCGCCCTGCCCTTCATCGAGGACGTGGCGCGGTCCGCACGCCAGCTCACCCGCGACGGACAGGGAGGCGGACGACCTGACGCAGGAGACCTTCCTGCGCGCGTTCTGGGGGTGGCGTACGTTCACTCCCGGAGCCTCATCACTCCGTCGTCGTCCTGGTCCCGCCGGACTGTGAGATGGTGGTCCGCGCGATTCGGGAGTTCCTCGACGACGCTGTCGACCCAGTCCGTCTCGCTGAGATCGAGGCACATCTCGAATGCTGACCGGAGCTCTGATCACCGCGTCCCTCATCGCGGTGCTCTTCCTGGCGCGGCAGCTCGCGGGAGTTCCCTTCGTCCCTTTTGACGTCTTCGACTGGATTGGGCGCGTGCTGCCGGGAGGAGTCGTCACGTTCGGCATCGACGCCATCGTCGACACCATTCGGGGGCTGAATCTGGGCGAGACTTCCACCGTCGCGAAAACGGCCGAACAGACGCTGGCGATCGCCGGCCTGGGGATCACCGGAATCGTCGCCGGCGTCGTGTTGTTCGCCTGGCTGCGGCGGCGCCAGACCGGACGCGGGTACCTGGCGGGAACCCTGCTCGGCCTCGCCATCGGGGTGCCCGTCATGCTGATCAGCCTCGAGGTGAACCGGACCGCTCCGGCCGGCGCTCTACCGAGCTCGATCTGGATTCTCCTCGTCTTCGGCGCGTGGGGGGCCGCCATCGCCTGGGTCCACCACCGGCTCTCCGGCGCGCCGGCCGCGGACGACCCCGCCCCGCAGATCGCCCCGATCGACCGCCGCCGCTTCATGGTCCGTCTTGGTGCGGCATCGGCGACGATCACCCTCGCCGGTGCGGGGCTCGGCACCTGGGCGGCGCAGCGCGCTCGCGACGCACGGCTGGCGTCGCGAGCCGACCCGTGGTCGGCAACCGGTCGGCTGCCGAACGCCGGCTCCGCCGTCGCGCCCGTCACCGGCACCCGTCCGGAGTTCACGCCCGTGGACGAGCATTACCGCGTCGACATCAACACGCGGCCGCCCATCGTATCGGAGGCCGAGTGGCGATTGCGCATCGGCGGCCTAGTCGAGCAACCGCTCGAGCTCACGCTGGACGAGCTGCGCGGCTACCCCTTGATCGACGGTTTCATCACGCTGGAGTGCATCTCCAACCGCGTCGCCGGAGATCTGATCAGCACCCAGCGCTGGACCGGGGTCAGCCTGCAGACGCTGCTCCCCGACCTCAGGATCCGCGCCGGCGCGACCCACCTACGGATTCGTTCGGTGGACGGCTTCCACGAGACCGTCGCCCTCGCCGACGTCCGCGACGACGAGCGGATCATGCTCGCCTACGCATGGGACGGCCTGCCGCTGCCGGCGGAGCACGGCTTTCCGCTGCGCATCCACATCCCGGACCGCTTCGGCATGAAGCAGCCGAAGTGGATCGAGAGCATCGAGGCGATCGACGCATGGGAACCGGGTTACTGGGTCCAGCGCGGATGGGATCTCGCGAGTCGAAGTGCGGGTGGACGACGGTCCATGGCGGGAGGCGGAGCTGCGCGAGCCGCTCTCCGACCGGACCTGGGTGGTCTGGCGCTACGAGTGGCCGTTCTCGCAGGGACGACACACGTTCACCGTGCGCTGCCGGGAGGGAGACGGTACCCCGCAGGTAGCCGAGGATACCCCCGCGCGGCCCGACGGCGCGACGGGGCTCCATTCGGTGACGATGGTGCTCTGAGCGGGACCTAGGCGCGGAGCGATCGAAAGTCGTAGATTCCAGCGTGCCGGCCGCCGCCCCACGCGACCGGTACGTCGGCTACAGGCCGGCGCCGGAAGGAGGACTTGCCTACGCGAACAGCCTCGAATATGCTTACTGGCCCTCCGCAGCTACTCCCACGCCACCGTCGATGCCGGAGCCTCGATCGGCTCTCCCCGCCGTAGAGATCGAGATGCCTACGATCTCACTTGTCTGCGGGTCGCACCACGCCTCACCGCCAGGGAGAGCACGCCTCGTCGCCGGCGCTCGGGAAGCGAGCGTGCCGCCGGTGGCGTTCCCGATCCGAGCGGGATCGATCTCTCACGTCCACGCAGGTCCCGAGTGATGCAAGAGCGCCGGACCCCTGCTCCTCACGACGCGGCCCAGCTCACCGACATCCTCCGTCAGGTGGCGGAAGGAGTGGTGGTCGCCGATGCCGAGGGGCGGATCACCTTCGTCAACGACGCGGCCCGGAGGATCCACGGGGTGACGGATTTCGAGGTCGCGCCGGAGGAGTACTCGCAGGTATTCCGGCTGTTCACCGCCGAGGGCATGCCGTACCCTTCCGACGAGCTTCCGCTCGCGCGGGCGGTACGTCGCGGCGAATCCGTGGCGAGCGCCGAGTGGAGGATCCGGCGTCCCGACGGCACCGAGGTGATCGCTGAGGGGAGCGCATCTCCCGTCGTGGACGAAACCGGCACGCAGACGGGTGCGGTACTGTCGATCCGTGACGTGACGGAGGCGATGCGCGCCCGGCAGGCCATGGAGGAGCAGACGGCCGAGCTGGAGGCGCAGGCGGAGGAGCTGCAGGCGCAGGCGCGACAGCTCGAGGAGACCCAGCTCGAGGTGGAGATGTCCAACGACGAGCTCCAGCGCATCAACGCGGAGCTGGAGGCGCGGGCGGTGGAGGCGACGCGGGCGCGAAAGGAAGCCGAAGAGAGGTCGGAGGAGCTTCTCCAACGGGCGAGGGAGGCCGCCCTGCTGGCGAGCGTCGGCGGGACGCTCACCCGGGGAGGCCCGCTCCGGGAGGTGCTGGCCCGGTGCGCCGAGATCGTCGTCGAGGATCTGGACGCCGCGTTCGCGCGCATCTGGACGCTGGACGAGGACGATCAGGTGCTGGAGCTTCAGGCCAGTGCCGGCATGTACACCCATCTGGACGGCGAGCACGGCCGCGTGCCGGTCGGCGCGCTCAAGATCGGCCGTATCGCCGCGGAGGGGCGGCCGCACCTGACCAACGACGTCCCGAACGATCCGCGGGTGAGCGACAAGACGTGGGCACGTCGGGAGGGGATGGTCGCCTTCGCGGGCTATCCGCTGCTGGTCGACGGACGAGTGGTCGGGGTGCTGGCGATCTTCGCGCGTCGCGCGCTGTCGGACGCGGCGCTGGGCACGCTCGGAGTGGTGGCGGACGGCATCGCCCTCGCCGTCCAGCGCGCCGCCGCGGAGGAGGACCGGGAGCGGCTGCTTCAGGTCGCCCGATCGGCCCGGAACAACGCCGAAGCCGCCCAGCTGCTCGCGGAAACGGCGCGGGCCGAGGCCGAGGACGCGAACCGGGCCAAGAGCCAGTTCCTCGCCAACATGAGTCACGAGCTCCGTACCCCGATCAACGCCATCATCGGATACGCGGATCTGCTGGAGGTCGGGGTCGCGGGGCCGCTCAACGAGAAGCAGGGCTCCTACGTCGAGCGGGTCAAATCGAGCGGACGGCATCTGATCGGACTGATCAACGAGATCCTCGACCTCGCCAAGGTCGAGGCGGGCGAGCTCGCGATCGAGCGGAGGCCGGCGCGCGTCGTCGAGAGCGCGCAGGCGGCGCTGTCGATGATCCTTCCGCAGGCGGCGGAGAAGGGGATCGAGGTGAGGGACTCGTCCTGCGCGGCCGATACGCTGTACCTTGGCGACGAGAACCGGGTGCGGCAGATCCTGCTCAACCTCCTCTCCAACGCGGTGAAGTTCACCGAGGCCGGAGGGCGGATCACGCTCCGCTGCCGCTTCGTGGAGGAGGCGGACCCGGAGGCCGAGACGGCGGGGGCGGGGCCATGGGTGACCATCGACGTGGAGGATACCGGAGCCGGGATCGCGCCCGAGCAGAGGCGTCGCGTGTTCGATCCCTTTGTGCAGGTGGACGCCACGTCGACGCGGCGGGAGGGAGGTACGGGTCTCGGTCTCACCATCAGCCGCAGACTGGCCCGCGCCATGGGAGGCGACCTCACGCTTCGGAGCGAGTCGGGCAAGGGATCCCGCTTCACCCTATGGCTCCCCTCCGGGTCGGCGGACGAACCGGGTGCCTCGTGGGGCCCGGTCGGCGGAGCCCCGGCGGAGACTCCGCAGGTGGTGGCGGTGGTGGCCTTCGGCAATGATGCCGCGGCGCTCGCCGAGCTCGGGCGGCGGGTGCATCCCGGGGTACGCCTGGTGGGAACGACCCGACCCGGTGAGGTGGCCGCCTTCGCCCGTCGGGAGAAGGCGCGCCTGGTCGTGCTCGACATCTCCGGCGAGAGCGGCGCGGCCTGGCGGGTCGCCCACACACTGCTCGACGTTCCGGAGCTCTCCGATACCGCGGTTCTTCTCCTCCCCTCGATTCCGGATGCGGCCACGGACCCGCCTTCACCGGGAATCGACCTCGGCTGGATCACCCTGGTTCCGAAGCCCTTCACCGCCGAGCAGCTGGTCCAGGCCGTATCCCTCGCGATCCTCGACGACGACGCGAGCGGGGTGGGAGAGGATTTCGCCGGCGGGAACGATGTGTTGATCGTGGACGACGATCCGGACACGCGCCGCATCGCGGGCACGCTGCTGACGCAGGCCGGAGCGCTCGTGAGGGAGGCGGTGGACGGCGAGAGCGCGCTGGCGGAGATGCGCGGCACGCCGCCGGATGTGGTCGTCCTGGACCTCATGATGCCGGGGCTCAACGGCTTCGGTGTGCTGGAGGCGATGCGCGCGGACCCCACGCTGTCTCGCGTTCCCGTCGTCGTGCTGACGGCGAAGACCCTCACCCGGGCCGAGCGGCGGGTTCTGGACCGCACGACCGTGCGCGTGCTTCAGAAGGGATCGAGCCATCTGACGGACGTCGCCTCGCTGGTCCTGCGCGCCGCCGCTCATGCGCGGAGGCTGTCCGGTCGCAGGAAGGACGACGGCTGAGTCCGGCGTGCCCGCATCCTCCCTCTCCCGCCATCCCCACCGTTCGGCAGCGTGCGTCCTCGCCGGTAGATCGCCTCCCCGGTACAGATCGTGTATCGCGGCTTCCGCGTGCGATGAGCCGTGCCATATCCAGGCCGAACCCGGACCGCGGAGGTGCCGAGTGCGAGAGGGAGCGAGTGTCCTGGAGCGCCTGCGGAACCACGTGGTCGGGGAGATGCACATCGGGCACGTCCAGGCCGGAGACCGGCTCCCGACGTACCGCGAGGTCGCGCGGGAGTGGGAGGTAGACCACCGCAGGGTCGCCGTGGCCTATCGCGAGCTCGAGGCCGAGGGGCTGGTAGAGATTCGGGACCGCCAGGGCGTCTTCCTGCGGGAGCAGGAGAAGGTCGGCGGAGAGATGCCCACGGAGACGGCCGAGTGGGTGGCGGATGAGGTGCTCGCCGAGGCGTGGCGGCGGCGCATGAAAATCCCGGAGCTTCCCGAGCTCCTCCGCCGCTGCACGGCATCCGTGAAGCTGCACTGTGCCTGCATCGAGTCCACCGAGGACTACCGCTGGGTCATCTGTCGGGAGCTCTCGGAGTGGTTCGGGTTCGCCGCGAGCCCCGTGGAGGCGGACCGCCTCTCCAGCCACTCCACCTCGGGAGGCGTACCGGTGGTCGACGTCGATTCGATCCCGGCGGAGATACGCGAAGCCGACCTGCTGGTGAGCACGCTCTTCCACGCGCCCGCGCTTCGCGCCGCGGCCGAGGCGCTGGGGAAGCCGTACGTGGTCGTGCGGATGCACCCCTCGGCCGCGCGGGCCATCGAGCGCCACCTCCGGAAGCACGACCTCACGGTCCTCTGCCTCGATCCGAGATTCGGCCGGCGGGTGCAGATCTTCGCCGGGAAACAGCTCACCGGTCGGATTCGCGTGATCCTCGCGGACGATGCCCGGGCGATTGCCCGAATCGATCCCGGGGAGCCGGTGCTGGCGTCGGCCGCCGTCGCGCAGCGGCTGGGGAGGGACCTCAACTTCGTCGTGAACCCGCGCACTCCCGCCTTCGACCCGACCTCCGCGCGCGAGCTCGCGCGCGTCCTGATCCGCCTCAACCTCGAAGCCTTGGAGGCCGAGAGGGGGCTCGCTCCGCGGTAGCACGGCCCGCGGCCTCGGCATTCTGTGTTACAATTCTCGTAACACGGAATGGATATTGCCGCGCCGGCTATCCTCTATCCGCCACCTGGCGCGGCCGTGCCCGGACGGAACCTGGGCGGAGCTTCCCGCACGATGATGGAAACGGAGAATGTGGATTGAGTAGAGCGCGGAGGGAGCGGATCGAGGCCGAGGCGTTCGGGATCGCAAGGGACCGGGAGCCGAGAGCGTCCGCCCGCACGGCGGCGTCGCGGAAGCTCTACCTCGGCGCGTCCGCGCTCTCCTTCAGCGTCGCCGCGGACAGCTCCATGGAGCACTACCGGGGTGGGTTCTACCACCGGGCCATGTATATCGCGCCCGTCGTTTCGGCGCTCACGCTGGCCGCCTCGCTGCCCGAATCCGCTCGGGCGCAGGGAGGGGTGGCGGGGCGGCGGCCCCTCGCCCGAGCAGGTGCGGACGCAGATGCGCGTGGCTGAGCCCCGGCCCGATTACCGGGCCGGGGTGACGGCGTCGCTGCTCGCCGAGGCGGCGTTCATCGGGATAGTGGCCCTGGCCGCCATCCTCCGGGGGCGGGATCCCTGGATGGTCACGCGAGTGCCCGGGAGCTTCCTGCGGGGTCCCGAGGTGGTCCAGCCGCCGGGATTCGTCCCGGACGACGTGTGGATCGGACTGCTGGTGCACCTGTGGCTCAGCATGCTGGTGGGGGTGGTCTACGCCGGCCTGCTGCCGCGCCTCAGGATCTCTCCGCTGGCGGGCGGGCTCATCACCGGGATGGTTCTGTACGTGCTGGGGTTCTGGCTGCTTCCGCAACTCTTCCCATTCTGGCTGAGCCCCTTCTGGCTTCCTCCGGCGGGACGGGCGCTGCAGGCGGTCGCGCACGCGGCGTATGGACTGGTGCTCGGCTACGCGTACCGGGAGCTCGGCGGACGAGCGCCTCGAATTCCTCCGGTGGGATAGGCGCGAGACTTTCTGAGATCGAACCCTCCGCGTCCTGCTCCGACTCGAGTAGGGCGGACTGGAAATCATAATGCGCTCCCACCTCCTTCTGGCCATTCTTCCGATGCTGGCGGCCGCCGTCCCGGCGTGCACCCAGGAGCCTGACGTTGCCGCGCGGCGTCTCGCCGGCGGCGAAGTCTGGAAAACCGACTTCTCCCGGCACTCCGTGCCGCTCGAGGAGATCGTCTCCGGCGGCCCCCCTAAGGACGGGATCCCGGCGATCGACCGCCCCCGTTTCGAGTCGGTACGCGACGCGGGCCGTTGGTTGGACGCCCGGGACCCGGTGATGGTGGTGGAGAACGGCGGCGTGGCGAAGGCCTATCCCCTCGCCATCCTCATCTGGCACGAGATCGTGAACGACGAGGTGGCGGGGCTGCCGGTGGCGGTCACCTTCTGTCCCCTCTGCAACACCGCGCTGGTCTTCGATCGGCGCCTGGGCGGCCGGGTGCTCGACTTCGGCACCACGGGCCGCCTACGGCACTCGGACCTGGTGATGTACGACCGGCAGACGGAGACGTGGTGGCAGCAGGCCACGGGCGAAGCGATCGTCGGTGCGCTCGTGGGGCGGGAGCTCGGGCGGGTACCCTCGAACACGCTCGCCTGGAAGACGGCGCGCGAGCTGTACCCGGACCTGCGCGTCCTCTCGCGGCAGACGGGGCACGACCGGCCGTACGGCCGGAATCCATATGCGGGCTACGACGACCCGGGAGGGAGGCCGCTCCTCGGCTTCTTCAGCCGAGACGCCGATCCGCGGCTCCCCGCGATGGAGCGGGTGGTGGCGGTGGAGCTGGGATCGGGGTGGGCCGCGTCGTTCACCGGACTCCGAGAGGTCGGCGTGGCCAACGCCGCGGTCGGTGGGACGCCTCTGGCCGCGTTCTGGAGCCCGGGCGCCGCGAGCGCCCTCGACGAGACCGAGATCGCGAGCGGCCGCGACGTGGGACAGACGGCGGTCTACGACCGGCGGCTCGGCGAGCGGGTGCTGACGTTCCAGGCGGTCCGGGGAGGCTTCCGCGACCGGGAGACCGGCTCCGGCTGGACCCTCGCGGGGCGCGCGGTGGACGGGCCGTTGAAGGGACAGCGGCTTCAGCCGATTCCCCACGGGAATCACTTCTGGTTCGCCTGGGCCGTGTTCCGGCCGGACACCGAGGTCTGGCAGCCGTAGCCAAGCCAGGAACTCGGTGGGGCCGTCCAGCTCCGTCCACTGCCTCAGTGCTACAACAGCCTCACGGAAACGGCCGGGGGCGGCGCGTGACCCGCGCGCCGCCCCCGGCCGCACGACCGGCCTGCTCAGCGGTACTCGAGCTCGTGCCGGGTCCAGGGCTCGCCGCCGCGGATCACGAGGCGAACGCTGCGCACGTTCGAGATGTCGGCCAGGGGATCGCGGTCCAGCACGACCAGGTCGGCGATCTTCCCCGGCTCCACGGTCCCGAAGTCCTCGCGTCCCATCGCCCGGGCGGCGTTGCGCGTGCTCGCCACCAGCACCTCCATCGGAGTGAGCCCCGCCGCCGCCATCGCCTCCATCTCGGGGTACACCGCCGGCCCGTGCAGGGTGAGCGGGTTCCCGGCGTCGGTCCCCAGCACCACCGGGATCCCGGCGGCGTGCACCCGCCGCAGGTTCTCCTGCATCGTGCGGTAGCTCGCCGCCATCCGGTCGCTGTATTGCGCGTCCACCCCGCCCCCCTCGATCGAGTCGGTGAGGAAGACCTTGCGGCGCGTGGCGGGGTCCACGCACTCCAGGGGGACGTCATCGGGGTCGAAGTGCCGCTCCCTCAGCTCGGTGTATCCTTCGCGCACCGTGAGGGTGGGGTTGTAGAAGGTCCCCACCTCCGACGCGAGGTTGAGGAACTCCTCGTCCACCGGCTGGTCCTCCACGGAGTGCACCAGGAGCTGCGCACCGGCGCGCAACGCGTGTTTCGCCGCCCAGAGATTGGTGGCGTGCGCGATCAGCGGGATCCCGGCACGCCGAGCCTCCTGGGCCGCGATCCGCAGGCGCGCCACCCACGCCGCGCTGTCGGGGGAGGTCGGCCCCACCACCATCCAGACCTTCACGGCGTCGGAGAGCCACCCCGTCACGAAGCGGGCGCCGCCCTCCGTCGCCGAATCGCTCTCCATTCGGATGAACTGCTGCGTACCCGGGAGGAGGAGCTGCGGCGGAGCGACCGGCGTGAGCAACGGCCCCGCGGCGGCGACATGCGGCGCGGAGGTGGAGCGCTCCGCCCTCTCGCGCAGGTCCCACGTCCAGGGATAGCCGCCGACGTCGAAGGTGGCGGTCACGCCGGAGCAGAGATAGCTGCGGAAGAAGGTCTCGGGATTCGACTCGAGGGTGGCGATGGTCAGCTCGTAGGGGAAGCGCTCGCGCACGTCGAGCGCGTCCGGCCTCCCGTCGGCCCACCCAGTCTGCGAGTAGTGGACGTGCGCGTCCACCAGCCCCGGGATGATCCACCTTCCGGTCGCGTCGATCACCTCCACGTCGGGGCCGGTTTCGCACTCCCCCACGCAGGCGATGCGTCCGTCGCGCATCACGACGGTGCCGGTACGCGCCGCCGCCCCCGTGCCGTCGATGATCGTGGCGCCGCGAAGCGCGAAGGCGGGCACCGGTCCGTCGCCGGGGGAGGGGAAGGCGGTGGAGACGGCGATCTTCCAGCTCCCGTCCGGCTGCTTCACGAAGAAGCGCTCCGAGACGCCGCGCTGGCTCCCGCCGGCCCCGCCCGAGTCCGAGCGGTAGCGGTAGGTGCCGTAGACCACGCCGGGCGCCACGGGCGTCACGGCGAGATGAGTGGCCACCAGGGTGTCGGCCCAAGCGTTCGGGTCGCCGGCCGCGAGCCCTTCGTAACCGAACTCGGTCCCGTTCGGCCGGGTGAGCGCCAGGCGCGGCGACTGCAGGTAGTGCCGCAGGTAGGCCGCGCGGTCCCGGTTGTGGACGGAGGCGATGTTCGAGCGGAAGGCCGCCAGCGCGGCGACGGAATCGGCTGCCCGGGCGGCTTCGTCGTAGGGAACCTGGGCGGGGGAGGAGAGAGGGAAGGCCGCGCTCACGGCCAGAGCGGCGAGAGCGAAGCGGAGCGTCGGTCGGCGCATGGAATCTCCTGGCTGGGAGGGGCCTTCACGCATCGAAGCTAACCTAACCCCTGGCGGTACCCGGCTCAAGAGGGGCGCGACTCGCGTGCCCCGCCGGGGGGGAACGCACCTTGCGACTCGCGCCTTCCCGCCGCCCCGGACGGGGGGCGGCACGGCGCAGGCCATCCCCACCCCGGCAGGAGAGACCGACCGTGAGCCACGAGAACCTGACGAGCAACCCCTCCGGCCTCCGCTACCGCGACGACGCCGAGGGGTCCGGACAGGAGGCACGCAAGGGGGACCGTGTCTCTGTGCACTACACCGGCACGCTGGAAGACGGAACGAAGTTCGACAGCAGCCGCGACCGGGGGAGCCCCTTTGATTTCCGGCTGGGGGAGGGGCGGGTGATCCGCGGTTGGGACGAGGGGGTCGCGGGAATGAAGGTCGGCGGGCGCCGCATCCTGGTCATCCCGCCGGAGCTGGGGTACGGCGCCCGGGGAGCGGGCAACGTCGTCCCGCCGAACTCGACTCTCGTCTTCGACGTGGAGCTGCTCGAGATCGGGTGAGGACGCTTCTCCCGATCCTTACTCCAAGATCGCGCGCCAGGCTGCCTCGTCGTCCTCCAGCGACTCCAGGAGGTGGTCCGGACCGCATGCCGCCAGCTCCTCCGCCGGATAGCTCCCCGTCGCCACTGCGACGGTCCTCACCCCCAGGTGCTCGCCGCAGGCGACGTCGAACGGGGTGTCGCCGACGATCACCACCGACTTCCCCGAGAAGCGGCGCCCGAGCAGCGCCTCCGCGCGGCGGACGGCGATCTCGGGGAGTTCGCGCCGCTCCGCATGGTCGGAGCCGAAGGCGCCCACCGGGAAGCGCGAGAAGTCGATCCCTCCCGCCTGGAGCTTCATCCGCGCCCCCTCCCGCACATTCCCCGTGAGCAGGCCGAGGGCGGCGCGCTCCGGGACCGCTTCCAGTCGGCGGAGGAGCCGGTGAACTCCCGGGAGGACCCGCACCCTCTCGGTGAGGAGGGCCCGTTCCAGCCCGCGCAGGTAGAGCTCCCAGGTGGACTCGAGGCCCGCCCGGATCCGCGCCGCGTCCACCCCGGCGGAGAGCAGGAGGTCGCGCGCGATCTGAGGGTCGGTCTTTCCCGCGAAGGAGTAGCCGGTGCGCGGTCCGGAGGTGCCGTAGACTTCCTCGAGGGCGGCCCGGAAGGCGCGCGCCGCCGCTCCGCCGGAGGAGAGGAGGGTGCCGTCGATGTCGAAGAGGACGAGCCGCTGACTGGTCCGCGCGGCATCCGGCGCAGGATCGGAAACTTGTGGATCGGCGGCGGTCGGCCGTGCAGGAGAGGACGTCACGCGGGTGGCTCGTTTTCGGGTGGAGATGCCGACACTCTTCGGAGGACACCGCCGGACGGCGGGTCATCCTGGTACCTTCCGAGCGGCGCCGTGTTTCCGCGCGGGAGGTCACGGAGATGCCCGGGAGGGATGCCTGCGACCTCCGGGACAACGGCAGCGCCAGAACTCTGCCTACTGCGCAAAGCCGGATTGCGAAGGCGGCGGGACTCGCCTATATTTTTATTCATTGCTCTCTCGGCCGGGTGCGTGGATGGGGATGTAGGAACTACTCCGTCGGATCGTGGACGAGCTTTTCTCTTTCCTAACAAGCACAGTTGCCTGGAGCATGAGAATCATTCACCGAGAGAGTGATTTTTAATCAGTGGGAGATAGGCTCTGGATTCCGGAGGAGCTGGCGGCGGTCGAAACACCCTTTCTGCCGCGGCTGGCGGCATCGCCGATCTGGGATGCTCTCACGGTGATGCCCATTGTGGCGGTCACCGGACCCCGGCAGTCGGGAAAGAGCGCCCTGGTGCGGTCCCTCCCGGCGCTCCGCGGACACCAGTATATCTCGCTAGACGACCTCTCCGTGCGAGCCCAGGCACGCGAGGCGCCGGGAGACGTCGTTCGCCGCGCCCCCCGCCTCATCATCGACGACTTCCTGCGCGAGGAGGCGCTGGTGGAGGCGGTGCGCGACGCGGTGGACGAGCAGCCCCGCCGCCGGGCTGGCCACTTCGTCCTTACCGCCTCCGCCGACCCGCTGCGCATCAAGCGCTTCCGCGAGACCCTCGCCGGACGGGCCGCCTATGTTCCCATCTGGCCGCTGACCCGGAGCGAACGAACGGGTCAGGGCGTCTCGGGCCTCTGGAGCGACCTGTGGGGCGCTCCGGCGGCGCAGTGGTACGACCTCATCCTCGCCGCCCCTGCGGAGCCCGCCGACTGGAAGCCCCTCGCCTGGCGCGGCGGGTACCCCATTCCGGCGCGCGAGCTACGCTCCGACGCCCAGCGCGACACTTGGTACGGGGCCTATCTCAACGCCTTCGTGACCCACGAGCTCCGGAACCTCTATGCCGTCGAGCACGTCGCCGACTTCCGGCGGCTCATGCGGGTGGCGGCGCGGCACGTCGGCTCGGTGATGAACAAGAGCGGGATGGCTCGCGAGGCGGGGCTCACCCAGCCGACCGCCCACCGCTACCTCTCCCTTCTCGAGACGGCCTATCAGCTCGTCGCCCTCGAAGCCTTCACCCTGAGCCGCGGCCGCGACCTGGTGAAATCCCCCAAGGCGTACTGGAGCGATACGGGGCTCTCCCTCTTCCTGGCTGAGGAACCGGAGCCGCGCACCGTGCACCTCGAGAACCTGGTGCTCGGCGACCTTCTCGCCTGGCGCGACGCGCAGCCGCGCCGCCCGCGCCTCGCCCACTGGCGGAGCCGCATCGGCGAGGAGGTGGACTTCGTCGTGGAGCGCGGCGACGAGCTGCTCGCCATCGACGTCACGCGTGCCACCCGGCCGCAGCCCGCCGACGCCCGCGGCCTCCGCGCTTTTCGGGAGGAGTACGGCGAGCAGGTGCGCGGCGCGCTCCTCCTGCACACCGGCGAGGAGACTTTCTGGATCTCGCAGGAGATCCTCGCCGTCCCCTGGTGGCGCGTCCTGTAGGCGCGGCGGAGGATCAACGGCGAAGCGCTGCCGAGGCGACGCGCGCGCACTCCGCCAGCACCGCCGCTCCGACGAAGAGGCTCTCCTCGGCCGCGTGGAAGCGCGGGGAGTGCGCGGGGATCGCCTCGCCCCCCGGCTCACGCGCGCCGATCCGCAGGAAGCATCCCGGCATCCGCTCCAGGTAGCAGGCGAAGTCCTCCCCCGCGAGGTTGAGGGACCCGAGCGGTACCAGCGCCGCCTCGCCGAGCACGCGCCGCCCGGCCTCACGCGCCCAGGCCGCCCCCTCCGGAGGGTTCACCAGCGGCGGCGGCCCCAGCTCCAGCCCCACCCGCGCCTCCACCCGGTGCAGCGCGGCGACGCCTTCCGCGATCCGCCGCACCTCGTCCAGCAGGAGATCCCGGGTCTCGGCGTCGATGGCGCGCAGCGTCCCGGAGAGGGTTACCCGTTCCGGGATGACGTTGGCCGCCGTGCCGCCATGGATGGTTCCGACGCTCACCACCCCCGGGCGCGCCGGATCGAGGCGGCGTGACACGATCGTCTGCAGCGCCCCCACGAGCGCCGCCGCCGCCACCACCGTGTCCGCCGCCTCGTGCGGCCGGGCGCCGTGGGCGCCTCGGCCCACCAGCTCGATCTCGAAGACGTCCGCCGCCGCGGCGAGGGGCCCCGCCTGCGCCACCACCTCCCCCACCGCAAAGCGGCGGTCCACGTGCGCCCCGAAGATCGCCAACACGCCGTCCAGCGCGCCGCTCTCCAGCACCATCGCGGCCCCCCGTCCCACCTCCTCCGCCGGCTGCAGCACGACCAGCACGTCCCCCGCGGCGGGGTCCGCCGCCAGCAGGTGCGCCGCGCCCACGGCCCAGGCGGCGTGCACGTCGTGGCCGCAGGCGTGCATCACCCCTGCGACCTCGGAGGCGAAGTCCAGCCCCGTCGCCTCCTGGATCGGAAGGGCGTCGACGTCGCCGCGGACCGCCACCACCGGCCCGTGCGGGTCCCGCCCGGGGATCCGGGCCACCACCCCCGTCCCCGCCACCCGCCGCAGCTCCGCCGGGCGCAGCGCCGCCAGTGCCGCCTCCAGCCGCTCCGCGGTGCGGTGCTCCTCTCCGGAGAGCTCGGGATGCCGGTGGAGGTCGCGCCGCAGGGCGGTCAGCGTGCCGCGCAGGTCGCCGGGGATGAGGTCGCGGTGCATCGGTGACAAGGTGACAGGGTGACAGGGGTGACCCGGGGACCGCGGAAGAATTCAGGGGCGGAGAGTCCAGGTGTCCAGGTGGGAGATCATGCGTAGCCCTCTGGAAGACCTCTCGCTGCCGTCATTCTGAACACTGCACTTCCGTCATCCTGAGCGGAGCGAAGGATCTCAAAGCTGAGGACGGCGCGCCAAGCAGGATTCAGATTCCTCGCTGGCGCTCCGTCAGACTTCTATGGTAGTTGCAGGTGCCGGAACAGAGGAATGGCCCAAGTCTACCTGGCGCTCCAAGCCTTGAGCTTAGATTCCGATCCAGACCCCCTTCCTCGGGCGGCCCAAGCTAGATCGACACGCAGCGCTCCGGCTTGTAACGGAGCCAGCTCAGCCGCCCACGGCGCTCCTTACACCCTCGTTCCCCCACGCCCTCCTGGTCTTCCTCGGGATCGACCCCTCGGCCGAGAGCTTCACCGCGGCCGTGTACCCGGACTGCGAGCCCCGTTCCTTTGCCCCCACGCGGGAAGGGATTCGCTCCTTGGAGTCCTGGCTCCAGAGCCAGGATCTGCGGATCACGGACGTCACCCTCTGCATCGAGAACACCGGGGTCTACGCCGAAGTGCTCTGCCTACCGGCGACGGGCGCAGTCTCTCGGCCTCTCTCCCAACGAGCATACGAGCGGGACGAGCGTGCGAAAGCGCTCTCGGAGCCGGCGTTACGGCCCCGCCATCGCGCGCAAGCTCCTGCACTTGGCGGCGCGCTCGCTACGCACGCACGATCGGGCGAGCCGGCATTACTTCCTCCGCAAGACCGCCGAGGGCAAGCCTCCGGCGCCGGTGCTGAACAACCTCGCCAACCCGCTCCTGAAACGCCTCTGCGCGAGGGTACGAGACGGCACCCCGTACGTGAACGGCCATCGGAGCGTCGATCCCCGGCTCTTGGCCCTGGTGTAAGTCATAGACATCGGAATGACTTTTTTTGCCCCGTCACTCCGTCACTCCGTCACCCCAGTCACCCCAGTCACCCCAGTCACCCCGTCATCCCCTCCTCCCGCACCGTCAGCGCCTCGACCCTGCTTTGATCGACCTCCACTCCCAGCCCGGGCCGGTCCCGCGGGACGCGGACCATTCCTTCCGCGTCCATCGTCCACTCGGGAGCGACAATGTCGCGCTCCCAGTAGCGGGCACTGGGGGACAGGTCGCCGGGGAGGGAGAAGTTAGGGAGGGAGGCGAGGGCGACATTGTGCGCGCGGCCGATCCCGCTCTCCAGCATCCCGCCGCACCAGACCGGCACGCCGTGCGCGGCGCAGACGTCGTGGATCGCGCGGGAGGCGCGGAAGCCGCCGACGCGGCCCGGCTTGATGTTGACGATCCGCCCGCTCCGCAGCGCGATCATGTCCTCCGCGCGCTCCACGCCGGTGATCGACTCGTCCAGGCAGAGCGGGGTGCGCAGCCGGCGCTGAAGCTCGGCGTGGCGCACCAGGTCGTCGGGGCCTAGCGGCTGCTCGATCATGATCAGCCCCAGATCGTCCAGGCGCGCCAGCTGGCCGGCGTCGGCAAGGGAGTAGGCGGAGTTGGCGTCCGCCATCAGCGGGGCCTCGGGCCCTAGCGCCTCGCGAACCGCGGAGACGAACTCCAGGTCCGCGCCGGGCTGGATCTTCAGCTTGATCTTCCGGTACCCCTCTGCCCGCGCCGCGACCGCCCGCTCCACCAGCGCCTCGGGCGAGCGCTGGATCCCGAGGGAGATCCCGGTGGCGACCCGCTCCCGCGTCCCCCCCAGCAGCTCGGCCAGGGGGAGTCCGCGAAGCTCGGCCTCCAGTGCCCAGCAGCCCATCTCCAGCGCAGCCTTCGCCATGAGGTGCCCCCGCACCCCGGCCTCCAGCAGCGGCTGTACCGCCCCCGGACCGGCGAGGTCCCGCCCCAGCAGGCGCGGCGCCAGCCACTCGCGGATCGCGAGCCAGGCGGTGTCGATCGTCTCGGAGCTGTAGTTCGGCTGCTCGCCCGCCACCGATTCGGCCCAGGCGGAGGGGCCGTCGGGGTGTCGAAGCTCCAGCAGGAGGATGCGCCGCTCCGAGACGCTGCCGGAGGAGATCCGGAAAGGCTCGCGCAGCGGGAGCCGGATCTCGCGCAGGGTGACGCTCTCGATGCGCAGCATGGTGGAGCGCCTCAGGGGCGGTGGAGGAGATAGAAGGAGCGTCCCGCGGCGGGGTCGCGGGAGAAGCCCGCCACGCGGTATCCGCGCCCCAGGAGGTCGACGAGCGCCGCGCGGGAGCTCCGCCGCCACGCCGCCGCGGCGCCGGGCGAAGCGCGCTTGACCGCCTGGATGTCGGCGGGGATCTCGACCCGCAGCAGGGGAGCGTCCGAGGGGGCGCCGCCGGGGGCGTTCGCCAGGGGTGCCGCGGCGGCCTCCGTGAGGTCGATCGGCGGGCGCGGGGGGGCGGTGTTCTCCCGGATCCACCAGCCGACCACCAGGCGGTCGGTGCCCAGCCCGCGGTGGAGGTCGCTATCGCTCTCGCCGTACATGTCCTCCACGTACTCGACCGCCTCGACGCCGAGGCGCGCGAAGTTGAGGTGCGCGTTGCGCGCCACCAGCGGGTCGAAGGTCCAGTAGATCACCTCGACCCCCAGCGGGAGCAGGAGGTCGCGCTGGTACTCCTTCAGCCTCCGCCCGAGCCCGAGGTCGCGCGCTTCGGCGCGCACCGCGAGCATGTCCGACCAGTGGACGATGCGCCCCCGCTCGACTCCGGTGAGGCCGAAGACGAAGCCAAACATCCGCCCCTCCTCGTCGAACGCCCCGGCCGCCACCCCGCCGACGCGCTGGCATACCTTGAGGATGGAGGGCGGGACGATCTCGCCGAAGTCCTCTCCCCAGGTTTCCTTCTGCAGCCGCACGCACGCGCGCAGCTCCTCCTGCGTGCGAAGCGGGCGCAGCTCGACGCGCGGCGCGCGGGAGGAGGCGCGCGGGAGATTCGGTGCGGAGGGTGGGGACATCGGCCGGGCGCGCCGGGGCGGAGGGCGGCGGAAGGGTGGGGCCTCCCGCGGTTCGGCGCAGAATAGCCGCGCCGCCGACACCCGGCAAGCCGCCCCCGCGCCCTTGCGGGCCGCGGAGGAGCCGTCGATACTGTCCGGAGCCCCGCCCCGCGGCCCCCCCCCCGGCCACCGGCCGGGAACCCTCTCCGCCCCTCCGACCGGAGGCCCCCGAGATGTCCCGAAAACTCCCCCTGCTCGCCCTGGTCGCCGCCGCCTGCGCTCCCGCCCCGCCCGCGGGACCCGTCCCCGACGCCTCCGCGTCCTTCGACCTGGTGATCGAGGGTGGCCGGGTGGTGGACGGCACCGGCGCCGCCTGGTTCCTCGGCGATGTGGCGGTGCGCGGCGACCGTATCGCCCGCGTGGCCCCCGCCGGGGTGCTGCGCGACGCCCCCGCGAGGGAGCGGATCGACGCGCGCGGGATGGTGGTCGCGCCCGGCTTCATCGACATCCAGAGCCACTCGCGCGCGGCCTTCCTGGACGGCGACGGGCGGGTGCTGAGCAAGATCACGCAGGGGATCACCACCGAGATCCTGGGGGAGGGGAGCACGAACGCGCCGGTGAGCGCCGCCGAGATCGCCGCCCTCCGCGCGCGCGGCGCCGACGACGCCGCCCTCGCCCGGGCGCGGGACTTCTCCGGTCCCGGCGGCTTCGACCGCTGGCTGCGCGCCATGGAGGCGCACGGGATCTCTCCCAACGTCGGCTCCTTCGTGGGCGCCACCACGCTGCGCGTGTACGGGAAGGGCCAGTCGATGGGCCCACCCGCCGCGCCGGAGCTGGACTCGATGCGCCGCGCGGTCCGCTGGGCCATGGAGGACGGCGCCTTCGGGATCTCCTCGGCCCTCATCTACCCGCCCGGGAACTATGCCTCCACCGAGGAGCTGATCGCCCTCAACCGCGAGGCGGCGCCCTACAGCGGCGTCTACATCACCCACATGCGCTCCGAGGCCGACCGCGTGGAGGAGGCGATCGACGAGGCGATCCGCATCGGCCGCGAGGCGGGGGTGCCGGTGGAGATCTACCACCTGAAGGCGATCGGCACGCGCAACCACGCGAAGCTCCCGCGTATGGTCGCGCAGATCGACGCGGCGCGTGCCGCGGGGATCGACGTGCAGGCGAACATGTACCCCTACGTGGCGGGAGGCACCGGCCTCTCCGCCTGCCTTCCGCCGTGGGCCTCGGAGGACGGGAAGCTGCTCGACAACCTCCGTGACCCCACGGTGCGCGCCCGGATCCGCGCCGAGGTCCTGGACCCCAGCCCGAAGGAGTGGGAGGACCTCTGCGGGCTGGCGACCCCCGAGGGGGTGCTGCTGGTGGGCTTCGAGAAGGCGGAGAACCGCCGCTGGACGGGGATGCGCCTCTCGGAGGTGGCGCGCGAGATGGGGAAGGGGTGGGCGGACGCCGCGATGGACCTGCTGATCGCCGATGAGTCGCGGATCGGCACCCTCTATTTCATCATGTCGGAGGAGAACGTGAGGGAGAAGCTGCGTCAGCCCTGGATCAAATTCGGGACCGACGCGGGCGGGCTCGACCCCGCCACCGCCGAGGGGCTCGCCCACCCCCGCGCCTATGGCACCTTCCCTCGCGTGCTCGGCCGCTACGTGCGCGACGAGGGGGTGATCCCGCTGGAGGACGCGGTGCGCAAGATGAGCTCGGCGGTGGCGACGCGCCTCTCGCTGGAGGGACGCGGGGTGCTGCGCGCCGGAATGTTCGCCGACGTGGTCGTATTCGACCCCGTGACCGTCGGAGACGTCGCCACCTTCGAGGATCCGCACCGCCTCTCGGTGGGGGTGCGCGACGTGCTGGTGAACGGGGTCGTGGTGGTGCGCGGCGGCGTCCACACCGGCGCGAAGCCGGGGCGCGTGGTGCGCGGCCCCGGCTACCGGCCGCGATAGGCCCACACCCCCGGCTCGCTCGTGCCTCGCTCGCCGCCCGAGGCTTCTCTTCCCTTCGTCCCCCGCTCCTCCCTCCTCTCCGCGAGATCCCGATGACGCAGCGTCCGCTCCGCCTCCTCCGCCCGCTGGCGCTCCTCCTCCTCTGGACCGCGGCGGCCCTCCCCGCGGAGGCGCAGCGGGAGTTGCGCGGGCTCGACGACTACATCGAGCGGGGGATGCGGCAGTGGGAGGTCCCCGGGGTGGCGGTCGCGGTGGTGGAGGGTGACTCGGTGGTCTTCGCGCGCGGCTTCGGCGTGCGGGAGCTGGGTCGCCCCGAGCCGGTGGACGCGCGGACGATCTTCGCCATCGGCTCGGCGACCAAGGCCTTCACGGCCGCCGCGGTGGGGATGCTGGTGGACGCCGGCGAGGTGCGCTGGGACGATCCCGCCGCCGAGCACCTCCCCGGCTTCCAGCTCTTCGATCCTTACGCCTCGCGGGAGCTGACCGTCCGCGACCTGCTCACCCACCGCAGCGGGCTGGAGCGCGGCGACCTGCTCTGGTACGGCTCGGAATACGGCCGCGACGAGGTCCTGCGCCGCGTGCGCTTCCTGGAGCCCGCCCGGGGCTTCCGCTCCGCCTTCGGCTACCAGAACATCATGTTTCTCGCGGCGGGACAGATCGTCCCCGCGGAGACGGGAAAGAGCTGGGACGAATTCGTGAACGAGCGGATCTTCGCGCCGCTGGGGATGGAGGAGAGCGGCACCACCATCGGGGCGCTGGAGGGGCGGCCGAACGTCGCCCGGCCGCACGCGCGGCTGGAGGGGCGGGTGGAGCCGGTCCCCTACCGGAACGTCGACAACGTCGCGCCGGCGGGGGCGGTCAACTCGAACGCGCTGGAGATGGCGCGCTGGGTGGAGCTGCAGCTCGCCGGCGGCGCCTTCCGCGGGAAGCGGCTGCTGAAGGAAGAGACGCTCGCGGAGATGCACACCCCGCAGACGGTGATGCGGCTCTCGGACGGCTGGTCGGAGTACCTGCCCGGCGCGCACCTGGCCGCGTACGGGATGGGGTGGATGCTGAGCGACTACCGGGGCCGGAAGGTGGTGCAGCACGGCGGGAACATCGACGGGATGCACGCGATGGTGGGGATGCTCCCCGAAGAGGAGCTCGGGGTGGTGGTGCTCACCAACCTGAGCCCGAACCGCCTCGCCACCGCGGTGATGTACCGTGTCTTCGACGCCTATCTCGGCGGGCCGCGGACCGACTGGAGCTCGCGCCTGAAGGCCTCGGCCGACAGCCTGCAGGCGCTGGCCGAGACGCGGCGGGCGGGGCTGGAGGCGGCGCGCGTCGCCGGCACCTCGCCCTCGCTCCCGCTGGCGGAGTACGCCGGCACCTACCGCGATCCCATGTACGGCGACGCCACGGTGTCGCTGGAGGACGGGCGGCTGGTGCTGCGCCGGGGCCCCGCCTTCGCGGGGGAGCTGGAGCACTGGCACTACGACATCTTCCGCGCCGCCTGGCGCGACCGAACGCTGGAGAGGGGGTTCGTGACCTTCTCGCTCGGGCCGATGGGGAGGGCGCGGAAGATGGAGGTCGAGGGGATCGCGGAGTTCGAGCGCGTCCCCTCGGCTCCCGACCCGGTTCCTCCGCCCCCGGCGCCGGCGGAGTGGAGCGGGCTGGTCGGCGTCTACCTCGACGGGGCGGACACCGTCTCGGTGCTGGAGCGCGGGGGGCGGCTCCTCCTCCTCGCCCGCGGCGCCGAGCTCTCGCTGAGCGGCGAGGGCGGGGACGCGTTCCGGGTGGGGGGCGAGGGGATGCTCTCCGGCCGCACCCTCCGCTTCGCGCGGGACCCCGACGGGAAGGCTGCGCTCGCGGTGGCGGGGCGCGACACCCTCCGCGCGATCGCCGCGGGGACGGAGGGGGGCGCCAACTTCCGGATCGACCCCATGCGTCCGGTGGAGGAGCTGCGCGCCGAGGCGCTCGCCGCCGCCCCGCCCGAGGAGAGCGTCCCCTTCCGCGAGCCGGAGCTGGTGGAGCCGACGGCGCTCGACCCCACTATCCGGCTCGACGTGCGGTATGCCACCGAGAACAACTTCATGGGGGCGCGCTTCTACCAGGAGCCGCGCGCCTTCCTGCAGCGTCCGGCGGCGGAGGCGCTCGCGAGGGCTTCGCGGCGGCTGAGGGAGCGGGGGTACGGGCTGCTGATCCACGACGCGTACCGCCCCTGGTACGTGACGAAGATGTTCTGGGACGCGACCCCGGAGAGCCAGAAGGCGTTCGTGGCGGACCCCGCCGCGGGCTCGCGCCACAACCGGGGTGCGGCGGTGGACCTCTCGCTCTACTGGCTGGACAGCGGAGAGTCGGTGGAGATGCCGAGCGGCTACGACGAGTTCTCGCCGCGCGCCTACCCCGACTATCCGGGGGGCACCTCGCGGCAGCGGTGGCACCGCGCGCTGCTGCGCGGGGCGATGGAGGCGGAGGGCTTCTCCGTCTACGACGCCGAGTGGTGGCACTTCGACTTCGGCGACTGGCGGCGCTACCCGATCCTCGACCTGCGGTTCGAGGAGATCCCGGCGCGGCGGTAGCCGCCGGGAGCCGGGCGTGGGAACCGAGGTCCGCAGAAGCGTGAGTCTATACCTCTCCTCCGATCGGATCGGGAACCGGGGCGCCGAGCTGGCGGCGATGCTCGGTCTGAGGCCACACGTAGCCGTCGTCCGGAACGCGGCCGATCACTCCCTGGACGCAGAGCGTCACCGGCTGGGCTGGGAGAGAGAGCGTGCAAGCCTCGCGAGCCTGGGAATCTCCAGTGCTGCTCTCGACCTGAGGGATTACTTCGGCTCCCCGCATGCGCTCCGTAAGGCCCTTCTCGAGTTCGGTGGGCTCTGGGTCGTGGGCGGGAACACGTTGTTCTTCGACGTGCGATGGCCCTGAGCGGCCTCGACGGCATCCTTCGCGAGTGCGCGGGGGACACCTCGTTCGTCCACGCCGGCTACAGTGCCGGCGCGTGTGTGCTCGCTCCCACGCTCAGAGGCATCCACCTCGCAGCTGAACCCGAGGTCGTCCCCGACGGTTATACCGGCGACGTGCCATGGGGAGGACTCGGCCTGATCCCCGTCTACATCGCGCCCCATCACCGATCCGATCACCCGGACTCCCCCAGAATTCTCTTGGGAGACTCGGTCGATCGAAGGGGAGCGGGCTGTCCGGCCTCGACCGTGCGCCAGGACCCGGACAGGGCGGGCTCTGCCCTTGATCCCTTCTCCGATCCAGATTAGGTTCCTTTTTGGTTCTCAATCGCAACTAGAGAAGCGCGTATGGCTAGTCTGACGATCAAGGGGATTCCCGACGAGCTTCTGGATCGGCTCCGCCATCACGCCGAGCAGCATCGCCGCAGCTTGAACAGCGAGGTGCTCCACCTCCTGGAGCAGTCGGTCAGCCCGAGGATCATCGATCCCGACTCCTTCCTTACTCGCGTCCGTCGCCTGCAGGAGCGCACCTGCCTGCCTCCGCTTACCGAAGAGATCCTGGCTCAGGCTACCCAGGAGGATCTTCCGTGATCGTGGCGGACAGCAACCTCATCGCCCATCTGATGATCGCCGGCGAGCAGACGGCCTCTGCCCAGGCGGTGCTCCGGGCCGACGCTGCCTGGGTGGCTCCCCTCCTCTGGCGCAGCGAATTTCGTAACGTCCTTGCCCTTTATCTCAGTCGGGGACATCTCTCGCTCGCCGATGCCCTGGAGTTCGTGCGCGAAGCCGAAGTCCTGCTCCGCGGGCGGGAGTATGAAGTTCAGTCGGCCCCGGTGCTCTCGTTGACGCAGCGGTCGGGCTGCACCGCCTACGACTGCGAATTCGTCCATCTCGCTCGGGAGCTGCGCGTGCCTCTGGTCACCTCGGACAAGCGACTGCTCAAATCGTTTCCCGAGGTAGCCGTCACAATGCAGACGTTTGCCGCCTCGCCGCCGCTCGCCTAGCACGTGGACGAAGTGCCGGGCGAGCTCTCGCATGCTCTGCTGATTCCGGCGCACCGTCCGGCGCCGGTGAACCCCTGAATCGCCAGGCGCAGGAGACCCCGTGGCGCGCACGTGGACGATCATCGGCGTGGCCGACGTGGCCGCCAGCTTCGAGTGGTGCCGGTCGCTGCTCGGGCTGCCGGAGTCGGCCCCCGCGCACGACCACTTCGGCCAGCTCGCCGACGCGGACGGAACGGTCCTCCTCTGCCTGCACGTGTGGGGCGCCCACGAGCATCCCCCCCTGACGAGATCGGATCTCGCGCTGCCCGGTAACGGCCTCCTTCGGTCAGCGCGATCGCCGCCGAATAACGCCGGCTCGCGGCGGACGGGCCGCCTGCGGGAGGGGACGGCATCTCCGCCCGGCCTGACGGGGCGTTGCACGTCCACCTTTCCCTGAGGAGACGCGATCCCATGAGCACCCTCGCGCCGGGGTCCGGCGTCCGGCGCGGCGGCCGTAATTCACCGATGCGCCGCGCTCCGGAGGACCCCCTTGTCCGCTCGCGGGCGGCGCGTCAGGTTGCAGTCGATGCGGCGACCGAGCCCGGGACGCTTCCCTCGGAGCCCGATTGCCCGCACCCCGGCGAGCGGCGGGCCGTGCCGCCGGCGAGGAGCCCGACCCGCGAACCGTCCCGAGCGCCCCGAGAGGGGCACCGACCATGATTCCCAGTGCACCCGTCGCCGCCCGGATCCGCCGCTCCGCCCGCGGCCGGCTCCTCGCCGTCGCCGCACTCGCCGCCGCCGCGTGCTCTCCCGGCGCCACCCGCGGAGGCGCCTCCGCGCTCCCCGAGGCCGACCACTTCGTCGCCGCTTCCCCGGAGAACCTCGCCTGGGGCGACTACCCGGCCGACAAGGCGCCGGTGGGGCGTCTGCGCTCCGGCGAGACCGTCCGCATCAACACGATCACTCACGCGGGCGCCACGCAGCGCGAGGAGCCGGTCGCCTACCTTACCGCGATGGGGGTGCCGCGCGAGGAGATTCTCCAGGACGTCCTCGACTTCTGGGCCTCGCGGCAGGAGCGCCCGCGGGAGGGGCGCGGAGGGCACGTCCTCACCGGCCCGGTCTTCGTGGAGGGCGCGGAACCCGGCGACATGCTCGAGGTCCAGATCCTGGCGATCGAGACGCGCGTGCCCTGGGGGGTCAACAACACCGGCCCCACGAGCGGCATCTTCGCACCCGACCATCCCGGCGCGTGGGAGGGCGAGGTCCCGATCGACATGGAGCCGGCACGGCACCTGATCCGCACCGGCTTCGAGGACGGGCGCGAAGTCGCCTTCTTCGCCCCCGGAATCCGGGTCCCGCTCCACCCCTTCATGGGGATCATGGCGACCGCGCCGCGGCCGGTCGTCGGTCAACCCGGCGTCACCATGGCCGGCGTCCAGGGCTCGCGCCCGCCTGGACCCTACGGCGGCAACCTGGACATCCGCGACCTCGGCGCCGGCGCGACGCTCTACCTCCCGGTCGTCCACCCCGGCGCGCTCTTCTACGTCGGCGACCCGCACGGAGCGCAGGGGGACGGCGAGGTCAGCGGCACGGCGCTCGAGCAGTCGCTCGCCGGCGTCTTCCGCTTCGTGGTGCACAAGGGCCACCCCATCGACGGCCCTCGCGCCGAGAACGCCACGCACTGGATCCTCATGGGGATCGACCTGGATCTCGACCGGGCCGCCCGGAAGGCGGTGCGCGAGGTGGTCGACTTCCTCGTCGAGGAGAAGGGGCTCGCCCCCGACAAGGCGCTCTCGCTCGCGAGCATCGCCGTCGACTTCCGCTTGAGCGAGGCCGTGGACCTCACGCAGGTCGTCTCGGGGTACGTCCCCAAGAGCATCTTCCTGGACGGCAGGTGACCGGGCCCCGGCGCTCCGCCGGGTCTGCCGGCCTCCGATCACTCTCGACGCGGATCCGTCCCCCGATGCAGCCACGAATCCAGGAGGTCCTCGACTACGTCGACGCCCGCCGGGCCGATCTCGATCGCGCGGTCGCCGCCGTCCCCGCCAGGCTGCGCGAGCGGCGCCTCGCGCCGGAGCGCCGGTCCGTCGCGGAGGTGCTCGAGCACCTCGCGCGCGTGGAGGTGGCGGATCACCGGCCTCCTCGCTCGCCCGGTCGAATTCGCCCGCGCCTCCGACGCGGGCCCGGAGCGTGATGCTCGCCCCGTGCTGCCGACCTTCGACCTCGCCCGCATCGGCGACCGCGGCCGCCCGGTGACGGCGGGCCAGGCGTCGAGGCCTTCGGGAGGGATGGACGCGGCGGCCGCGTCGGCCCTGCTCGTCGAGCGGCGCGAGGCGCTGCGGGCGCTCGTACTCTCGGCGGACGGGCTCCCCCTCGCAGAGGCCGTCGCGCTCAACCCCGTGCTCGGCCCTCCGAACGCCTACCGACCGCGACGACAGCAACGGCTTCCGCCCCTACGTGCCACTCGGAAGCGGGTCACCAACGTGCTCGCCCACGCCGCGTAAGGGCTTAAATCGAGATCAGGGTCACCTTCTGATTATGATCTCAGCGCCGCGAGGCGGTTATGAGGACGTTGCCCTCAGCGGTCGGCCCCACCTTTATGTGCTTGCCTGCTGTTCCCGGTGCAGCCAGGCAGCAAGGAAGGGATCCACGAGCAGGTAACGAGCCTCGCTCTCGTCCAAATCCTGACGGATTAGCTGCCGCACCTCCAATGCTTGGAGAGCGCGCTGCATGCTGGAACGGGCGATTCCGTGGTGACGTGAGACGGCGTGGCTCTGGAGATTGCGTCCGCCCTGCTCGATGACCGCTTTCAAGGCCTTCTTCTGCGCAGTCGTGAGTGAGCGCCAGAGCGCGGAGTGCGCGGGGGCTTCCTGGCCGACGATCCGCATGAGGGCGCGATCGATGTCATCGGGCACGAGCGGCGGCTGGATCGCACCCGAGCGGGCCATCTCCCAGGTCTCGTGAGCGAGACGCTGGATGTTGTAGGGCACGTCTCGCGCATGGTCGAAGATGCGCAGGATCGCCTCGGCGGCGATCTCCATCTTCGAGGCTTGGAACGCATGCGCGATGAACTCGGCGAAGTCGGCCCGCGGGATCGGGCCGAGGAAGAGCCGTGCACCGAGCCGATAGAAGGGGCGATTCGGCTCGCTCGTCATCTCGTGGAGGAGCCGGGTTGCCGAACCCGCGAAGATATAGCCAGTGTGCCGATGCCGCTGGACGGCGGAGCGGATTTGCTTCTCGGCCGCGAGGCCGGTGGGAAGGATCAGCTCCTGGACTTCGTCGATGACGATCACGAGAGACTTCTGGTTCGACGCGGCGAGTCGCTCCAGAGCGTTCAGCGCCTCCACGATCGTCTGAACGCTATCCTGGTCGTCACCGAGGCCGAACTCTACGCTTAAGCCCTCGGCGCCCATCGTGACCTTGGGGCGCAAGCGGCTGAGTCGGGTTTGCGCCCACTCGTTCGCCTGCTCGAAGGGAGTCCGGAGCGCACGGGCGGCCGAGCTGGTCAGTTCCTGTGCGAACAGCGCCAGGCTCTCGAAGGCCTCCGCGTTGATCCGGACGATCGCGACCTGCTTCGGATTCGCCTGGTCTGCAACCGCGGAGAGGAGCGATGTCTTGCCGAAGCGCCGCGGTCCGATGAGGAAGAGCTTGTCCCGGTTGCGAACGGTGGTCATGAGGGTTTCAAGCTCGTTGATCCGGTCCACGAGCTCGGCGGAAGCGAGCTCACGTCCGTATTGGAAGGGATTCGGCAGATTGGGTCTCATGGGCAGCGGTAGGGGCCCGGGTCGTGTAGTACGCATTATGCGTGACGCATAATGCGTACTGAGAATCGACGGTGCAAGCTGCCCCTGGAGCCATAGGCTCTCCTTCTCGAAGCGCGACCGCATGCACGAGATCTGCCTCCGGCGCTTCCTGAACGAATCCAACCTGAGCTGCCGCCCCTCCGGGTGAGCGACCGGGATTGTGCCATCACCCTCGCGATGTGAATGATGAACGACCCCGATGCGTTGCCCCCCGTCCCCTTTCCTCCGGCGGATGGTCTCCCCGACGGTGACGCCGCAGAGACTACCGAGCTGGATCCGCCGGGTGGCGAAGGAGGCATCGTGCTTCCTACCGGCCCCAAGCTCTTCGGCACCTTCGCCGGGGTCTTCACCCCGACGCTGCTGACGATCCTCGGCGTGATCATGTACCTTCGGCTCGGGTGGGTCGTCGGCAACGCAGGCCTGCTCGGGGGGCTGCTCATCATCGCCCTCGCGAACGGGATCACGCTCTGCACCGGACTTTCGCTCTCGAGCATCGCCACCAACACCCGGCTCGGGGCAGGCGGGCCGTATGCGATCATCTCGAAGTCGCTCGGGTTCGAGGTCGGCGGCTCGGTCGGCGTCCCGCTCTACCTCTCGCAGGGGTTGGCGGTCGCGATGTACGTCTTCGGCTTCCGCGAGGGCTGGACGTGGGTATTCCCCGACCACCCGGCGATCCTCGTGGACCTCGCCATCTTCGCCGTCGTCTTCGGGATCGCCTACCTCTCGGCGAGCCTCGCCTTCAAGATTCAGTACGTGGTGATGGCGGTCATCGCGCTCTCACTCATCTCGATCTTCGCCGCGCCCGACTTCCTCCAGGGCGGGGGCGGCGAGGTGCAGCTCTGGGGGAGCTATCCCGGCGCGCCCGAGGACGGATTCCGGGGGACCAACTTCTGGCTCGTCTTCGCCGTCTTCTTCCCGGCCGCGACGGGGGTGATGGCCGGGGCGAACATGTCGGGTGAGCTGAAGAACCCGCGCAAGAGCATCCCGCTCGGCACGCTCTCGGCGATCGGCGTCTCGCTCGTGATCTACGTCTTGCTGACGGTGTGGACGGTGCGGGCGGCCACGCCCGAGGAGCTGGTGTCGAACTACACCGTGATGATCGACAAGGCGCTCTGGGGTCCGCTCGTGCTCGCCGGACTCCTCGGGGCGACATTCTCCTCGGCGCTGACCTCGCTCGTAGGCGCGCCGCGCATCATGCAGGCACTGGGGAAGGACGGCCTCGTGCCGGCCGGCGGCTGGCTGGCGAAGACCACCGGCGGCGAGCCGCGCCGGGCGATGCTCGTCACCGGTGTGATCGTGCTGGCGGCGCTCCTGCTGCGCGACCTCAACGTGATCGCCCCGATGATCACGATGTTCTTCCTCATCACTTACGCGGTCATCAATGTGGTGATGCTGGCCGAGGCGAGCCTCGGGCTAATGAGCTTTCGCCCGACGTTCAAGCTGCCCCGCCTCGTCCCGCTCCTCGGCGCACTCGGCTGTGTCTTCGCCATGTTCATCGTCAACCCGGCCGTCGGGCTCGTCGCTGTAGCGGTCGTGGCGGGCATCTACTTCTGGATCACGTGGCGCGGCGTGGCCCCGCGCACGGGAAGCGTCCGCAGCGGCATCTTCGCGGCCTTCGCCGAATGGGCCGCCGGCAAGGTCATCGCCCTCGAGATGACGGCGAGCCGGGCGTGGAAACCGAGCCTCCTCGTCCCCGTGCTCGACCCGGCCACGCTCCGCGGCGAGCTTCGCCTGCTGATCGACGTATGCCGACCCGAAGGATCGATCAAGCTCCTCGGCATCGCCACCACCGAAACCGTCGCCGATCTCACGCCGCGCATCGAGCGCCTCGCCCGGACTCTCCGCAAGAACGACGTGCTCACGACGAGCGCGGTGATCGACTCGGCGGGCTTCGCTACCGGGGTCGTGACCGGCGTGCAGGCGCTGCGCAGCGCGTTCTTCGCGCCGAACGTCCTCTTCCTGAACCTTCCCAGTCACCCGGAGCGCCACTCCGAGTTGCGCACCATCGTCAAGGAGGCGCGCCGCCTCGACGTGGGCGTGATGCTGCTGGCAACGCACGAGAAGGCCGGACTGGGGATGAGCAAGGTCGTCAATCTATGGCTCCGTCCCCGGCCCGCGCGCGTCCCGATGCAGGACTATATCGACCGCTCGGACCTCAACCTCGGTATCCTGACGGCGCTCCGGCTGGCGAAGGCGTGGAAGGCCGAGCTGAACCTGATCACGGCCATCCCGGACGAAGGCGCGGCCCAGGCTGCCTGGGCACACCTCAACGAGCTACGCGACCTCGCCCGCATTCCGGAGTCGGCGCGCTCCGAGGTGATGGTGGGAAGCTTTGAGGCTTGTGTGGCGCAGGCCCCGCAGTCGGACATCGACGTGATGGGGCTGCGGCGCGATGTGGCCGGGCCGGACCTCGACTTCGTCGCCGAGATGGTACGGGCCACGCGGAGCGCGTGCCTGTTCTGCGGCTCGTCCGGCCATGAGAACGCGCTCGCCTAGCTGAGAGGTGGATGGAACTGGTTCTCCCGCTCCGCGGCGCGGGATCGATTCTCGCGGAGTTCGTTCGCCCGGTGCGGGCGCCGCTGTCCGCGAGCGGTGCGATCCCACCTCTCCTCCACCCCAGAATTTTCCATGACAGAGTTTCGCTGCGACCTCGCCCGGACCGGCGAGCCCCTCCCCCACGTCTGGTCCCATACGGTCGGGAGCGGCCACGCCACCCTCGCGCTCCGGGCCGACTGGCAGGCCCAGCTCGAGCGCTGCCACGAGGAGCTGGGCGTCCGGCACGTCCGCTTCCACGGCCTGCTGAACGACGACATGGGCACGCTCGTCGACCATGCCGGCGAACTCGTCGACTCGTTCTTCAACGCCGACCAGATCATGGACTTCCTGGTCGGGATCGGGATGCGTCCGTTCGTCGAGCTCAGCCTGATGCCCGAGGCGCTGGCATCGGGCCACAAGACGGTCTTCCACTACCGCGGCAACGTCACGCCGCCGGAGGACTTCGGCGCGTGGGGGGCGCTCATCGAGCGGCTGGCGCGGCACTGGGTGGAGCGCTACGGGGCCGGCGAGGTCCGCCAGTGGTACTTCGAGGTCTGGAATGAGCCCAACCTCGACCACTTCTGGACTGGCACGCAGGCCGACTACTTCGAGCTGTACCGGCACACCGCCGAGGCCCTGAAACGGGTGGACCCGGAGCTGCGCGTCGGTGGCCCCGCCACGGCCAAGAACGAGTGGATCGAGGAGCTCGTCGCCTTCTGCGAGAAGGAGGGCCTCCCGCTCGACTTCGTTACGACGCACCACTACCCTACCGATGCCTTCGGGACGCCCGAGGACGACACGCGCGAGCAGCTCGCCGCCGCGCGCCGCGGCGTGCTCCGCGAGCAGGCCCTCGACGCCGCCCGCCGCGCCGGCGGCCGCCCGCTCTACTACACTGAGTGGAACGCCTCGTCCAATCCGTTCTACGCGCCCCACGACCGTCCCTACGCCGCCGCCTTCGTGATGAAGAGCTTCCTCGACGTGGCCGGCGTGGTCGAGGGGTACAGCTTCTGGACCTTCACCGACATATTCGAGGAGGTCTACTTCGACTCGCGCCCCTTCCACGGCAAGTTCGGGCTGCTCACGATCCACGGTGTCGCCAAGCCGACCTACCGGGCGGTCGAGCTGCTCCACGGTGCCGGGACGGAGCGGCTGCTCGTGGACGGGATGCACCCGACGGTCGATTGCTGGGTCACGCGAGACGAAGACGGCGGGATCGTGGTGCTCCTGACCAACCACGCGCTCCCGGAACACTCGATCGACACGGCCCGTATCCGGCTCGTACTCGACGGTGCCCCGGAGCCGACGGCGCTCACGGTCGAGCGGATCGACGAGGACCACGCCAACGCCCGGAAGCTCTGGGAGAGGATGGGTGAGCCCGATTACCTCAGCGCCGAGCAGGTCCAGGCGTTGCATGTCGCGAGCGCGCTCGTCCCGGAGCCCCACGCCTGGACCCGCGACGGCGACGCACTCGTCGTCGAGCTCGACCTCCCGCCCCACGCCGTCGCCTCGCTGGCGTTCACCTTCGGCGCGTGACCATGCCCGACGAGGATCTCGACGCCCTGCTGTCCGACCTCCACAGGCACGCGTTCGGGTACTTCCTCCGGGAGACGAATCGGGCCAGCGGGCTCGTCGTCGACAGCACGGGGCCCGAGAGCCCGGCCTCGATCGCCGCGGTCGGGTTCGGGCTCTCCGCACTTCCGGTGGCCGTGGAGCGGGGATGGATGGGCCGGGAGGAGGCGGTCACGTGGGTGCTCGCCGCGGTCCGATTCTTTCAGGAGGCCCCGCAGGACGGCGCCCGCGACGGGATCGGGCACCGTGGGTTCTTCTACCACTTTCTCGACGCGGGCACGGGCCGCCGCGCCTGGGGAAGCGAGCTGTCGACGATCGACACGACGTTCCTGCTGGCGGGTCTGCTGTGCGCCGCCGAATACTTCGACGCCGAAGAAGACGGGGAGCGGGAGGTCCGCGACGGCGCGAGGGCCATCTACGAGCGGGTGGAATGGGACTGGGCGCTCGGCGGCGGCGAGATGGTGACGCACGGATGGACGCCGGAACGGGGCTTCCTCCGGTACCGCTGGGAGGGGTACACCGAGGCTCTCCTCCTCTACGCGCTCGCCGCCGGATCGCCGACGCACCCGGTCCCGCCCGGCGCCTTCCGGGCGAGCACCCGGCTGTACCGCTGGAAGAGGTTGTATGGTCACGACTTCCTCTACGCCGGGCCGCTCTTCGTCCACCAGTTCTCGCACCTCTGGATCGACTTCCGCGGCATCCCGGACGATTTCATGCGGGAGCGCGGGATCGACTACTTCGAGAACAGCCGCCGGGCTACGCTCGTCCAGCGCGAGTACGCCGCCCGCAACCCGCGGGGTCTGGCGGGCTACGGGCCCGACGCCTGGGGGATCACCGCCTCGGACGGTCCCGGCCCGACCGTCCGCACGGTCGGGGGTCGGCGGCGGCGGTTCTGGGGCTACCGCGCTCGCGGCGCACCCTTCGGGCCGGACGACGGAACGCTCGCACCGTGGGCGGCGATCGCCAGCTTGCCGTTCGCCCCGGACGCCGTCCTCGCCCGGCTCCGCGCCCTGCCCCGGACGGAGGGCGCCGGGCGCGTCCGATACCAGAGGTCCTACAACCCGACGTTCCCCGACGGCGACGCGCTCCTCGGGTGGGTTTCCGGACACGAGTACGCGCTGAACCAGGGGCCGATCGTGCTGGCGATCGAGAACTATCGGACCGGGCTCCTCTGGCGGCTCATGCGGCGGTGCCGGCCCCTCGCCGACGGCCTCCGCCGGAACGGTTTCGCCGGCGGCTGGCTCGCGGGCTAGGCGTCGGCCCGAGCCCCGGCCCGAGGCGGAGCGCCCTCAAACCAACTGATACAGACTTTGCCCCTCGATTCCTTGCCGGGCGCCACCGTCGAGAGCCTGTTCAAGCCGGTCCACCTCGCCGAGCACGCGCGGCGGCTCGCCCGGACCCAGACGGTGGACACGGGCGGCTCGCGGGGGCGACCCCTCCGGCCCCTCGTCCGCGATGCCGAAAGCGAGCTCACCGAAGCCTACCGCGCGTTCGCCGTGGCGGGCCGCGCGGGCGACCCGCTCACGCCCGCGGCCGAGTGGCTCCTGGACAACTTCCATGTCGTCCGCGACCAGCTCCGCGAGGTCGAGGCCGCGCTGCCGAGGGCGTACTACCGGCTGCTGCCCAAGCTCACCGCTGGCCCCTACCAGGGCCTCCCGCGCGTATACGAGCTCGCCGAGGCCCTCGCGGAGCACACCGACAACGCGGTGGACCCCGAGCATCTGAAGGCTTTCGTCGCCGGATACCAGGAAGTCGAGCTGTTGACGCTCGCGGAGCTGTGGGCGTTGCCCATCCTCCTGCGCCTCGTGCTGGCCCAGCGCGTGAGCGCGCTCGCTCGCCCCATGCGCGAGGCGCTCGCCGACCGGCAGGCCGCCGCCGAGCGCGCGGCGCGGATCGTGGAGAAGGGCCGCGAGGACCCCTCCGAGGTCGTCTACGACCTCGCCGAGGTGGCCCGCGAGCAGGCGCCGCTCTCGGGCCCGTTCGTGCTCACGCTCGCGGCGACGCTCCAGGACAGGGGGGGCAACGCGACCGCGACGGAGTGGCTGGAGCATCGGCTCCGCGCCCGCCGCCTGTCGCTCGGCGACGTCGAGCGGCTCGTGATGCAGCGCGAGACGCAGTGGCAGGGCTCGATCTCGAACGCCGTGCTCGCGCTCCGCACCGCCGCGGACACCGACTGGGCGCCGTTCGTCGAAAGCCTCTCGGCCGTCGAGCAGACGCTCCGCGAAGATCCCGCCGGCGTCTACGCCCTCATGGATCGGGGGACGCGCGACGACTACCGCCACCACGTCGAGCGGCTGGCACGGCGCTCGGTCGAGACCGAGTTCGGCGTCGCCGAGCGGGCGGTCGCGCTGGCGCGCGGCGCCGCCGGGGCCGACGAGCGCGTGCCGACCTCGGAGCACGTCGGCTACTGGATCCTCGGCCCGGGCGCGCGGGCGCTGGAGAGCTCCGTCGGCTATCGCCCGACGCCGAGCCGACGCCTGTACGGGCTCTCGCAGCGGCACCCGACGGCCGTCTACCTCGGCAGCGTCGCCCTGGTGACCGCCCTCGGCCTCGCCGTCTCCGTGTGGGTCGCCGACGCCGCCGGCGCCGACGCCGCGGGGCTCGCACTGACGCTCGCGGCGGCTTTCCTGCCGCTCCTGGACTTCGCCGTCACGTTCGTCAACTGGAACGTCATCCGGTTTCTCCCGCCGCGCCGGCTCCAACGGCTCGCCTTCGCCGACGGAATCCCGTCCGACGCCCGCACCTTCGTGGTTGTCCCCACGCTCATCACCTCGCCCGCCCACGCCCGCGAGATGGTCGAGCGGCTGGAGGTCCACGCCCTGGCCAATTCAGACGCCGCGCTCCGCTTCGCGCTCCTCAGCGACTGGGCGGACGCCCCCGAGAAGGAGATGCCCGACGACGCGGCGACGCTCGACGCGGCGCGCCAGGCCATCCGCGCCCTCAACGAGCGCGGTCGCGCGGCTCGGGCCGTCGGCGACGGTGCCGCGAGCGGCGACCGCTTCTTCTTGCTTCACCGCGAGCGGCTGTGGAACGAGGCGCAGGGTGCCTGGATGGGCTGGGAGCGCAAGCGCGGCAAGCTGGAGGAGTTCAACGAGCTGCTCCGCGATCCGGACGCCGAGACGAGCTACGTCGCCATCGAGGGCGAGCTCCGCGAGGCGACGGCCGGCGACGCCGTCCGCTACGTGCTGACGCTCGACGCCGACACGCGGACGGCGCCCGACGACGCCCGAGCCCTCGTGGCGACGGCCGCGCACCCGCTCAACCAGCCTCGGTACTCGCCCGCACGTGCGCGAGTCGCACGGGGCTACGGCGTGTTCCAGCCGCGCGTCTCCATCTCGCCGGAGAGCGGGCGCCGGACGCTTTTCGCCCGCGTCTATGCGGGGCGCCCCGGCGTGGACCCGTACACGACGGCGGTCTCGGACGCCTACATGGATCTCTTCGGCGAGGGGATCTACACCGGCAAGGGGCTCTACGACGTCGACGCCTTCCGGCACACGCTCAGCGGGGTGGTCCCCGAGAACGCCGTTCTCTCGCACGATCTGCTGGAGGGCAACCACGCCCGCGCGGCGCTCGTGACGGCCGTCGAGGTCTTCGACGACTTCCCCTCGCGCTACGCGTCGTTCGCCGCCCGCCAGCACCGCTGGGTGCGCGGCGATTGGCAGCTGCTCCCGTGGCTGTTCCCGCGCGTGCGCGACGCCCGCGGCCAGTGGCGCCGGAACCCGCTCTCGGTCGTCGGTCGGTGGAAGCTCTTCGACAACCTCCGGCGCTCGCTCACGCCGCCCGCGCTGCTCGTCTTCCTGCTGCTCGCTTGGACGGTCCTGCCGGGCTCGCCGTTCGTCTGGACGCTCTTCGCGCTCTTCGTCCTGGCGTTCCCGATCTATGCGCCGGCCGCGCACGGTTTCTTCTTCCAGCCGCCCGACACGGTCACCTCGAGCTGGCTCCGGCTCGTGTGGTCGGACGTCGTCCTGCACGCGCGCCAGATCGGGCTCTCGGTCGTGTTCCTGACCCACCAGTCCGTCGTCAACGCGGATGCCATCGGACGGACGCTCTGGCGGATGTTCGTGTCCAAGCGGCACCTGTTGGAGTGGACGACGGCGCAGCAGGCCGAAGAAGCGGCTCACGACGTCCCCCGCTCGATGTGGGCGTCGGTGGCCTGGGCGCTCATCGTTCTCGCGTCGGTCACGCTCACGGAGCCCATCGCGTGGCTCACGGCGCTTCCTTTCGCGGCCGCGTGGCTCGCCGCGCCCTGGGTGGCGCGACGCGTGAGCCGTGCTCTCCCGAGCGAGGACTACACCCTGACGGATACGGACCGGGCCCGGCTCCGCCGCGTCGCCCGCCGCACCTGGCGCTTCTTCGACGAGATCCTGGGCGAGGCCGACGGCTGGCTCCCGCCCGACAACCTCCAGCTCCAGCCCGCGCAGGGTCTCGCGCGCCGCACCTCTCCTACCAACATCGGGCTGGCGCTCAACGCCGTCCAGGCGGCGCACGATCTGGGCTACCTCCCCCGCACCGAGGAGGTCCGCCGCCTCGGCCTCATGCTCGGCGCGGTCGAGCGGCTGGAGCGCTACCGCGGACACCTCTACAACTGGTACGGAACCGGGACCGGCGAGGTGATGGCGCCGCGGTACGTCTCGACCGTCGACTCGGGCAACCTCGCGGGGGCGCTCCTCGCGCTCAAGCAGGGACTCCTGGAGGTGGCCGACGCCCCGTGGCCGAACCCGGGGATGCTCCAAGGCCTGGCGGACACGCTCGCGGAGGTGGACGCCGCCTCGGCCCCCGCCGCCGCGATCCACGCGCTTCTGACCGACGAGCCGCCGCGCGGCTTGGCCGCGTGGCGCGAGCGCCTCGCCGCGCTCGACGCCCACGCCCGTGCCCTCGCGGCCGCCGCGGAGGCCGGGCTCGAGGACGCCCGCTACTGGGCGGCCGCGCTGACGGCCGAGACGCGCCGCGCGCTCGTCGAGGTCGAGACCTTCGCGCCGTGGCTCGCTCCGGGAGCCGCGCCGCTGGCGCCCGAGACCGCCGCCGCCCTCGACGAGGCACCGTCTCTGGCCGGCCTCGCGCTCCGCATCGAGCACCTCCGGGACGAGCGCACCGAACCCCTCTGCGCCGCCGCCGCCGCGCTGGCCTCCCTCTTCGCCGCCAGCGGCGATCTCGCCGCGCGCGCCCACACGCTCGTCCGCGAGATGGACTTCCGCCCCCTCTACGACCGGAACCGCAACCTCTTCCGCATCGGCTACGACGCCGGCATGGCGCGGCAGGATCCCCACACGTACGACCTCCTGGCCTCCGAGGCGCGCCTGGCCTCGCTCCTCGCCATCGCGAAGGGTGAGGCGCCGCCCGAGCACTGGTTCCACCTCAGCCGCCCGACGCGGGTCACGCGGGCGCGGCGGGCGCTGCTCTCGTGGAGCGGGACCATGTTCGAGTACCTCATGCCGGTGATCTACACGCGGCTCTATGGTCGGACCCTGCTCGCGGACGCGTGCTACAACGCCGTCTCACTCCAGCGCATCTACGGCAGATCCAAAGGCCGCCCGTGGGGGATCTCCGAGAGCGGCTACGCCCTCCTCGACCTTCACCTGACCTACCAGTACCGCGCCTTCGGCGTGCCCTATCTCGGCCTCAACCGCGGGCTGGGCAAGGACTACGTCGTCTCGCCGTACTCGACGCTGCTGGCGCTCCTGGTGCGCCCCGACCGCGCCCTCTCGAACCTCAAGCGGCTCGACGCCGCCGGCGCCTGGGGGCCCTACGGCTACTACGAGGCGCTCGACTACACGCCCTCTCGGATCACGACGGCCGACCCGGCAGACGGCGCGCCGCACGAGGTCGTCCGCTCCTATATGGCGCACCACCAGGGGATGGGGCTGCTGGCGCTGGCGAACGTGCTCCAGGGCAACCGCTTCCAGGAGCGGTTCCACCGCGATCCCCTCGTGCGCTCGGCCGAGATCCTTCTCGAGGAGCGCGTCCCGACGGTCGTGGAGAGGATCGACCCGCACCCGCTCGACGACGCCGAGGTGGAGCCGGTCGAGATCGTGCCGGCCGAATCCCGCGTCGAGCACTTCGGAATGGGGAGCGCCGGCGACCCCGCGCCGCACGCGGCGCTCCTCTCCAACGGCCGCTACTCGACGCTCGTCACCACCTCGGGCACGGGAATCTCCCGCCGGGGTGAGGTGGCGCTCACCCGGTGGCGCGGCGACCGCACGCAGGACGCCGAAGGCTTCTTCCTCTACGTCCGCGACCTCGAGAGCGGGCGCTACTGGTCGGCGGGGCGCCAGCCGGTCACGTCGGCTCCCGAGCCGGACCGCTTCGACGCCTGGATCCACGCCAACAAGATCGAGACGGCACGCGTGGACGACTGGATCGAGACGTATACGGAGACTGCCGTCTCGCCCGAGGACGACGTCGAGGTCCGCCGCGTGACCGTCACCAACTACGCCGATCGTCCGCGCACCATCGAGCTGACGAGCTACGCCGAGGTCGTGCTCCAACCGCTGGCGGCCGACCTGGGGCACCCGGCGTTCTCCAAGCTGTTCGTCGAGACGGAGTACCTTCCCAAGAACAACGCGCTCCTCGTCACGCGGCGTCCCCGAGCCGAGGGCGACGCCCGCCGATGGCTCGTCCACGCCGTTTCCGACCAGGGCCTCGCCCGCGCGGAACGCGCCGCCATCAGCGCACTCGAGTTCGAAACCGATCGGATGCGGTTCATCGGCCGGGGGCGGACGCTCGACCGGCCCGCGGCGATGGACGAGGGCGCGCGGCTCTCGCGAACCGCGGGCGCCGTGCTGGACCCCGTCGTGTCGCTCCGCCGCGTCCTGACGCTCCAGCCCAAGCAAAGCGCCCAGGTCGTCTTCTCGCTGGCCATCGCGGAAAGCCGGGAGGAGGCCGAGCGGCTCGCCGAGCGCTACGACCACCCCAACGCCGCCAAGCGCGCCTTCGAGCTGGCCTCGACCTACGGCCTCGTCGAGCTCGGACAGCTCGGGCTCACCGGCGAGCAGGCGCTGAACCTGCAGGAGCTGGGCGGGCGCCTCGCCTACGGCGACCCGCGCCTCGCCGCCCCCGCGGCCGTCCGCCAGCGGAACACCCGGCCGCAGTCCGGTCTGTGGGCGTACGGGATCTCCGGCGACCTCCCGATCCTCCTCTTCCGGACGTCCAACATGGCCGAGCTGGACGCCTTCCGGCTGCTCCTCAAGGCGCACGCCTTCTGGCGGCATCGGGGGCTGGAAGTGGACCTCGTCGTCCTCAACGACCACCCTCCGAGCTATGCCGACAGCCTGCAGGAAGCGCTCACGAAGGCCGTCGAGGCCACCCCGCAGCGGGGCCTCCTCGACCAGCGCGGCGGAGTCTTCCTCCGCCGCAGCGACGGGCTGGCCGAGGAGGACCTCGTCCTCCTGCAGACCGCCGCGCGCGCCGTCCTCCACGGCGAGGTCCCGAACCTGCTCGGCTCCGCGACGATTCCCGAGGCGCAGGACTTCCAGGTTCGGGCCTCCGGCGTCCCCGAAGCCGCGGACGGCGGCGAGCCCGGGACGTCGGAAGTCCCGGACCGGCCTCCGGCCATTCCCGCGCTGCACCGCGACGCCCTCGAGCGCGTGGCTCCGTCGGGCGATTTCCCGGCCGAGGCGAAGCACGAGAGCGACCTCCGGTTCTTCAACGGCTACGGTGGGTTCTCCGGCGACGGCCGCACCTACGTCGTTCGCCAGCGCGGCGGCCAGCCGGCGGAGCGCACGCCGCTGCCGTGGATCAACGTCGTCGCCAACCCGGTCGTGGGCTTCACCGCGACCGAGAGCGGCGAGGGCTACACCTGGGCGCGCAATTCGCAGCAGAACAAGCTCACGCCGTGGTCCAACGACCCCGTGACGGACCCCGCGGGCGAGGCGATCTATCTCCGCGACGATGAAGCCGGCGTCTTCTGGACGCCGACGCCTCGCCCGGCGCCGGCGCCCTCCGTATACGAGACGGTCCACGGCTGGGGCTACACCGCGTGGCGGGCTGCCTGGGGCGGACTGGAGACCGAGACGACGGCTTTCGTACCGCGCCGCGATCCGGTCAAGATCGTCCGCCTCCGCATCACCAACATCTCGGGCGCCGCCCGCCGGCTCTCGCTCTACCGCTACGCCGAGCTCGTCCTCGGCGAGCGGCGCGAGCCCAACGCGCCCTACGTCATCGTGGAGCGCGATGGCGAGACGGGCGCGCTGCTGGCGCGTAACCCCTACAACCCAACCTACGGCGCGCGCCTCGCCTTCGTCGCCGCCGGAGGTGCGGAGGTGGTCTCCGTCTCGGCCGACCGCTCGGCCTTCCTGGGCCGCAACGGCCACGCGGCGGAGCCCCGGGCGGTCGTCCGAGGCGGGGAGCTGAACGGCGTGCTCGCGACCGACCTCGACCCTTGCGTGGCGCTCCACCTGCCGCTGGCGCTCGACGCGGGCGAGACGCGGGAGGTCGTGTTCCTGCTCGGCCAGGCCAAGTCGATCGAGGAAGTGCGGTCGCTCGTTCGCCGCTACGCGGCGGCGGATGCGGCGGATGCGGCGAACCTCGCGCTGAGCGAGGTGACGGCGTTCTGGGAGGAGACGCTCGGCGCCATTCAGGTCGAGACGCCCGCGCCGGACCTGGACGTGCTCGTCAACGGATGGCTCCTCTACCAGAACCTCTCGTGCCGTCTGTGGGGACGGAGCGCGTTCTACCAGAGCGGCGGCGCTTACGGCTTCCGCGACCAGCTCCAGGACAGCCTCGCGCTCATCTACACCCGGCCCGACCTCACGCGCGCCCAGATCCTCAAGAATGCCGCGCACCAGTTCGAGGAGGGCGACGTGCTCCACTGGTGGCATCCCGTCACCGGGGCCGGCATCCGCACACGGTTCTCGGACGACCTCCTCTGGCTCCCCTACGCGGTCGCGTTCGCGCTCGCCACGACCGGCGACGAGACGCTGCTCGATGAGGAGGCCCCGTTCCTCACGGCGCGGGCGCTGGAGCCCGGCGAGGACGAGGTGTTCCTCACGCCCCAGCGGAGCGGCGAGACCGCGTCGGTCTACGAGCACGCCTCCCGCGCCATCGACCGCTCGCTGACCGCGGGCCGCCACGGCATCCCGCTCATGGGCTCGGGCGACTGGAACGACGGGATGAACCGCGTCGGGAACGAGGGCGAGGGCGAGAGCGTCTGGCTCGGGTTCTTCCTCGCACACATCCTAAAGCGGTTCGTCCCGATCTGCCGCGATCGGAACGACCGTCAGCGGGCGGAGCGCTACCAGAGCTATCTCGCCAGCTTGGAGCGCGCCCTCAACGCCGACGGCTGGGACGGCCGGTGGTACCGCCGCGCGTTCTACGACGACGGCACGCCGCTGGGCTCGGCCGCCAACGACGAGTGCCGCATCGACGCCATCGCGCAGGGATGGTCGGTCATCTCCGGCGTCGCCCCGGAGGCCCGCGCCCGGAGCGCGCTCGACGCCGTGGACCAGCACCTCGTCGACGAGCGGGCCGGGATCATCCGCCTGCTCACGCCGCCCTTCGACCTCACGGGACACGACCCCGGCTACATCAAGGGCTACCTCCCGGGCGTTCGCGAGAACGGCGGACAGTACACGCACGGGGTGCTGTGGGCCGTCCGCGCCTTCGCCGAGGCGGGCCGCCACGACCGGGCGGCCGGTCTGCTCCGCATGATCCTGCCGGTCAACCACGCTCGCACGGCCGCGTCGGCGGACCGTTACAAGACCGAGCCGTACGCCGTCGCCGCCGACGTCTACTCCGTCGATCCGCACGTCGGACGCGGCGGGTGGACGTGGTATACCGGCTCGGCGGGCTGGACGTGGCGCGTGGCCGTGGAGTCCATCCTCGGGCTCCGCCGCGAGGCCGGGGCGCTGTGCCTCACGCCGCGCGTGCCGGACGACTGGGATGGGTTCACGCTCCGCTACCGGACCGACGCCCGCGGCACGGTCTACGTCGTCCGGGTGGGGCGCGACGGGCCGGGCGGTGCGACATCCGGCGGGGCCGACGGGCGGCCCGTCGACGTGGAGAACGGGACGGCGCGGGTGCCCCTCGTCTCGGACGGCGAGGAGCATGCGGTGGAGATCCGCCTCGGCCGAGCGCACCCATGACGACGCACCTGAATGCGCCGGCCTCCTTCCCTCATCCCTCCTCCCTCCGGTCTTCCGTGTCCTCCGGTCATGCTCCGTGGGCAGCCCCCCGGCCTCGCCCCCTCCACCCGCGCTCCGCGCGACCCCCTCATGCCTGACGACACCCGCGGCGGCACCCCGGACGACCTCCTCCTCGCCGACCTCCAGCGCCACACGTTCGACTACTTCCTTCACGAGGCCAACCCCGCGAACGGCCTCGTCAAGGACAACACGCGCGAGGGCACGCCGGCCAGCATCGCCGCCGTCGGGCTGGCGCTGGCCTGCTTCCCCGTGGCCGTCGAACGGGGATACGTCGAGCGCGCCGAGGCGGTCGAGCGCGTGCTCGCGACGCTCCGCTTCTTCTGGGAGAGCGAGCAGAGCGAGGCCGCCGATGCCACGGGATGGCGCGGCTTCTACTATCACTTCCTCGACATGGAGACGGGACGGCGGTCGTGGGAGAGCGAGCTCTCCACCATCGACACCACCGTCTTCGTCGCTGGGGCGCTCCTCGCCGCCGGGTACTTCGGCGGAGCCGACACCTCCGAGGCCGAGATCCGCCGGTACGCCGAGGCTCTCTACCGCCGGATCCAGTGGGACTGGGCGCTGGACGGCGGCCCGACCGTCTCGCACGGGTGGACGCCCGAGGACGGGTTCATTCCGCACCGATGGGGCGGCTACAGCGAGGCGCTCCTCCTCTACGCGCTCGCGTTGGGATCGCCCACGCACCCCATCCCCGGGAGGAGCTACGCCGCGTGGCTGGAGACCTACGATTGGCGGACGCTCTACGGGATCGAGCACGTCTACGCCGGGCCGCTTTTCATCCACCAGCTCTCGCACGCCTGGGTCGACTTCCGCGGCCTCCGGGACGCGTTCATGCGCGAGAAGGGGATCGACTACGCGGAGAACAGCCGCCGCGCGACGTATGTGCAGCGCGAGTACGCGATCCGGAACCCGCGCGGGTTCAGGAGCTATGGCGAGAACGCCTGGGGCGTGACGGCGTCCGACGGCCCCGGCCCGGCCGAGCACCGGGTCGACGGGGAGGAACGGCGGTTCTGGGGCTACCGTGCGCGGGGCGTCCCGTTCGGCCCCGACGACGGGACGCTCTCGCCGTGGGCTGTCGTGGCGAGCCTCCCGTTCGCGCCGGAGATCGTGCTCCCGGCCCTCGCCCACCTCAACGAGCACCACCCCGAGATCACCAGCACCTACGGGTTCAAGTGCTCGTTCAACCCGACCTTCCCCGGCGGAGAAACCGCCGAGGGCGGGTGGATCTCGAAGGGGTACTACGGTCTCGACCAGGGGCCGATCGTGCTCATGATCGAGAACTACCGGACCGGCTTGCCGTGGCGGCTCATGCGCGGCTGCACGCCCCTGGTGACGGGCCTCCGGCGCGCCGGCTTCGCCGGTGGCTGGCTTGACGGCGCCGACTGACCGCTCCGCTCTTCTCGCGAGCCGGGAGACCTCGCCGCCGGAATCCTTCCGGACCGCGTGCTCGCCGGGAGAGTACATCCGGATCTTGCACGGGCAACTGGGCGAGACAATAGGCGCTCCGGTTTTCGATCCCGGAGCGCAGCAGGTCATCGAGATCCAGTTCGAGGAGCGCAAGCAGCAGGACGAGAGCGGAGATCCACCAGCTCCAGGTCCCCGGAAAGAAGCCTGAGATCAGGTATGCCGACGGCCGGCTCGTCATCACGCCGCTCTCACCGCCGGCGTTCGAGCTTGCCGAGTTGCTGGCGCAGATCACGCCGGAGAACTTGCACGCCGAGGTGGACTCGGGGCCGAGTGCCGGAGGCGAAGCATGGTGAAGACGTCCTACGTTCCCGAGCGCGGGGACCTGGTGTGGATCCAGTTCAATCCGCAGGCAGGGCGCAGGCCCGCGCTCGTCCTGTCGCCGTCCGCCTACAACGGCAAAGTCGGGCTCGCGCTGCTCTGTCCGATTATTTCGCAGCTCAAGGGCTATCCGTTCGAAGTGAAGCTCCCGGAGGGGCTGAAGGTCGGAGGGTGCATTCTCGCCGATCAGGTGAAGAGCGTCGACTGGCGGATACGCCGGGCCGAACTCGTGGACCGGTTGCCCGAGCCGATCGCGCGCGAAGTCCTCCGAAAGCTCTCCTCCCTCTTCGCCTGACCGGGAAAGGCGGAGCACGGTCCGGCCTGAGGCTCCGACCGGGCCGCGTAGATCGCCGCCGGAATCGCGTGCTTCCGAAACCAATCGGGGACCGCGGTGTACGCACTCGTACGGGAGCGTGCGTCCGCATGCTCCCGATTTTCACGGGGGGAGGAATCTCCCCACGCCTGAAGCGGACCCGGAAGTGAGAGCCCGGGCCAACTCGAAAAGGAAGCGGAATGAATTTCGACGAGCTGAGTCTCGCGCCGGAGCTGGTGCGCGCGGTGAAGGAGCTGGGGTACGACGAGCCCACCCCCATCCAGGGGATGGCGATCCCGGAGGCACTGGCCGGGAAGGACGTGCTGGGACGGGCGCAGACGGGGACGGGGAAGACGGCGGCTTTCATGCTGCCGACGCTCCAGCGCCTCCGGGGAGGGGAGGGGCTGCGGGCCCTGGTCCTCTGCCCGACGCGGGAGCTGGCGATCCAGGTCGCCGAAGCCACCCGCGACTACGCGAAGCACACGGACAGCTGGGTGGGGCTGATCTACGGCGGCACCTCCGTCCAGAAGGACGTCCGGGACCTGCGCGCCGGCTTCGACGTGCTGGTCGCCACCCCGGGACGGCTGATCGACCACCTCGAGCGCGGCAACGTGGACCTCTCGGAGCTGGAGGTCCTGGTGCTCGACGAGGCCGACCGGATGCTCGACATGGGCTTCCGCCCGCAGATCAATCAGATTCTCAAGCACTGCCCTAGGAACCGCCAGACCCTCTTCTTCTCGGCGACCCTCCCCAACGAGGTGAAGTCGCTCGCCTACGACTCCCTTCGCGATCCGGTGGTGGTCGAGGCCGCGCCGCAGAAGATGACCGCCGAGGGCGTCGAGCAGTTCGTATACCCGGTGGACGGAAAGCGCAAGACGGAGCTCCTGCTGGAGTTGCTGCAGCGTCCCGGCATGGATTCGGTGATCGTCTTCACCCGCACCAAGTTCGGCGCCGACCGGGTGGTCGGGCAGCTGCAGCGCAGGGGGGTGAAGGCGACGGTCATGCACGGCGATCGCGCGATGAAGGAGCGGGTGCGGGCGTTGGACGACTTCCGCGAGGGCGTGGCCCGGGTGCTGATCGCCACGGATGTGGCGCAGCGCGGGCTCGACGTCGAGGGGATCTCGCACGTCGTCAATTACGACGTGCCGCAGGATCCGGATAGCTACGTACACCGCGTGGGACGCACCGCCCGGGCGGGGCAGACGGGCGAGGCGATCACCTTCATGTCGCCGTCCGAGATCGGCGACGTGCGGGCGATCGAGCATCACATCGGCCGCGAGCTGCCGCGCATCGAGCTGCCGGGGTACGGCTTCGGGCTCGCCACGGAAGAGGGCGCGGCTCCCATCAGCCCGCGCGCCGAGAAGAAGGCCGCCCGCGCCAGCCGCGGGCGGCGCATGGGCTCCCGCTCCGGCAAGGATCTCACTCCGGAGGAGCTGGAGAAGCTGCTCCGCGTGGGCTGAGCGCCTCGGGAGACCGGTCCGCGCGGCTCGCGCCCGTGGACCGGTTTGGCTCGAGGCCTGGAGGACGGTTGTCCGCAAAGGGGGATCCGATGAGGAAGACATGGCTCGCGGCCGGAGGGACGGAGAGGCTCACCCGGTGGTGGGTCTCCCTCCTGACGGCCGTTTTCGTCGCCGCCGCGCCTCTGTGGGCGCAGCGGGAGGGGTCGCGGAGCGGGGATGGCCCGGTGTATCGCATCCCGGTGACGGGGGTGGTGGAGCTGGGGCTCGCCCCCTTCATCCAGCGCTCGCTGAAGGAAGCCGCCGCGGCGGGTGCCCGCGCCGCGGTGCTCGACATCGATACGCCGGGCGGCCGCGTGGACGCGGCCCAGCAGATCTCGGACGCCATCTCCGACTCCGAGGTCCCGGTGTACGCCTTCGTGAACCGGCGGGCGCTCTCGGCGGGGGCGCTGATCGCCCTCTCCACCCGCGGGGTCTTCATGCGCCCCGGCTCCACCCTGGGCGCGGCCACGCCGGTCACCGGGGAGGGTCAGAAGGCGAGCGAGAAGATCGTCAGCGCGATGCGTTCCGAGTTCCGCGCGCTCGCGGAGTCCCGCGGGCTCGACCCGCGCGTCGCGGAGGCGATGGTGGACGAGGACGTGGAGGTCGACGGCGTGGTGGCGCGCGGGAAGCTCCTCACCCTGAGCACCGAGGACGCGGAGCGCCTGGGCTACGCCTCCGAGGTGGCGGACTGGGACGGGCTCCTCGCCCGCCTCCAGGCCCCCGCGGCGGAGGTGGTGGAGACGCGGGTGAACTGGGCCGAGCGGGTGGTCCGCTTCTTCACCAACCCTCTGGTCTCTCCCTTCCTGCTCTCGCTCGGCTTCCTGGGGCTGCTGATCGAGATCAAGACGCCCGCCTTCGGGCTGGCGGGGCTCGCCGGCGTCGCCTCGCTCAGCCTCTTCTTCGGGAGCCACCTCATCGTCGGCTTGGCGGGGTGGGAGGTGCTCATCCTGCTCGCGCTCGGCGTCATCCTGCTGATGGCGGAGGTGCTGGTCCTTCCCGGCTTCGGCGTGGCGGGGATCGGCGGGATCCTGGCGATCGTGGTGGCGGTCTTCCTCAGTCTGATCGGCACCCTGCCGACCGCGGGCGACCTCCTGGTGGCGATGAACGTGCTCGGCGCCTCGGTGCTGATCGTCGGCTTCACGGGATGGCAGCTCCTGAAGCGCCTCCCGCGCGACCGCCGCGGGCACGCCGTGCTCCACCAGTCGAGCATGAAGAGAACGCTGGGATATGCCGCCAGCCGCCGCCGCGAGGAGCTGGTAGGCCTGGAGGGCGTCGCACTCACCGACCTCCGTCCCTCGGGCACCGCGCGCTTCGGGGAGGAGCAGGTGGACGTAGTCTCCGGCGGCGACTGGGTCCAGGCCGGCACCCCGGTGCGCGTCGTCCGCGCGGAGGGGTACCGGCACGTCGTGGAACCCCTCTGACCCTTCACCACCCCGGCTATCAGCGATCAGCTGTCGGTCCGCAAGCTGATAGCCGATAGCTGATAGCCATTAGCTCAACATCATGGACGAAATCCTTTTCGGCGGCACGCTGCTGGTGCTGGTCCTGGCGGCGCTGGTGGTGGTGGTGGTCGCGCGGTTCATCCCCATCGGGCTGTGGATCACCGCGTACGCCTCCGGAGTCCGGCTCTCCTTCCTGAACCTCTTCGGGATGCGCTTCCGGCGGGTCGACCCCCGGCAGATCGTGCTCCCGCTCATCGCGGCGACGAAGGCGGGCCTGGACCTCAACGTGAACTTGCTGGAGGGCCACTATCTCGCCGGCGGGAACGTGGCGCGGGTGGTGGCGGCGCTCATCTCTGCCGACAAGGCCAACATCGAGCTCCCCTTCCAGCAGGCCGCCGCCATCGACCTGGCGGGGCGCGACGTGAAGGAGGCGGTGGAGACCTCGGTGAACCCGAAGGTCATCAACACGCCCCGCGTCGCCGCCATGGCGAAGGACGGCATCCAGCTCATCGCGGTGGCCCGCGTCACCGTGCGGGCGAACATCAGCCGCCTCGTCGGCGGCGCCGGGGAGGAGACCATCCTCGCCCGCGTGGGCGAGGGGATCGTATCCACCATCGGCTCCGCCGCCAGCCACGCGGCGGTTCTGGAGAACCCGGACAAGATCTCCAAGACGGTGCTCGCCAAGGGCCTCGACGCCGGGACGGCTTTCGAGATCCTCTCCATCGACATCGCCGACGTGGATGTGGGCAAGAACATCGGCGCGGAGCTGCAGACGGATCAGGCGGAGGCCGACAAGCGCGTCGCGCAGGCGCGGGCCGAGGAACGCCGCGCGATGGCCGTGGCGCTGGAGCAAGAGAACCGCGCTCGGGTCGAGGAGGCGCGCGCGAAGGTGGTGGAGGCCGAGGCGCAGGTGCCGCAGGCGATGGCCGAGGCCTTCCGCAGCGGCAACCTGGGCATCATGGACTACGCCCGCTACCGAAACCTGCAGAGCGACACCGCGATGCGTCAGTCGCTCTCGCGGCCGGACGGCGACGGCGGCAGGGACGCCTGAGCATGGACCTCGGAACCCTCCTCCTCGTCCTCCTTTTCCTGGTCCTCCCGCTCCTCCAGCAGCTGCTGTCGAAGGGGCCCGGACCGCCGGGCCCGCCGAGGAACCCGGAGGACGAGGCGGGCGGAGTGCCGTGGGAGGTGGAGCCGCACCCGGACCGGCTCCCGCCTCCGCGGCCGCGAAGCGAGCAGGAGGCGGCGATGGAGGCGCTTGAGGCGCTCGCCGGCCGCGAGGTGGTGGACGAGGCGGAGGCCGCGGAGCTGACGGTCCGGCAGAAGCATCTTCCGGCGGAGACGGTCCCGGAGGCGGTGCGGGTCAGCGCGCCCGTGGTCTCGCTGGAGCCGCTCCGGGTGGACCGCCCCCTGTCCTCGGCGGGAGGGCCGGCCCGGCTCGTGCCAACCCTGGCGGCGCCGACGCGCCCCGCCGGCCATCGCGTGGAGGCGCTTCTGCGCGGCTCGGGGCAGCTCCGCCGCGCAGTCCTGCTCTCCGAGGTCCTGAGTCCTCCGAAGGGTCTGAACTGACCGCGTGCGCCACCGCCGTACCCGCGTCCGCCCCCGCCGAACCCCGTCCGGCGGGGGCGAATCTCGTTCCGGCGGCGGTGGTTGCACGCTTTTCGCAGGGGCAGGGGAGCGTCCGAGGAACCTTTCGGCACCGCGAGCGAAGGAGAGATCGGCTCTCATGCCGTACGTGAGCAACCAGGACCTGTTCCCCATCTGGCAGGAGCCGCGCTCCATCTGGGAGCGGACCGGCCTCAGCGCCGAGCAGCAGCGCCTGCTGAACCTAGCGATGGCGGGGCTGGTGGCGCTCCTCCTCGGCGGTTGGATCTACTCGGCGGTGGACGCGGTGCAGCGGGGCGAGTCTCCGCTGGTGGCGCGCCGGATCGGGGCGGAGCCGACCATGCTCGCGCCGGACGCCGCGCCGCCGGCGACCTTCCTGCTGGACGCCGCGCTCCGCCGGATGACGCCCTCCCTGACCGAGTTCCGCGGGGAGAGCGGCGCGCTCAACGTCGTGCTGCTGCAGCCGGGCGACACCTCCTCCATGCTGGACTCGCTCCCCGAAGGGGTTGAGGTCGGCTACCGACAGGCCGGAGCCGCGACGACTGGTTCGCTCGCGGAGGGGGTGCCGGGGGAGGCGGGGGTGTGGAACGTCGTGCTACGGATGCGCGACGCGATCCGAGACGTCCCCGGGTTGACCCTCATCACCCAGGTGCCGGCCTCGCAGGCGAGCGGCGGGCGGATCGGTGGCTACCTGGTCGGGAGCTGGCCCTCGAACGTCACGCGCGTGCCCACCCCGGAGAACTACCGACCCCCGAGCGGCTTCATCCGCGTGACGCCCGAGAATCGAGACTTGCGCGTCTCCGAACACTTCAAGCTGGGCGAGTTCCTCACCAAGGGGCAGACCGACGTTTGGCCGAAGTACGTGGTGATCAACCCGCGGATGGTCGACAAGGCGGAGCTAACCATCCAGGAGCTGCGGCTGATGGGCCACTCGGTGGAGCGGGTGGGAGTGATCAGCGGCTTCCGGACGCCCAGCTACAACGCCTCGGGCGGCGACACCCAGGGCCGCGGCGCCCTCTCCCGTCACATGTACGGCGACGCGGTGGACTTCTTCATCGACAACGATGGCGACTTCCGCATGGACGACCTGAACGGCGACGGACGGGTCACGGTCGCGGACGCCCGGGTGATGGCGGAGGCGGCGGATCGCGTGGAGCGGAAGCATCCCTCCCTGATCGGGGGGATCGGCACCTACGCCCCCACCGGCGCGCATTCCGGATTCATCCACGTCGATACCCGGGGATACCGCGCGAGGTGGTGAACGGAGCGAGCCGCGTTCTGGGATCCGACCCGCACGCGGCACCGAGCACTCGGCACTTCTTCCCAGGAGCGAACATGGACGACACCCCGGTTCCCGCGGAGATCGGCGTCGAGCCGCGTCGATCGGAGCGAAGGCACGAGGAGCGGGCGGCGGGACCGCCGCCGGACGCGATGGTCCGGGACCAGGACCTGGAGCCCCACGAGGGACTGCGCTACGTCGCCCGGCTCTTCAAGGTGCTGGCGGTCCTGTTGGTCCTGATGCTGGTCTTCGAGGTCTTCATCGGCCTCGCGCAGCAGGGCGGTGACGCCATCCCGACGCTGGTGGTGGAGGCCACTCGGCTGATCGTCTTCGCCGGGTTCCTCTGGGGGGCGGGCGACCTGGCGCTGATGCTGATCGAGTCGAACCACGACCTGCGCGCCCAGCGCATCCTGTTGGGACGCCTCAACGCGAAGATGCAGCGGCTGGCGGATATCGAGGCGGACGAGCTGGAGATCCTCGCCGGCAATCCGTCGCTCGCCCGGGAGAAGGCGGCCCGCCGGGAGCGGTCGGAGCGCTAGGGCGGGCGGGCCGCTCCTCAGCAGCCGAATCCCATGGGGGTGACGATGTCACGCCCCTCGCCGGCGCTGGTGGAAGGATAGCCGACGCGGGGATCGCGCATCCCGAGGGCGTCCCATTTCGTTCCTCGGGCACCGAAGCACCTCCTCCAGCATCCCGCCGGTCGGCTCCGAGATCATCTTTTGGCCTCCAGATACCCCCACGCCGCGGCGAGGAACTCCTCGGCCTGATCGATCATTTTCGCTATCTCTGGCGGCTCCAAAAGTCAGCGCCCGCGCCGTAGTCGCCCTCGATCCGTGCCGTGAAAGCCTCCAGCAGCCAGCGATGGAACTTCGGGTCCAGCTCGCGCGTCTTCGCAAAGTGTATTCCGTATGCCCCGTGCACGGCGGCATGCTTGCCGTACTGCAGCCCCATCGTGGACAGAAGCGCCTCCGCGACATAGAACATGGCGTAGCATGCACGGCCGGCGGCAAACTCCACGTTTCCCGACCCGACCAGGAGACGCGCGGCGTCGATGGACCGCTGCGCTTTGTCGAAACGCTCCTCGGCGATCATAGCAGGAGGCCTTCCCGCCGCACGTTCACGAGGAACGGAGAGTTCTCGTCGCACCAGGCCTCCTCCCTCACGAAGACTGGTATGATGCTGGTGTCGTGCTCGAGCGACAGAGTGCTGGTGGCTCCACCCGTCCTGCGGATCTCTCCCATGTAGCCGTCGATCCGGTCCAGAACCACCAGCACGTCGAGATCGCTCCCCGGCTCGGCATCGCCACGGGCGTAGGAGCCGAACAGGTACAATCCGCGCAGCCGCTCGCCGTAGAGCGCCTCCAGCCGCCGGCGCAGCTCCGCCAAGATCGCGCGGACCTCCTCGGGCGTCTTGACCCGCAGCCCGATCGACTCGGGGTCGGTGTAGGTCCTCATCCATCCCTCCGTTCGGGGATCGCCTGCTCGCTCTGAATATACTGCGGCTACCGAACCGGGGGCACCGCCCGAAGCCCGATCTATCTCCCCCGGTACACCCGCAGGATCGCCGCGTCGATCACGCTGTCCGCCGCGGCGGCGGAGCGGGTGTGGTGGTTCAACATGACCGAGAAGGCGACCTCCTCGCCCTGCGCAGTGGTCAGGTAGCCCGAGAGCGAGCGGACACCCGAGAGCGTCCCCGTCTTGGCGTGGACGTTCCCCTCCAGGGGGGTGCCGCGCATGCGCCGCTCCAGCGTGCCGTCGATCCCGCCGACGGGGAGCGAGGCGTACCAGAGGCCGGCGTTCGGGCTGCGGCGCATGAGGTCGAGGAGCGCGACCAGGAAGTCCGGCGAGACCAGGTCGTAGCGCGAGAGGCCCGACCCGTCGGCGAAGCGCAACGGCCCGGATTCGAGCCCGCGGGCGCGGAAGAGGCTGTCCGCCGCCGCCGCGCCCGCGCTCGCGGTCCCCTCTCCGCGGAGCTCCCTCCCCACCGTCCGCAGCAGCGTCTCGGCGATCCAGTTCTGGCTCGGTTTCAGCATTCCCGGGAGGATCTCCCGCAGCGGCGGCGACTCGTACGAGAAGAGCGGGTAGGCGCGCGCCACGGATGGGTCCTCGAGCGGGAGGTCGTCGGCGTCCAGCGCCGCGCCCTCCACGGCGATCCCCGCTTCGCGCAGCGTCTCCCGCAGGACGGTGAGAAAGAAGTCCGTCGGGTCCCGAACCGCCACCGTCTCCTCCGCGTACCCGGAGTCGGCCGCGACCCGGCCCTCCACCACGATCCCCGGCCCGACCGGGTCGCGGCTCAGGCGGATGGAGGTCTCGGTGCCCGGGGCGCCGGTGAGCGTCCGGTTGTCGACGGGGACGTACTGCGTCGGCGGGTCGAGCACCACCACGGCGGGATTCCCCACCTCGCGGCTGGGAAAGACCGAGACCTCGAGGATCCCCTCGTTGAACTGGAGCGCGCCGAACTCCGCCGCGTAGTCGGCATCGAGGTCGTCCCACGCCCAGCCGGCTCCGAGCGAAGAGCCGGGGAAGGCGCTGTCCACGCCGATTACCGAGCCGGCGACGCGGGTGACGCCGTGTGCCCGCAGCGAGTCGGCCCAGGCACGCATGACCTGCCGGGCGTCGTCGCCGAAGCGGGTGGAGAGGGTCGGGTCCCCGGTACCGCGCACCACGAGCGGGCCGCGCAGCACCCCGTTCTGCACCGGTCCCGCCGCCAGGAAGTCGGTCCGGTAGCGGTAGTCGGGTCCCAGTCCTTCCAGCGCCGCCGCCGCCGTGAGCAGCTTCATGTTCGAGGCGGGGACGAAGAGCTTCTCCGCGTCGCGGCGGTAGAGCGTCTCGCCGGTGGCGGCGGAACGCACGAGAACCCCCCAGTGGGCGTGCTCGAACGAGGAGTCGGCGAAGATGAAGTCGAGCGCGCCCGCCAGCCCTGTCTCCGGCGCCGCCGCCCCGCTCATCAATGGGGCGCAGGCGCCGGACAGGAGGAGCGCGAGCAGGGCGGCGGCGCGGCCGAGATGCGGCATGGGCATGAGAAAGGACGGATTACGAATCAGAAGGCCTTGGAAGAAATCAGCATCCGATCCTGCTGCGCCCGAACCGTCTGGTGCGCCGGGACGACCCTCACCCCCTGTCCCCCGTTCCCCGTCCCCCATCCTCTGTCTCCTCTCCCCCGTCCCCTCTTCCCTGTTCCCTCTTCCCTCTCCCGTCCGCCATGGCCAGCAGCTCGGCGGTGTGCATCGCGCGGCGGCCTCCGCAGAAGTCGGAGATCTGCGACCGGCAGGAGAAGCCGGGCGCCACCACCAGATCCTCCGGCGCCTCGCGCACCGCGGGGAAGAGCACCCGCTCGCCGGCCGCCTTCGAGATCTCGTAGTGCCCCTCCTCGTATCCGAAGGAGCCGGCCATCCCGCAGCAGCCGGAATCGAGGATCCGGAAGTCGAGCCCCTCCACCCGCCGCAGCACCTCCTCGGTCGGCCCCATCCCCACCAGCGCCTTCTGATGGCAGTGGCCGTGCACCGTCGCCCGCTCCTCCAGACGCCCCGGGCTCCAGTCGGGGAGGGAGGCGAGCAGCTCCTCCAGCATCAGGCTATTCTCGGCGAGCACGCGCGCGCGCGGGTCGCGGACGAGGTCGGGAAGCTCGTCGCGGAAGGTGAGGATGCAGCTCGGCTCCAGCCCCACGAGCTTCGTCCCGTCCTCCACCTGCGGCACCAGCACGTCCAGGAGCTGGCGGTGGTAGCGCCGGGCCTCCGCCAGCAGCCCCTTCGAGATCATCGGCCGCGCGCAACACACCTGCCGCCGCGGGAGCTGCACGTCGAAGCCGGCGCGCTCCAGCACCTGCACCGCCGCCCTCAGCGGGCCCGGCTGGAAGTAGTTGTGAAAGGTGTCGTCCAGCAGGATCACCCGCCCCCGGCCGCCTCCGGCAGTCCGGCGCCCGAGCCCGTCCCTCTCCCACTGCGAGCGGAAGGGGCGCGGCGCCAGCTCCGGGAGCTTGCGGGCGGGGTGTACGTCCGCCACCCGTTTGAGGATCCCGCCGAAGAGCCGGTTCCCGAGGTTGGCCAGCCCCGGGGCCCGACTCCCGGCGCGGGCGAGCTCGTGGATGCGCCCGAACATCTGCGCCGAGCGCGGCACCCGCCCGGTGGCGCGGTAGTGCTGCGCCAGGAACTCGGACTTGTGGCGCGCCATGTCCACTCCCACGGGGCATTCCGTCTTGCACGCCTTGCACTCGAGGCAGAGGTCGAGCGCCTCCAGCACCTCCTCGCTCCTCATCCCCGGGAGCTCGCCGCGCAGGGCCGCGCGCAGCGAGTTGGCTCGCCCGCGCGTAGTGTGCTCCTCCTCGAGAGTGACCATGAACGAGGGGCACATCGTCCCGGCGTCAAGCTTCCGGCAGACCGCCATCCCGTTGCACTTCTCGACCGACTTGTCCCACCCGCCGTCCACCGAGTAGTCGAAGAAGGTCTCGGGCACGGCGGCCGGGTCTATGTCGGCGAAGCGGAGGTTCTCCGACATCCGCTGGTAGGGCGGGACGATCTTCCCGCCGGGGTTCATCCGCCCCTCCGGGTCGAAGACCCGCTTCACCTTCCGGTGCAGCTCGATGATCTCCGGCCCGAACATCAGCGGGAGGAACTCGGAGCGAGAGAGGCCGTCGCCGTGTTCGCCCGAGAGGGAGCCGCCGAACTCGACCACCAGCTCCGCGATGTCGCCGGCGATGGCCTGCATCCGGCTCACGTCCTCGCCGCGCTTCAGGTCGAGGTCCACCCGGACGTGGAGGCAGCCGTGCCCCGCGTGTCCGAAGAAGCCGAAGGTGGTGCCGTGGCGGTGGACGATCTCCTCGAAGCGGCGGGTGTACGCTCCCAGCTTCTCCGGCGCGATGCCGGTGTCCTCCACGAACTCCTGCGGCTTGACGTCGCGCGACTTCGTGGTGCGGTAGAGGAGCCCCGTGGCGGCCTGCCGCAGCGCCCAGGCGGCGGCCTGCACCTTCGGGTCGAGATAGACGCCGGCGGTGGGGCTCCCCGGGAGCCGATGCGCGCGCGAGGCGAAGTCGCGCGCCAGCGATTCGACCTCTTCCCCGGTGTCGCCCGAGAACTCGCAGAAGAGGACCCCCAGCGCGTCCGGCGCGGCGAGCGCCGCGGCGGGGCGGAACTCGAACAGCTCGCGCGCGCCCTGCAGCACCCGCGAGTCCACGATCTCCAGCGCGGAGAGGCCCGCCTCGGGGAGGATCCCCGGGATGGCGTCCATCGAGTCCCACCGCTCGCGAAAGGAGAGCAGCACCAGCGCCCGCGCCCCCGGCACGGGGACCAGCCCCAGCTCCGCCTCCACCACGGTGGCGAGCGTCCCCTCGGAGCCGACGACGAGCTGCGCCAGGGGGAGCTCCGGGCCTTCCAGCATCGCGTCGAAGTTGTACCCCGAGACGCGGCGGGGGATCTTGGGATAGCGGGAGAGGATCCGCTCGCGCTCCGGCTCGAGAATCTCGAGCACGCGCCGGGCGATCTCCCCCTCGCGCCCGGGGAGCGCCGCCACGGCGTCGCGGCGTACGGGGCCGAAGCGGACGGCCTCGCCGTCGGAGAGGAGGCAGTCGAGCGAGTGGACATGGTCGCCCGTCTTGCCGTAGGCGAGCGATCGGGCGCCGCAAGAGTTGTTGCCGATCATCCCGCCGAGGCAGCACTGCCGAATGGTGGCGGGGTCGGGGCCGAACTGGAGGCCGTGCTTCCCGGCGGCGCGGTTTAGCCGGTCGAGGCGCACCCCCGGCTGCACCCGGGCGCGGGCGCGTCCGGGGTCGATCTCCAGCACCCGGTTCATGTACTTTCCGAAGTCGAGCACAAGCGACGCCCCCACCGTCTGTCCGGCGAGCGCCGTCCCGCCGCCGCGCGGCAGCACCGGGACCCCCTGCTCGGCCGCGAGGCGCATCGCCGACTCGACGTCGGCGGCGTCGCGCGGCAGCACCACGCCGACCGGCGGGATCTGGTAGAGCGAGGCGTCGGTGCTGTAGAGGAGCCGCGAGTGGGCGTCGAAGCGCACCTCGCCGCGGATCTTCCCCCGCAGGGCGCGCTCCAGCCGCGCCGCGCGGGCATCGGGTTGAACGACTCGTAGCATGGGTCCGGTGGAATACGGGAAGGCCGCGCCCCTTCCGGGGCCCGCGCGGGATCACATCGCGGCGGAGGCGGGCCGGACCGGGGCGAAGGGCACCGTCCGGCTCACGTCCGGACGGGTGCCGCGGTCCGCGGCGGGACGGGGTCGTCCGGCAGCTCGCCTCCCGGCGGACGGGGCAGGACGAGGCGGAAGGTGCTTCCCGCTCCGGGCGACGACTCCACCTCCAGCCGCCCGCCGAGGAGCTCGGCGAAGCGCTGCGAGATCGGGAGACCGAGCCCGGTTCCGAGGCGGTCCGGCGCACCGGGGAGCTGGACGAATTCCTCGAAGACGCGGGGGAGGTCGTCCTCCGCGATCCCGATCCCCTGGTCCACCACCTCCACCACCACCTCGTCGCCCGTCGTGCGGCAGCGCACCTCGACGGGGCACGAACCGCCGAACTTGATGGCGTTGGAGAGCAGGTTCAGCAGGATCTGCCTCACGCGCCGCGGATCGGTGAGGACCGGCTCCTCGCAGCCGCCGGGCCGCATCCGCAGCTCGCACCCGCGCTCCTCCGCGAGCGGGTCCACGGTGTTGAAGAGATCCCGCACCAACTCCGCCAGGAAGGTGGGCTCCGGATTGAACTCGAGCTTTCCCGCCTCCAGCTTGGAGAGATCGAGCACGTCGTTCACCAGCTCCTGTAGGTGCTGCGCGGCCCGGTGCGTCCGGCTCACCCCCTCCGTCTGCTTCTCCGCCAGCGGGCCGTACGCCCCCACCAGAAGGAGATCGGTGTAGCCGATGATGGCGTTGATCGGGGTGCGCAGCTCGTGGCTCATCGCCGCGTAGAAGCGGCTCCGGGCCGAGAGCGCGCGCTCCCGCTCCTCCTCGGCCCGGCGGCGGCTGGTGGTGTCGGAGAAGCTGACCGCAAAGCCGTCGCCGAGGCGGGCCGCGGTCACGCGCACCCACATGTCCCACCCGTCGAAGGCGTAGTGGACCTCCGCCTGCCGGGGCTCCCCCGTCTCCACCACCTCGCGGTAGAGGTCGAAAAGGCCCGAGAGGCGGACGCCCGGCATCTCCTCCAGCAGGCGTTTCCCGCGGAGCTCCGCCGCCGAACGGCCGGACATCCGCTCGGCGGCCGGGTTGGCGTACTCCCAGGCGAAATCCTCTACCACGCCGTCCTCGTCGCGCAGGCCGCGGAAGATCATGAAGCCGTCGGGCGAGGTCTCGTGCAGGATGCGGAAGCGCGTCTCGCTCTCGAGGAGCGCCCGCTGCGCGAGCCGCGCCTGCTCCTCGGCCTGGTGGAGGCGCACGGCACTCTGCAGAGCTCGCGCCAGCCCCTCGGGTTCGAGGTCGTCCTTGATCAGGTAGTCGGAGGCCCCGGCCTTCATCAGCTCCACCGCCACCACGTCGTCGCGCTGGCCGGTGAGCATCACGACCGGGGTGCCGATCCCCGCCTTGCGCGCCTCGCGCAGCACCCGCAGGCCGTCGCCGCCAGGAAGCTGGTAGTCGAGGAAGACGCAGTCGAACCCGCCGCCGACGAGCGCCGACAGGGCGCTCTCCACGTCCTCGGCCTCCGCGAACTCCGCCTCCACCGAAGCTGCGCGCAGAGCCCGCCGCACGGCCAAGCGGTCGACGAGGTCGTCGTCCACCAGCAGGATGCGGAGCGGCGCGCTCACGCGGGTGCGGCGGCGAGGAGAGCGGGGAGACGGAGCCTCATGGCATCTCGACGAGGGTCCAGTATTTGTTCAGTGTCGCCATCGCCTCCACGAAGTTGACCAGCGTGACCGGCTTGAGGATGTAGCCCGCCACGTTGAGCTGGTACGCCTCCACCCGGTCGCGCTCGTCGTCGGAGGTGGTGAGGACCACCACGGGAGTCAGGCGCAACTTCGGGTCGGCGCGGAGCTCGCGAAGGAACTCGATCCCGTTCATGCGCGGCATGTTCAGGTCGAGCAGCACCAGGCGGCGCTCGCGCGGAAGCTCGCTCCCGCGCAGCATCTCCAGACCCTCCTCTCCGTTGCCGACCACCCAGAGCGGGTTGCAGATGTTGTTCTTCTTGAAGGCGCGGCGGACGTTCATCACGTCCACCTCGTCGTCCTCCACCAGGAGGATGTTGAGCATCTTCTCGTCGGGTCCGTTCACGGCAGCTTCGTCTCCGTCGGCCAGAGGAAGTGGAAGGAGGCCCCCTCGCCTTCTTCCGATTCGATCCACACGCGCCCGCCGCGCGCCTCCACGATCTTCTTCACCAGCGAGAGCCCGATGCCGGTCCCCTCGATCTTGTCGCGCGCCTCCAGGGTCTGGAAGATGCCAAAGATACGCTCGTGGTACTCCGGGGCAATCCCGGGGCCGTTGTCCGAGACGCGGAAGTGGTGGAAGGCTCCCTCGGGGTCCGCCCGAACCTCGGCCCGCCCGTCCTCGCGCCTCGAGTACTTCGCCGCATTCCCGATCAGGTTCATGAAGACCTGCTGCAGCGGCAGCCGCTCGGCGACCAGGGTGGGGAGCTCGCCCGCGACCTCCAGCTCAAAGCCGTCCGGCAGGGCGATCAGGTCGGCGACCTCCTCGACGAGGGCCCCGACGTCCACCGGCTCCGGCTTCTCGCGGGCCCGTCCGGCGCGGGAGTACTGCAGGACCCCGTCGATCAGACCCTCCATCCGGTGCACGCGGCCGCGCAGGAGCTCCAGGTGCTCCCTCACCTCGGCGTTCATCTCCCCCGCCAGGTCCTCCTCGATCCACTGGGAGAGGTTGGCGATCCCGCGCAGCGGCGCCTTCAGGTCGTGCGAGGCGACGTAGGCGAACTGGTCCAGCTCGCGGTTGCTGACCTCCAGGCGCCGCCGCTCGGTGTTCAATGCCCCGATGAGCCGCTCGCGCTCCGCCTCCGCCTCCTTCTGCTGCTGGATTTCGGTGTTGGAGCCGAACCAGTGCATCACCGCGCCCGCCGCGTTCTTCTGGGCGTCGGCGCGTCCGAGGAACCAGCGGAACTCTCCCGAGAGGCTGCGAAGGCGGAACTGCACCTCGTAGGGGTCTCCGGTGCGCAGCGAGGCGGTCCAGCGCTCCACCACCGCGCCGCGGTCGTCCGGGTGCACCACTTCGAGCCAACCCTGTCCGATCAGCTCCTCCGGCGTGACGCCGAAATACTCCGCGGTCCGGTCGCTGACGAAGACGAGGCCGCCATCCGGCCGCGCGGTCCAGATCTGCACCGGCACCGCGTTGGTCATGTAGCGGAAGTGCTCCTCGCTCCGCTTCAGCTCCTCCTGCGCGCGGTGGCGCTCGTTCACGTCTCGGAAGAAGACGGAGAGCCCGTCGGACGAGGGATACGCCCGAACCTCGAACCAGGTGCCGAGCGGCGGGAAGTACTCCTCGAAATCGACCGTCTGCTGCGTCCCGACCGCCTGCCGGTACGCCTTCTCGAAGGTGGAGCCCACCGCCTCCGGAAAGGCCTCCCACAGGTTCCGCCCCAGCAGCTCGTCGGCGCGGCGGTGGAGAACGCGCTCCGCCTCCGGGTTGACGAAGCGGAACCGCCACCCGTCGTCCAGGGAGAAGAAGGCGTCCGTGATGCTGGTGAGGATGCGTGTGTTCTGCTCGCGCGCCTCCTCGGCCAGCCGGTAGAGACCCGCGTTGTCCACCGCGAGAGCGGCGCGGCTGGCCAGCTCCTGCGCGAAGCGGAGGTCCTCCTCGTCGTAGCGGCGCCCCGACTCGGCGGCGACGAAGGTGATCGCCCCGAGGATCCGCCCCCGGCCGACGAGCGGGAGGACCATGTAGGAGCGAAGCCGCAGCGCGCGGATGATCCGCCGGTGCTCCTCGTCCACCGCCGCCGCCTCCAGGAGCTCCGGCGGGATGTCCGTCACCAGCTCGGGCTTGCCGGTGCGGAGGACCTCCGGCACTCCCGTGGGCGCCTCCGGGTCCGACGGGTAACGGCGCTCCATCTCCCGTGCCAGCTCCTCCTTGGCGGGGTCCGGGTGCGCGATGACCACCCGGCGCGCCTCCCCCTCTTCGTCCAGGACGTCGATGGCGCACCAGTCGGCGATGCGCGGGACGGCGAGGTGGGCGAAGTTGTTCAGGGTGGTATGGTAGTCGAGAGAGGAGGAGAGCACCCGCCCCGCCTCGGAGAGGAAGGCGGTCCGCTCCCGCTCCTCCTCGGCCCGCAGCCGCGCCGCCTGCTCGCGCGCCAGGGCGAGGTCGTGCGCCACCGCCTCCCGCTGCTCGGTCACGTCCTGGCAGGTCCCCATCAGCCTCGTCACCTGCCCCGAGTCGTCCGCCACCGCCCGCCCACGGCTCAGCAGGACGCGCTCGCCGCCGTCGGGGCGCACGATCCGCTCCTCGAACTCGAAGCTCCTCCCCGTGCGGCGAGCCTCCCGGAGGGTTCCCGCCACCCGCTCCCGGTCGTCCGGGTGCACGCGCGCCAGGTAGGAGTCCATCGTGCACTCCTCCGATTGCGGCAGGAGCCCGAAGATGCGGTACAGCTCGTCCGACCAGCCCATGCGCGCGGAGGAGACGTCCCACTCCCAGCTCCCCAGACGGGCGATGCGCTGGGCCTCCGCGAACTGGAGGTCGCGCTCGTGGAGCACGGCTTCGGCCCGCTTGCGCTCGATGACCACCGCGATGCGGTCGGCGACGGTGCGCAGGGCTTCCAGGGCGCTCTCCCCGAGGCGGTGCCGCGCGAACATCGCCATCACCCCCATCAGGCGCCCCTCCGCCAGGAGAGGATAGCCGGCGAAGGCCACCATCCCCTCCCGCCGCGCCCACTCCTTGTCGCTGACGCGCGGATCGTTCTGCACGTCGTTGGTGAGGTGCGGGGTCCGCTCCTCGGCGATGAGGCCGATCTTGAAGGAGCCGACCGGGACGCGGCCGTGGGCACCGTTGAGGTGCGTGTAGAGGCCCGCGCTCGCCCGAAGGTCGAGCACCGGCTCGGAGGGGTTCAGGAGCCAGACGCGGGCGAAGGCGGCGCCGAGGTGCTGCACCACGGCGGCGGCGCACCGCTGGAGCAAGGCGTCCACCGATCCGCCCTCCGCGAGAGCGGCGCTCACCGCGGCCGAGAGGGCGGCGTGCCGCACCTGCTCCTCCCGCCCGCGCTCCGCCTCCTTCGGCCCGGTCACGTCCACCATCACTCCGCGCAGGAGGCGAGGCCGGCCGTCGGGGCCGCTCTCCACCCGCGCCACATCGTTCAGCCAGACGGTCCGTCCCTGCGCCCCCACGGCGCGGTATTCTAACTGGTGGTCGCGGCACTCGGCCGCGGCGGAGGCACGCTGGGAGGCGGCCGACTCGCGGTCGGCGGGGTGCACCAGGCGCTCCGTCCAGAAGCCGGGGTCGTCGTACCAGCGCTCGGGCGGATAACCGACGATTCGCTCCGCCTGCGGGCTCACGTAGGTGAAGCGCCCGCTGGCGGCGTCCATCTCCCAGACGATGCCGTCGAGCCCTTCCACCAGTCCGCGGAGTCGTGCGGCAGGGAGGTCGTCCGCGCGCAACTCCTGCCGCGGAGATGCACCGACGCTGGTGCGCTTCTGGCTGTCCATGGACGCATGGGTACGGCGGCGCTCCGGGGCGGCGACGGCGCCGGAAGGGGAGCCCGGGCCCGGAGCGGAGATCTCTTGTTTCGAGCCCGGTGCGCAAGGAACATGCGCGACCGCGTCCTTCTTCCGCCGGCGGGATCCCGGGCGTACCTTGGGCGTAGGAGAGAGGATACTCAGGCAGGAGTCAGGGATGCACGTATATCTGAGGGACGAACCGGTCGACCTGCAGATGCAGGAGACCGATGCGGAGGGAATGGTGCCGGAGGGCTCGGAGCTGGTTCCGGTGGCCTTCCGCGTGCGCGGGAACACGGCGCCCAGCTTCCGGGCGCTCCTCCCGCCCGAAACCGTCACGGTGCTGCGCGAGGCGCTGCGGGAGCCGGTGACGCTCGGCGTGCTGGCCGAGGAGCCGGAGGACCCGGAGACCGAGGTCCGCGCGATGGTGGGGCTGGCGGTCCCGGTGAGCGACCTGGGCGCCGACGACGAGCGGGAAGAGGGGTCGGAGGAGCCGTGGCGCGCGAGCGTAGGCGCCGCCGAGGCCTGGCGCGGCGAGGAAGAGGGCGGGGAGGAGGCGGAGGCGGCCCGCACGGCGCTCCTCGCATTCGCGCCGCTGGTGCGCCTGCAGCGCCGCTTCCCCCTCGACTTCGGCGAGGAGCTGGCCGACCTCCTGGAGGCCGCCCTCGCCGGGATCACCCGCCCCGCCATGGAGGCACGCATCGACCGGATGCTCGGGGACCTGTGAGAGGACGCTTCGCGCCGAGCCCCACCGGAGATCTCCATCTGGGCAACGCCCGCACGGCGCTCCTCGCCTGGCTCCAGGCGCGCTCCGCCGCCGGCCGCTTCGTCTTGCGGGTGGAGGACCTCGACGCGGGGCGGGTGCGGCCGGACTATCTGGAGGGGCAGCTGCGCGACCTCCGCTGGCTCGGTCTCGACTGGGACGAGGGCCCCGACGCCGGCGGACCCTTCGCCCCCTACCTTCAGTCGGAGCGGCAGGCGCTCTACGCCGAGGCGCTCCGCCGCCTGGCGGGCCGGGGCCTCCTCTTCGACTGTTTCTGCTCGCGGAAGGAGATCGCCGCCGCCGCGAGCGCGCCGCACGGTGGGGACGACGAGGGCCCGGCCTATCCCGGCACCTGCCTCCGCCTCTCCCCTGGGGAGCTGGAGCGGCGGCGCGGCCGGCGCGGGGCCGCCGTCCGCTTCCGCGTCCCGCCCGGAGAGGTGCGCTTCCGGGACGTTCTTCACGGCGAAATGGCGTTCCGCCCGGCGGAGGAGACCGGCGACTTCGTGGTTCGCCGCAGGGACGGGGTGGCCGCGTACCAGCTCGCCGTGGTGGTGGATGACGCGGCGATGGGGATCACCGACGTGCTGCGCGGCGCCGACCTCCTCTCCTCCACGGCGCGGCAGATCCTCCTCTACCGCGCGCTCGGCCTCGAGCCGCCGCGCTGGATCCACGTCCCGCTCCTCCTGGGGCCGGACGGTGAGCGGCTCGCCAAGCGTCACGGCGTGGCCTCGCTGCGGGAGCTTCGAGAGAGGGGGGTGCAACCGGAGCGGGTGGCCGGCTCCCTGGCCGCCTCCCTGGGCCTCGCGGAGGCGGGAGGCGAGGTCGTGCCCGCGGAGCTCGTGGACCGGTTCTCGATCGATCGCCTCCCGCGGGAGTCCACGACCTTGCGCGCGCTCCCGTGAACCGTTCCCCCGCGCGACATGAAGATCTTCGAGCCCGTCCACTCCTGCCTCCTCTCCGAGGAGGGCACGCGACGCGTCGGACCGTTCTCGCTCCGGGCGATCCCCTCGCCGCACGAGCCGATCCTCGCGGACGAGCTCCCGCGGCACACGGCCTTCGCGAGCCCGGCGCCGGGCGCGAGCCGTAGCCGCCCCCCTCCTCCCTCTCTCCGCGAAAGGAGCCGAGCATGACGATCCTTCGCTATCGACTGACCGTCGTCGGCTGCGCGCTGGCGTCGTTCCTGGTCGGGCTCCACCTCCCGGCGCTCCACTCGATGACGAGCCACGGGGCCCCGGCGGACCCCGTGGTGCTCGGGATCGTGGCGCTCCTCGCCGCGCTCGCGCTCGGCGGGGTGTGGGCGCTGCTCCGCGGACCGGTGCGATAGGCCCTCAACCCCCGGCGCTTCCCGCTACCCCCTCTCCCGAGGTCGGGAGGGGGGACGGGGGGTGAAGGCCTATCCCGCCGCGGCCTGCGGCAGCCCTCCGAAGCGCCGCTCGCGCCGGCGGAACTCCTGGACCGCCACCTGAAGCCGCGCGGGGGAGAAGTCGGGCCAGAGGCAGGCGTCGAAGTAGAGCTCCGCGTAGGAGGACTCCCAGAGGAGGAAGTCGCTCAGGCGCTGCTCGCCCCCAGTCCGGATCAGGAGGTCCACGTCAGGGACGGCGGGAGAGTGGACGGCGGCGGCCAAGAGGGCGGCGAAGCGCTCGCGCGAGGGCTCCTCGCCGGGCGCGAGGCGGGCGGCCGCGGCGAGCATCGAGTCGCGCGCGGAGTAGTCGATGGCGATGCGGAGGAGGAGCCGGTCCCCGCCACGCGTCGCGGACTCGGCGGCGTCGATGGCGCGCAGCAGGACGCGCGGCAGGCGGTCACGTCGGCCGATGGCGATCATCCTCACCCCGTTCTGGACGCAGCGGGCGGTCTCCGAGGCGAGGTAGGAGCGGAAGAGGCGCATCAGCCCGGCGACCTCGCGCGGGGGGCGCTTCCAGTTGTCGGAGGAGAAGGCGTAGAGGGTGAGCACCCCGATGTCGAGATCGCCGGCCGCCTCGACGATCTGGTGGACGACGCGGGCGCCGGCGCGGTGCCCCAGGAGGCGCGGCTGTCCGCGCGCCGCGGCCCAGCGGCCGTTGCCGTCCATGATGAGCGCCACGTGCAGCCCCGCGGGCGTCGCGGAGAAAGTCCTTTGCGTCATGAAGAGAGCAAATAAAAAGAAGGTGAGATCTCAGCGCTCCCGCACGGCCTGGATGAGCGCCTCCATGTGGTCCAGGTAGCGGCCGAGGGCGCGGCGGCCGCGCTCCGTCAGGCGGTACTCGGTGCGCGGAACGCGGGCGTGGAACGACTTGCGGCACTCCAGGTAGGCGGCCTCCTCCAGCTTGCGGGCGTGGACGCTCAGGTTGCCGTCCGTCGCGCCGAGCATGTCCTTGAGCTCGTTGAAGGTCAGGGAGTCGTTGACCGCCAGGGCGCTGACGATCCCGAGCCGCATGCGCTCGTGGATCAACCGGTCCAGCTCTCCCGCGGCGGCGTCCCACGCACCTCCCGGCTCGCTACGGAGCGGGGAAGCCGCCGGCGCCACGCGCCTCTCCCCGCCGGGAGCCCGCTCGTGCTCAGCCACCGTACCTCCTCGCGATGAGGGTTCCGAACAGGATGTGCAGCCCCCCGAACCCGAGCGCCATCAGGGCGTTGCCCCACGCGGCGGGGGCGACGAGCGCCACCGCCCCCAGGGTCATGAAGGAAAAGCCCATGACCGGCACGATCGGGATGGAGTAGGCGCCCGCCGCCACCGTTCCTGCGCCGAAGAGCAGGAGCCAGAGCCCGGGAAGCGGCCTCACCAGGCCGAGGGAGAAGAGCTCAGCCGTCAGCAGCGCGCCGGCCACGAGGGCGGGAGCGAGGCTGAGAGCGACCTTCCGGCCGGGGCCGGAGAGGAGGGGCATGCGGGCCGCGCGAGCCTTGCGGACCACGGCCCAGGTGCCGATCGCCAGGGCGAGCAGCGCCTCCAGACTCCAGACCAGCAGCCAGGCGCCGGGGTCGGCCTGCCGCGCGGCGATCCAGGCGGCGGCGAGCGCCGTGAAGCCGATGGTGATCTCTCCCCACCCCGAGACGGCGGTGAAGCTCCCGGCGCGCTCCATCGTCTCGCGGATGAAGCGCAGGTTGTCCATCGCGCGGTCGTGCAGCGCGTGGGGTTCCGGCGTGCGGGGCGGGAGCGGGTGAATCGATGCCATGGCCAGGACGATAAGAAGGCGACGAAGGATTGTCAAGTACTTTGCATTGTAAAGTACAGCCGGGTCAGCGCGACACTCCCGCGCTCACCAGGACTCCCGCGCCGGGGCTGTACTCCATCAGTCCCTTCACCCACTGCGCCTGCAGCCAATAGCGTCCTCCGACCCGCGCTCCCGCCCTCAGCTCGGTCAGATCCTCGTTCCCGCGCGGCGTCCAGGCGTCGAACGGGTCGGCGTGCCCCAGCAGGAGCAGCGCGGGGGTCATCGGTCCGACCGCGTACTCGGCCGAGAGCGAGTAGACGAGCGCGTCCGACTGCTCGTGGGACTCGTTGCGCGTCCCGAAGATCCCCACCCCCGCCTCGCCCGCCAGGCGCAGCCGGCCTCCCCGCACCCTTCCCCCCGCCAGCGCGAAGAAGTCAGTCCGGTCGCGGTCCAGCCCCACCGTGTTGTCGCTGGTGGGCAGGCGGGTGCCGAAGCGCACCATCGCCTGCGCCCGGGCGCCCGGGGGGGTGAGGAGCACGCTCGTGCTGATCCGGTAGTCCCCGGCGTCTGTGCGGTTCTCCCCCCCCACGTCCGAGACTCCCTCCCCAGGTGGGGCGAAGCTGGTCTCGTCGGCGAACACCCGGAGTGCGGTGCCGGAGGCCTCCACGGCGATGCGCCCGCTGCGCCAGGCCAACTGGAAGTTCCCCAGCTCCAGCAGCCGCCCCTCCGTCCCCGCCAGGGCGGCCCGCTGGCGCTCGTGGACTCCCACTCCGGCCGTGGCCGCCAGCACGCGGCCGGGCTCGAAGACGTCCCACGCGGCGGGCTCGATTGGGCGAAGCTGCGCCGCGGCGGGCGCGCCGGGCCGGACCGCGGCGAGCGCCGCCAGCGCTGCCGCGGCGAGCCGTACGAGAGGACACGGGATGCGGATCATTCCGGGGGGCTGCGGGAAGATCGGATGACCGGCGGGAACCGGCGGGGCGGGCCGCCGGATTGCAAGTTCGCAGCCAGCCCTTCATCCGGCGGGGGGCGGGCCGGGGCCGCGCCACCGATCCAGGTGCGCCAGCACGCGGGCCGCCCGCTTCAGCGAGGCATCGGGGTACCCGAGCGCCCGCTTCAGCCGCACGTCCCGCTGAAGGGGGTTCCGCTCGCGCTCCAGCCGCCAAGTCCGCCGCGGCCCGAGCCGGGCCAGATAGTACGCGGCGTTGGTCGGGACCGGGAAGTCGCTCCCGTACAGGGTCCGGTCGCGGACCTCCGCGTCGCGGGCGAGGCGGGGCAGGTGCCGGAAGCGGCTCGGGTTGGCGAGCCCCGAGTTGTCCACCCAGAAGTGCGGGAAGACGCGGAGCAGCTCGCGCACCAGCGGCAGCTGGTCCGCGTCGCGGGAGAGGTGGACGCGGGTCCCCGAGTGCGCGCAGATCACCGGCACCCCCGCCTCCAGCGGAGCGCGCAGGCGCTCGACGCCGTTGAGCTTCGGGGCGACCTCCGCGAAGGTCATCTCCCCGCCGCCGGCGTGCACCAGCAGCGGCAGGCCCACCTCCGCGAGCCGCCGGTAGAAAGGGCGCAGCCGCGCGCTGGCGGGATCGATGCCCTGGGCCGAGGGGAGCCACTTGAGGAGCACCGCGCCCCGCTCGACGCACTCCTCCAGCCGGTCGAGCGCGTCGCGGCGCAGAGGGTTGAGCGAGGGGCCAGGGAGGAGCTCGGGGTGGCGGCGGCATACCTCGAAGACCCACGCCGGCGGGACGATCATCTGGGAGCGGGAGAGGTCCAGCTCCCCCCGCGCGTCGTACACCCCGTCGAAGCCGAGCGCCACCGCCCGGTCCAGCTCGCTCTCCCTCACCAGTCCGGCGATCCGCGCCGCCCAGTCCTGATCGACCGAGCCTCGCATCTGCTCGTCGGTGATGCCGTGCATGCGGCGCAGCAGCTGGAAGGTGTGCCGCCGCCGGAAGGCGGGCGAGAGCCAGCACCCCGAACCTCCGGTTCCCGCCCCAGCCAGGTGGACGTGCACGTCGATCTTCACGGGGTCCGCTCCTCCATCCATGCCACCGCGCTCTCCACGGCCGCGGGGGCGAGCGGAGCGGAGAGGTGCGTCTCCCCTTCCAGGCGCAGCAGCTCCGCGCGCGGGAGGAGATGCGCGAGCCGCTCCCCCTGCTCGGGGGGGACGAGGCGGTCGCGCCCGCCGTAGACGAGCAGCACCGGCGCGCGGACCCGCCGGGCCGCCTCCTCCAGCCGCAGCCCCTCGAGCGCCACGTTCAGCACCTCCACGTAGCCGAACGACCCCTCGCCGGGCTCCACGGCCAGGCGAAGCGGGTAGGTGCCGCGCCTGAAGGGTCCGAAGGAGGGGATCAGGCCGGTGAGGCCGTAGTGCTCGCGCTCGCGCCAGAGGGTTCTCAGGAGGGGGAGGCGCAGCTCGCCGCGCACGGCCCCCCCGGAGAGGTCGATGCGCAGCGGCGCGGACACCAGGACGGCCGAGGCGACGTCGGGGAGGGAGGGGAGGGAGTGGAGCAGGAGGGCTCCGCCGAGGCTGACGCCCACCGCGTGGACGGGGAGCCCCCGCCGCACGGATTCGCCGCGGCGCGCGGCCTCGACGACCCCGGCCGAGGGAGCGGCGGGGGAGAAGCGGGTGGTGCTGTCCCGCCCGTGCCCCTCGAGGTCGAAGGTGAAGATCTCGAAGCCGCGCGAGAGAAGCCGCTTGAAGAGCCCCACCCAGCCGAAGAGGGCGTCGTTTCCGGCGCCGTGCACCGCGAGCACGAGCGCCCGCGGCGCATCCTCCGGGGAAATCCGGTAGGCGGTGGTCTCGCCGGGCGCGCCGGGCCGCGAGAAGCGGAGACGCTCCCATCCCATTCCCGCCTCCCGCACCCAGTCGCGGAAGGCCGCCTCGAAGGCGGGCTCAGCCACCGGCGCGGCGGGCGGCGGCCTGCTCGGCATCCCCCGCCAGCCAGCCGCCGCGTCCCTCGGCCGTCCCGTGTGCCTTTCCGCTCTCCGTCTCGCCGTCCGCGTCGGAAGGTGGGACCAGGCCGAGCTCCGCCAGCACGTTGTCGGGCCGGACGCCGCCGGTGATGAGGCGGGCGCCGCGCTGCCAGGTGAGGTACGACCACGCCCACTGTAGCATCACCGCCACACGGTTGCGGAAGCCGATGAGGAAGAAGACATGGATGAAGAGCCAGGCCAGCCAGGCGGCGAAGCCGGAGAGATTCCGCCCGCCGATCTCGGCGATCGCCCTTGCGCGGCCGATGGTGGCCATGCTCCCCTTGTCGCGGTAGCGGAAGGGGCGGCGCGGCTCGCCGCGCAGCGAGCGGACGATGTTGCGCGCCGTGGCCTCTCCGCCCTGCATCGCCACCTGCGCCACCCCCGGGAGCGGCGTGCCGTCCGGCGTGTCGTGGGTGACGGAGGCGAGGTCGCCGACGACGAACACCTCCGGGTGACCCGGGACGGAGAGGTCGGGCTCCACGCGCACGCGCCCCATTCGGTCCACCGGCGCGCCGAGGGTGCGGCCCAGAGGGGAGGCCGCCACGCCGGCCGCCCATACGACGTTGAAGGTGGGGATCGTCTCCTCCCCCACGCGTACGATCCCGAGGTCGACGCCCGTGACGATCGAGCCCAGACGTACCTCCACCCCCAGCTCCTCGAGCTGCAGCTTCGCCTTCCGGGAGAGCTCGGGATCGTAGGCCGACAGGAGACGCTTGCCGCCCTCGAGGAGGAGGATGCGCGCGGCGGAAGGATCGACGCGGCGGAACTCGCGGCGCAGGGTGTGGCGCGCGATCTCGGCGAAGGCGCCGGCCATCTCCACCCCCGTGGGCCCTCCACCGATGACCACGAAGGTGAGGAGGGCGCGCCCTCTCTCCGCGTCCGGTTCCTGCTCGGCCGCTTCGAAGGCCAGCAGGAAGCGCCGGCGGATCTCGGTGGCGTCGTCGATGGTCTTCAGCCCCGGCGCGAGGCGGGCCCACTCGTCGTGGCCGAAGTACTGGTCCACGGCGCCGGCGGCGAGCACGAGGTAGTCGTAGGGGATGCGTCGGCCGTCCCGGAGGACGGCCTCGCGCGCCGCAGTGTCGATCTCCGTCACCTCCGCCAGCAGCACCTCGGTATCGCGCTGGCCGTGGACGATCTGGCGGATCGGCCGGGCGATGTCGGCGGGGGAGAGGGTGGCGGTGGCCACCTGGTAGAGAAGAGGTTGGAAGAGGTGGTAGTTGCGGCGGTCCACCAGGGTGATCCGGACCGGCGCTCGCCTCAGGGCACGCGCGGCGTAGAGGCCGCCGAATCCGCCGCCGACGATGACGATGTGAGGAGTGTCCATGAGCCGCTCCGGCTGCGAGCATCGGGCCACCGACCAGGTGCCCGGGGCAGCATCGAGCCCGCCGCGCCTCTTCGCAAGGGCGGGGCGCGCCGGGCCGCGATCGCGAGGAAATCCCCTCGTCCCGGGGGTGAGGGCTCCTCGGACGTGACACGCCCTCTCCCCGGGCGGGGGAGAGGGCGTTCTCCGGTTCTCCCGGGAGCCGCCGCTCAGACGGGGACCGGAAGCAGCGCGCGGAAAGAGTTTCGCGCCCGGTTGAGCCGGCTCTTCACCGTGCCGACGGGGATGCCGATGGCCTCGGCGATCTCCTCGTACGAGCGGTCCTCCACCTCGCGCATCACGAACGGGAGCCGGTGATGCTCGTCCATGCGTCCGATGGCGGTGTCGATCGCCTCGCGCAGCTCGCTGCGGTAGGTCTCCTGCTCCGGGTCCGAGTGCGGCGACTCGAACTCCACCGGCCGAGAGGGGGCGCCCGAGCCAGAGCTCTCCGGGCGCAGCTCCGAGAAGACCGTTTCCCGGCGGCGGGAGCGGTTGCGGAACTCGTTCTTCAGCAGGTTGTTCGCGATCGTGTGAATCCAGGTCGAGAACTTCCGGCCGGGGTCGTAGCTGTCGCGCGCGCGGTGGATGCGCAGGAAGGTGTCCTGCGTCAGGTCCTCGACGCGTTCCTCGTCGCTGAGCCGCTTGCGGAGGAAGCCCTGGATGCGAGGCTCGTAGCGCTCCATCAGCACCCGGAATCCCTCCTCGTCCCCGTCCGTGTACCGGAGGAAGAGCTGCTCGTCCGAGAGCTCCGAGGGCGAGGCCTCCGGCGGCGAAAACGACGGAAGGGGAAGGACGGGAACGTGCCGGACCGGCCGCATCCGCTCTGGCCGGCTCCGAGCCCGGTGACCCCCCTTCGGATCACGTCTCTGGGTCGCTGTCTTCATGCCGGAAATATAACGAGACGAAGCCGATTTGTCGAGAGTGCGGAACGCCTCCCGGACCTCCGGAAACCGCTTCGTGAGACGGGTTTCGTCCCCGATCGTACGGCCGTCCTATCCCCGCCGCCCCTCGCCCAGGTTCAGCGCGAAGAAGAGGAGGGAGGCGAGCCCGAGCTGCAGGTAAAAGGTGAGGAAGCGCCACCCTGCCGTCGCCAGCCCGATCACCGGCGCGGGCACGAAGGGGCTGTAGATGAAGAAGAAGATGGCTTCCGCCCCCCCCGCCGCGCCCGGCGTGGGGATGAAGGCCATCAGCGTGAAGACCAGCCACTGCAGCGTCCAGAAGAGTACCGGCTGCACCGGCGCCCCCAGGAAAGCGATCAGCGCGGAGACGACGGAGTAGCGCGCGGTCCACTGCACCGCGGTCAGCGACAGGCTCAGGGCGAAGCGGGACTTGCCGCCGCGCGCGATCAGCCGGAAGACTTCGCTCGCTTCGCGCCACGTGCTTCGCAGCAGCCGCCGCATCCGCGCCAGCAGGTGGATTCCCCGCCGCTGCGTACGGATCCCCAGCCCCCCCAGCAGCACCCAGCGGATCGCCAGCCAGGTGAACAAGGCGATCCCCCCCGCGGAGAGCAGTGCGAAGGCCGCGTTCTGCCGGAACTCGTCCGCCACCTGCCGGAAGATCGGGAGGTCCCACGACGCGGTGTACACCACCGCGGCGGGGAGCGCCAGCGCGAAGAAGATCGCGTCCTCGATGGCGGGGAAGGTGGTGATCGAGGCGGCGGCGCCGGGGCTGACGCCGCGCTGCACCAGCATTCCCCACTTGAAGAAACCTCCGCCCAACGCAGTGGGGCTGACGGCGGAGCCGAGGTCCACCGCGAGCGTCATGCGAAGCGCGTCGAGAAAGCGCAGCGGGTGGCCGAGGAAGCGGGTCCAGATGAGCAGCCGCAGTGCGTTGGTGATCCAGGGGGCGAGCCCCAGCGCCACCGCCAGCAGCAGGTATCCCCGCGGGAACTCGTGGAGCGTCCCCAGCAGGCTCCGGTCGGTGACGAGAAGGGAGAAGACGACGTTCCCCAGCACCCCGATCGGCACCAGGATCAGCGTGGCGCGGAAGAGCCGGTCCAACCCGCTCGCCGGCGGCCCCGCCTGGGGAGCGCTCATGCCGCGGTCCGGGCGCGGAGCCGCGACGCTTCGCGAGGCCGGGTGGGCATCCCTCCCCCGGCGCGGGAGAGGGACCGCGCAACGCCGCCGATTTTCATGAAACGGTCACGATCCGCTCGTAGCTCTCCAGGAGGCGGCCATTGATGGCGCTCCAGGCGCGTTCGGTGACGGCGGAGTCGCGGGCGGAGCGGCCGAGCCTCTCCCGCAGGTCCCGGTCGCGGAGGAGGGGCTGCAGGCGGTCGGCGAGCTCCTCCGGATCATTCGCGCGGGCGACGAAGCCGTTCCTCCCGGCGTCGACGAGGTCCCGCGGACCTCCGCGGTCGACCACCACCGCGGGAACGCCCGAGGCCAGCGCCTCCAGCACCACGTTCCCCAGCGTCTCGGTGGTGGAGGGGAAGACGAAGACGTCGGCGGAGGCGTACCAGCGGGCGAGCTCCTCGCCGGCGCGGTGGCCGGCGAAATGGGCATCGGGGAGCCGCGCCTCCAGCTCGGCGCGCATCGGGCCGTCGCCCACCAGCGCCAGCCGGAAGGGGACGCCGCGCCGGCGCAGCGCTCCGTCGACCTCGACGAGATCGGAGAGGTCTTTCTCCTTCACCAGCCGGCTCACCAGCAGGAGGAGGGGGGTAGCCTCGTCGACGCCGAGGGAGGCGCGCAGCCCGGGGTCGCGGAAGGCCGGAGAGAAGCGATCGGCGTCGATCCCGCGCGACCAGAGCTCCACGTTCCGGATCCCTTCGTCCTCCAGCTCGCGGATGATGCTCCGCGAGGGTGCGTAGACGCACTCGCAGCGCGCGTAGAAGCGGCGCAGCGCCGCCCAGCCGAAGCGCTCCAGCGAGGGGATTCCGTAGTAGCGGAAGTACGAGACGAAATGGGTATGGAAGCTCGCCACCACGGGGATGCGGTGCCGGCGGGCGTAGCGCTGCGCCCAGAGCGCCATCGGAGTGGGGCTGGCGACGTGCAGGAGGTCCGGCCCGAAGCCCTTCAGCTCCCGCGCCACGCCCCGGCTGAGCACGGGCAGGCTGACGCGGTAGTCCGGATAGAGCGGGAAGCGGACGAAGCGCACCGGGCGCACGCGGCCGCTCCAGGAAACGGAGGTACTGGGAACGAAAGGGGAGAAGACGAGGAAGTCCACTCCTCGCTCCTCCAGCGTGGCGAACAGCTGGGCCAGCGTGCGCGACACCCCGTCCACGTGCGGATAGAGGCTTTCGGTGAAGTACGCGACCCTCACGCCGCGCCTTTCCGCTCCCTCGCGATGCGAAACCGCAAAATCGCTCCTGGTGGCCCGTTCCGGTGAGCCGCCCCCCCCTCGACAGAGGCGGATTCGTCACACCGACTGAAGCGGATCTCCCGCCCGTCGCCGAGTCCGGCCGGTGCCGACGTGGAAATTCTCGGCACCTCCCGAGCCGACCTGGACTTCCGGCTTCTTTCGGGCGGCGGGCGCGGGTGCCGCGAACCGCGGCGGGCCTCGAGGATCCGCCCGCAAGAGCCGTCCCATCACGGCACCCGCGGGTTCCCCGGATCCGCCGGGTCGGTGGGCCGCTCGAAAAGGCGGTACGTCTTGTAGATCTGGCCTCCCATCTTCTCCAGGGGGCGGACCATGTCGAGGTTGTCCTCGAGGATCCACGACGCCTCTCCCCGGTCGTACCCCTTCTGGCGGCCGACCTGCCAAGTGCGCAGGTAGAAAGCGGCGTCCAATCCAAGGCTGCGAAAGCCCGGCTTGATGCCGAGGGTGATGATCCGCAGGCCGTGGATCTTCCGCTTGTGCCAGAGGAACTTGAGGAGGCCGAAGGGAAAGAGCCGGCCGTCGGGGAGGTGCCGCAGCGCCTGGTTGAGGTCCGGGAGGGCGATGGAGAAGCCCACCGGCTCGCCGCGCACCTCGGCGATGAGGCAGAGGTCGAGGTCCGCCACCGGGCGGAACTCCTTCGCCATGTTCTCGAACTCGGCATCCGTCATGGGGACGAATCCCCAGTTCCGCGACCAGGCGGAGTTGTAGATCTCCTTGAGGATGTCGACGTCGCGCCGGAAGTGTCGGGAGTCGATCGGGCGCAGCGAGGCGTCGGCGCGCGCCAGGATCCGCTCGACGCCGCGGGTGAGGCGCTCCGGGGGAGCGTCGCCCTCCACCAGGAAGGCGTAGAGGTCCTTCGCCTTCTCCAGCCCCGCCGCCTCCATCAGGGTGGCGTAGTACGGCGGGTTGTGCGACATCATCGCCACGGCGGGGGTGTCGAAGCCGTTGATCAGCACGCCCGGGGAGGCGATCTCCTCATTGGTGGAGAGGTTGACGGGTCCGCGCATGCGTTCCATCCCGCGTCCGCGAAGCCAGGCGGCCGCGGCGTCGAGGAGGGCGCGCGCGGTCTCCGGGTCGTCCTCGCTCTCGAAGAGGCCGAAGAAGCCCAGGTGGTCCTCGTGATACTCGTTGTGAAGCCGGTTCACCACGGCCGCGACGCGGCCCACCACCGCGCTCCCGCGCTCCGCCACCAGGTAGGCGACCTCGGCGTGGCGGTGGAAGGGGTGCTTGCGGCGGTCGAGCGCCGCCTCCACCATCCTGCGCAGCGGCGGCACCCAGCCGGGGTCGCCCGCGTTGATGGTCCACGCCGCGTCGACGAAGGGGCGCAGCGGCTCGCCCGCCGGGATCTCGCGCACGCGGATGGATCTGGAGGTGTGGGCCGTGTCCAATCGAGGGGGAGCCGAAGAGTGGGTCGGGTCGTAGGGAGGAGGAACGAGGGCGGGATCTCCCGGTCCGGCCTCCGCGCGGGAGCTGGCTTCAGGACCTCTCTGAGCCCGGGGCGACCGGCGAGGTCTACGGCGCTCCGAGCTCGGCGCGGACGCGGGTAAAGGCGTCGAGGACGCGGTCGAGCTGCTCGCGCGAATGGGTGGCCATCACCGAGGTTCGCAGGCGGCACGAGCTCTCCGGCACCGCGGGCGGGAGCACGGGATTGGTGAATACCCCCGCGTCGAAGAGGGCGCGCCAGAAGGCGAAGGTGCGCTCCATCTCGCCCGTCACCACCGGAATGATCGGCGTCTCGGAGGTGACGGTGTCGAAGCCGAGGGACTTCAGCCCTTCGCGCAGGTAGGTGGCGTTCTGCCAGAGCTGCACGCGCCGTTCCGGCTCCTGCTCGAGGATGTCGAGGCAGGCGAGGACGGTGGCGACCGCGGAGGGCGGCATGCTGGCACTGAAGATCAGCGGGCGGGCGTGGTGCTTGAGGTAGTGGACGACCGGCTCGGGCCCCGCCGCCGCCCCGCCGATGGAGGCGAAGCTCTTGGAGAAGGTGGCCATGACCAGGTCGACCTCTCCTTCCATCTGGAAGTGCTGGGCGGTCCCGCCGCCGAACTCGCCGAGCACCCCGACCGCGTGCGCGTCGTCCACCATCGCGCGCGCGCCGTACTCGCGCGCCAGCGCGACGATCGCGGGGAGGTCGACGATGTCACCCTCCATGGAGAAGATGCCGTCGGTGACGAGCAGGACGCCGCCGTTGGCGTCCCAGGCGCGCTCGAGGATGCGGCGCAGGGCGGCGAGGTCGCCGTGCGGGTAGCGCATCAGCTCGCCCGCCGAAAGGACGGCGCCGTCCACCAGGGAGGCGTGGTTGAGCCGGTCCTGCAGGACCACGCTGCCGCGGCCGGCCAGCGTGGCGATGATGCCCAGATTGGTGTGGTACCCGGTGCTGAAGACTAGGCAGGCCTCCTGCCCCATGAGCCGGGCCAGCCGCTCCTCCAGCTCCTCGTGCATGTCGAGGGTGCCGTTGAGGAAGCGGCTCCCGGTGCACCCGGTGCCGTAGCGGTGGAGCGCCGCCTGGGCGCGCTCCAGCACGTACGGGTGGTGCGTGAGCCCGAGATAGTTGTTCGAGCCGACCATGATCTTCCGTTCCCCGCGGATGATCACCTCGGTGTCGAACGACTCCTCGATCGGCTGGAAGTAGGGGTATACCCCCCGCTCCATCGCGTCGCGGGCGGCGGTGAAGCGGTAGCACTTGTCGAACAGGTCGGTCTGCCGCCGCGTCCGCGCTTGCACCTTCGCGTGCGCTGTTCCCATCAAAGCCATCCTTGGCGTTTATACCAGCTAACGGTGTCTGCCATGCCGACCGCCAGCGGAGTGGCGTCCGCCGCCGGGAGGAGCGCCTCGGAGCCGGCGAGCTCGCACACCCAGGCCGGGGCGAGCATCTCCTCCGCCTTCTCGCGGTTGAACGGGACCGCGCGTCCGACCAGGCTCCCCGCGAGCTGCGAAGCGCCGGCGGCCGCGCGGACCAGCGGGGCGGGAAGCCCCACGCGCACCGGGCGCCGCCGCAGCGGGCCCGCGATCGCGTCCACCAGCTCGCCCCAGGAGTGCACCCGCGGCTCGGCGACGGCGAAGGTCCCCGCGGGAGCGTCGGCGGCGCGCTCGAGCGCGCGCGCCAGGTCCGGCGCGTAGATCACGTGCAGCCGCTCCGCGCCCCCTTCGGGACTCGGCGCCAGTCCCCAGCGGACGAGACGGAAATAGGAGAGGAGTGCCCGATCCCTCGGGCCGTACACGGTGGGTGCGCGCACGACGACCACCTCCACTCCCCGCCCCTCCAGCTCCCTCACTTCCGCCTCCCCCGCCAGCTTGGTCCTGCCGTACGCCGTCAGCGGTGCGGGCGGGTCCTCCAGAGACCGGGGTCGGCCCGGGAGCGACGGCCCACAGGCCGCGTAGGAGCTCAGGTACACGAGACGCCGCGGGCGCGGTTCCGCCGCCGCGATCCCCTCCACCAGCCGGCGCGTCCCCTGCGCGTTCGCCCGCTCGAACGCCTGCGCGCTCCGCGCGAAGGTCGCCGCCGCCAGATGGTACACCACCTCTGCGCCCGCGCCCCCCCGCCGGACCGACTCCGGATCGGAGAGGTCCCCCTCCTCCAGCTCCACCCCCAGCCCGCGGAGATGCCCGGTATCGCTGGTGGGCCGCACCAGAGCCCTCACCTCCCATCCCCCGGAGATCAGCCGCTCGACGAGGTGGCTTCCCACGAACCCCGTGGCCCCGGTGACAAGCGCCTTCCGCCTCATGGATGGGTACGAAAATGGGGGTGCAGGAGCAGAAACGCAACGCCGTCGCGACGATACGGTCCGCAAGAAGGCCGCCGCGGCGTCGTCCGCCACGGCGGCGCCCGCCGGACCGGCTCCCGAGCCGCGCTACCGTATTCACGATCCGGCCGATGGTTCCGTCGGCGGGCGTCGGCCGCCCCCCGATCGGCCGCCGGACCAAGCCCGGGCGGCGGCGAAGAAGTCCTCCAGCGCCGCGGCGTCGCGGGCGCGAAGGGCGGTGCGCAGGCGCGCGAGCTCCGTCGCCAACGCCTCCACCGAAGCCTCGATCGGCACGACGTTGTCGAGGCAGATGGAGGTCCACATCTCCGGCGAGCTGCCGGCGAGGCGGGTAGCGTCGCGGCCGCCCGGTCCGAGGTTCTCCGGGCTCACCCCGGCCTTCGCCAGCGCGAGGGCCAGCGCCGACGAGGCCACCTGGGGGAAATGGCTGGACCAGGCAAGCCGCCGGTCGTGCTCCTCCGCGCCGATCTCCTCCGGGTGTCCCCCCACCCTCTCCCACAGCTCCCGAACCGCCGCCAGCGCCGCGGGGGCGGTCACGGCCGTGGACGCGAGGTGGACATGCGCGCCGGCGAAGAGCCCCACGCGCGACGCATCCCACCCGGAGCGGTGGTCGCCTGCCATCGGATGCGAGCCCACGAAGCGCTCTCCGAGCCCCAGCCGCTCCGCCGCCTCGACGATCGAGCGTTTGGTGCTCCCCAGGTCGGTCACGACGCACCCGGCGGGGAGCCGCGGTGCCAGACGCTCCAACAGAGAGAGAGCGGTCGTCGCCGGGGTGGCGAGGACGACCAGCTCCGCCGCTTCCGTCCCCTCGAGGGAAGGCGGGAGCTCCGCCCGGATCACCCCCGCGGCCCTCGCGGCGCGAACGGTAGCGGCGTCGCGGTCGTGGCCCACCACCTCGACGCCAAGGGCGGCGAGGTCGCGGGCGAGCGATCCGCCCATCAGCCCCAGCCCGAGCACCGCCGCGGAGCGCGGGAGCGTCATCGCTCCTCCATCTGTGCGCGGCGCGAGAGGCCGATCAGGTGCCAGAAGATGTAGCGCACGTCCTCGTCGTCGACTCCCGCTTCGCGCGCCAGGGTGCCGGCGCGGCGCACCACCGCCGCCTCCCGCGCCGGGTCGAGGGTCGGGAAGCCGAGGGCCCGCTTTGCCGCCCCGACCCGCCGGCCCAGCTCGACCCGCTCCGCGATCAGCGCGACGAGCGCGCGGTCCACCCGCTCGATCTCCTCCCGGACCTCCAGGAGATCCGGCTCCGCGGCTCTCACGCCACCTCCGCGGGAGCGGCCAGGGTGCGCCCAGCCGCGGCGGCGAAGGGGCGCAGGCGGCACATCAGCTCGGCGAACTGCGCAAAGGAGAGCGATTGATCCCCATCGGAGAGCGCTTCCTCGGGAGAGGGGTGCACCTCGACGATCAGCCCGTCGGCCCCCGCGGCCACCGCCGCGAAGGCGAGGGGGGCGACCAGGTCGGCGCGACCCCCCGCGTGGCTCGGGTCCACCAGCACGGGGAGGTGGGTCTCCTGCTTGAGGATGGGAACGGCCGCCACGTCGAAGGTGTTGCGGGTGGCGGTCTCGTAGGTACGGATCCCGCGCTCGCAGAGCACCACGTCGCGGTTTCCCTGCGCCATGACGTACTCCGCGGCCATCAGCAGCTCCCTGACGGTGGCAGAGAAACCCCGCTTGAGGAGCACCGGGCGCTGCACCCGCCCCACCTCCTGCAGGAGGGCGAAGTTCTGCATGTTGCGCGCGCCGATCTGGAGCATGTCGGCGTGCTCCGCGACCCGCTCCACCTGCCGGGTGTCCATCACCTCCGTCACGACCGGAAGCCCCGAGGCGACGCGCACCTCGGCCAGCATGCGCAGCGCCGCGTCGCCCAGCCCCTGGAAGGCGTAGGGAGACGTACGCGGCTTGAAGGCACCTCCGCGGAGGATGGCGGCGCCCGCGTCGGCGACGGCGCGAGCGGTGTCGCGCAGCATGTCGAGGCCCTCCACCGAGCAAGGGCCGGCGATCACCGCCAGCTCGGAGCCGCCGATCGCGACGTCCGCCAGGTCTCCCAGCCGCACCACCGAGGGATCGACCACGAAGGCACGGGCCGCCAGCTTGTACGGCTTCATCACCGGCGTGACGGACTCGACCCCCGGGAGGCGAAGGAGCGCCGCCTCCCGCAGGAGCGATTCGTCGCCGATGCAGCCGAGGATGGTTCGATGCTCGCCGCGCGAGAGATGGGTTCTCATCCCCAGCGTCTCGACGCGCTCCCGGATGTGGTCGAGCTGCGCGTCGCTGATTCCTGGCAGTGTCACGATGATCATGATCTTCTTCTCCATCTGTCTTCGAGAGGACTCCCGGAGCGCCGGGACGAAAAGAGGCGGCCCGTGCTCTCCACGGGCCGCCTCGTGTACTTCGGTCGAACGCGCTTCAGCCGCGCATACGCCTCCGTGCACGGCCCGTGGCGCGGGTCGCGTAGCGGTAGCAGGGGTAGTAGCTCGGGCGAGTCGTCATGCCGCGGAGTTTACCCGTTCGATTCCCCGGCGTCAAGCGCTCCCGCGCCATCCGAAGGAGGTGGTGCGCGGGATCCGAAAGGTGGGCAGGCGCGCGGACCCCGCGGCCACCGCCGGGCGGCCAATGCTCAGGGGCTTGCCTCCGCCATGCAACCGTGCACATTTCGTTCGGGATCGGGGGGCGTTTGCCCGCCTCGAGGCTCCCCGGGCCGGGCGGGGACTCCCTCTCCCCCGTGCCGTTCCGCGCGGGTTCGGGCCCTCGAAGCGCGGACGCCGACATCACCCCCTCGGACCGATCCACTTCCCGCACCCTTGCTCGTATGAAGGCTCCACTCCCCACGAATGAAGCGGTCCGGCTGCAGGCCCTGCACGAGTACCGCATCCTCGATTCGCTCCCCGAAAGGGGCTACGACGACCTCACCCGGCTGGCCTCGCACATCTGCGGGACGCCGGTCGCGCTGATCACGCTGATCGACCGCGACCGGCAGTGGCTGAAGTCGCGGGTGGGGCTGGACGTCGAGGAGACGTCGCGCGACGTCGCCTTCTGCGCGCACGCGATCCTGAATCCGGAGCTCACCGTCGTTCCGGATACGGCCGCCGACGCGCGCTTCGCCGACAATTCTTTCGTCACCGCCGACCCTCACATCCGCTTCTACGCTGGGGCCCCCTTGGTCACGGAGGAGGGCCACGCGCTGGGCACGCTGTGCGTCATCGATCGCATTCCGCGGGAGCTCGACTCCGCGCAGCGCGGCGCCCTCCGCGCGCTGGCGCGCCAGGTGTTGGCGCAGCTCGAGCTCCGGCGTCACGTGCGGGAGCTCGACACGGCCGTCGAGGAACGGGCGCGCGCCGCGGAGCAGCTGCGGGCGCAGGCGGAGCAGGCGTCGCAGTACCAGGCGGTGCTGATGGAGCTGACCAGGGCCGTGGAAACCGACCTCGATGCCGCGCTCCGCTCCCCCACCCGCGTGGATGCCGAGACGCTCGACGTGGAGCGCGTGAGCGTCTGGTTCGCGAGCGAGGACGAAGCGGAGCTCGTCTGCCGGACGCTCCACACGCGCGGCGCGGGATCGGCCTGGGCCTGTCCATCGCCCGCGGCATCGTGGAGGCGCACGGCGGACGCATTTGGGTGGAGAGCCGGCCGGGAGAGGGGAGCACCTTCTTCTTCACGGTTCCGCAGGCGCAGTAGGCGGAGCATGACCCGGGAGCCCCGCCTCGTGCCGGCTGCCTCGGAGGCGGCGCCCGGCGGGCGGCAGTGTCCTCATCCGGGCTGCGCACCGGCGGCGGCGTCGCGCAGCACGCGCTTCAGGATCTTGGCGGTGGCTCCTTCGGGGATCGCGTCGGTGACCTCTATCCGGCGCGGCACCTGGTAGGCGGCGATCCGCTCGCCGCAGTACGCCTCCACTTCCTCGGCCGCGAGCGACGCCCCTGCCTGGAGCGCGAGGTACGCCGCCGCCACCACCTCCCCCCTTGGCCGAGCTGGGGGGCAAGTGCCGGGCGGGGCGCGCAGCTTGGGCGACACGGCGGGAAGCTTACGGGTACATCACGATGTGGCCCAAAACAACCGACCATCTTCTTGACTTGAGCTAGCCTGTCGCTATGTTCTGAGTGCGTGCGGGGCCGCATCCGTTCCCCTCCCCGGGCAGAAAACCCCGCGCTCCGTACACCACCCGCCAGCCGCCGAAACGAATCCGTCATTCGATATTCGGAGACCTCGTTCCCCTCCGGTGGGGGGCGCCTCTCCATCCTCGCGGCCTGTCCCGGCCAGGCCGTCCGGGCCTGCTCCCCGTCGGTGCGAGCTGTCCATCGTAGGGTGCAGGCTGCATCTGAGCCGGTCCTGGCTCCAGGCCCGTGCTCCCGGACTCTCGATCCGTTGGAGGGAGTATGAGTAGAGGAAGGTGGAATCGACCGATGTCGTGCGCACGCGGACTCCGGTTCGTGCTCACTGAAGTCACGTCCCGATACTTCGTTGGGGCGCTGGTCCTGGCCCTTTCGATGGCGGCCCCCGCGCTGGCGGATGCCCAGGGTACGCTCACCGGCCGCATCGTCGAGGCCGAGACCCAGCGCGCGCTGTCGGGCGTTCAGGTCTCGATCCCCGCCTCGGGCCTGGGGACTGTGACGAACAACGAGGGCCGCTACCTCATCGCCGGCGTTTCGGCCGGACAGGTCGCGCTGCGGGTCCAGATGCTCGGCTACGGCACACAGGAGCGGACGGTCTCCGTCACCTCGGGGCAGAGCACGGTGGCCGACTTCCAGCTGCAGACCGAGGCCTTGGGTCTCGACGAGCTGGTCGTCACCGGGACCGCGGGCGGACAGACGCGCCGTGCGATCGGCAATGTCGTCGGCTCCCTCGCCGTCGAGGAGACGCTCGAGCAGACCGCCCCCGCCAGTGTTCAGCAGATGCTCTCAGGCCAGGTCGCTGGCGTGAACGTCCAGATCGGCGGCGGCAACGTCGGCAGCGGCGGCAACATCGTCATCCGCGGGATGAATACGGTGGCACTCGGCTCCGGCCCGCTGGTGTACGTCGACGGCATCCGGGTCAACGGCGGGACCGCCAACTCGCCCATCGGCCAGTCGGCGTCCTCGCGGCTGAACGACATCAGCCCGGAGAACATCGAGCGGATCGAGATCATCAAGGGCCCCGCGGCCGCGACGCTCTACGGCACCGAGGCGGCCAACGGGGTGATCCAGATCATCACCAAGAAGGGGACACCGGGTGAGCCGAGCATCCAGGTGCTGGTCCGCCAGGGCGCCAACTGGTTCCACGACGCCGCGGGACGTATCCCCCTCAACCACTATCTGCGCCCCGACGGCACCGTCATCAGCCAGAACCTGATCCAACAGGAAGAGAAAGCGGGCCGCCCGATGTTCCGCACGGGGTACATCCAGTCGTACGGCGTGAACCTGCGGGGCGGCAGCGACCGGTTGACGTATTACCTCTCGGCGAACCACGACGACGAGGAGGGCTACCAGTTCAACAACGCCCTGGCGCGCACGAACCTGCGGTCGAACCTCCAGCTCCAGGCCCATGAAGACCTGGACGTGAACTTCGACCTCGGCGTCATCCGCAGCGACGCCGACTGGGTGGACGATGGCGGCGGCAACAGCGCCCCGATGCGGATGATCCTCCGCGGGCTCCCGCAGCTGATCGACACCCACACCCGAGGCTTTCCGGTGGGGCCGCCCGAGGTCTTCCGAGATATCGAGGCGCGCGAGGACCTGAACCGCGCGACGGTTTCCTCGACCCTCACCCACCGGCCCGCATCCTGGCTCACCCAGCGCCTGATTGCCGGCTTCGACTTCACCGATGCGAACCTCTCCGAGTTCACCCCGCGCCTTCCCGAGGGGAGTCCCCGCTACTACGGGTCGAACAGCGTCGGGAACAAAGAGTTCGTTCACCGCCGCGACCTGCAGCAGACGGTCGACTACAACGCCACCGCCTCCTTTGACGTGACGCCCGCCTTCACGTCGGCAACCTCGGTGGGAGTGCAGTACTTCACCCGCGAGAGCCTGGAGGCGACCGCCGAAGGCAACAACATGCCGACCTCGGCCGTCTCGACCGTGTCGGCCGCCTCCATCCGCTCCGCAGCCGAGACGTTCGTAGAGAACAAGACCTTCGGCGTCTTCGTGCAAGAGACCGTCGGCTGGCAGAACCAGGCCTTCGTCACGGCCGCACTGCGCGCGGACGCGAACAGCGCCTTCGGCGAGTCGTTCGAAGCCGCCTACTACCCGAAGCTGAGCGGGACGTGGGTGGTCAGCGACGCCGACTTCTGGAACGTGCCGCTGGTGAACAGCTTCCGCGTCCGCGCGGCCTGGGGTAAGTCGGGCCTTCAGCCGGACGCCTTCGCGTCGATCCGGACCTACTCCCCCACGACAGGCCCCAACGACCTGCCGACCGTGACGCCGGGCAACATCGGCAACCCGGACCTGAAGCCGGAGGTCGGCGAGGAGCTGGAGATCGGGTTCGACGCCAGCCTCCTGCAGGACCGCGTCAACCTCGAGCTGACCCACTACCGGCAGCGCACCACCGATATGATCGTCGAGGAGCTCGTCGCTCCTTCGCTAGGTTTCGCTGGTGAGCGCTTCGTCAACATCGGCGAGGTCTCCAACCTCGGCTACGAGCTCCGCCTGGAAGCGACGCCGATCCTAACCAACTCGGTCGTGCTTTCTCTCTCCGCGACCGCCGCGCACAACCGGAACCGCCTAGAGGACCTCGGCGGCCGCACCGTGCAGGCCGACACCCGTGGCCGCTGGCAGCACGTCGAGGGCTACGAGCTTGCTTCGATGTGGACTAAGTACATCGCCACTGCGGCGTACGGCCCGAACAATCAGCTGATCAACGTGACCTGCAGGGGCCCGGAGGAGGAGGACTTCCGTCCCATGCCCTGCTCGGAGGCGCCCTTCCACTACTTCGGCAACCCGGAACCGAGTCTGACCGGAAGCCTGGGCCAGACCCTGAACCTCGGGAACAGCCTGACGTTCAACGCCTCCTGGGTCTACGTCTACGACAGCTGGCGCTACAGCACCGACGAGTGGGCGCGCGAGAACACTCTCCAGTCCACCGAGAAGGCCATCCTCCGCCTGCAGGGCGAGCTCGATCCGGTCGAAGCGGCCTCGTTCGTCACCTCCGACGTCGAGCACCAGTTCTTTGAGCGGGATGACTTCCTCCGCCTGCGGGAGATCAGCGCGACGTATTCCGTCCCGGACCGCTTCGTCCAGCGCATGGGGGTCTCGAGGGCCTCGCTCACGTTGAGCGGGAGGAACCTGTTTACCCTCACGCACCCGAGCTTCCGCCTCCTCGACCCGGAGACGAAGGCGACGAACCGGAATCAGCCCTGGCCGTACTGGCAGCAGGCGCGCTCCCCCACGCCGCATAGCATCGTAACGGCGCTTCGGGTGACCTTCTGATCGGACCGGCGCGGAGAGGCGCACGCCCTCCTCGCGCGGCGGATCGCTGCCATGAACCGCACGAAATCGAGAGAGGATAGATGTTCACAAGGAACGCTCGTCGCGAGAGCCTACGGAGAGGGCTGCGCTCGCTGATGGTGGGACTCCCGCTGGCGGGGACGATCCTGACCGGATGCGACTCGCTCCTGGAGGTCAGCCTCCCTGGGGAAACGGAGGCGAACGCGCTCGACGACCCGTCGTTCGCGAGCCTCCTCGTCCTCAGCGCACAGGGAGACTTCGAGTGCGCGCTCTCCAACTACGCCTTCAACGCGGGACACCTCGTCGGTGAGATGGTCGGCGGGAGCGGCGGCCTGACCGGGATACCCATCATGACCCGGAACGTGCAGTCGCACCACCAGGCCTACGGCGAATCCAGCTGCGCGGGCGAGCTCGGACTCTACACCCCTCTCTCCACGGCGCGCTTTGTCGCGGAGGACGCGTTCGAGAAGATCAGCGCATGGTCGGACGAGGAGGTCGCGAACCGCTCGCAGCTCCTCGCCCGGGCCGCGCTCTACGCCGGCTATACCTACACCCTGTTGGGCGAGGCCTTCTGCGAGGCTGCCTTCGACCTGGGTCCCGCCGAGTCGCCGGCAGAGATCTTCGAGCGTGCGAGGGGGCGCTTCACCACTGCCATCGATCTGGCCACCCGGGCCGGCGACGCGGCGACGCTGAACACCGCGCTCGTCGGCCGCGCCCGAATCCTTCTCGCCCTGGGCCAGGACGCCGCCGCCGCGGTGGACGCCCGCCGGGTGACCCCGGGGTTCGTGCAGACGGTGAGCCGCTCGAACGCCGACGACCGGCGCGAGAACGACATCTACGTCGGGATCAACCAGACGCGGAGCTACTCGATCGATCCCCAGTACTGGGAGGTGGCCTGGCAGGGCGTCGCGGATCCGCGTGTCGTCGTCGAAGACGCCGGAATGACGGCGATCAACGGGCGGACGCCGCTCTGGGTTCAGCGGAAGTACACGTCGGAAAGTTCACCGATCCGGCTCGCCAGCTACACAGAGGCGCAGCTGATCCTCGCCGAGGCAGAGGGTGGCCAGACCGCGGTCGACATCATCAACGAGCTCCACGCGGCCAACGGGCTCCCGCCCTTCCAGAGCGCCGACCCAGCCGAGATCCGCGAGCACGTCATCGAGGAGCGGCGCCGGGAGTTCTTCCTGGAGGGGCAGCGCCTCGGCGACCTCCGCCGCGTGGGCGGGTTCAGCGAGTGGAATTCGGCCGGGAAGCTCAACCCCTTCACCGGCCTGCTGTACGGCGGCACGGAGTGCTTCCCCATTCCGGACGTCGAGCGCCGGGGCAATCCCAACGTCAGCTGAGGACCGACAGCACATGAGGGGTGGCACCCCACCCCTCGCGCCGGTCGTGAAGGCGAGCTCCCGCGGGAGGAGGGCAGGCCCGAGGACCCTCCCCGTATCTCGGTCCTCGCGCGAGGTGCGGCTAACGCGACCTCGAAGGGATCAGGCTCGGGTCGAGGGTCCTTGCCCCCGATCGCCCGGTCCTCCACCTCGCATCGAGTCAAACGGAGGAATTCATGGATCACACCCGCATCGCACGTAAGGTCGTCCCCGCCAGTGTTCTGGCTCTGCTGGCCCTGCCGCTCACGGCCGCGCTCGCGCCCCTGCAGGCCCAGCCGGCCCAGCCGGTTCCCGAGGCCTTTTCGTCGATGGAGGCGCGCAACATCGGCCCGGCCGGGATGAGCGGCCGTATCACCTCCGTCGCCGTCGACCCCTCCGACCGGAACCGCATCTTCATCGGCGCCGCCTCGGGCGGCGTCTGGCGCTCCGAGAACGGCGGACACACCTGGCAGCCCGTCTTCGACGACCAGCCGCTCCTCTCGATCGGCCGCGTCTCCGTCTCCCCCGCCAACCCGGACCTCGTGTGGGTCGGGACGGGCGAGGGGAACCCCCGGCAGTCGGTCAGCATTGGCGACGGCGTGTACAAGAGCCTCGACGGCGGCGACACCTGGACGAACGTCGGCCTTCGGGGCTCGGAGCACATCCACCGCATCCTCCCGCACCCCACGGACCCGGACGTCGCCTACGTGGGGGCGATGGGCCCGCTCTGGAGCACGGGAGGCGAGCGCGGCGTCTACAAGACCACCGACGGGGGGACGACGTGGCGGCGGATGCTCTCCACCAACGAGAGCTCGGGCGTCGCCGAGATGGTGATGGACCCGCAGAACCCGGACAAGCTCCTCGTGGCGATGTACGACCACCGCCGCTGGCCCTGGAACTTCGAGTCGGGGGGCGAGGGCAGCGGCATCTTCGTGACCCACGACGGCGGCGAGAGCTGGACGACGCTGGGCCCGGAGCAGGGGATCCCGGCGGGGCCGCTGGGGCGCATCGGGCTGGCCATCGCCCCCTCCAACCGCGACGTGGTCTACGCGCTGGTGGAGGCCGCGAAGAACGTCCTGCTGCGCTCCGACGACGGCGGGGAGAGCTGGCGCACCGTGAGCGACGCGGAGGACATCAGCCCCCGGCCCATGTACTACGCGGACCTCCGGGTGGACCCCGGGAACGAGAATCGGGTCTACCGGATTGCCAACAGCCCCGACGTGAGCGAGGACGCCGGCCGCACCTGGACGGAGATGGTGCCGACCTCGATCGTCCACGGCGACCACCACGACCTCTGGATCGACCCGGCGGACCCCCGCCACATGATCGACGCGAACGACGGGGGGCTCGCGATCACCTACGACCGGGGGAAGACCTGGCGCTGGGTGGGGAACCTCCCGCTGGCGCAGTTCTACCAGGTGAGCGTGGACATGGCGGTGCCCTTCAACGTGTACGGCGGGGTGCAGGACAGCGGCTCCTGGATGGGGCCGAGCACCGTCTGGGACGACCGCGGCATCATCAACGCCCACTGGACGCGGGTGAACGGCGCCGACGGGTTCGCGACCCTGGTGGATTACTCCAACCCACGCTTCGGCTACACCACGTCGCAGAACGGGAACCTCCTGCGCTTCGACAAGGTGACGCTGGAGCGGCGCGGCATCCGCCCTCCCCCGCCGGACAGCGCGACGGAGCTGCGCTTCAACTGGAACAGCGCGCTGGCGGTGGATGCGCACGACTCCACGACCATCTACTTCGGGAGCCAGTTCGTGCACCGCAGCCGCGACGGCGGGCGCAGCTGGGAGACGATCTCCCCCGACCTGAGCACCGACGACCCGCTGAAGCAGAACCCCGCGGCCGTCGGGCAGGTCGTCGCCCCCGAGTACGACGCCCACACCACGATCCTGGCGATCGACACCAGCCCGCTGGAGCGGGGAGTGATCTGGGCCACGACCGACGACGGGAACGTGCAGCTCACCCGCGACGACGGCGCCACCTGGACGAACGTCGCAGGCCGCCTGGCGGGCGCGCCGGACTCGGCGTACGTGCCGGAGGTGAAGGCCTCGCGCCACGCCGCGGGCCGCGCCTACGTGGTGGTGGACGCCCACCGCACGGGCGACATGGAGCCCTACCTCTACCGCACGGAGAACTACGGGGCGAGCTGGGAGCGGATGCCGACGGAGGGGGTGCGGGGCTTCCTGCACGAGGTCGAGGAAGATCCGGTGGAGCCGAACCTGCTCTTCGTGGGGAGCGAGTTCGGGGCATTCGTGAGCCTGGACCGCGGCCGGAGCTGGACGGAGTGGCGGCACGGGCTCCCCGCGGTGCCGGTTCGCGAGCTGATCGTCCATCCGCGCGACCACGACCTCGTTGTGGGAACCCACGGTCGGGGGATCTGGATCGTGGACGACGTCCGTCCGCTGCGGGCGCTGGCGGCCGACCCGTCGATCCGCGCGCGCGCGCTGCACGTCTTCGAGCCCCCGCCGGCGCGGCAGCACGAGGTGGCGCTGGAGGGCGACGCGGGGATCCGACTGGGACACCGCGTCGTGGGGCACACCCTGTACTTCGGCGAGTCGCGGCCGTACGGCGCCCTCCTCAGCTACTGGGTGGGCGACGCGGACCCCGCCGGGGCGCGGATCGAGGTCCGCGGCCCCGAGGGGCAGCTCGTCCGCGAGCTGGAGGGCTCGGCCGAGAACGGTGTGAACCGGGTCGTCTGGAACCTTCGCGGCGAGGCGCCACCGGCCGAGCCGGGAGCGCGCCGGGGACGCGAGGCGCCGGAGGTGGCCCCCGGTCGCTACGAGGTCACGGTGCGCGTGGGCGACCGGGAGAGCAGCACCTCGCTCGACGTCCTGCCGGACCCCCGCAAGGAAGGGGTGGAGTTCTTTCCCACCCCTTCCACGACCACCTCGGGCGGCCGGTGAGCGAAGGATTCGGGCGAGCCGGCTCCCAAAGCAATAGCGAACCGTAGCCGGTGCGGAGCTTCGCGACCGCCTCCCGGTCGCGTGGAAGCGAAAGGCCCCGACCCGGGTTCCCGGGTCGGGGCCTTTCGCGAGGGGCGAGCGCGTGGCGCGGACGTTTCAGCCTGAGGGTTCCTCGGCGGGGGAGCGCCAGCCGAAGCCCATCATGTCGCGGTGAAAGGCGGCGGGGTCGCGCCGGTACTCCGCGCTCCATTCGGCGAAGGGGGGGAGCTCCAGCTCGTCCGCGAGCTGTACGGAGAGGAGGCGGACCAGGTCGAGGTAGCCGGGGCTTCCAGGGAGCGTAGTCGACGACGAGGAGGTCGCCTGGCGCTGGAGAGAGCGCTCGGCGCGCTGCGCGCGCTGCCAGATCTCGTCGAGCGAGAGCGCCTGGAAGCGTTCGGCCACTTTCGCCGAGCACCAGTCCAGGTAGCGGAAGCGGAGATCTCCGTCCGAAGGAGAGGCCAGGGACATGGCGGGGGACGGTGGTCGCATGTTGGCGAACCGGATGGCTCAACATGATTCTATCGCAGAAACTGCACCGCTGTCAAATATCCCCACCCAAATTCTCGGGCCGGCCACGAAGGGGTAACGGGACGACTACAGCGCATCTCGCGCGGGAGGCCAGTCCCTCAAGAGCAGAGTCTCGAAAATGGTCAGCCGCGTGACGCCGTAGAGAATGATGCGACGCAGGGTTTCGGGATCCTCCACCTGGGCCCGCCGCACCATCTCCGCCACATCCGAGGGGAGTTCCGAGATGCGCAGGGAGACTTCGGTAGGGGGGGGAGAGAAGGCGCTGGAGGTCAAGGCTTCACCGGAAGGACGGAGGAAACTCGCGCGCGGTTCGATCGCCGCGGGGGTATCAGTATATCCGGATCCCCTTGGATCGTCAAGGCTCACCTTAACATGTTGCTAACTAAGGCATTTACGTGTAAATGCACCCTCTGCAAAGACTTATAGAAATTCGGAAAATTTGAGCGGCGAAAAGCACGAAAACCGCAGCGGGCGCGGACCTTGGAGGCTCTCGCGGGGAGGTGGAGAGACGGCGAATACCGGACCGCCCGCTTCTTCCCCTCCGGTGTCGCCAGGGGGGGTGTCCCTCTCTCCCGCTGCCGCGCTCCGGAGGAGCGCCGCGGTGTTGGAAGGATGCGAGAAGGTGCTGTGGCACCGACACAACAGCGAACGCCCCCGCCCGTTCGAGGCGGGGGCCGCGGCGGTCAAAAACCCGCAAATACAAAGGCTTGCTCCGTCGCCCGCGAAACGGCGACTCCGGCACGCTGGCTGCACGGGAGCCGGTCGATCGATCCAGTGTCTACCCGAAGCGGAGAGCGAGTCATGGCATTCCTGGTTTGCGGTTTCGCGTCCGATCGGACGAGCGCCGATAAGCTGCAGCGGTATATCTCCTACCTGAAGACGATGCTCGACCTCAATCAGGACGATCCCGTGCAGGCGGAATCCATCCGGATCCTGCTCCGGCGTGCCCAGGAGTGGGCCGGCGTGCGTCAAGGGACGGAACAGGCCAACTGACGGCCGGGTCCGGGGCGGGAGTCCCCGCAGGGATCGGCACGTGATGCCGGCAGAAGCATGGTTCGGCGCCCGCGGCGGGCGGACGGCTTGCTTCATCCGCTGAGGAAAACGTAAGTGTCGATCTACAGAAGCGCGCGAAAACCGCACCCGGTCCAAGACCGGAGCATCGCCGATCGCAACCGGCGGACGATCTGCCAGGTGCGCGGCTTCTGCGGGCCATTCATCAACGAGGAGTACTACAACGACTTCCCCGACCCGATCTGGAGAGGGACGGGGGAATGCCTGGTATGCTGCAACACCTGCAACAGCGCGGTGGAGACGGAGAAGCGTATCGCAGCCGAGAGGAGGGAGGAAGCAGTCCCCGCGCCGGGTTCCGCGGTCGCACCCGTTGCGTGAGGGGGCCGCGGACCATGAGAGAGGGGAGGCGTACGGGATGGGCGGGAGACTGGACGGGCAGGAGATCCGCTGGCCTTCGGAAGCTTACGCCGCACCGTCGCGCCGATGCTCGGACCGTCCGGTCGAGCGCCGGCGGGTTTCTTCGGTCGGAACGTGTCGGCAGCTACCGCACGTGATACATTCGCCCATCCCTTCCCACCCGGGATACTTGGCGTACTCCTCCCCCCTCACGAAGGGGCCGTGGTAACCTCGATCTTCACAGACCTGCGGGTCCTGGAGAGGACGGGGAGGTGACTTCATAAGCGCAGACATGGTCGTTGTCCACGAGTCCTGGAGCGTGTGACTGGACCGGCATCCGGCGACCCGGGGTGCCGTCGGGGCCCCGGTGCCCGGCTCGTGTCGGTTCCCGTCGCCGCGACGATGAGCTCGGGGGGTCATCCGAGCCAGTCGGCCCCTCTCCACTCCCCGATCATCACCGCTTCCCCGGAAGTGGCCCCTGAACAAACCGCAGGGGCGCCCGCTCCCGCACCGGCCTTCCGCTTCGAAGACGGCCGAGGAGCCTCCTCGTGCCCCGGCTGGCTCTCCTCTTGCGCGCCTATCGGCGCCGGGTCGTGATCCGACGTGTCGTGGTAAACCGCGTGTACTTGCTTCCCCTCCGAGCCTTTGCCGGCGTACTCGAAGTCCTTGATCCAGTCGCCCGCCAGCGCCCACTCCGGAGACCCCGAACTCCGCACGCGCCGCAGCTTTCGGCCGAGCGCCACTTCTACGTCGAGCCAGAAGCAGGGGGATTCCGCGCGCGCGTCCAGCCAGTTGAACTGGAGGCGACCGTCGATCCAGAGGCCATTCTCCGCCAGCCGGCGCAAGCAACGGGCGACGAACTCGCGTGGAAGCCGCGTCCGGAGCACCAGCCGATGAACGTTGAATCCGGTTTCGGCGACGGCGAGAAGCAGGACTGCCGCGCGAAAATCCGGGCTCTCCTGCGAAAGACCGGGTCGAACCTGAAGCACCTGGTCCCGGATCATGGACAACGCCGTACGATGAGGTATGGAAGGGAGGCGGGCGGGAACGGTCGGGGAGGGCAAGAACATGAGGCCTCTCGAACGCAAGGGCAGGAAGAATATCGAATTTAGCTGCTTCGGGGTCGCGTGTCAATTCATCGGGAAGCGCTTGCCGAACTTCAATCTCCGTCTTTGAAGTCGGCGGCGCATGGGTCACTTTACCCACACCGGCCTCGAAGAGGACGGCGCCGATGTCCCGCCAGGGAGGCCCATGGAACCGGATCCGGGAGCCGAAGGGCCGCGACCCTTCTCAGAGCTCTTCGGCGAACATGGTTGCTCGCAGCGGGCGGGGCCGGTAAGCTCATCCGCCGAAGGCCTCCCCGGCGGTGCGGACGACGAAGACGAGAAGATGTAGGCGCGCGAACGGCCCGCTCTTCGTCATCGAGAGCTCCGGCAACCCGACCTCCAGCGACGATCCATGTCCCTTCAACGAGCCGCATTGCTCTTCGTACTGCTCGCCTCCGGCTCCGCGTGCGATTCGCCCGGAGCGGCTCCGTCCGCGCGCAACGCGCGCGCGGCCGACTCCGTCGCTCCCGCCGGCGAATGGGTGACGATCATGGAGCGCAACATGGGCGGCAGGAGTACGAGGCCGGAGCGGTTCGAAACCCGGTCGGATTCTCTTCGCGTCATCACGACGACGGGCACCGCCAGCTCTTCCTACATCGCGGGGCTGATCGTCACGAACGTGCTGTCCGACGCCACCTCGCTTCCCGTCGCCAGCATTCGCGTGGAGCAGCGACGATTGGGGGAAACGGCGGCGGACACCACGGTGGTCGAGGTGCCCGCCGGTCCCCTGTACCTCTTCGTGGCCCGGCACCAGGGCCTGAACGACTGGACCGTCACCCTCCAGGAATTCCGTCCCTCCTCGGGAGAGGATCGTCCATCGGATCCGCCTGGGTGACGGAGCGGGCTCTTCGCTCGGTCGCTTCCCTGGACACGTCCTGTGCCGGGCGCGTGGGGCGCCCGCCGAGGAGGAGGTCGGCCTGGCCTGCCTCCCCCCCTCTCGTCCGGTGCTTCTCCCGTTGCGAGTTCCGCCATCCGGGGACCGCGAGCATCAGGAGGGCCACGATCACCGCGCCGTACTTGGCCATTGCGGTCAGGGCCGCGACGTCGAAGGAAGGAACGATCTCGGGGCGCACCTGCGCTCTCATCTGCAGGGTATCGAGGGCGAAGAGCGCCAGAGTCCCGAGGAGCACCAGGGAGAGCAGCCCGCTCACCACGGCGACCACGCGCAGGATCCGCCGCTGGTCGAGAAGGAGCGCCACCGCGAACACCAGGAGCAGCCCCAGAAGCGGCGTCATCAGAGCCCGGCTGAACAGCCCGGCCGCACCGAAGCGCCAGTTGACGTCGCCCGGCCGGAGCGGGAACACCGTGAGAAGCGAGTCGACCAGCGGAAACAGCACCAGAAGCGCGGCCACGACGTAGCTGGGCCAGGCGAGCGCATGGGAACGGTTCATGGAGGTCATCGTGGTGAAATGCAGGCGCTGGAAAGCGGATCCACCCCTCTTCCGTCCGGAAGACCACGGCCTGCGGCTGCCGATCCGTGGACAGGGTGGCATCATAATCCAGAGGGACCTGATCCACCAGATACTCTCGACCGTCAGGGTCGGTGTAGATCAGGGACTCCCGGATCCCTGCTCCGGAGCCGGAAGAGCCCGGATCAAGACGCTCCGGAACGCATCCGCGGCGAGCGCCCCTTCGACCAGTCGGCCGCCGACGAAGAAGGAGGGATACGCCCGCACGCCGAACAGGAGAGCGGTTCGGCTCGCCTGCGCGAGCAGTCCGCCTACCTCGTCTCCCCGGTAGCAGGACTCGAAACGAGCCGGATCCATCCCGAGATCCGCGGCGTACTCCAGCAACAGGGGGAACGGATCGCGTGGGGACGTCCAGGCGGACTGCTCCTGGAACAGTACGTCGTGCATCTCCCAGAACCGCTCCTGAAACCCCGCGCAGACGGCCGCACGGGCAGCCTGCTCTCCATTGGGATACGCGCCGGAGGGGACGGGAACGAAGATCCAGCGGACCTGCCCTGACGCGATGAACTCCCGCTCCAGCAGCGGCATCGTCCGGCTGGCGAACTCGGCGCAGTAGCGGCAGCCGAAATCCGAGAACTCATACACCGTCAGCGGCGCGGTGCTATCGCCGTACGCATAGCCCGCTCCCGCCCCCGGAGCCGCCGATGTGCCGCCGTGGCGGAGGACGGCCGCCTCAGACGCGGGGGGGTCGACGCGCGCGGGCGGATCTCCGCAACCAGCCAGGGTGGCGATCAGCACCGGCACCAGGCAGATTCGACGGGGAGATCCGCGCCCGTAACGGAGAGTTGCCGGAAGTGAAGACAATGGGATCCGCTCGTCTCCAGATGAGGGGTCGAAGCGGGAAGGCTTCTCCAGACGCCCGATGGAACCTCGCCGCCGGAGCTCGCGGGACCATGGCCGCGCGACACAGGCCCGGACGATACCCGGATATCCGCTCCAGGGGAACCCCTCCCCCATCCTGTAGCCCGCCTCCCTCGCCCACAGGGATATGAATCGCGAGCCGATCTCACGCCGGCGGAGCCCCATCGCGGGCGCGGGGACCGGGGAGCCACCCGCCCGGAGCGGCGCCGGGGTCCGCCAGGAGTGCCTGGATATGCGTGCGTTGCGCGTGGTAGATCCAGCCGCCCAGCAGCCCCGCGGCCGTCAGCAGCATCGTCTGCGCCGCGCTCGCCCCGTAGGCGGACTGGAAGCCGCTGCTGATCTCGATGACGGCGGCCGTACCGCCGCAGAAGGTCAACAGGGCCGGGAGGGATGCCGCCGCGGGGAGTTCCCGCCGTCCGCGGGCCTCGGCGAGCAGGTAGCCCAGGAAGGTGAGCGCGGCGCTGGACTCGAGCAGCCGTACCATCTCCAGCCTGCTCGGGGTCCGCAGCGCCGGGATCCCGAACCCGGAGTGCCACTCGGCGCTTCCGTAGAGGAGAGGCACGAAGGCCAGGGCCGCGAGGTAGGCCACGAGACACGGGGCGAGCCTCCGCAGCGCGATGGGCTCGAACCGCCGCTCCGCGCGCAGGCCAGGGCGGCCCGACGCCTCGTGCATCGCCGCACCGGCCACCCCGACGGCCAGGCCTGCCACGACCCACGGATGCGCCGGAGCCACGGGAAAGGCGCCCAGCAGCATGCAGCCGCCCGCGAGCAGCCCGACGCCCCGCACCCCCAGGACGCCCGCCGGGCCGAAGTGGTAGCGCTGAAGCGCCGCCAGCAGACGAGCGCCCAGGAGGCCGAGCGCGCCGATCCCCAGCAGGCGCAGCGGTTGGTCGCCGACGGCCAGGCTGCCGACCCACAGCAGCGGAAGTAGCAGGTAGAGCAGGCCCATCAGGGGCTGCTCCAGGGATAGCCGCCCCACCAGGCGGGCATTGACGCGCAGCCGAGCAGAGATCCACCGCTGGCAGGAAGCGCCCAGCGCCGCTCCCAACCCGTTCGCCGCCACGTCCACCGGCGACGTGTAGCGGGCAGGCTCGAAGAGCTGTACGAGCTCGATCGCCGCGCTGAGGGCGAGCCCGGCCACCAGCACCTGCCAGGGTGAGATCAGAGCGGGTCGGCCGGTGAGGGGGAGGAGGAAGCCGAGCGGCAGGAACAGAAGGACGTTTGCGAAGAGCTCGAACCACTCCACGAACGAGAGCATCACGCGGCTCGTGTCCGCCGCCTCGAACCGGAATGGGGCGAGCGTGACGATCAGCGTGATCACGAGCACGTATAGGAAGAGCGCCTGGCTGAGCCGTGCTCCGGTCTGTGGCAGTCCCGCGACCGGAGCCGGGCGGCGCGCCTCCTCCGAGGTCTCGCCGAGACGATTCCGCCCCGCACCCGCGGCTTCCACCCCTGCGAGCATCTTCTCCTCATTCTGCGGGTCCACGCCTGACGTGGAGGATCGGCAGGTTTGGCCGGAAGCTGAAGCGGCGAGGCATGCGCTCGTTCGGGGTGTCGCGGCAGGGCATCAGGTGCGGCGACGGCGCCATAAACGGGGATTCGTCGATCGAGCGCCGTCCTCCTCCCCGGCGCGGGAACCGTGGGGAGCCGCATTGCCGTCACCGTTGCCGTCCGTCTCGCTCCCGCGGAGCGTCCGCCGGGTAAGAGCCCGCCCTGGCATGAATCTCGACCCTCGTCGCGGAGGAAGCGGAGCGACTGCTCCAGGCGAACGGAGGCGCGCAGCTGCCGTCCCGACGCGCCGACCGGCGGCGGGTATCCCGTTCGGCCCCCGAACCTGGAAATGGACTTATGACAGTGCGGAACGTATTGGTGACCGGAGGCGCGGGTTTCATCGGCTCGCATGTGGCGGCCGCGTATCTCGAGAGCGGGGCGCAGGTGGTCGTGCTGGACAGTCTCGTTCATGGACGGCGGGAGAACGTGCCCGAAGGATGCGAGTTCTTCGAGCTGGACATCCGGGATCCCGCCGCGGCCGAGCTGATTCGCGCGCGCCGCTTCGAGGTGGTGAACCACCATGCCGCGCAAATGGACGTCCGCGTCTCGGTCGCCGACCCGCGCTTCGACGCGAGCGTCAATGTGGATGGGCTCCTGAACCTCCTCGAGGCCAGCCGCGAAGCCGGCGTCCGCCGCTTCGTCTACGTCTCGTCCGGGGGGGTGGTGTACGGAGAGCCGGAGCAGCGCCCGACCTCCGAATCCGCACCGAAGCTGCCGCTGAGCCCCTATGGCGTCACCAAGCTCGCCGGGGAGCAGTACCTCTACTACTACCATCGCGTCCATGGCCTGGACTACGTCGCCCTTCGTTACTCCAACGTCTACGGGCCTCGTCAGGACCCGCATGGGGAGGCGGGCGTGGTGGCGATCTTCTCCACGCGCATCCTCGGTGGAGAGCCCCTGACGATCTTCGGAGACGGGGCCCAGACGCGTGACTACGTGAGCGTCGCCGACGTGACGGCGGCCAACCTGCGGGTATCGGAAATGGAGCTCCCGGCGGCGCGGGATCTGGACGGGCGGGGGTTCAACGTGGGAACGGGCATCGAGACCAGCGTCACCGAGCTAGCGCGGGCCCTCATGCGCGCCGCGGGCCGCGGGGTGGAGGTCCACCACGCTCCGGCACGTCCGGGCGAGCTTCGCCACTCCAGCCTCGACGCGTCGCGTCTCCGCGCGCTGGGCTGGGAGCCGCGGACCTCGCTGCAGCAGGGGCTGGCCACCACCTACGAATGGATCGCGGAGAGGCAGGCGCCGGTATCCTGAGCGACCGCTAGATCCGCCGCCGGGGAAGGGTTTCCTCCGCGCCCGCGAATTGCTTTGGCCGAAAACAGGCGCTATTCTACAGCACGAAGACGGCATCGGCGCCAGCGCCCCGCCCCGATGCCTGCGGCTTCTCCCGGATCGTGAAAGTCATGAGGCCTCAGAAAGTGGTACTCGTCGCCGAGGACGAACCCGCCCTCGTCGAGATCTTTCGAAGAGCGCTGGAGCGGGAGGGGTATACCGTCCTGACGGCCGAGAACGGACGCGACGCCCTCGGCATCCTCGACGAGAAGGGGTCGGAGATCGATCTCCTGCTCTCCGACATCGTGATGCCGGGGATGGGTGGGCGCGAGCTCGTCTGGCTGATCCGGGAGAGATATCCTCACATCAAGGTCATTCTCGCCTCCGGATATACGGATGCGGGCGGCGCGCTCCAGATGATGGAGGACCACGGAGTCGTCTTCGTCGCCAAGCCCGTGGACCTCCAGATCCTGGTCCGGATGGTGGGGGAGGTGCTCAGCGGTGCCTGACCGCCGGAGTGTGCCCGGCCGTGCTCAGCCGGCCCCGTCCAATCGCTCCCGCGATTCCCGCTCGTAGTCGCACCCGGCCGCGACGGCCCTCGCCCGCCCCGCCTCCGAGTCCAGCCCGCCGGTCACCACTTCCAGGCCCAGGTCGTGCGCGAGCCGCACGACTCCCGTGAGCACTTCGGTCCGGGCGGCCTCGGCGAATCCGTACGGGAGCTCGACCGCGGATACGGGAAGACGGTCGAGCTCCCAGATCGGCAGGCCCCCCCGGCCGAAGTCGGTGATCACCGTCTCGATGCCGTATGCGTGCAGCCGGTCCAGCTGCGGGGCGACTGCCTTCATTCCCTGCGCCAGCGCGGACTCGGCGATCGCGACGCTCGGCCGCAGCCGCGGCAGGGCCGCAACCAGCCGGGCGATGGATTTCGGAGACGGCGCCGCCTGCTGCACCAGCGTCCAGGGGAGGTGAAGCCGCGTTCCGGCCGGGACCCGGCCGTCCCCCGCGATGACGTCCGCCGCGATCTTCTCCAGCGCCCACTTCGCGGCGGGCCTGATGATGTTCAGGGCGAGTAGGGTCGCCTGCAGCTCCTCGTCGGGAACGACCCCGAGGCCGGGGTGCTCCCATCGAAGTACCGCGGCCGCTCCTGCCGGAATGCCCTTCCGGAGGTCGACCAGGGGTTCGTACACCAGGCTGAGCGACGCCGTCGCCACCGCATCGCGAAGGTCGCCCTCGAAGCGGAACCGCTGGAGGACGGCGCGGTGCAGCTCCTCGTCGTAGACCGCGTATCCTCCTCCTCCTTGCGACTTGGCGCGGTACAGGGCGAGGTCCGCGGTCTGTAGCAGCTCGTCCGTCGTGCCGTCGCCGGTGAACAGAGCCACGCCGAGGCTGACGGTGACCGCCACCTGCTCTCCTTCCACCCTGTAGAGGCCGCTGCAGCCCCGCTGGATCCGCTTCGCCACGCCGATCGCCTCCCGAAGCCCGGACAGATCTTCCAGGAGGACGGTGAACTCGTCGCCGGCGAGGCGGGCGACGACGTCCTGCGGCCGCACGCTGCGCCGGAGGCGATTGGCGAACCCGATCAGGAGCTGATCCCCCACGCCGTGGCCCCGCGTGTCGTTCACCTGCTTGAACCCGTCCAGGTCCAGGAACAGCAGCGCCATCGTCCGCGCCGGGTGGCGCTGCACGACCGCCATCGCTCGCTCGAGGTGTTTCAGGAAGAGCGCGCGGTTGGGAAGACCCGTCAGGGAGTCGTGGAAGGCCTGGTGCTGCAGGTGCATCTCCAGCTCCTTCCGGATGGAGACGTCGTGCGCGATCATCTGAACGACCCGACGCCCCCCGTAGTGCGCAGGCACCATGGTCACCTCCAGCGTCCGCTGCGGGCCTTCGCCCGTGCCGAGCCGGAGCTCCGCCGGACCGGCCGGAATCCGCTCGTTCAGCGCGGTCTGGATCAGGTCCGCGGCGATCGCGCCGTCGTGGAGACTGAGGTACTCGCTGAGCGGCCGCCCCACGAGGTCGTCGTCCAGCTCCTTCCGCAGAATGCGCCGGGCCGCCTGATTCGCGTAGAGGATCTGCTCTGGATCGTGGAGCAGAATCGGTTCGGGAGACCACTCCAGGAGCATCCGGTGGCGCTGCTCGCTTTCCCGCAGCGCTCGAATCGTTTCCAGGCGCGATCCGATGTCGTGGATGATCCGCAGCCGGCTTCCGTCCTTCTCCTCCGAGATGGGGTAGGTGGTTTCATGCACCCAGATCGCGGAGCTGTTGCGGGTGACGCGGGTCCCGTCGAAGATCTGCGCTTTCGCGCTCTCCGAGCTCCGCTCGACCGCCGTTTCCTCGCGCGGGACCAGCAGCTCGTAGTTCGCCCCCACCGCTTCCTGCTCCGAGAAGCCGGTGATCCGCTCCGCGCCTCGATTCCAGCTGCGGACGACGTCCTCCGGGTCCAGCAGCACCATTCCGTACTCCTCGACCATCCGGAACAGGTGAACCGGCTGCGAGGAAAGGGAGCCTCCACCCTCCGGGGCGGCAAATCCCTCGGGAGGCTGGTCCTGGTTTCGCCGTCCAGATTCGGTCATATGCTCCCCCTACCTTGGCCGAAGCCGGTAAGCGTAGCCCATCGATCACCTCCCGCAGCCGCCTCGGCGACCCATCGCCACGAGATCTATGGAGCAGGGAGCTCGGCTTCCCGCTGCGCTCTTGGCGGGCGGAAGATATGCCTGCGGTTCCCACGGCGCCAGGCTCTGCCGGGGCTGCGCGAGGAAACGTAGTTATCTGAAATTTCCATTCGCGCGCCGCGGCGGAAAAGGGGCGGCGAGGAGCCGGCGCGAGGCGTCCGAAGACGGCGGCGCCGCAGGGGTGCCGGCGTAGGACCGTACCTCCCGGAGAGCAGGTTAAGCAAACGGGGACCTTGTCGAGACTCTGAGAAAGAACCGGGCAACGGGGCTCGGGAGCAGAGTCTTTGGAGCGGGAGGATCCTGTGAAGTGCCGGACTATCTGCCTGCTCGGGCTCGCGTACGGCGCGCTCGCGGGATGCGCCGAATCCCCCGTTGCCCCCCTCCCATCGTTCGGCGCGGCTCCCACCCGATCCGCCTCTCCCGAAGTAGAATACTTCGAAGAGATCGCCCTCGGTCTGGAATACGGTAGCAGTGATGGAAGGGTGGTGAAATGGAAGGATGCGCTCAGGATCGAGGTGCACGGTTCGCCGACGGCCGCGGACCGGGAAGCGCTCGCGCAGGTGATCCGCGACCTCACGCGCCTGCTGGGTGCCGGGCGCCTCTCTCTCGTCGAAAGCGACGGCAACGTCGATCTGTGGTTCGCCCCGGTTTCCCACTTCCCGGTGCTCGAGCCGCACTACGTTCCTGGGAATATGGGCTTCGGGTGGATCAACTGGAACGGCTCGGGAGTGATCGAGTACGCCCGGATCCTCATCGCCTCGGATCAACTAACCGCGAAGCAACGGGCGCACCTGATCCGCGAGGAGGTGACCCAGGCCCTGGGACTGCTCCGCGACTCCGATCGCTACCCGGAGAGCGTATTCTTCCAGGACTGGAGTGAAACCACCTGGTATGCCGCCATCGACGAGGTTCTGATCCGCCTGCTCTATCGGGCGGAAGTCCGGGCCGGAATGCCCCGTGCGGAGGTGATCCCCACTCTGGAGCGAATCGTGACGTCCCTCTAGCGCGAACAACCCGCCTGCAGGCAAGGAGTTGCGCGCCGCGCCGGTGCCGGCGTACTATTCCTTCGTCCGGGGCTCTCCGTGCCCGTCCACGCCGTTCCCCTGCCATGGCGGGATCCATGCTCTACTCGCTTCGGGCGCTCGCGCTGATCACGACTGCGCTCCTGGCCGCGGGGGGGTGCGGGTCCTCCGCCCAGCCTTCCGCCACGATCCGGGACGAATCGACCGTGACCGCTCCGCCGCAGACCGCCGCTCGCCTGCTGTCCGCTTCGCAGAGCGGCTTCACGGAACCCGCCGAGCTCGCCGTGCGCGAACGAGGCGAGTTCGCCGCCGCCTGGGCGACCCTGCACCGCGGGCTCCCGGGCAATGCTCCGCCGGAGGTGGACTTCTCGAGACGTACGGTGGTGCTCCTGGCGCTCGGAGAGCGGAGCTCGGGTGGCTATTCGGTTCGGTTCGACGGCATCACCCGGGAGGAGGGAGGGGCCGTCGTCCGCTATACCGTCACGAGGCCCGGGCCAGGTTGCATGACGACGCAGGCGATCACCTCGCCGGTGGACGTGGTCAGCGTCTCGCGCGTGGAGGGCGCGGTCCGGTTCGAGCGTCAGGAGGTGGTGGACTCCTGCTAGCACCCCCCCGAGCGTGCGGGGTGGCAACATCGAGGGGGCGGACCGGACGGTCCGCCCCCTCCTTTCGCCTCCCCGGCCGCTACTCCGCTTCCTTCCTCCCGCGCCGGCGGCGCGCCGCCGCCACGCCGACCAGACCGGTGCCGAGGAGCACCATGGAGAGGGGCTCCGGCACCACCCCGGTCGCAGCGACGTTCGTGAACTGGTGGGCGGACCCCGAGCCGACGCCCTGGTTCCACCACACGTTCCGGACGTTCGCGAAGCGGGCATCGAACTGCAGCGTCTGCAGCTGCGGGGTCCGGACCCCGTTCACCTCCGGCGGCACGTCGATGGTGAACGTCTGTCTCACCACCCGATCCTCTCCTTTCAGGGCGAAGAAGACGAGGTTGATGGGCGCCAGCACGAAGGGTGAGTAGGCGTTCGAATACAGGTGCGCCACGTCGATCGAGCGCAGGGTGAACCGGGGGAGGCTCAGCGGGCCGAAGAACACGTCCAGCGGATCGGCGCCGGCCGCGAAGACGTCGATCTCGGCGCCGAGGACCGTGGAGAAGAGCGTGGTCGCCGAGACCAAATTCGAGGGTTGGTTCACGGCGGTCGGGTCGGCGGTACCCCAGGTTCCCAGCACGTTCCGGCTGCCGCCGCCGTTGAAGAGGGAGGTTTCGTAGAAGTCGAGGCCTCCCGCGGTCAGCGGGTTGCCGACCGTGGCCTGGTATTCCCTGGCGGTCGGGCTGGCGTACGCATCGAAATCGATCACCTGTGCCCCGGCCGGAACCGCGAGCAAAAGGATGGGGACGATCGAAGCGAGAGCCTTGATTCCGCGCATGGACGCTGCCTCCTGAATGGGTGCGGGGGTTACACCGTCGGGAACGGTACGGTTCAGCATTGGCCGGCCCGTAGAGCTTCGATCGCCTTCTCCACGTTGATGCGGCCTCGGCCGTAGATGCTCTCCGGTCCGATGTCGTCCGTCGTGGTCTCGATGCAGGACATCACGCGGGCCTGGTTGGCGGCGGAGCGAACTCCTCCCAGCTCCTCATAGAGCAGCGCCGCCATGCCGGAGACGTGCGGTGCGGCCATGCTGGTGCCGGCATAGGCGATGTAGAGGTCGGTCTCACCCAGGCAGGAGAAGGAGCCGCTCGGGACGCCGCCTACGTTCTCCGCCCCCGTCTGCGAGGTCTGACTGGAGCAGATCGACCAGATGAAGTCGTGCACCACGCCCTGAGGCACGCGGTCCACGAATCGGTATGGCTCCGAGAGCGGCACCCCTCCGCGGCCGCCCGGCGCGAAAACGTCGATGCTCGCGCCGAAGTTGGAGTAGTAGGCCTTGTGGTCGGGGCCGTACCACACCTGGTCGGGATCGAACGGGTTCCAGGCCGGCGCCGCTGGCGCGGTGGACTTCGTGAGCGGACCGGTGGCGCCCACGTTGAGGACGCCCGGCACCTGTGACGGCACCACCAAAAGATCCGAGTTCGGGAATTCGATGTTGCTGTTGCCGGCGGAGGCGACGACGACGACGCCCTGGGAAGTCGCGTTGTCGACGGCCAGGCCATACGTGACCGGCGAGGTGACGAAGCTCGTGGTTCCCCGGTAGCGGATCCCGCCAAGGCTCATGTTGATGATGTGGGCGCCGTTCTCGACGCACCAGTTCATCCCGTTGACGATTGCCGTCTCGCTGCCGCTCCCGGCCGTGCTCAGCACCCGGGCGCTCATGATGGAGGAGCGGGGCGCGACGCCGATCACCACCTCGCCGAAACCGGCCACCGTGCCGGCGACGTGGGAACCGTGGCCGAACGGGTCGTCGATCCGTGGCTCGGCGGTCACGAAGTTCTCCCGCGCTACGACCCTTCCGACCAGCTCCTGGTGGTCCGCGTCGACTCCGGTGTCGACGATGCAGACCCGGATGCCGTTTCCGCCGCCCGTCAGGGCCCAGCCCTTGTCCGCTTCGATGGCCCTCATCCCCCAGAGTACGCCGCTGGCGTACCACGGCGTGCTCTCCGCGTTCGGAACCGCGGCGGCCTTCACGGGGGCGGAGTTCACGATCGGGTCGATCCTCATATCGAATCCCGCTTCGACGTACTTCGGCCGGGCGGCGAGCAGCGCCTTCGGGTTGGTGACTCCGTCCACCGTGAGCACGCGGAAGGCCGGAATGGAATCGACGATGCGGCCGCCCGAGGCCGCCAGCACGGAGGCCGGGATCACCGCGCGTCCCTCGAAACCGACCAGGTAACGCCCTGGCTCCGCGCCTCGTCGCGCGGGAGCCCGGGCCGCGGAGGCCGTGGCGGAACCGTCGGGCGCGCTGGGAACCTGGTCGGCGCAGGCCGCGGTGGACAGCGCTGCGGCGAGGAGTGGGACGACGACTTTGCGAGCCATGTTCGATCTCCGAAAGCGGTGACGATGCGGTGCGGCGCTCCAGGACGCCGCGGGGGGGCGGAAAGCCGGTCCGGGAGCGGAGCTCCGGAAAGGACCGCCAGGATCACGATCGCCGAGGCACGATCGAGGAAACTCGAAGGGGCGCAGGGGTGGAGCGCTCTCTCGCGAGCCCTCCCGCCGATGTAACGTCACCCGGCGCGCGGTGTTACCCGGCCTCGGAGGTCCTCGGGGGAGGAGGTGGCGGAGTAGGCGGACGACATGATCGCCGGGAACGGAGGAAGCGGGTCCGGGAGTGACGGCGAGTTCGGGTGCCGTGGGCTAACGCATGCTAAGAAGGCGGGCGGCTTCGAGCAAGAGTGACGACGAAATCGACGACGAAGAGCCTCGCGTGGAGGGGAGGTATCTGGATTCCCGCATCCGCTTGCCTCATCACGCATTCGGCGCCTTCGCGCGGTGGGCGCGGGCGGAGGGCGGGGCCCGTGGCAGCATGCTTGCTGGTCGTCGGGCCGAGTGATGCCGCTCCGTGCAGCCAGTTTCCCGCGAGAGATATCTTTATGCGTTCCCGATCCGTGCCGCTGATACTCATCGCCCTGCTGGCCCCAGCGGCCGCCCCGGGGCAGACACCCCCGGGGCTCAGCTCCTTCGGCGTCGAGCTGCGGGGTGAAGTCGCCCTCCCCACCTCCGCTTTCGAGGAACGCTTCGACCTCGAAGCGGGCTTCGGGTTCGGAGCTGCCGTGAAGTACTCGATCGCGCGTTTCCTGGCCCTGTACGCCGGGTGGGACCGCTTCGAGTTCGACGGGACGCCCGAAGCGCTCGGAGTGGAGGTGGTCGATCGGGGATTTCGTCTCGGCGTCCAGGCGGGGGTTCCGGAGCCGTCCGGGCGGCTCAGCCCGTTCGCCACCGCGGGGGTGATCTTCAACCGGACCTCCCTCGAGTTGCGCGACACGCTCGGCACCACGGAGCTGGAGGGCGAGCGCTCCGCCGGATACGAGTGGGGCGGCGGCCTCTCGATCCCCGTCCTGCGGGGAGTTTGGCTGGTGCCGGAGGGTCGCTTCCGCTCCCACTCGGGTTCCTGGGAAACGGCGGTACTGGAAGAGGCCGATGTTCGGGTCACCTATTTCGCGTTCAACCTGGGAGTGGTCGTCCGTCTGCCGCGCCGCGTTCCGGCCCCGGCCGAGCCCGTCGTTCCAGCGGTGCCCGTTCCCGGCTCCCGGTGACCGCGTCCCCCGCACCGATCTTTCCCTTCCGGCGGTGCGAAGAATCGTCTCCATGGGAGCTTGTGAGCGAGTAAACAAATGCATATCTTTCCTGCGAAACGCAACCCTCTTTCGATCCCGACCATGTCGCGCTCGATCCGCTCGACGCCGGGGAGTCTCGGCGCGCTTCTGATGGCGTTCGCCCTCTCCGCGAGCGACTGCGGCCCGCTGCCCGCGCAGGCTTCGCTTGCGGGCGTCGCCCAGCCCCCCGCCGACTCGGCCGTTCCGCGGGCCGCCGCTCCCGGTCCCCCGGCGGCGCCCGAGGCGCAACCGGTATGGGAGGAAGCGCGACGCGCCTCGGGCCGCCGGATCCTGGTCTCTCTGGCGGAACGTCGTCTCTGGCTCATGGACGGGGACTCGGTGCGGTTCTCCGCGCCGGTGGCCGTGGGCAAGTCCGTGGTGCTGGAGTTCGAGGACCAGGCCTGGAACTTCGCGACGCCTCGGGGCCGGCGGCGCGTGATCGGCAAGCAGAAGCACCCGGTCTGGGTTCCGCCGGACTGGCACTACGTGGAGCTCGCACTGGCGCAGGGGTGGAAGCTCGAAGCGGTACACCGGGGGCATCCGCTGCCGCTGAGCGACGGGAGCGAGGTCACGGTCCGCGGGAACCGCCTCGGGCGCCTCCTCCCCGACGGGTCGTTCGTCGCCGTTCCGCCCGGGGAGGAGGCCGTCTTTGAGGGAACCCTCTTCATGCCGCCCACCGATACGGAGAATCGCAGGATCCCGGGGGAACTCGGCCGCTTCAAGCTGGATTTGGGCGACGCCTACTACTTCCACGGCACGCCCTATCCCGAGAGCGTCGGAACGGCGACCACCCACGGATGCATCCGGATGCTCGACGATGACCTCGAATACCTCTTCCGCACGGTGGAGGTGGGCACCCCCGTTTTCCTGTACTGAGCGGAGGCCGTAGATAAACATTTGAGGGGCATGCGTCTTGCCGAAGTAGGCATCCGTTCCTGAGCAGGTCGGTAGTGATTTAAAGAGGCATTCCGGATCCGCTGTGCCCTTGGGGCCGAATGCCGTAGTTGAGTGGTGAGAGAGGAAAATGCGCCATAAATGGTTGATCGCGATCCCGATGTCCGGGATCCTAGCCCTCCTGTTCGCGGCCGTGGTGTTCGGGGCGTCGGCGGAGCCCATGCTCTCGATTGAGGCGGGGCACGATTCCGATCCCGAGGGTCCTCGCACGGCGGAGGACCTGTTCCGCTCCGCCCTCGGCGGCGCGGCGAGCGCGTCCGCCGCCACCGCGCCTCGAACCCGGCAGGTGATCGGCCCGGACACCATCCGCTACCGGGTCTGCAAGGATCTCTCGATCTGCTTCCTGGAATTCGAAGCCCCCACGGTCGGCATCGCGACGACGGTGATTCCGCCGAACGCGGGATCTCCGCTCCTGGTACCCGTCGAACTGCTCGCGATGCCGCAGCCGGCGATCGCGATCGGAGGATCCCCGTGGGCGCTTTTGGGGATTCCGCTCGGTGCATTGGGGTACGGGCTGCTCGGGGACGACGATTTCACCCCCGGCGGGCAGGGCGGTGGCGGCGGTGGCGCGCCTCCGGTGCCGGAGACTCCGCCGGGGCCGGTCGCGCCTCCGGGGCCGGGAACTCCGCCGGGGCCGGTCGCGCCTCCGGGGCCGGGAACTCCGCCGGGGCCGGTCTCGCCTCCGGGGCCGGAAACTCCGCCGGGACCGGTCGCGCCTCCGGGGCCGGAAACTCCGCCGGGACCGGTCGCGCCTCCGGGGCCGGGAACTCCGCCGGGACCGGTCGCGCCTCCGGGTCCGGAGACTCCGCCGGCCAACGTCGTGCCGGAACCGGCGAGCCTGCTCCTCCTCGGCACCGGGCTGGCGGGACTGGCTCTCGGGCGACGGCTGCGGAGGCGGGAAGCCGAAGACGAGTAGCCGAGCCGGCGGCCGGCCTGAAGCTCGTCCGCCACGCGACTGTAGGAGCGGCGCCACACTCTCGCCAGAGCCCGAGCGCGGATACGCAGGCGATCGCATCGAGTTACGACCCTCAGCCCCACCGGTTCCAAGGACTGGTGGGGCTGAGGGCTTTCCGCCACAGGTGTGCGGTTCCGAAGCGGCGGCTCGCCATCCGCTCGCGGTCGGGTTTTCCGGCTGCCCCTCCGCCTCGGGATCGGAGGCCTGCTTCCCCGGCGGCTCCACGACCGAGTCCTTTACGGTCGCGAAGATCACGGAAAAGGCCGAGCTCTCCATCGCTCGGACCCACCGCGCTCCCCGAGGCAGTGCCACGAAGCTTGACCGATTCCCGGGTCCCGGATATTATAGCGCCATCCATCTCCGGTGTTGTTCCGCGGCGAGTCGCTCGCGGCGTTTCAGGACGCCGCCCGCGTCTTCGTTTTCCGACGGGGGAATGTCGTGCGCCGGAACGGTACGAGGGTGCGAACTAGTTGCGCGGGTCGGAAATAAGTTCCGACTCCGGAGGTCGGCCGATCGTGACGCCCGAGAGGGCTTCCGGAACCGGGGCTGGTTGATCCGCAACGACTTAGCCTTCTCGTCCGGTCGGAAACCTCAGCAGGGCATGCGGATTGCCCGAAGGTGGGGGCGCCGCAAGACAGGTTCGAGCCAGATTTCGGAATTCGTTGCTGCTCAGAGCAAACTCGCCGAAAGGCGGGGACGCAGAGCTTAGGGGCTACAGCGGGACATCTCTCCGCCAAGCTTGCCTAGCCGCCAGCGACGCGTTCCACCACCGGAACAGTTCCGGGGTGGAATTCGCGCTGGCGTTCGTGTTTTTGCTAGCGCAGGGTTGGCGCCGGAAACGGCAGTGGAAAAAGGCGGAAGACGAACCCGTCCCGCCGAAACCCTCTCGTGCAAGGAGAGCAGAGATGCGCCCTCAGACCCGCTGGATCAGGTGGACGGCCGTCGTAGCGCTCGGAATCGGTGTCGGCGCGTGCGCCGACCAGGTCCCCACGGCGCCCGCGATGCCCGTCCCCAGTGCTCCCAGCAACGCCAAGTCGGTGGCCGTCGCGATGGTTCTGGTCAGCCCCCCCTCGCAGACTCTCTCGCTGGGGCAGCAACGGGTGTTGACGGCCTTCGCGATGAGCTCGAGCGGGGGCTTCTTGAGCCTGGCGGGACGGACGGTCACCTGGAAGAGCTCGAACCCGGCGGTGGTGACGGTTTCGTCAACGGGCGCCGCCGCGGCGGTCGGCGGCGGGAAGGCGAACGTGGTCGTGACGGTCGACGGGATGTCCGCCACCTCGGTGATCACCGTCGACGCTCCGCTCCCGGCCGTCTCACTCAAGACGAGCGCCGACCGGACGCTGGGGGTGGGAGAGACGGTACAGCTCACCGCCACCCCGGTGGACGCGACCGGCGCGCCGGCCGCGGGTAGCTTCAGCATCACCTGGAGCAGCTCGGACGCCACGGTCGCGAAGGTCTCCGCGGCGGGCGTCGTGCAGGCGCTGAAGGCGGGTTCGGCGAAGATCTCGGCGAAGACGTCCGGTCTGACGGGCACCACGAGCGTCACGGTGCAGAGCACGCAGGCCCCTGTGGCGGTCTCGCGCTCCGGAATCGCGCAGGTGATCCTCACCCCGTCCTATCAGCAGATGGAGCTGGGGCAGGTGCGCTCCATGGGAGTGATCCTGCTGGACAAGAACGGCAAGATCATCCCGCTCAAGGGCCGCAAGGTGACGTGGAAGATCTCGGATCCGTCGGTGGTCGAGATGGTGGGCCCGAAAGCGGTGCGGGGAGCGTCGCCGGGCTTCGCGACGGTCACGGCCACGGTCGAGGGGATTTCAGGGAAGGCCGAATTCGCCATCGTCCGGGCGTACTGAGCTCCCCGACGCTCCCCGCCCGCAGGCGGAGCCGGGAACGACCAAGGGGGGGAGAGCGTCTGGTCCAGGGCGCTCTCCCCTCGCTGTGTGCGGCGGCACGTTTGAGATGGTCGGGGAGCGCCCCCCCAGGGCTCCGCCCCGGCACCTCCCGAAGGGGATCTCCGCCGGGCCGGATCCCGCCGAGCTCGGAGCGGGAGCACCTGAGTCCGGCCGAGAACAAGTCGTTCCGAACGCGGCGAGGAAGCTTCGATGCCGACTGGAGCTCCAGATCCTTCGCCGCGTTCTCCCGCCCGGAATCTCCGCCTCGCCAGCTGGGGGAGGTGGCGCGCTTCATGCTCGCTCCCGCGGCGGAAGGATCATCTCCGGCGTGCCTGCCTCGAACCCGGGGATCGGCCGCCGGCGGCGGAGAGCCCCGGTACGATCCGGGGAGACCGTTCGGGCGCCCCCCCGGCATCGCGGGAGTGCGCCCGGGGTCTTCGCGCCCCGGAGCCCGGGCGGGGCGAGTCGATGAAGGAGCGGAGCCGAACTGCTCGTTGCGCCGCCACTGGACAATCGGCTCATGTGTTGCATGTGCGCGACATTCGTCGGCGGCCTACCACGCGGGGCGGTCGCGCGGGAGCGGCGAGCAGACGATCCGGCGAGAATCAGCCGATACTGATGAAGGAAATCCAGAAGGGTCCGCGCATCCGGGTGGCGTTCTGTATCGACAACATGAATGTCGGAGGTACCGAGCTGAACGCGGTGCGCACCGCTGAGCGCCTGGACCGCTCGCGCTTCGACGTGCAGGTCGTCTGTCTCCAGGACCGGGGACCTCTCCTGGAGCGATACGCGGAAGCCGGCATTCCCGTCCATCCTCTCCCCATCGCCAACCTCTACGGGTGGCGTACGCTGCGCCAGGGGATGCGGCTGGCCCGCCTCCTCCGGGAAGAGAAGGTGGACATCCTGCACGCCCACGATGCGTACAGCAACGTGTTCGCGGTGCCGTGGGCGCGGGTGGCGGGCGTGAAGGCCATCACGAGCCGACGCTGGTGGAAGGGAACGCCGGGCCTCCACTGGAAGGTGGCGAGTCGGCTGGCGTACCACGGGGCGCACGTGGCGCTGGCCAACTCGCGGGCGGTGGGAGACCTGCTGATGAGCGACCAGGGTCTGCCGCGGGAGCGTGTGGCGGTGATCCCCAACTTCGTGGACGAGCACGCCTTTCTCCCCCCTTCGCCCTCCGAGGAGCGGGCCCTGCGCGCCGCCCTGGGCATCACCGGGGCCGGCCCGGTGGTGGGGATCGTGGCGAACCTGCACCCCGTCAAGGACCAGGCGTCGCTGGTGCGCGCCTTCGCGCTGTGCCACGGCCGCTGGCCGGACGCGCGGCTGGTGCTGGTGGGCGACGGGGAACGTCGGTCCCCGCTGCAGGATCTGGCGCGGGATCTGGGCATCGCGGAGCACGTGCGTTTCGCCGGGCGGCGGCCGAACCGCCCGAACCTCCACCACCTGTTCGACGTTTCCGTGCTCTGCTCCTTGAGCGAAGGGCTGCCGAACTCGATACTCGAAGCGATGGCGGCGGGGCGCCCGGTCGTGGCCACGCGGGTCGGCGCCTGCGCCGATGCGGTGCTGGACGAGGTCACGGGGCTGCTGGTACCGCCCGCGGAACCGGAGCGGCTCGCCGGCGCGATCGACCGATTGCTGAGCGACCCGGTCCTGGCGCGCACCCTGGGCGGCGCGGGGCGCGAGCGGGCCCGGGAAGCGTACTCCGCCGAGTCGGCGCTCTCGGCTCTGGAGGCGCTCTACGAGCGGCTCGCCGATCCCGGTATGCGCGGTGGCGGCCTCCGCTCCGGATCCCGTCCGTCCCTCTCGCTCTCTCAGAACTGATGTGCGGCATCTGCGGTATCTACTCCTACGGCTGGCGGGCGGAGGATCACGCCTCCATCGTCGCGCGCATGCGGGACGCGATGGAGCACCGCGGCCCGGACGACGCGGGCGTCCACCTCTCCCCGGACGGACGCGTGGCGCTGGGCCACCGCCGTCTCAGCATCGTGGACGTCTCGCCGGCCGGCCACCAGCCGATGACCAACGAGGACGGCACGATCTGGATCGTCTTCAACGGCGAGATCTACAACCACGCCGTACTGCGCCGGGAGCTGGAGGGCCGGGGACACGTCTACCGCTCGCGCACCGACACCGAAACCCTGCTGCACCTGTACGAGGAGCAGGGGCCGGAGATGCTGTCGCGGCTGCACGGGATGTTCGCGCTCGCCATCTGGGACCAGCGCAAGCGCCGGCTCTTCCTGGCGCGCGACCGGATCGGGATCAAGCCGCTGTATTACTCCTTCGTGGACGGGCGCCTGCTGTTCGCCTCCGAGATCAAGGGGATCCTGCAGCACCCGGCGGTCGAGCGGGACATCGATCCCGAGGCGCTGTACCACTATCTGACGTTCATGGCCACCCCGGCCCCGCGAACCATGTTCCGGGGCATCTCCAAGCTGCCGCCGGGCCACTGCATGACCGTGGAGGCGGACGGACGGGCCACGCTGCGGCGCTGGTGGGACGCGGCGGACGTTCCGGCACCCGATCCGGCCCTGCTGGCGGACGACCGGGCATGCGCCAGCCACGTGCAGCTCCTGCTGGAGCGGGCGGTGGAGGAGCGGCTGATGGCCGACGTACCCTTCGGCGTGTTCCTCTCGGGAGGGCTCGATTCCAGCGCCATCACCGCCCTGGTGCACCGGCTGCACTCCGGGACGCTACGCACCTTCTCGGTGGGGTACACGGACGCGCCCGAGCACGACGAGAGCGCGTCCGCGCGCAGCGTGGCGCGGCACTTCGGCACGGAGCATCACGAGATCCTGATCGACCACGACGACCTGATGGCCTACGTCCCGCACCTGATCCACGCGCAGGACGAGCCTCTGGCCGACTGGGTCTGCATTCCGCTCTACTACGTGTCCAAGCTGGTCCGCGACTCGGGGACGGTGGTCGCCCTGGTGGGGGAGGGGAGCGACGAGCAGTTCGTGGGATATGGCCATTATCTGCGCTACCTGAAGCTGAGCCGCGGCGCGTGGCCGGCGTACGGGCGGTTGCCCCGCTGGCTTCGGCAGGGGATGCACCGGCTGGCGGACCCGGTGCTGCGCTCCGGGCGCCTGCCGCGCGAGATCCGGGAGCTGGTGCGTCGAGCGGCGATGGACGAGCCGCTCTTCCTGAGCGGCGCCGTGGCCGCCTGGGAGACCGAGAAACAGGAGCTGATGTCTCGCTCCATGCGCCGCGGCGCATGGAGCGGGCTCTCCAGCGTGCCGGTGGCGGCGCAGGCGGCGCGACACCTCCGCTCCCGCCGTGCCGATGTCGACTTCCTCGACGCGCTGATCTACCAGGAATTCCAGCTCCGGCTCCCGGAGCTGCTCCTGATGCGGGTGGACAAGATCACCATGTCGACTTCGATCGAGGCCCGGGTTCCCTTTCTAGACCATCGCCTGGTGGAGTTCACCGCCCACATTCCCACGGAGATGAAGCTGCGGGGGATGCGCACGAAGCACATCCTGAAGGAGGCGGTGCGGGGTCTGATTCCAGCGGAGGTGATCGATCGTCGGAAGCAGGGGTTCAGCGCTCCGGTCAAGGAATGGTTCCGCGGTCCGCTCGCGGACTATGCCCGCCGCTCCATCATGGATTCGCGGCTGCGGGAGCGCGACCTGTTCGACTACGGCGCGGTGAGCGCTGTCCTGAACGACCATCGCACGGGCCGGCGCAACTACGATACTCTCCTCTGGAACCTCCTCAACCTCTCCCAGTGGTACGACGGATGGATCGCCGCGGAGCCCGAGCGGGCGCTGGCGGCCGTATGATCCGCGTCTGCATCGTCGCTCCCAAGTACATGACGGGGGGACAGGCCATCGAGGCGGCCACCATCGTGGCGGGCTTTCGGGGCGACCCCTCGGTGTCGGTGGAGATGCAGCCCATCGATCCTCGCATCCCCGGGTGGATCGCGCGCGTCCGGGGCGTGCGTACCCTCGCGCGCATGCCCCTCTACCTCGCCGGTCTCGTCCGACGGGTCTGGCGAGCCGACGTGGTGCACGTGTGCACGGCCGCCTACTGGCCGTTCGTGCTGACCACCACCCCCGCGATCCTGCTGGGGCGCATGCTGGGCAAGCCCGTGATCCTGAACTACCGGGACGGGAGGGCGCCCGATCACCTGTCGTCGCGGTGGGTCCGCTGGACGATCGGGCGCGCCACGAAGCTGGTGTTCCCCTCGGGTTTCCTGCAGGACGTCTTCCGGCGGTTCGGTTTCGAGGGCGAGGTGATCTTCAACGTGGTGCACACGGAGCGATTCCGCTTCCGTCCGCGCAAACCCCTGCGTCCCGTGCTGATCTCCAGCCGCTTGCTGGAGGAGCTCTACGCCGTCGAGAACACCATCCGCGCCTTCGCGCGTATCCGGGAGGCCCACGGGAACGCACGGCTCATCGTGATCGGGGGAGGGGATCGCGAGGAGAGCCTCAAGGCGTTGGTGCGGGACGAGGAGGTCGGGGGGGTGGAGTTCCACGGCGCGGTGCCGCACGCGGAGGTGGCGGACTGGTTCGACCGCGCGGACATCTTCGTGAACAGCTCCCGCGACGACAACATGCCTCACTCCATCATCGAGGCCTTCAGCAGCGGACTCCCCGTCGTGACCACCCGGGCGGGAGGGATTCCCTACATCGTGGAAGACGAACGCAACGGGGTGCTGGTGGACATCGATCGTCCGGCCGCCATGGCGGAAGCCGTGCTGCGCCTCCTGGAGGACGAGGCGTTCGCGGAGCGCCTGATCCAGGAGGGCAGAGAGGACTCCGAGCGGCTCTATTCGTGGGAGGCCGCGCGCCGGCGCTGGACCGAGCTATACGCGAGGCTCGCCCGCCGTCATCCGCTGGCCACGCGACCGGCGCTGAAGGTCTGAGCTGGCGGCTCCCCCACGAACCGTTCGAGATCTGATGGAACGCACCGACCAGGTATCTCAGCCGCCGCCGTTTCGCCCGGCTCCCCGAGGGCGCCCCCGGGGCGGACCGGCCCCCCCGCGCGCGCTGCCGCCGCTTCCCGAGGAGTATCTGCTCTTCCGGAACGCTTCCCTGAAGCGCGTGGACTGGTCCCTGGCGCTGGTGAGCTACCTGGTCTACATCTTCGTGATCACGACCTATCAGCTCCGGATCGGGGACGCGGCGATCGGCGCGGCCCTGCTGGGGCTGCTCTTCCTCAAAGGGTCCGTCCGGATTCCGGCGGTGCTGGGACTCTTCGGCCTCTTCGTCCTGTGGTGCGCCCTGGGACTGGCGACGACCCGTTATCCGGAGGTCCTGCGGGAGCAGCTGATCGACCTCGGAAAGCTCTGGCTGATCTTCCTGGTGGCGGTGAACGCGGTGCGAACCCGCAGTCAGATCCGGATCTTCATCGTCCTGTTCCTTCTCTTCTTCGCCCTGTACCCGGCGCGCGGCACGATCTTCAACTATCTCTGGGGCTACAAGGTGTTCGGCCGCGCCGTGTGGAACTTCATCTACCGCAACCCGAACGACCTGGCGGCCATCACGCTGCTCCAGCTCTCGATGGCCGTGGGTCTGCTCCGCACCGAGCTGGCGGGGTGGTTCAGACGCGGCGCCCTCGCGGCGTGCCTGGTGCTCCCTCTGGTGATCATCTTCACCCAGTCGAGAGGCGTCTTCCTCGCTCTCGCGGTCGTCGGCGCGGTCGCCGCGCTCAAGGAGGTCCGGAAGGTAAAATCCATCCTCCTGCTGGCGGCGATGGCCGTCGTCATCGCATTGGCGGCGCCCTCCAGCGTGTGGCAGCGCTTCAGCGGCCTGGCGGGGCTGACGGATACCGAGAACCTGCGCGAGGTCGACAAGGAGGGGTCCGCGGAGCAGCGCTACCAGATCTGGCAGGTGTCGTGGCAGATCATCGCGGACTATCCGCTGACCGGGACCGGGTTCGGCACCTATCCGACGGTGCACGCCGAGTACGCGGCCATGAGGCCGGATCTTCGCTACGCCGGCGGCGCCCGCGATACGCACAGCACCTACCTCAACCTGGCCGCGACCACGGGCATTCCCGGACTGGCGCTCTTCCTGGCGGTGGTGGGGGCGGGTCTACTGCATGCGGACCGGGTACGTCGCCGGTGCCACCGGCTCCTGCCCCGGGCATCCTTGCAGCTCCTCCTGCTGGAGCTGGGGCTCGTGGGCTTTCTGCTGTCCGGCATCTTCGCCTCGTACGGCAAGATCTCCTTCCTTTACATCCACCTGGCGCTCCTCTACACCGTCACGAGGGCGTGCGAGGACGACCTCGCCCGGCTGAGCGCCGGCGCCAGCCCGGCCCGCCAGGCGCGAGCTCTGCGGGGGTAATCGGATATGTGCGGAATCGCAGGCTTCGTGGGCCGGGAGGGCGGAGGCGAGCGCGCGGCGGAGGTTCTGCGGCGCATGTGCGACGTCATCCGGCACCGGGGTCCGGACGAGGCGGGGTACCTGTCGGAGCCGGGGGTCGCGCTCGGCATGCGCCGGCTCAGCATCATCGATCTCGCGGGCGGGTCGCAGCCGATCGGCAATGAGGACGGGACCATCCAGGTGGTCTTCAACGGCGAGATCTACAACTACCGTGAGCTCCGGAGCACGCTGGCGCGCTCCGGGCACCGGTTCTCCACGCACACCGACACGGAGACCCTCGTTCACCTGTACGAGGAGCACGGGGACCGGCTGGTCCACGAGCTCCGGGGGATGTTCGCGTTCGCCCTCTGGGATTCCCGGCGCCGGCGGCTTCTGGTGGCGCGAGACCGGCTCGGCATCAAACCCCTGTACTACTGGGACTCCGCCGGACAGCTCGCCTTCGCCTCGGAGCTGAAGTCGCTCCGGGAGCTGGACGACTTTCCCGCGGAGGTGGATCCGGCCGCCGTGGCCCGCTACCTCGCGCTGGGATACGTTCCCGAGCCGCAAAGCATCTACCGGGGCGTACGCAAGCTTCCTCCGGGCCACCTCCTCACCTGGGAAAGCGGCCGGGGGGTGGAGGTGTCCCGCTACTGGTCGCCCGTCGGCGATCCGGCGCCGCCGGGCCTCGCGGAGGAGGAAGCGGTCGAGGAGATCCGGAGGCTGATCCGCGAGGCGGTACGGTACCGGCTGATCGCCGACGTTCCTCTCGGCGCCTTCCTCTCGGGGGGTCTGGACTCCTCGGCGGTGGTGGCGGAGATGGCTCGTCAGATGGACCGTCCGGTGCGCACATTTTCCATCGGGTTCGACGAGCCAGCGTACAACGAGGCGCCCGCCGCCGCGGCCGTGGCGCGGGCGCTCGGGACGGAGCACACGGAGCTGGTGGTCCGCCCCGACGTGGACGGCATGTTCGAGGAGATCGTCTCGGCCTTCGACGAGCCGTTCGCCGACTCCTCGGCGATCCCCACGCTGCTCGTCTCCCGGCTGGCGAGCCGGGACGTCAAGGTGGTCCTTTCCGGCGACGGGGGAGACGAGCTGTTCGGCGGCTATACGAGGTATCGGGATTTCCAGCGGCGTGGCCGTACGCTCCCCGCGGCGGTGCGCGCGGCGGTCGGGGCGCTCGCCAGGCGGCTGCCGCAGGGTGCGGTGGGCCGGAACCGCCTGCTCGAGCTGTCGCGGACCCTGCGGGGCCGGTACGCCGGGATGGTGGCCAATCCGCTCGCGGTGGCGGAGGGCGGCGTGGCGCGCCCTGAGCTCGCCGCCCTCCTCTCGATGGACGACCTGCTCGCTCCGTGGTTCGACGAGACGGTCGGACGTGAACCGCTCGCTCGCCCGATGATGGTCGACCTGCTCAGCTATCTCCCCGGTGACATCCTCACTAAGGTCGACCGGATGAGCATGCTCGCCTCGATCGAAGCCCGGGTTCCGCTGCTGGACCATCCCCTGGTGGAGTTCGCGGCCGCGCTCCCCGTCGAATGGAAGCTGCGGGATGGAACGGGCAAGTGGATCTTCCGCAGGGCGATCCGCGGCCTCGTCCCCGACCTCGTATTCGATCGCCCCAAGCAGGGCTTCGGGGTTCCGCTGCCGGTCTGGTTCCGCCGGGACCTCGCCCACCGCCTGGAAGGACTCCTCGACTCCGGATCAGAGCTTTGGGGATACGCGGAGCCGGACGCCGTCCGGCGAGTCGTCCAGGAGCATCGGAGCGGACGCCGAGACCAGAGCCCGCTGCTCTGGAAGCTGATCGTTCTCCAGGTCTGGCTCCACACCTCGGCGTCCGGCGCGCCGCCGCGCCGCTCCCTGGCCACCGCCCCATGAGCTCCCTCACGCATCCGCGCTCCTGGATCTTCCACGCGGCTCACCGGCTCCGCCGCTCCCGGAGCCCCGCGCTGCTCCGGCAGATCGAGGCGGCTCCTCTCCTCGATCGTGAAGGAGCCCTCCGGCTGCAGCTGGAGCGTCTGCACCTCCTCCTCGAGCACGCCGAAGCACGCGTCCCGTACTACCGGGACCTCTTCCGGGATCTCGGGATCACCAGCCGCGATGTCCGCTCGCTGGAGGACTTCGCCCGCCTTCCCGTGCTCACCAAGGAGATCGTGCGGGAGCGCCAGCGGGATCTCGTCCGCGAGGACGTTCCGAAGGACGCCCTGCTCGCGCACCACAGCGGCGGATCGACCGGAGTCCCGCTCACCTTCTACCGGGACCTGGACTACGTGGACGCCTCGCTCGCGGGTACCTATCGGAACCTGGGGCGGGCGGGGTGGAAGCCGGGAGAGATGGTCGCCTTCTTCTGGGGCTGGAACGACACGCTCTACGAGATGCCGGCTTGGAAGTTCGAGGTCCGGCAGTGGCTCCGCCGGATGTACCAGTTCGACCCGTTCCGGTCGGGACCCGCGGAGATGGACGGTTGGATCCGCGCCTGGCGCCGGGTCCGGCCGCGGGTCGCCCTCGGATACGCCTCGACCATCGCCCGCTTCGCCGAGCACGTCGAGAGCTCCGGACGGAGCGTTTCTCCACTGGCGGGCGTCTTCACCACGGCGGAGAAGCTCTACCCGCAGCAGCGGGCGGTGATCTCCCGGGTCTTCGCCTGCCCGGTCTTCGATTGCTACGGGAGCAGCGAGGTCCAGAACATCGCCGCGGAGTGCCGGCACGGCCGGATGCACGTCAACGCCGACTACGTGGTGCTGGAAGTCGAGCGAGGGGAGGAGACCTCCGGGGGCGTGGCTCCCTTCCTGGTCACCTCGCTCTGGAACTTCGCCATGCCCTTCATCCGCTACCGCAATGGCGACTGCGGCGCGCTGGTGGAGGGGGAGTGCGAATGCGGGAGCGGGTTTCCGCTGATGGACCTCCGGGTGGCCCGGGTCTCGGACTCCTTCGTGCTGCCCGGGGGGCGGGTGGTCCATGGCGAGTTCTTCACCCACCTCATGTACGGGAGCGAAGGGATCGCCGGCTTCCAGTTCCACCAGGTCGCCACCGACCGGATCGTGCTGTACGTGGTTCCGGGTCCGGGCGCGGCCTCCGCCCGTGAGCGCGCCGTACGCGACGCGGCGGGGCAGATCGAGGCTCTCGCTCCCGGCGCGGTGCGCGTGGAGGCGCACGAGGTCGACTCCATTCCGCTTTCATCCGCGGGCAAGCACCGGTTCACGCGTTCCGACGTGCATGTCGGCGCGCAACCCACCTGACGCGCCGGTGCGGCGCCCGCACTCCTCCGGCCCATGCGAACGCTGACCATCCTCTCCGCCAACCCGCGCGCAGAGGTACGAGTTTGCGCCGGGGAAACGGAGATCGTATCTTCGCCCCCGTCCATCAGCGGGGGAGCGGAAGCCACTCCCGCGTCTTCCGTGCGGGATGGGGTGCGCATCCAGGTGCGGACGGACGATGAGGGGAGGGCGGTACACCTGGCCGCGACGCGGAGCGTCAGCACCGGCGACGAGCTGTTCTATCTCGTGCGGCCCGATGGCGATCTGGTGCTCACGGACCATTTCCGCTGCGCGCTCTCGCGGCTCCCGCCGGAGCATCGGGTCGTGCCGGAAGCGAGCGTCGCGGATCACCTGCTCTTCCGGACGACTCCGGGGACGAACACCTACGTGCGGGGAATCGAGCGGCTCGCGCACGGCGAGCGGCTGGAATGGACGGCGCAGGAGGGGTTCCGGACCTCGCGGGTGGACGCCCTCCGGCCGCGAACCCTTCGGGAGCGGTCCGAAGAGCAGCTGGATGCGGTGGAGGGAGCGCTGGAGGACGCGCTGCGGGTGCCGGAGCCGAGCGGCGGTCTGGTGAACATGCTCTCCGGTGGAATCGATTCAACGCTGATCCACACCTTTCTGGGGCCGGACGTCCCGTCCACCAGCGTGGCGATCGACTCCGGCGAGTTCTCCCTGGAGGTGCGGTACGCCCGCGAGGCGAGCCGTCTGCTCGGCACTCGCCACGAGCTGCTCCGCCTCGAGGAGAGCCGGTACCTGGAGCACTTGGAAGGGTCCATCGAGACGCTCGGGATCCCTCCCCACCATCTCCAGACGGTGCTGCTGGATCGCGCCTTCCAGGGCCCCTACCGGGGATATGTGACGGGACAGCTCGCGGATGCGCTCTTCGGCCTGGAATCGTCGCTTCTCGGGTGGCGGGCCTGGTCGTTACGCGCTCTGCTGCGCGCACCGCTGGTGGCTCGCGCCGCATCGCTGGCGGGGAGCGCGATGCGCGCGCGCGTGAGCCGGCTGGCCGCGGCCGAGCGGCGGGTCGCGCGGGCTCCCGCGGATCCGCTCGGCTACGCCATGGAGTTCGCGATCTACTCCGATCTGCCGCTCGCCCGGCGGATGGTGGGCGAGCGCCTGGTGGAGGAGCGCCTGCAGGCGCGACTGGAGTACGTGCGGAGCTGCGTCGAGCTGCCGACGGAAAGTCCGGATGCGCTCTCGGCGCATCTCGAGCTCGGCCACTGGCTCGATTTCTACTGCGACGATACCGTAAGCCTGTGGCGGCAACTGGCGCATGGCCGCGGCAAGTTCCTGATCGCTCCCTTCACGAACCCGGAGGTGGCTCGTGCGGCGCTGGAGGTCGCGGTGCGGGATCGCTACGTCCGCCGCGGCACCGCGAAGCACCTCCTCAAGTCGCTCCTGAAGCGGCGGCTGCCGGCGTACCCGGTACATCAGCCCAAAGGGGGAAGCGGGCTCCCGTTCGTTCGGTACGCGCAGGAGGGTCCGCTGCGGGAGGTTTTCCGGCGATACGCGATTCCCGACTTCGCGGGGCTCGAGGACGCCCGGGCGCTGCTCTCTACGCCGTCGTGGATCACTTGGAACGCAATGACGTACGCCATCTGGTCGTCGCGCGTCCTCCACAGTCGCACCCTCGCTCCTCCGGAGCACACCCGAACCTGCTCCTGGACGGTTTCGCCCTCGTAGGCGTCCCGGGTTTTCGGACCGCGAGCGGGAGGGTCGGCGCGGCCTCTCCCGTCTCGGTCCGCGTCCGGGCGCGGCCGCCCATTCGACACGAACATTGACACGGGACCGGTAGGCCGCTCAAGTTATCGAGGCTCCTACCGATACCTTCATTCGAGCGCTGCCGCCGCGCCAGATACGGCCGCAGCGCTCGGACATCGATACCTACGCTGCTCAGAGCAAACCCGTCGAAAGGCGGGGACGCAGAGCCATGGGGCTACAGCAGATCACCTGCCACGCCCGCCAGGCCGCCAGCGCTCCGATCCCGATCGGGAGCTGGCGGCTTTTCCGTGCAGCTAACCGATCTGAATCACCCTCAGCAAGGGTAGTCAGATGATGCACGGAACGACGCAGGTGAGGGAGATTCGTGTTCTCCGACGGCGACTTCGCCGCGCCGCGCTGGCGGGGCTCGTGGTGCTGGCGGGATGCGATCTCGACACCCTTCAGCCGGAAAGGACGATCGGCCCCCGGAGCGAAGACATGGCCGTCGCTCCGCGCTTCACGGTCGACGTGATCTCCGAGCCGGACGTCAGCCTGGCGGTCGGCGAGACGCAGAACCTCGAGTTCTCCCCCGACACCACCGGGGAAGCAGCGGTGCTCACCCGCAGAGCGAGCTTCTGGCCGTCCCAGGTCCTGTCGGGGACCCAGTTCGTCCGCTTCGTCGTGTTCACCACCCCCGGCTTCGACGCGCTGAAGATCGATGACGCGAGCGTGACGCTCGGCGCCTCCGGTCCCGAGGGCGTTCCGGTGTTCCGGCGTTCGAACGGCGATCTCTGGGACACCGCGCTCGACTATGACGGCGACGGCCGCAAGGATCGGGGGTTCTACTTCCACCGGGACGACATCGAGGCGCGCGGGTTCACGGTAGCGGAAGCTTCCTCGCTGGAGCTGCAGGGCGAACACGAGAGCGCGGGAACGTTCCGGGCGGGACTGAAGCTGAGCGATGGAAATGGGGTGGACGAGAAGGTCGTGTGGTCCTCCACTCAGCCGGCGATCGTTTCCGTCGACACCACGGGGCTGGTCCGCGGACAGGCGGTGGGTGAAGCCACCGTCACGGCGGCCGTCCAGGATGTCCGACACACTTTCCGCGTGTCGGTCAAGGAGTCGAACAAGACCGCTCCGCAGCTCCCGGTCAACCCGCCGGCCCCGCCGGCCCCGCCGGCCCTGCCGGCTCCCGGGGTAGGGGCGCGAGGGGAAGTGGTGTACCCGAACGAGCGGGTGGCGTTCGTCGCGGGACCGCAGCTGAGCGCGGGGAGCGCGTCGAACCCGTGGGCGTGGTTCGACGCGACCGCGGCGGAGCGGGGGCTGTACTGGGCGACGAAGAAGAAGGTGGACACGTATTACGACCACGCGCTGGCGCAGTACATCAACTACTACCGCACCGGGGACACCCGCTTCCGCGACGCTGCCCGTGAGGTCGCGGACGACTGGTACGTCTCGATGTCGAAGTCCAAGCATGGCACCCCTCCGCGGAGCGCGGCGCTGGGCGGGATGATGCTGCGGGCGTTGGAGATGGAGGGGACGCCGCGCGGGGACAGCATGTGGACCTGGATGGCGGATTACCTGCGCGGCCACGACCGGAGCTGGCTCAGCCGGCACTACGAGCGGGGCGCGCTATGGTACGGGGTGCGCGACGGCGGGTACACGATGCTGTACATGGCGCAGCTGGCGAAGGTGCACCCGAAGGCGGCGGTGCGGGCGGAGATGCGGGAGCAGGCGCGCAAGGCGGCGGTGCTGTACTACGCGCGGCTGCAGAAGGAGGACGGGGGGTGGTACTGGAAGTCGCAGGAGGTGAAGAAGGGGGAGGAGTCGTTCAGCCAGCCGTTCCAGGTCGGGCTGCTGCTGGAGGGGCTGATCGCGGTGCACCAGCAGACGGGGGATCCCAAGGTGGCGCAGGCGATCCTGAAGGGGACGGAGTGGCTGTGGAAGAAGGCGTACGTGCGGGGGGAGGAGAACCGGTGCGAGTGGCGGGCGGTGCGCTACTTCGTGTGGCGGGACCTGGAGAACGCGCCGTCGACGAACTGCAAGGCGAAGTACAGCGTGCACGAGGACCGGCACCGGAACAGCATGGTGGTGCACGCGTTCGGGTACGCGTACTGGCTGAGCGGAGAGGTGAAGTACCGGACGTGGGGAGACGAGGTGTTCGCGGCGACGTACGGGGGGGACCGCGGACCGGGGGCGGATGGCAAGACGGGGCTGGCGTTCAACCGGGACAAGGAGTACAACCAGAGCTACCGCAGCGCGGGCCGCTACCTCGCCTGGAGGCTCGGCCGGTAGCCCGGGGCTTCGCCCGCGCGACGCTCCGCGACCGGAGGGCGGTCCCCGCAGCGGGGACCGCCCTCCGGCGTGATCCCACGGTTTCGCGAGCCTGACCACCTGCACCGGCTTCTCCCGGGGGTTGGCGCGTCGGCGCGTCGGGCATACACTTAACATGAATCGGCGGGGCGATACGGAGTTCGACTGAAGCGATCTCCCTTTTCGATCGGCGTCATCCCGAGCGCAGCTCCTCGCTGTCGTCCGGAGCGCAGCTCCTCGGCGTCGTCCCGAGCGCAGCTCCTCGCTGTCATCCTGAGCGCAGCGAAGGATCTCAGGGCGGCGTCCGGCATCGAGATTCCTCGCTGCGCTCGGAATGACAGACGGTTCAGACGAGGTTCGTGTGACTCCAACCCGGGACGCGGAACGTGCAAGCCCGAACGATTCTAATGGCCCTCGGAGCGCTCGCGTGCCTCCCGGTCGCGAGCGGGGCGCAATCCTCCTCCGACAGCGCGACGATCGTGGTGGACGCGCTTCCTGCCGTGGCGGTGCATCCCGGCGCCACGCGAGCGCTCGCGGTCGGAGACACCTTCCGCTTCTCGGCATCGGCTCGCGGCGGGGACGGCACCGTGCTGCAGGCGCCGCTTCGCTGGCGTAGCAGCGATCCGACAGTCGTGGCGATCGATCCACGAGCGGGCCTGGCCACGGTGCGTGGGCCCGGCACGGCCCGCGTCTGGGCCGAGCTCGCGCCGGGCGGAGCGCCGGCTCCGGGGAGCAGTGGTCCGACTCCTGAGGTAGGGGCGCGAGGGGAAGTGGTGTACCCGAACGAGCGGGTGGCGTTCATCGCGGGGCCGCAGCTGAGCGCGGGGAGCGCGTCGAACCCGTGGGCGTGGTTCGACGCGACCGCGGCGGAGCGGGGGCTGTACTGGGCGACGAAGAAGAAGGTGGACACGTACTACGACCACGCGCTGGCGCAGTACATCAACTACCACCGCACCGGGGACACCCGCTTCCGCGACGCTGCCCACCGCTCGGCGGACGCGCAGTACGACGGGATGGCGTCCTCGAAGAACGGCACCGCCCCCCGGAGCGCGGCGCTGGGCGGGGTGATGCTGCGGGCGCTGGAGCTGGAGGGGACGCCGCGCGGGGACAGCATGTGGACCTGGATGGCGGACTACCTGCGCGGCCACGACCGGAGCTGGCTCTCGCGGCACTACGATCGGGGCGCGCTGTGGTACGGGGTGCGCGACGGGGGGTACACGATGCTGTACATGGCGCAGCTGGCGAAGGTGCACCCGAAGGCGGCGGTGCGGGCGGAGATGCGGGAGCAGGCGCGCAAGGCGGCGGTGCTGTACTACGCGCGGCTGCAGAAGGAGGACGGGGGGTGGTACTGGAAGTCGCAGGAGGTGAAGAAGGGGGAGGAGTCGTTCAGCCAGCCGTTCCAGGTCGGGCTGCTGCTGGAGGGGCTGATCGCGGTGCACCAGCAGACGGGGGATCCCAAGGTGGCGCAGGCGATCCTGAAGGGGACGGAGTGGCTGTGGAAGAAGGCGTACGTGCGGGGGGAGGAGAACCGGTGCGAGTGGCGGGCGGTGCGCTACTTCGTGTGGCGGGACCTGGAGAACGCGCCGTCGACGAACTGCAAGGCGAAGTACAGCGTGCACGAGGACCGGCACCGGAACAGCATGGTGGTGCACGCGTTCGGGTACGCGTACTGGCTGAGCGGAGAGGCGAAGTACCGGACGTGGGGAGACGAGGTGTTCGCGGCGACGTACGGGGGGGACCGCGGACCGGGGGCGGATGGCAAGACGGGGCTGGCGTTCAACCGGGACAAGGAGTACAACCAGAGCTACCGCAGCGCGGGCCGCTACCTCGCCTGGAGGCTCGGCCGGTAGCCCGTAGCGGATGCACGACCGGGACGTTCCGAGCACATCGCCGACCGACATCATGCCGAAAACCATCGACAAGCCCTTGTTCGTCTTCTCCCACGTACAGAAGGCGGGCGGAACCACCGTGGAGGCCGTCATGCGGCGGAACTTCGGGATCCGCCACATGCTGGTGAACCCGCGGCGCGGCTGGATCTACCGGGAGAGCGACCTGCGCGCGGACCTCCGGCTGAACCCGATGACCCGGAGCCTCTGCAGCCACTGGTTTCGTCCCTTCGTGGAGTTCGGGAAATGGGAGGAGCGGCTGATCTGGTACACGATGCTGCGCGAGCCGATCTCCCGATACCTCTCGCACTTCCAGCATCACGTCGAGAAGATGGGGAGTACCCAGACCTTCGAGCAGTGGCTGCGCAAGCCGATCCAGAAGAACTGGCAGACTCAGCTGTTCGCCGGCGAGCAGGACTTGGAAGCGGCCAAGCAGATCCTCGCGACCCGGTACCGATCCGTCGGGATGCTGGAGCGGTTCGAGGAATCGCTGCTGCTGCTCAGGGATCGGTTGGGACTTCCCGGCCTGGCGCTGGCGTACGGCAGGCCCCACAACGCTGCCCGGTCCCGGGGGATGCGGGAGATGCTCCAAGAGCAGGTCGAGAGACACCGCGACGCGATCCTGGAGAACAACCAGCTGGATCTGGAGCTCTACGAGTTCGTCGCGGGCGAGCTCCTCCCCGGGCAGATCCGGGAGTACGGCGAGGACCGGATGCGGAGCGACCTCGCCGCGGAGTTCTCCGGCTTCGCGCCCGGCCCCCGCGACTGGCTGCGGGAGAAGAGCAACGTCCTCTTCCGTCGTTCGGTCTACCTCCCCGTTGCACGCCTCCGCAGCACCCTCGCTCGGCTCCGGAACGTGCCGGACGTTCGCCGCTGACGGAGGTCCGCGCGCCCCGGGCGCGCATGCGCATATCACGCGAAGCGCCGCGTCAGATCGGTCCGCTCCGTCGCGGGTCCTCGTACTTCGGGGACAGCTCCGCGCCGATGGGGATATCGCTATGGTTTCGATGCCCGGTCCGCCCATTTCCGGGAGATGGCGTCGAATGAGGGGCATCTTTCTCAAACGGTGGGTCCTTCCCGAGGATTTCACCGTAGTACCTACTCAGCACCTGTAGGGCCCAGATGTGGATCTCGTAGGAAAAATCGACGCGGGTCCAGAGAGTGACGGCGGCACGGGGCTTCGGTCGCCTTCCGAAGACCCTCCGCACGATGTTCCACGCGCCGCGGACCCGGAAGGCGATTCGGTTGATGCGGTGGTGGAGGAACACGAAGGCGGGAGGCCACCGATACCGCTCGCGGATGTAAGCGAGGAAGCTCCGCCGCAGCGTCGGATCGAAGGGGTACGGGGGCCGTTGCAGCGCCGCGCGCTTCTGCCGGCCGAACGCCGCGCGGGGGACACCGGCCGTCTCGACGATCCGGCGGGGAATCGGCCGGTCGTAGTCGGTGCCGAGCCGCCAGGGGGACATCTCGGGCGCCTGCGCGATCCCGACGATGTCCCGGATGCTGCGCGCGAACATGAAGGGTACCGCCACATTGACGAACCCGGCCTTGAGGCGGATCTCCGAGAGGTCGAGCCCCGATACGTCGCCCCGGCGCAACTCGTCGGACAAGTGCTTTCCGCCGGTATGCAGGTCCCACACCTTGTCTCCATGGAAACCGGTGAAGACGAGCGCCGCGCCGCACGTCTGTCGGATGTGCTCGGCCATGGTCAGGAAGAGCACCTGGGCTCCGCCCGTACACGGCGCGTAGAAGCACAGCTCTTCCTCGGAGGTCCGACGGCTCGGCGGGTCGAAGTACCGGACGCTCAGTCCGAGCCGGCGGGCGACGGGAGTACCGTCGTCGATCACCATTCGGGGATTGAGAAGGGGGAGGAAGTTGTACCAGGCACGGCGGGCGGTGAAACAGGCCTCCACGTCCAGGTCCCGCACCAGGGCGGAAACGGCTGTGCTGTCGTACCCCGAAGACGCCATGGAGAACGCGCGCATGGGGATCTTGCGATGCGGGCTGATCGAGTTCGCCCGCAGGTCTCGCAGACTCGCGCGTAGCAGGTCCACGTACTCCTCGAAGGAGGAGAAGGCGCGGGGAGGACGCGCCGCCACCTTCTCGAGAACCCCTTTGCGGAGAACGATCGGCTGGTGGAACACCTGGTAGAACACGTCGATCTGCGAGTGAACGACCGGAAAGCGCGGCTCGTAGTCCCGCAGCCCCTGAAGAATGGTGAACGTCTGCTGGCGGTAGTCGTGGGCCGGATCGAGACGCGCCCCCGTGTAGCCCATCAGCAATGCCAGGCTGTTCGAGACCAGCAGCTCCGCGCCGCGCCAGCCGTACACGATGCGATCGACCAGCGCGTGCGAGGGCACGAACCAGACGCAATCCCCCTCCACTCGCACGCCGCTGCCGAAGAAGTGCTCGGCGCGGTGGAAGTCCGCTTCCGCGAAAGGGCCGTCCCACACCCCCTCCACCGCGAAGGCCGGACCGGCTTCCACGGACGAGCCGTGAACGAGGTGAACCTCGGAGGTGCGGGTGTCCACACGAGCGAGCCAGCCGAGGCGGGGAAGAGCGGGCAGCGCTCGCTTGGTGAGACAAGAGTCCATCGGAGGACACAGCTCGAGTGTGGCGCACGCACAAGGGAGAATTCTACGTTCGACCGCTCAGCAATCTACGTCCCGCGTCCCGTCCGTCTACCCTGGTTTCTCTCTTGCATCCGCCGTGCGAGGAGAACGGGCGGTGATGCCCGAGTGATTGGTGAAGACTCCGCCGTCGATGGAGAACCGATGCAGCCAGTCCTGCCCAAGACTGCTTCTGCCCAGGGTCCCGAGCGCGGACCCGCCCCGAGGAAGACATCGGGTTCCAGGCGCGGAGCAGCGCTCCGCGCCCTACTCCGCACGCCGGACCGCAAGCCCCTGCCCCGCATCGCATACGAGATGATCCGGGCCGGCATCCGGCTCCGTAGGCTCCCGAGGTTCTATCTCGAGAACATGCTGTACCGCGAGGAGGTGCGGGACCCGGACGACTATCTGGATCCGGCGGAGGTATCGCAGATTCACCGGTACATCCGCAACGCCGCGATCACACCCTTCTTCGAGAACAAGATCCTCTTTCAGCACTTCTTCCGCGACTCCGGGCTCCGCCTCCCGAGGTTCTTCGGGTACAACGCCGGCTGGACTTTTCTTTCCGGCGCCGGCGAGCGGTGCATCCGGGATCCGGCCGCTTTCGAGGAACTCGTGAAGCAGATGCTCGCCGCCTCTCCGACGGGAGCGGTCTTCCTCAAGCCCTCGGAGGGCGTTCACGGCAAGCGTTGCTACCGCATCGACTCTCCCGAGGGAGGCTCCACGGCGCTCTCCTCCATCCACGAGAGGATCCGCACCGGCAGCTTCGTGTTCGAGGAGTCGCTCGCCCAGCATCCCTCGCTCGCCGAGGTCTATCCCTTCAGCGTGAACACACTGCGGATCATCACCTGCATCCGGACCGACGGAAGGATCCAGACAGTTTCCGCTCTCATCCGGTTCGGAGCCAACCGCAGCCACGTGGACAACGCGAGCTCTGGAGGCGTCTTCTGCAAGGTCGACCTCGACAGCGGCTCGCTGGGGCCGTTCGCACGAAAGTTTTCCCAGTTCGGGGGAACCATCCACCCGGAGCACCCGGACACCGGCTTTCCGTTCGCGGGATTCGTCGTGCCCCACTTCGCTGCCGCGGTGGAGATGGTTAAAGCCGCCACGGAGCGCCTACCCTATCGATTGGTGGGTTGGGACGTCGCGATCACTGACACGGGTCCCGTGCTGATCGAGGGCAATCACAACGCGCACCTCTATGGGGCGGAGATGGCCGATGGGGGATACAAGCGGAACGCGGTGTTCAGAGCCTTCATGGAGGAAGTCCTGTCGCAGGTCCGGTAATCGAGGGCGGCGCCTCGCGGGAGGCTTATCCCCGTTTCGGAACGGGTTCGGTATCGAGACGGGAGCGGTGCGGCTCTCCGGACCGGGACCTGGCATCCTCCGAGAGCGCGCGGGATGATCCGTCTCGAACGCCCAGCGCCTCCATCAGGCGGTTCATCTGACGTTCCGCCGTCCATTCCCGCAGCTGGTCTTCGTCGATTTCGCCCCGCGCCGCGTCGCCCCGCTCCGTGAAGGCGGTCTCGAGCGCCTTCTCCATCGCGGCGGACGTATTCTCCGTGACGAGGTGGTGTCCGCCCGCCCGTCGCAGCATGCGGGCCGCCTCGCCGTCGGGATCCACCAGGGCGAGGATCGGGCGCCAAGCCCCGAGGTAGTCGAAGAGCTTGTTGGGAATCTGGATCCGCTGGTCGCGGAAGAGCAGGAGCAGGAGATCGGCCTCCCGCAGGTGGCCGCGGCACACGTCCTGGGGCATCCAGTCGGCGAAGGAGATCAGGTCCGCGACGCCCAGGTCGCGCGCGTACCCCTCGACCGACATGCCGTGGTAGGACCTCGCGTGGCCGATGATCTCGACCTGGAGATCGGCCGGGGTCAGGGCCAGGCGCGCTCTCAGGGAGGCGAGCGCCTGCAGGAAGGTGCGCGGATCCCGCCCCGCGGAGAAGCTGCCGGTGTAGACGATGCGGAACGGCCCGCCGGTGCCGGGGCGCTCTCCCGGCTCCAGGCGGTCGATGCCGTTGAGGGCGAGGATCACCTTCCCGCGCTGCCGGGGATGCACCTTGGCGGCCAGCAGCTCGTGGGTGGCCCCGGCCACGGCGACGATTCGATCGGCCCGCGCGAGGCAGCGGCGCTCCAACCAGCGGTGCGCCGCGTGCGCCGGCCGGCTTCTCCACTCGGAAGGGGCCTCCGGGTTCTCAGTCCAGGGGTCCCGGAACTCGGCGGCCCAGCGCACGCCCGTGATCGACTTCAGCAGCAGGCCGGCGAGGTGGTCGGAGAAGGGTGGAGCGGTGGTGTACAGGAGCTCCGCCCCGTCGCGGATCAGCGGCAGCGCGCGGAGCAGCGCCGGAGCGATGAAGCCCTGGAGGTCGTCCGGGATGCGCATCATCGAGACCAGCAGACGCTTCCAGCGCGGAGGCCGGCGACGGATCGGCGCCCCGGCCGGAGCCGCCTCCGCCGTGGGGGTGTCCGACGTCGGCGAGCCGCCGCGGAGCCGGGTCTTGGCCCACACGTACAGGTGCCGGGGATGAGGAATGCAAGGCACGGTGTGCACGCGCAGCCCGGGCTCGTCGAGCCGCAGCGCCCCCGACTCTCCCGGGAGGCGCGCGGTGATCACCTCGACCTGATGCCCCTCGCGGCGGAACGCCTCGGCCACCTTGGCGGCCCGGAACGCGCCGACGACGGGGGTCGGAGGATATGCGTACGCGATCAGTACGATCTTCACTGGCGAGTCTCAGCGGTCGATGCCCCATTGGGCCGGGTGCACACCATGGATCGCGGGTCGCGACGGGCATGGCGCCGGTGGATCCGCGGCGGCCTCCGAGCAAGAGGAATGCCCCGCGACGGCTATCTCCGGCAACCGAATGATAGATCGAGCGGAAGGGGCGGACAACGGCGGGCGGCCGGCGCCCGCGTTCCGAGCGGTTCCCCTCGGCTCCGGCATCTCCGCTCCTGGCCTGGATCCTGAAGACGGTACGCCGTTTCGCGGTGAAGATGACCTCCACGGCGCGGCGACGGCGTCACGCCGGCGCCGGGCTCCGGCCTCGAACTCCGGTCGGCAAACAGATGAAAGTTCTCTACCTTGCGCCGTCGGCGGACCGCCCGGACCGCCTGACGGCACACACCTTTCTCGACGAGGAGATCCGGGCGTTCCGGTCGGCCGGGGTCGAGGCGTACCTGCTCTCCACCTCGGCCGACCGGGATTACGAGCTGGACGGCGTACGGGTCTGCACCGTTCCTCCAGCCGAGTGGAGGGATCGCGGGCGGACCCTCGCCTTTCTGCTGCGTCGGAGCGCCGGGCTGCCACCGCGGTTTCTGCGTGACTCCAGAGAAGCCGCCTACCTGGCGCATCTGGAGCGGCTCGCCGCCGGACTGGTCCGCCGCGAGCGCATCGACCTGGTGCACAGCATCTTCGGCTGGCCCGGCGGTCTGGGCGGCGCGCTCGCGAGCGAGGCGGCGGGCGTTCCGCTGATCGCCAACTTCCGCGGCATGGACCTGCTGGTGGACCCTTCGATCGGCTACGGCATGCGCTCCGATCCCGTGTGGGACGCGACCATCCGGGTCCCTCTGCGCCGTGCCGATCGCACGCTGTACGCGACCGACTTCATGCGCGACAGGGGAATCGGGCTCGGCGCCGATCCGGCGTCCGCCGTGACGATCCACAAGGGCGTCGATCTCGAGCGCTTCGCCCCGGCCGCCGATCGCCTGGCGCTCCGGGCCCGGCTGGGCTGCGAAGTCCCGATGGTCTTGACCGTGTGCAACCTGATCCGGCGCAAGGGAGTCCACCACATCCTCGGCGCGCTCGCGCGCCTGAAGGACGCCCTCGCCTTCTCCCTGGTCGTCTGCGGCGACGGTCCGGAGCGGCCGGCGCTGGAGGAGCTCGCGGAGCACCTCGGCCTCGGGGGACGGGTTCGCTTCGCGGGGCGGGTGGGGCGCGGCGAGATCGCGGATTACTTCGCCGCCTGCGACGTGTTCGTGCTCGGCTCTCTCCTCGAGGCGGCGGGGAACGTGGTGCTCGAGGCGATGGCCTCGGGCCGTCCCGCAATTTGCACGGATTCGGGCGGTCCGCCCGAGTACGTGGCGGAGGGAGAGAACGGCTTCGTCGTCCCCGTGGGCGACGAGGAGGCGTTCGCCGACCGCCTCGGCCGCCTCCTGCGCGACCCGGACCTGGGCGATACGATGGGGCGGCTCGGCCGGGCCTGGGCGGCGGAGCGCCATCCGTACCCGCGGATGGTGCGCGACGTCCTCGACCTCTACCAGCGCACCGCGCCGAGCGCCGCGCCTTCGCGCTCCGCCGCGCCGCTCCCCGTCTAGCGGGCGAGTCGCTGGAAAGTGTCCAGGAGGCGGTCGTTCAGCCCGTCGATGCCGAATTCCTCCTGCACCCGCTGCCGGCCGGCGACGGCGACGCGGGAGTAGGCTTCCCGGTCCTCGGCCACGCGGGTCAGCTTCTCCGCCAGCCCCTCCACGTCCCGCTCCTCGACCAGGAACCCGGTCACTCCGTCCTCCACCAACTCGGGAATCCCCGTGTGGCGGGTGCTCAGCACGGGGAGCCCGGTCGCCATGGCCTCCATGAGCACCACCGGGATCCCCTCCTGATCGCCGTCGGAGGCGGTGACGCTGGGAGCGAGCAGCACGTGCGACCGCTCCATGGCCGCGATCACCTCCTCGCGCTGCTTGCTCCCCACCATCCGCACGCGATCCTCCATTCCCAGTTCGCGCACCAGCGCGCTCAGCGGAGTATGCAGAGGACCGTCCCCGATGATCGTGTGCTCCACGCCCGGATGGCGGCTCGCGATCCGGGCCACCGCCCGGATCGCGTACTCCACCCCCTTCTTCTCGACCAGGCGGCCGACGGTGAGGACTCGGAGCCGGCCGTCGCGCGGGGGCTCGCGCTCCGAGAAGGTGAAGCTGTCGCAGTCCACCCCCATCCGGTGCACGACGGTACGGTCGGGGTCGCAGCCCAGCTCGATCAGCCGCTCCCGCCAGAAGTGGCTGATCGGCATGAAGAGGTCTCCGTCGGCGAAGAGCCGCCGGTACACGTCCGGCCCCGAGTCCCGCACGTACCGGTTCATGTCGTAGCCGTGGAACGTCGTCACCAGCCGGCCGCTCAGCAGACCCATGTTCCGCAGCGCCGCGCCCCACTGCCCGTAGGGGCCGAAGTGGCAATGGATCACGTCGTAGCGGCGGGGACGTCCGTTCAGCGCCGGCGCGAAGCGCAGGGCGACCTGGGCGTCCTCGCGTCCGTGGCGGAGCACGCGCCGGACCCGGGAGGCCGACGCGCCGGTACTTCCCAGCGCGCGCAGCATGAGACGGAGGACGTGGACCTTCCTGCGGCCGTCGCCGCCTTCGACCTTCGCGGCCGCGTAGGTCGTGCGTCGCAGCAGATCGTACCGCTCGACGTCGGGGTGCATCGTCGGCTGGGGGCGCCGCGAGACGGAGTAGACGTCGACCTGCGCGCCGCGGTCCAGCAGCCCCGTGATCTGGTTCAGGACGAATGTCTCCGAAAGGGCGGGGAACTGCCCCACCACGAAAGCGATCCTCATGCGGGTTCGGGAGCGGAGTTTCGGATGAAGGAGCTCTGCGGAGGCGGCCGGCTACGCGCGCTGCAGGTCCGAGGCGAGGCCCCATACCTTCCGCACCTTGCGCCAGACCCGCCGGGCCAGGTCCCGGGCGTCCTCGCGCCACCGGGCGATCTCCGGATGGCGGCACTTCCAGAGCTCCTGCCGGAGAGGCTTCCAGACGCGCGGATCGTCCACGCCCTGATCCGTGAGGTAACGCTCCAGCCAGTCCAGGAAGCGGATCCGGTTGGGGAGCTGGTCGCCCCCATGGTTGGTGACCCAGACGATCGAGTCGGGGTGACGCCGGTAGCGGTAGGTGCAGGCGCTCAGCACGTACGCGCGGTGTCGCAGGCCCAGTTTGCAGTAGAAGACCTGGTCGTCGTACATTCCGCGGAACTCGTCTTCGTAGCCATCCACCTCCTCCATGGCCTCGCGCCGGGCGAGGAAGCCGAGAGGGACCCCGAAGCGCCGCTGCAGCACGATGGGGATCAGGTCCGGCGGGTCGATGCAGGCGTCGTACTCGTCCAGCGGCCGGGCGGTGAAGTCGAGGTCGGCGGCGCCGGGCTCTCCGGTCCAGCTGTGCCATCGCTCCACCGGCCCGTAAACGATCGCCACGTGCGGGCGGGCCTCCAGGGCGTGGACCTGGTTCTCAAGGTGAGTCGGGAGCCAGACGTCGTCGGAATCCAGCTGCGCGACGTAGCTGCCTCGCGCGTGGCGGGTGCCGAGGTTGCGGGCGGCGCTGATCCCCCGGTTCTCGCGCCCGGGATGGTGCAGATAGCGGATCCGCTCGTGCCGCCGCGCGTGCTCGCGGGCGATCTCGTCGCTGCCGTCGGTGGAGCCGTCGTCGACCAGCAGCAGCTCCCAGTCCGTGAAGCTCTGCCCGAGCACGCTGCGGATCGCCTCGTCGAGGAAGGGGCGCGTGTTGTGGAAGACGACGACCACGGACACCTTCGGCTGCTCCACCATCGTTTCTCCCGCAGGGTTGGGTCGGCCCGTCCGGGGCATACCTGTTGCACCATCCCGCCGCACGTTTCCGCGAGTCGCCGAAGCAAGGAGTGCGCCGTATGATAAGGACTTCGGCTGAGGCGATCTCCATTTCCGCCCGGTGTTATCCTGACCGCCCGGTGTCATCCTGTCATCCTGAGCGCAGCAAAGGATCTCTGCGCCGCGTGGAGCGTCGAGATTCCTCGCTGCGCTCGGAATGACGGACGGTTGAAGCGAGTTTCGTACACGGCCGCCGCGGCCGCCGCGGCCGCCGCGGCCATCGCGGCCATCGTGGCCATCGCGGCCATCGTGGCCATCGCGGCCATCGCGGCCATCGCGGCCATCGCGGCCATCGCGGCCATCGCGGCCATCGCGGCCATCGCGGCCATCGCGGCCATCGCGGCCATCGCGGCCGCGGACGAGCCGCGCTCCCCGCTCCTCCGGGAAGATCCCGCGTAAGATGAAGCCAGGCATGGTGTCGGTCGTCGTCCCCTTGTACAATAAGGCCTCCTTTCTCCGCGAGACGCTTGACGCGGTTCTCGCGCAGGAGGGAGTGCCGCTGGAAGTCATCGTGGTCGACGACGCGTCCACCGACGGCGGCTGGGAGATCGTCTCCGACTACGCGGACCGGATCGTTGCGCACCGGCTGCCCGAGAACCGCGGCGGGCCTCACGCGCGGAACCACGGCGCCCGGCTGGCCGCGGGCGAGTTCCTGATGTTCCTGGACGCGGACGACCTGCTGGCTCCCGGCACCCTGGCCGCGCTCGCGCGCGCGCTGCCGGGCCGGGAGGGATGCGTCGCCGCCTGCCGCTGGAAGCAGATGAAGCGGCAGGACGGGGAATGGATCACCTACGCGCCGGCCAAGCCGTTGCTGCCGCCCGACGGCGACTACGTGCGCGCCTGGCTGAACGACAACTGGTACTTTCCGCCCTGCGCGGTTCTATGGCCGCGGGCGCTGTACGAAGGCAGCGGGGGCTGGGACGAGGGTCTGCGCGTGCTGCAGGACGCGGACATCATGGTCCGCATGCTGCTTCGAGGCACGCAGATCGTGGTCACCGCGGAAGGCGAGGCCAGGTACCGGGTACACGAGGCGGGCGGTTCGGTGAGCAAGGCTAGCAGCCGCGCGAGCGTCCAATCCCGGATGGATTTCCTCGGCAACGCGGCTCGCGAGGCGGACGGGCGGGGGCTGCTGTCGCGCTACAGCAACAGTATCGGGCGCGCGTACTACACTGTCGCGCGGACGCACGCGGTCCCGTATCCGGACCTGGTGCTCGCATGTCTGCGGCAGGCGGAGCGCTACGCCGGACGCACGCCGTTCTCCGGATCGCCGCTCCACCGCGTCCTCTGGAGGATCCTGGGGCCTGAGCGCAAGGAGCGGGTGAGCCGGTGGCTCGCCCGGCGTGGGCTCTTTCGCCGCTCCGCCGGCACGGCTGCCGAGGCGTGAGACCGTATTCGCTCCGCTGCAGCGAAACGAATAGACGGGGTTTTCCATCGATCCGCCCTTTTGCCATATGGAAACGATGATCGCACGGCCGTTGATCCGGAAGGTGCTGGGCGCTCGACACCGGATCCCCTCCCTGGCGGTCCAGAATCTGGGTGTTCCCCCCGCCTGGGTAGGATACCGTTCAATCAATCGTGAGACGGTCGGAGAGTACCTCTCGCGAGTCGGGGCTCCGGCGTCCGCGCTGCGCCAAGTCCACGCGCCGGCGGTGTTCCGGAATGCCGTTCCGCGTAATATCGGTTCGCGAGAGGAGCTACCGGGAGAACGTGGGTGGTGGAAGTTCTCGTTCCGCGACGTGCCGGAGCGCAAAGCCGGGGAGACCTTCGTCGCCACGGTGCCAAACTGCCGCGTGCTCCATACCATTCATCCCACCAACGGGCAGTACCGTCCTGCCATCCTCACCCGGGACGACCGATCACTGGAGCTACGAGAGATCCGCTTCCGGACCGAGCACGCGAGCCTGCTTCGCCATGGCGGACTCAAGACCCGTCGGGTGAAGAAGGCGACCTGGATCTGGGAGAGGGTGTACAACAATCACGCGCACTGGATCACCGGGCATCTTCCCAAGCTGATCCTGCTGCGGTCCGAAGGGTTGCTCGACGGACTCTTTTTCCCGCACCGGACCACAGGCACCATGGAGCACTCCCTGGAGGTGCTCGGCATCGACCGGGGAGAGTTTCCGACCTTAGATCTCGATACCGTGCTCGAAGTGGAAGAGCTGACCGTGATCGGGTCCGACCGGTTCCGACCGGAACTCCTCCAGTCCGTGCGCGACGAGTTCGCGCGCGGACCGGGTGAACCGAGGCGGCGCGTCTTCATCAGCCGGGCGAACGCGACGAAGCGGCTGCTTCGCAACGAATCGGAGATCTGGCCGCTGCTGGAGGCGCATGGATTCGAGCGAGTGTTCATGGAGGAGCTCACTTTCGCGGAGCAGATCGAGTTGATGGCGGATGCCTCCGTGGTGCTGTCGCTCCATGGGGCGGGGTTGGCCAACATCGCCTTCTGTGCTCCTGGAACGCAGGTGGTCGAGCTCGTCGACCTGGAGAATCCAAGCCCGAACTTCTACGCCGTCGCGGCCGCTCTGGAACACGATTATTGGTTTGTTCCGTGCACGGCGGTGGAGGAAGATCGGCGCCCGATGGGGATGCAGGACGTGGTGGTGGATCCGGACCACATTCGTAGCATCCTTCCCGCAATGCTGGCGGCTACGGAATGATCCCGCGGCCAGAATCCGTGGGAAGCTTTGCCGCCGGCGTCAGCCTGGCTCTTTACTTTGGATATTAGTACCCGTCGCGCACTCCTGGCACATGCGTTGCCCTCTGCGCGGGTCACGAGTGCCCTGGCGCCTGTGCAGGGTGTTGCATCCGTAAGACAAAAGCGCGGATCTCCGCTGGCTTGAGTGCTCCCGTGCGCCGCTTGGCGCACGGCCTTTTCTTCGCTTCGACCCGACATCGTGTGCGGATGGAGAACGAAAGACAGGATATACCGGGGCTGATCGCCTACTTCCTCAGGACCTATCCCCGGCGGAGCGCCCTGATCGTGGCGCTGTCGGTGCTCGCGGGGTTCTCCGAGGGGATCGGCATCGCTTCGCTCCTTCCGCTGATCGAAGTCGCCGCCGGAAGCGGAGGCGAGGCCAGGTCCGAGTCGTCCCTGATGAGCCTGGTGCGCGGCCTCCTGGACCGGGTGGGGCTGGAGCCCACGCTGGAGGTGCTGCTGGGAATGGTCGTGGTCGGCATGATCCTGAAGGGAGGATTTCTCTTTCTGTCCTCCCAGCAGGTGGGTAACACCGTCGCCGCCGTCGGTACGGACCTCCGCCTGATGCTGATCCGGGCGCTGCTCCGGGCGCGGTGGGGCTACTTCGTCAGCCAGCGGGCGGGACACGTCGCGAACGCGATCGGCATCGAGGCGAGCCGCGCCTCCTCCGCATACTCCGCGGTTTGCGGGCTGCTGGCCGTCCTGGTCCAGGCGCTGATCTATCTACTGGCCGCGGTGCTGATCTCGCCTTTGGTGGCGATCGGTGGCCTGGTGGCCGGCGGACTGCTCGCCCGGCTCTTCGCGCGGTTGGTTCGCGTAAGCCGGGAAGCGGGCCGGCGGCAGACGCGGCTGAAGAAATCGCTGTCCGCGCGGTTGGTCGACGCGATGAATGGGCTGAAACCGATCAAGGCGATGGCCCAGGAGGATCAGCTGCAGCCGCTGCTGGAGCGCGAGACCTACGAGCTGAACGAGACGCAGCGCGAACAGGTGCTGGCGTCCGGAACCATGAAGGCGTCCCATGAGCCGCTCCTGGTGCTTTTCCTCGCGGCCGGTCTGTACGCGACACTGAGCTTCACCGAGGTGAGGCTCGCGGGCCTCCTGGTGATGGTGTTCCTCTTCCAGCGCCTGGTGGGGCGGATTCATCAGCTTCAACTCAGCTACCAGTCGCTGGTGGTGGCAGAGAGCTCATTCTGGTCGATGCATGAAGCCGTGCGGGAGGCGGAGATGCAGCACGAGGAGAACCCGAACTCCATCGCGCCGCCGCCGCTGGAGCACGGGATTCGCCTGGAGGGCGTTCGCTTCGGGTACACCGACCGGGACGTGCTGCGCGACGTCTCGCTCGAGATCCCGGCGGGGCAGTTCGTGGCCATCGTCGGCCCTTCGGGAGCCGGCAAGACCACCATCGTGGACCTGGTGATCGGCCTCTATCAACCGGGCGAGGGGACGATCCACATCGATGGTGTCCCTCTGAGCGAGATCGACCGTGTCGCCTGGCGCAAGATGATCGGCTACGTGCCCCAGGAGATGCTGCTCTTTCACGACAGCATCTATCGCAATGTCACCCTGGGAGACGAGAGCATCGATCGGGAGGCGGTCGCGGTGGCCCTGCAGGAGGCGGGCGCCGCTCACTTCGTCGCTCAGCTCCCCGAAGGCATCGACACCGTCATCGGCGAGCGGGGCGCGCGGCTCTCGGGCGGGCAGCGCCAGCGCATCGCGATCGCGCGGGCGCTGGTCCGCAAGCCCAAGCTCCTGGTCCTCGACGAGGTGACCACGGCGCTGGATCCCAAGACGGAGGCGGAGATCTGCGCGACCCTGCGCGAACTGCCCGGCGAGGTCACCATCCTGTCGATCTCCCATCAGCCGGCGATGACCCGCGTCGCGGATGTCGTTTACCGGCTGGAGAACGGCCATATCATACAGCAGGATCCTGCCGCTCGGGTCGCCCAGGTCGCCGGTGCGTGAGTGGTTCCCGTGGAGCGCGCCGCTCAGCCGTTGATCATCTTCCCGGGTTCTGCGGCTCGGGCGGGTAGTGTCGTCCCGTTCCCTTGATCCCCCCTCTCTCACCGAATGTGGTTAGGATACAATGCTTGGAGTGACCACCAGGAATACGCTCGCGAAGCAACTGAAGCGGCTTGGGATCTTTGAGATCCTGCGTCCGCGAAGGTGCCACGTGTACGGCGTGGGCGCCGCGAAGACGGGGACGCACTCCATCGCACACCTGTTCGGTCCTCCGTTCCATTCCGCGCACGAGACTCTCGACTTCGGCTCGATGGACTGGATCGTCGCCGCGCACGAAGGCACGAAGTCTCGCCGGGAGATCCTGCGTTACCTTCGGCGCCGGGACCGGGAGCTGTATCTGGAGGTGGAATCCTCGCATCCGCTGGCCGTTTTCACGAGCCATCTAGTGGAGGCGTTCCCGAGGGCGAAGTTCATTCTTACCGTCCGCGAGCCGCTATCGTGGCTGGACTCGATCATCAATCAGCACCTCAACGTCCGGTGGGTCCCCGAGACGACCCGCGCCCGCTCGCAGTTCTTCATCAAGCTGCGCGATCTCTATCACGGAACCGCGGAACAGGGGCACGCGGAGCAGGAAAGCGCCTTGAAGGATCGAGGCCTGTACACTCTGGACGGATACCTCGGCTACTGGGCCGCGCATAACCGTTCGGTACTGAAAGCGGTTCCCGAAGAGCGGCTCCTGGTGGTGGAGACGCGGCGCATCTCCCACGAGATCGATCGTATCGCCCAGTTCGTGGAGGTGCCCGCGGAGCACCTGAACGCCGAACGGAGCCACGCCTTCGTCGCTCCGGAGCGGCACAACGTGCTCGCGGAGCTGGACCAGGATCGGCTCCACGCCAAGGTGGAAGAGCACTGCCGGGAGGTGCTCGACGTCCTCGCGCGCCGGGGCGTGCCTCTCGAGGCTGCTGGCAGGCGCTAACTACTGGGATCCTACTTCCGGGAGAGGCGCCGGAGCGCGCGGCTCCAGAGGTCGTCGACGTCTCGCTGCAGGCGGAGCAGCCCTGTGGGCTCGTTGAAGGGGACGGCGAGGAGCTCCGGCCAGCCGTAGGCCACCATGTCGCGCTGGAGCCTACCGGCGGCACGATAGTGTTCCGGCAGGCACAGCATGCGCTCGATGCTGAGCGCGGTCGCCATGGGGCTGGTGCTGGTCATCGGTCCCGAAAAGAGGTACCGTGAGGCGAACTCCCAACATCCCATTCGCTGCTCCACATACGCCAGGTCCATCGTGTCAGCGACCCTGCCGCGGACGTCTGCGGGGAGAGCGTCCAACCACTCAGCCACGGCTTCCACGACCTGACCCGTCACCGGCAGGCGTGTCTGGGCGGCCACGAACTCCGGAGTCACTTCGCGCTCGGCTACGGCCGGGGTCCAGAAGAAGGCACGCGCGGTCTCCCCCGCCATCCCTCCCAGGGCGAAGCGAGACTCCCGGGGCCGCTGCCGGCCAATCCGCGGCGCCGCCAGCCGTTTTCCGCCTCTCGCTTCGCCGATCCGCACGAACGCCCGCATCACGTCTGCATCCTCGGTCCGGTACTGCGGCCGCCGGGTGATCTGGTGCGGCAGCCCGGCAATGCGCGCGAGGCGGCGGGCCGCCTGGAGGTCGGTTCGAGACGGGAAGTCCTCCCCGACGGAGGTGGCGAGGGCCACGTCGATCGACCCCTCCCGTACCAGAGGCCGGAGCAGGGCGAGCACCGCGCGCGAGTCCCGACCGGCGGAGAGGAAAACGCGGAAGGAGCGGTGCCCGGTGGAAAGGACGCGGAGGAGGCGGCGGGCGTGCTCCACGATCACGGCGGCCGCTTCGGCTCCGTCGCTCATGGCCTCGAACCCGACCTGTGGCCAATGGCGGGTGGCGCGGAAGGTGTCCAGGTCCAGGTAGTGGTTCGGCAGGAGCCGGCGGAGGTTCTCGAAGGCGGTGAGCCCGAAGGTGTAATAAGCCCGGCCCGCCAGGGGATCGACGGCCCGGCTGAGCACTTCGTCGCGCCGGACGTCAGATACCAGGTTGTGGGAGGTCGTGACGATGCGTTGCTCCTCGCTGTACATTACGGAATGGGTCGCGCCGAGATAGACCCTCTGGAACGGCGCCGCGCTCGAACCCCCGAAGACGACTGCAGCCCAGCTCCCCTCCAGACCGCGGCCGCTGCTCCGGCCGTGCGGATCCCGACCGTACAGGGCTCGCTCCAGCTCCTGGGGACCGGCGTCCGGACCCAGCGGGAGGACCAGGCGGTCAGTCGGGATCGCGCCTCCTGCCTCGTCGAGGTAGAGGAGGGGGTCGATCACCCAGCCGAGCGGGGTGCCGTCGTTTGCGAGGAGGTCGCAGACCTGCGCATCAGGGTGTGCTCCGAGATGCCAGCCGTTGCTGCTGCGCCGCTCCCACTCGGCGGGAATCCCGGCCGAATCGGGGGTGAGCACCCACTGACGGTACAGCTCTTCGGCGGGAAGCGGATGCAGCGCGTCGAGGGCCGCGAAATCGGTGGACATGCGTACGGATCGGCGAAAGTTCGAGCGGAAGGGCGAATTGGGCCGGCGGCGCGCGGGCCCGGCATCCGCGAATCGTAGCGCAACGGTTCTTCCGCCGCCAGCCGAAGCCACGCGAGCAACGCCAGCCCCGGCCGTTGACTCGCCGGGTGGCGGTGCTCGCCGCGGGAGCGAGGTGCACCTCCGTAGCACGCGTCGGCTCCGGCGGCGGGCGTATTCCGGTAGCCGGCACTGCGCGCGCGGATTACGCTGGCACGTACCTTCCTGTGGAAACGACCCGTTCCTGCTTCCGCGGCCGCGGCGGAATAGCTCTAGCCAGGACCAGCCGAGCACCGGCGCGGCGACCCCCGTTCCACCGTTTCGCCGCCCGTTCATGTTTCCTCTCCGGTCGCACATCATGCCAGCGAGCACGGAAAGCTCCGTCAGCCCAGCGCGCGTGGTTCAGCTCTGGGAAAGGCTAATCCTGCGCACGCAGCGCCAGCTGCGGATCCGGCCGCGCGCCTTCTGCCTCATCACCGGGGCGCCGCGCTCCGGCACGACGGCGCTCTGCAACTGGCTGACGGCGCAGCAAGGAGCGACGGGGGGGCCGGAGACGCGCGTTCTGGTCGCCGCCCACCGGCTCGTGCAGGAGATCGACCGGTTCCGGCGGCTCAAGCAGCGGGAGAAGGCGCTTCTTGCCGGCACACGCCGGTTCGTCGAGGAGTCCTATGCCGGCATGTTCCCACTGTGGGGGCGCATCCTGATCGACAAGGAGCCCCTCGGCCCCCTCGCCCATCCGGACCGAGCCTATGAGGAGTTCCTGCGGAACGTCCGCCGCATATTCCCAGAGATGAAGCTCATCTTCATGATTCGGGCGCCCGTCAACAGTATCTGGTCGATGAACCGCCGCACCTGGGGCTACTCTCTGACGGAGGGAGAGCGCTACACCCTCCCCCTGGAGACCCTGATCGATACCTGGAGCGCCGCGGCGGAGGTCGCGGTCGCGCTGCACCAGGACCCGAACGTGTATCTTTGCCGCTTCGAGCGCCTGATCACTCAGCCCGAGCGGGAATCGCAAAAGATCCGCCGTTTTCTCGGTCTCCAGGAGGGTCCGGCGTTTGCCACGAAGCCGACCAAGGAACCCGGCTTCACACCGGAGGAGCGGGACCACCTCGTCCGGGCGACGCGGGAGTCGTGGATCCGCCTGCTCCCGGTGGCCGGTATGGACGGCGAGTCCGCCGATCCGTCTCCTCTCACCAGGTAAGGACCCGCGATTCGACTCGGCATGTGTCGCGGAGGAGACTGACGATCGACGCCCATGTCTCAGAGCGTCTGCCGCCTGGCACAGACGCGGCGGGACACCCGCAACTGCGGCACGTGCGCGAAGTGTCTGCGGACACAGCTCACCTTGAAGATCGACGGGATCACGGATCCAAATGAACACAATGTTGCGCCAGATCCGCCGCTCGATGGTGCCCCTGCTTCCCCGGCCGGTCCGAGACACCCTCAAGCAGGCCCGCGAGAACCACCGCGCCCGCACGCAGAAGCTGGAGCGCGTCGCCTGGGTCGTCCGGGAGTTCGCTCCGCCGCGACGAGCACACCTGCTGCGTACGGTGACCCGAGCGTGGCTGCTGCCGCGTCGCACGATCCTGTTCTATCCCAAGCATCCCACCCGGGGCGGAATCTACTTCAAGGCGTGCGTGCTGCTCGGATACGCCACCACCGACCGCCCCGGGAGCCGCCCCGACGTGGCGATCCACTATTACGCCGGCGCTCACGGGAACGGCTCGCGGCTCGCGGAGGTGCCGTCCGGTGTTCGCGTGCTCAACGCCGGCTCGCTCGACATCAGCAAGCAGCGCGTACAGGAAGTGTTCGAACGGGTCTTTGGTTATTCGCTCGCTCTCGATCCGACTATCCACACGGGCCCCATGGTGGAGAAATCCGACGCGAACGGGCGGCATGACGGCCGTGTCGTACACGGACCGGTGCCGGACGCCGCCGTTCGGCCCGACCGCGTTTACCAGAAGCTTGTACACAACGAGGATGGGCAGGGGCACACCGTCGATCTGCGCGTTCCCATCTTCTGCGGCGCCATCCCGCTGGTCTACAGGAAAGTGCGTCCCGTCGACGAGCGCTTCGGCAAGGTGGAGGTGCGAGTGGACATCTGCGAGCCCGGCCAGGTGCTCAGCGCGGAGGAACAGGCGATGATCGCCCGTCTCTGCCGGGACATGGGGGTCGACCTGGGAGAGATGGATGTGCTCCGGGACAACGGCGACGGGCGCATCTACGTCGTCGACGTGAACAACACGCCGGATGGCCCGCCGCGGGGTCTGACCCGTGAGGGAAAGATCCAGGCGGTAGATCGGATGAGTCGGGCGTTCGAGGAGGCTGTGGAATCTGCTCTGGTGGGGGAGCGCTGATCGCCGATCCCTCAGTAGTATCCGTACTGCCCCAGGTCGAAGCCGAGATCCGCCGCGAGCCGCCGGTTGGCGCTCGAGTAGGTGCCGAGGATCCTCGCGCGCAGAGCGTCGGTGAGTCGGATGGAATCTTCCCGCCGCAGGTCGGGTGCGCGCAGGGGGAGCGGGTTGGCGACCCCCAGGCGCGTGAAGACGCGCTCCGGGCGCAGTCGAATCGCTTTTTCGCTGTGGAGCGGCCTCAAGGTCCAGACATCGGGAACGCTGGACCGGACGTTGAGCCTCGCTCCCCCTCCGGTCCGCTGCTCGCGCTCGAACTCTTCGAGCGCGCTAGTCGTGTCGCCGAGGAATCGGATCACGCTTCGGAGATAGGAAGAGCGGTCGCCGTCGAACAGCTCGTACGGCAGCATCAGCACGTTGTCTTCGTCCAGGGCGCCGACCAGATGATCCCGTAGCACCGCGTAGTCGAGGAGGATACCCTCTCTGTAGTAGCCAATCTCCGGATCGAGGTAGGCGGCGACGAACTCCTCGAACGTCTGCTGCGAGGCGCCCCGGAAGCGGTGGGAGAGCTGAGCGTAGTGCGAGCCGAGCCACTGGTCCTGCCGCCGGACCGTGCAGATGACCCGCACGTCCCGGAATCCCCACTCCGACGCCTTGCGGCGCAGCTGCTCGAGGTGGGCGCGCAGCAGGCAGGGCCTCCTCCCGGCGGTCGAGATTCCCTCGTCGGAGACCAGCACGGTGCCGTCGGGACGGAACTCTCCGCGGGTGGCGCCGAGCAGGTCGCCCAAGACCACGTCGCCGTACTCTTGCCACAGCAGCGCGGATCGCTTGAAGCAACGGTCGAGGATGCCGTAGGCGGGGCCAGGTCTCTCCCGCACCACGTCGCTCTTCGGCTTGTCCAGAAACCGGACGGACCGGAGGCGGGGGAAGAACTCCTTCTGCAGGAAGGTGGTTCCGGTCTTGGGGAGGCCGATGTGAAGCACCAGAGACGGAACTCGGCTTTGCGAAGCCATCGGGGACCGAGAGAGCGATTCTTGGAGTGCCGGCTATCGCGGTCAGCCGCCGTCGGCGGTGACCTGAAGGGGTGCCGTCGGGTTCTCCTCCAGGCCCGACGCGGGCAGCCACACTCCGGCGGCGTCCTGCCGGTACTGGCGGAACGCCGCGAGGATGGCGAGGTGCATCATCACGACGGCCGCCGGTATGGAGAGCAACGGCGAGCGCACGACCAGACCCAGGCACCCGAGCGCCAGGCCCGCGAGAGCCATCAGCAGAAAGCCCTGATAGAGAACGCCCGGCAGGAAGGCGGCGGCCCCGACCATGCCGACCAGACACAGGGGCGTGGCGAGCCGTAAGACCTTGTGCGATAGGTAGCGCAGGAAGAGCGGGTTGCGGAACGGCACCATCAGCGAAGGCGCCAGCCGGAGGAGCTGCAGGTTGCCCACCATCGTCCTCCGCCTCCGGAGGAACTCCTGCCGCTGACTGGCCGCCGGGGTGTCGAACGCGACCGCCTCGGGCGCGAACACCACGCGGTGTCCTCCCATCGCCAGCCGCATCGGCACCCACACGTCGTCGAGGATGGTGTTGGCGGGAACCGGCTCGAAGAGTTCGCGTCGCACCGCGTAGATGGCGCCGGTCACCCCCACGGCGGAGCCCGTTCGGCTCTCGGCGAGCCGGAGCTGGGTCTCCATGCCCCAGTAGAGCCGCACTCCCTCGACCGCCGCCTGGTCGGACGGCTGGATCACCAGGCGCCCGCTGACGGCTCCCACGGAGGAATCCGCGAAGGGCCGGAGGAGGTGCCGGACGGCGTCGGCCGCGAACGACTGTCTCACGTCCGCGAAGACCAGGATCTCCCCGGTGGCGGCCGCCACGCCCAGGTTGAGCGCGCCCGCCTTGCCCTGATTCTCCCCGCCGACCAGGACCCGCACGCGCGTGTCCGACTGCGCCACGCTCTCCGCGATCTCCCGCGTGCAGTCGGTGCAATCGTTACAGACGACCAGCACCTCGAGACGGTCGGCAGGGTAGTCCAGCGCGAGCAGGTTCTCGATCCGCCGCCGGACGTGCCGGGCACCGTCCCGTACGGCGAGGACCACCGAAACGCGCGGCTCCCCGATCCCGTGCGCCCGCGGCGGACGAGGACGAAGACGCGCGTACAGGAGCATCGTCACCGGATAGCCGATGTAGCACCATGCGAGCGCCGCGAAGCACAGCCAGAAGATGGATTCCAAGTCAGTCCTGTGGGCAGGAGCGGGTCATCGACCTACGTGCCGGACGTTGCCAGGCACGCTTCGTACCGGGCGAGCCAGCTCGCGCCGGCACCTCCGGCGGCACAGCCGCGAAGGGGAACATCCGTATCCCCCCGGTCTCGACGCAAACCGGCGGCCCGTCACGGGTGCGTCTTCCAAGCCATACCTGTTGCGCACGCACTACAACCGCAAGTTTGCGGGGGCGGTGCCGGCGGGCGAGATTGCCCGTCGTTCCCGCCCGAGCCGCGCCCGTGCCGGTTGCCACGCAAGCGGCACTCCAGGGCGGCCGGCCGCCGGGGTCCGCCGGCATCGGCACCATCCCTGCTTAGCAGTCCCCCCGTTCGCGCATTGGTCGCCGCCTTGAAGATACGCAGATTCGTGCCCGCGAGGAATGACGTGGTCGTCGGTGAGGTCGCGCGGACTCCGGAGCCCCTCCGGCCGGAGCCCGATCCGGCCGCGATCCGTCCGCCCGCGCAGGCGCGCCCGTCCGCCCCACCAGGGATGTCCGCGGGCGACTGGGCTCTGCTGGCGGGCTGGAAGGCCCGGGTCTGGGTCCGACATCGTCTCGACGCGGCCGGCGGAATCGGGCGCATGGAGCGCGCCGGCGCGCGCCGGGCTCTGCAGTGGCTCTCCGACAGCTCCGGGGAGGGGCGTCCCCTGGCCGCCTGGCTGCACCGCCCGGGAGCGGGGACGTTCTGGCTCCCGCGGGATTCGGCGGGGGAGTGGGCGGCCGCCACCTGCACCGAGCAGGATCTCGCGATCGCCCGCGCTGCCGTGCGGGGCGAGGTCGACCTCCTCGGCTCCGGCCCGGTCGCACTCGGCGCTCCCCCCCGCTGGCGGCGCGACCTGTACAGCGGACGCGAATGGCCTCTCGACGATTCGCATCGGCTTTCGATCCAGCGGGGGGACGGCTCCGATATCCGGACGGTGTGGGAGCTCTCCCGGTTCTACCACCTCCCGGCGCTGGCGCGCGCCTCTCGGGCGACGGGGGATCCGGCGTTCAGGGAGGCGTTCGCCGCCCAGGTCGACTCCTGGATCGAGGACAACCCGCTCGGTCGGGGGCCGCACTGGGCCTCGCCCATGGACGCCGCCATCCGTTCGGCCAACTGGGTGCTGGCGCTCTTCCTCTTCCTCGACGAGGAGGAGCGGCTCGGGCTTCCCTTCCTGCGGCGGATGCTGGCCAACCTGTACTCCACGGGGCTGTTCCTGGAGCGACACCTGGAGTGGCACCCCGTATACCGGGGAAATCACTTCGTGTCCAACGGGGTCGGCCTCGTCTACCTGGGAACGTTGTTCCGGGGGGAGCGGGCCGGCGATCGCTGGCTGTGGACCGGGGCGCGGATCCTGGCCCGCGAGATCCTGCGCCAGGTGCACGAGGATGGCGTCTCCTTCGAGGCGTCCCTCGCCTACCATCGGCTGGTCACGGAGTTCTTCGCGTACGGGAGCGAGCTGGTCCGCCGTAACCTGCCGGGGGCGTGGGGTCCGGAGCACGAGGATCGGCTCCGGCGGATGTACCGCTTCATCGCCGCCTACTTGCCCCCGGGCGGGGAAGCGCCGATGCTTGGAGATGCGGACGACGGGCGGCTGCACGCGCTCTCCGCCGAGGGGTTCCTGCACCCGCGTCGCCATGCCCTGGGCCTTCCCGCGGGACACTGGCCGGACGAGGAGCCCGAGGCGCGCCCGTTCGCGCGGGGCGGGTTCTTCGTGCTCCGTTCCGGCGAGGACCACGCCGTCGTGCGCTGCGGGCCGGTCGGGCTGAACGGCGCGGGGAGCCACGACCACAACGACCAGCTTTCCTACGAGCTGGTCCTCGCCGGACGGAGGATCGTGGCGGACAGCGGCACGTACGCGTACACCCGCGACCCGTCCGCGCGCTTCGCCTTCCGGAGCACCGCCGCCCACAGCGTCGTCCAGCTGGGCGGCGAGGAGCAGAACCCGATCCGCGCCGATCGGCCCTGGCGGGTCCTGGCGGACCGGACCCGCTCGGAGTGCGTCGAGTGGAGCGTGTCCGGCGAGCGGCTGGTCTTCGAGGGCCGCCATCGCGGGTACGCCCACCGGCCGTCGGGAGCGCTCTGCCACCGGCGCATCGTCGCGGACCTTCCGGAAAGAGTCTGGACGGTCGAGGATCGGATCGAGGGCTCCGGGACCGAGACGGTCGCCTGGCGCCTCCACCTGTCCGAGCGCCTGCAGGGGGTCGAGGCGGCCGAGGGAGAGCTGGAGGTCGTGCTGCCCGGCGACCCGCCGGTCCGCCTGCGCGTCGAGGCCCCGGGGCTCCGGATCGAGTCCCGGCTCTCCGAGGCGAGCGAGCGCTACGGGACGCGGCGGGAGCGTACCTGCCTGCTGGCGCGGGGTGAGGCGTCGCTCCCGCTCCGGATCGTCACCACTATTGCCCTGGATCGATGAACCCGAGTCTATCGCTGCCGCAGGAAGCATCCGCCCTGGAGGAGGAGCTGCGCGCGGCGCTGCGGGACGTGCCGCCCATCGTCTGCTTCGCGAACGACTGGCGCGGGGACCCGACGAGCAAGCACCACATCATGCGCACCTTCGCGGAGCACGCGGACGTCCTGTGGGTGGAGTCCAGCGGAATGCGGCGTCCGCAGCTCTCCAAGGCCACCGACCTGCGCCGGATCTGGGGGCGCCTGCGGAGGTCCGCGGGCGGACTGGCGAAGGAGGAGGAGCGGCTGCACGTCCTGAGCCCCCTGAGCCTCCCCCTGCCGGGGAACACGGCGGCGCAGGAGGCGAACCGCCGGATATACCACTGGTCGCTGCGGCGGACGCTGCGCCGGCTCGGCGTGCGGGAGGATCCGCTCCTCTGGGTGTACACGCCCACCGTCGCGCCCTACCTGGCCGGCATGCGGCGCGGCGGGCTGGTGTACCACTGCGTGGACCGCTGGTGGGCCTTCTCGGACTACGACAGCGAGGTGATGCGCGCCTGCCACGCTCTCCTCTGCCGGGAGGCGGACGTCGTCTTCGCGTCCTCCGCCGCGCTGCTGGAGGATTGCCTGGAGCACACGCCGCGCGCACACCTCCTGCGACACGGGGTGGAATGGCGCCACTTCGCCCGCGCGGCGCTCGAGCCGCAGCCGCGGCCCGCCGACATCGCCGACGTACGGGGGCCGATCCTCGGCTTCTTCGGCCTGATCCACGAGTGGGTGGACCAGGATCTCCTCTGCCGGATCGCGGAGGCGTTCCCCGAAGCCACTCTCGTGCTGATCGGGAAGGTGCAGGTCGACGTGTCGCGCCTGGAGCGGGCGCGCAACGTCCGCCTGCTGGGGCAGAAGCCGTACGCCGAGCTTCCGGCCTACTCGGCGCACTTCGACGTCGGGCTGATCCCCTTCGCCTACGACGAGCTGACGGTGGCGGTGAACCCGATCAAGCTGCGGGAGTACCTGTCCGCCGGGATGCCGGTGGTCGCCACCGGCCTGCCGGAGATCGAGCTGCTCGCCGACAACCCGATGCTCCGCACCGGACGCACCGCCGGGGAGCACGTCGCGGGGATCCGGCACTTCCTGGCCCTCGAGCGGGGAGCCGGGGAGCGGCGCGCCGCCGCGCTCTCCATGATCTCGGAATCGTGGCTCGGCCGGTGCGCGGAGATGGCGCGCCAGGTGGAAGCCGCACGCCGGGTGTCCGGCGCTTCCGAGAACCGTCCATGAACGCCACACCCGATTCCCGTCTCATGCCATCGAGTGCCATGACCGAGACCGAGCACGCGCGCGAAGTCAGGAGCGGAGAGCGCTTCGAGTTCGGAGAGAACTGGAGCCGCTTCCTGGAGCTGCTCGACGACGAGCGCGTTCGCCGCGCCGAAGAGTCGCTGCGCGAGATGCTGGAGGTCTCCGACCTGCGGGGCCGGAGCTTCCTCGACATCGGATCCGGCAGCGGGCTCTTCAGCCTGGCTGCCCGGCGGCTCGGTGCCCGCGTCCACTCCTTCGACTACGATCCCCGCTCCGTGGCCTGCACGCGGGAGCTGCGCCGCCGGTACTTCCCGGAGGATCCCGAGTGGCGGGTGGAGGAGGGCTCGGCGCTGGACGCCGGGTATCTCGAGTCGCTCGGCACCTTCGACGTCGTGTACTCGTGGGGGGTGCTGCACCATACCGGGAGCATGTGGAAGGCGCTGGACCTCGCGCACCCGCGGGTCGCCCCCGGAGGGACCCTCTTCATCGCCCTGTACAACGACATGGGCAAGGAGAGCGAGCGCTGGCGGAGGCTCAAGAAGATCTACTGCGGACTGCCCCGACCGCTCCGCCCGCCGTACGCGGTGCTCGCCATGCTCCCCTACGAGATCAGGAGCGCCGGCCGGTCGGTGCTCGGGCTGCGGCCGCAGGAATACCTCCGGTCCTGGACCCGCTACAGCGGCAACCGGGGGATGAGCCGCTGGCGCGACATCGTCGACTGGGTGGGCGGCTACCCGTACGAGGTCGCCGGCGCGGACGAGATCCTCGCGTTCTATCTGGCCCGCGGGTTCGAGCCCGGTCGGCTGAAGCTCAACAAGGGGCTGGGCTGCAACGAGTTCGTGCTGCGGCGGAAGGATGGAGGGGAGCGCGACGATTCCCCGTCGACCACCTCTCACAAGACATCGCCAAGCGCATGAAGCAAGTGATCCAGAACGACCGTTCCCGGGCCACCCTGGTGATGGAGGTGCCCGAGCCCCGAGTCCGCTCCGGCAGCGTGCTGGTGCGCACCTCCGCCTCCCTGATCAGCGCCGGAACGGAGAAGACGGCGGTGGACTTCGGCGGCAAGTCGCTGCTGCAGAAGGCCCGCAGCCGGCCCGACCTGGTGCGGCAGGTCCTGGGGCGCATGGTCAAGGACGGAATCCAGCCCACGCTGGAGGCGGTGGTGAACCGGCTGGAGCAACCGATCCCGCTCGGCTACTCGTGCGCCGGAGTGGTGGAGGAGGCGGGCCGCGGTGCGGAGGAGTTCTCGGTCGGACAGCGGGTCGCGTGCGCGGGAGCGGGTTACGCCAACCACGCCGAGTCGGTGGTGGTCCCGAAGAACCTGGTGGTGCCGGTCCCGGACGGCGTCTCCTTCGAGGAGGCGGCCTACGTCACCCTGGGCGCGATCGCGCTGCAGGGAGTGCGGACCGCGGACGTGCGCCTCGGCGACTCGGTGGCCGTGATCGGTCTCGGACTGCTCGGCCAGCTCAGCGTCCAGATCCTCCGCGCCAGCGGCTGCCGGGTGCTCGGCATCGACCTGGACCCCGCCAAGGTGGCGCTGGCGCGGGAGCTGGGCGCCGAGGCCGCGGTGGTCCGCTCCGACGACGTGGGCGCCGCCGTCGCCACCTTCACCGGCGGGATCGGGGTCGACGGAGTGATCATCACCGCCGCCACGAGCAGCAACGACCCCATCGAGCTGGCGGGCGAGATCTGCCGCGACCGCGGGCGCGTCACCATGGTGGGGGCGGTGCGCATGGACGTGCCGCGGCAGGACTACTACATGAAGGAGCTCGAGCTGCGCCTGTCGCGCTCCTACGGTCCGGGCCGCTACGATCCGCAGTACGAGGAGGAGGGGCACGACTACCCGATCGGCTACGTCCGCTGGACGGAGCGCCGCAACATGGAGGAATTCCTGCGCCTCGTCGCCGCCGGACAGGTGACCCCGGCGCGCCTGAACTCGCACAGCTTTCCGATCGCGGACGCGGAAGCCGCCTACCGCATCATCGGCGGCGAGGCCGATGAGCCGTACCTCGGGATCCTGCTGACCTATCCGGAGGCGCGCCCGGCCGCGCCGGACCGGCACCGGGTGGAGCTTCGTCCCGCCCGCGCCCCGGCGGGGGAGCGGATGGGCCTCGGCTTCATCGGCGCGGGCAGCTTCGGCAAGACCACCCTCCTGCCCCGCTTCGCCCGCAGCGCGGGGGTGGAGCTGGTGGGGATCGCCACCGCCACCGGCCCGAGCGGACACTCCACGGGGGAACGGTTCGGCTTCCAGTTCGCCACCACGGACGCCGCCGAAGTGCTCGGCGACGAGCGCGTGGACGCGGTGGTGATCACCACGCGGCACGGCTCGCACGCGGGATATACCGCTAGGGCGCTCCGCGCCGGCAAATCGGTGTTCGTGGAGAAGCCGCTGGCGGTGGACGAAGAGGGTCTGCGGGAGGTGCTGGAGGCGCAGGCGGAGAGCGGGGCACTGCTGATGGTCGGCTTCAACCGCCGCTTCTCGCCGCTGGCCGCGGAGCTCAAGGACGCCTTCGCGTCGGCCGGCCCGCTGGCGGTCACCTATCGGATCAACGCCGGGCCCATCCCGGCGAACCACTGGATCCACGATCCGCGGGACGGGGGCGGCCGCATCATCGGAGAGGTCTGCCACTTCGTCGACCTGGTCCAGTTCCTCGCGGACGACGTGCCGACCGAGGTCTTCGCCTACTCGCTGGGAGGACCGGAGGGCGCGCTCCACGATACCGTGAGCGTCGTGCTTCGATTCGCCGGCGGTTCCGTGGCCAACGTCAACTACTTCGCCACGGGCGACAAGGCCGTTCCCAAGGAGCGCATCGAGGTCTTCGGGGGAGGGGCACTGGGAATCCTGGAGGACTGGCGGCACCTGTCGGTGGCCCGGGGCGGCAAGCGGCGGGATTCGAAGCCGCGCCGCCAGGAGAAGGGATTCGACGAGGAGATCGCGGCCTTCCTCGCCGCCGCGAGGGAGGGCACCGTTCCGCCCATCCCGCTGGAGAGCTTGGCGCTGACCACTCAGGTCACCTTCGCCGTCGAGGCGTCGCTGCGGACCGGGGCGCCGGTGGCGCTGTTCTGACGGGTCGCGCCCCGCGCTCATGTGCGGGACGCGCGCAACAGGTGTGGCGGGAAGACGTCCTCCCGACCCGCCGCGCCGTCGGGCCGCGGTTCTGGGTTCTCGATGGAGGGAACGGGCCGGAGAGCTCCGCGAGGGGCCGGGCACGGTTCTCGCGCGGATCTGGTGGGCTGCAGTACCTCAGCTCGCCGCGCGCGAGCCCGCGAGAGTGGCGCAGGAGCCCTCCCGCGGGCTTCCGCCGTTGCCTTCCCGACAGCCGCGCTCGGGTCCGTCTAGACCGCCCCACCCGGATCTTCCATGATCTCCAGGAGCTGGATCCCGCCGCTCGCCTCCCGTGCCGGTACTCTCGTCGGCGGTGCCCGGCCGGGCATGGGCACCGTGGCGGGTCCGGGCGCTCTCTCCCGGGGGGAGGCGGGGGCCCGCGGCTCGGAGCTCCGGGCGGTCGCCTCCGTCTGCCTGCAGCTGGCGCTGGTACTGCTCGTGGTGTACCAGTACCGGATCGAGAGCCGCACCTTCTTCCACGTGATGGCACTCGGCGCGGTGGGGTTCGCGATCCACGCGCTGCTGCCCCTGGCTCTGCGCCTCCCGTTCTTCGCGTTCCTCTCCCTGGCCGGGCTCCTGGTGGCCTTCAACGTCCTGGACGCGGTGTTCCTGGTCTCCTTCGGGCTGCTCCTGATCGGGATCTGCCACCTCCCCGTGCGGCTCGCGTACCGCGTCGGGCTGCTGGTCGCCACCGGGAGCCTGTTCGCCGTCTGGCGCGTGGAGGCCCTGCCGGCGCCGTGGTCGGCGGCGATCTGGCCGATCCTGGCTTCCATGTTCATGTTCCGGCTGGCCCTCTATCTGTACGCGCTGCAGAACGACGAGACGAGGCCCACGCCAGCGCGGACGCTGGCGTACTTCTTCATGCTGCCGAACGTCTGCTTTCCCCTCTACCCCGTCGTCGATTACACCACCTTCTCCCGCAACTACTTCGACCGCGCCGCGAGCCGCATCTACGAGACGGGGATGCGGTGGATCGTCCGCGGCGTCTTACACCTGATCCTGTACCGCTTCGTCTACCTGCACCTGGCGCTGGATCCCGCCGAGCTGCTGACGTTGGGCGACCTCGTGCAGTTCCTGCTCGCCACCTTCCTTCTCTATCTGCGCGTTTCCGGCCAGTTCCACCTGATCGTCGGCGTGCTGCACCTGTTCGGCTTCCGCCTGCCGGAAACGCACCACATGTATTATCTCGCCTCGAGCTTCACCGACTTCTGGCGCCGCATCAACATCTACTGGAAGGACTTCATGATGAAGCTGGTGTACTACCCCAGCTTCTTCCGGCTGCGGCGCCGGGGGGGGAACATCGCCCTGGTCGGCGCCACCCTGGCCGTGTTCTTCGCGACCTGGATCCTCCACTCGTACCAGTGGTTCTGGCTGCGCGGCGGCTTCCCGCTGGAACCGCAGGACCTGCTGTTCTGGGGAATCCTGGGCGGGCTGGTCGTCTTCACCTCGCTGCGCGAGGTCAAACGCCCCCGGAAGCGCACGCTGGGCAAGCCGCCGCGCTGGAGCGCGTCCCTCGCGCTGCGCACCGTCGGAACCTTCTCGGCCATCTGCATCCTATGGTCGCTGTGGAGCGCCGACTCCGTGGGGAGCTGGCTCACGCTGTGGATGGTCGCGAGCAACGCCGCCCCGGGGGATCTCTGGTTGCTCGCCGCGCTCCTCCTCGCGGGCTTCCTGGTCGCCGGCCATCCCTGGGCCGCGCGGGAGACGGGCGAGGAGGTGCGTCGCCCCTTCCACCGGCGGCCGGCGGTGCAATCGACGGCACTGCTCCTGGTACTCCTCGGGGCCGGCAGCCCAGAGCTGTACGCGGGGAGCGCACCGCGGCTGGCGGACACCGTGGCGTCGCTGCAGCGCTCCACCCTGAACGCCCGCGACGCGGCGCTGCAGCACATGGGCTACTACGAGAACCTCGACAACGCGAGCCGCATGAGCACGCAGCTCTGGGACGTCCAGGCGCAGCGGCCGGCGCACTGGGTCGGGTTCTCCTCCACGAGCGCCTACCGGAAGCGCGACGACTTCCTGCGCGGAGAGCTCCGGCCCGGCTCGAGCATCGTCTTCCTGGACCAGCCGCTCTCCACCAACCGCTGGGGGATGCGCGACCTCGACGTCCCGCTCGCCAAGCCCGCCGGCACCTATCGCATCGCGGTGCTCGGTCCGTCCCACGTGATGGGGTCCGGAGTCGGGGACGGAGAGACGTTCGCGGATTACCTGGAGGAGCGCCTGAACGCGTCTATGTCTCGGGAGGCAGGCGTCCGCTACGAGGTGCTCAACTTCGGCGTGCCGGCCTATTCGCTGCTGCAGCAGCTCTTCCTGCTCGAGGAGCGGGTGGTGGCGTTCCGGCCCGACGCGGTGTTCATCACCGACAGCCCTCGCCCGCACAACACCGTGGTTTCGCACCTGCTCGCCACCTCCGCGGCGGGAATCGCCATTCCCTATCCGGGGCTGGATTCGCTGGTGCGCCGGACCGGGGTGGCCGCGCTCGGCGAGCCAGGCGTCCCGGTGCCCTTCCCCCTGGGCCGCGCCCTCGCCGAGACGGCCGGGGTGGAGGCCCGGATGCCGTGGACCGAGGCGGACCGCCGGCTGCGGATGTCCGCCGACAGCCTGGTCCGCTGGACCATGGACCACCTCGCGGAGGTGATTCGCGCGCACGACGCCGTGCCGGCCTTCGTCGGCCTCGACAACGTGGTCGATCCGCCGACCTCCGAGGTTCCCGTGCTGCGGGACGCCCGGGAGGCGGGGTTCCTGGTGTTCGACCTGTTCGATCTGTGGCAGGACCGCGACAAACCCGCGCTGCGCGTCGCACCGTGGGACAACCATCCCAACGCCGCCGGCGACCGCCTCATCGCGGATCGTCTCTTCGAGATGATGCAGCGGCACCGTTCCGAGCTGCGGCTCATCGAGACCGCTTCGACACTCCCCTCCCCCGCCCGCTGAGGAACCGCCCATGACGACGGAAGACATCATCCGGGACGTCAAGCAGTACATCCTCGACACCTTTCTTCCCGGCGAGGATCCGCAGGCGCTGACGCCCACCACCCCGCTGATCACCAGCGGAGTCCTGGACTCGCTGGCCACCCTGGACCTGGTCGCCTTTCTGGAGAGCCGCTACGGGGTAGAGCTGGAGGCGCGCGACGTCGACCACAGCCGCCTGGGCACGCTGCAGGACATCGCCCGTATGGTGCAGTCCAAGCTCGCTCCGGCATGAGCCCGCCTCTCACGCTGCACGCTCTGCTGACCCGCTCCGCGGAGCGTTTCCCGAACGCGGTCGCGGTGGACGATCCCGGCGTGGCGACGATCACGTATGGCGAGCTGGACCGCCTGTCCGACCGCCTGCGCGACCGCCTCGTCCATGCGGGAGTGCGGCCCGGCGACCGGGTGGGGATCCACCTGCGCAAGTCGATCGACGCTCTGGCCTCCATCTTCGGGACTCTGAAAGCCGGCGCGGCCTACGTGCCCGTCGACCCGGACGCGCCCGCCGCGCGGTGCGCCTACATCCTGAACGACTGCTCCGTCGCCCTCGTCGTCACGGAACGGCCGCTGGAGCGGGAGCTGCGCGCCGAGCTGCAGCGGCTCGGCGGGGTGCCTTCCCTGCTGCCGCTGGACGAAGGGGATGCCCCGATCCCGCTGTACGCGGCGCTGGAGCGCGAGCAGGAGAGGGACCCCGCACCCGCCAGCGCGACGGAAAGCCCTGGGCCGGACGCCCTGGCGTACATCCTCTATACGTCCGGCTCGACCGGCAGGCCCAAGGGCGTCATGCTCAGCCATCGCAACGCCTGCAGCTTCGTGGACTGGTGCTCCGAGACGTTCGCGCCCGGAGAGAACGACGTGTTCTCCTCGCACGCGCCCTTGCACTTCGACCTCTCGATCCTAGACGTCTTCACCAGCCTGAAGCACGGCGCCAGGCTGGTTCTGATCGGCGATCGAGCGGGGAAGGACCCGCTGGGGCTGGCGCCGCTGATCGCGGAGAAGCGCATCACCGTCTGGTACTCGACGCCCTCCATCCTCAGCCTGCTGGCGCAGTACGGAAAGCTGGACCGTCACGACTACGGCGCGCTCCGAGCGGTGCTCTTCGCCGGAGAGGTGTTCCCGGTGGCGCAGCTCCGCGCGCTCCGCGCTCTCTGGCCGCATCCGCGGTACTTCAACCTGTACGGCCCGACCGAGACCAACGTCTGCACGTACTTCGAGTTGCCCGCCGAAACGTGCCCCGAGCGCGTCGAGCCGTACCCGATCGGCCGGGCCTGCTCGCACCTCCGCTGCCAGGCGGTCGACGGCGACGGCCGCCCCGTGGTGGCGGGGAGCGAGGGCGAGCTGGTGGTCAGCGGCGACGGCGTCATGCGGGGCTACTGGAACCTCCCCGAGCAGAACGCCGGGACCTTCCTGGCGGACCCCGGCGGCACCCGCTGGTACCGCACGGGCGACCTGGTCGTGGAGGATGCCGGCGGCGACTACGTGTTCCATGGCCGCCGGGACCGCATGATCAAGCGGCGGGGCTACCGCGTGGAGCTGGGAGAGATCGAGGCGGGGCTCGCGACCCATCCGGCGGCGCGGGAGGTGGCGGTCGTGGCGCTATCGGATCCGAATGCCGGCGTCCGGGTCCGGGCCTATCTCAGCCTCCGCGACGGAGAACGTCCGACTCAGATCGCGATGAAGCAGTTCTGCGTGGAGCGCCTGCCCCGCTACATGGTGCCCGACAGCTTCGGCTTCGTGGACGCGCTGCCGCGCACGTCCACCGACAAGATCGACTACCAGGCGCTGCTCGCGCGGGGATGAGCATGGACTTCTCCTGGACGCCGGACCAGCTCGAGCTTCACGACGCCGTCGTGCAGTTCGCACGCCGCGCCCTTCAAGACGATCTGATCGAGCGGGACCGGAACGGCGAGTTCTCGCGAGAGCTGTGGGGACGCTGCGCGGATTTCGGGATCCAGGGCCTTCCCTTTCCCGAAGAGTACGGCGGACGGGGATCCGACGTCCTCTCCACGGTGCTCGCCATGGAGGCGCTGGGGTACGGGTGCAAGGACAACGGCCTGCTCTTCGGGATCAACGCTCAGATGTGGAGCGTGCAGATGCCGATCTTCCGCTTCGGCGCGGAGGAGCAGAAGCGGCGCTATCTGCCGCGGCTCTGCGACGGAACGATGATCGGCGCGCACGGGATGAGCGAGCCGGATTCCGGTTCCGACGCGTTCGGCCTTCGCACCATCGCCGAGCGGCGCGGCGACCGCTACCGGCTGAACGGGAGCAAAACGTTCGTCAGCGGCGCCCCGGTCGCGGATGTCTTCGTGGTGTTCGCGACCGTCGATCCGGGCGCCGGCGTCCTGGGCCTCACCGCCTTCCTCCTCGACCGCGACACCCCGGGCTTTCGGGTTTCCCGGCCGATCCGTAAGATGGGGCTCACCACCTCGCCGATGGCGGAGCTCGTCTTCGACGACTGCGAGGTGCCGGTGGAGAACCGGCTGGGCAGGGAGGGGCGCGGGGGCGCCATCTTCAACGATTCCATGGAGTGGGAGCGGAGCTGCATCCTGGCCGGCTTCCTGGGCACGATGCGGCGTCAGCTCGAAAGCTGCGTCCGCTATGCGAAGCAGCGGCGGCAGTTCGGGAAGCCGATCGGCGATTTCCAGTCGGTTTCGAACCGGCTGGTGCAGATGAAGCTCCGTCTGGAGACCGGCCGGCTGCTCCTGTACCGCGCCGCCTGGACGAAGCAGGAAGGCCGCCCGGCGGGCGCCGAGGCGGCCCTCGCCAAGCTCTACCTGGGTGAAGCCTGCCTCCAATCGTCCCTGGACGCCGTCCAGATCCATGGCGGCTACGGTTTCACGACGGAGTACGAGGTGGAGCGGGACCTGCGCGACGCGGTGGGAGGCCGTCTCTACTCCGGCACCTCGGAGATTCAGGCTCAGGTCATCGCGCGCAGCCTGGGACTGTAGCGTCCGCGCACAGGCGCGGGCGCTTCGCTATGTAGCGCCCACGCCACACCTGTAACGGGGATACGCCAGGGTGGCCGAATCGGTCGCCGCGGAACTCCGGCCGGGGCGGCGGGTTCGCTCCCGGGGAGAGGCCCGCGGACCGCGGCTCGCCGAGTCGAGGGGGCCGCCCGATCGGAGTGTGGCGACGGGCTTGCAGAGCCAGGGCGCCGACGCGCCGTGCACGGGCCGCGCAGGCGCCGCGGGAAGAGGTGCCGCCGCGGCCGGCGGCCTGTTCGGCGAATGTGAGGTGGCCGTCCCGGTTCGGAGAGGGCCGGGACACGAACAGAAATGCTCCAACTCAGGACACAGATGAAGATCGCGATCGTCGGGACGGGATATGTGGGCCTGGTAGTGGGCGCCGGGCTGGCGGAGACGGGGAACGACGTCGTCTGCTGTGACATCGACGACAAGAAGATCGCGCGCCTCAACGACGGCGAGATTCCGATCTACGAGCCCGGCCTCGCGCCGCTCGTGGAGCGGAACCTCTCCGAGGCGCGTCTCACCTTCACCACCGACGTGGCCTCCGCGGTCCGCGACTCGGAAATCGTCTTCATCGCCGTCGGCACTCCGCCGGGGGAGGACGGCTCCGCCGACCTGCAGCACGTGCTCGCGGTGGCCGAGACCATCGGCAGGAACATGCCCGCCGCCGGCCCCGAGAAGATCGTCATCACCAAGAGCACCGTCCCCGTGGGGACCGCCCGCAAGGTGCGCGAGACCATCCGGCGCCACACCTCGCGCCCGGTGCACGTCTGCAGCAACCCGGAGTTCCTGAAGGAAGGCGCCGCGGTCCAGGACTTCATGCGCCCCGATCGCGTTGTCGTCGGCGTCGATTCCGACTACGCCCGTGAGAAGCTCGGCGAGCTGTACGCTCCCTTCGTCCGCACGGGGAACCCGGTGCTGTTCATGGACATCGCCTCGGCGGAGATCACCAAGTACGCGGCCAACGCGATGCTCGCCACGCGCATCAGCTTCATGAACATGATCGCGGGGCTCTGCGAGGCCGTGGGGGCGGATGTGAGCGCGGTGCGGCAGGGGGTGGGCACCGACGATCGGATCGGGAGCAGCTTCCTGTTCGCGGGGATCGGCTATGGCGGCTCCTGCTTTCCCAAGGACGTCAAGGCGCTCGTCCGCACGCTGCGGGAGACCGGAGTGGACGCCAGCATCCTGGAAGGTGTGGAGCGGGTGAACGAGGCGCAGAAGCAGCGCCTCCTGGAACGGGTGGAGGAAATGTACGGAGCCGACCTCTCGGGCCGCACCTTCGCGGTCTGGGGACTCTCCTTCAAGCCGGAGACGGACGACATGCGGGAGGCTCCGGCCCTGACCGTGGTGCGGGGGCTGGTCGAGCGCGGCGCCCGCGTGCGGGCGCACGACCCGGAGGCGAAGCACGAGGCGGAGCGGTACTTCCCGGATCTTCTCGCGAGCGGCGCGCTGTCGCTCTGCGAGAGGAACTACGACTGCCTGGAGGCGGCCGACGCCCTCCTCGTGCTCACCGAGTGGTCGCCTTACCGCCGCCCGGACTTCGACCGTATCCGCCGGCTTCTCGCGGAGCCCGTGGTCTTCGACGGCCGCAACCTCTGGGAGCCCGAGAAGATGCGGGAGCTCGGCTTCACCTACCACTCCGTCGGCCGTCCCGCGGCGTACCCGCTGCAGGTCTCTTTCGCGGCCGCGGCGGACGGATAGGGGATCGGACCGCATCTCTCTTCTCTCTTTGCTCCGGTCTCATGAACACTGACCTTCGGCGGCCGCTCGAGGTCGCCTCCCGCGCCGCTCGCGACGCGGCGGCGGCGGCGATGCGCTTCTACGGGACGTCCGACTCCACGGCGAAGCGCGACGCCTCGCCGGTGACCCTCGCCGACCATGCCGCCAACGACGTGATCGTGGCGGCTCTCCGCAGGGCCTTCCCCGACGACGCGATCCTCTCCGAGGAGTCCGCGGACTCGGGCGAGCGGCTGGCGGCGAGTCGCGTGTGGATCGTGGACCCGCTCGATGGGACCAAGGAGTTCCTGGCCCGGAACGGCGAGTTCTCGATCATGATCGGGCTCGCGGTGGACGGGAAGGCGGTGCTGGGCGTCGTCTACCTTCCGGACGGAGACGTGCTGTACGCGGCCGCGCGGGGCATGGGGGCATGGGTGGAACACCGGGGGGAGCGGCGCCGGATCGACCGGGGCGACGCCGCCGCGGGAAAGCTTCGTCTGGTCGGGTCGCGCAGTCATGCCGATCCTCTGTTGGAGAGGATGCGGGCGGAGCTCGGGATCACCGACGTGCTTCCCTGCGGCTCGGTCGGCGTCAAGTGCTCGCGCATCGTCGACGATTCCCGCGACCTGTACGTGCACCCGGTCCCCTACCTCAAGGAGTGGGACACCTGCGCGCCGGAGGTACTGGTCCGGGAAGCGGGCGGGTGGGTCGGCGATTGCCGGGGAGAGCCCCTGCGCTACAACAAGCCCGACCCGGTGCAGCCTCATGGGATCGTCGCCTGCGCGCCGGGGGCGATCGACGCCGTGCTGCCGCGCATTCGCCCGATCTACGAATCCACGCTGGAGAGCATGCCTGCATGACCTGGGAGGGGTGGTTCACTCTCGTCGTGGTGGTCGGTACCATCCTGCTTCTGGTTCGTGACACCGTCTCCCCGGTGGTCGCGATCCTGGGCGCGGACATCCTCCTCCTGGTGACCGGCCTCATCTCCACGGAGCAGGCGTTCGCGGGTTTCTCCAATCCCGCCCCCATCACCGTCGCCGCGCTGTTCGTCGTCGCGGCGGCGGTGGAGAAGACGGGGGCGCTGCAGCCGCTGATCAACGCGACGCTCGGGAACGGGCAGAGCGGCCGCGGTCGGCTGCTGCGCCTGCTGGCCCCCACCGCCGCGGCCTCGGGGTTCCTGAACAACACCCCGATCGTGGCGATGCTCGCTCCCCAGGTCGCCGACTGGGCGGAGAAGCGGGATCAGCCGCCCTCCTGGTACCTGATGCCGATCTCCTTCGCCACGATCCTGGGCGGAGTGGTGACCGTGATCGGCACCTCGACGAATCTGGTGGTTTCCGGGCTGATGCAGGACCACGGCATGACTCCGATCGGGATGTTCGAGATCTCGCGGATCGGCTTGCCGGTGGCCGTTGTCGGCGTCGCCCTGCTGGTCCTCTTCTCCCACCGGCTGCTCCCCGACCGGCGGGGCGCGCGCCAGCAGTTTCAGGAGGAGATCCGCGAATACGTGGTGCGGATGCAGGTCGCGCCCGCGGGTCCTCTCGTGGGGCAGACCGTGGAGGCCGGGGGGCTGCGCAGCCTCCAGGGCGTGTTCCTGGCCGAGATCGAGCGCTCGGGCCAGGTCATCGCCCCGGCCGCGCCGACCACGGTGCTTCGCGGGGGAGACCGCCTGGTGTTCGCGGGCCGCGCGGACATGATCCGGGACCTGCAGTCGATGCGCGGGCTCGCCCACGACGGGGAGCATACCGAGGTGCCGAGCGTCGCACCCTCGTCCCGCACCTTCTTCGAAGTCGTGGTCAGCGGAACCTCGCCCCTCGTGGGCCAGACCCTGAAGGAGGCGGATTTCCGCAGCCGCTACCAGGCCGCCGTGGTCGCCATCCACCGCTCCGGGGAGCGGGTGCGGGCGAAGCTCGGCGACGTGAAGCTCAAGGAGGGCGATACCCTCCTCCTGGTGACGGACGCCGATTTCGGGAAGCGCTGGCGCCACGCGAGCGATTTCCTCCTGGTCGCGCACCTCGGGGGCCAGCCTCCGGTGAGCGGCCGAAAGGCCGTCATGGTAGGGCTCGTCACGCTCGGGGTCGTGATCGTGGCGGGGGCCGGTTTCCTCCCCATTCTCCAGGCCTCCCTTCTCGGCGCCGTCGCGATGGTGCTGCTGGGCGTCCTCTCGCCCTGGGAGGCGAAGGCCTCGATCGAGCTCGACGTGCTGCTCGTGATCGCCGCCTCGTTCGGGATCGGGTCCGCGATCGAGAACTCGGGCCTCGCGGCGCTCCTGGGGCTCGGCATCGTGGACACCTTCAGCGGCTGGGGACCGTGGGGCGTTCTCTTCGCCGTCACGATCGCCGCGGTGGTGCTGACCGAGCTGATCACTAACAACGCGGCCGCCGTGCTGCTCTTTCCGATCGCCATGGCGGCCGCCGCCGCGGTCGGCGCCGACCCTCGCCCCTTCGCGATCGCCGTTGCGATCGCGGCATCGGCGAGCTTTCTTACCCCCATCGGGTATCAGACCAACACCATGGTCTACGGCCTGGGAGGGTATCGATTCACGGACTTCATCCGACTCGGCCTCCCGCTGACGATCGTGGTGATCGCCACGATCCTGATCTTCGTCCCTCTCTTCTGGCCCTTCTGATGCCGACGCAAACGCTGCAGACCCCGCTGCCGGAGAGCGCGAGGGAGCGCCCGGCGCCTCCCAAGACCTCCTATCGCCGGAGCCACCTCGCGCAGCTGGAGAGCGAGGCCATCTACCTCTTCCGCGAGGCCGCCGCGCAATTCGAGCGCCCGGTGCTGCTCTTCTCCGGCGGCAAGGACTCGATCGTCATGGTCCGGCTGGCGCAGAAGGCGTTCGCGCCGGGCAAGTTCCCGTTCCCGCTCCTGCACGTCGACACGGGACACAACTTCCCCGAGACGATCGAGTACCGCGACTGGCTCGCCCGCGTCACGGGGGCCGAGCTGCTGGTGCGCACGGTCCAGGACTCGATCGACCAGGGGCGCGCCCGGGAGGAGCCGGGGCTCAACCCGAGCCGCAACAGCCTGCAGACCGTCACGCTGCTGGACGCGCTGCGCGAGCTGAAGGTCGATGCCGCGTTCGGAGGGGGCCGGCGGGACGAGGAGAAGGCGCGCGCCAAGGAGCGGTTCTTCTCGCATCGCGACGCGTTCGGGCAGTGGGATCCGAAGAACCAGCGCCCCGAGCTCTGGAACCTCTTCAACGGCCGGAAGGGCCTGGGCGAGCACTTCCGCGTCTTCCCCCTCTCCAACTGGACGGAGATGGACGTCTGGCAGTACATCGCCGAGGAGGGCATCCACCTCCCCAGCCTCTACTTCTCGCACGAGCGCGAGGTGGTGGACCGCGACGGCGTCCTGCTCGCCGTGGGCGAGCACAACCGGGTGCTTCCCAGCGAGGTCGCGGAGACGCGCCGGATCCGCTGCCGGACGATCGGCGACATCACCTGCACGGGGGTGTGGGAGAGCGAGGCCACCACGCTGGAGGAGATCATCCAGGAGGTGGCGTCCGCCCGAGTGACGGAGCGCGGCGGCCGCAGCGACGACAAGAGGAGCGAGGCCGCCATGGAGGACCGCAAGAAGCAGGGATACTTCTGAGATGAGTGCGCAAATGACGACGGACGTGGTGCCGCTCCACGACTCTCTGGCCTCCCGCAGACAGAGCCCGGAGTCGGGGGCCCGCAACCCGTACCTGGAGATGGACCTGCTGCGCTTCTCCACCGCCGGCAGCGTGGACGACGGGAAGAGCACGCTGATCGGGCGGCTGCTCTACGATACGAAGAGCATCTTCCAGGACCAGCTGGAGGCGGTCGAGAAGACCAGCAGACAGCGCGGCGAGGGCTACGTGAACCTGGCGCTGCTCACGGACGGCCTGCGCGCGGAGCGCGAGCAGAACATCACCATCGACGTGGCGTATCGCTACTTCGCCACGCCGAAGCGAAAGTTCATCATCGCCGACACCCCCGGGCATCTGCAGTACACCCGCAACATGGTCACGGGGGCGAGCACGGCGGAGCTGGCGATCGTGCTCGTCGATGCCCGGAAAGGGGTGCAGACGCAGAGCAAGCGGCACGGCTTCCTGGCCTCGCTTCTCGGCATCCCGCACATCGTCGTGGCGGTCAACAAGATGGACCTGGTGGACTACGCGGAGGCGGTCTATCAGGAGATCGTCGAGGAATACCGCGAGTTCGCCCAGAAGCTGGAGGTGCACGACCTCACCTTCATCCCCATCAGCGCGCTCCTGGGCGACAACGTGGTGGAGAAGGGCGAGAACATGCCGTGGTACGACGGCGCCACGCTGCTCCACCACCTGGAGACGGTGAACCTCGGCTCCGGCCGGAACCTGGTGGATTTCCGCTTCCCCGTCCAGTACGTGATCCGCCCGACGCAGGACTACCGGGGATACGCGGGGCGGATCTCCAGCGGCACGATCCAGCCCGGAGAGGAGGTGGTGGTGTTCCCCTCCGGCCACGGCAGCCGCGTGAAGTCGATCGACACCGCGGACGGATCCCACGCCGAGGCCGCCGCGGGCGAATCGGTGGTGCTGACGCTGGAGGACGAGGTCGACGTCAGCCGCGGCGACATGCTGGTGCGCCGCAAGAACCTGCCCGTGGTGGCGAACCGCTTCGACGCCACGCTGTGCTGGATGAGCGAGAAGCCGCTGGAGCAGAGCACCGCCTACGTGCTCATGCACACGACCCGGCGGGTCCAGGCGTACGTGAGCGAGCTCACCTACCGGATCGACGTGGACACGCTGCACCGGGAGGACGCGGAGACGCTGCGCCTGAACGACATCGCGCGCGTGGAGATCACCACCTCGCAGCCGCTCTTCTTCGACGCGTACGAGAAGAACCGCGAGACCGGAGGGTTCATCCTGGTGGATCCCCATTCGCACGCGACGGTCGCGGCGGGGATGATCCGCACGGAGCGCCGCGAGGCGCCCCAACCCGGAGCGCCGGCACCGTCGGCGCGCGCGGTCTCTCCCGGGGTGGTCTGGGAGGAGTGGAACATCCCGCGCGCGGAGCGCGAGGCGCGCAACGGCCACCCGGCGGGCGTGCTCTGGCTGACGGGACTCTCGGGGGCCGGCAAGAGCACCATCGCGAAGGCGCTGGAGCGGGAGCTCTTCGCGCTCGGCTGCCGGACGATGCTGCTCGACGGCGACCAGGTCCGCCACGGTCTCTGCGGAGACCTCGGCTTCGGGGCTGCGGACCGCACGGAGAACATCCGGCGGGTGGGCGAGGTCGCGCGGCTCTTCTTCGAGCAGGGCAACCTCGTGCTGTGCACCTTCGTCTCCCCCTTCGAGGAGGACCGCAGGCGCGCGCGCTCCCTCATCCCCGAAGGACGGTTCCTCGAGATCCACGTGGACGCGGACCTGGACACGGTCCGGGCCCGCGATCCGAAGGGGCTTTACGAGAGGGCGGGCCGGGGCGAGATTCGCGAGCTGACCGGCGTCTCCTCTCCCTACGAGGCGCCGGAGAGCCCGGAGCTTCGCATCGATACCGCTCGACGCACCGTGGAGGAGAGCGTGGAGCAGGTGCTCTCGTTCCTTCGCGACCGGGGCTACCTTCCGGCGCCCCCGGAGTAGCCGCGCCCGATGCCATCGTCCACCGTAGCACGCCGGGCTCCTTCGGGCGGCCGGCGCCTGCATCCGCATACAGAACGACCATGAACAACATGACGAATTCGCTTGAGGCTCGCATCCAGGACCGTACCGCGGTCCTCGGGGTGATCGGGCTGGGCTACGTGGGCCTGCCGCTGGCGGTGGAGATGGCGCGGAGCGGCTTCCGCACGATCGGCTTCGACGTCAGCGAGCGGGTGGTGGAGAAGACCAATGGCGGCGAGAGCCACATCCAGGACGTTTCGAGCGAGACCCTTGCGGCCTTCGTGGGCGACGGCCTGATCTCGGCGACCACGGACATGAGCCGGCTCCGCGAGTGCGACGCCATCAGCATCTGCGTGCCCACGCCGCTGAGCAAGACCAAGGATCCGGACCTCTCCTACGTGGTCAGCGCCACGCAGGCCGTGGCCCGAGCCCTCCGACCCGGGCAGCTGGTCATCCTCGAGTCGACGACCTACCCGGGGACGACCCGCGAGGCCATGCTGCCGGTGCTGGAGGGGAAGGGGCTCGTGGCCGGGGAGGACTTCTTCCTCTGCTTCAGCCCGGAGCGCGTGGATCCGGGCAACCCCGTGTGGCACACCCGGAACACGCCGAAGGTGATCGGGGGCATCACGGAGAAGTGCTCGACCGTGGGCAGCGCCCTCTATCGGGAGATCTTCGAGACGGTGGTGCCCGTCTCCAGCGCGGAAGCCGCGGAGCTGGTGAAGCTGCACGAGAACACCTTCCGGATGATCAACATCGCGCTCGCCAACGAGATGGCGCAGGTGTGCGACCGGCTGCAGGTGGACGTGTGGGAGGTGATCGAGGCGGCGGCCACGAAGCCGTTCGGCTTCATGAAGTTCACCCCGGGCCCCGGCCTCGGCGGGCACTGCATTCCGCTGGACCCGCACTACCTCTCCTGGAAGATGCGCACGCTCAGCTTCAAGACGCGCATGATCGAGCTCTCCAGCGAGGTGAACGCGGAGATGCCGGCGTTCGTGGTCCGCAAGGTCCAGGACGCTCTGAACGACGCCAGGAAGGCGATCAACGGCAGCCGGGTGCTGGTGCTCGGCGTCGCCTACAAGAAGGACATCGACGACCTGCGCGAGAGCCCGGCGCTGGAGATCCTCCACCTCCTGCAGGAGAAGGGGGCGGAGCTGCAGTACCACGATCCCTTCTGCCCGACGATCGAAGACGACGGCCACACCTCGCTGCGGAACCTTCCGATGCAATCCGCGGAGCTCACCCGCGAGACGCTGGAGGGCAGCGACTGCGTCGTGATCGTCACCGATCACGGGGCGGTCGACTACGAGCGGATCGCCGAACTGGCCCACCTGGTGGTGGATACCCGCGGCGTGATGCGCAGGTACAGCGGCCGCGCGCGCGTCCTGGGGCTCTCGGGCGTGGAGCAGGACCGGGGAAGCGCACTCCGTAGCGGCCTTCTGGAGGCCGTGCTCTGATGCGGGTCCTGGTGGTGGCGGGGGCGCGGCCGAACTTCATGAAGGTCGCCCCGATCCTCCGCGCGCTCGGGTCGGAGGGGCACCAGGGGGTGCTGGTCCACACCGGCCAGCACTACGATGCCTCGATGTCCGACGCCTTCTTCGCGGACCTGGCGCTGCCCGCGCCGGACCATCACCTGGGCGTGGGGAGCGGCTCGCACGCCGTGCAGACCGCGCGCGTCATGCAGGCGTTCGAGCCGGTGCTGGAGGAGGTCCGCCCCGAATGGCTGGTCGTGGTGGGCGACGTGAACTCGACGCTCGCCTGCGCCCTGGTCGCCAGCAAGAGGAAGGACCTCGGGGTCCGGACGGCGCACGTGGAGGCGGGGCTCCGCTCGGGAGACTGGCGGATGCCGGAAGAGGCCAACCGGGTGCTGACCGACCGGCTGAGCGATCTCCTGCTCACGCCCAGCCGCGACGCGGAGCCGAATCTCCGGGCGGAGGGGATCGAACGAGAGAGGATCCGCTTCGTCGGCAACGTCATGATCGACACGCTCCTGCACCAGCTCCCCCGCGCCCGGCAGCGGGACCTGGCGGGGGAGCTGGGAATGCGGCGGCACGGGTACGCCGCGGTCACGCTGCATCGGCCGAGCAACGTGGACGACCCCGCGGCGCTCTCGACCGTTCTGGAGGCCCTGGCCCGGGTGGCCGGGGAGATGCCGGTCGTGCTCCCCCTCCATCCGCGGACCCGAAAGAGCGTCGAGGCGTTCGGCCTCACCCACCTTCTGGAGCCGCTGCGGGTCCTGGAGCCGCTCGGCTACCGCGAGATGCTCTCGCTGACCGATGGGGCCGCGGTGGTGCTGACGGACTCGGGGGGACTGCAGGAGGAGACGACCGCGCTCGGGGTGCCGTGCGTGACGCTGCGGGAGCAGACCGAGCGGCCGGTCACCATCACGGAGGGGACCAACCGCCTGGCGCCCTGGCCGCTGGCGGTGGATGGCGTGCTGGAGAGCCTGCGCGCCGCATTGGAACAGGAGAGGTTGGAGCCCGGAGCGAGATGCCCGGAGGGCTGGGACGGGAGGGCGGGGGAGAGGGTGGTCGCCGCCCTCTCCGGCTCCTGGCCCGAGGTTCCCGCCCACGGCGACCTCGCGGGGGTGGGTGTATGAATCGCTACCAGAAGCTGCGGGAGGCGCTCCGCTCCGATCCGAAAGTCTGGCTCGTCACCGGCGCGGCCGGCTTCATCGGGAGCAACCTGGTGGAGACTCTGCTCCGGCTGGAGCAGAGCGTGGTGGGGCTCGACAACTTCTCGACCGGCCACGAGCGCAACCTCGACGACGTGCGCTCGCAGGTGGGGGAGGAGCTCTGGACCCGTTTCCGCTTCCTCGAGGGCGACATCCGGGATCTCGATACCTGTCGGACCGCCTGCGAAGGGGTGGACTACGTGCTTCACCAGGCGGCCCTGGGAAGCGTGCCGAGATCCATCGAGGATCCGATCGCCACCAACGCCTCCAACGTCACGGGGTTCCTCCACGTCCTCGTCGCCGCGCGGGACGCGGGGGTCGAGCGCTTCGTGTACGCCGCCAGCAGCAGCACCTACGGAGATCATCCCGGACTGCCCAAGGTGGAGGACGAGATCGGCGCGCCCCTGTCGCCGTACGCCGTGACGAAGTACGTCAACGAGCTGTACGCGAAGGTGTTCGAGGACACCTACGGAATCGAGACGGTGGGGCTTCGGTACTTCAACGTCTTCGGGCGCCGGCAGGACCCGGACGGCGCCTATGCGGCGGTGATCCCGAAGTGGGTGGGCAGCCTGCTGGAGGGCCGACCCTGCGTGATCCACGGGGACGGGGAGACTTCGCGGGACTTTTGCTACATCGACAACGTGGTGCAGGTCAACCTGCTCGCGGCCGCGGTGCAGGGCGAGGGGATCACCGGAGAAGTGTACAACGTGGCGGTGGGGGATCGGACCACGCTCAACGAGCTCTTCGAGGACATCCGCGACGGCCTCGCGGAGCACCGCCCCGGACTGGCGGGAGCGCGCGCCCGGTACGGCCCCTTCCGCGCCGGCGACGTGCGCCACAGCCAGGCCGACATCTCCAAGGCGCGCGACAGGCTCGGGTATGCGCCCGGCCACACCGTCCGGGAGGGACTCCGGCAGGCGCTCCAATGGTACGCGGAGCAGATGGGTCCGGGCTCGGGCTCCCTCGCCGGCGTCGCGTCCGCCGGCGCGGATCGGCCCGGCGGCGATGCGGTCGTCGAGAAGGCCTGAGGCGGCCCGGGTCGTGTCGACGCGATGGCGGCGGGTCCGGGCGAACCGGATCCGACCCGGCGGCATCGTACCCCTCCAGGGGGATCCGGCCGCGCTCAGCCCGGCGTGACGGCGGCAGTCGCGGAACGGATCGCGTACACCAGAGTGGTCGTGCAGCGCTCGATCCGGGCGAAGCACTCCGCGAGCCGCTCGGGAGAGCGGAGGGCGGGATCCGCGATGGCTCGCGGATCGGTGCCCCGCGGATCCAAGTCGCCCAGGATCAGGACCGAAGAGGCGTGCTTGCCGAAGCGTTTGCAGACGGCTTTCCGGATCGCCGGCTCCATGACGACGATGAGGTCGGCCGCGGCGATCGCCTCCGTGCTGACCAGCCGGGACCGGTGCGAGCCGAGCGCGAAGCCTCGAGTCGCCGCCAGGGTGGACACGCGGGTGGGCACGGAGCGCCCGGAGCCCATGAAGCCCGCCGAGGCGACTCGAACGGAGTCCCGCAGCGCGGCGGGGAGCGCAGCCTGGAAGACCGCCGCGGCGTAGGGGCTTCGGTAGAGGTTGCCCTGGCACAGAAAGAGCACTTCGCGGGGAGGAGGAGCGCTCCGAAGCCGGGCGAGCCAGGTCCGGCGTCGCCAGGCGCGGATCGGGCGGGCGACGGCCGCGCGGAGCAGACCCAGCGGGTCCGCGGCGCTCCGGCCCCCGCGGGGAAGGGACGGCGCGAGTGAACGGTCGAGCGGATCTACTCCCACGACGTGGATCCGTTCGGTTTGGCCGTTCTTCTCATCGGGCGGTCGCGCATCGTTGAAGTCGCCTCTTCGGCGCCCGGCGGCAAGTCGCCGGTGCCAGGATGACAGAGGGCTCTCCCACCGTCGCGACTTGCCACGGGTGTTGCCCTCGCGCCACAATCATAGCACACGTCGCAGGGTCGGCTCCAGGGAACTCCTCCCGGGCACCTCGGCGCGTACGCCTCTGTAGATTCGACAAAAGATGCTCGATTTCCGTGGAGGGATGGCGGCAGCAGTCCTGATGGCCGCAATGGTCGGGAGCACGCTTCCCCTGTCCGGGCAGAGCCTGAGCAGTGCGCTCCTGGAGGGAACGGTGCAGGGTCCGTCCGGAGCCCCCGTCGCGAGAGCGAACCTCTCGGTGCGGGATCTCACGACCGGCGTGGAGCGATCCGCGCTCACCTCTCTGGAGGGCCGGTTCGCCTTCGAGTTCCTTCCGCCCGGCGAGTATTCGCTGCGGGTCGAGCAGCTCGGCTTCTTTCCCCGATACGTCTACGACATTCCCCTCCGCCCGGGGCAGCGCCTGATCCTGCCCATCACGCTCGCGGCGGCCGAAGGGACCGTGGAGCGGGTGGATTCCACCCGCTTCGAGGGCGCACTCCTGGCGGGACGGGGCCCCGGCCTGAGCACGGAGATCCCACGGGCCCGGTTCGAGAGCTTTCCGGACGAGCAGCGGGAGCTGACCGGCCTCGCCCGCTACTCGAGCCTGGCCGGTCCGCAGCTGGAGATGCAGGGACTCCCGGCCGCGCTCAGCGGCATCCGGATCGACGGAGCCCCCGTGAGCCTGCTCGAAAGCCTCGCGCTGATCCCCGGGTCGCTCCGAGCCGCCGCCTTTCCCCTCGGGATGTTCGAGGAGGCGGCGCTGGTCGCCACCAATCCCGACGTGGAATGGTCGGGCCAGGCGGGGGGGACGCTCAGCGGCTACACGAGCCGCGGCACCCGGGAGCTCGGCGCGCGGGCGTTCGGCAACGGGTCGGGCGGCCCGCTCCTGTCGGGCGTCGAGCCCGGCCCCAGTGGCTACCAGACGATCCAGGGCGGCCTGACCGTGGGCGGATCTCTCATCCCGGACACCGCGACGATGGTGTTCGGAGTCGAGGCACGGCGACTCGCCACTCCCCTTCAGCCCGTCCTGGGCACCTCGACCGAGCAGGCGATCCAGATCGCCCGGGAGAGCTACGGGATCGACCTCGCCGGCGACGAGGCGCGTCTCGTCCAGACGGACGTGCTCTCGGTATTCGGCCGCTTCGACTGGCAGCTGTCGTCGTCCACGGGACTGAACGTCCGCGCCGGTTTCTCGACGCTCCCGAACGCCGACGGAAGCCCGGGCGCCCCTCCGGAACGCGGCCTGAGCCGGCCCTTCGAGGGACGCGACCTGTCTTCGAGCGCCACCCTCTCCACCCGGTTCAGCGATCGTGTGCATCAGGAAATCCGGATCGGGTTCGAGGTCAGCGGACGGGACCACCAGGCCCTGGACCCGCTCGGGCTCTCCGGCGAGACGCGGATCGTCGGCCCGGGGGTCGAGTTCGGACCGAGCCTCGGCTTCGCGGGATCGTACGACCAGAGCGCGTTCCGCGCGAGCGAGACCCTCCACATCCGAACGGGCCAGCACCGTGTAAAGGTCGGGCTCTCGGCGGCGCTCGAGTCGTACGACTACGATCTCGGGGCCCGGAACCGATTTCTTTTCTCGAGCCCGGAGGACTTCGCCGCGGGGCAGGGCTACCTGGAGCAGCTGGGACCCTCGGGCGGGACCGATTTCTCGCTCCCGCAGGTCGCTCTCTACGTGCAGGATACCTGGACTCCCCTTCTCGGCTTCGACGTCCTGCTCGGCGCTCGCGCGGACCTGCAGCGCCTGCCGACCGACGAGGTCCAGCTGGATGCGGAGTGGCTGAACGCGACCGGTCTCGACAACACGGACGTCCACGGCTCCTGGTGGCGGATCAGCCCCCGCGTCGGCTTCACCTGGGATCTGCAGGACCGCCACGAGTGGGTGCTGTCCGGTTCCGCGGGCGTGTACTCCGGGAGCTCGGATCCCGCGCTGTTCCGGGAGTGGATCGCCGATAGCCAGGATCGCCAGGTCCGGCGCGGTTTCGGTTCCCTCGATTCGTGGCCCCTCGCGACCACCTCGGGCACGACCCTCACGGCCGCCCGGACCCTCACCCTGCTGCATCCCGAGTTCGCGCCTCCGCGGACCTTCCGGTCGAACCTGGGGATCAGCCGCCTGGTCGGTCCCGGAACCGCAGTACACCTTTCCGCCCTCCTCCGCTACACGGACCTGCTTCCCCGCTCCCGTGACCTCAACCTGTCGCCGGGCTCCGCCGTCGAGGACCAGTACGGGCGAACGCTCTACGGCCGGTTCGAGCAGGTCGGCGGCCTCCTCTTCGCCGTCCCCGGGTCGAACCGCCGCTTCGCGGAGTTCGATCGGGTCGCCGCGGTCGACCTCGACGGCTCATCCACCTTCTGGGGGGTGACGGCCGACGTCGAACACCGGGCGACCCAGGCGCTCCATCTCTTCGGAAGCTACACCCTCTCGCGCACCGAGGACAACTGGATGCCCACTCCGGGAACCTCCCTCGTGAGTCCGCCGGCTCCCTCTCCCGCGGGGGAGGGAGAGTGGATGGATGGGCGCTCGGACTTCGACGTACCCCACCGCGCCGTCGTGGGCGCCGAGCTGGGGAGCGGCGGGCTGCGGGGTGTCTGCGCTGTACCGGTATCGCTCGGGATATCCCTTCACGCCCGGCTTCCGCGAAGGAGTGGACGCGAACGCGGACGGTTCCTGGAACAACGACCCCGCCTTCGTCGATCCTTCGATTCCGGGCACGGACGCGCTCCTCGGCGAGTGGAGCTGCCTGGACGACCAGGCGGGCGGCTTTGCCGAGCGGAACTCGTGCCGGGCGGAGGGTATGCACTCCTTCGACGGTCGCCTCGGGTACGGCATCGTGAGAGCGGACCGCTACTCCGCGGAGCTCTTCGTGGAGGGATTCAACTTGCTCGCTTCGGAGGTCGAATACCCCGACCGGGCGCTTTACCTCGTGGACCCTTCGCGAACGGTGGAGGGGGCGGGCGCCGCCGGCGCGGTCACGGTGCCTCTCGTGGTGAATGACAACTTTGGACGCCCCTTGGGCCTGTGGCAACCCGGACGGGTGCTGCGCGTAGGCTTCCGACTGAACTACTGATGACGATGGATCGGACTCTCTGCCGCTGGACGCTCTCCGCCTGCCTCGTGCTGGCCGCCTGCGGAGAACCGACGGACCAGGCGCTGAACATCGACGCAACCGCGACGGTCGCCGGCCGGGTGTTCGTGGATCGCAACGGGAACGACCAGGTCGACGAGCAGGTCGACGCGGTCGCGCCGGGAGTCCGTGTCGCGCTCGTGCGGAGCCTCGGCGATACGGTGGGTACCGCGATCACGGATGCGCAGGGGTGGGGGGTATTCCGGGCCGTACCGGTCGGAAGCTATCGGCTGGTCGTCGATCCGCGGGCGCTCGGGGACACGTTGCGGCTCGTGCAGCCGGATTCGACCCGGTTCGTCGCGACCGCCTCCGACTCCATCGTGGCCTTCACCGTGCTCGGGTATCCCTTCGCCACGGCCGCGGAGGTGCCGGCGCTGCCGGCCGGCCGTGTCGTCAGCATCGATGCCGTCGCGCTGCACCGGGCCAACCTGTTCGGCGACTCCACGCTGCATCTGAGGGACGCCGGCGGCACGCTGCGGGTGGTGCAGCTGAGCCCCGGAACGACCGCGGCGGCGGGCGACAGCGTGCGGGTGCTCGGGCGGGTCGGTTCGTACCTCGGGCGTCCCGCGCTGGCGGGGCTGGCTGTATTCCAGCTGGGGACGGCCGTCCTTCCGCCTCCGCAGCGGCTGAGTACCGCGGAAGCCGCCTCGGCCGGGGACGGACGCCTGGACGCCTCGCTGGTGGAGGTGAGGGGGGCGCGAATCCTGGAGAGCGCCACCCTCCCCGGGGGAGACACGCGGTTGCGGGTGGACGACGGGTCGGGGGTGCTCGAAGTGATCCTCGATCGGCTGCTCAATATCACGAGCACCATCGACGATCCTCTGGTGCCCGGCGTCTCGGTCGACGTGACGGGAATCCTGGTGCCGAATGCCACCGGCGCGCGATGGCAGCTCAAGCCGCGCGGCAGGAGCGACCTGATCGGCGATGTGCCCGAGGCGACGATCGCCGAGGCGCGACGGCTGGATCCGGGGCGCCTGGCTTCCGTCACCGGAGTCGCGGTCAGCGGAATCGCCACCTTCGGCGACAACACGGTGCACCTGCAGGACGCGACCGGGTCGATCCGCGTCGTGGTGAGCGGCTCTCCCTCCATCTTCGCCGGCGACAGTCTCCGGCTGCTCGGCCTCATCGGGATCCGCGACGGCCAGCCGGCACTCGTGAACGCCCTCTCGACCATCCTGGGCCCGGCAGCCCGGGTTCCGCCGCCGTCGCTCCTCAACACCGGGGTGGCCGCCACCGCCCGCGAAGGCGACCTGGATGCCGCGCTGGTCGAGGTGAGGGGAGCCGTCATCGACACGATCGTGCCCGCCGGCGCGGGGAGCACGGAGCTCCGCGTCGACGATGGATCGGGCCGGCTGGTGGTGATCCTCGATCCCGACACGGGGATCGGAGCCTCCTCCTTCACCATGGGCGAGCGAATCAACGTCGTCGGGGTGCTGGTCCCCAGGGCGGGAGGGGGAAGCTGGGTGCTGAAGCCGCGATCGCCGGCCGACATCACCCGACCCTGAGGACGGAGCCACCTTCAGCCGGCAGATCGTCCATGCGGGTCGCCTCCAGCCCTCCCGACGGGGCTCTCGAGCCCCTGCTCGACCTGCTCCGCGGCCGGCGCGTCGTGGTGCTCGCCGGAGCGGGGTGCAGCACCGAGTCCGGGATTCCCGACTACCGGGGTCCGGAGGGGAGCCTGCGCGCCCGGAGTCCGATCCAGTACCCGGACTTCGTGCGCAGCGGGGCCGCGCGGGCGCGTTACTGGGCGCGCAGCGCCGCCGGCTGGCCCCGCTTCTCCGGCTCTCGCCCCAACGAGGCGCACCGCGCGCTGGCCCGCCTGGAGGAGGGCCGCGTGGTCCGCGGCGTCATCACCCAGAACGTGGACGGCCTTCACCAGGCCGGGGGGAGCCGCCGCGTAGTGGAGCTGCACGGCTCGCTGGATACCGTGCGCTGTCTCGGATGCGGCCGAACCTCTCCACGCGCCTCCTTCCAGGAGCGGTTGCTGGCGCTCAACCGCGGCTGGGCGGAGCGGCTCGTGCCGCGGGCGCCCGGCGGCGGGGCCGAGGCCGCTCCGGACGGCGACGCGGAGCTTCCCGACGGGGACACGGAGAGCTTCCGTGTCCCCGCCTGCGACGACTGCGGCGGCGTTCTCAAGCCCGACGTCGTCTTCTTCGGGGAGAGCGTCCCTCGGGAGCGGGTGGAGGATGCGTGGCGCCTCTTCCGGGAGGCCGACGCGCTCCTCGTCGCCGGCTCCTCGCTGACGGTGTACTCGGGGCGGCGCTTCGTCTACCGGGCGCAGGAGGAGAACGTGCCGATCGCGGTGGTGAACCTCGGCCCCACCCGGGCCGACGAGATGGCGGCGGCGAAGGTGGAGGGCCGCCTCGGCCGGCTCCTTCCCCGGCTGGCGGACGAGCTCCTCCGCCGGAGTCGGCCCTGAACGGCGGACGGGTGCCTCGACAGGAACTCTTTGCCGCCGGTGAGAAGCGGAACCCTACTCCCGCAGAATTCTCTTCTCGTAGACCGCCGCGATCCGCGATCCGTCCCAGACATGGCCCAGGTGCTGCGCTTGCTGGCAACGCGAGATTGCCCGTGGCCGGAATACGGCCGCGCACCCGCCGCCCGCGCGCCGGAGGCTGTCGTACGTGACTCCCCAGGATCCCGCCCGTCTCAGCTGGCGGGCCAGGGATCGGGAAGCCGACATCCGTGAAGCGACCGCCGACAGGGGAGACGTGGGTGAAGGCCGCCATGACGTATCCCGCGCCGGCCCCCGCAACCCGATCTTTGGGGGAGACCAGGTTCAGGATGCCGACCTCGTCGCGGATCCGGTCGTTGGTGAGCGCCTCGATCGCGAAGACCGCCTCGAGGTCCGGGGGATCGGCTACGCGCTCGAAGAGGTGGATGGGAGGAAAGCGGCTGGGGATGATGCGGTAGCAGGAGGGCCCGAGGACGTGCGACACCGGGACCGCGCTCGGCTCTAGTAGATGGCCTCAATGAAAGCGTCAGAAATCACCCTCGGGGATGGGACACCCGAAGTACTAAGGTTGCGGCACTAGCGGCACGTCGAAGCGTCCATTGCTGAACGTGATTGATCCGTTGCTGCCCGAGAACGTGCCACGCACACGCGTTCGTGTTACTTCAGTCAGCTGAACCGACCCCGTGTTTAGGGTGACAAAGCCGGTGGGGAGCCATGCCCGCATCTCGGCGCAGTTACATCCTGCCCTCACCCCCATTGAACCAATAGGGAAGGTGCCAGGTGACGCTGGGGTGCTGAGGTGGAGGACGGTCGATCTGACCCCTTCAGAACCAACGAAGGCTGTGATGCGCATTGCGGTCATCTGGCCGCCCTCGGCGACGTTCAGAGGTGATGCCTCCGCGTAGTCCCCGATCGGAAAGTTCGCGCCCAGGCGAAGTCCCTCCGCGCGCAACGCGCCGGCGCTAGCTCCGCTGTATTCGAACTCCAGCCAACCGGCCGCCGGCTCCCGAGCGGCGAGTGGTCCCAAGTCGCACGCGCCAAGCAGAGTCGGTAGTGCAAGGCCTGAGAGGGCGGTCCTGACCAGGAGGGTTGCGCGAACGCTCCAGGAACGATGCAATCGTTCAATTGGCGAAGCCGTCTGCGGGTATTTCATGGGTACCATACCATCCCTACCGTAATGTGCGCGCTGTGAACGAGCGTCCGGATCGGGTACAACCGGGGAGCGATCAGCCGCTCTTCCCCCAACTGTCCCGCCTTCGTCCGGCCGCTAGCGATCGTTCCCCTGCCCTCCACACCGAGTCTACCGAATCGATGACGAACGGCTAAGGAGCTGGTAAGGCTGGGGACGCGATACCACTCATCGAACTGTCCAGCGAAGGGGTTCTCAACGCCGCGGCACGGCTCCCAAGGCGACGGGACACAATCGTACTCAGGCTCCTCCAAGCGGAAGTGAGGCATTGAGCCTCCGAGGCTCAGGCGGAGTTCGTCTGGGAGGCCCGATGGTAGGTCAAATCGGCGCTCGACTCCAGCCCCTACGGCAATGATACTTCCGTCCGGGCGAATCCGTATTGATTCGCTCCCCCCTGCGCCGTTAGGTAGCCGAACCTCCGACGAATCCGTGAACTCGTACTCGGTACCGCCGTATGTCCCTACAACGAAGATGCTCCAAGCCCTTGCGAACGAATACTCGGTGCGCAGACCTCCAGCCAGGGCGCCCGCAACCGTTATCCGCTGGAGTTGCTGAGCCTCGGTCTGCGATGGACCGTGAGTTGAATGGATTGTGTGCTCGTAGATCGGCTCGGAGTGCAGGTACCCAACGAATGGGACGACAGCGAAACGGGATCCCTGCGCCTTGACCACTTGGGAGCTCACCGTGACGTTCCTGGACGCGGTGGATTGGGCGCTCAACGCCACGGGCATCGTGAACAGCATGACGGCGAGGACTTTCAATCCCTTGTGGTTCATCGTCTCTCCTGTGCGAAGGTGCAGGCGGGGGCCATCTCCCGCCGGTGTACCGCGGTGTATCTGGTAGCGGTCGTTAGCAATCCATGTTCAGTATCGGCTACTGGATCGTAACCGTTCAGCCCCCCTGCAGGATGGCCCCGGAGATGCAGGCGTCGGGAGGACCTTGGAGTTGACCCCGTTTCGTGGACACCCTATCTCACCGGAGAGAAAGGAGTCCACCGATGCCGAGAACGAGACCGCCGTACCCTCCCGAGTTCCGGGAGCAGATCATCGAGCTGGTGCGCGCCGGCCGCACCCCGGAGGAGCTGGCGGAGGAGTACGAGCCCTCCGCCGCCACCATCCGCAACTGGGTCATCCAGGCGGATCGGGACCAGGGGCGCCGGACCGATGGCCTGACCTCCGCGGAAAAGGAGGAGCTCCGCCGCCTGCGCCAGGAGAACAAAATCCTGCGGCAGGAGAAGGAGATCCTAAAAAAAGCCGCGGCCTGGTTTGCTCGGGAGAGCAACTCGATCCCCGGACGGGATTCGAGTTCGTGAGAGAGAACCAGGCCGACTTTCCGGTGCGGGCGATGTGCCGAGTGCTGGGTCTCTCCCCCAGCGGCTACTACGCCTGGCTCCAGCGGCCGCCCTCCGCCCGAGCGCGGGCCAACGAGGTCCTGCGCGCCGAGATCCGGCGGATCCACCGCTTCAGTCGCGCCAGCTACGGACGACCTCGCATGTACGCCGAGCTGCGCGACGAGGGGCATCGGGTCAACCACAAGCGCGTGAGTCGCCTCATGCGGCTCGATGGCCTGGTCGGCGTCACGCGGCGGAAGAAGTGGCGCACGACGAAGCGCGACCCCGAGGCGCGGCCTGCGCCGGACCTGATCGAGCGGAACTTCTCGGCCACGGGTCCGGACCAGCTCTGGGTGGCGGACATCACCTACATCCCCACGTCCAGCGGGTTTCTCTTCCTGGCGGTGGTGCTCGACGCCTGGAGCCGGCGCATCGTGGGCTGGTCGATGGAGTCGCACCTGAAGACCCCACTCGTACTCCAGGCGCTGAACATGGCGCTGGGGCAGCGACGGCCCGAGGCGGTGATCCACCATTCGGACCAGGGGACGCAATATACGTCCATTGCCTTCGGCCTCCGCTGCAAGGCGGCGGGTGTACGGCCCTCCATGGGCTCGGTGGGGGACGCATACGACAACGCGATGTGCGAGAGCTTCTTCGCCACGCTCGAGTGCGAGCTGCTGGAGCGGGAGAGGTTCCGCAATCAGGCCGAGGCGAAGATGAAGGTGTTCGACTTCATCGAGGGGTGGTACAATCCCCACCGGCGGCATTCCGCCCTCGGATACCGCTCCCCGGCCCAGTTCGAGCGGGCCGAGCTCGCGAACGCGGCGTGAGGCGCCGAGTGAGTTTTCCACACGCTGCTGCTGCGAGCGATCCCTGCGGGCTCTCCGCCGCAGCGCATGGAAAACTCTCCGCTTGATTCGAAAGCCGTCCCCCGTCCACCAAACGGGGACAGCTCCACCTGAGCATCGTGGAGCAACTCGAGGCGGCGGGTGAGATTCTCTCCCCTACGGTGCGCGCCGCCCTGATCACGCTGGAGACGAGTGCGGCTCGGGTGCCGCTCCTGGAAGCACGGATCCGCGAGTTGGAAGCCCGCCTGGGGATGAATTCCACCAACTCCTCACTCCCGCCCTCCTCGGATCCACCCGGTACGTCACACCCGGGGAAGCCCGGGAGCGGCCGTCGGCGCGGCGGCCAGAAGGGGCACCCGGGGCATCCTCGCTCCCTGCTGCCGCCGAGCCGCGTGGATCACGTCGTGGAGCACCGGCCCGAACACTGCCGCCGCTGCGGCGGCTCGCTCGCTGAGGGCCGCATCGCCGGCTCTCCCCACGTCCACCCGCAGATCGAGCTGCCGCCCGTGCGCGCCGAGGTGACGGAGCATCGCGCCCTGGCGATTCTCTGCCCACACTGCGGCGTGAGGACCCGAGCGGCGCTCCCCGAGGTCGTGGCCACCTCCGGCTTCGGTCCTCGGCTCAGCGCGCTCGTGGTGCTGCGGGTGGCGCGCTTCCGCCTCAGCCGGCGCGCGGTGCGCGAACTGCTGGGCGACGTGCTCGACGTGGCGCCGCCGGCGCTGAGCCGCGCCCAGGGCCTCTTCGACGAAGCACGCGCCGCCCTGCACGCGCCCTGGAAGGAGGCGCTGCGCGAGGTACGCCGGAGCCCGGTCGTAGGGGCGGATGAGACGCCCTGGAAGCTACGCGGCCAGAGGCGCTGGCTCTGGGTGGGGGTGGCCCGAGGGGCCACGGCCTTCCGGATCGGGCGAAGTCGCCGCGCCCGGGAGAGGGAGCAGCTCCTGGGGCGCGAGCATCCGGGGATCCTCACCACGGACCGCGGGCGGGCCTACGATGGGCATCCCCTGGAGCGAAGACAGCTCTGCTGGGCCCATCTGCGCCGCAACCTGCAGGCGCTGCACGATCGCGGGGGCACCGCGGCCCCCTGGGCCGCTGGGGCGTCGAGGAAGCCAAACGCCTGCTGGGGGCGCACCGGCGCTGGCGAGAGGGGAAGATCTCGCGCAACGCCATGCAGCAGGAGGTGGCCGTGGTGCGCGCGCGCTTCGGGCGGTTCCTGAAGTGCGCCGCCGAGAGCGAGGACGGCAAAGCGCGCTCCCTCGCCCGGGATCTGGAGCGGCTGTGGCCGGCGCTGTGGCTCTTCGCGAGCGTCGAAGCGGTGGAGCCGACGAACAACGCCGAGGAACGGGCGGTGCGCGGCCCTGTGTTGTGGCGCCGCACCTCCTTCGGCTCGGCCAGCGGGAAGGGGCTGCGCTTCGCCGAGCGCGTGCTCACGGTCGTCGCCACCTGCCGGCAGCAGGAGAGGAGCCTCCTGGATTACCTCACCCAAGCCAGAGTCGCCCATAGATCAACTCAGCCGATTCCCCGCCTACTTCCTATAGGCTGAACGGTTACGCTGCGAGTAGAGGTCGAGCACGTCCTCCATGCAAGCGACGAACGCCGCATCTACCGCCGGGATGCACCACTGCTCCTTCTGCCACGGCTTGAGTGTTTTTTCTAGCTTGCACCGCACCGTCTCGTCCGACATCGCCTCGATGATGCCCAACTCCACGAGACGGTCCGCCAGCAGTTGCATCGTCCAGTGCTCGCGCTTCTCAGGCGGCTGGCTGCACGCCAGCGCGACCAGGAAAGCTTCGCCATGGGCGTCGAGTTTCGGATGGCTCCCTGGCCGCGGAAGGGTCGTAAAGGCCCGATCCAGTCGATCCTCGAGTGAGGCTTCCGCGAATCGTTGGCGGACCCGCTGGACCGTGCGAAGACTGACGTACAGTGCACCGGTACTCTCATGGTCGAACGCCCCTTCGGCTGCCCGCAGGAGAATGTGTGCCCGCCGGAGTGCTCGGGCGGGGATCTTCCCCTGGCGAATCAGCAGAAGGAATTGGACGCGCTCCTCGTCCGTCATCTTGACCCGGTCCGTCTTCGGCCGCATGGCTCACCTCCTACTGGGGGAGCCACTCCGTCGTCGCATTTCTGCCGCCACCGCTGTGGCCATCTACTAGTTCTCAGTCACTGTGTTTCTGACGGGTAGAAACGATGCAGCTTCGTTCGAGCATCCGTGGTGGTGAAGCGCCAGTGAATCGTCGCCCCCGTGTCGTTGCGATCCGATTCCCAGGCGCCGACCTCTCGAGCGACGTCTTCGCGGCTCGGTAAACGCCGGCCGAGGCACTGCCGCTCCAGGACGCTGAACTCGATCTCCGCCATGTTCAGCCAGCTCGCATGCTTGGGCGTGTAGTGGAACTGGAGCCTCCGGGCGATCCGCCGCGCCTCCGCGGGAGCGAACGCCTGGTAAAGCGAGGCCGCGCTGTGCGTGTTCAGGTTGTCCAACACCACCCGGATCACTTCCGCCTCAGGGTAGCCCTTGTCGACCAGCCACTTCATCTGGTGGGCGAAGTCCACTGCGGTGCGCTGCTCCGTCACCTCCAGGCGTCTCCAGGCCCGGTGCGGATCAAGGAAGAGAAAGACGTTGCACGTGCCCTCGCGCCGGTACTCGTAATCGATCCGTCTCGGCTGCCCCGGCGCCGGCGGCAGCGGCGCTCGGATGTCGCTCAGGAGCTGGTAGGGCTTCTCGTCGAAGCAGACCCACGGCCGGCGCGGATCGAACGACTCGGCGTAGAGGTCGAGCACGTCCTCCATCCGCCAGACGAAGTCGGCCCCGACCGTGGCCATGCACCAGTGCTTCCGCTGCCATGGCTTCAGCCGGTCTTCTTTAGAGTGCGCCGCACCGTCTCGTACGAGAGATCGTCCACGTGGCCCAGCTCCACCATGCGGTCCGCCAGCATCCGCAGCGCCCAGCGATCCTTGCCCTCGGGCGGCGTGCTACAGGCCAGTGCGATCAGGTGCGCCTCCTGCTTGGGACTGAGCTTCTTCTCGCCGCCGGGGCGCTCGCGCTCCGAGAGCGCCGGCTCCCGCCCTTCCTGGGCGAAGCGCTTGCGGGTGCGGGCCACCGTGGCGGTGCCGATGTGCAGCGCGTCAGCGATCTCGGTGTCCGTCTTGCCCTCGTCGGCGAGCAGCAGCGTGCGTGCGCGGCGCAGCCGTCGTGCGCTCGACGTTCCCGAGCGGACCAAGAGCAGGAGTTCCGTGCGCTCGACGTCCGTCAGGTCTACCGTGTACAGCTTCTTCATGAACTGCCATCCTGCTGAAATACAACAGGTTAACAGGATGGAGGCGACGGATCAACTCCCCGGTGACTGAGAACTAGGACCATCCCCCCGCTCCGCATCCAGGTACTTCCGCACCTCGTAGAGATCGGCCACGTGGCCAGACAGCATTCGGTCGAGCGCCGACCGGCCGCTGAAGAGGGGGGCGGCGTTCGGCTCGCGGATTCATGCGTCGGCTGCCCGCGGGTCCGGCAGGAGCACCTGCAGATCCTTGTAGATGCCGAAGATATACGAGAGGCGCTCGAGCAGGTCCGGCGCCAGCCGCTTTGGCGGCTCGTTCCTCCACTTGTAGTAGGTGAAGCGGGAGGTGAGCCCGAGCAGCGTCATCTGCTCGTCCGACGACAGCTTCCACAGCTCGGCGATCCGGAAGAAGGTCAGGAACGCCGCTCCTCCCATGGACGCCGGCTCAACCGGCTTTCCCTCCCGCGCGGCGACGACTATCTCCCCTCCATGGTTGGAAGATCATGCCGGCATCGTCCACACGGAAATCGAAGGCGAGGGTGCCGCCACTCGCTCTCCTGGCGGGGTGTCGGGCCAGATCCGCCCCGTTCCCGGTGCGGGCTCACCCCCGTTCCCTTCTCCCGTAGGTGGGAGAGGGCGGGGGCGCGGCGCCGGGGGTGACGGGACTCCCGGCGCTACTCGCCCGGGGAGTGCACGTCGTCCTCGTCCACCCCCTCACCGCGCGACTTCTCGCCGGCGATCTCCCGGTCCTCCGCATCGGCGCGGAGGTCCGAGCCGTTCCCCGTCCCCTCCTCCATGAGGCGCAGCTCGACCAGGATCGGGAAGTGGTCGGAGCCCACCGCGCCGAGTCTCTCGATCGAGACCAGGCGGAAGTGCCGGCTGTGGAAGAGGTGGTCCAGCGGCCAGCGGAGGAGGGGGATCTTCGCGTGGAAGGTGTTGAACATCCCGCGTCCCACCCGGGGATCGAGGAGGCCGCTGACCTTTCGGAAGAGGCGCGTGGTCTCCGACCAGGCGACGTCGTTCAGGTCGCCCGCCACCACCACCGGGAGCTGCGCCTCCGCCGCGCTCCTCCCCACGATCAACAGCTCCGCGTCGCGCTCCGAAGATTCGGGGTTCTCCGTCGGGCTGGGCGGCTTGGGATGCAGGCAGTGGAGCCGCACGCGCCGCCCCGAGCGCAGCACGACGGCCGCGTGCATCGAGGGGACGTCGTCCTCCACCAGGAACTGGATCCGGGCGTCCTCCAGCGGGAGGCGCGAGTAGAGGTGCATCCCGTAGAGGTTGTCGAGCGGACACTTCAGCGAGTGAGGGTACTCGCCCTCCAGCCGGTCGAGCCGGGACTGCCACCACTCGTCCGTTTCGACGGCGATCACCACGTCCGGCTTCCGGTTCCGGATCGTCCCGAGAAGGGCCTCGGCGTCGCGGTTGGGGGTGAGCACGTTGACGGAGAGGATCCTCAGCCGGTCCTCCTCCGGGCCGCCTTCGGAAGCGGAGCGGACCTCGTTCCGGTGGAGGCGCGTGTACGGGAGGATCCACCACGCCTGATAGGCGACGCAGGCGGCGAGCACCGCGAAGAGGATCCAGCTCCGCGGACGCGACGGGTCGAGGAGGAGGCCTCCGGCCGCCAGGAGCGCGGCGGCGAGGGCGGTGAGCTGCAGCCGCGGGAAATCCCAGCCGCGCACCCACCACGCTTCGTGCCGCCAGAGCGGGAGCAGCGTGACGGCGGCGAGAGCGGCGGTGACGGTCGCGAGAAGGGCGAACAATAAGGTGGCTTCCAGGCGTCTGGGGGGACGAGGGTATCGGAAATCCGCAGCGCGTGCAAGGAGCGCACCGGTTCCTTCTTCGCGCCGCGTACCTCTCCTACCGCACCGTCCGCGGACGTGGGGCCTCGGCGACGAAGGAGGCGGCGGTGGGGGGAAGGGATCAGGCGATCATCCGGAGCAGGTCGCCACGGATTGAGCCCACCGCGCACGAGTCACGATCCGATCTCGCGGCAGCCGTCGGCGCCGCGCGAGTTGCGGAAGCGAGGCCGCCGGCGTATACCCTACATCGGCCGGCATCGCGCGGCCCCCTTTCCCCCGAAGCCGAGACGAACGTGAGATCCGGTACCAAGCTGGCGTTGATCCTGGGCGTCCTCCTCTTCGTGGGATACGTCTTCTACGGAACCATGAGCCGCACGCAGGTGAGCTGCGAGGTGTGTCTGGAGTTCGACGGCGAGACGTTCTGCCGTCGGGGTGCCGGCGCGACTCGAGAAGAGGCCATGCTGGCGGCGCAGGAAAGCGCCTGCGGCGGTAATGCGCAGGGCATGTCCGAGAGCATCGCGTGCCGGAACCGCACCCCTGACCGTGCGCAGTGCACCGCCGACTGAGAGGAGCGACTCCGGCGCTCCGGGCGACCCTCTCTGGGCGCCCTCCGACTCCACCTGCGGACGATGACGGGTTCCTTTCGCGGCGCAGGGATCCGGTGGCTCCTCCGTGACTCGGCCGACGGCGCCGGGGCGGCGATCCCCCTCTTCACGACCAGCGAAGGAAACGACCGAAGATGACGACACCAGCAAGGCTCGACCGGCGCGTCCGCGGCCTGCGCTCTTGCGCCGCGGGGTGGCTCGCCGGAGCGCTCGCGGCGCTCCTCCTCCCGCTGCAGGCGAACGCCCAGCGGCCCGCGCCGGACTCGGTGATCCCCATCGAGTCGCTGGTGGTCACGGGCACCCGGACGATCACCACCGCCGGGGGCGCGAGCGCCGTGGTCATCTCTCCGGACTCGCTCCTGCCGGCGGTACCCGTACCCACCCTGGACGAGGTCCTGCGCAGGACCCCTTTCGTCGGCGTCCGCGAGAACTCCCGCGGCGAGGCCGAGATCACCATCCGCGGGTCCGAGTCGCGGCAGGTGGCGGTGCTGCTGGACGGGATACCGCTCACGCTGAGCTGGGACTCGCGCACCGATCCCTCCCTCATCCCGCTGACGGGAGCGCGTAGCCTGGTGCTGGTGCGGGGGCTCCACTCCGTGATGTACGGTCCCAACGTGCTCGGAGGCGTGGTGGAGGTGGGCCTCACCGATGCCGTGCCCAGCCTGGAGGTGCCTTCGCAGGTCCGCTTCCGCGCCGGGATCGACCACCTGGGCGGGAGCGCGCTCGGCGCCGTGGGCGGCCATACCGCCACGCTCGAAGGCGGCATCCTGCAGGTCCGCGCGGGGGCGGGCTTCCGCGACCGGAGCGGTTTCGCGCTGCCGGGGGGGCTGCGCGACACGCTCACGCGGGACTCCGACCTCCGCGCCAACAGTGACCTTCGCCACTACGACGGCTTCCTCGCCGGCCGCTACCTCGCCGACGGGGGCCAGTGGCTCCGCTTCTCCGCCTCCGGCTACACCGCCGAGAGAGGCGTGCCGCCCGAGCTTCACGTCGTGGAGCCGCGGCTCTGGCGCTATCCCGAGGTCTCGCGCCTGCTCGCGGCCGCCTCCGCCGGAACCGGGCAGCGCCGCACACCCTTCGGGCTCGGCGACGTGGAAGCGAGCCTGGGGCTCGACCTGGGGCACACCGACACCGAGAGCTTCACCAGCGCCGCCTACGACGTGCTGGACGGCACCGAGGCGGGCGACGACCGCACCCTCACGGCGCGGCTCCTCGCCGACCACCTGCTGGGCGGGCACGGGATCCTGCGGGGGGCCTTCACCTTCTCGGAAGTGAACCACGACGAGCGGGTCCCGCCCGATCCGGAGGCGACGTACCGGCAGCGCCTCTGGAGCCTGGGCTCCGAGGTGGCGCTCTCGCTCCCCGGGACCGCGCGGCTGGACGTGGGGTTGGTCTGGGACGGCGCCGATACGCCCGAGACGGGCGGCCGTCCGGCGCTCGGGAGGCTCGACGCCTGGGGCGGCCGCCTGGGAGTGAGCACCCTCGCGCTGGAGGAGCGGCTGCGGCTGCACGCCTCCCTCAATCGCCGCTCGCGCTTCCCCGCGCTGCGGGAGCTCTATTCGGGCGCGCTGGGCCGCTTCATCCCGAACCCCAACCTGAAGCCGGAGACGCTCGTCTCGGTGGAGGCCGGCGCCACCGCCGACGTGGGTCCCTGGAACCTGCAGGCGGTCGGCTTTCAGAACCGCCTCTTCGACGCCGTCGCCCGCGTCACCGAGAACCGGATGTTCCGCCGCATCAACCGCGAGGAGATCCGCAGCACCGGGATGGAGCTGCTCGCCGACTGGGAACGCGGCGGCTGGAAGATGGCCGGGGACCTCACGCTGCAGGAGGTGCAGGTCTTCGACTCGCTCGCGGCGGGCGGCGAGGCCCTCGCGGAGCACGTCCCGGAGTTCCGGACCACCCTCGATGCGCGCGTCCCGCTCCCGCTGGAGCTCACCGGCCTCCTCAACGCGGCGTACACCGGAAAGCAGTTCTGCGAGCACCCCGACCTCGGGAGCACGGTGGAGCTGGAAGGGACCAGCCGGGTGGACGCGGGGCTGGAGCGCTCCTGGCGCGTGCGGCGCGGGGGCGTTCTCAGCACCCTGCGCACCGCGGTGGCCGTGGACAACGTCGGCGACCAGATCGCGTACGACCAGTGCGGCCTGCCGCAACTCGGCCGCACCCTCCGCTTCACGATCGAGATCGGCTGAACTGGCGGGGAGACGAAGCGGCGGGCGCGGATACCCGCCGCCGCCCGGGGGCGGTCCGGCGCGAGTACCGGGTCGAAGCGGCGGCGTAGCTGCCGGTGGAAGGAACTCCGCGAGGGGCCGGGGCCGGCGGATTCCAGCCGGCTTTGGCTCCGGCCTCACCCGTTCACCCCTTCCGCTGGCCGAAGAAGGCCTGCATGGCCGCGCGGGCCTCCTCCGAGCCCAGCCGCTCCAGGAAGAGATCTGCCTCCTCGCGCATGCGCTGCGGGAGGGCGTCGTGATCCTCCCGTCGGAGTAGGGCGCGCGTGGCACGGACCGCCTCGGGGGGCAGCCTCGCCAGCCGCTCCGCGCGCGCGAGCACCTCCTCCATCAGCTCGTCCTCGGAGAAAACCCGGCTCACGAGCCCCGCCGCGAGCGCCTCCTCCGCTCCCATCGGCTCCCCCAGCAGCAGCATCTCCGCGGCGCGGGCGGACCCGATCCGCCGCGGCAGGAGGAGGCTCGATCCCGCCTCCGGCACCAGGCCCAGCTGCACGAAGGGGAGGTGGAAACGCGCGCTCCTCGCCGCGTACACCAGGTCGCAGTGCAGCAGCAGTGTGGTGCCGATCCCCACCGCCATTCCGTGCACCGCCGCCACCAGCGGCCGAGTCGATCCCGCCAGCGCGTTCAGGAAGGCCATCACCGGGCTCGTCTCGTCCGTCGGCGGACGCTCCAGGAAGTCCCGCAGGTCGTTGCCTCCGGTGAAGGCGTCTCCGGCGCCGGAGAAGAGGACCACCCGCGTCCCCGAATCCTCCTCCGCGGCACGCAGCCCTTCGGCCAGCGCGGCGTACATCTCCTGCGTGAGGGCGTTCTTCTTCTCGGGACGGTCGAGGCGCAGGAGGAGGACGGCTCCGAGCCGCTCGGTCTGGATGTACTCGCTCATCGAGGTATTCGGGGTCGGGAGGCGAACTCGGCGGGGTCGACCGTCGCCCCGCTGCGGATTCCTCAATGTGGAGCCCCCCGTCCCCGGAGGCCAGGCGCCGCTCCGGACCGTCCGGATGTGGCCTGCCTTCCTGCGCAGACGCTTTTTCGCATTCCGCTTGACATAGGGGGGTAGGGTAGCTAGAATCATACCCGCAGGGGGTATGGGACCGTGAACCCCGACTCGGGTGAGGCTTCGATGGATGGAGGCGGGAGGGAGTTGTGAGCGCGACGGAGTGGCTGGTGGTGCTGGGCGGTGGCGCCGCCATCGTTTGGGTGAACTGGTACTTCTTCTTCGCCGAGCACGAGTCGGAGCGCGCCACGCTGGGCGCCGGCGGGATCCACGAGGTTGCTGTGATCGTGCACGGCGGCTACGAGCCCGCCGAGGTACGGGTGAAGCGCGGCGTCCCCGTGCGCCTGGTATTCGACAGGCGGGAGGCAAATGGGTGCTCGGAGGAGGTGGTCTTCCCCGACTTCGGCGTCCGCCGCTTCCTCGCCGCGCACCGGAAGACCGTCGTCGAGATCACGCCGGAGCGCGCCGGAACCTACGAGTTCACCTGCGGGATGGGCATGCTCCGCGGCCAGCTCACCGTGGAGGAGAGTGAGGAGGTTTGAGCACGTGACGACGAGGACCGGGCACGGGCCGGAGCACGCCTCCCATGCCCCCGCAGCCGGCGGGGAGGTCGCCACCATCCCCGTCGGCGGGATGACGTGCGCGGCGTGCTCCGCGCGGGTGCAGCGGACGCTGGAGAAGACGCCGGGCGTCCGGAGCGCCTCCGTCAACCTGATGCTCCGCAACGCCGTGGTGGACTACGACGGCACGCAGGTGGACGCCGTGCGGCTGGTGGAGCGGATCCGCGAGACCGGGTACGAAGCGGAGCTTCCCCGCCAGGACCGCTCCGCCTTCGAGGAGCAGACGGCGCAGGATCGTGCGCAGGAGGGGGAGTTCCGGGAGCTGCGCCTCAAGTCGGGCGTCAGCCTCGCCGCGGCGGCGGTGGGGATGATCGTCTCGATGCCGGTTATGGCGGCGCACGCGGGACACGTCGGCGACGGCCCCGCCGATCCTTTCATGCGCTGGAGCATGCGCGCGATCGATCCCTGGCTGGAGGGCGCGCTCCCCTGGCTCTACCGCATCGATCCGCGCGCGCTGACCTTCGCCCTGCTGGCGATCACCGTCGCGGTGATGGCGTGGGCGGGGCGCCACTTCTTCGACCGCGCCTGGGCCGCCTTCCGGCACCATTCGGCGGACATGAACACGCTGGTGGCGGTCGGGACCGGCGCCGCCTTTCTCTTCTCGGTGGCGGCGACCTTCTTCCCCAGCTTCTTCACCGACCGCGGGGTGGCGCCGGACGTGTACTACGAGGCGGTGCTCTTCATCATCGGGCTGATCCTGGTCGGGAACACCTTCGAGGCGAGGGCGAAGCGGCAGACCTCGGCGGCCCTCCGCGCGCTCGCCGACCTGCAGCCGCCCGTCGCGCGCGTCTCCCGCGGCGGCGCCGAGGTGGAGCTCCCGGTGGAGGAGGTCGTGGCCGGCGACGTCGTGCTGGTGAGGCCCGGCGAGCGCGTCCCCGTGGACGGCGAGGTGCTCTCCGGCGCCTCGGCGGTGGACGAGTCGATGCTCACCGGCGAGAGTCTGCCGGTCGAGAAGCGCGAGGGGGACGAGGTGATCGGCGGCACCATCAACCGCACCGGCGCCTTTCGCTTCCGCGCCACCCGGCTGGGGGCTGACAGCGTGCTCGCGCAGATCGTGAAGCTGATGCGCGACGCGCAGGGCTCGCGCGCGCCCATCCAACGGCTCGCCGACCGGATCAGCGGGATCTTCGTGCCGGTGGTGATCTCTCTGGCGATCCTCACCTTCGTGATCTGGTTCGTGGCGGTGGAGACCGCCCCGCTGATCCCCGCCTTCGCGGCGGCGGTGGCGGTGCTCATCATCGCCTGCCCATGCGCCATGGGGCTCGCGGTCCCCACCGCGGTGATGGTCTCGACCGGCAAGGGGGCGCAGCTCGGCGTCCTCGTCAAGGGCGGCGAGGCGCTGCAGCGCGCGCGGAGCGTCACCACGGTGGTGCTCGACAAGACGGGGACGGTCACCGAGGGGCGGCCGGCGGTCACCGACCTGCGGCTCGCCGAGGGTGGGAGGGACGCGGAGGAGGAGGTCGTGCGGCTGGTCGCCTCGCTGGAATCCTCCTCGGAGCACCCGCTGGCGGACGCGATCGTGAGGCACGCGAGGGACCGCGGCATCGAGCTCGCGGCGCCCGAGGGGTTCGACTCCGTTACGGGCCAGGGTGCGGCGGGGGTGGTGGACGGGCGGGCGCTCGCGGTGGGAAACGAGGCGCTGATGGCGGACCATGCGATCGACGTGGCCCCGCTGCGCCCCGCCGCTGAGCGGCTCGCGGAGGCGGGGAAGACCCCCATGTTCGTGGCCATCGACGGGCGGCTCGCCGCGCTGGTGGCGGTGGCCGATCCGATCAAGGACACCTCGCGCGAGGCGATCCGCCGGCTGCGCGCGCTGGGGCTTGAGGTGGTGATGCTCACCGGAGACAACCGCCTCACCGCCGATGCGGTGGCCCGCGAGGCGGGGATCGGCCGGGTGGTGGCGGGGGTGCTCCCCGAGGGGAAGGTTGCCGAGGTAAAGCGCCTGCAGGCGGCGGGGGAGGTGGTGGCGATGGTCGGCGACGGCGTGAACGACGCCCCGGCGCTGGCGGAGGCGGACGTGGGGGTGGCGATCGGGACGGGGTCGGATATCGCGATGGAGGCGAGCGACATCACGCTGATGCGCGGCGACCTGGGCGGGGTGGCGAGCGCCATCGCCCTCTCGCGTCGCACGATGCGGACGATGAAGCAGAACCTCTTCTGGGCCTTCGTCTACAACGTGGTGGGGATCCCCATCGCCGCGGGAGCGCTCTACCCCGCTTTCGGGATCCTGCTGAGCCCGATTCTGGCGAGCGCCGCGATGGCCTTCAGCTCGGTGAGCGTGGTGATGAACAGTCTGCGGCTGCGCGCGGCGCGGATCGGATAGGGAAGTGCGAAGTACTGCATGCTAGGTGCGAAGCGGAGGGCGCCCTTGCTCCAGAGCCTCGCCGGTCCAACGCTGACTGACGACTGACGACTGACGACTGACGACTGACGACTGACGACTGACGACTGACGACCCAAAGACCCAACATGGCGACTCGTGATCCCCAGGCCGCGCCCGACGAGTGCGACGTCCACACCGCCGAGGCGGTGGACCCCGAGGTGAAGGACCGGAACCTCAAGCGGCTGCGCCGCATCGAGGGGCAGATCCGGGGGCTGCAGAAGATGGTGGAGGAGGAGCGCTACTGCGCCGATATCCTGATGCAGATCTCCTCGGTTCACGAGGCGCTGCGCGGCGTCGGGCGCGAGCTGATGCGAAACCACCTGAAGCACTGCGCCACCACCGCCATCCGCCACGGCGGCACCGACGCCGAGGAGATGTACGACGAGCTCATCGATATGATGTTCAAGCACGTGCGGTAGGTCATTCGGTCCCTCCACCTCCACTTTCCAGCTCCGCCAGCTCCGCCAGCTCCCGGGCGAGCCGCTTCGAGCGCTCGCCCATCGTGAGCAGGTACCCCACGATCCCCACTCACACGAGGGCGAAGCCCGCGAATACCACTCCATGGCCCGGCATCGTGGGCGTCGTCGAGATCGACCTCACCCACCCTCACCCCGAGCGCGAGTTCACCCGGGCAAGGAAGCTCAGGCGGACGGGAGGTACACCGGCCGCCGAATGAAGGAGGTTTTAAGCCACGCCCCTTGCGTTAAAAAAATAATAAAAATATTTTAATCCATCATCTGCGTCGAAGCAACCGAAAGCACGGCAAACCTATGTGAAAGCCGACCAGTTCACCGCGGGCGCGACGGGGCGCCTCCAGCCTCTCAAAGGCATCCCGCACCTCACTCACGCGTTCATCCCGGAAGCCCTCCCGCCGCGATGGGAATGGCCTGTGGAGCTATGGCCTCTTCTTCTGGAAGCCCGCACCACCCTCGCTGCCCTCGACGGGACGGGAAAGCACCTCCCGAACCCGGATCTAGTTCTCCGCCCGCTTCAGAACCGTGAGGCACAGAAATCATCGAGTCTGGAGGGCACCTACACGGACCCTCAACAGCAGCTTCTCTTCGGCCTCGATCCGCGCTTCCCGGTTTCAACTCAAGACCCGGCAAACGCGCACCGCGAGGTCTTCAACTACTCTCAGGCACTGCGCCTACGAAGAGATACCGCAGAGCAGCTTCCGCTCTCTCTTCGCCTCGTGCGGCAACTTCACGGCGTGCTGATGAACGGCGTTCGTGGCTCCGATAAGAATCCGGGTGAGTTCCGGAGAATGCAGAACCAGGTGGGCCGCCCCGCCCGATACGTTCCGCCCCCGGCGACCGAGCTGCCCCGCCTGCTGGACGAATTCGAGAAGTACCTCCATGCCGACAAGGCGCGCGACCCGCTCGTCGAAGCGTTCCTCGTCCACTACCAATTCGAGGCGATCCACCCCTTCATGGATGGCAACGGTCGGGTCGGTCGACTTCTGCTCGCCCTGACGATCGCCGAATGGTGTGGTCTGTCGAACCAGTGGCTGTACATGAGCGACTACTTCGATCGCAACAAGGACGAATACATCGACCGGATGTTCGCCGTGAGTGCCGCCGGAGGTTGGACCGGATGGGTCGAGTTCTGCCTGCGGGGCGTGGTGCAGCAGGCGAGAGATGCGCTTTCACGCTGCGAGCAGCTGATCGAGCTGAACCGTCGCTTTCACGACGAGATCAACTCGATCGGCGGTAGCGTCCGCCTTTCGAAGATCGTCGATGAACTGTTCATCTCGCCCGTGGTGGTGGTCTCCAGGACTGCGGAGCTCGTAAACGTCACCTATCCGACGGCGCGAAGCGATCTGCGGAAGCTCGCTTCGGTCGGGATCCTGCGGGAGATCCCCGGCGCGGTGCAGATCTCCTACGTCTGTTCGCCGATCCTCGACATCACCTATGCGGATTAGAAAGACACGCGAGTACGCTGGGGGCTCCGCCATTGCGGGTATGGCTTCGCACCTCAACGTGGCGCGACGATCCCTGCATCCGCGACAGCGCGATAGGGAGCGGCCCGCCCAGGCAATCCCGCGCGGCTATCGGCCCCGGGCTTCCAGCTCCGCCAGCTCCCGCGCGAGTCGCTTCGAGCGCTCGCCCATCGTGAGCAGGTACCCCACGATCCCCACCCACACGAGGGCGAAGCCCGCGAACACCGGCCAGTAGCCGGCCATGGTGCGCGCCTCCGGTGCACGCCGCGGGAGGCCCGAGGGCGGCGCGACGGAGGGGCCGGGCTCCTGCGCCGCCGCCAGGGGCGAGGCGCCGGATACCTCCCTGGCGACGGACTCGGAAGGAGCCTGCGCCTCCGCCGGGCCGGCGAGGAGCGAGAGGGCCAGCGCGACCGCGGCGATCGGCGAAGCCATCATCGGTATGCTCCCTCGGAGGGAGGGCGGTAGGGATCGCCCTCGGGCAGCGTGGCGCGCAGAGCCTCCGCGTGCCGCCGCAGCCGCTCGTAGCCGTAGCGGTAGAGGAGAATCCCGAAGAAGGTGACGGTGAATGCCAGCAGCGAGAAGAGGAGCGTCTGCACGATCTCCGGCGCGGCGGTGGGGCCCTCCGGGTTCATCACCACCGGCTTCGGATGCTGCGTGCGGAACCAGTACACGCTCATGTGGATGAGCGGGACGTCGGCCGCCGCCACCAGCGCCAGCACCGCCGCGAAGCGCTTTCCCTGCTCCGGGCTGTCCGTCGCGCCGCGCAGGATGAAGTATCCCAGCACGATGAACCAGAGGACGAGCGTGAATGACAGCCGTGCGTCCCACACCCACCACGTCCCCCAGGCCAGCTTCGCCCAGAGAGGCCCCGCGACGAGCGTGGCCGACAGGAAGAGGAAGCTCAGCTCCGCCGCCGAGAGCGCGATCGCGTCGAGCCGGTCGTCGCGCAGCCAGAGGTAGGCGAGAGAGCAGAGCGCTACGATCCCGATCGCCATCTCCCCCACCCACGCCGTCGGGACGTGGATGTAATAGATGCGCTGCATGACGCCCATCTCGCGCTCCGTGGGGGCGTAGAAGAAGACCATCCAGAGCGCGGCCAGCACCGCGACCCCGCCGAGCGCCGTCAGCCACCCCGCCCAGCGGCGGGTGGACTCCAGCGCTTCGAAATCGGCCTGCGAGAGACGAGACATCGAGGGTTCCCTTGCGAAGGAGGGTGGAATGCGCTCAGCTCCCGGGGCTGTACGTGCGCTCGGTGTGCCCCGCGAGCTGCTCGGGATAGAAGTACACCTCCCGCAGGTTCCCGGTCGCGTACCGCACCGCCTGGTCGTTGAAGTGGGGCGAGCCGGGGTGGCCGCTCTCCCCACCCGCCGTCACCGCCCGGGCGCGGACCCGGTCGCCGAACTCCACCACCGCCACGAAACTGTTCCCGCTGGTACCGTAGTACCGCTTCGTGCCCGGGTACCGCCGCGCCCCGAACGAGGCCAGCGACCCCCACTGCGCCGAAGTGAAGGGCACCGGGACGCTCGGTGCGGCGTCGTTGAAGTTCTGCACGATGTTGCCCGAGATGCGCTGGAAGCGGTTGATCTGCCCCCAGGGCGTGCGCCAGCCGCCGAAGTCGGCCTCGAGCCGGTCGGAGGCCGCGGCGAGCGCGCCCAGCTTCTGCTCCGCCGTCGCACCCGTCGCCATGTAGTCGTACACCGACACCCCCGCCCGACGCGCCTCCGGAGCCACCCGCCCGAAGAGCTCCTCTCCCCAGAACACCGCCAGAGAGGTCGGCACCGATTCCGCGCTCCAGCGGTAGTCCCACCCGCGCAGCGTGTCGACCTGCTCGCGGAGCCGCGCCTTCCGCGGGTCGGAGGTGGGGAGCGCGTCGTACGCCTCCACCAGCGGCGGAACCACCTGCGCGAAGGCGGTGAGGTACGGGTCGAACGCCGCCGCCAGCAGTCCGTCGAGGGTGAAGTCCTTCTTCCCCGCGAGCACCAGCACGGCGTGGAGGCCCCGCGGGTTCTCGCCGGCGGTGTCCATGTAGCGCGGGAAGCTCTCCCGCTTCGGGCTCTCGGGCCCCGCCGCCGAGTAGGGCCAGTTGTTGGTGTTCATGATCCAGCCGTTGGCGGGGTTCAGCAGGTGGGGCGCCTCGTCCAGATCGTGCAGCCCCTGCCAGTCGGCCGCGGGGTCGCTCCCCTCCACCGGGAGCCTGTAGTCGAAGCGGTCGTTCCGCCGGGGGATGAACTGCGGGTGGAGATAGGCGATGTTCCCCTCCGAGTCGGCGAAGATCGTGTTGTTCGACGAGTTGGCGCGAAGCTCCGAGATTTCGACGAACTCCTCGTAGTTTCGGGCTTTCGTGCGCCGGAAGGATTGCGTCAGCGCCTCCACCGGCCGGTTCATCAGCGCAACGCTCACCCACTTCCCGCCCTCCTCGCGGACGATCGGCCCGCGGTGGGTCTTGTAGACGGTGAAGCGCTTCTCGGCCAGGCCGCCCGCCGGCGTGCGGTACGGCACCGCGATGGTCGATTCGAGCAACGGCCGCTGCTCGCTCCCATACCGGTAGAAGCGCCGCCCGTCCCGCTCGACGACCGTCTCCAGGAACTCGTCCACCACGTCCACCCCGCTCGAGGTGTGCATCCACCCGGCGTTCTCGTTGAAGCCCTGATAGATGAAGAACTGCCCCCAGGTGACCGCGCCGTAGGCGTTCAGCCCCTCGTCGCTGGTCATCTGCAACTCCGAGCGGAAGAAGAACGAGGTGTGCGGGTTGATGAGCAGCAGCGCGTTCCCGCCCGCGGTGTTGGAGGGCGCGATCGCGAAGCCGTTCGACCCCGACGGCTCCTGGAAGACCGCGGCCTCCTTCTCGGCCTCCGCGCCCGAGGGCGGAGGCCGGCCGCCGTAGAACGCCTCCAGGTCGCGCAGCGAAACCCGCTCGATGTCCCCGCCGATGCTCCCCTCGCTGAAGGAGAGCGCCATCCAGGGCTCGAAGCGCGTGATGACCCTGGGCTTCACTTCGGGATGGGTGTGAAGGAAGTAGTTCAGCCCGTCCGCCCACGCGTCCATCAACGCCTTCAGCCCGTCCGGGCTCCCGGCGTAGAGCGCCCGGAGGGTGTCGGGATCGATGAAGAGCTTCATCCGCAGGTCCTGCCAGATCGCGGACTCCCCCTCGGCCTCGGCGAGCCGCCCCATCGCGTTGATGAAGTTCGTCTCGACGCGGTTGAAGTCGTCCTCCGCCTGGGCGTAGACCATCCCGAACACCGCGTCGGCGTCGGTGCTCCCGCGGACGTGGGCGATCCCCCAGTCGTCGCGAACGATGGTCACCTCGCGCGACTGCCGCTCCCATCGCGCGAGGTCGCCCTGCTGCGCCGCGGCCGGCGAGAGGGCGGGGGCGGAGGCGGCGAGCGCCAGGAGGGCGAGGGCTCGCGCGGCGAATCGAGCGGATGTGCGGATCATCGGGTGAAAGTCCTCCCGGAGGTGGCGAGCCGGCGGGCGCCGCGGGGGCGCACCGGGCCGCGGGGACGAGGTTCGGGGGCGGGTGCCCGCGTCGTCGGATCCGCGGAATCTAAGTGCTCCGGCGCCAGAAGGCACGCCCCGTCAGTTCCGGGACCGGTAGAAGGTTCAGGCGACGCAGGGGAGATCAGGCGCCCGCCAGGAACCAGCCGCGGGTGAAGGGCGAGGTCTTGAAGAAGGTCAGCAGGTGCTCCGCGACGATCTCTTCCCCCTCCCGCGCCGGGTGGACCCCGTCCGACTGGAGATACTCGCGGCGCCACTGGAGCCCGTCCGAGCGGGGCTCGTCGCCCGGCGCCCACAGGTACGGACCCCACGCCACCCAGGGCGCGGCGCCGCGGGAGAGGTCGCCGCTCTCCGCATCCACGGTGCCGCCGGTCCGCTGCCGGATCTGCGCCTCGATCGCCCACTTCGTCCCGAACCCGGACTCATACGCGTAGGGCTCGGGGCTGTTCGTGGTCCCGTCCGGGGCGTAGGAGAAGATCCGGCTGGTGATGAAAACGAGCTTCAGGTTGGGGTAGCGGACCCGGAGTGCGCGCAGCACGTCCCCCACCGCGGCCTCCAGCAGGAAAGCGTCGGCGTCGGGCGCGGGAAGCGACGGACGGCTCGGAGCGCGCGCCAGCGCGGACTTCACCCAGACCACCTGCACCTGCGCCTCGCTCAGCCCGGCCGGGGCGAGGACCCGGTCCCGCACGCGATCGTAGTTGCCCTCTGTCGGCGAATCCCAATCCAGCAGCGCCTGTCCCCCCATGGCGCCATTGGCGATGGAGAGCGAGCGGTGGTCGACGGCCGGGTCCGCGGCCGCGCGACCCGTGAAGGTCCACCGCTCGCAGGGAGGGTCTCCGGGGGATCCGGTGCTCCGGGCGTGGCACCACTCCTGGGTCGCGTTCGACATTCCCACCGAGAGGAGGACGATCCGGCCGTCCGGCCGCGGCGCCCCGCTCCGGTCCAGCGGGCGGACCTGCCGGGCGAGGGCCAGCCCCTCGCTCTCGTGCGGCGCGGGCATGCGGTTGGAGCGCTCGTACAGGCCTCCGACGAATCCGCAGTAGCTGCCTCCCGTGAGGTCCACGAGCGCGACCGGTTCCCCGCAGGCCGCCGCCGCCGCGGCGGGGGCCACCGCGTCGGCCCCCCCGCAGCCGAGCAGCAGGAAGGAGAGGCCCGCCAGCGTCGCGGCCGCGCGCGGGAGGCGGCCGCGACGCTGAGCGGGCGGCGGGGAGGGGGACGGATTCGTTCTCATGACGTCTCTCCGGGCCGGGGGAGAAGGGATCCAGGGAGCTGGCTCACCTCGGGGGGTACAGCCCGGGCGTGCCCCGCGTTGGGCCGGCGCTTGACCCCGCCGCGAGGCGGCCCCTATCTTCGCCCTCGACCGGGCCCACGGCGGCGTCCCCTCCCCGGAGGGCTCGCGCTCCGACCCGCCGCTTCCCACCTGGAGGAGACATGCACATCGTCCGCCGCCTTCTCGCTCCCGGCGCCCTCGCGCTGGGCCTCGCGACGCCCGCCCCCGCGCAGACCTTCCGCACCGACGACCCCGTGCTCCGCCGCATGTGGACCGAGGGGATGGAGCGCTCGCAGACGGAGCGCCTCGCCCAGGTGCTCATCGATTCGATCGGTCCGCGCCTCTCCGGGAGCCCTGGCTTCACCGCGGCCGGCGAATGGCTCGCCGGGCTCTACCGGAGCTGGGGGATCGAGGTGAGGCGGGAGGAGTACGGCACCTGGAAGGGGTGGCGGCAGGGAATCGTGCACGTAGACCTCACGGCGCCGCGCGTGCAGACACTGGAGGCGAAGCTGCTCGCCTGGAGCCCCGGCACCTCCGGTCCGCTCGACGCCCAGGTGGTGGAGATCCCCGACTTCGCCTCGCCGGGAGAGGCGGAGGCGTGGCTCCCGAGCGTGCGCGGGAAGATCGTGCTGGCCTCCGCGCCCGAGCCGACCTGCCGCGAGCCGCAGGCCCTCGAGCGGCTGGCCCGTCCGGAGACCGTTGAGGCGCTCCGACTCGAGCGCCGGGAGCGGCAGGCGTCCTGGACCCGGCGCCTCCAGGCGCTCGGGGAGAGCCCGCACCGCCGGCTCGAGGAGGCGGGCGCGGTGGCGGTCCTCACCTCCCGCTGGTCCGAGGGGTGGGGCGTCAACAAGATCTTCGACGCCTCCACCCGCCGCGCCGTCTCGCTCGACCTCTCCTGCGAGGACAACGGGCTCCTCCACCGCCTCGCCGCGAACGGCCAGGACCCGCGGGTGCGGATCCACGCCGAGGCGGAGCTCCTCGGCGACGTCCCGATGTTCAACACGATCGCCACCCTTCCCGGCACGGAGCTGCCGAACGAATACGTGGTGCTCTCCGCCCACCTCGACTCGTGGCACGGCGCGACCGGCGCGACCGACAATGGCACGGGCACCGTCACCATGCTCGAGGCCATGCGGATCCTCAAGGAGACGTATCCCAGCCCCCGCCGCACGATCCTCGTGGGGCACTGGGGAGGAGAGGAGCAGGGCCTGATCGGGTCGCGCGCCTTCACGGAGGACCATCCCGAAGTGGTCGAGAACCTCCAGGCCCTCTTCAACCAGGACAACGGCACGTGGCGCATCGAGTACATTCAGTCGCAGGGACTGCTGGGAGCCGCGGCGAACCTGGCGGGCTGGATCGCGCGGCTTCCCACCGAGATCGCCGGGGACATCGAGGTCGATCTCCCGGGGCCGCAGGAGACCGGCGGGAGCGACCACGTCTCCTTCCTCTGCCACGGCGCCCCCGGCTGGCGGCTCCAGTCGAACTACCCGGACTACCGGCAGTACACCTGGCACACCAACCGCGACACGTACGACAAGATCGTCTTCGACGACCTGAAGAACAACGCGACGCTGGCGGCGATGCTCGCCTACCTGGCCTCGGAAGACCCGGAGCGGGTGCCGCGGGACCGCAGCGTGCTGCCGGTCGACCCGCGAACGGGACAACCGCGGCCGTGGATCTCCTGCTCTCCAGCGCGCCGGAGCTCCCCGACGCCCTGATGCCTGTCCGCGCTTGCGGCCGGCGGGGGGAGCGCCCTAAGCTCTCCCCCGGACCGATTCCCGTGAACCTCTCCGAAAGGATACGGACATGAAGCACAGCCTGATGGCCGCGACGCTCGCATTGGGTGTCCTGGCGGCGTGTGGGGGAGACGCCGAAGAAATGGAGCAGGACGTCCTGCTGACGGACACCGCCATGGCAGTGACGGAGCCGATGGAGGTCGGCGGAATGACGGCCGAGGCGCAGCTCTCCGATGCCTCTGGGCAGCCGGTGGGATCGGCGATCCTGACGGAGATGGGCGACGGTGTGCAGATCGCGGTGCAGGTCGATGGGCTTCCGGCGGGGACGCATGGGATCCACATTCACGAGACGGGCACCTGCACCGCCCCCGAGTTCACTTCGGCGGGGGGCCACTTCAACCCGACCGGGATGCAGCACGGGCTCGAGAACCCGCAGGGGCCGCACGCCGGTGACCTGCAGAACCTCGACCTCGGCGCCGACGGCAATGGGACCGCGACGCTCATGAACGACCGCGTGCGGCTCGCCGCGGGGATGAACTCGCTGCTCGACGCCGACGGATCGGCCCTCGTGGTCCACGCCGGCCCCGACGACCAGAGGACCGATCCGTCCGGGGACTCGGGCGCCCGGATCGCCTGCGGGGTGGTGACGGCGCGCTGACCGCCGGCCCCGCCCGGCCGGGGCCGGAGGATCTCGAGAGGTGCCCGTGATTTCCTAGACGATGGATCGCGAAGAATGACTCCCCCTACCGGCGTCCGCCCCCGCGAGATGGGCTTTACGCTCTGGATCGACGCCGATGCCGCGCCGCGGGAGGTGAAGGAGATCGTCTACCGTGCGGCGAAGCGCCTCGAGCTGGAGACGGTGCTGGTGGCCAACCGGCGGCTCGCCGTGCCTCCGGGAAACCCCTTCGTCTCCGCGGTGCGGGTCGAGGGCGGGCCGGACGTGGCGGACCGCCACATCGCCGGCTCGGCCGTGGCGGGCGACGTCGCGGTCACCGCCGACATCCCGCTGGCGGCTGCGCTGGTGGAGAAGGAGGTCTTCGTGGTGGATCCGCGGGGGGAGGAGTACACCCGCGAGAACGTCGCCGAGCGCCTCTCGGTGCGCGACTTCATGGACGGGCTGCGGGGGGCCGGGGTGGAGACCGGCGGCGCCCGCCCCTACGGCGCGCGGGAGAAGCAGGCGTTCGCGGGCGCGCTCGACCGGGTGCTCACCCGCGCGGGGAGAAAGGGCGTGTAGCGCCGCCGCCCGGACCCGCGAGGTCGGTGAAGAGGATGCTCCGAGGCGAGAGGAGGGCGCCGGAGCGGAGGAAGCGGCTCATGTGTCGGACCGGACCGGCGGCGGGGTTGCAGCCGCCGCCCCTCCCCCCAAGATTCCGGGCATGGGCGACGCAGACTTCCAGGTTCGGCGCCGGCTGGCGCTCCGCAGCTCCGGTATCCACGGCAGGGGCGTATTCGCGCGGGAGTTCATCCCGGCCGGGACGCGCCTGATCGAGTACCGCGGCGAGCGGATCACCTCGGCCGAGGGAGACGCTCGATACCCCTACGACCCCGCCCGTCCCTACCACACCTTCCTCTTCGAGATCGACGACGACCTCGTCGTGGACGCCGGCCGACGGGGGAACATGTCCCGCTGGATCAATCACTCCTGCGACCCCAACTGCGACGCAGTCATCGAGGAAACCCGCATCTTCATCGAGAGCATCCGCGACGTCGAAGCCGGCGAGGAGCTCACCTACGACTACAACTTCGTCCTCGAGGAGCGGCATACGCCGGCGGCGAAGCGGCGCTTCCCCTGCGTCTGCGGCGCGCCCGGGTGCCGCGGGACGATGCTGGCCGGGAAGCGCTGACTCGCGGCGCCCCCCGGTCAGGCCGCGTCGCGCTCCCGGCCCACCCGCCCGACGAGACGCGCTACCGCTTCCACGTAGACCTCGCGCACACTCTCCTCGCTGTCGTCCAGCACCTGCGCCACCTCCTCCAGGCTGAGCCGCTCGAAGAAATGCAGGCTCAGCACGATGCGATGCTCCTCGTCCAGCTCCAGGAAGGCGCTGCTGAGACGGGCGACCTGCGCGCTGGGGAAGGGGAGGGAATCCGCGCCGGCTTCGAGGGAGAGCGTCTCCGTCGCGAACGTCGTCTGCTGCATGCCTGTGAGCTCCTGGATGGATGAAGGGCGCCGCCGTGCGGGCGCCGCGTCGCGATGCCCCCCTCCAGGCACAGAGCGTTCCATGTCACGCCCCCGCCGCGCAACTCCAATCCCCAATAACCGTTACGCCGCCATGTCGGGCAGTCTGCGCCGGGGTGGAAGGAGCTCGCGGCGGCAAGAGTTGCCGGCGGACGGCGCGCATCCTTTCCGGTCCAGCCGGGACGTGTGCGCTTCATCGGTCCCGAGATTGATCGACTCGGGGCCATCAGACCCGGGATGTTCGTTGGGTTTCGGAGGGCCGGCTGTCCAGGAGGCCGGCCCCTCGCGCTTGCGACAGCGATCCACATGCAGCCAATTTCTCCGTGCCCGCCCTCTTCCCTGTCCCCTGTCCCTTGTTCCCTATCCCTTATGACCCTGGAGGAGCGCGTCGAGCGGCTGGAGCGCATGGTGTCCGAGATCCATGCGCGCCTGGACCTCCCGCCGACGGAGGACGTCTCTGCGCCAGCGCCAGCCCCCACTTCCACTCCAACCCTCAGGCGCGCGCGTCCCGCCGGGCTCCGAGCGGAGGTCTGGGCGCTCCGCAGCGAGCAATGGCTGGGACGGGTGGGGCTTGGGCTGCTCTTTCTCGGCTTGGTGTACCTCTTCAACTACTCGATCGAGCAGGGCTGGATCACCCCCGCGGTGCGGGTCACGGTCGGGGTGGGGATCGCGACCGTGCTTCTCTTCGTCGGCCTGCGGCTCCCGCCGCGCCGCCGGAGCTACGGACAGATCCTTCTCGCCGGTGCGCTGGCAGTCTACTACGTGAGCGGTTTCGCCGCCTTCCAGCTCTACGCGCTGGTCGGCCAGACCCTTGCCTTCCTGTACATGACCGGGGTGCTGGTGCTCGCCCTGGCGCTCGCACGGCGGCGCGACCAGCCGGCGCTGGCCAGTCTGGGCGCGGCCGGCGGGTTCGCCACCCCCCTCCTCCTGAGCGGGGCGGCGGAGGCGGTCCTGGAGCTCTCCATCTACAGCTCGCTGGTGGTCGCCTGGGCGGGGGTTCTCTACTGGCTGCGGGGGTGGCCCTCGCTCCTCTGGACGTACACGGTCGGCGCCGTGGCGGCGCTTGGGATCGCGGCGTACGCCGCGCAGCCGGGGGAGCGTGCCGTGGTGCAGGCGGCGCTCGCCCTCGCCTGGACGCTCGGCGCGGCGCTCCCGTTCGTGCGGGGGGTGGTGGGGGGTGGGGCGATGAAGCGGCGCGCCCGGGGGCTCGTACCGGTCTCGCTGCAGCTCCGCGCGCTGGGAGTCGGCGCGACGACCGCCGCCCTCCTGCTGACGGACCGGATGTGGGCCCTGCGCGATACGGAGACCGGGGGCCTCTTCCTGGCGTTCGCGCTGCTCTACGCCGGCTTCTCCTGGGTGGGGACGCGCGAGCCCAACTCGGTCGCCCGGGCGGCCGCCCCGGTGGCGGCGGCGCTCTGCGCCGCGGGTACCTTCCTGCTGCTGGAGGAGTCGGCGGTGCGCTTCGCCCTGCTGGCGGCGGAGGCCGGCTTCTTCGTCTTCGGTGGCAGCCGGCGCCGCTTCGCCGGCCTGGAGTGGGTGGGCCACTCCCTCTTCGGCCTCCTCGCCCTCTCCTTCCTGGCGGAGTCGGTGTCGGGGGCGCGGATCGCCTTCGATCCGCTGGCGTGGGCGCAGCTGGCGACGCTCCTGCTCGCGGTGGCGGCCTCTACCTTCGCGCCGGGACGGACCGCCGTGGCCTACCGCCTGGGAGCGCACTCCCTCTTCCTCATCTGGCTGGCCAAGGAGCTGGGGCCGTACTCCTCCGGCACCGGCGTGGTCACCCTGGCCTGGGGACTCTACGGCGCGGCGCTGCTGGTCGCCGCGCTGCAGTGGCGCGACCGCCGCTCCGCGGTGACGCACGGCCTCCAGCTGGTAGCCTTCTCGGCGCTGGCCCTCGCCGTGCTGAAGCTCCTGTTGGTGGATATGGGGCGCATCGCCACCCTCTGGCGCGTCCTGCTCTTCATGGGCTTCGGCGCCGTCCTCCTGGGGCTCAGCTCCCTCTTCAAGCCCGACGCCGAGCGGGAGGAGGCCCCTTCCGGCGCCCCACCGGCCACCGGGAGAAGCGAGTGAGATCGAAGCCGTAGGTCGCCTCGACGGCGAATGCGGTCGCGCCGCCTACCGCCCCTTCATCCGCCGGATCGCGGCGATCACCGCCTCGCCGTCACCCACCGGATCCACCTGCGTCTCCTTGAAGGCGATCCTCCCGCTCCGGTCGATGATGAAGGTCCAGCGCGCGGCGGTCACGTCCCGCGTGAGGGTGACCTCCTTGCCGTCCACGACGCGCTGGATGCTCCCGCCCTCGCCGAGGGGGACGCCGAAGGCGCGGGCGATCTCCCCCTCGGTGTCGGAGAGGAGGGGAAAGTTGAGCCGGTTGACTCCCTTGAACGCCTTGAGGTTCTCGATCCGGTCGCCGCTGACCCCCACCACCTCCGCCCCCATCTCCTGCAGGTGGCTGCGGGCGTCGCGGAACACGCATGCCTGCGCGGTGCACCCGCCCGTCATGGCGGCGGGGTAGAAGTAGACCACCAGGATCTTCTTTCCCACCAGGTCCGCGCTCTTCCACGGCTTTCCGTTGTCGGCCAGGGCATCGAATGCCGGGGCGCGGTCCCCGACGTCGAGCGCCGCGTCCTGCGCGGCCGCGCGTTCCGCGGGGAGGAGCAGGGCCAGGCCGGCTCCGAGCAGCAAGCCCGTCCAGCGAGCGAACGTTCCCATCGTACCTCCAGGGTGCGAGCGTGAGAGGAGCCGGATCCATGGGACGGGGAGCACGCAACGTTCTCCCCTTTTTCAATGTAGCCGTCCGACGGGCGAGGCGCACCACCCGCCGCCCGGCTACCGCAGCCACGAGATATCCAGCATCTTCGTTGGGGAGCTCCTCGTGGTCGGGAAGGGCGACGGTGTGCCGACTCCGGTGCGGCGTCCTGCCTATCGGTTCGTCGAGAGCTGCCCGGCCCCCGGCGGCCTGCAATCTGCGGGACTGGGGGCGCTTCGGCTCCGCCTCCCGACTTCCTATCCGCCCCTCCGGTCTTGTGCTACGACGGCTGATCCACCTCTGGTCGGTGCTGGTATCCACCGAGCCCCCCCACCTCGCTGGGCAGAGCCTCGCCGGCATGGACCTCGGCGGGGCAAACCTCGCAGGAGCGGATCTGCGGAAGGCGGACCTGAGCGGCGCCAACCTCTGCGGCGCCGTCCTCTCGGACGCCGACCTGCGCGGGGCGCGCCTCGCCGGAACGTACCTGCTCTCGGCGAACCTGCGCTCCGCCGACCTGCGCGGCGCCACGCTCGAGGGCGCCGACCTGGAAGGGGCCGACTTGCGTGCCGCCGACCTGCGGGGAGCCCGCCTCGCCGGATGCCGGCTCGCCGACGTGGATCTGCGCGGCGCCCGCTTCTCGCGCGGGGGTGTGCTGGGCGCCGGACTGGGCTCGGAAGAGCTGCGCCGGGTGGTCGTCGAGGAGGGGACGTAGGCGCCACCCGCGCACGGCGTTCTTCGCGCGGCGCCCTGCTAGCATCCTCCTTGCTCTGCAGCCCTCCATCTGGCCGAGACCATCACCGGAGGAGGCGACCATGCGCTGGAGAAGCGGCAGGCGGAGCGGGAACGTGCAGGACCGGAGGGGGATGGGGGCCGGGCTGGCGGGCGGGGGGATCGGGGTGGTCGTGCTGGCGCTGGTGGCGGCGCTCTTCGGCGTCGACCCGGGCGTGATCCTGCAGGGGGCAGGCGGCGGCGCGCCGGCCGATGGACCCGCGGCCGCTCCGCCCGTGGACGACGAGATGGCGCAGTTCGTCTCCGCCGTCCTCGCCTACACGGAGGATACCTGGAGCGACGTCTTCCGGGAGGAGGGGCTGGGCGACTATCCGGAGCCGGCGCTGATCCTCTTCTCGGGCGCCGTGAACTCGGCATGCGGTTTCGCACAGGCGGCGGTGGGACCTTTCTACTGTCCGCGGGACCGCAACGTGTACATCGACCTGAGCTTCTACGACCAGCTCCGGCGGGAGCTCGGCGCCGGGGGCGACTTCGCCCAGGCGTATGTGATCGCGCACGAGGTGGGGCACCACGTGCAGACGCTGCTCGGCGTCTCGGAGCGGGTGGACGCGGCGCGCCGGAGCGCGGGTGAGGCGGCGGCGAACGCCCTTTCGGTGCGGCAGGAGCTGCAGGCCGACTGCTTTGCCGGCCTCTGGGCGAACCGCACCCAGCAGATGGCCGGCATCCTCGAAGCCGGGGACGTGGAGGAGGCGCTGAACGCCGCCAGCGCGATTGGCGACGACCGGCTGCAGCGCCAGTCGCAGGGCTACGTCGTGCCCGAGAGCTTTACCCACGGTACTTCGGAGCAGCGGATGCGCTGGTTCACCACCGGCTTTCGCTCCGGCGACCTCCGCGCTTGCGATACCTTTGCGGCGGGCGCGCCCTGAGGGGATCGTCCGTCCCTCCGGGGCGTCTCTCCTACTCCTCAGTGGGCACGCCGAGGGTGCGCAGCGCGGCCCGGCGCCGCTGGTCGTCGGTCGCGTGTTCGATGGCCGCGAACGCCTCCTCGCTCCATCCCTCGTCCACGCTGAAGCCGAGGGAGGCCGCCAGCTCGCTCAGATATGCGAGCTCGAGGCCTCGCCGCGCGATCTCCGCCGCGATCTCCGGGTCCTCCATTTACGCCCGACTCCATGACGAGGACCTCTCCCGGCGAGGCGTGAGCGGGGTCAGACCTCGATCCGCTGCTCGCCCGTCCACTCCTCCCCAGGGGCGAGCCGAATCGGCTCGCCCACCTGGGCGGCCTCCACGCAAACCATCTGCCGGAACTCCCCCGGCGCCAGGTCGTCGAGCGCGCCCGCGAGCTCCTCCCCCGGGTTCCAGATCACCGCGTCCCGGAAGCCGCTGGATTCCAAGCGCAGGGTACGGCCTCCCCGCGAATCGCGCAGCCGCAGCGCCGGAGGGGCGTCCAGGTACACCCGGTCTACCTCTCCGGCGAAGCCGACCTCCCGCTGCGGGTCCGGGAGGTCCCGCACCCCCTCTGGAAGACTGCGGTAGGGCACCCCCCGCAGCCCCTCCACGGTTGCGCTCCGCGCCTCCCCCACCCGCAGGTACGAGTGGAGCGCCGCGGTGAAGGAGATCTCCCCAGAGTCGGTGTTGGAGATCGAAAGGCGAATGGCGAGGCTGCGCTCCCCGAGGTCGACGACCAGCCGAGCGCGGAAGGAGTGGGGCCAGAGGGCGCGGGTGCCGGGTGAATCGCGGAGCTGGAGGGTGGCGCGCGGGGCGTCGCCTCCCGGGTCGATCCATTCCCAATCGAGAACGCGCGCGAACCCGTGCTTGGGGAGGGGCCCCAGTCCCGAGAACTGCGGAAAGACGACGGGCACTCCGCCGCGGATCGGGGAGTCGGCGCGGAATGCGGCCGAGCGGCTGAGGAAGAGGACCTCGCGTCCCCCGGCGGGGATCCACGAGGTGACGTGGGCGCCGTGGAGGTACACCTCCGCCGAGGCGCCGGACGGATGACCGAGTACGATGCGGGGAAGCCCCTTCTCGCCGGCCTGTAGGCAGGAGCTCACGGCGCGTTACGGCGGGGCTCCGCCTACGCTTCCTGGCGCGACGAGCGGCGCCGGGGCCGCTTCGGGAAGTTCAGGACGCCGCTGCGGCCGCGGAACTTGAGGACCGCTTCGTCGTAGGCGACCGCCGCGTCCTCGGCCGTCTCGAAGCTGCCGAGCCACCTGAGCTTGCCGTCGATGCGGATGGTGGCCTGCCATTTCCCCCGGTAGGGAGAGACCCCCTTGTACTTGCACGCCCCCTTCGCCGGCTGCGCGCGCGCGAGCACGCTCCGCTCGAGGACCTGGAGGTTCGACCGGGTACAGTTGCGGGGATTCCGGTCGAGGAATCGGACGATGCGCGAATCCTGAATGCTGAGGACCTCGCGATGCAGCCGGCGGATCCTCCCCTCGTCGGTCCTGAAGCATACATACCCGTTGTGAAGGAAGAGGGGCTGCTTCCAGAAGCGCCAGAAATCCTCTTCGTTCAGGGTCACTTTCGATCCATCTGAGAGTCGGAGCTCTCGCGTGGGGTGCACCATCTCCGCAACGTGGTTCATCGGGTCGGGCGTCTGGGGGAGGGACGCTCGCAATGTAGCACGCGGGGAGGAAAAATGCACCACTCTTAATAAGTTCTAGCTCCTGCTCCCGCGGCGGGCGAGACCCCGGTCGGCCGGAATCCAGTGTGCGGTGGGCGCGAAGGGCACCCCCCGAGCTCCAGGAGCCCCTGGCAGCAGACGGAGCCGCGGTGGGTAGGCGGCGCACGGAGAGGAACTCCCGTGGCTCCTATGGATTCGGTCGGAAGACGGCGACGGAGCTCATCGAGGGTGACATCGGGGCCGGGGTAACGGACGTTGAAACCCGCCTCCATCCGTATTAGATTGCCGGCCTCGCCGCGTACCGCGCCGCCCCTTCCTTCGAATGCCTATGCGGAGCGTACGGAGTTGCTCGACGGCTCGCCCGGGCCGCGAGCAGCCAGGCACCTCCTCCACTCACTCGTTTCGGGCGATCGCGGCGTTTGCCCAGAAGATCGCCTCCTCCAGCCGAATGACCGCGAGCTCCTGCTCGTGCGAATTCGGCGTGAGATCCACGATGAGACTCGCGAGCAGCCGGGCGGCGTCCCGGAGCTGATCGGAACGCTCCGACTGGCCTTCCTTCGGAGGGTGGTAGGTGAAGCGCACGATCAAATCCTGCCCGTCGATCATCTGTGCCTCGCGTGGATCCGATCCTCGGGAAAGGGGACTGACGTAGACAGGAGAAAGGATAGAGAGCTTCGAGAGAGAGGTCAACTCTCGAAGATGGCTCGCCCGTTCGCGCCCCCTCCTCACCGAACGGATGTTCCCCGCGACACGAAGTGCAAGAACCGGGAAATTCCTTACGACGGTTATCGATATGTGCCTGTTGATACAGTGGAACGCGGTCGGCACTCACGCAGAAGTGAGAAGCGCCAGCTTCGACGATCCCCTCGCTCCCGGGGCACACCGCCTTCGCTCCGGAGAATCCTACTACGGCATCCCCTACGAAGGCTGGGCCGAGCGGGTCGGCACCACGGTGGACGTTCTCCAGCTCCAGGGCCGGTGGGCATCCCGAAGCGGGCGGAGGGGTTCCGTTCCCGCGGCCGCACGGCTCGCGGAAGAGGGGTGGCGGCCCGAACCCGCGATCGATGCCGCTCCGATGCCGGAATCTTCACATGGATTCACGACCGGAGCGCGGCTCGTACCCTGCTCCCGTGAGCAGCTGATCGCGCAGTGCATCGAGGTTCCGGAGACGCCTCGGGTCTGGACTCCCGGTTTCCCCGGGCTGGTTCCTCCAGAAGCAGAGCCGTTCCTGGTGGACGCCCTGCGCTCGCATCGCCGGGCGGCGGCTCGCAGGAGCGTCGCAACCGCCGTTCTCGTCCTCCTCGGCAGCCTGGGCTTCCTGCTGGTCACGGATCCACGGCTGGGCTCCGGATGGGTGATCTTCCTCGCCCTGCTCGCCGCATGGCTCGCGGCCACCGTGTACGAATACCGGCAGGCGTCGAGGGTGGGTCCGGCTACGTTCGCTGCCTCGAGGGAAGAGTTCCGCCACTCGATCTGGCTTCAATCCCGCCGGAGCACCTACACCGAGCTCCTGCTCGGCCTGCTCGTCCTCGTCATGCTGGCGGAGTCACTGGGTGGGATCGGGCAGGCCATCGCAGCGGCGGGTCTGGACAAGGCCGCCGTGCGGGATGGCGAAACCTGGCGGTTGTTGAGCGGACCCCTCCTCCACGGCGGTCTTCTGCACCTGGGCATGAATGCGCTCGGACTCTGGAGCCTGGGCCCTCTGGTGGAGGCCCACGCGGGCCGCCCCATCCTCCCGATCGTCTTCCTGGTTTCCACGCTCAGCGGGAGCGTCTTCAGCCTGATCCTGCTCCCCCACGCGCTCTCCGTGGGCGCGTCGGGAAGCGTCCTCGGCCTGGCCGGATACCTCTTCCTCCTCGGCTTCCGGCGGCGCCACACGCTGCCGTCGGAATTCATTCAGCGCATGGGCGTCGGGATCCTCGCCACCGCGGTGTTCGGGCTGGTGGGCTACGAGCTCGTCGACAATGCCACCCACCTCGGCGGCCTCCTCGGCGGCATGCTGCTGGCGCTCCTGCTGCCGAGCGGGCTGCGCGATTCGGAGGCGCCGGCCGCACGCCGAATGAAAACCTTCGGCCGGGTCTCGCTCGGGGTCCTGGGGGCGGCCGCGCTCGGCGGTATCGTGGCGATCTATCTCGCGGTCTCGTAGCTACTGGGAGAGCCGGTAGAGACGATAGATGAGCAGGATGGGCGTGATGACCATGGTGACGTTGCGGATCGTGTTGAACACGTCTCCCGATCGTTTCTGCGTCGGAACGATGACGTGATCCCCCGCCCGAATGCTCATCTGGTCCAGGGTTCGACCCTCGATGATGGCTTGCTGCAGGATCGCACCGGACCAGATCGGCTCGCTGCCTCGCTCCACGCGGAGGTGCTCGAGATCGGCGTTGGCGGATGTCCCTCCCGCGACCGAGAAGAGATCTGAGATGACCAGGTTCGTCGGAACCACGTAGAAGCCGGAGTTTCCGACGCCCCCCGTGATCATCAGCCGGATGGAGGAACGGGCGTGGACCACGGGGCTCCGGATCAGCTTCGAGATCTCTTCCCGAAGGTGCGTCTCGAGCTCGGAACGGAGAACCCCTCGGAGGGAGATGTTCCCGACCGCGGGGAGCACGAGCGCCGGTCCGGCTGCGACCGTGAAATCCCCCGTCAGCGCCGGTTCTCCCTCCACGGAGAGGTTCACCTGATCTCCGACCTGGAAGTCCCCCTGCTCCAGACGCGCCCGGATCAGCTCCGCCTCCCGCCGCGCGTGTTCCCGCAGCTGGCTGCTGTACGCGGACGACTCCACGGTGCTCTCGTAGTTCCTCAGGACCTCCTGGAGCTGGGCACGGGAGAGCTGGACCCCTCCGGGATCCCAGGCGGTCTGCGCGTCCGCCGCCCCGGGGACCAACGCCAGGAAAACGATGGCGGTAAGCGCGCCGATCAGGCTGGACCGAAAAAGCGGGCACATAGAGATGTTTCTCCGAAGAAATAAGCGGTTGCCGCACACCACCCGGGTCACCGCTCCGCGGATCGACAGGACGGGGCCAGCGCCGAGCTATCCCCCGTCCACCGGGCCCTGCTCCCGAGCGAAGGCCGCCGGGGAACGGGAGGATCTCGGGATCGAGACTTCGCGCGAGCCGCGGGGAGCCGGCCGACCTATCCGACCGGAAGCGCCTTGACGGTACTCTCGTCCCCCGCCACCGAATAGCCGGGGATGTAGGAGTAGTACTTGTAGGCGCTATCGTTCAGCGGCGCGCCGTTCAGCACGGCACCGAGAACCCGGATGGGCAGGCGGTCGAGCACGTGGAGCTTCGCGGCGGCGAACCCGCGGTCCGTCGCGCCCGTTCGCACCACCAGGATCAGGTTGTGGGTGATGGTTCCCAGTGCGTAGGCATCGACGCCGGCACCGAGAGGGGCGCTGTCGACGATGATGGCGTCGAAGCGCTTGCGAACGTTCACCAGAAGCTGGGCCATGGCGGGGGACCCGAGGAGCTCGGGGCCGTGGACCATCCGCGTTCCGGCCCCGATGAAGTGAACGTTCGGGAACTTCGTCGCCTGGATGACCTCTTCCGGGGCCGCGCCGCCCGAGAGGAAGTCGGTCAGGCCGAGGGTGCGCTGCGCGTCCAGGGTGCGGTGAAGACCCCCCCGCCGGATGTCGCCGTCGATGATCAGAGTCCGGAATCCCTGGTCGGCGAACGCGAGGGCCAGGTTCGAAGCCACGAACGATTTTCCGTCCCCGCTCCCGGGGCTGGAGATCGTGGTCACCACCGGGCCCGAAGATCCGTGAGCGTGGATCAGGCTCAAACGCAGCTCCCGGAACGCTTCGGCGGCGACGGCGGTCGGGTCGCCGCCCCCCCCGATCAGGTTCACGTAGGGGACGACGCCGAGGATCTGGAGGCCCATTCCGTGGGTAATCTCCTCCGGATAGCGCACGTGGGAGTCGAGGCGGTCGATCACGACGGTGCCGAGGACGGAGATCCCCAACCCCCCCAGCAGCCCCAGGAGGACGAAGACCTGCCGGGGATCGCTCACCGGCCGCGACGGCACGGTGGCGGCGTCCAGGACCCGGATATCAGGGATCGTGCTCGCCGCGGCGAGCCGTGCCTCCTCGAAGCGCTGCTTCAACATCTTGTGCAGGTTCTCCGCCGTGGAGACCTGCCGCTGCAGCCTCGCCTCCTCGATCGCGCGCGGCGGAATCTGGCGAAGCTCGCCGGAGGCGGAGGCGATCCTAGCCTCCAGCTCCGCCTCCCGATCCAGCAGCTGCGCCTCCAGCTCCCCCGTGAGCTCCGGGATCGTCGTCTGCTCCAGCTCGCGCATGTCCTCCCTGATCTTGACGGCCTCCGGATGCTCGGGGGTGTATCGCTGAAGCGTCGTCCGGAGCTCCGCCCGCTTCCCGATGCGGTTCTCGAGAACGGTGCGCAGCGCCGGAGCCTCCTGTACCGAGGACACCGTCAGGAGCGCGTCCATGGACAGCGCCGACTGGGACGCCTCGGCGAGGATCCTATCGATGCTCTCCCGGTCGCTCCGGAGCTGCTCCCGCTGCACCTGCAGCTCGAAGAACCGGGAGAGCACCGGATCAGTCGTCACCTGCAGCCCGGCAGCCATCGGAGTCCCCTTGTCCGAGGGGAGGGTGATCGTCTGGACGCGGAAGCTCTCCAGTCCGATCTCCGCGTCCCGCAGGTTCTCCTCCGCGTACCTGCGCTGCTCCTCCAGAACGGCGGTGAGCTGGTCCAGCTTGTCGCGCTTGAGCTCCGCGGCGACTTCCACGTACCGATCGGCCAGGGTGTTCAGGGTGCGGGCGGTCCGGGCCGGATCGCTGCCCGTGAGGTTGAGGCGCAGGAAGTTGTTCTCCTTGTTCAGCACCGGCCGGAGCGTCCCCGCCAGCTGCAAGGCCACGTCCCGGGGGTTCCGGACCTCGAAGTCCAACGTACGCCCCGGGGAAAGGATGCCGCGGCCGGGCTTCCAGTCGAATCCGACCTCGGTTCCCACGGGCTCGCCCACCTGACCCCGCTGGATTTGGGCTCCTTCCAGCGAGAGCACGAAGGATCTTCCATCCCCCGACACCTCCACCCGGTAGCGTCCGGGGCGGAACTGCTGCTGGAGGGCGAAGGACCGGAAGTCCCGCGGATTGGCCGACTCGATGAACAGCTTCTCCCGGGCGACCACGTAGTCCAGGACCACGAACGACCGGAGCAGATCGATCCAGGCGGAGGAGGAGAGCAACAGCCCCGTCTGGATCGGTCCCTCCTTCGAGGAATTGGGACTCTCGATCCAGATGGTGGTCTGTGCCTGGTACTCCGGTTCCACCATCCGTCCCACCACCACCCCCGCCCCGGCTCCGACCGCCGTGATCCCCAGGATGAGCCACTTGCGGCGCAGGACGGCCCCGAGCAGACGCTTCAGCTGCTCCGCCGAGCCCATCGGCGAACCGGCCTCCGGCGTCTCCCACAGTGCGGCGTGCTGCGCCAGATCCGCGGGGAGCGGAGGCTGCGGCGCATGGTCAGAGTTTGCGGGAAGCTGATTAGACATGGAAGATCCAGAGAGAATACGACGTCATGAGTCCACGCGGCGGCGGGACCACTTGTGCGATCACCCTCCCCTAAGCAATCCAGGGGCCGAACTGACGGGCCCGCGAGCGCAGGCGCCGGTAACTTCGGGCCGAGCGCCGTCGCGAAAGCCCGCGGCCCCTATAGACCCCTCTGGGAGCGGGGAGATCCATTCCGACCACCTCTCGTTGCGCCGGCGCAACGAGAGGTGTTGCGCAACGACCACATGCAGCCGATACTGTTCTGCGGGCGGAACCGCACCCTGGCGCCGTTCCGCTTCGCCCGTAAGATACCTGGCCCTCGACCGGTAGGACAAGGAGTGGAGGAGAGCGCCGGATGGCCGGCGTGCGTCCGGGCGCGGACCCGGTCCGGCAAGGGGACGGAAGAGGATGGTATGTCTCCTGCCACGCAGGACGTCCGCCTACCGCTCCGCCGGTCTGCGCGGGGGGCCGGACGAGGGGTCACAGCTAGGCTGTCGGGCCCCGCGCGACCGTCGGGAGCGCTGCTCCGGGTTCCGCTTCGACGCGCGGGTTGCGGCCTGACCGCCAGGGACCGCAACCCAGCCTTCGGTACTTTCATCCTGGTCGCCGCCGTGGATAATGCACACTGCCGGGTTCTGATCGTCGAGGACGAAGAAACGCTGCGGGAAAGCTGCACCAGCGTCCTCGACTACGAGGGCTACGACGTGGTCGCGGTGGGCCGGGGAGCCGACGCGCGTGACCTGCTTCAGCGAACCCGCTTCGACATCGTGCTCCTCGACCTGAACATGCCGCAGGTCTCGGGGATGGAGCTGCTCCAGATTTGTCTCAAGACGAGTCCGGAGACGCTCGTCGTGATCATGACAGGGAACCCGAACGTCGAGTCGAGCATCGAGGCCCTTCGAGCCGGGGCGTGGGACTACCTCCCGAAACCCTTCACCGCGACCCACCTGCAGATCCTCCTCGGCCGGGCTCGCCATTCGCTCGCGGCGAAGGAGCGGACCCGGGAGCCGGACCGGCCCAAGGAGCCGTTCGGCCACAGCAGCTCCGTGACGCTGCTGGGACGCTCGCCCGCCTTCCTGCGGGCCATCCGCCTCGCGGAGAAGGTCGCTCGCACCGACGCCTCCGTGTTCCTCACCGGGGAGAGCGGGAGCGGCAAGGAGGTGATCGCGCAGTTCATCCACCACCACAGCCGCAGGAGCGGTCGCCCCATGGTTGCGGTGAACTGTGCCGCGCTTCCAGAGACGCTGCTCGAGTCGGAGATGTTCGGCCACGTCAAGGGGGCGTTCACGGGAGCCGTTCGCGACAAGCCGGGCCTGATGGAGACCGCGAACGGCGGCACTTTCTTCCTGGACGAGCTCACGGAGATGAGCCAGCCGATCCAGGCGAAGCTTCTGCGCGCCATCCAGGACGGCATCGTGCGGCGCGTGGGCAGCGAGAGTGTGGATGCGACGGTCGACGTGCGTTTCCTCGCCGCCACCAACCGCGATCCTCGCGAGGCCGTCGAGGAGGGGATCCTCCGGAAGGACCTCTACTACCGCCTCTCGGTCGTGCCGGTCCACGTGCCTCCGCTTCGGGAGAGAGTCGAGGACATTCCCCTGCTGGCCGAGCACTTCCTCACCGTGTATTGGAAGAGGCACCGCGAGAAGGGGTCCGCCCTTCCGTCGTTCAGCCGCGAAGCCCTGGACGCGCTGAAGCAGGCGCCCTGGAACGGGAACGTCCGCGAGCTCCAGAACGTCATGGAGCACGCCGTCGTCCTGCTCGAGCCGGGTCAGGTGATCGAAAGCGCCGATCTTCCCTTTCTCGAGGACGGCTACGCGGGCTCCTCCGCCGCTCCCATGGGAGGAGGCTGGGCCACCCTCATCGATCAGCTGGACGGGGAATACCATCCCGTCCGGGAGCGGATCGTGGCGGAGTTCGAGATTCAGTACCTGAGCAATCTGATCGACCGCGCGGGGGCGAACATGTCCCGAGCCGCCAAGATCGCGGGCGTGGACCGCACGACGCTGTATCGCCTCATGGACAAGCACGGCCTGCAGCGCGATACTGTCATCAAGGCGAGCTGATACGTCGGCCCGAGATCCGAATCCCTTCAGCCTCCACCTGGTGATCGACGTCCTGACCCGGCTGACCCGTCCAGGACTCCGGCGCGCGGTCGAAACCCTCCTGCTGGAGCTGTCTGACCACGGGACGGGCGACGGGGCTGCGGCCGATTCCCTCGACTGGTTGCGCCTCCTGGCGATCGCGCTGGAGGAGGAGGGGGTCCCCGACTCCGCCGAGCTGTCCCTCGCGGAGGTGGCGGGGATCTTGCGGATGTTGGAGCAGCTCCGCGCGGCGTTGATCGATACCTGGTCCGGGGACGAAGCGTCCGCCGACCCGGCGGAGATGCTGCGACTGCTTCGGTCGATGGAGCGGGTGCGGAGAAGCCTGCAGGCGGAGGGTGCGCGCGATTCGCTCGCGGTGCTGCTCTCCTCCCAGCGCGGGCCGGAGATGCTGATCGAGCTCGCGCACGACCTTCGCTCCCCCCTCACCTCCATTCTCTTTCTGGCGGACGCCCTCCTTCGGGGACAGAGCGGCGGCCTCAACGAACTGCAGATCCGCCAGCTGTCCATTCTCTACCGCGCGTCGCTGAGCCTGGGCTCGCTCGCGGGAAACGTCATCGAACTCGCCCGCGAGGGGCGCGGGCTCAGGCAGGCGCGGCCCTCTCCCTTCTCGGTCTCCCAGGTTCTGGAGTCCGTGTGCGACGTCGTGCGTCCGATGGTCGAGGAGAAGGGGCTGGAGCTGCGCGTGCGACTGCCCTGCACCGATCATCGGATGGGCTTTCCGATCCCCCTCAGCCGGGTCCTGCTGAATCTGACCACGAACGCCCTGTCCGCCACGGAGCAAGGCTTCGTCGAGATCTCGGCCGAGGAGATGCCGGGAGGCCGGGTCGAGTTCGCCGTGCGCGACTCGGGTCCAGGGATCGAGGAGGAGGCGATTCCTCATCTATATGAGCCGTTCCGGAGCGGGCATTCCAGCGATCCGGTCCGCTTTTCCGGGACGGGGCTCGGACTGACGATCAGCAAGAAGCTGGTCGCCGCGATGAAGGGGGAGCTCCGCTTCGATACGCGGAAAAATAGGGGGACGCGCTTCTTCTTTCAGCTGCCTCTTCCTCCTGTTCCTCCTCCCTGAGCCGCCCCCGTGCCGCGTCGGTGTTGGACATATCCCACAACAGTCGGTGTCCCGCCACGACCGGATGCCCTCGAATGGACCTCTCCAGATGTACTTAAACGTACGCCGCACAATGATTTATCGTCGATCGTCCGGGGGGTGTCCGGGAGAGCACGGGCATTGCATACAGGGGTGTGACCGGGCCCACCGGGGCCCGCTTTGCATTCGGACCGTTTATTTTTCAGCCCTCCCCGGAGCCACTGCATGAATTCTGCGGCAGAAGCATCCTTGCGCGAGATGGAGCTCGCGAATCCGTCTGAATACGCACTGGTGGCAGGAACTGCGGGTACCGTCTCGCTGAGTCCTTCGGCTACGCGCGCCGTTCCGATTCCCTGGAGCTCTCCGGCCTCTCGCCGGGCGCTGAACGTGTGCGTGGCGATCGTCTCGCTGGTGGTGTTGGCGCCTGTCATGATGCTGATCGCCCTGCTGGTCAAGCTCAGCTCTCCGGGTCCGGTCCTCTACACCCAGCCGCGCGTCGGGTTGGATCGGCGCAACCCGAACGACCGCCGCTGGAGTGGCCGCCGGAAGGTGGATTACGGCGGGCGTCTGTTCACGATCTACAAGTTTCGCACGATGCGGGCGGACTCTGGCTCCGCCTCGCAGGTGTGGGCGTGCCCCAACGACAGCCGGGTCACCCCCGTGGGGAAGGTCCTCCGGAAGTATCGGCTGGACGAGCTTCCCCAGATCTTCAACGTGCTCCGGGGGGAAATGAACATCGTGGGTCCGCGTCCGGAGCAGCCCAGCATCTTCATGGCGCTCCGCGAACAGGTGGACTCCTACGCCCATCGCCAGCGCGTGCTGCCGGGAATCACGGGGTGGGCGCAGGTGAACCAGAGTTACGACACCTCCGTGGAGGACGTCCGGCGGAAGGTGCGGTATGATCTCGAGTATCTGCGAGAGGAGTCCGTAACCATGGATCTACGCATCCTGGCTCGGACGCTGCCGGTGATGCTCTTCAAGAAGGGGGCTTGGTAGAGACATGGAGCAGGTATCCACGTTCCCGCTGCATCGGGTACTCCCCTCGGCGAACTGGAGGAAGCTGTCGCCGTGGATCGTAACGGGCCTGGCGTTTGCGGTTCTGTACTGGGTCCCGATCCTCAAGCTCGCCCGGGACTGGTGGCACGAGCCCGATGCGGGGCACGGGCTTCTCCTGGCCCCTCTCGCGGTCTATCTCGCATGGAAGCGCGGCATCCTTCCGGATGCGGCGGGCCAGCGGGTGCTCGGAACGGTGCTTCTGGTGACCGCCGTCGTGCTCCGTTACGTCGGGGGGCTCGCCGCGGAGCTCTTCACCATGCGGGCTTCACTGGTCGGGGGCGTGTTCGGGCTGATCGTGTTCTACTTCGGGATGCGCCAGCTGCTGCACTGGTGGCTTCCGCTGACGCTGTTCGTGCTGGCGATCCCCTTGCCGGTGGTCGTCCTCAGCTCGATCGCTTTCCCGCTTCAGCTGCAGGCCAGCAAGATGGGCGCGGCGCTCCTGGAATGGCGGCAGATTCCCGTTTTGCTGCAGGGCAACGTCATTCACCTGCCCGGGCAGACCCTCTTCGTCACGGAGGCATGCAGCGGGTTGAGGTCGCTTGCGTCCCTGCTCTCGCTCGGGGTGCTGATCGGGGGCCTCTGGCTTCATTCGCCCCTCGGCCGGACTCTGCTGGTCGCCGTCACCCTGCCGGTGGCGATGGCTCTGAACGGCGTACGCGTCTTCCTCACGGGCTTCCTCGTCTACTTCGTGGACCCCGCGCTCGGTGAAGGATTCATGCACATGACGGAGGGGTGGATCATCTTCGTCGTTGCTTTCGGCATCCTGGGCGCCTTCGCCTGGATGATCCTGCAGGTGGAGCAATTCAGGAAGGTGGCCTCATGAACGCGACCATGTGGAGCTGGATGCCGGCGCTGGTCCTCGCCGTAGGGGGGGCTGCGACGCTCGGCGGAACGAAGCAGCAGACCGCGATGCCGCTGCGGGCGCCGTTGGACGCCACCGTGCCTTCGGTGATCGCGGGCCTGCCCGCGACCGATATCGCCATTCCCGAGGCGGAGCAGCGGGTCGCCGGCATGGACAATTTCGTCCTGCGGTCTTACGGGCCCGCCGGAGCCGACCTGTCGGCCGCCGCCTTCTCGGTGTACGTCGGATACTACGAGCAGCAGTCGCAGGGACACACGATCCACTCCCCGAGGAACTGTCTCCCGGGCGGCGGATGGGAGCCGCTGACCTCTAGCCAACCTCGGATCCGCACTGCCGCCGGCGAGGTGCCGGTGAACCGCTACCTCATCGGGAACGGAGCCGCCAAGGCGCTGGTGCTGTACTGGTATCAAGGGCGCGGACGGGTAGAGGCGAACGAATACGCGGTCAAGTGGGACCTGTTGCGCGACCAAGCCCTGCGCGGACGCAGCGACGAGGCGCTGGTGCGAGTGATCGTCCCGGTGACGGAAGGCGAGGAGGAAGCGTTCCGCCTGGCGGTACGGGTCGCCGGCACGCTGGTTCCGGCCGTCTCTCTTGCCCTGCCGGTCTAGAAGCCCTAACTATGTGGTGGAATATCGAGATGGTACATCCCAGCAATCGTTCCCGCGCGCCGCCCTCGCTGCGGCAGCGCATCCTCCGGCCGAGTCGGATGATCGGCCGGCGTTGCCCTCTCACCCGACGTATCCGGAGATCCGCACGATGCGTGTCTCGGACAATCGACTTTCATCAGGGAAGGAGCTACACGTGACGAAAAGACTCGCTCTTGCGCTGGCTACCGGCGCACTCCTGCTGGGCTCCGCCGGGAGCGCCAGCGCTCAGGAGGTCTTCATCGCGGGGAACGCGAGGGGCTGCTTCGGCCTCGGCTGCGTTCCGGCGGAGAATTTCGTGTTCGCTGTCGGTGGCGGGGCGACCCTCACCTACGACAGCAACACGCCCGCACCCGCGGGAATCGGTTGCGCCTTCGCGCTCAACTGTGACTTCTCGGGCAGCACGGAGAACGGCTTCTTCGCCATCGAGGATCCGAACGGGAACCTCGGTATCCTGGGCGGCACCGGTGTTCCGGCTCGGAACGTGACCGGAACGCCGTTCTCGCTGCTGGTCCAGCTGTACAACCCGGTGGGGATGCCCGATCAGATGTTCTCGGCGCTCCTCACCGGCGTCGTCCGGACGAACAACAACAACTACCAGGTGACGTTCGCGAACACCATGCGTGGGCCGTTCATGGTCACTGACGTGACCACCGGCAACGAGGCCACGCTGTTCCTGACCGTGAACAGCACCTCGGTCAACGGCGCCAGCGCTCCGATCACCGGTTTCATCAGCACGTCGGTGGTTCCGGAACCTGCGTCGATGGCGCTTCTCGGAACCGGCCTCCTGGGCCTGATCGGCGTCGGCCGTCGCCGTCGCCGGAAGCAGGAAGAGAACGCGTAGACCGCTGAGCGGCCGGTGCCCCGATCCAGCAGGATCGGTTCGGGTCGCCGTCGCTCCAGCACTTCACCCTGGCAGACGCGTCCAAGAGGGCGCGTCTGCCGATTCACAGGACTCGTTGGGACTCCACCGATGAATCAGCAGAAACTCGACTGGCCGGGCTTCCAGGTGATGGCGGCCCCGTTGTACGCGATGTCCGCCTTGCTCATCCTGGTGCCGTTCTCGGAGCTCGCCGCGCAGATCGGATGGAGGGTCGTACCCGGCCAGATGGCTTGGAGAACCGGCGTCGTAGGGGTTCTCAGCAGCATGACCGCGACGCCGACGTTCGGCCTCATCCTAGCCATCGTCACCGCCTACGTCTGCGACCACCGCCGCGTGCTCCGGGTCCTCGCGATCTTCGCGGCGCTCGTGACGCTGCTGACCATCGCCGTCGTCGGCCTCTTCAGTCTCGACGCGCTCCAGCTGCGGAACGACCTCCGCGAGGATCTCCAGCCGGGCTTCGTCATCTCGATCGCCAAAGCGCTCATCAACTTCAGCCTCACGATCCTGACCCTCGCCATCACGACCCTCGCCGCATTCCGCGCCGGGTGGGGGCGTAAGGCCAAGCCGGTCGCGACGGGCGAGAGCCGCGTGGGCGGCGCGGAAAGGCCCTTGCTCTTCGAGGGCGGGCGCTGAACGGAACCGGATTCTTTCTCGGAGGCGCGCCGATTCCGTCCCCGGAGGACTGATTGAGCCGCCTTCCCATCGCCGACCACGCCTTCCTCTCCGACTGTCACTCGGCGGCGCTGGTCAGCCGGGCGGGCTCGGTGGAGTGGCTCTGCTTTCCGCGCTTCGACTCTCCCGCGGTCTTCGCCCGCCTGCTGGACGATCGCGGGGGTCACTGGTCGATCGAGCCGGTGGAGGAGTCGACGTGCACGCGCCGCTACCTGGACGGGACGCTGGTCCTGGAGACGCGCTTCGAGACGAGAGGCGGAGTGGCGGTGCTGACCGACGCACTCGCCGTTGGCCCGAACGAGCATGGGCACGAGCTCGGCGCCGACGCGCCGCACGCCCTCCTCCGCCGGATCCATGTCGAGCGCGGGAAGGTGGAGCTCGAAATGGAGTACGCGCCGCGGCCGGATTACGGCCGCGGCGTTCCGCTGCTGACCGTCTCGGGCCGCGCGGTCGTCGCGCACGGCGGGGCGGCCCCGCTCCGCCTCTTCTGTCCGATCGAGCCGGAGATCGAAGAGGGCATGGCCCGCGCGCGCTTTCGCCTCCGCGAGGGGGCGCGCGCGGAGTTCGCCCTGCAGTACCGGCCGAGCGGCGAGGGGGCGCCCCTCTCGTGGCCGGAGGAGGAGGTCGCGGCGCGGATGGAGGCCACGGTTCGCGCCTGGCGCAGCTGGTCGGAGATCCACCAGAGCTACCAGGGTCCCTGGAAGGACCGGGTCCACCTGAGCGGGCGGGTGCTGCAGGGGCTCACCTACTTCCCCACGGGAGCGATGGTCGCCGCCCCTACCACCTCGCTGCCGGAGGTCGTCGGAGGTTCACGGAACTGGGACTACCGCTTCTGCTGGATCCGGGACGCGAGCTACACGCTCGAGGCGCTCTGGGTCGCCGCCTGCCCCGACGAGTCGGAGAAGTTCTTCGAATTCCTGGCCGGCGCGACGCGCTCCCGGATGCGGCGGGACGGCGACCTGCAGATCATGTTCGGGGTCGACGGGGAGGAAGGCCTGAGCGAGCGCGAGCTCCCCCACCTGCGCGGATGGCGGGGCAGCCGGCCAGTCCGCGTCGGCAACGCCGCGTGGAGTCAGCGCCAGCTCGACGTCTACGGAGAGCTGCTCGGGGCGGTCCATCGCCTGCGGGACCATCTCCCGCGGCTCGACGACTCCACCCGAAAGTTCCTCGTCTCCCTGGCCGACGCCGCGGCGGTGCGCTGGCGGGAGAAAGACCAGGGGATCTGGGAGGTCCGCGGCGAGCCGCGCCACTTCCTGCACTCCAAGCTGATGTGCTGGGTGGCGCTCGACCGCGCGGTCGAGCTGGCGGAGTGGCTCGGAGCCACGGATCGACTGGCGGCCTGGGAGGAGGCCCGCGGGGAGATCCGGGAAGCGATCCTGACCCGGGGGTGGAGCGAGCGCGCCGGGGCGTTCGCCCAGTCCTTCGGCGACGACGCTCTCGACGCCTCCAGCCTGGTGATGGCGATCGTCGGCTTCCTCCCCGCGACGGACGGGCGCATGCGGTCCACGATCGATGCGATCGCGGATGGACTTTCGGACGCACGGGGGCTGGTGTACCGCTATCGAGCGGAGGACGGGCTGGAGGGGGAAGAGGGTGCCTTTCTTCTCTGCACCTTCTGGCTCGCCGAGGCGCTCGCCGCGCTCGGCGAGGTCGGGCGCGCCCGGCGGACCTTCGAGGCCGCCGTCCGCCACGCCAGCGACCTTGGGCTGCTCTCGGAGGAAGTCGATCCGGAGAGCGGGGAGCTGATCGGCAACTTCCCGCAGGCCTTCAGCCATGTCGGCCTGGTCAACGCCGCCTGGGCGATCTCCCGCGCCGAGGGCGGCGGAGAAGGCTGAGGTGCCGGAGCGCGGCGAGCATGTGAGTCTCCTCTTACCGCACGCGGAGCGGGAGCGGGATCCGCGTCTCTCCCCAGTGGAGGACGAGCAGCGCCGAGTCCGCGTCGACCATCGGAAAATAGAAGCCCAGCGTCTCCATGTGAGGCCCCGGCTGCGGGCGCACGCGGACGCGGAGCGCGTCCTCGCCCTCGGGGTAAGGGACGTGTTCGACGTCCCAGGCGCGGCTGAAGACCAGCGTCCACTCGTCGGGACCGGGGATGGCCCAAAGGCTGTACTTTCCGGCAGGGAGCGGCTGGCCGGCGATCGAAACGTCGTCGCTGAGCTCGATGCGCGTGGCCTCGTCGGCGCCCGGGTTCCAGATCTCTCCATAGGGGACGAGGGCGCCGAACAGCGTTCGTCCGCGAGCCACGGGACGGTTGTAGACCACCGTGACCTCGGCGTCCCGCAGCCGCTGGGAGAGGCGGGCAGGCTGGCTCATCCGGCCCTCGCCGGAAGGCATTCCGTCGCACGCCGCCGGCAGCGCCAGGAGGCTGGGGAGCAGGATCCAACGAAACGCGGAAGGCATCAGGGTATCGGATGAGGGGGAAAGGCCGCTGACCGGAGAGAGGCCGGGCGGGACCCGGGGGAGGGATGCCCGCGCCTATCGGGAGCCGAGGAACTCTCGGTCCGTGAGACCCATGTCGGACGCGACCTGACGCAGCAGTATCGGCGAGATATCGCGGCCGGGATGAAAGGGAACCGTGGTCGCACGACCGTCGGGATGCCGGTCCTTTCTATGGGAGCCTTTCTGGCGAGTTTCCCGGAAACCGAGGTGCTCCGGGAGAGCGACGACCTCCCGCGGCCGGAGAACAGAGACGTCGCCCATGACTCATGCCGCGATGGCCACGGTGTGGGTGCCCACGAACTCCCCTTGCAGCCTCGGCTCGCCGTCTTCCAGAAGCAGCTCGAGAACCTCGCGCAGATTTCGGTTGAGCTCGTCGAGGCTGCCGGCCTGCGTGTGGGCACCCGGGAAACCGGGCACCGAACCCATGAAGAGACTAGTTTCCGGGTAGCGCTCGATCACCACCATGAATATCCGCATGGCTCGGTCCCTCCGGAAATTTCCGGTCGATCAGGACCGCTGCTCCAATCTACACCCGAGCCAGATCGATTCCCAGAGGTAAGCCGATCGAGGTTTTGCGCCGCGTCCGTCGTCCTGGCCTCACCCGTTGATCTTCCGCACGACCGGAGTTACTCTCCGCGAAAACCGCCCCTCCCGCGACCGAGAGGCTTTCGTATGGCGAGGTAGAGGTTCAATGAATGACGTGACGATGGCGGGCGACTTTCATGGTCTATCCTCTCTTCACCGCGGCACGCACCTGTCCCGATAGCCTCATCCGTGATCCCGGTAGCTGACCTCCACCTCGCCTTCTGGGGCAAGGCTCGTCCCGCCGCCGGCCCTCCCTCTCCGCAGTATCATCCCGTCGCCTATCACCTGCTGGACGTCGCGGCGGCAATGGAGGCAATCCTGGAGGTACGTCCCGTTGCGCTCCAGCGCGCGGCGCGGCTGCTCCGTCTCTCGCCCGGCGAATCGCGGCGTGTGCTCGTCACGCTCGCCGCTCTCCACGACCTGGGGAAGTTCGCCTCGGCCTTTCAGGCACAGGTGCCCGACCCGTGGCCCGAGGAGGTGCTCGGGCTACGGCACGCTACGCTCGTCTTCCCAGGCCGGCACACCGAAGACGGGCACGCCCTCCGGGTCGAGACCCTCGGCGGATCCGTCGCCGAGCGGCTCTGGCCGGGAGCGCTCGAATCCCTGGATGCCCTGGCCCCCGCGATCTTCGGCCATCCCGGCCGCCCGGCCAGCGGCCGGGATCGTGTTCCCTGCAGGCGCGGGGATAAGCCGCTTTCGAGCCGGGAAAAGATCGGACCGCGCCAATGTTCCCCGCAGGCGCGCAGATCCCGGCGCGGGCGACACACCGCTGAGCCGCGGCGGGACCTCCTTCACGGCGGGGCGTCGCGTCGGATTTCGCGGCGGACCTCCTCCGGGCCCTCCGGGCCGTTGTAGCCCTTTCCCGCCGCGTGCTCGGCCGCCTGCAGACCATCTTCCGCCCGGTTCATGGGGATGCTCCGTTCCTGTAGCTCCTCCGCGATCCGCTCCACCGAGCGGTCCCGTTCCGGGGACTCGACGCGCGACGCGCAGCTTCCACCCGGCCGGGCGTCTCGCCCGGGGCCGGAGGGGGTGGCGTTTCGATCCAGTACGAATATTCTTCCTGTGGAGGGTGCGGAGTCCATCTCGCAGTCCGCCCGTGCAAGCTCCGCCCCGCACCCGCGCGCCGGGCCCCGCGCCCTCGGCCGCGGACTCCGGGTTCCGCTCTCGCCACCGTCCCGCCCCGACGGACCCATCCTCCTGCCAGGAGCTTTTGAATCATGGCCGTACTTCGTGTCGCCACGTCCGCTTCACCCGCGGGGCCGGTCCCTCGCTCCCGCCGGCGGATCTACTGGATCCTTCGGCTGGCGCCATTGCTCCTGCTCGGCTCCGCGGCTCCCTCGCTGGAGGCGCAGGAGGCTAGGCTCCGGTGGGACCGGCTCTGCCAGATCCGGCAGGACAAGTTCGACCTCGTCCTGCCGGAGGCGATGCGGGAGAACGACGCGCAGATGTGGATCGTGGTCCAGAAGGAGGGGCACAACGACCCTCTCTACGAAGACCTGGGACGCGGCTATACCGGCGACACGGGCTATTACATTTTCTCCGATCGGGGCGGAAACCGGATCGAGAGGGCCGTCTTCGGGATCAGCGGCGGGATGCTCACCGGCTGCCCCGTCTATGACATCGCCGGGGGCGACGTGGACCTCCGCGCCTTCGTCGCCGAGCGCGACCCGGCGCGGATCGCGGTGAACATGTCGGAGGAGATCGGGGCCGCCGACGGTCTCTCCCACTCGGCGTATCTCCACCTCGTGGAGACGCTGGGCGAGCGCTATGCCTCCCGACTGGTTTCCGCGGAGAAGGTCGTATCGGACTTCCGCTCCCGCCGGGTGGCCTCCGAGATCGTGGCGTTCGGGGAGGCGGGCGAGATCACGCGCCGCATCTGGGAGCGCGCCCTCTCGAACGAGGTCATCACCCCCGGGGTCACGGCGCTCGAGGACGTGGCGTGGTGGATCTGGGATCGGATCCTGGAGAGGGGTCTCGAATCGGCGTTCGACATGCCCTCGGTCTACATCACCGGCCCGGACGGCGTGGAGGCGAGCTCGAACGAGCGCATCATTCAGCGAGGCGACGTGCTGATGATCGACGGGGGCGTCTGCTACCTGAACTTCTGCCCGGACGTCAAGCGGATCGCGTACGTGCTCCGCGAGGGGGAGGGCGCCGCTCCGGCCAGCATCCAGCATGCATTCGACCAGGCCGTCCGCGTCCGGGAGATCGTCCGGCGGAACATCCGGCCCGGGCGCACCGCGGCCGAGACGCTGGAGGCGCTGCGGCGGGAGGTCGGAAGCGGCGGCTTCCGGATGATGGAGGAGTTCAATCGCCCCTACGGAGGAGAGACGACGGACGTGATCATCGGCGCCCACTCCGTGGGGAACCTCGGCCACGGCGTGGGGCCGTCCATCGCCTGGTTCAACCCTCTCCGCCTGACCTACGAGATCCGCCCCTCCAACCTCTTCTCGATCGAGTTCTTCGCCTATACGCCGATCCCCGAGTGGGGTGGGAAAAAGCTCCGTATCCCCTTCGAGGACGACGCCATCGTCACCGAGCGTGGGGTGGAATGGCTCTACCCGGTCAAGCAGCGAGTCCTCCTGGTCCGGTGATCGGGGGCGTCCGGATACGGGCACCGGTTAGCGCGACGAGCCTGCCGCCCCGGCTTCTCTTTTCGGCTCCTATTCGGTATGTTTCTCGCCGGAATCCAACCGGGGGAGAGGCCGATGGAGCTGCGGAAGAAGCTGGAGGTGCTCGCCGACGCGGCGAAGTACGATGCGTCGTGCGCGAGCAGCGGGGTGCGGGGGCGGCGCGCCGAGAAGGATGGGATCGGATCGGCGGAGGGATCGGGCATCTGCCACAGCTACACGCCCGACGGTCGCTGCGTGTCGCTGCTCAAGGTCCTGCTGACCAACTACTGCGTCTACGACTGCGCCTACTGCGTCAACCGCCGTTCGAGCGATGTGCCGCGAGCCCGCTTCGGGGTGCGGGAGGTGGTCGAGCTCACCCTGGATTTCTACCGGCGCAACTACATCGAGGGTCTCTTCCTCAGCTCGGGCATCATCCGGGATGCGGACTACACCATGGAGCAGCTGGCCGCGGTCGCGCGTTCGCTCCGCGAGGAGCACCGCTTCGCCGGCTACATCCACCTCAAGACCATCCCCGAGGCGTCGCCGGAGCTGATCGACGAAGCGGCGCGCTGGGCGGACCGGCTCAGCATCAATGTCGAGCTGCCGTCGCAGCCCGAGCTGGACGCGCTGGCGGCCGGCAAGCGGCTGGTGCAGATCGAGGGGGCGATGGGACGCATCCGCCGGGGGATCGACGCCGTGCGCGCGGAGCGACTCCAGCCCGCCGGGGCTCCCCTCCCGCCGCGCGCGCGGCGGGAGGGGCGGGTCTACGCCCCCGCGGGGCAGAGCACGCAGATGATCGTCGGCGCGACCCCCGCCACCGACCGCGCCCTGCTGGAGCGGGCCGCGTCGCTGTACGGCGAGCACGAGCTCCGGCGCGTCTACTACTCCGGCTACAGTCCCATCCCCGATCCCTCCGCGGGGCTCCCGGCCGAGGCGCCGCCTCTGGTCCGCGAGCACCGCCTCTACCAGGCCGATTGGCTGCTGCGCTTCTACGGCTTCTCGGTGGAGGAGCTGTTCCGGGACGCCCCGCCGGACCTCTCGCTGCGCATCGATCCCAAGCTGGCCTGGGCGCTCCGCAACCGCGCCGACTTCCCGGTGGACGTCAACCGGGCGCCTCGGGAGCGGCTGCTGCGCGTGCCGGGGCTGGGCGTACGCAACGTGAAGCGGATCCTGGCGGTCCGCCGCCAGCGCGAGCTGCGCGCCGACGACCTGGGACGCCTCCACGTGTCGCGGCGCGCGCTCCACTTCCTGGCGACGCCGGACTCCAACCCGGCGGTGCGGGCGCTGGACTCCCTGCGCCTGGAGCACCTGGTCGCTCCCGCGCGGCAGCAGATGGACCTGTTCGCGGCGGCGGCGGCGGCGCTCGGCGGCGAGCTTTGAGCGCGCGTCCGGTCGTGGCGTCGGACTGGGACGGGTTCCGGCGCGCCGCCCGGACGCTGCTGCGCGACGGCGTCGACCCCGACACCATCCGCTGGGACGGGCCGTCGGCGGCCGAGCCCCAGCTCTCGCTGCTGCGCGCCGCGCCTGCGGAAGCGCCGGAAGCGGGCATGGAGACCACCCCGTCGCCCCGCGTGCCCCCCCGCCTGCTGGAGCTAGGCGAAGCGGTCGCCTGCCACCGCTCTCCGCGGGCGTGGCCGTGGCTCTACCGCGTGCTCTGGCGCGTCGTCGGAGGAGAGCGGGAGCTGCTGGACGACGCGGCGGACGCGGACGTGGCGCGCCTGCACGCCATGGAGCGCTCCGTGCGCCGCGACGTCCACAAGATGACGGCGTTCGTCCGCTTCCGCTCCGTCGGCGGAGGGGAGGCCGAGCGCTTCGTCGCCTGGTTCGAGCCGAGGCACCTGATCGTGCGGCGCGCCGCCCCCTTCTTCCAGCGCCGCTTTCCCTCCATGCGCTGGTCCATCCTGACCCCCGACGAGTGCGCGCACTGGGACGGAGAGGCGCTGGCCTTCTCGCCCGGCGTCGCCCGTCCCGGGGGAGGGCACGATCCCGTCGAGGCGGACTGGCTCGCCTACTACGCGAGCACCTTCAACCCGGCACGGGTCCGGCCGCGGGCGATGCGCGCCGAGATGCCGCTCTTCTACTGGCGGAACCTCCCCGAGGCCCGGGTGATCCCGGAGCTGCTGCGGGAGGCGCCCGCGCGCGTGCGGGACATGGTCGAGCGGGCGGGCTCGGCCCTTCCGCCCTCCGCGGCCGTGCCCGCGCCGCCTGTCGTCCGCCGCGCCGTGGCGGAGCCGATCGGGGAGCCGCCGCCGGAGCTCGCCCCGGTCCGCGTGCCGGGCATCCGGGTGGGGGTGGCGGGGTGGGACTATCCGGACTGGGCGGGCCGCGTCTACCCTCCGGGGCGCGGTGGGGTGGATCGGCTGCGCTGGGTCGCCGCGCGGTTCGACCTGCTCGAGGTGAACTCCACCTTCTACCGACCCGTCACTTCGCGCGTGGCGCGCACGTGGCTGCGGCGCACGGAGGATCGGCCGCGGCTGCGCTTCGCCGCCAAGCTGGTGCGCGGCTTCACGCACGAGCGCGGCCCCTGGCGGGAGGCGGACGCCGCGGCCGTCCGCGAGGGCCTCCTGCCGCTGCACGAGGAAGGCCGCCTGGTCTCGCTCCTGGCGCAGTTCCCCGCGTCCTTCCGCAATCGTCCCGACGAGCGGCGCTGGCTGAAACGCGTCGTGGACGCCTTCGCGGAGTTCCCGCTCCACGTGGAGGTGCGCCACCGGAGCTGGGACGATCCGGCGTTCCGGAGCTGGCTCCGGGACCGGGGAGTGGGACTGGTGAACGTGGACCAGCCGCTCTTCGACGATTCTCTGGAGCCCGCCGCCGAGGCGACCAGCCGCGTCGCCTACCTGCGGCTCCACGGCCGCAACGCGGCGGCTTGGTTCCGGGCCGATGCCACCCGCGACGAGCGGTACGACTATCTGTACGGCGCGGCGGAGCTGGAGCCGTGGGTGCGGCGGGCGCGCGAGCTGGCGGCGCGCCCGGACGTGGACGAGGTGGAGGTGGTGTTCAACAACCACTACCGGGGCCAGGCGGTGACGAACGCCGAGGAGTTCGCCCTCGCGCTCGCGGCGGCCGGCTGAGACGCCGCGTCCCGGCAGCGTCGAATCGCGCCTCGGGGTCGCCGCCTTGCAGCCCCGGAACCGGTTGGGTACGATGTCCCCGCGCCCTTGTCTGCCCCATGGAGGTTGCCCCTTCCCACCCGCGCTCTCCGACCATGCGCCCGAACCACCCGCTGCCCGGCTGCCTCGTCCTCGCCGTGCTTCTCTCCGCGCCCGCCACCGCTCAGCGCTTGCCGCAGGTACCGGAGACGGGCGGATGTCGGACCGAGCTGGAGGCGCGTCTCGCCTTCGGGCTCTGCCCCGACAGCACCTTCGACTTCTACGCCACGGGGAGCTACCGGCCGGGGGTTCCCACCCCGCAGGAGGTGCTCGGCTATCCCCTCGGGAGCTGGCACACCACCTACGGCCGCATGGAGACGTTCCTCTCCGCCCTCGCCGCCGCGGCCCCGGAGCGGGTCCGGGTGATGGACTACGGCCAGAGCGTGGAACGGCAGACCATGCACCTGGTGGCGGTCTCCAGCGAAGAGAACATCCGCCGGCTCGAAGAGGTGCGCACCGGCCTCCAGCGACTGGCCGATCCGCGCCGCACCTCCTCCGAGGAGGCGGAGGCGCTGATCCGCATTCTCCCGGTCGCGGTCTGGCTGAACGCCGCCAACGACGGGAACGAGACCGCCGCCTTCGAGGCCGTCCTCCAGGTCGCCTACCAGCTGGCGGCGGGCGAGGACGCGCGAACCCGGTCGATGCGCGAGGGGGCGGTGGTGCTGATCAACCTGGCGCACAACCCGGAGAGCCACGAGCGGCACGTGGCCTGGTACAACGGCTTCGTGATGGGCGACGCGGACCCCGTGGCGCTGGAGCACCGCGCCCCCTGGGGGATGAGCACCAACAACAACCACTACCAGATCGACCTCAACCGCGACGGTCTCGGCCTCACACAGACGGAGAGCCGCGCGGTCGCCGCGGAGATGCAGCGCTGGCGGCCCCAGGTCTTCGTAGACCTGCATGGCCAGACGACGCAGTACTTCTTCCCCCCCCCCGCCGACCCCGTCAACCCCCTCTACCCGCCTTCGGTGGAGCGGTGGCTCGACGTTTTCGGCCGCGCGAACGCGGAGGCCTTCGATCAGCTCGGCTGGAGCTACTACACCCGCGATGTCTTCGACCTCTTCTACCCCGGCTACTGGGATACCTATCCGACGCTTCACGGCGCGACGGGAATGACGTACGAGACGGACGGCGGCGGCGGCAAGGGGGTGCGCTGGCGCCGCGACGACGGCACGATTCTCACCTTCGCCCGGGGGATCGCCGGCCACTTCGTCACCTCGCTCGCCACCATCGAGGCGGCCGTCCGGAATCGGGAGGCGCGGCTGCTCGACTACTACCGCTTCTTCGCCACCGTTCCGGACGAGGCGGCGCGCGGCGGGGCGCGCAGCGTCCTCCTGCTGCCCGGCGACGACCCGGACCGCCTGATGCGGCTGGCGACCACGCTGCTTCGCCACGGGGTGGAGGTGCAGCGGGTCGTCCGCGGCGGGCCGGCGACCGGTATGGATTATCTGAGCGGAGCGCGGGCGCAACGCGAAGTTCCCGTCGGAGCCCTGCTGGTGGATCTCGCGCAGGCCAACGGCCGCCTCGCCCGCACGCTGCTGCTTCCGGAGGTGGAGCTCCCTCCCCGCTTCACGGAGCAGGAGCTGGCGCGCTTCGCCCGCAATCTCCGCCGCGCCGAGTCGGAGAAGGAGGAGTTCGCGTTCTACGACCTCACCGCCTGGAGTCTCCCGCTGGCGCACGGGATCCATGCGCTGTGGAGTGCCGACCGTCCGGGGCTCGCCACGGATCCGCTGACCCTCCCCGAGGGGGCAGTCCGGGCGCCCGGCGGATGGGAGGGCGACGTCGCCTGGCCGCGGGAGGGCGGGGTGACGGGACGCGCGCGGAGCGTGTACGTCTGGGCGCCGGGAAGCCTCGGAGCGACCCGTCTGCTGTCGCGCCTGCTGGACGAGGGCTTCAACGTGGCGGTCGCCGAGCGGGCGCTGGTCGTGGAGGACTCCGCCTTTCCGCGCGGCAGCTACATCGCGCGCGTCGGCCGCAACTCGGAGGCGCTGCACGAGCGGATCGAGGTGCTCGCCCGGGACGCCGGGGTCACGGTGCTCGCCGCCCGCTCGCAGTTCCAGGAGCGGGGGCCGACCGGCGTCGGGGGCGAGACGACCCGGACGCTGCGCCGACCGCGGGTCGCCGTACTGGCCGGCGAAGGCGTCAGCGCCACCTCCTACGGCGCCCTCTGGTTCTACCTGGAGCGCCGGGTGGGGCAGCCCTTCACCGCGGTGCGCACGTCGGATCTGAACGCCCTCGCGCTGGACGATTTCGACGTCCTCATCCTCCCCAACGGCTCCGGGTACGGGCGCGAGGTCGGAGAGGCGGGAGTGGAGAGGCTGCGTGGGTGGGTGGAGCGCGGCGGCGCGCTGATCGGCTACGCCGGGGGCGCGAGCTACCTGCAGGACCAGGATCTGGGCGCCGACTACGCGCTCCCCGACACCACGGCGCTCCCGGGGGACACCCTCGCCGCCATCCGCCGGCGCGCGGAGGAGAGCGCCCCCGCGGGCACGCTGCTTCCCCCGGCGGCCGCGCCGGAAACCCGGCCCGACGCCCCGCTCGCGGTGCCGGGCGCCTTCCTGCGCGGAGAGTTGGATCGGACGCACTGGCTCACCTACGGACTCGAAGAGCCGGAGATGGCGCTCCTCGTCCAGATGCTCCCGCTGCGCGCCTCCCGCTCGGGCGCCAATCCGGTGCTCTACGCGGCGGGCGACGACCTGCTGGTCAGCGGCTTCGTCTGGCCGGACAACACGCGCCGCAGCTACGCCGGCCGGTCGTACGCCACCGCGGACGCGGTGGGTCGCGGCCGGATCGTCCTCTTCGCGGAGGACCCGGTCTACCGCGCGGTGTTCGACGCGCCCGCGCAGCTCCTCTGGAACGCGATCTACCTGGGGGCGCGAGGGCGGTAGCCGCCATCCGGGAGCTCGGCGGGGATGCCGCGATGGGGACCGGTGCGCTTGCCCCGACGCGGGCCGAGCCGCACCTTGCTTTCGATGGCGGCGCGGGCCGGGGTGGCTCCCGGCCGGCGCCAGGCCTTCCCTTTTTCCCCGAGGCCTCATGAGATCCCGCGCCCTTCCGGTCGGAGTCCTCCTGCTCGCCGCCGGCCCGGCGATCGCCCAGTCCCCGGTGCCGGGTCCCTCGTTCGAGCAGGTGATCGAGCTGCGCACGGCGTCCGCTCCGGCGGTGTCGCCGGATGGGAGCAGCGTGATCTTTTCGCTGCGGGAGGCGGAGTGGAAGGAGAACCGCTTCGACACCGAGCTCTGGAGGGTCGGCCCGGGGCAGCCGCCGGTGCGGCTCACCCGTACCGAGGAGGGCAGCAGCACCTCGCCCTCCTGGTCCCCGGACGGGCGCTGGATCGCCTTCCTGGCCGACCGGGGAGACCGCCGCCAGATCCACCTGCTGCGCGCCGCCGGTGGAGAGGCGCTCCCGCTGACGCGGGTTCCGGACGGCGTCTCGAACTACGCCTGGTCGCCGGACGGGAGCGGCCTGGCCTTCGCCGCGAGCGACCCGGAGACCGGGGCGAGCAAGGCGCGCGGGGAGCGCTTCGGGGCGTTCAGCGTGGAGGACGCCGAGTACCGACCGGCGCACCTCTGGCTGGTGGAGGTGCCGGCGGACTTCGGCGCGAATCCCCTGGAGCCGGCCTGCTCCGCGCCGGCCGACTCCGCGGGGCCGGCGGAGTCGTGCCGCGCCCTCCCGGAGCCGCGGCGGCTGACGGAGGGGACGGAGTACACGGTCACCGGCTTCGCCTGGTCGCCCGACGGTCGCCAGATCGCCTTCGGCCACCAGCGCGATCCGCTGATCAACTCCTGGGCTTCGGGCGACATCTCGGTGATCGAGGTGGAGACCCGCCGGACTCGTCCGCTGGTCACCGATCCCGGCTCCGACGGGGGGCCGGTCTGGTCGCCAGACGGGGAGTCGATCCTGTACGAGACGAGCGAGGGCGACACCACCAGCAACTACTACCGGAATGGCCGGCTGCGGATCGTCCCCTCGGCCGGCGGCGCGTCGGTCCGCCTGGCGGTCGACCTGGACGAGGACCTCGGCGGCCTCTCCTGGACCCGGAGCGGGATCTACGCGCTGGCCCGCCAGGGGACGCTCCGCCACGTCTATCTCATCGACCCGCGGAGCGGGCGGGCGCGCAGGCTGTCGGACACCCCCGAGAACGTCTCCGCCTACGACGTCTCCCATGATGGGCGCGCCATGGCGCTCGTGGGGCAGACGCCCGGCACCCTGCCGGAGGTGTACCTCACCCCGACCGAGCGCTTCCGGCCGGTGGCGCTCACCGACCTGACGCGGCAGATCGCGGAATGGGAGCTGGGGACGGCCGAGGTGGTCTCCTGGACCAGCCAGGACGGGAGCCGGATCGAGGGGGTGCTGCACAAGCCGCGGGACTTCGACCCCGGCCGGCTCTACCCTCTCTTCGTGGTGATTCACGGCGGACCGACGGGCATCGACGTGCCGGCGCCGGTGACGGGATACGTCTACCCCGTCATGCAGTGGCTGGCGAAGGGCGCGCTGGTGCTGCGCCCCAACTACCGCGGAAGCGCCGGCTACGGCGAGGCCTTCCGCTCGCTGAACGTCCGCAACCTGGGCGTCGGCGACGCGTGGGACGTGCTCTCCGGAGTCGACCACCTGTTGGGGGAGGGGATCGTCGACACCACCCGCATGGGAGCGATGGGATGGAGCCAGGGCGGGTACATCTCGGCCTTCCTCACGACGACCACCGACCGCTTCCGGGCCGTCTCCGTCGGAGCGGGCATCTCCGACTGGATGACCTACTACGTCAACACCGATATCCACCCGTTCACGAGGCAGTACCTGCAGGCGACGCCGTGGACCGACCCGGAGATCTACGCCCGGACCTCTCCCATCACCTACGTGACGCAGGCCCGGACTCCGACGCTGATCCAGCACGGGGAGTTCGACCGGCGGGTGCCGATCGCCAACGCGTACGAGCTGTTCCAGGGGCTGCAGGATCAGGGGGTACCGGTGGAGCTGGTCGTCTACAAGGGGTTCGGGCACGGGATCGACAAGCCGAAGGAGCAGCTGGCCGCGATGTGGCACAACTGGGAGTGGTTCGGCGAGCACGTGTGGGGGGAGGCGGTGGACGCGCCGGAGGGGGCGGGAGAGCTGGTGCCGCCGGGGCGGCGCGGCACCGAGGCGCGGGCGGGGTTTCCGCGCCGCTGACCGGCGCGGAAACCCCGGAAACGTCCGCACCGTCCCGCGCCGCCCCCGCCTCGTCGGCGTCGGCGAGGCGGGGGCGCGGGCCGGTGCAGACGGGCCTTGAGCTCCGCCCCCCGTTCCGCCTACCGCTGCGCAGCCTGCGACGGCGCGCCCGTCCAGCGGGCGCTCAGCGCCGCGCGGTCCACGGGCGCGCCGCGCAGGTAGACGGCGGAGATGCGCCGGGTGTTGGCGATGTCCTCGAGCGGGTCCGCGTCGAGCACGAGGAAGTCCGCGCTCTTCCCCGCCGCGACGGTGCCGACGTCGGGGAGCCGGAGCCAGGCGGCCGCGCTGCCGGTCGCGGCCGCGATCACCTCGGCCGGGGTCATCCCCGCCGCCACCATGTCCTCCATCTCGAGGTGGGGGGCCCAGGGCGTGCTGCCGTCCGTGCCCAGGGCGATCGGCACGCCCGCCGCGTGGAGCCGCGCGAGGTTGCGGGCCTGAATCCCGAACGCCTCCTGCGCCTCGGGCCGGTCGGTGGCCGCCGCCTGCAGCTCGCGCAGCTCGCCGGCGGGGACGCTCCCGGCCAGCCAGCCGAGGTCCACGGCCACACCTCGGTCGGGGAGGTTCGGCACGAGCACGACCCCCGGCCGCTCGCGGAAGAGCGCCACGGCCTCGTCGTCGAGGTCGCGGTCGCGGACGCCGTGGGCGAAGCCGTCGACGCCCGCCCGCAGGAGGCCCTTCGCGTCCTCGAGGGTAAAGATGTGGGCCACGACGCGCAGATCCTGCCGGTGGGCCTCGTCGATGACCGCTCCGTACAGCTCCGGGCTCAGCTTCTGGTACTGCCCGCCACGGTCGTCGACCCAAATCTTGACCAGGTCCGCCTTCCGGTCGGCCAGCTCCCGCACGGCGGAGCGCGCCTCCTCCTCGGTGGTGACCCAATAGGGGATCTCGGAGCGTCCCAGCTCCGGCGCGGTGATCCCCCGTCCGGCCGTGCGGAAGCGTGCGGCGCCCTCGATCGTCTCGTCGCGGAGCTGGAAGGGGAGGTCGCCCGCGTCGAGACCGAGGCTCGTCGCCGTGCCGATCCCGTAGTAGGCCATGTGCCGCAGCTGGTCGACGACCTCGTCGCGGGTGGCGCCGAAGTGCTTGTGCGCGTCGACGATGGCCGGCATGACCGTCTTCCCCGCCAGGTCCACGCGCGCCGCTCCCGCGGGGACCTCCACCGCGCCCCTGCGGCCCACCGCCGCGAAGCGGCCGTCCTCGACCACGAACACGGCGTCCTCGACGGGCGCGCTCCCGTCGCCGGGGATGAGGCGCGCGCCCTCGAACACCGTCGCCTCCCCCGGCGCCGTCGCCGCGCCCGCCCCGTCGTCCGCGTCCGAGCAGGCCACGGCGAGCATGGGAGCGAGCAGGAGCAGGCCGGCGATCACGACCGAGCGGCGCGTCTCCACTTTCGTCGGGCGCATACAGGCCTCCTTTTCCGGGACGGGGCTACCGCGAAGGGCGGGGTGGCGATGGGGTCCGGAGTCAACATAGGCGCGTCCCGGGCCGAGGGCCACGGCCTTCTCCTTCCTCGGCTCAGATCGAGTGTCGGCGGTAGAGCTCCACCCGCAGGCAGGCGCGGTCGCGCAGGCGCTCCTCGCTCCAGCCGTCGGTGAGGGCGCGGAAGGCCTGCATGACCTCCAGGCGGAGGTGGCTCCAGGGGCGGCCTCCGCCGCGGAGCTGGGTGAGGAACCACCCCGGGGCGAGGTCCGCCACCGCGAAGAGGTCCGCCCGGCGCTCCGAGAAGGAGAGGGTGTCGGCGGCGCTCAGGAAGAGGGTGTCGCTGACCTCGCCGGAGAGTACGTGGGCCAGCTCATGCCGCACGGTGAAGGCGTAGTCGGCGCGGGAGGCGGTGCTGTCGATCAGGATGGCGTGCTCGTCCGCGCCCCAGGGGATGGTCATCCCCACCGTGCCGGAGCGGAAGGGATACTCGCAGAGGCGGGTGCGGGAGAGCACGAGGAGCCGCGAGAGCTGGTCGGTGCGCAGCGGGAGGCGCGGAGGCGCCTCGCCGAGAAGGCCCCAGCCGTGGCGCACCAGCGCCGCGGAGGCGTCCACGACCGTCTGTTCCTCAGAGCTCATCGCGCAGGATCCTTCCCTTGAGATCGTAGACCCAGCTCGGGATCATTCCCTGGGCCGCGTAGAGGCGCGTCAGCCCCTCGACCACGTCCAGCTTGCGGAGCCGCAGCTCCCCGGGAGCGACGTCCGCCCCCCCCATGCGACGCACCAGCCCCTCGAAGTGGCGGAAGAGATCCTCCGCCGCGAGCCGGTCGTCTCCCCCCGCGCGCTCCGGCGCCTCCGCCGGCTCGACTCCGTCGGGGGAGCCGACACCGTAGCGAAGCCAGGCGACCGGCACCCCGGCGAGGTCGGCGATCCGCTCCAGCGAGGCCTCGCTCGGCGGCAGGTCGGGACGGTTGACCCAGCGCGAGAGCTGGGGGCGCTTCACGCCGAGTCGGCGGGCGAACTCCGCGTGGGAGACGCCGAGCCTCTCCTCGATCGTCCAGCGGATGCGCTCGCCCACGCTTCCGGGCGGCTCGTCGGCTCTCCCGGCGGGAGGGGTCATGGGACTCGCGGGTGGGGGGCTCTCCGGGAACAGAGGAATGGTTAACCATTCTAATCAACGAAGCCCACCTAGCAAGCACATAATTCCGGCCGATTCCATCAAGTACGTCTGATACCCTTGACAATGATTATTGTAATCGTTAACTTCGTCCGAAGAAATACCGAAGCAGTCACTTGGTGGAAGATAACATCGAGAGATCCGGCCGGAAAAGGCCCCCACCGGGAGAGCGCCCGGGGCGGGGCCTTTCGCGTCCCGGGCACGGCGGGGGATCCCCGAGGAGAGGAGGCGCGCATGGAGACGAGCGGGACGGAGCCGCGGCGGGAGCGGCTGCGGGCGCCGGTGGTGAGCTGTCCGCGGTGCGGGTCGCGGCCCGCCTTCCGGGTGAGCGAGGACCTGGTAGCGCGGCTGGAGGGGCTGGCGCCGGAGGCGCGGGTGGCCTCGTACAAGTGCCAGCGCCGCGCGTGCGGCGAGATCTACGACGTTCCCGCCGCGGCATGCCGGAACGCGCGGTAGGAGAGCCTTCGCCACCGGCCGCGTATCCTCCCGCTCGATCACCGCCCTGCGCTCCCGCCGTTCGCCGGGCGGAGTCGAAGCGGAGCCCGGGCGGCGGAAAGGACGGCGGAGCGCAGGAAGCGAGCTTCCCCGCGGCAGGGCGGACGCCGGAGGAGGAAGAGAGAGATCGGCCGGAGAGGCCTCGCCCGGAAAACGTCCGGGATGGGGCCTCTCCGTTTTCCCCGCCGCAGCGGATGCGGCATGAACGCCCTCACGGGCACCCACTCCAGGAGGAAGACGATGCAAGCGGAACGGACAAGCACCGGCGCCATCGGCGCCACGAAGCGGGCACGCCGAAAGGAGGGAGCGAACGCATGCAGATGAAGAACTGCGAGATCCTGAACGCGATTCCGCCCCTCCGAGAGCTGATCCGGGTGCCGCTGCCGGTGCGGGCCAGCTACCGGGTGGCGTGCCTCGCCCGGGCGGTGGAGGCGGCCGCGCAGGCGGTCGAGGAGACGCGCGCCCGCCTGGTGGAGCGCTTCGCCGAGCGGGACGCGGCGGGCGGATTCGTCCCGGTGGAGGTGGACGGCGAGGTGCAGCCCGGGCAGGTGCGGCTCACCGATCCCGCGGCCTTCCACGCCGGGCTGCGGGAGCTGCTGGAGATGGATACCGCGCTCCCGGTGGAGCCGCTGCGCCTGCCGGAGCTGGGGACGGCGTGCGAGCTGGCGCCCGCCACGCTGCTCGCCCTGGGGCCGCTGCTGGCGGAAGACGCGACGGACGCGGAGGTGGGGGGATGAGCCGAGCCGTCTCGACCAGCCAGTGGACGGAGCCGCTTGGCAGCGGGGCGGCCGCCCCGGCGCGGCTGGGGGCCGTCGTGCTCGACCCGGACGGCTCTTACTCCTTCGCCGCCTCCGGGCCGGCGGACGCCTATCTCGTCGCGGCCGCGGACGGGGCGCACTTCATCGACCCCGCGGCCGCCTCCGGGGCACCGCTGCGGGTCTTCGGCAACGTACTTCTGCTGATCTGAGGAGGGACCATGCAGCTCAAGGTGAACGACCCGGCCTGGCAGCTCCAGCTCGAGAGCGGGCCGAGCGCATATGCGCGGCTGGCGGTGGACAGCAGTGGAGATCTGGCGCTGACTGTTCCCACGGGGAGAAGAGTGTCTCTCTCGGACGCACTCTCCGTGATGGGAGCGGTGAGCCTCTCCAGCACCTTTGCGGTGACTGGATCGAGCACGCTGAGCGGGGACGTGAGGATCGCCGGGGCCAACCAGTTCGCAAGCTCGAAGCTTACCGTGGCGGGGGACCTGGCGCTCGACGGCGGAGACCTTTCGACCCGGTATATCCACGGGGTCGGCGCGGGTGGGCTGATCGGGATCAAAGTCAGCCTCGCAACGGCCGATCGGGGAATCGTGTTCGGGAGCATCGACAACACGGGGGCGAAGGGCGAATGGGGCCGCCTGTGGGACCCCGGCGTTCTCGCCTGGGGAACCACCACGACGACTGGGGCCGGACCGGGAGACGTGATCCTGAAGTACACGGGACTGCTTCACGGAGTGAACAAAGCGGGCACGGGCGCGATTCCCATGATCGGCGTCGGCAACCTCACGAACTCAGATGTCGTCAACATCGCGCCGGCGGGTGGGCAGGTCACGACCGTCGGTCCGGTTACGCAGGTTGGGGGCGCAAATCCGGGCGATGTGGTGCTCGCCAACTCCAAGGCGCTTCGCAGCGTCAACGCGGCAGGGACCGGGACGGTTTCCCTGATCCACCTCAACTCCGTGAACCGTACCGTCATCGGCAACGGCGGAGACGCCGTGGAGTTCGTCAACACCTTGCCCATTGCCGGGGCGGCGGGCGCCCTCGTCGGGTATGGCTACCTCTACTACAACGGGACACCGTACAAATTCCCGCTCTACAACCCGTAACCCGCGCGTGCCGGAGCGCATGGTACCTTCACTCCGGACTGGAACGATGGGCGAAGCCACGGCACTGCTCGCGGGAAGTCCGCAGCGAAGGAGTCTCGCCGCGCAGGAATCCACACTACCGCACCAGGAGAAAACGATCATGATCTCGCAACTCTCTACCCCCGTTTCGCTCGAGACCCCCTACGGCGACATCAAAGCCACGCATGAGGCGTACGGATTCACCAATCAGGCCGGTTGGAACGGCCTCGTCCAAAGCTACCGGGTTCTCGGCAAGCTCGATGATACCGGCAAGTTCGTCGCCTTCCCCAACACAGAGGAGTACGTCACCATCAAGGGCGCCGACCTCAAGGCCCTGCTCACATCCGATTCCGCAGGCAAGCAGGCGGGCATCTTCCGGACGGACGACGTAGTCCGGAAGCACAAGGAGATTCGCGCCCGCGCCGCGAAGGGCTGAGCCCCGGCGGACCGGCAGGAAGACATTCGACATCGGCCGGAGAGGCCCCGCCCGGGAGAGCGCCCGGGACGGGGCCTCTGCGCGTCCGGGACACGAACACCATCCACCTACCCGACTCGGAGGAACGGAATGCTAGGAAACGCGTGGAGCCCGAAAGCGGGCTCGTCCGGAGGTGAGGCATGAGCAACGTAGAGCTCGGCACCTATGGTTTACACGACGAGGTACATGGCACCCTCGTCCTGATCGTTCATGACCCCCTCGGCGAGGTGGCCCGGATCGACTTCTTCGTCACGGACGGCAGCGGCATCCGGTCCGCCGCCGAGGCGGAGGACGACTCTCCGAGCGAGGGCGTCCTCGAGAAGCGGGTGATCCTCGATCCCGCCAGCGAGACGCTCATCGAGGCGGAGGTGGTCCTGAACGACTCCACCGTGCTCCGCCCCGAGCCGCGGAGCTTTCCCCGCACGACGGGGCTGGCCACCACCCTGGTGCAGGGGGAGCGCACGGAGCGCGGCACGAGCGTCGAGATCGGGGCGGGGCTGGCGCTCTCCCGCACGGCGGACGGCCTGCGGCCGGCCCTGTCGTTCGACCCATCGCTCAGCCTGCTCGACTTCCGGGAGGTGGAGCGCACGGAGACGGAGGTGGTGTTCCGGTGGACGCGAGGCTCCCGTGTGACGCAGGTGGAGGTGTTCGACCTGCTGCATCCCGCGTCGGTTCCCGGCGATCCCTGGCCGAAAGAGGGGATGACGCCGACGAGCTTCCTCCGGACGGAGAACGAGTACCGGACGCGGATCCCCCTGCCGGGATCCGTCCGCTACCTCCAGTTCGAGCCGCGCGACGCCGCGCTCGAGCCCGGGGTCGTGCACCGCCTGAAGGTGGAGCCCGTGCGGGAGCCGCCGACGGTGGCGCCCCGCTTCGTGCTCGGCCCCGACCGGGACACGGCGGACGTCCTCGCCGAGGTCGGCAGCACGGCGGGGGAGGAGGTCCGGCTCCACTGCCGGATCGACGGGGTGATCTGGTCCCTGGTGACCGGGGAGGGCAGCGACACCTCGCTCTTCGTGCCCTCGGGCACGGAGGTCGGTCCGGCGCACTCCTTCTCCGACGGTTCCGGCACGGCCCGCGTCCTCGACGACCGCCCGCTGCTGCGGGACGCCGTCCGGGCGATCGAGCTGCAGGCCGAGGGGAGGGAGACGGGACAGCGCTCGGGATGGGTGAGCCTCGCCCTCCCGGCGCGGGAGCAGCCCTGGCTCGAGGCGGTGGACCTCACCTGGTCGGAGGACACGGACCGCCTCTACCTGAGCGCGGTCGGCGGAGCCTTCTGCGCCGGAGCGCGCTTCGAGATCGACGACGACCCCCTGTTCACCAGCCCGGAGCCGCTGGAGCAGCCATCGCAGCAGGCGCTGGCGGACGGCCAGTCGGTGACGGTGAGCGCCCCGCTCGGGGTCACCGACCGGAGGCGGCGCTGGTTCGGGCGCGTGACGCCGTACAACCGCTTCGAGGGCGGGAGCGTGCTCGGCCTGGCGGGGCAGCCGCAGCGCGACAGCGCCTACGTGGACGCCAACCCCGCCTTCCGGGTGCAGCCGCGGGTCTCCCAGGCCGGCTCCTGGGGCACCGTGGCTCTGGAGATCCACGACCCGGAGGTGCGCGCCACGGGCGTCTTCTTCAAGTCGTGGAGCGGCGGCGGCGGATTCGACGCGGGGACGCCGGGGGACGGCACCTGGACGCAGGAAACCGCGCCGCCCTACTCGCACCAGGTGGGGCTCTCGGCGAAGCACAACGCCGTGATCGCCTGGGCGGTTCGCTACACCGACGAGGCCGGCGCGGTGCGTTACGAGAGCGGCACCCACACCTTCGACGCGGACACCGTCGCCAACGTGGGCACGCCCGAGGTGTCGTTCGACCCGAACGGTCAGGTCGTGGTGAGCGCGTCCGGGGACGAGGACACGGAGCGGATCTACTATCGGGTCGGGATCGGCTGGGCTCCGGGGGTGCCGACGACCGCCGACCGCTACATCGACGGGCGCTCGGGGAGCGACCCCAGCGGGGTGGTCTGCGGCGAGGGCGGCACCGCCTTCGTGAAGGTACGCGGCTACAACGCCGCCTCCGGGCTGGCACCGGTGGACGGGGTGGCGCTGGCCGAGCTGCACCGGCCGAGCGCACCTCCGCAGCCGCGGATCGAGGTGAGCACCACCCAGACCTCCACCACCTACTCGATCGCCGCTACCAGCTACCGTGGGACGACGCTGGCGGGGCGGGTGGAGTACCGGGATCCGGGGGACATCAGCTGGCGTAACGACTTCGACGGGAACGGCGTGGAGGGAAGCCAGGAGACCGCCATCCGGGCCCGTCCGGCCGCGGGATCCAGCCCCACCTGGGTCGAGCTGCGGGCGTGGGTGGACGGGGTCCCTTCCAGCGCGCAGCGGGTCGAGATCCCCGCGCAGGTCGCCGCCGGGCCGGTCACGCCGCCGCGGCTGATCGGGGCGACGGCCGACCGGACCTACGACGGCGCGTGCAACAGCCCGCCGAACTCCGGAGGCGTGAAGTTCGGCCTGGAGCACACGATCGCCTGGACGGTGGAGGGGAGCGCCGCGAGCCACCAGATCCGGGTGGAGGCCGCGGTGGGCTCCGGGAGCTACTCGCCGGTGATCACGCAGGCCTTCTCCTCCAGCCAGTGGACCCGCGCGCCGTACTCTCCGGCCGCCGTCCACGGCGATGTCGGGGCCCTCTCTCGGATCCGCTACCGCATCGTCCATCTGGACGGGGGAGGAAGCGTGCTGAACACACTGTCCGCGGGAGAGGTGGCGGACACCCTCTACTCCTGCACGGGCCAGGTGTAGCTCGGGCGAGATCACCCGCAGCCGGCCCGCTCCTCGGCAGGAGCGGGGAACAGAGCCACACATCGGCCGGAGAGGCCCCGCTCGGCACAGCGCCCGGGCAGGGGCCTCTTCGCGTCCTCCAACGAAAGGAATCCCATGACCGAGGAAGGCGTGCTCGTGCTGGACGGACCGGCGATCGCCGGGAGCGGCTTCGTCGCCTCGCTGCTCTTCCTGGCGCTCGTGGAGAAGCTGCGCCGCACCTTCGCCACCCGCGTCGAGCTGGACGGGTTCGGCGCCCGGTTGACCGGGCTGCAGAGCCTCTACCTGCAGGCGCGGGAGGCGGCGGACGAGGCCCGGGAGCGCTCCGTGGCCGTGGAGCGCGAGCAGAAGCACCAGTGGGAGCGGATCGCCGAGCAGGTGATCCGCCCGCTGGAGAAGATCACGGACAAGCTGGAGGCGGTGGGCGGGCTCCAGGCCGCGCAGGCCGCCGCCCTCGAGCACATCCTCCAGCGCCTGGACCGGCTGGACGCCGGCCCCGGTCCCCGGACGACGCGAAAGAGGAGGACCTCGTGAACGCGATCCATGCCCGCCTGGCCGCCGTCGTGGCCAGCTTCCTCCTGGCTCGGCTCGCCACCGGAAGCGTGCTGGAGACCTCCCCCGAGCTCGCGGCGGCCCTGGAGCGGTGGGTGAGCCACTCCTTCGAGCTGCTGCTGCTCCTGGGCTACGCCGTGGTGCACCCCTGGATCCAGCAGCGGACGGGCTCCGCCCCCGCGACGCAGGACCACCCCGAGCCGGCTCCGGCGAGTGCGGCAGGGACGGAGGAGCGATGAGCCCCGGGCGCTCGGCCGAGCGGGCGGAGGCCGCGCACCCGGTGTGGCGGGAGATCGCCCCGGAGCTCGTGCGGCGCGACTTCCACCACCCGGAGCGGATGGACCCCGCCTTCCTGCGCCTGCTGAGCGCGGCGCGGCGCCGGGCGGGGGTGCCCTTCCGGATCACCTCGGACCACCGGCCGCCGGAGCACAACGCCCGCGTCGGCGGTGCCCGCCGCAGTGCGCACCTGGAGGTTCCCTGCCGGGCGGTGGACCTGTGCGTGGCGAGCGGCCTGGAGCGCTTTCGGGTGGTGGAGGCGCTGCTGGCGGTCGGGTTCCGGCGCATCGGGATCTACCCGGCGGCGGAGGACGGGTCGGGGGCGATCCACGTGGACGCCTCCCCCGAGAACCCCTCGCCCCGGATCTGGACGCACGCATAGCCCCCGGGGCGGTGCGCGAGGAGGCGAAGCCCATCTTCAACTTTCGGCTTTTGTTCGCGAGAGCGACTGAGGAGACGTGACATGAACGCACGAATGAAGTGGAAGTGGCGGGGGCAGGCTCCCCGCCTGGCGCTGCTCGCCCTGCTGGGGTGGGCGGCGCCGGCCGGGGGGCAGTCGCCGCCGGAGATCAGCCTGGAGCCGCAGAACCAGGGGCTGTCGATTCCCTCGAGGTTCGACGCCGTGCTGGCGCACACGACGCCGGCGTACGTGAGCCTGGACCAGCCGCGCGCGGTGACGCTGCTCTACTCGAGCGCGCAGGCGGAGCCGCGCCCGCTGGTGCAGGTGGACGTGACGCCGGCGCCGGGGGACGTGCCGGAGAAGCTGTCGATCTCGCTGCGGGACGCGAGCGGGACGCGGGTGCGGCTGGCGAACGGGAGCACGGAGAACTTCTACGCCGCCGGGAGCGGGCAGACGCAGCGGCTGGCGGCGCAGCTGGACGCGAGCGCGCTTCCGACGGGGGCGTACGCGTACACGGCGGTGGTGCGGAGCTGGCAGGGCACGCGCTTCGCCGAGGCGACGGCGCCGGTGCGGGTGCTGGTGGTGAACGAGCGGGAGAGTCCCTTCGGCGCGGGGTGGAGCCTCGCCGGGGTGCAGCGCCTGCACGTGCGGGTGGACAAGTCGATCGTGCTCACGGAAGGCGATGGCTCCGCGGCCTACTTCACCTATCTGGGGTGCAGCTCCGGCATCTGCAGCTATGAATCGCCGCCGGGCGACTTCTCTCAGCTCTGGTTCCAGCATTCGGACGCCAAGTACTACCGTGAGTATCCCGGGGGAACGCGGGCGGTGTTCGGGACGTACGGCCTCCTGAAGTCGATCGTGGACCGGGAGGGCCGCAGCATCACCTTCGGCTACGGTGCACTGGACCGGCTGGAGCGGATCACCGACCCCGCCGGCCTCTCGATCGAGCTCGGCTACGATCCGCAGGGCCGCCTGGCCACGGTGCGGGACACCGCCGGCCGCGTCACGCGGGTGGAGACCGACCGCTCGGGGTGGGTGGTGCGCATCACGGACCCGGACTCCGTTCCGGCGCTCCGGATGCACTACGACGGCTCCCGCCTGGTGCAGTACTGGGACCGCCGGGGCAGCGGGTACGGCCTGGACTACGACGGGGCGGGACAGGTCGCCGCCTCGACGCTTCCCCGGATCACGACGGCGGACGGAGAGCAGCTCCGCCCCACCACGCGCTACGACTCCTGGGCGGCCGCCGTGCTGCCGGAGCCGGGGCGGGGCACCTTCACGAATCCCGCGGCTCAGCGGCTCCCCTCCGATCTCCGCGCCGAGATCACGGACCCGAGGGAGAACGTCACCCGGCTGGCGATCGACCGATGGAACGCTCCGACCCGTGTCGAGGGAGCGCTCGGACGGGTGAGCCTCACGGAGCGCACGGAGCACGGCCGCGTCGAGCGCACGGTCTCGCCCGCCGGCGATACGGTGGACTACGCATACGACCCCACGGGGACCGATCTCATCCGGGTCCACGACCACCGCACCGGGCAGCTCGTGCAGATGGGGTACACCCCCGACCACCGCCTGAGCGCGGCCATCGGAGGGCTGCAGGAGGTGCTCCATGAGTTCGAGCTGGACCCCAATGATCCGACGTACCGCGGAGACCTGCTCTTCAGCCGCGTCGGCTCCGAGGCCTTCTACTTCGAGAAGCTGTCGGACCAGATCGAAACCGTATACGGGCCGGGAGGCGCCCGGGGTTTCCACTACGCCGCGAGCGGCTGGAGGAACACCGAATCCGTCGCGGGGGCGGACGGCAGCAGCGTCGCCTACGCCTATGACTCGGCGGGGCGGGTGCGTCGGATCCGCAACGCGCTCGGGGACTCGGTGGGCTTCGAGTACGACGCGCTGAACCGGCTGCGCCACACCCTCGACGCGGCGGGGAACGCGACCACCTACAAGTACGACGCCACGGACCTGATCCGCGTGAGCGACGCGAAGGGGCAGACGTACTCGACGCTCTACAACGCGCTCGGCTGGGTCGAGTCGCGCACCGATCCGCTGGGGCGCACCGAGACCTTCGGGTACGACGCGAGTGGGAACCTGGTGCGCCACACCAACCGGCGCGGCCAGACGGTCGCCTTCGGGTACGATGCGCTGGACCGGGTGCGCTGGCGCGACGCGGACGGGGAGCGCACGACCTACGAGTACGACCCGCTGGGCGCCTGGATCGCCGCCTCGAACGGGGAGAGCACGGATACGGTGAAGGTGGAGTGGGAAGCCGCCGGGAGTCGGCTCGTGCACCAGAAGAGCGTTCGAGAGGGGCTTCCCGACGCCTACACGCTCACCTCGACCTACGACGCGCAGGGGGTGCGCACGGGCGTGCAGGCCACCTCGCCGCTCGGCACGGGGTATTTCGTCGCCTACGAGTACCACCGCGAGGACGAGTCCTTCCGCCCGCGGGAGATCGTGGGCCCGGCCGGCGGAACGACCTCCGTCCTCTTCACCGACTCTCTCCGGCTGGGGAAGATCGCCTTCCCGACCGCGGACACGGTGTTCGCTCGGGCGCTCTCGGTGCGCTACTCCGATCCTGTCGTGGAGCGGGCGCTCGGGGTGGCGTACGAGCTCGACGCCCTGGACCGGGTCGTCCAGCGCGCCACGAACGTCGGAGCGGGGGACTCCCTCCGCGCGTTCGACTACGACCCGGTAGGTCGGCTCACGCTGCGCGAGGACACCCTGGCCACGGAGGAGGAGGTCTGCGATCCGGAGCCGGGGATCGGGACCTGCTACTTCCAGCCGGTGCGGAACTTCCTCGGCCGCGCGAGCTACGCGTACGACGCGGTGGGGAACCGGACGGACCACGGGGCGCAGGTGGAGGGGGGAAACCGCCTGACGGTCTTCGACGGGTACACGCTGGAGTATGACCTCGACGGGAATGTCCTACGGAAGTACCTGGCGGCGGACTCGCTGGCCTTCGACCAGCGGCTGCATTGGAATAGCCTGGGGCAGCTCGAGAGCGTGTGGACGAGGCGGCAGGGGGTGGAGAGCACGGTCTCCTACGGCTACGACGGCTGGGACCGGCGGGTGCGCAGGGCCACGAATGCGGGCACGACGCGCTACGTGTACGACGGCTCGCACGTGGCGCTGGAGCTGGACGGCAGCGGCAACGTGGTGGCGCAGTACTCGTACTTCCCGGGCGTGGACCAGCCGCACTCGGTGAAGCGGGGCGGGAGCGTCTACTACTACCTCGCGGACGGGCCCGGGAACGTGGTGGGGTTGCTGGACGCCTCGGGGGCGCTAGTGAACGAGTACCACTACTCGCCCTGGGGAGAGGCGGAGGTGGAGCGCGAGGGGGTGGCGCAGCCGTACCGCTTCACGGGGCGGGAGTGGGACGCGGAGGTGGGGCTGTACCAGTATCGGGCGCGCTGGTATGATCCGGAGCTGGGGCGCTTCCTGAGCGAGGACCCGATCGGGCTGGCGGGGGGGATCAACGGGTACGCGTACGCCGAGAACGATCCGGTCAACCACAGCGATCCGTCGGGGCTGACGTGCCTGAAGCGGGCGACGGGGGGGCAGTGTCTGCTGTGGGACCTCGAAGGGATCTCGAACCTTCCGCGGCCGGTGGGGTGGCAGGGGCGGATCTATCAGCGCAACTGGCTGTTCGGTGCGCTGACGGATCTGCACGATCCGGACGACGAGGCGGCGTACCTGCAGCAGCTGCAGCAGGCGGAGGCGGACGCGCGGAAGCGGGAGCTGCTCGGGGAGGCGATCCGCAGTACACCCGGCTTCACTCCGACGACGAGGAATCCGGCACCAGGTGTGTTCTTGACAGGATTCAGCGATGCCGTCGAGACTCCACCATGGTACGCAGACCTAGTTGGATGGATGTCTGGAGGACTCGCGGCAGGTGCGATTAGACTGGTTGGAGCGCGCACAGCAGCGGCTTCGCTTTGGCCGGCTGCATCAGGCGGTGAAGCCACGATCAATGGAATCACCTACACGATACACGCGCTTGAGCGAATGCAGCCGGTCGGAACCATCATCAAGAATGGCGCACTGTTCTCGCGGGGCGTTCCCGTGTCGGTAGTTGAGAACGCAATCGCCAACGGCGTGAAGACGCCTGGGAAGTACGGTGGACTCGTCCATACCTTTGAGAACGTTCGCGTCGTCACCAATGGTGTGGCAAGTCGAGTTTGGACGGTTATCAAACTGGGCCACTGAGGAGGTAACCTGATGACTGAGCACCAAGAACAGCTTTGGCGCCGGATGTTGGAAAGCATTGATCACTACACATCCCGCGCGATCCGCTTTCCGCGATTGGTTGACGAGCTGGAAGCCTCCCTCCAGGCTGGTACGCCTTGGGAGCCGTCAATACTTCAGAGCTGGTACAGCTGCTGGCAGGAACTCGAAATACACCGCGCAGTCGCGGTCAACGGAACCGATCCGAACGTGCTAGAAGTCGAAGCCGATGTCCGGAGAATGCGCCGCTTCTTGATTGAGCAGCTGCACAACTCGGCATGAGAGGCCCAGTGCGATCAAGCGCCAACTCCGAGGCCGTGAAGTCACGCCTCTGCCGGATCCCTAGATCCACACAAGGCTAGTAGCTCAGCTTCGCATGCAGGGGCACCACGAACGATGGCGGTGCCCCTGCATGCGAAGGGAATTCGGACGCGATCGAGTATAGCTTTCGAGGCGGCCGGAACAGCGCCTCGGCGGGGTAACGGATCCGCGTCTGAACCGCCCGAGTTCTCCGGAGGCTCGGCCTGTAAGCCACGCCGGAGCGGCGGAGTCGAAGTTTTGGCCTGAACAACGACCAGGGGAGCGGGAGCGGCCGTCGCGGCACCCCCGCTCCTTCGTTCATGGTGTCCTCCTCCCGACTGCGGCGGAAAGCGTCGGGCTCCAACCGACGCCGCCTGGACGCGCAGGGTCGTCCCGCACTCGGGATCGGCGGCGACGGGAGTACCCGACGCTACACACCTGGGTGTCCGGCGTCGGCGGCCTCGAACGAGGAGAGCACGGACAACGCTGCGCACGCGCTGGGGAGGCGCGGGGACGGGGATCCGCTTCGAGGACCAGGTGACGGTGCGCAACGGGCAGCGCCACGGCTGGAGTCGCTCCACGACGAGCACGGGGTGCGGATCAACGTGCATACCGCCGACCCGGCGGCGCTGGACTACTCGGTGACGCACGAGTACCACCGGGCGGACGAGTCGTACCGGCCGCGGAGGATCAGCGACCTGGCCGGGAGCACGACCTCGGTGCTGTTCACGGACTCGATCCGGCTGGGGCGGGTCGCCTTCCCGACGGCGGACACGGTCTTCACGCGGGCGACCTCGGTGCGCTACTCGGATCCCGCGGTGGACCGGGCGATCGGGGTGTGGTACGAGCTGGACGCGCTGGACCGGGTGGTGGAGCGGGGGACGACGGTGGCGGCGGGCGACTCGCCGCGGTCCTTCGACTTCGACCGGGTGGGGCGGCTGGTGCTGCGGGAGGACACGCTGGTGACGCAGCAGGAGGTGTGCGAGCCGGACCCGGTTCTCGGCCAGATCTGCTCCATGCAGCCAGTGCCGGGCTTCCTGGACCGCTCGGCATTCGCCTACGACGCGGTGGGGAACCGGACGGACTCCGGGGCGCAGGTGGAGGAGGGGAATCGGCTGGAGGCGTTCGGCGGCTACGCGCTGGAGCACGACCTCGATGGCAATGTGACGCGGAAGTCCCTGGCGGCGGACTCGCTGGCCTTCGACCAGCGGCTGCATTGGAATAGCCTGGGGCAGCTCGACAGCGTTCGCACCGTGCGGCAGGGGGTGGGGAGCACGGTGGCGTACGGCTACGACGGCTGGGACCGGCGGGTGCGGAAGACGAGCGCCGCGGGCACGACGCGCTACGTGTACGACGGCTCGCAGATCGCGCTGGAGGTGGACGGCAGCGGCAATGTGGTGGCGGAGTACTCGTACTTCCCGGGGGTGGACCAGCCGCACACGGTGAAGCGGGGTGGAAGCGTCTACTATTACCTGGCGGACGGGCCCGGGAACGTGGTGGGGCTGCTGGACGCCGCGGGCAACCTGGTGAACGAGTACCACTACTCGCCCTGGGGGGAGGCGGAGGTGGAGCGCGAGGGGGTGTCTCAGCCGTACCGCTTCACGGGGCGGGAGTGGGACGCGGAGGTAGGGCTGTACTACTACCGGGCGCGCTACTATGATCCGCAGCTCGGGCGCTTCCTGAGCGAGGACCCGATCGGGCTGGCGGGCGGGATCAACCCGTACGCATATGCCGAGAACGACCCGGTCAACAATGCGGATCCCTCGGGCCTGAACTGCCTCCGGAGGGCAACGCAGGGTCAGTGTCTCCTGTGGGAACTGCCGGGTGTCTCCAACGCGGGCAGCTGGCGGAGCCCGAGGCCACACGGATGGGTGGAGCGTCTCTGGGGCTCGGGCCTGGGCACCTGGGGCGGGCATAAAGATGTGATCCTGCAATCGATCTACGAGCAGGAGCGCAGGGCGGCCGCGGAGGACCTGCGGCGCGAGGAGCTGATCGGGCGGGCGATCCGCAGCACGCCGAGTGCGGCGGACGTGGCGATCCAATCTAGGACTGGAGGGGGCGAGCAGTCGCTGTGGGACGATCCACTGTCAGAGACTGCTTGGGAGCTGACCGATGACTTGCTGCTTTGTCCACCCAGTGGAGATGGTTCTTGCATCGGAATTCCTCTCCTCGTTGCTGGGCAGGCTGGGCGAAGCATCTTACTCAGCCAGACCCGGAACCTGAAGGCTGCCCTTTTCAGATCCCGCGGTCAAACCCGGATCGGTAGCGACCCAGGTGCAATCCGCTGGGGGAAAGGCTGGCTGAAGGGGGCTGGCCCTGGCGGGCGTGCTGAAAGGACGTGGAGGATTTCTGCAGGTGGAAGAAAGAGCTTCCTGCATCTGGAATGGGCTTGGGGACATTCTCCCCGAATCTTGAAGTTCGGCTCTTACAAGAATTACGCAAAATGAGCATTATCACTCATACTCAACCGCCGGAGATCACTGATATTCTGCGGAGTTACGGTCTTGGCCTCTCTACGGCCGATAGCAAGTACTTATTGCTGGAGTTATCTGGTGACGACTGCTGGTTCGATGAGGGAGAGGCTAGAGAAGGATTTTTGCGCCTATTTCCGAAGGGGGTATGCTTAGCGACACGTAACAATGCTAATTGGCAGTTGCGCATCCAACAACCGAGATTAGCGACGGAAACCTGGGTGGGGTGCAATCTCGCCCTCCATCGGTTTGCAGGTGTACAGGAGCTAGTACGATCCTCACATTCATCATGGTGGAGTGGTGATTTTTTCATTACAACCGGAGACTTCTTCGAGCGTAACATCGGACAGGAATACACGTTATCGGCCGCGGCAAAGGCAGCCATACGAGAGCTATCCCCTATAGGGGGGGTCTACATGGTCTTCGAGCATGGGACCGACCTCGCTTTCCTACCGTTGTAAGTGATAGAATGGACTCCTCCCGTGCGAGGTAGAGAAACTACCTTGGTCTCGAGGCCAATCGAGTACCCTGCACGAAAGGAGTCCACCATGAGCAGTGTAATCTTCGCCGTCGACCTGGCCAAGTCCGTCTTCGAGGTGGCCGTTTCTACCGCGGCCGGTCGGATCAGCGAGCGCAAACGACTCTCGCGCTCCCAATTCGAACGCTTCTGGGCGAATCGGCCGCACGGCACGGTGGTTATGGAGGCTTGCGCCAGCAGCCACTACTGGGGACGACGGCTGCGGGATCTCGGCTTTGAGGTGATCCTGCTCCCACCCCAGTTCGTGCGGCCTTACGTGCGGCGCAATAAGACCGACCGCACGGACTGCGAGGCACTCCTGGAGGCGTTCCGCTGTGCCGGTATCCAGCCGGTGGCGATCAAGAGCGAGGATCAGCAGGCGATCACAGCTCTGCACCGGATGCGCTCGCAGTGGATGGCCACCCGCACCGCTCGCATCAACGGCCTGCGCGCTCTGCTGCGCGAATTCGGTCTGACGCAGCCAGCCGGCGCGAGTCGGTTCCTGCGCGAGTTGCCGCAGCTCCTGGACGAGACGAAGGAGCGACTGCCTGCGCGGGTGAGGCGGATTGCCTGGGCGACCTACGAGGAAGTCCGCGCACTGGAGGCACACATCCAAGAGGTGGAGGAGGATCTGGAGCAGCTTGTGCGCGAGGAACCCATCCTCCAGACGCTACGGCAGATCCCGGGGGTCGGCATCCTCACGGCGACGGCGCTGTATGCGGCCGTAGGCAAGGTGCACGACTTCCCCTCCGGGCGGCACCTGGCGAGCTGGCTCGGCTTAACGCCGCGCGAGTCCTCCAGCGGCAGCCGTAGGAGGTTGGGCCGGATCAGCAAACAAGGCGACGTCTACGTGCGGACGCTGCTGATCCACGGCGCTCGTTCCGTCCTCCTCGGGGCAGAGCGACGCCGCACAGCGGGGCAGGAACTCACGCGGCTGCAACGCTGGGCGCTGGAGCGAGTCGAGTCGGGGCATTGTAACCGTGCGGCCGTCGCCGTGGCGAACAAGATGGCGCGCATCCTCTGGGCAGTCTGGAAGCATGAGCGCGCCTTCGACGGCAACTACGTGCCACAAGCCGCCTGAATCGTCAGGGACGAAACGGACACATCACGAAGAGGGGAGGCCCACCCGATCGAGAGCGTGGAGAGACATCGCTGACATGGCAGAGCGGTCGGACCGCCGCCGGGGTGAAGCCGAACTTGAACGCTGACCTCAAGAGGTCGAGTAAGCGATTGGCACCCGGCGCGCGAATTCCATGATGGCCCGGAGCGAGCAGCTCCACCGAAGAGGCCGGATATACGACTGCATCCGATCCCCTGCTCAGCTCAGCCGTCCCTCCCCCATTGCGGTAGGAGTCCATATACGTTCAGGGGGTGGGTGAGGCGCAGGAAATGCGGCGGGGTGGAAGCCATGTCCTTTGTCCAAGTCTTGGAAGCGGAGGGCGAGGTTCTCTCGCCGCGAGTGCGCGAGGTCATCGGGGCGCTGGAGGCCGCCGCAGCGGCGGTGGCACAGCTCCCGGTGCTGGAAGCGCGCATCGCGGAGTTGGAGGCGCGCCTGGCGCAGTACTCAGGCAACTCGTCGCGCCCGCCCTCTTCCGATCCGCCCAGCGCACCCCCACGCCCGGGGGCCGCGCCGCGCGGCGGCAAGCGAGGAGGGCAGAAGGGGCACCAGGGACACCACCGCAGCCGGGTCGCGCCGGAGCGGGTGGATCACACCCTGCCGCACTACCCCGGCGCCTGCCGGCGCTGCGGCCAGGATCTGGCGGGCGCGCCCGTGGTGGGGGAGGCGGTGATCCATCCGGTGGCGGAGCTGCCGCCGGTGCGCGCCGTCATCACCGAGCACCAGCTGCTTCAGGTGCGCTGCCCCCACTGCCGCGCACACACCCGCGCCGAGTTGCCGGCGGGGGTGGGAAGCTCGCACTTCGGCGCCCGGCTGAGCGCCTTCGCGGCGCTGCTCTCGGGTCGCTTCCGCCTCTCGCGCCGGGAGACGCGGGCCCTGCTCTCGGATCTGCTGGACGTGCCGCCGAGCCTGGGCAGCGTGCAGGCACGTGTGGAGGAGACGAGCCAGGCGCTGCTGCCGGCCTACCCGGAGGTACGCAGCGCGGTGCGGGCGAGCACGGGGGTCAACGTGGACGAGACCGGCTGGCGGCTGCGGAAGCAGCGCCGCTGGGTGTGGGCGGCGGTCACGGCGGAGGCGACGCTCTTCCGCTTAGGGAGGCGCGGCAGCCCGGACGCGCGGCGCCTGCTGGGGAGGGGCTACGGCGGCATCGTCGGCAGCGACCGCTGGGGCGCGTACCGGCAGTACTCGGCGGAGCGACGACAACTCTGCTGGGCGCACCTGAAGCGCGACTTCCGGTGGCTCAGTGAGCGGGACGGCGAGGTGGCCCGTCTGGGGCGCTGGGGACTGGCCGAGTGCGGGCGGCTTTTCCACCTGTGGGGCCGCTTCCGCGCGGGCGAGATCACGCGGGCCCGGATGGCGCGCCTGCGGGTACCGGTGCGGTGGCGGCTGAAACGGCTGCTCAGGCGCGGGATGGAGATGAAGGGGAAAGCGCGGGCCCTCTGCCGCGACCTCAGCAAGCTGTGGCCGGCGCTGTGGACGTGGGTGCACCACGAGGGTGTGGAGCCGACGAACAACGTCGCCGAGCGTGCGCTCCGGAAACCGGTGCTCTGGAGGAAGGGAAGCTTCGGCTCGAACAGCGGGCGGGGACTACGCTTCGTGGAGCGCGTCCTCACCGTGGGCGAAACGTGCCGCCAGCGAGGCGTGGGAATGCTGGACTACCTCACGCGTGCCATCGAGGCTCACCGCGCCGGCTTGCCTGCACCCCACCTCCTGCCCACCTCCTGAACGCTTACGATGATCTATTCCGCTGGTAGATGAGGTGAATCTATGGCTACCTGGCATTTCGGTCTGCACCTCATCCCTCGTCGAAAGCTGGGACATTTGGGGATTTGCACAGGTCAGGTGTTGGACCGCGACCAATTCGATTCCATAGACTGGTGGGAAGGATATCACGCACCGGCTGCTTGTGAAAGTCAATTCGACATGCTGCTGCCGAGAGGAACCACTTGGCATCCAAGTATCACCGCATGGGGAGACGAGGAGGGGAATAGGATTGAACTGCTTACCGAGCATGGGCAGATCCAGGAGATTTCCATTCGCGTGGATCTTAGAACGCCATACGATGAGTTCCTTGATTCAGTTCTGCACATTTCGGAGTCATTGGACTGTGCTCTCCTTACTGAGGAGTGGCGACTCTTGGAACCGAGTTCATTTCAGGTACGTAATGCAGTTGAGGAATCCTCAGGCTCCAAGTTTGTAGGCGACCCCCAAGAATTTCTCAATGCTCTAGATGACGAGCCTGATGGTGCGCGGTAATTCATTGATGGCAATCGCTTTGCATGTCGTAGGCTTACAAGCCTGACAAAGTTTGAGCGGGGCCGAATGCTATTCGGCTCCGCTTACTCGATGCAGTTCCGCCCGATTCGCTACGACGGGTGGGACCGGCGGGTGCGCAGGGCCACCGCCGCGGGCATGACGCGCTACGTATACGACGGCTCGCACGTGGCACTGGAGCTGGACGGCAGCGGCCCCTCTCTGCCAGGTTGAGGTGAGACAGTTACCTTGAAGGAATGACTGATTCACGACGAGGGCGAGATTGGACCCAGGAGATGATTGAGATTCAGAGGAACGGAGCCGGCGGCCGCGGAATGGAGCGAGCCGTAGGCGAGCGCAGTGCAGCGGCCGCCGGCGACTCGCCGGGCTGCACCCTGCCGGACCCGGAGCTGGTGGAGCGGCCGCAGCGGCGACGCTTCACGGCGGAGTACAAGCTGCGCATCCTGCGCGAGGCCGACGCCTGCAGCGAGCCGGGGGCCATCGGTGCGCTTCTGCGCCGCGAAGGGCTCTACAGCTCCCTCCTCTCGGATTGGCGACGCCAGAGGGAGCAGGGCAGCTTGGAGGCGCTGAGCCGCCCCCGGGGCCGTGCCAAGCCGAACCCGCTCGCCGCCGAGGTGGAGATGCTGCGTCGGAAGCTGGCGCGGGCCGAAGCGGAGCTGGCGAAGGCGCAGAAGGTCATCGAAGTGCAGGGAAAAGTCTCCGCGCTGCTGGGGGAGCTGCTCGAGCCCAGGGGCGCGAAGCCGAACGAGAGCAGCGACGCGTGAGGGAGCAGGCCGCCCTGGAGCTGAGCGACACGGTGGGGATACGCCCCGCGTGCCAGGCCCTGGGCGTGGCCCCCGCCACCCTCTACCGACGGCGGCGTCCTGCGCCGGCGCGACCGTGCCCTCCCCGGACTGAACCGCTGAACGCCCTTTCGCAGAGCGAGCGCGAGGCGGTACTGACGGAGCTACATTCGGAGCGCTTCATGGACCGCTCGCCGGCGCAGGTCTGGGCGACGCTGCTGGATGAGGGGCGCTATCTGTGCTCCGAGCGCACGATGTACCGCCTGCTGGCCGAGAGAGGCGAGGTGCGCGAGCGGCGCGACCAGCTCCGGCACCCGAGCTACACCCGGCCCGAGCTGCTGGCCGAACGGCCCAACGAGCTGTGGAGCTGGGACATCACCAAGCTGCTGGGCCCCGAGAAGTGGAGCTACTACTATCTCTACGTGATCCTGGACGTCTTCAGCCGCTACGTGGTGGGCTGGACGGTACAGTACCGGGAGTCGGCGGCGGTCGCGGAGCAGCTGATCGCACAGGCGGTTGCTCAGCAGGGGATCGAGCGCAACCAGTTGACGATCCACGCGGATCGGGGCAGCGCGATGACGTCGAAGCCGGTGGCCTTTCTGCTGGCGGACTTGGGCGTCACCAAGACGCACTCGCGCCCCTACACCTCGACGGACAACCCGTACTCGGAGGCCCAGTTCAAGACATTGAAGTACCGGCCCGGCTTCCCGGATCGCTTCCGCTCCCTCCTCGAGGCGCGTCGGTTCTGCCGGGAGTTCTTCCCGTGGTACAACCAGGAGCACCGCCACTCGGGGATCGGGCGCATGCCGCCCGAGGCCGTGCATTCGGGTCGCGCGGAGGCGCTGCACGACGCACGCTCCCGGGTGCTGACCGCGGCCTACGAGGCGCGACCCGAGCGCTTCCTGCGCGGCCTGCCCCGGCCACCGGCGCTGCCCACGGCGGCTTGGATCAACCCGCCGAAGAAGGAGTCGGCTGCTCGGTAATAGTGAATCGCGACTGTCTCACCCGGCTTGACAGGCTCCGGCGCCCGCCCGGCCGCCGCGGCGCCGGTGGGCGAGGATGCCGCGGCCGATGCCCAGCTCCTGGCCGAAGTGCTGGCGCACTACCGCCGGCGGCTGGTGGAGAGCCCCGAAGCGCTCGGCTACCTGGAGCGGCGGGGCCTCTCTCATCCGGAGCTGGTGGAGCGCTTCCAATTGGGTTACGCCGACCGCACGCTCTGCTATGCTCTGGACGAGCGGGCGGACCGGAAGGAGGCGCGGGCGCGGCTGCAGCGCTTGGGGGTGCTGAGATCGAGCGGGCACGAGCACCTGGCCGGGAGCCTGGTGGTGCCGGTTTTCGATGCCGGGGGCGCGGTGGTGGAACTGTACGGCCGCAAGGTGCGGGACGACTTGCGCAAGGGCACGCCGGCGCACCTGTACCTGCCGGGGCCGCACCGCGGCGTGTGGAACCGCGAAGGTCTGATCGGCGCGGGCGAGGTGATCCTGTGCGAAGCGGCGCTGGACGCGCTGACCTTTTGGGTAGCCGGCTTCCAGAACGTCACCTGGAGCTTCGGCGTGCAGGGCTTCACGAGTGAGCACCTGGACTGCTTCCGCGAACTCGGCACCCGCCGCGTGCTGATCGCCTACGACGCGGACCGGGCCGGGGATGCCGCGGCCGGGGCGCTGGCGGCGACACTCGCCGAAGCCGGGATCGGAAGCGCGCGGGTGCACTTCCCGCGCGGGCTGGATGCCAACGCCTACGCCCTGCAGGTGCCGCCTGCCGCGCGTAGTCTGGCCGTGCTGCTGGAGCAGGCCACGCCGCTGCACGAGACCGGAGCCGAGCCCGTCTCCGTCGTCCCCGAGGCCACCTTTCCTTCTTTAGCCGCTCTTCCCCAAGCCGCTCCCGCGCCGGAGCCCGTGTCCCCGCCCTCACCGCCCGCGCCCGACGTGGAGATTCGCCCCGAAGAGGTGGTGGTCTCACTCGGGGAGCGCAGCTACCGCGTGCGGGGGTTCTCGAAGAACTCCACCCCCGATGCACTGCGCATCAACCTCATGGTGCGCTACGGCGAGCTTCTGCACGTGGACACGCTGGACCTGTACAGCGCCAAGCAGCGGGGCGTCTTCGCGGGCATGGTCGCGCGCGAGCTGGGGTGCAAGGAAGAGCAGGTGCGGCGGGACTTGGGAACCGTGCTGCTGCGCCTGGAGGACGTGCAGGCCGAAGCGCTCCGCGCCGCGGCCGAGCGGGAGCCGGCCGCGCCCACAATGAGCGAAGCCGAGACGGAAGCGGCGCTGGAGCTGCTGCGCTCGCCCGATCTGCTGGGGCGGATCGCGGAGGACTTCCGCCGCTCGGGCGTGGTGGGCGAGGAGACCAACACGCAGGTGGGCTACCTGGCCGCCGTCTCCCGCAAGCTGGAACGGCCGCTGGCGGTGATCGTCCAGAGCGCATCGGCCGCGGGCAAGACCAGTCTCATGGACGCGGTCTTGGCCTTTGTGCCGCCCGAGGAAAAGGTGCAGTACTCGGCCCTCACCGGGCAATCGCTCTTCTACATGGAAGGCGCCGATCTGCGGCACAAGGTGCTTGCCGTCGTCGAGGAAGAGGGCGCGGAGAAAGCGAGCTACGCCCTCAAGCTGCTGCAGAGCGAAGGGGAGCTGACGATCGCCAGCACCGGCAAGGACCCGCAATCCGGGCGGCTGGTCACGCAGGAGTACCGCGTCGAGGGGCCGACTATGATTTTCCTCACCACCACGGCCACCGACGTGGACGAAGAGCTGCTGAACCGGGCGCTGGTCCTCTCCGTGGACGAGGATCGGGCGCAGACAAGGGCCATTCACCAGGTGCAGCGCGAGCGCCGCACGCTGGAAGGGCTGCTGGCGCGGGAGGAGCGCTCCGACGTGGTGCGGCTGCACCGGAACGCGCAGCGCCTGCTGCGGCCGCTCTCCGTGGTCAACCCCCACGCCCCGCGGCTCACCTTTCGGGACCACCGCACCCGCATGCGCAGGGACCATGAAAAGTACCTAACGCTGATCGACAGCATCGCCCTGCTGCACCAACACCAGCGCGAGATCAAACACATCGAGCGCGGCGGGCGCGTGGTGGAGTACGTCGAGGTGGAACTCTCCGACATCGAAGCCGCCCACCGGCTGGCGGACGCGGTCCTGGGCCGCTCGCTGGACGAGCTGCCGCCGCAGTCGCGCCGCTTTCTGGACGCGCTGCACGGCTGGGTCCGCGCGCAGGCCCCGCCCGCCGAGCAGGATGCCGCCGGCGCGTCCGAGCCGGAGCCTTTCCGCTTCACCGCGCGCGAGGTGAGGGACGCCCTCGGCACCGGCGTAAGCCAGACCAAGCTGCACCTGGCCCGTCTGGTGGAGCTGGAGTACGTAGTGCTCTGCCGGAGCGGGCCGCTCACCGCGTACGAGCTGCTCTACGCCGGCGAGGGGAGCGACGGCCAAAGCTTTGTGGCCGGGCTGATCGATCCGGCCGCGCTGCGCGCCGGGTACGACCGGGATCGGCCGGGGGTGCCAAGGGAGCGGCCGGGCCTCGGCCGGCCCCTGAGCGGGGTGGGGCCGGGAGGAGGCCGGGGCGCGGAAGATACACTTAAGCCCCACACGGGCAGCGGCTTGGCGCCGCATCGGCCGGAGCCGGCGGAAATCACGTATGCGGAGCCGAAGAAGAACGGCCGGCGTCGTAGCGTACCCGTGAGCGCTTCCGCCGCAGAGGGGCGCGCGTGAGCGCACCGGGTACACTCCCGGCGCTCGCCGCCGAGCACGTGCGCCACCTGGAGGACACGGGCCACTCGGCGCACACCGTGAAGAACCGCCGCAGCAACTTGAAGCAGTTTACCACCTGGTGCGAAGAGCGCGGCATCACCCGCGCGGCGGAGATCACGCTGCCCATGCTGGAGCGCTACCAGCGCTACCTGACGCACCACCGCCAGGCAAGCGGACGGCCGCTCGGCATCGACACGCAGGCGCAGCGCCTCAGCGCCGTCACCTGCTTCCTGCGCTGGCTGGTCAAGACCGGCCGGCTCCTCTACAGCCCCGCCGCCGATCTGGAGCTGCCGCGGCGCCCGCAGAAGATCCCGCGCGCGGTTTTGACCGTGGCCGAGGCGGAAGCCGTGCTGGCCCGCCCCGATACCACGACGGCGCTGGGGCTCAGGGACCGCGCCATGCTGGAGCTCTTTTACTCCTGCGGACTGCGGCGCATGGAGCTGATCGGGCTCACCCTCGGCGACCTGGACCCGGAACGCGGGCTGGTGCTGGTCCGAGAGGGCAAGGGCAAGAAGGACCGCTACGTGCCCATCGGCGAGCGGGCGCTCTGGTGGACGGAAAAGTACCTGGACGAGGTGCGTCCCCGCCTGCTGCGGAGCCTGGCCGAGCAGAGCGTCTTTCTCACGAGCCGCGGCCGGCCCTTTCGCCCCAACCGCTTGAGCGAGCTGGTGCGCGGCTACGTGGCCGCCGCCGGGATCGGAAAGCAAGGCTCCTGCCACCTGTGGCGCCACACCACGGCCACGCTGATGCACGAGGGCGGCGCCGACATCCGCGACGTGCAGGAGATGCTGGGGCACGCGGACCTGTCCACCACCGAGGTCTACACCCGCGTCTCGGTGCACCGGCTCAAGGCCGTGCACACCCGCACCCACCCGGCGCGGCGCGTGGCCGCGGCCGATCCCCCGCAACCCGAAGCGGAGACCTGATGCTCCCCAGACCCGCACCCCGCCCCGCAGTGGAAGCGGAGCCGTACGCGCCGGGCCGCCTGCTGCGCCTCGCGGCCTGCTGTCCCCGCTGCGGCAGCCGCCCCGCGCTGCGCGTCGAGCAAGGCGCCGTGGAGGCACTCGGCGGCCGAGCACCAAAGGAGCGGATCGGCACCTACCAGTGCCACCGCCGCGGCTGCGGCGCGATCTACGATCTCACGGCCGCGGCGTACCAGCGCGCCGAGTAGTCCGGCAGGGTACAACCAGGCGGTGCGGCTGCGCCGCCCGGTCTTCTTTGCCCCCGGCCGCCCGCGGCCCGCTGGAGAGTGTGGCGCGTGCGGCCCGGCCCAGGCCGGCGCTCCCGCTGCCGGGCACCGGCTCCGGCGTCGCTACGCAGCAAGCTGCTGCGCTTTAGCGCCTACGCCCGTGCCCTTTCGCTCCCGCGCCTTTTACATAATGGGGCGTTACCCGTGCAGTCGCTTCGCCCCTCACCGCAAGCGGTGCGGGTAACACCATTATGCAAACCTGGTCCGGACCTCGTCGGCATCGGTGCGAAGCGGGCCGCTCCCGTCCGCCCCCGGGAAGGGGGCTCCCTGTCCACCCCACTACCCCCCCCTTCCGAACATAGGCGGCGGGTGACTACCTTTGAACGAGAAGAAGACATGCCAATCCTGGAGGAATCCATGACCATCAAGGAGCACCTGCACCATCTGGTGGACACGCTGCCGGAGAGCGAGGCGCTGACCGCCGCGCGCATCCTGGAGGCGCTGGCGGCGACCGCCGATCCCGTGCTGCGAGCCCATCTGCGGGCCCCGGAGGACGAGGAGCCCGCGGCCAGCGACGATGCCGACGGTGGCCTGAGCGAAGCGCGCTCAGAAGCCAACCTCTCGCACGAGGAAGCCCGCAGGCGGCTGCTCGGCGCGGCATGAGCTACCGGCTCGAATGGAAACCGCGGGCGCTGAAGGATGCCGAGAAGCTGGATCGCAAGGCGAGGCAGCGGGTGCTTGCCGCGCTGGAACGGCTCGCGGATACCGGGCACGGCGACGTGACCAAACTCACGGATGTCCACCCGCCGGAGTACCGGCTGCGGATCGGCGACTGGCGAGTGCGCTACGGACTGGATCCCGCCGCTCAGGTGCTCACGGTGCTGCGCGTCCTGCCTCGTGGCGACGCGTATCGCTGAGGTGGCCAATCCTCCGCTCGCGTCCTCTTCTCTTCTTCAAAGACAACAACAAGCAGCTAAAGGAGAAAAGCTGCTGATGCCGCACGCGTCGGTGCGAGCCTCGGCCGAGGATGCAGCCTGAAAACTCGCGTCCGGGCGGTTTCTCCGCACTACGACAATCGCCGGACGGAGGTGCAGGATGTAAACGGAATCCTGCGTCGGGCTTACCCGTGCCAAAGGCGAGAACTCGCGAAGGAGCGAGCACTCACGCAGGAGGACCCGATCGGCCTCGCCGGCGGGATCAACCTGTACGGGTTTGCCAACGGAGATCCGGTCCACTTCTCGGATCCGTTCGGGCTCAGTTCGCACCCGCCGATCTGCGGGCCGTCCCCGATGCCGACTCCCCGGATGATGCAAGATCTCGGCGCGGCTCGAATACAGTGGCTGGTCCAGTATCTGAAAAACGCGGCGGTTGTCGGCCTCACACCCACGGAACCCTCTCGAACGCAGGCCGCGGAACCCAGGGCGGAAGGCGCTCGGCGCGGAAACAGGCGCACCATGGAGAGCGAAGGGCGCGGAGAGAGAATCCGCTCAGCTCCCGGCTCCGAGCTCCTCCCCCTCGAGTGCCAGGTAGTACGCCTTCTGCGCTGGATAGTACTCCTTGAAGTCCGGCAGCGGAGTGCCCTGTCGGGATGCGACCAGGTTGTCGAGGTAGTACTCCCATCCCGGACCGACGTCGCCGACGTTGGCGGTGTCGTCGAGGTGCTGCGTGAACCGGAGCGTGGTCACTCCGTCGTCCTCGCTCAGGTGCGCCTCGAGGTACCAGCTCCCGTATTCGTCGACCGCCCGCACGGCCAGGTGGCGCGGCGGCTCGCAAGCCGCGATCGTCATCTCCATCGTCATCTCCGCGGGATCGACGCCCGGCTCGAACGTCATCGCGTAGCGAATCGTCCGTCCGGGGCCCGCATCTCCCGTCCAGGGGCCGAACCAGCGGGCGGTGCGCTCCGGCTCCGTGATGCTCGCCCAGATGTCGCCGATCGGCGCGGGAAAGTTGCGGAGGATCACGAGATCGCGTCCCTCAGGTGTGCGGACGAGGCGTCCGGATGGGGTGGGGTTCATGCCGATTTCTCCTCGGGTGTCGGAGGGGAGGCGCGGTGCTCGCGCCGGGTGCGGTACACCCCGGTTTTCAGCGCGTCCAGCGGACCGGACCAGCGGTCGCGCAGCCGCGCCAGCCACGCTTCCAGCGGCGTGAGCGACGCGGTCTCGAGCCGGTAGAGCCTCCGCCGTCCCCGGACTTCGGCGATCACCAGCCCGCACTCGCGCAGCACCCGCAGGTGCCGGCTCACCGCGGGCCGGCTGATCTCGAACCGGTCGGCGATCTCGCCGGCGGACGTCTCGCGCTCCCGCAGCAGCATCGGCAAGACCGTCAGATCTCCTCCGGCATCGTGAACCGCTCTCCGCGAGTCGCAGGACGGGACTTCTTGGAGCCCCGGATCAGGCGGAGCGTCTCCGCGCGTCCCGCCGCCGCTTCCGCCCCCGCAGCGACCGCCCGACCAGGTACCCGGCGGCCGCCACGGCCGCGCCCGCCGCCAGGCGTCCGGGGAGCGGGTCGGAGACGGGCGGAGGTACCTCGACGAGGCCGCGCTCGTCGGCGCGCACGGGGTGGCCCACGTAGCGTCCGTGCTCCGGCACAGGGAAGCGCGCCGCCAGGTTGCGGAGTCCGAAGGCCACGCCTCCGTCGCGAACCGGGATTCCGTGACCCGCGCCGACCACCGCCGGGTCCAGCTCCGACAGCCGCCGCACGCTCGCGTGCGCCGCCCCCCAGTCGATGGTGAAGGGCGCCGGCGGCCGGTCGAACTCCCGCCGCTCCGTCACCTGCGACGCCCACGAGTCCAGGTCCATCGTGGTGAAGGCGTCGCCCGCCAGTAGGGTTCGGTCGGCCTCGCGGAAGAGGCTGGCGTGTCCGGGCGTGTGTCCGGGCGTGTGCATCCACCGCCATTCCGGCGCCCCGGGGACGCGACCGTCCTCGGGGAGTGCGCGGACCCGCTTCCCGAGGTCGATCCCGGAGTGCGGGAAGACTCGCGAGAGCTGCGCGATGGCGCCGCCCATGGTCGGGTCCTGCGGCGGATAGTCGGAGCGGCCGGTGAGGTAGGGAAGCTCCAGCGGGTGCGCGAACACCGGCACCTCCCATTCCCCCGCCAGCTCCCCGGCCGACCCGGCATGGTCGAAGTGTCCGTGCGTCAGCACCACCGCCGCCGGCCGGGCGCCGCGCCCCACGAGCCGGTCGATCGCCGACCGGGTGAAGGCGGCCGTCGCCGGGAGTCCGGTGTCCACCAGGATCCACTCGCCCGCCGGATCGCCCACCACGTAGAGGTTGACGAAGCCCACCGTCAGGTAGTGGACGCCGGGCGCCACCTCCACGAAGGCCGCCCGGTTCCGGCTGGAGGGGACCGGCGCCACGTTTCTCCCCGGTTCCTCGCCGGGCTCGAGAATCCGCTCGCCCGCCGCCTCCGTGGCGCCCGCCGTCTCCAGGTCGAGGACGCCGCTCCGATCCCTCTCCATGTCGTCCTCCCGTTCGCGTGTGGAAGCTCGTTCGGAAAGAAGTCGCCGCGCAAGGAGCCGGCCAGCGCCCACCGCTCAAGTCGCGCCGCGAGGTGCCGAGACTCTCGGGGATCCGAGGCAGGCCAAAAAAGCCCTCCGAGAAGACCGCCGAACGTGCTCCCTCCCGACAACCTCTTGCTCGTCCACGCCATCGGGTGCGTGGACCTGGGGGACTCCTTCGCCCGCGAGGGGAACCAGGAACGCGCGCTCGAGTACTACGGCAGCGCCGTTCACCAGTGTCTGGCGGCGGGCCTCTACGATGCGGCCGCCGACGTCTGCGGCCGGATGGTCGACGGCTATCCCGACGTGGTGCGGGCCCGCCTCATCCTCGCCTTCCTCACGCTGGGAAAGGGGCTGCGGGAGAGCGCCCCGGACGCTCTCTTCCGGGCGCGGACCGAAATCGCGGCCTATCTGCAGGCGGCGGACCGGGCCCGGCAGGAGACGCGGGCCGTGGCCGAGCTCCGCCTGCTGGCCTGCGCCACCGACCGGGCCGAGGTGGTGGAGCTGATCGCCGACCAGCTGGTCAGCGCCGGCCGGCCGGCCGACGCCGAGGAGGTGCGGGAGGAGTTCCGCGCGCGCCGCCCCTCCCGCCCGGAGGGCGGCGACCCCCGCGAGCGGTGGTCGGGCATCCTGCTCGAGACCTCCTGACCTCGCAGCCGGACTCCTCTTCATGCCAGAGCTCCCCGAGATTTCCCTCTACCTCAGCGCGCTCGAGCCCCGCGTCGTGGGGGAGCGGCTGGAGCGCGCGCGGGTGCCCTCGCCCTCGCTGCTGCGCACCTTCGACCCCCCGCTCTCCGCCGCCGAGGGGAAGCGGGTGGTCGGGGTGCGCCGCATCGGGAAGCGCATCGTGCTGGCGCTGGAGGACGACCTCTTCCTCGTCCTCCACCTGATGATCTCGGGGCGCCTGCGCTGGAGGAAGGCGGGGGCCGCGGTCCCCCGGAAGGGGGCGCACGGGGCGCTCGATTTTCCCGGCGGAACGCTGCTGATCACCGAGGCCTCGACGCAGAAGCGCGCCTCGCTGCACCTGGTGCGGGGGGAGGAGCCGCTGGCGCGGCTCGACCCCGGCGGGCTGGAGCCCCTGGAGGCGGCCCCCGCGGCCTTCCGCGAGGCGCTGCGGCGGCAGAACCATACCCTGAAGCGAGCGCTCACCGATCCGCGCATCCTCAGCGGGATCGGGAACGCCCACTCGGACGAGATCCTTCACGCGGCCCGGCTCTCCCCCTTCAAGCGCACCCGCGACCTGGACGACGAGGAGACGGAGCGCCTGTTGGCGGTCGTGAAGAGCTCGCTGGAGGAGTGGGCGCAGAAGCTGCGGGAGGAGGCGGGCGGGCGCTTCCCGGAGAAGGTGACCGCCTTCCACCCCGGGATGGCCGTTCATGGGCGCTTCGGGAAGCCCTGCCCGGCGTGCGGCGCCCCGGTGCAGCGGATCGTCTTCTCCGCGCACGAGTTCAACTACTGCGCGCCCTGCCAGACGGAGGGGCGGCTGCTGAAGGACCGCGCCTTATCGCGGCTTCTCGGCGAGGACTGGCCGGCTGCGCTGGAGGGGCGGGGCGAGGGAGGGTGAGGGGTTCCCGGCTCTTCCCCCCCGCCCCCGGATCCGCGCGTCCGGGGGCGGGGGGGAAGAGCCGGGAACTCCGGCTGCTCCCCGATCTCGGGAGCGGACCGCCCTACGTCGGCATCCCCGCTTCGGCCAGCACCAGCAGCAGCGCGTGCTGGATCGCCCGGTAGCCGTCCCGATCCACCCACCACTCCGTCAGCGCGTGCCCGTCGCCGCCGTCGCCGCCGCGGCCGATCGTCACCGCCGGGACGCCGAGCGAGAAGGGGATGTTCGAGTTGGTCGAGCCGCTCCCCAAGCCGGGCTCGGCGCCGAAATGCTCGATCACCGCGCGGGTGCGCTGGACCAGCGGCGATGCCTCGTCCGTGGCGCCCGACGGCCGGTCGCCCACCATCTCCACGTCCACCGTCAGCTCCTCCCCGCGGCGCAGCAGCGCGTTCTGCTCCTTCAGCGCCTGCTGGATCGACTCCTGGAGGAGCTCGTCGATGGCATTGAGGCTGGCGTCGTCCTCGGAGCGCATGTCCACCTCCATCCAGGCCTCGAAGGCCACGGAGTTCACCGAGGTGCCGCCGCCGATGCGCCCCACGTTGTAGCTGGTGCGCGGGCCGCTCCGGGTATGCTGGTCGGCCCGCTCGTCGAACAGACCGATCGCGCGGCCGAGCGCGTGCACCGGGTTGGCCGTTCCGAAAGCGCCCCACGAATGGCCGCCGGGCCCCTTGAAGGTCACCCGGTAACGGTGCGAGCCGATCCCCGCCACCGCCACGCGGGTCTCGCTCCCGCCGTCCACCGCGATGTAGGAGTCGATCTTCGGTCCGCCCTCGCGGAAGAGGTGCTTCACCCCCCGCAGGTCGCCCAGCCCCTCCTCACCGACGGTGCCTACGAAGAGCACGTCCCCCTCGGTGCGGAGCTGGTGCTGGCTCATCGCCCGGAGCACGCCCAGCACCAGCACCAGCCCACGCGTGTCATCGCCGATTCCTGGGGCCGCGAGGGTGTCGCCGCGCATCTTCACCGTCACGTCCGTCCCCTCGGGGAAGACGGTGTCGAGGTGCCCCTCGAGCACCACGGTCCGCTCGCGGACGGTGCCGCGGCGCAGCCCGATGGCGTTCCCCACCTCGTCGATCCATACCGAGTCGGCGCCGGCCTCGCGGAGCATCTCGGCGAAGCGGCGGGCCCTCACCTCCTCCTGGAAAGGGGGTGCGGGGATCTCAGTGAGCTCGATCAGCTCGCGCCGGGCTCGGTCGGAGTCGAGCCGGATCGCATCCAACGCGCTCTTCACCGTCGCGTTCTGCGAGATCCGCTGCACCTCGGCGCAGTAGCGGTTCTGGCGCGGATCGCACTCCGCCGCCGCGTCCGCCGTCGCGGGGGCCGGTGCCGGAGCGGAGAGGAGCAGGGCCACCAGGGTGGATGACAGGAGCATCGGAGTCCTTCCTTCAGGGGGCAGGGTCGAGCGGCGCGGGCTTGCCCGCCCGCGGATGTTCCGGGAATGGTGGAAATCTGGCATCCGGCGCCGAAAAGTCAAACCCCCGCCTGCGGGAGCGTATCTTGCCGGAGGTCGCACCCGGGAGAATCCGGAGGAATCCGACCGAACCGCGTGAAGCCATGAAAGGGATCGAAGGGCTCCTGGCGGGCCGCACGCTCGCCGGCCGCTACCGCGTCGACGAGGTGATCGGGCGTGGCGGCTTCGCGGCGGTTTATCGGGCGCACGACGGGACGCTGCAGCGGACGGTCGCGGTGAAAGTGATCATGCTCTCCGCGCCGGACCCGGAGGGCCGCCACCGTCTCCGTGCCCGCTTCCACCGCGAGGCCCGCGCGGCCGCCCGCCTCCAGCACCCGAACGTGGTGACCATCTTCGACTTCGGGACCGACGCGGAGCTCGGGCTCGACTTCCTGGTGATGGAGCTTCTCCCCGGGGAAGACCTCGCCGCACGCATGGCCGAGCCGGAGCGGATTCCACCGGAGCTGGCTTTACGCGTCCTGCGGGAGGCGGTGGAGGGGGTCGCGGCCGGCCACCGCGCGGGTCTCATTCACCGTGACGTGAAGCCCGGCAACCTCTTCCTCGCCGAGCACGGCGACCGGTCCGGCTTCCGGGTGAGGGTGCTCGACTTCGGGATCGCGCAGATCGTCTCCGGCGAGGAGACGCTCACTCAGCTCACCCACGGTGGCCATCCCCTCTCCCCCGCCTACGCCTCGCCCGAGCAGCTCCGCGGCGAGCGCCCGCTCAGCCCCGCCTCGGATGTCTTCAGCCTGGGCGTCATCGGCTACGAGCTGCTGAGCGGGGAGCGGCTCTTCGGGGGCGGGAGCGCCGGGGTGCGGCGCGGCCCCGTGCCCTCGCTGGCCGAGGCGCACCCGGAGGTGGACGCGGCGGTCGCGGAGGTGATCTCCCGCGCGATGGCGGCCGACGCGGCGGCGCGCTTTCCCGACGCCGGTCGCCTGGCCCGTGCGCTCGACCAGGCGCGCGAGGGCGCCGCCGCGGAACCCGAGGCCGACCGGCGCGTCCTCCCGCCGGTGTACCGCGCGCGCCGTCGCGCCCGCCTCCCGAGGGAGCCGGCCGGTCCGCGTCGCCCCCGACCGCGCCCTCGTCGCGCGGATGCAGTCGGACTTCGCCGAGGACGCCGCCCTGATCGACCAGGCGTTCATGGACGGCAGCCCCATGCAGGACGCGCTGGCCCGCGCGCCCGAACGCGCCGTCGATCGCCCGCAGGCCATCGACCCCGCGGCGCACATGACGCCGGCCGAGCTTCGGACCGTGCGCGCCCTGGCCCGCCACCTCGCCGACCGGATCGCCGCCGCGCGGCCCGCGGCCGATGCGCACCGGGCGGGGTCCGCGCGGGACCTGTCGCCCGAGGCCGCCCGATGAGGCCGCCCCGCAAGCCCTCTGGCGAGGCGCCCGCCGAGGGCGAGGAGGCCCGCGCGCCCAAGGTGCGGCTCGTCGCGCCCGCTCCGGCGCAGCGGCCTCCCGAGGAGGGGGGCGAGGAGCCGGGCGGCGCGGCCGAGCGCCGCCGCGCCCGCCGCAAGGCCCGCAAGGCCCGGAGGGCCAAGGCTGGGGCCGCGCCTCCGGTCGTCGTGCGCCCGCTCGCGCCCCGCGCGCGCACGCGCACGCGCCACTGGGGCCTGCTCGCCGCCTTCGTCCTCATGGTCGCCGTGCCGGTCGGCGCGACGGCGTATTACCTCTGGCGCGTCGCGGCGGACCAGTACGCCTCCACGCTGGGCTTCACCGTCCGCCAGGAGGAGCTCGCCTCCGCGTCCGACCTCCTGGGCGGGCTCGGCAACGCGCTCGGCGGCGGCGGCGCGAGCAAGGACAGCGACATCCTCTACGAGTACATCCGCAGCCAGGAGCTCGTCACGGCCGTCGACGCGCGCCTGGACCTGCGCGCGATCTGGTCCGCCCCGCACGAGGAGGACCCGCTCCTCGCCTTCGATCCGGACGGCACCGTCGAGGATCTCGTCGACTACTGGCAGCGCATGGTGCGCATCGCCTACGATTCCAACGCCGGCCTGATCGAGCTCCAGGCCCTCGCCTTCGGCGCGCAGGAGGCGAGGGCCATCGCCGAGGCGATCTTCGACGAGAGCTCGGTGATGATCAATGGCCTGTCTGACCAGGCCCGCGCCGACGCCACCCGCTACGCAGAGGCCGACCTCGCCCGCGCGCTCGACCGGCTCAAGGACGCGCGCGAGGCCGTCACCGCCTTCCGCCTGCGCACGCAGATCGTCGACCCGGTCGCCGACATCCAGGGCCAGATGGGCCTGCTCAACACCCTGCAGGCGCAGCTCGCCGAGGCGCTGATCGAGTTCGACCTGCTGCAGAGCACCACCCGCGAGGGCGATCCGCGCATCGAGCAGACCAGCCGCCGGATCGAGGTCATCGAGGACCGCATCGCCGAGGAGCGGCGCAAGTTCGGCTCCGGCGGCCAGGGCCCGGGCGGCGCCGACTACGCCACCGTCGTCTCCGAGTTCGAGCGCCTGGGCGTCGACCTCGACTTCGCGCAGCGCACCTACACCGCCGCGCTCACCGCCTACGACGCCGCCCGCGCCGAGGCCGACCGGCAGTCGCGCTACCTCGCGGCGTTCATCCGGCCCACCGCGGCCGAGCGGGCCGACTACCCGCGCCGGCCCGTGATCCTCGGGCTCGTCGCGCTGTTCGGGTTCCTCGCCTGGGCGGTCGCGAGCCTGGTCTTCTACTCGCTGCGCGACCGCGGCTGAGGCGCCCGTGATCGTCCTCGAGGGCGTGCGCAAGGCGTTCACGATCCGCGGCCGCACCAAGGTCGTGGCCGACGGGATCGACGCGATGTTCCCGTCCCGCGTCTCGGTCGGGCTGATGGGGCGCAACGGCGCCGGCAAGTCCACCCTGATGGAGATGATCGGCGGCCGCATGAAGCCCGATTCTGGTCGCATCCGCATCACCGGCACGGTGTCCTGGCCGGTCGGATTCGCCGGCAACTTCAACCGCGACATGACAGGGGCGCAGAACGTGCGCTTCGCCGCCCGGCTCTACGGGATCGAGACCGAGGCCCTGATCGACTACGTCCGCGACTTCGCCGAGCTCGGCCCCCATTTCGAGGCGCCGCTGCGGACCTACTCCTCGGGCATGCGCTCGCGCCTGGCCTTCGGCATCTCGATGGGCGTGCCCTTCGACACCTACCTCGTGGACGAGGTCACCTCCGTCGGCGACGCCGCCTTCAAGGCCAAGAGCCTCGCCGTGTTCCGCGAGCGCATGACCCGCGCCGGCGCCATCCTCGTCAGCCACTCCATGGGCCAGATGCGCCGCTTCTGCGACGCCGGCGCGGTGCTCGTCGACGGGCACCTCACCTATTTCGACGACGTCGAGGACGCGATCGCCTACCACCGCGAGGTCAACGGCCCCGGCACCGGCCCGATGGCGGAACGCGGGCGACGCCGACTGAGCCGCCGCCGGCCCGAACCGCGCGGCGGAGCCTTGTTGCGCAAAGCCTGCCTGGGATTCACATCGGGAGCCCAGTGGCATAGCTGGACGGCATGTCCAAGCCTGCGCCCGCCCGCTACCGCACCCTGAACTGGTCCAGCTACAACGCGTCGCTGCGTGAGCGCGGGTCGCTGACGGTCTGGTTCGATCCCAGCATGGCGTGGCACGCGGCGCCGTCTGGCAAGCGCGGTCGCCAGCAGACCTTCTCGGACGCCGCCATACAGGCGTGCCTGACGATCAAGGTGCTCTTCGGCCTGCCGCTCCGGCAGACGACTGGCTTCGTGGCGAGTCTGCTGAGGCTGGCGGGGCTGGACTGGCCGGTGCCGGACTTCAGGGCGCTGTGCCGTCGTCAGAAGACGCTCGCCGTGCAGCTGCCCTACCGGGGCTCGGGCGGGCCGCTGCATCTTCTGATCGACAGCACGGGCATCAAGGTCCGGGGGATCGGCGAATGGCACGCGCGCAAGCACGGCGGGGCCAAGCGGCGCGTGTGGCGCAAGGTCCACCTTGCCATCGACGAGGCGACGCTCGAGGTTCGCGCGGTCGAGTTCACCGACAGCGGCGTGGGCGACGCGCCCATGCTGCCCGGCCTGCTGTCGCAGATCCCCGCGGACGAGCCGATCGCGTCGGTGACGGCCGACGGCGCCTATGATGGTCGCGCCTGCCGCGACGCCATCGCGTCCCGGGGCGCCGACGCGATCATCCCGCCGCGCCGAAACGCCAAGCCTTGGAAGAAAGACAGTCCCGGAGCGGGGGCGCGGAACGAGGCCCTGCGTGCGATCAAGCGTCTCGGACGGACCATCTGGCGGAAGTGGTCCGGCTACCACCGAAGGAGCCGCGTCGAGACCAAGATGAACTGCATGAAGCTGCTCGGCCAAAGGCTCATGTCCCGCAACTTCGACCGCCAGACCGCCGAGCTCCAGGTCCGCATCGCCATCCTCAACCGCTTCACCAGCCTCGGCATCCCCGTCACGCAGCCCGTCTGCCGACGTCAAACGGGGAAAGAGGAACTCCGGCCTTCACAGGCTTGGTGCAACAAGGCCGCGCGGCGGCGACGCCCCGCCTCCTTCGCGCGCCGCGACGCCACGCTTCCCGCCCGCGCCGTCGCCGCGGCACGATCCGACCCGTTGCGCGCCCCGGCCCCGCCGGGCGATGACGGGGCGTGATCCGCCTCGTCCTCACGCTCCTCCTCGCCCTCGCGCCCGCCGCCACCGCGGCGGAGGTCACCGTCTTCGCGGCCGCCAGCCTCGGCGAGGCGATGCGCGCGGCGGCGGACCGGTTCGAGGCCGCGACCGGCATCCCCGTCACCGTCTCCGCCGCCGCCACCTCCGCCCTCGCGCGGCAGATCGAGGCGGGCGCCCCGGCCGACGTGTTCGTCTCCGCCAGCGCCGACTGGATGGACCATCTCGAGGACCGGGACCTGATCGCCCCCGGCACGCGCTTCGACGCGGCGGGGGGCGCGCTCGTCCTAATCGGCGCGCCGGACGCCGCGCCGGTCGCCCTCGGCACCGGCGCGTTCGCGGACCGGCTGGCGGGCGGGCACCTCGCGATGGCGATGGTGGACGCCGTGCCCGCCGGCATCTACGGCCGCGCCGCCCTGCGCTCCCTCGGCGAGTGGGACGCCGCCAGACCCCGCGTGGCGCAGACCGACAACGTGCGCGCCGCGCTCGCCCTCGTCGCGCTGGGCGAGGCGCGGATGGGCGTCGTCTATGCCACCGACGCCGCCGCCGAGCCGCGCGTCAAGGTCCTCGCGACCTTCCCCGAGGGCGCGCATCCGCCCATCGTGTATCCCGCCGCCCGCGTCGCGGGGTCGCGCGAACCCGAGGCCGCCGACGCCTTCCTCGCCCATCTCGCCGGGCCGGAGGGCCGCGCCGCGCTCGCCGCCGCCGGCTTCGCGCCGCCGCCGTCGTGACCGCCGGGCTCGGCCCCGCCGAGTGGGCGGCGGTGGCGCTCTCGCTGCGCGTCTCGGTCGTCGCCACGCTGGCCAGCCTCCCCTTGGGCATCCTCGCGGCCTACGCCCTCGCGCGCTGGCGCTTTCCGGGACGCGGCGCGCTCAACCTCGCGGTGCACCTGCCGCTCGTGCTGCCGCCCGTGGTCACGGGCTACCTCCTGCTCGTGACCTTCGGCACCCGCGGCCCCGTCGGCTCCGTCCTCGCCGATCTCGGCATCGTGCTCGCCTTCGAGTGGACCGGCGCGGCGCTCGCGGCCGCGGTCATGGCCTTCCCCCTCATGGTCCGCGCCATCCGCCTCTCGATCGAGGCCGTCGACCCCCGCGTGGAGCAGGCCGCCGCCACGCTGGGCGCCTCGCCGCCCTACGTCTTCGCCACCGTCACCCTGCCCCTCATCCTGCCCGGCGTGCTCGCGGGCGGCGTCCTCGCCTTCGCCAAGGCGATGGGCGAGTTCGGGGCCACGATCACCTTCGTCTCGAACATCCCCGGCCGGACGCAGACCGTGCCCTCGGCGATCTACGCCCTCCTTCAGGTGCCCGGAGGCGAGGGCGCGGCGCTGCGCCTCGTCGCGCTCTCGGTGCTCCTCGCGGTCGGCGCCCTGATCGCGTCCGAGGCGCTGGCCGCCCGTGCGGCCCGCCGCGTGGCCGGCGCGTGACGCTTCGGGTCCGGCTGCGCCATTCCTTCGCCGCCTTCGCCCTGGACGCCGCGTTCGAGGCGCCGGCCGGCGTCACCGTGCTCTTCGGCCGCTCGGGCTCGGGCAAGACCACCGTGATCGACGCCGTCGCCGGGCTCCTGCGCCCCGACGGGGGGCGCGTCGACCTGGACGGGCGCGTCCTGACCGACACCGCCGCCGGCATCCACGTCCCCCCGCACCGCCGCCGCACCGGCTGCGTGTTCCAGGACGGGCGCCTGTTCCCCCACCTCTCGGTCGCCGGCAACCTCGCCTACGGCCGCCGCCTCGCCCCCCGGGCGGAGCGCGCCGACCCGGCCCGCATCGCCCGTATGCTGGGGATCGAGGCGCTGATGGACCGCCGCCCCGGCGCCCTCTCGGGCGGGGAGAAGCAGCGGGTCGCCATCGGCCGCGCCCTGCTCGCCGCCCCCCGCATCCTCCTCGCCGACGAGCCCCTCGCCGCGCTCGACGAGGCCCGCAAGGCCGAGATCCTGCCCTATCTCGAGCGCCTGGCCGGCGAGGCGCTGGTGCCGATCCTCTACGTCACCCATTCCCCGGCAGAGGTCGCGCGCCTCGCCATCACCGTCGTCGCGCTCCAGGACGGGCGCGTTCTGCGCCAGGGCCCCGCGGCCGAAGTCCTGGCCGACCCCGCCGTCACCCCGGCGGGCGCGCGCGCGGCGGGTGCCGTCCTGACGGCCCGCATCGCGCGCCATCACGAGGACGGCCTGACCGAGCTCGAGGCCGGGGGCGTCCCCCTCCTCGTGCCCCGCGTTCCCGCCGCCCCCGGCGCGCGGGTGCGCCTGCGCGTCGCCGCCTCCGAGGTGATCCTTGCCCGCGTCCGGCCCGAAGGGCTCTCGGCCCTGAACGTGCTGCCGGGGCGCGTCGCGGCGGTCCGCCCCGGCGAGGGGCCCGGCGCCATCGTCTCGGTCGAGACCCCGGCCGGCGCGGTCCTGGCCCGCGTCACCCGCCGCTCCGTCGCCGCGCTCGCCCTGGTGCCCGGCGCGGACTGCTTCGCGATCGTCAAGTCGGTCGCGATCGCCCCCGGCGACGTCGGCGGCGCCCCCTAGAGGCCGAAGGACCCGAACGGCAGGAACCGCACCGGATCGCCCTCCGCGACCTCCCGCGCGCCGTCCTCGAGCTCGACGAACCCCTCCGCCCAGGCGAGCCCCGAGGTCCGCCCCGACCCCTCCGAGGGGTAGGCCTCCGCCCGCCCCCCGCGCAGCCGCGCGCGCAGGTACTCGCGCCGCCCCGGCTTCTTGCGCTTGGCGAAGCCCGCGGGCACGTCGAACCCCTCCGGCTCCGGCCAGTCCGCGCCGGCCAGCACCTCCAGCGCCGGGCGCGCGAACAGCAGCGCGCAGGTGAACGCCGCCACCGGGTTGCCCGGCAGGCCGAACACCGGCACCCCGCCCCAGGTCCCCAGCATCAGCGGCCGACCGGGCTTGATCGCGATCCGCCAGGCGTCGACGCGTCCCTCCGCCCGCATCAGCGCCGAGAGGTGGTCCTCCGCCCCCGAGGACGCCCCGCCCGAGGTCAGGATCGCGTCGCACCCCGCCCCGTCGAGCGCCGCGCGAAGCGCCCCGCGCGCGTCCGCGACGCGCCCCAGGTCGCGCGCCGCGTGCCCCCAGCGGCGCGCCAGCGACAGCAGCATCGGCCGGTTCGCGTCGAAGGTCCGGTGCGGCGGCGCCTGCCCGCCGGGCTCCGCCAGCTCGTCCCCGGTCGACAGCACCCCGACCCGCAGCCGCGCCCGCACCGGCAGCGCGCCGTGCCCCGTCGCCGCCGCCAGCGCCAGGTCCCCCGGCGTCAGCCGCCGCCCCGCCGCCAGCACCGGCGCCCCGGCCGCCGCGTCCTCGCCCGCGGGCCGGGTGTTCGCCCCCCGCCGCGGCAGCGCCGAGAGCGCCACCCGCCCCGCGCCCGTCGCCGCGTCCTCCTGCAGCGCCACGGTGTCCACGCCCTCGGGCAGCAGCGCGCCCGTCAGGATCGCCACCGCCGCCCCCGGCGGCACCGCGAGCGCGAACGGCGCCCCCGCCGCCGCGCGGCCCAACACCAGCGGAATGGACGAGGGGTCAGCCACGCTCGCATGGGCGAACCCGTACCCGTCCACCGCCGCGTTCGCCGCCGGCGGGTTCGCGCGCCGCGCCGCCACGTCCCGCGCCAGCACCCGGCCGTCGGCCTCCGCCACGGGCGCCTCCTCCACCGCCGCCACCGGCGCCAGCGCCTCCCGCAGCCGAGCGAGCGCGTCGTCCATCGGCGTCCAGTCCACGCCCCGCGGCAGCGCGAAGCAATCGTCCCGCAGCGGCGGCGGCACCGGCACGGCCAATGCCGAACCGGGCGCGTCCGGCACGGGCGGGGCCGGGGCGGCCGCCTCCGCCGCCAGTTGGATCGCCGCCTCATGCCCGATTCCGAGCACCCAGCCCTCCTCGGCCGCCTCGCGCGCCTCCGGCAGGGCCAGCAGGTCCGCCCCGGACCGCAGCGCGCCCAGCACCCCGGCCGCCATGGCCCGCACCTGCCCCGCGTCCTTCGGATCGCCCGGCCCCATCCAGAGCGGCGCCGCCCCGTCCGAATGCGCGAGGTAGCACTCCGCCAGCACCACCGGCGCCACCGCCGCCTCGAACGGCCATACGGCGCAGCGGCCGCCCAGCGCCGCCCGCACCCGCGACAGCGCCGCCATCGCGGTCAGCGTCTGCCCCCCGACGCTGCCGTTGTAGGCGAGCTGCCAGGTGCTCTTGGGCCGCCCGGCCGCACCCTTGGCGGCGATCATCGCCCGCTCGGTCGCACGCCATTCGTCGAAACTGGTCGAGGCGGGCTTGTGCGTCCCCAGCCTGGTCAGGTGCACGTGCGTCCGGTCCCGGCCCCAGAACGGGCCCGCACCGGGCAGCATCGCGTTCAGCCGCTCGGCCACCTCGAACCGATCGTTGCGCCCGTCCGGCCCGTCCGTCAGCGCGCCGGCCATCCAGTCCCACAGCGCCAGCGGGTCGTCCGTCCCCGTCACGTGCCGCGCCGCGCCCGCCGGCCAGCCGAAGGCGACGTCGAACACCGCCAGCACCCGCTCCCCCCGATCCGCCCGTGCGGAGAGATCCGCGATCAGGTGCGCCACCAGCCCGTGCCGCGTCGGGAAGTGCCGCGCCGCGCCCACCCCGCCCGCCTCCGCCACCGCGAGGTGCAGCGTGTTGTCCTTCGGCCGGGTCCGCCCCGAGGTCGCCGACCAGTCCACCGCCATGACGGCATCGAAGGGCCTCACCACGGCGGCGCCTCGGCGTGCGCCAGCACCAGCTCCACCAGCCGCTCGGTGTCGTCCAGATGCACGACCGGCACCCCCGCCGGCGGCCGCATGGGCAGCGCCGAATCCGCCGCCACGGCCCGCAGCCGCCGCAGCGCGCCCAGCAGCGGCGGCGCCCCGCAGGCCTCCCGCCACGTCTCGATCTTGGGGTGCGGCCCGTCCTTCCAGCCTTCCACGAGCACGATCTCGGAATCCATCCGCGCCAGCACCGCGGAGAGCGCCGGCTCCGGCGCGCCGCGCAGCTCCTCGAAGAGCGCCGTGCGCCGCGCGCCCACCAGCGCCACCTGCCGCGCCCCGGCCCGCCGGTGGCGCCAGGTGTCGGTGCCGGGCAGGTCGACCTCGGCGTCGTGATGGACGTGCTTGGCGGTGCCCACGTCGCGCCCCTCGCGCACCAGCGCGGCGGCCAGCCGCTCGA
>CBDCDN010000023.1:0-5462 GCA_965215255.1 Longimicrobiaceae bacterium | reverse complement strand
CCTCGCGGGTGATGGTCACGTTGTGCGGGTGGGACTCCCGGAGCCCGCCGCCGGTGATCTTCACGAAGCGCGGCTCGGTGCGCAGCTGTTCGAGGTCTGCGCAGCCGAGGTACCCCATTCCGGAGCGCAGTCCGCCCACGAGCTGGTAGATCGTTTCCGAGACGGGGCCCTTGTACGGCACCCGCCCCTCGATCCCCTCCGGGACGAACTTCCTGGCGTCAGACTCCTCCTGGAAGTAGCGGTCGGCGGAGCCCTCCTGCATCGCGCCGAGGCTTCCCATGCCGCGAACGATCTTGAAGCGACGGCCCTCCAGCAGGAAGGCCTCGCCCGGCGCCTCCTCGGTGCCGGCGAGCATCGAACCCATCATCACCGAGTGGGCTCCTGCCGCGAGCGCCTTCACCACGTCGCCGGAGTACTTGATCCCGCCGTCGGCGATGACGGGCACACGGCCATCCAGCCCCGCCACCGCCTCCAGGATCGCGGTCAGCTGCGGTACTCCGACGCCGGTCACGACCCGCGTGGTGCAGATCGATCCGGGGCCCACGCCCACCTTCACCGCGTCCACGCCGCGCTCGGCCAGCGCCACCGCCCCCTCGCGGGTGGCCACGTTGCCGGCGACGAGCTGCGTGTCGGGGAAGGCCTCGCGAGTGCTTCCGACCGCCTGGAGCACCCCCTCGGCATGGCCGTGGGCGGTGTCCACCACCAGGACGTCCACCCCCGCCTCGACCAGAGCGCGGGCGCGGTCCAGGTCTCGCGCGGAGGCGCCGACCGCCGCCCCCGCGCGCAGGCGGCCGTACTCGTCCTTGCAGGCGTTGGGATACTGCCGGCGCTTGTTGATGTCCTTGAAGGTGATCAGCCCGTGGAGCCGTCCCTCTGCGTCGATGACCGGCAGTTTCTCGATGCGGTGCCGGTGGAGGATGCGCTCGGCGTCCGCCAGCGAGGTTCCGACCGGGGCGGTGATCAGCTCCTCGCGCGTCATGACCGCCTCCACCGGGAGGTCGAGATCGGTCTCGAAACGCAGGTCGCGGGAGGTGAGGATCCCCTCGAGGCGTCCGCTCCCCGTCACCACCGGGACGCCGCTCACTCCGAACCGTTCCATCAACCGGACGGCCTCGCGAAGCGAGGCCGTCGGCGCGATCGTGACCGGGTCCTGGATCATCCCGCTCTCCGAGCGCTTCACCCGGTCCACCTCCTCCGCCTGCCGCTCGATGGACATGTTCTTGTGGATAATCCCCAGCCCTCCTTCCCGGGCGATGGCGATCGCCATCTGCGACTCGGTGACCGTGTCCATGGCCGCAGATACCAGCGGGATAGAGAGGCGGATCGAGCGGGTGAGATACGTCTCGATCCGGGTCTCCCGCGGGTGCACCGTCGAATGACGCGGCATCAGCAGCACGTCGTCGAAGGTGAGGCCCTCGCCGGCGATGCGCGGCGGCAGGCTGTCCGAGCGGATCATGCGACCTCCACGATGCAGAGCGCCCGCCCCCGCGACTCGCCTCCCTCATCAGGGACGGCTGCGCTCGGGCGGGCGTCGGGCTCCGGTGAAAGCTTCTGGCTCTCCATTACCTCACCTTCTGGTGCAGGAAGGCGCGGACCGGCTCCGGCAGGAACGATCCCGCCTTGTCGAGGGCGGAGATCGCCATCTCCAGGCTGGCGACGTCGCCGTCCCAGTGGTCGAGCAGCACCTCGATCCCCGCGTTGTTCAGCAGGCGGTCGAGGGCCAGCGCCAGCAGGTAGATGTCGTCGATCTGGCCCAGGAAGGGGATCCAATCCGGGACGAGGTCCATCGGCACGACCAGGTAGGCGACCGTGGCCAGCACGATCCCCTTGTCCACCCGCGATACCCTCGAGTCGCGATAGAGCCGCAGGAGGAGCTTCACGAAGGCGGGGAGGTCGCGGATCAGCTGCTTCAGCGTCTCGCGGTCGGCTGCGTCGCCGCGCGCGCGTCGCCGCAGCCGCGGCCGCTGCATCGGCATCCCCTCGTCGTGCGGGAGCTCGCGGACCCCCGGGCGGGTCGCCGTCTCGGCATCGTCGGTCAGGTTTAGATCGTGATCTCGCATCGGTATCGAAGTTTGGGGTCACTCGCTCCGCGCCCGGCCCTCAGCCGTCGACGGGGATGTCCTCGGAGCGCTGCAACGGCGAGGGGCGCGCCGCCGGCTCCGGCGGGCTCTGCGGCGAGCGCGGCGGGGCGAGCAGGCCGTCGCCCACCTCCTTCAGGAGGGACCGCCCCGCCTCGGTGAGGCCGGAGACCACCCGGTCGGCCGTCCCCATCGCCTCGAGCGTGCCCCGGATGGCGCCGATCCCCACGGCGTTCCCGCGCAGCTTGTCCTCCAGCCTCTCGCCGAAGCGCTGGAACGGCGAGGCCGGGGGACGCACCCGGTCGCGGGCATACTTCGAGCTCAGGAACTCGATGTAGTCGAGCACCTGGTAGAGCTGCTCTTCCGGCAGCGCCTCCAGGTGGCGAGAGAGACGTTCGCGAAGCAGGTCGTGCATGGAGCCCTCCTCGGGATTGAATCCGCCGACGCGCGGGGCGGACGAGCCGCCGCCGCGCGAGTTCTCAAAATGGGGCGCGCGCTCCTTCACAGCAACTGCCGCGCCCGCCCTACGGCCTGAATTGACGCGGCCGCGGTAGGAGGCGTACCTTGGGGCGTCCCGACCGCGGCCCCGCTCCCCGACCGAACGCCGAACGCCCATGGCCGTGCGCCCGCTCCGACCGCTGGAACCGTCCGGCGACGCCGCCGCCCTCTACGACGAATGGCTGTCGGGGATCTCCGACGCCCTGGAGCGCGGCGACGACCGCTGGGAGCTCTGCCGCGGCACCCTCACCGCACTGTTCCACCCCCACCTCGCCGAGGTCGATCCGGCTTCGCTCCCCCTCGCGGCGCGTGCCGCTCTCGCGCAGATGGACGCGCGCAACGTGACGCTGGAGCCGGAGTACTACGCCGAGGTCGACGTCGAGCGCTTCCGCGAGCGCAAGCCGCTCCTCTGGATGTGGCAGATGTTCGACCGGTCCCCCCTGGGCGGGAACGTGCACCTCGGTGTCCGCTTCCGGCGCCTCCTCGCCCCGCACATCTTCAAGCGCGTGGGGAGGAACTTCAAGTGCTTTCACTTCGTCGAATTCTCCTTCGGCTACAACCTGGAGGTGGGGGACGACGTCGTGGTCCACCGAAACGTGCTCCTGGACGACCGCGGAGGCATCATACTGGGCGATCGCGTCTCCATCTCCGACTACGCGAACGTTTATTCGCACACCCACTCCATCGTCGACCAGCTCGACGTGACCAACGCGCGGACGGTGATCGGCGACGGGGTCCGGATCACCTACCACGCGACGGTGCTCGCCGGGACGCACGTGGGCTCCAACGCGATGATCGGCGCGCTGGCGGTGGCGACCCGCGACGTCCGCCCCTGGCACGTCAACGTGGGAATCCCGGCCAAGTCGGTGCGGGTGAAGCCCGACGCGCCGCCGGAGGCGTACAAGAACGTGGTCTGCCGGACCCGCGGAGACGGGGAACCCGGCGAGCCCGGGCGCTGAGGCGCCGGGCTCAGCCACCGCCCCGCCACTCGCCGGCCTTCAAGACGGAGTCAGGAGAAAGGCGCGGCGCCAGGAGCGGCCCCGCGACGTATGCCCAGCAGCTCTCCCCCGCCACCTCCACGCGAACGCGCCGGAAGAGCCCCTCCTCCACCCCCTCGTACTCGTCCAGGCGCGGCAGCGCCTCCTCCGGGCCGCTCCATACCTCCCCCCGCACCGGCGTCTCCCCCTCCAGCACCAGCGCGGGGTAGCGGCCCCCCACGTCGTGCAGCGTCCCCCGGAGCTCGGCGGGGCCCTTCCACTCGAAGTCCCGCAGCAGGCTGGCGCCCGCGCCTCCACGGCGCAGCGTGCCGTAGACGAAGAGCCGGGCGCGGGTCCCTTCCATCAGTTGTCGCGCCTCTCCCGCCGCCACCGCGAGCCCCGCCGCGCTCGGCCTTCGCGCCGTGCCCTCGGCGACCACCCCGAGGTCCCCGACGTTGATCCCCGCGAGGCCGCGGCCGCCCACCCCGGCCAGGCCGCCCACCCCGGCCAGGCCGCCGACGGTGAGGTCGGCGGTCCCTCCGCCGGCCACCGCCGCCAGGCCGTCGACCTGGATGTCCTGCATCTCCCGCTCGGCCGCCCCCCGCGAGTCCGCCGAGGCTGGTGGTCCGCGTTTCACGGCCGGAGACGGCGGCGAGCCCGCCGGCACTCAGCCCGCGCAGGTCGCCCCCCGTGACCCAGGCGAGTAGGCCCATCCCGTTCCGCTCTCCTGCGCGCGCGGGGGCGGGCGGCGGGGTGCGGGACGGCGACAGGCAGGGCGGGAAGGTAGCCCCGGTCAGGGAGGCGCATCGGAGGTCGGAGAGCGGGGTGGGGTCGGTGGTCTCCCACCGCCCTACGGCCGGCCCGCGCCGGGGGTTTCAGATCGCCAGATGCCGGCGGCCGTGACCCGACGGGCGGAATCGCACCGCCGGGTGGGGTGGCCGACCCGGAGAGGCATGCTATATTGCGCGGCAAAGGCCGGAGCGAGCCCCCCGCGCGCCGTCCGGACCGACTCGCCGTCACCCGCCGAACAGCCATGTCTACCCTCATCCCATACCTGGAGCGGACCCGCGATCGGCGCCTGGAGGAGCTGAAGGAATTCCTCCGCATCCCCAGCGTGAGCGCCAAGACCGAGCACCGCGACGACACGCGGCGCGCCGCGGACTGGCTGGTGGAGCGGATGCGCGAGGCGGGGCTGCAGAGTGCGGGAGGTGCTGCCGACGCCCGGCCACCCGGTGGTGCTCGGAGAGTGGCGCGGGGCGCCCGGCGCCCCGACGCTCCTCGTCTACGGGCACTACGACGTCCAACCGCCCGAGCCACTCGACGAGTGGACCTCGCCGCCTTTCGAGCCCACCGAGCGGGACGGGAAGCTCTTCGCCCGCGGCTCGGTGGACGACAAGGGACAACTCTACCTTCACCTGAAGGCCGTCGAGGCGCATCTCGCGGAGCGCGGGACGCTGCCGGTGAACGTAATCTTCCTGATCGAAGGGCGAGGAGGAGATCGGCTCTCCACACCTGGAGGCCTTCCTGCTGGAGAACCGGGAGCGGCTTCGCTGCGATGCTGTCCTGATCTCCGACACCACGATGTTCGCGCCCGGGCTTCCCTCCATCACCACCGGGCTTCGCGGGCTGGCGTACCTGGAGGTCCGTGTGCAGGGGCCGAAGTCGGACCTGCACTCCGGCTCGTATGGGGGCGCCGTCGTGAACCCGGCCAACGCGCTAGCGGGAATCCTCGCGCGGCTGAAGGACGAGCGCGGCCGGGTGACCGTCCCCGGGTTCTACGATGCCGTCCGCGAGCTGAGCGCGGAGGAGCGCGAGTCGATGGAGTCCCTCTCCTTCGAGGAGGAGGGGCTGCGCGAGGAGGTCGGCGCGCCGGCGCTGAAGGGGGAGGAGGGGTACGGGGCGCTGGAGC
>CBDCDN010000022.1:0-8621 GCA_965215255.1 Longimicrobiaceae bacterium | reverse complement strand
GCTCGCGCCGAACCCCGCTCCCGGAGACGCCGCTTGCCCCGATCGACGGCCGTCCGCCCGAACGACTCGCCTCCGGAGGGCGCCTCCCGCCTGGCGCCGGCGCTCCTCGCGACGGCGCTCCTGCTGTCTTCGTGCGAGCTGGCGGAGATCACCACCGCCACGGGCGAGGACCTGCTGGTGGTCGAGTCGGTGCTGCGGGTGGGCGACTCGCGGCAGGACGTGCTCCTCCACCGCAGCCTCGTCGGAGGCGAGGTGCGCGGAGAGCCGAACGCCCGGGTGGTGGTCGTCACGCCAGAGGGCGAGGAGGTGCTCTTCACGGGCCGCCCCCTCAATCTCTGCACCGGCCCCCTCTCCCCGGAGGCTACCGACTCGCTGCGCATCGAGGCGAGCTGCTATTCCTCCCTCCCCGGCGAGCTGGTCGTGCGGCCGGGGGAGAGATACGGGCTGCGGGTCGAGACGGCCGCCGGCGAGGTGGTCCGCGGACAGACGGGGTACCCGGCGACTTCGGCTGCTGAACCCGCGTCTTTCTTTCTCTCCCGGCGCCTGCTCCCTTCCGCCCGGCACCGCGCTGGAGACGGTGTGGTCCTCCTCCGAGGGCGCCTGGGAGCTACCTGGCGGCGGTTCAGATCTCCGGACTCCGCTCCGCCCTGCAGGGGACGGGGATCGAAGCCCCGGAGGTCCTGGAGCTGACCGGCGTGGCGATCTCCGAGCGCGATACCACGCTGGTGATCCCCGGCGAGCTGGGCCTCTTCGAGCGGTTCGACGGCAACCAGGACCTGCTGGTGGCGCTGCAGGACGGCTTCCCTCCCGGCGTGGGGGTGGAGATGGTGGTCGGAGCCGCCGACCGGAACCTCATCAACGGGGTGCGCGGCGGCGGCTTCAATCCCTCGGGGAACGTCCGCATCTCGAGCGTGGTCGGGGACGGGATCGGCGTGTTCGGCTCCCTCGTTCCCCGCCGGGTCTTCATCGCCGTCGGCCTCGGCGCCGGCGGCCTGCCGGCTTGCTGAGAGCTTCGCGGCCGCGCGACGGAGGAGGCCCTCCGGCACGGAGGCGCGTGCTCGGCTTCGTGGGCGAGACCTCGAGGCCCCTCCTCGCGTGCGCGGCCTAACGCGCGCAGGGGCGCGTACGACTCACCTCACTGGATCGCGAAAACGAGGCTGACGTTCGCCTGAACGGTCTGCTCGCCCGGCTCGATCGGGGTGGAGGCCACGGCGTCGCCCATCATCGCCTGCGCCCGCTCGAGCGCATAAGGCACCGGGCGAACCGGCTGGACCCCGGAGCTGGCGTCGAGCACCTCCCCCAGCCGCACCCCCAGGGCGGCCGCGATGGTCTCGGCCGAGACTCGCGCGGTGCGTACCGCCTGCCGCATCGCCTCCGCCTGCACCGCCTCGGCCTCGCGAAGCTCGAAGAACACGCCGTTCACGCGATTCGCGCCCGCCCCCAGGGCGAGGTCGATCAGGTCCCCGATCCGCGGCAGCTCCCGGGTGAGGATCCGCACCTGGTTGGTCGCCCGGTAGCCCCGGATCCGCTCCGCGGCGGGCTCGCCGGGCCGCGGTTCGACGTACTCGGGGAAGACCGAGTAGGCGCTGGTCTCGATGTCGGTCCGCGACACGCCCGCGGCCTCCAGCGCCTGTACCACCCGCTCCATGATCCCCGCGTTCTCCTGCCCCGCCTCGCGCGCGGTGGCGGCGAAGGTCTCCACGGCGAAGCTCATGCGGGCGGCGTCGGGACGGGCCCGCGACTCGCCGACTCCGCTGACGCGAATCGTCCGCTGAGAGGGCGCGGCGAGAGGCTCCGGCTGCTGGGCCGCGATCGGGCCGGCCGCCGCCATCCCGCCGGCGAGCCCGGCTGCGGCCGCGAGCGTCCGCATCCATCCTGGCTTCGAGCGCATCGATCGACTCTCCTGAGTGCAAGTGAGGCAGTCCGGACGTGCCCGGTACTACCCGGAGAGGCGGGCGGTGTTGCAGGGAGTCGGCTGCGCGGCGAGCCGGGGGGCGGGCAGCGCCGTGCGACAGCGGGAAGAGGAGGAAAAGCCAGAAGGTGGGATGGAACTGCGGATGGAAGAGGAACTACGGAGCAGCGTCGCTGACCCCCCCCGATCGTTTGCCACCGCAGCGGCGGGAGGGAGGACCCCTCCGTCGCCGATACGTATGCCTGACAGCGCAAAGGGGAGGCCATTCGGGGACCATACGTGATAAACGACGGGGGCGGCGGGGTTTTATCGCGGGAACTCGCAGCCGGCGCGGGCAGCCCGGATTGAGGCGCCGGAGTCCCATTTGTACCAGGCGCTCCCCATCGGGAGTCGCTGCGCCTCGGTTCCGGTCCCGACAGCCGGCGCGGGCAACATTGCACCCTCGCTTCCCCTGCCGCCCACCGCGAAACCGGGACCGCGCCGCCGTTTCGCGCGAGCCTTCTCCGCCGAGCGCTTCCTCCTCCGGCTGCCGCCGGGGCACCACTTCCCGACGGCGAAGTACGCGCGCCTGCGGCAGCGCGGTGCTTAGCGGAGGGGGTGCTCTCCCCCGGGGGCAAGCACGGGACGCGCCCTCCGGATCGTCGCCGAGCTCTCCGCTACGCCGCCCTACGGCGGAAACGGGAGCCCGGCCACCGCGACCGCGGGACCGTCCGCGGTGCCGATCCGAACCCGATCTCCCGGACCCAGCTCGCGGCGCAGGTAGGCGAGCGCCACCGTCTGCCCCGCGCGGGGCGAGTGGGTGGAGCTCGTCACCCACCCCGACCTGCTTCCCCGTCTCCGAGTGGAAGAGAGGCGCCGCGGCCGCCGGTACGGGCGCATCCCCCAGCAGGAGGCCCCGCAGGAGCCGGTTGACGTGACCGCGGTGGGCGATCCTCACGATGACCTCCTGCCCCGTGTAGCACCCCTTGTGGAAGGAGATGGCCCGCGACATCAGCCCCGTGGACTCGAAGGCCTCGGTAGGGATGGTGTCCTCCGTGAACTCGCGTCCGTAGCGGGGGCGCCCCGCTTCGATGCGCAGGGTCTCCAGAGCGGCGAATCCCACCAGTTTCGCCCCCAGCTCCGCGCCGTGGGCGAGCAGCGCCTCCGAGAGCGGCGGCAGGGAGGCCGCGGGAGCGAAGAGATCGAATCCCTCCTCGCCTCCCGCCTCACGGGTGCCCGCGACCAGCACGGGGGCGTCCGCGAAGCGCGCCTCGCGGAACTCGTCTTCCGGCAGCTCGGACGCCTCCCCCTCTAGAACGCGCGCCAGCAGGTCGCGGGCGCGCGGGCCGTAGACGCCGATCACTCCCGTTTCCTCCGAGACGTCCGCCCCAGCGCGCGAACATCGGCGGGACGAACTTCTGGAGGTGGGCGCGCGTCCCGGCGAGCGCCTCCCGCGGGAGGGCGACCAGGACCTCCGTCCGCTCCCGCGCGAAGGCGCGGAGCTCCGCGATCGTCCTCCCTTTGGGGGTGAGCATGGCGGCGTACACCCCCCGGCCCGCCGGCGCGCCCGCCAGGTCGTTGGTGATCAGTCCCTGCAGCATCTTTACGGGGTCCCGTCCCCAGAGCCGCAGGACCGCCAGGTCTGTGCGCGCCACGATTCCCACTCCCTCGCGCACGGCGCGGTACTCGGCTCGCGGGTCGCCGTAGCTCCTCGCCACCTCCCCGCCCGCGATCTCCGCGAACGTCGCTCCCCCGCGCCTCCTGCGCCTCCCGTAGCGTACTCACTGGTCTGCCTTCCGTCTGGAGGGGGGGTCGAATTGCCCGGTTGGCGGTGCTGCGGCGTCACGGGTTCAGGAGCGCCGCACCGCAGAGCTCCCGCAGCCGAGCCTCCGCTCCCTCCAGCTCCCGGACCACCCGGCGGACCTCGGCCGTGGAAGCGGCATTCGGGAGTTCCACCGTAATCTCGGTCCCCGCGCCGCGGGGGAGGAACACCAGCGTCGTCTTCCATCCCTCCACCCCCGTCGCCTTCCGGGCGACGAGGTCCACGGAGTACTCCGCCCCCCCGCATTCGAGCCGGTTCGAGAGGCGGTGCTCCTTCCACGAAGAGCTTCTGGACATGGCCATGGTCGGTCCGACTTTCTTCCTCGTCAGGTGGGTCCGACACCCCGCGGCGGGCGGTTGCCCGCGGAAGCGGAAGCGTGCATCTTGTAGGGGATTTCCCGGCCGCGAGAGGCTCGCCTCCCGCTGGAAAAATAGCGGTGCGGTACCGATACTCCAACTCGAACGACCATGCAGCCGTCCCTTCCCCTCTGGTTGCAGCGCCTGCCGGCCGATCTCCGCCGCCGGATCGAGCTCGCCGAGGCCGCGGCCGTCGTGGCGCGCCTGGAGACCCACGCCGAGCAGGCGCTGAACCTCGTTGCCGTGCTCGCCCCCCGCATGCCCTTCGATGAGGCGGTGGAGCGCTACATCGAGATCATGGGGCTGAGCGGCGACGAGGCGGAGGTCGTCCACACCCGCACCCTGGTGTCGCTGAGCGACACCGACGTCGGGACGGACCTCGCCCGCGAGCGGCACCGCACAGGGTGGGGCCTGAACTGGCGCTACGCCACCCCGCTGGGGGCCATCCGCTTCGTGCGCCGGCAGCTGCGGCGCAACGCGGAAGAGGACCTGTGGATGGAGCTCTCCGCCGCCCGCGCCGAGGAGGCGATCATCCGCACCCACATCACGCACGCGCTCCACTTCGTCGAGATCCTGGAGGAGTACGCGCCGCCGCCGCGTGGCGTCTCGCTCTACCTGGACCAGCTCGAGGTGCCCGCCGCGCGCGCGCGCGCCATCTACCAGCGCGCGATGGCGCGGGTGGCGGAAGTGGAGCTGCCCCGGCTGATGAGCCGCGAGCAGCGGGACGCTCGGGCCGCGCGCGAGGCCCAGAGAACGAGCGAGCCGCGGGGCGGCAGTTCGCCTCGCAAGCAGGCGTCCGCGCCGCGCGACCGGAGCTCCCCGCGTGGGAGCGGGACGCCTTAGAACGAGTCTTCCCCGACGATCACGCAGGCCCGGCGGAGCGCACTCTCGCGCTCCGCCGTTTCCGAACCCGCACCCCTGGTAAGAGAAGTCCATGTCGTACTCGAACCACCGCTCCAGCCCGCTCCTCGCGCTCGCGCTCGCGCTGCCGCTCCTCTCGGCCTGCGGCGGCGAGCCGGCCGGCGAGGGAGACCTGTCTGCCGCCCCCGCGGTGGCCGTCGACTCCCCCGCGGCGGCGGTCGCGGTGCCCGCCCCCGCCGCTCTTGCCGAGCCCGCCGGCCCGACCACCGACCTCCCGCCGAACGAGCTGGGGGAGATCCTCGTGCTCGAGTACCACCGGCTCGGCGAGCCGGAGGGGGAGTTCGTCCGTGAGGCCGAGAACTTCCAGAAGGACCTGCAGTCGCTCTACGAGAAGGGATACCGGCCCATCACCATGCGGCAGGTCCTCGAGGGAAACATCGATGTGCCGCGCGGGACGACGCCGGTGGTGTTCACCATCGACGACTCCTCCCGCGGCCAATTCTATCTCCGCGACGACGGGAGCATCGACCCCGGCACCATGGTGGGGATGTGGAACGCCTTCCGGGAGGCGAACCCGGCGTGGAAGCACGGCGCCACCTGGTGCGTCCTGCCGGCGGCGGACCATCCGTCGAACTTCTTCGGAGAGAAGGCCAGCCGCGACGTTCCTCGCGAGCAGCGTGAGGCGGCCATCCACGAGAAGGTGGGATATCTGATCCAGCACGGCCACGAGATCTGCAATCACACGCTGTACCACGCGCGGCTCGATAAGGGAACCGACGCGCAGGTGCAGGAGTGGATCGGCCGCGGCGAGGATTCGATCCGCGTCTATCTTCCCGACGACTACCAGTTCGCCACCCTCGCGCTGCCGCTGGGGATGTGGCCCAAGACGCGCTCGCTGGCGTGGAAGGGGACCTGGCCGGGCCGCGAGGGCCAGGACCGTCCGGTTGCGTACGAGTATGGCGCGATCCTCGAAGTGTCCGGCGACGCAAACGAGTCGCCGTACGACGTGAAGTTCGATCCGCACTCCGTGGACCGCTTCATCGTGGGCCCCGGCCGGCTGGAGCGGCAGCTGGAGGCGTACGAGCGCGACCCGAGCCGCCGCTTCGTCTCCGACGGAGACGCGGACGTGATCTCGGTCCCGCAGGGGAAGGAGGGCTCGGTGGACACCGGCCGCTGGTCCGGGAAGCGCGTGCAGACGGTCGGCGGCGCCACGCAGTGAGGGAAGCCGCGGCGTACGCAGCCCGCGATCCGTGACCTCGCACCGATGAACAGGGGGCCCCGCGAATCTCGCGGGGCCCCCTGTTCGTTTCCGCCGGCTGGGGTCAGTCGGCGAGCCGCTTCGGCTCCGCCTCGGCCGGGGTCGCCACGCGCGGCGCAGCCTGCGCCTGCGAGGGATGGATCTGCTGCTGGACCGGGGGTTCGTCGAGCCCGTTCAGCGATCGCTTGAAGTCGCGGATTCCCTTGCCCATGCCGGAGGCGAGCTCCGGAAGCCGCTTCGCTCCGAACAGCAGCAGGAGCACGGCAAAGATCAGAACCATCTCGCCAAAGCCCAATCCACCGATACCCATAAGGCCTCCTCGCTGCGTTCGTGGACTCGTGTGGAGCCATGCCGCGACGATCGGTCATGGACACCATCTTCGACTGCCGTACCCCGTCCGAACCGAAAGGTGCCGGACCCGCCGATCCGCTCCGAGCACTTTCCGAGCACATCGGAGTGCTTGCGTGTAAATAATATAGGGAATCCCGCGCCCGAGATCAACCGGGGGAGGAGAACTTCCGCTGCCGCTCCTCCAGCTGCCTCACCGCTTCCCGCACCGCGGCGGGGAGGGAGGCCTTCCTCCCCTTGGAGTAGTCGTAGGCGACGACGGTGCCACCGCCCTCCGCCGCCACCGCCTCCAGCTTCTCGCTGACCACGCGGTACTCCATCTCGATCCGGTCCTCGCGCATCTCCATGGTACGGGCGCCCGCGAAGACCCGGTCCGGGTAGGTCACCGGCCGCCGGAACCGGGCCCGGGTGGAGTGGAGGATCGGGCCGACCCCTCCCTGCTTCACCTCGTCCTCGAAGCGGATCCGCTCCAGGTACGCGATGCGGGCGCTCTCGAAGTAGCGGAAGAAGACGATGTTGTTCACGTGCCGGAAATAGTCCATGTCGCCCCAGGCGATGGGGATTCCGACCACCACGGGGAATTCCTCCAGCAGCGGGTGCGATGGTTCGGTCGGCATCGGGTCCGGAGTTCGAGTTTCAGGGAGCGGGAAGCGTGCCGGCGCCCAGACCCGCGGCCCGGCCCGTGGCCCAGGCCCAGGCGAAGTTGTAGCCGCCGATCGGGCCGAAGGCGTCGAGGATCTCCCCGCAGAGGAAGAGACCCGGCCGGACGCGGCTCTCCAGCGTCTGCGGGTCCACCTCCGCGAGCGGGATCCCCCCGCCGGTCACCTCGGCCTTCCGGTACCCCTCGTCCCCCGTCCAGGGGAGGGGATAGCGCGCGAGGGCGTCCGCCAGTCGGAAGCGCTCCTCTCGCCGTAGCTGCGAGAGCGAGCGCTGCGGCGCCACCTCCGCCTCGGCCATCAGCGTCTCGGCGAGGCGGTCGGGAACGGCCCGGCGCACCAGCGAGCCGACGGTGGCTCCCGCCCCCTCCCGGAGCTCCCGCTCCCATCCGGCGGCGTCCAGCGCCGTCCACTGGACCAGGATCGGCTGCGGCTCCTCCCCCTCCATCCGCGACCTCACCGCCAGGTGTGAAGCGTCGAGCACGGAGGGCCCGCTGTACCCGCGGTGGGTGAAGAGGAAGCCGCCTTCCGTCTCGAAGCGGCCGCGGGGAAGCGGGGCGGAGAGCCTCACCGGCAGCGAAACGCCGGCCAACGGAGCGTGGCGCGGCGGGTCCGCCGTGAGGGGGGTGAGGGCGGGGAAGGTGGGGTGCAGGGAGTGGCCCAGGCGGCTCGCCAGGCGCATCCCCGTGCCGTCGCTCCCGGTCTGGGGAACGGAGAGGCCGCCGGTGGCCAGCACCACCGCCGCGGCCTCCACCTCCCCCCCTTCCCGCAGGAACACCCGCCACCCGCGCCCCTCGGCGGGGGAAAGCAGTTCCTCGACGCTCGCCTCGAACCAGAGGTCGGCGCCGGCTTCGCGGACGCCCGCGAGGAGGGCGTCGCGCACGTCGCGGGCTCGATGGGAGGCCGGGAAGAGCTTTCCGCTCTCCTCTTCGTGGGCCAGCGGGATCCCGAGGTCGTCCTCGAAGAAGCGGCGCTGTTCGGCGAGGGGCCACGAGCGCAGGATCTTCTTGAGAGTATGGGGGGAGGAGTCGGTGAAGTACTGGGAGGGGCTCATGCGCGAGGGGAGGATGTTGCAGCGTCCTCCGCCGCTGATGAGGATCTTCCGGCCGCCGTCGCGGGTGCGCTCCAGCAGGAGGACGCGGCGTCCGGCGCGTGCGGCGAAGAGGGCGGCGGTGGTGCCCGCCGCTCCGGCGCCGATCACGACGACGGGAAGATCCTCCCGGCTCTGGCTCTTCACGCGCTCCTTGGAACGGGGGGACAGGCTTTCGAAGGGGAATAGAGTACCGCATCGTGCCGCGCCGCGCCATCCGGCGGGGGTCGATCCCAGCGGCGGTGGCGGGCGTACCGCCGGGGCTCTTGCTGAACCCCTGCCCGGGGTCGTCCGCAGCGATCGGAACCCAGGCCAGGGGTTTGAGGGCTCGCGGAATGG
>CBDCDN010000021.1:0-25524 GCA_965215255.1 Longimicrobiaceae bacterium | reverse complement strand
CGCCGGAGCTCCTCGCCCTCGCCGACTTCGTGGTCGGGCGCAAACGGTGACCCGCCGGGAGGTTGGTGAGGCCGCAGGATCGTCGTACATTGAGGGGGGCCGCGCGCCGGTGGACGAGGCGCCCACGCGGCCCGACCGTGACCCCGGAAGGAGCCGTTGCCGTGTCCCTGCTCGATAGCATCCACTCGCCGGCCGACCTCCGCGAGCTGCCGCCGGAGACGCTGGGCGGACTGGCGGACGAGGTGCGCGGAGCGCATCGTCGACGTCGTCTCCGGCCACAAGGGAGCCCACTTCGGGTCCAACCTGGGAACCGTCGAGCTGACGATCGCGCTCCACCGCGTGTTCCAGACCCCTCGGGACCTGCTGGTCTGGGATGTGGGCCACCAGGCTTATCCTCACAAGATCCTCACCGGCCGCAACGAGGCCTTTCCGAGCATCCGGCGCAAGGAGGGGCTCTCGGGCTTCCTCCGGCGCGATGAGTCGGAGTACGACACCTTCGGCGCCGGCCATGCCGCGACGTCGATCTCGGCGGCGTGCGGGATGGCGGCCGCGCGCGACCTCCGCGGCGACGACTTCGAGGTGGTCGCCATCATCGGCGACGGCTCGATGACCTCCGGCCTCGCGTTCGAAGCCCTCAACAACGCCGGCCACACCGAGCGGGACCTGATCGTCGTCCTCAACGACAACCAGATGTCGATCTCCCCCAACGTCGGGGCGGTCCACAAGTACCTCACCAACGTCCGCACCAACCCGCTCTACTACCGAGTCCGCGAGGAGGTGAAGAAGTTCATCCACTCGGCGCCGAAGTTCGGCTCCCTGGGCGAGATGGTGGAACAGTTCGCCGTGCGCGCCGACGATGCCCTCAAGGGGATGTTCGTCCCCGGGATGCTCTTCGAGGAGCTCGGTTTCCGCTACGTGGGGCCGGTGGACGGACACGACGTGGAGCAGCTCATCCACACCTTCAACGAGGTGCGGAAGATGGAGGGTCCGCGGCTCGTGCACGTGATCACCACCAAGGGAAAGGGATTCGCGCCGGCCGAGGAGGACCAGGTGAAATGGCACGCGGGCGGCGGCTTCGACAAGCTCACCGGCGCCCCGCTGGCGAAGTCCTCCGGAGGCGCCCTGCCGCGCTACCAGAACGTCTTCGGCCGCGCGCTCGCCGAGCTGGGCTCCGAGTACCCGGGGATGGTCGCCATCACCGCGGCGATGGCGGAGGGGACTAGCACCAACCTCTTCCAGAAGGCCCATCCCGAGCGCTTCTTCGACGTGGGGATCGCCGAGGGGCACGCCGTCACCTTCGCGGCCGGGCTGGCGACGCAGGGGATCAAGCCGGTGGTGGCGATCTACTCCACCTTCCTGCAGCGCGCCTACGACTCGATCGTGCACGACGTGGCGATGCAGGACCTCCCGGTGGTCTTCTGCATGGACCGTGCGGGCGTGGCCGGCGACGACGGCCCGACGCACCACGGCGCCATCGACATCCCCTACCTCCTCCCGGTGCCCGGAATGACGATCACCGCCCCGAAGGACGGCGACGAGATGATCGGCCTGCTGCGCCTGGGGATCGAGCACGAGGGCGGCCCCTTCAGCATCCGCTGGCCCCGCGACCTCGTCCCCCGGGCTCCCGCTCCGGTCGCCGGGATCCCGCCGGTGGAGTACGGCAGCTGGGAGGTGCTGCGCGAAGGGCTCGACCTGGCGCTGCTCGCCACGGGGACGATGGTCCTCCCCTCCCTCGAGGCGGCGGCCATCCTGGCGGCCAGGGGAATCGAGGCGACGGTCGTCAACTGCCGCTTCATCAAACCGCTCGACGAGGCCACGCTGGGGCGCCTCTTCCCGGCGCACCGCCGCTTCCTGACGGTGGAGGAGGGGAGCGTGGTGAACGGATTCGGCGCCTTCGTCCGCGCATTCGTGGGCGAGCGCTGGCCGGAGGCCGCCGGCGCCTCGCTCGGAATCCCGGACCGATTCGTCGCTCACGGCGAGCGCTCTGAGCTGCTGGCGGAGCTCGGGCTCACCCCCGGGGGAATCGCGGAGCGCGCCGCCTCGCTCGCCGGGGGACCCCGGCGCCGGCCGCTGCGCGAGACGGCTTGAGCGCCGCTCCCGGCGTGCCCCTGTCCCTGCGCCGGGTCGGCGTGGTGGGGCATCCCCGCTACGCGGCGCTGGACGCGACCCTCTCGCGGGTCCTCGCGTTCGCCGAGAAGCACGGGCTGGAGATGGCGGTCGAGGAGGAGCTGCTCTCCGCCGGAGACGGCGCTTCGATTCTCGATCCGGAGCGGGTGGCCGGGCTCGACCTCCTCGTCACCCTCGGCGGCGACGGCACGCTGCTGCGGGGCGCGCGGATGGTGGCGCCGCACGGAGTCCCGGTGCTGGGGATCAACCTGGGGCATCTCGGCTTCCTCACCTCGCTGGGCCGCAGAGAGATGGAGGCGGGTCTGGAGAAGGTGGCGGCGGGCGAGGCGGTGCCCGACGAGCGGATGGTGCTCGATACGCGGGCCGAAGGAGAGGATGGGCGCGTGCACGGCAGCTACCTCGCCTTCAACGACGCCGTGCTCCACCGGGGCGGCGTCGCGCGCATGATCCGCATGACGGTGTTCGCGCACGAGGAGGAGGTGGGCACCTACAGCGCCGACGGGATCATTCTCGCCACCCCCACGGGCTCCACCGCCTACTCCCTCTCCGCCGGCGGTCCCATCGTCAGCCCCGCCGTCGACTGCATCGTCGCCACGCCCATCTGCCCGCACACCCTCGCGGTGCGCCCCCTGATCCTCTCCGCCGCCGAGAAGGTATCCGTCGAGGTCCTCTCGCCCTCCGAGGAGCTGATCCTCACCGTCGACGGCCAGGAGGGCGCCGTCCTGCAGCCCGGAGACCGCCTGGTGGTCTCCCGCGCGCCGGTCCCGCTGCGCCTCGTCCGCTTCCCCGGCCAGACCTTCTTCTCCACGCTGCGCCGCAAGCTCCGCTGGGGCGACCTGCAGGCCCGCGAGCGCTAATCCGAGATCCGGGGGGAGAGTCCGTCATTCCGATGTCTATGACCCAGTCAAGGCCAGGAGACGAGGATCGGTGGATCGGTAGTGGGGGATATACGGCGACTGGGTGCGCAGCATCGCGCAGAGCCTCTTGAGCAGCTGGTTGGCGATGTTGTTCAGCACCAGCGAGGTCGGCTTGCCCTCGGCCGTCTTGCGGAGGAAGTAGTGCCGCGCCGCTGGGTCGTGCGTGCGTAGCGAGCGCGCGGCCAGGTGCAGAAGCTTGCGCGCGGTGGCCGGGCCGTAGCGCCGGCTCCGGGGGCGCCGGCGCACGCTGGTCCCGCTGGAATGCTCGTTGGGAGCGATGCCCAGGTACTGCGCCAATCGCCGGTACGAGGGGATCTCGCGAAACCCCTCGCTCAGCACGAGGAACTGTGCGCTGAGGAGCCAGCGGACGCCCGGGGCGCTCCTCAGGAGCGTGGCGCCCTGCAGCAGAGTCGGGTGACTCCGGATGAGCCGCTTGAGCTCGTCCTCCAGTGCGGAGATCTCGCACTTCAGGTGCGCGATCGTGGCCTCCAGGGCCTGGTTCGCCGCCGGCGTCTGGATGACCTTGCGTGCCAGGGTGGAGCGCACGTTCTGCGTGGCGGTCTTCTGCTGGACGAGCTGCTCGCGCGTGGTGAGGATCACCCGGACCTGCTCGACGAGCACCTCCTTCGGCTGCCAGAGCCGAAGCTGGTCGGCGTAACGGAAGCCGTACTCGGCGATCGTGCGGCTGTCGAGCGGATCGCTCTTGGGCTGCCCCGCGGGGAAGGCTTTCCAGACCTTGCGCGGGTCCAGGAGCGAAAGCGCATAGCCACCCGCGTGGAGCTGATAGCAGAGGACCTCCGCGTACACCCCGGTGTTCTCGACGCAGATGTGCACCCGTTCTGCCCCGAGGTCCTGATCCCGGAGCCACTGCTCGAAGGCAGTGATCCCCTCGGCGGTATTGGAGAAGGAGCGAGTCGCAGGCGCCGATGCCTGCGGAGGAGCATGGAGGGCCGCCGTGAAGCTCTCGGCGGACGGATCGATCCCGACGTAGAGACGAGGCATGGCGAACAAGGGGGAACGGGATCCGGCACCGAGGGTGGCTGAGCTGGCTCCGTTATGAGCGTGAAGCTGCGTGTCTATCTAGCTTTGGCCACCCGAGGAATGGGGTCTGGATCAGAATCTAAGCTCGAGGCTTTGAGCGTAGCGTAGACTTGTGCCATTCCTCTGCATCCGGCACCACGATCGTACACCAACAGTCTAACGGAGCGTACGCGAGGAATCTCAACGCCGGAACCCCGCTGTAAGATCCTTCGCTTCGCTCAGGATGACAAACAGAGAGCTTCGCTCAGGATGACAAACAGAGAGCTCGCTCAGGATGACAAACAGAGAGCTTCGCTCAGGATGACAAACAGAGAGCTCGCTCAGGATGACAAACAGAGAGCTTCGCTCAGGATGACAAACAGAGAGCTCGCGCAGGATGACAAACGGAAAGCTCGCTCAGGATGACGAACGGAAAGCTCGCTCAGGATGACGAACGGAAAGCTCGCTCAGGATGACGAACGTGAAGTGCTCACCCGCATTTCATACAAGGCGCCTCCCTCCTCGCCGCCGGGCCGGCGAGGAGGCGCTCCGCTCCCGACCGACCGCTGCGAGCGAGGGGCGAGCCCGCCAGGATCGCGGTGCGCCGTCTACATCTCCTCGCGCCGCACCCCTCCCGAGGGGTGGTGGGTCGCCGCCTCCACCTCGGCCCGGGTGGCGACAAGGTAAATGCTCGCCGCGAGTACGAGGAACATCGCCAGCGACGCCACCGGCGCCGCGTCGCTGAGCCAGTCCGGCCCCACCTGGATCGTCGCGATCAGCCCCGGGGCGAACGCCACCGGCACCGCGATCAGCACCCCCAGCAGCGCCGCCCCCGCGATCAGCCCCGACGAGTAGAGGACGCCCGCCTCGCGCCGCTCCTGCAGCTCCTCTCCCGCGAAGCGGGCCTCGATCAGCCAGCGCACGAGCCCACCGACCATGATCGGCGTGGTGAGCGCGAGCGGGAGGTAGAGCCCCACGGCGAAAGGAAGCGAGGGAATCCCGAGCATCTCCACCACCACCGCGATGGTCGCGCCCACGAAGACGAGGGCCCAGGGAAGCGACTGCGAGAGCACCCCGTCGATCACGGTCGCCATGAGGGTCGCCTGCGGCGCCGCCAGCTCCGCGGAGCCAATGCCGTAGGAGGCGTGGAGGAGCTTCAGCACGAAGGCCATCGCCACGGCGGCGAAAGGGATGCCGAGCATCTCCGCCACCTGCTGCCGCCAGGGAGTCGCGCCGATCAGGAAGCCGCACTTGAGGTCCTGCGAGGTGTCCCCCGCGATCGCCGCCGAGATGCACACCACCGCGCCCACCAGCAGCACCGCCACCGGCGCGTTTCCCTGCGTGTAGCCTAGCCCCACGAAGATCAGCGCGGTCACCAGCAGCGCCGCGATCGTCATCCCGGACACCGGGTTGGAGGAGGAGCCGATCAGCCCCACGATGCGCGCGGAGACGGTCACGAAGAAGAAGGAGAAGAGCACCATCAGCAGGGCGCCGAGCAGGCTCACCTCGATGAAGGGGACCAGCCAGAGCACCACGGCGATGGCGAGGGCGGCGCCGAGCACCGCGCGGAGCGGGAGGTCGTGGTCGGTGCGCCGCTGGCCGCCGCCCTGGCCGCCCACCTGCCGCAGGCCCACCGACAGGCTCTGCCAGATCAGGGGGAGCGCCTTGAGCAGCGTGATGATGCCGCCGCCCGCCACGGCCCCGGCGCCGATGTATCGCACGTAGCGGCTCCAGATGGTGGCGGCGTCCATGTCGCCGATCGGCGTCTGCGTCTCGGGCGGGACGGGGGTGGGAACGCCGGAGCCGAACAGGTCCACCAGCGGGATCAGGCCGAGCCAGGCGGTGAGGCCGCCGGCCAGCATCACCGCCGCGATGCGCGGGCCGATGATGAAGCCGACGCCGAGCAGCTCCGGCGTCAGGTCTCCGCTGACCACCACGCGGCGCAGCCCTGGCCGCGCCTCGTCGCCGAACAGGTGCGCCTCCGGCTCGCGCGGCCAGAGCGACACGCCGGAGCCGTGTACCAGCGTCTGGAAGAGGGCGCCGACCCCGAGCCCGCCGAAGACCAGGCGCGCCTTGCTCCCACCCGCCTCGCCCGCGACCTGCACCTCCGCCGTGGCCGTGCCCTCGGGGAAGGGGAGGTTGCCGTGCTCCCTCACCATCAGGAAGCGCCGCAGCGGGATCATGAAGAGGATGCCGAGCATTCCGCCCAGGAAAGCCACCGTGGCGAGCACGTACCAGTCGGCGTCGATCCCCCAGATGTAGAGGGCGGGAAGGGTGAAGATCACCCCCGCGGCGAGCGATTCGCCGGCGGAGCCGACGGTCTGGACGATGTTGGTCTCCAGAATGGTCCCGGTGCGGAGCACCCGGAAGATGGCGATCGCCATGACCGCGGCGGGGATGGAGGCGCTCACCGTGAGCCCGACCCGCAGCCCGAGATAGGCGTTCGCCGCGCCGAAGACGATCCCGAGCACGATCCCGATCAGCACCGCCTTCACCGTCAGCTCCGCCGGCGCGCTCGCATCCGGCACGTACGGCGGATACCGGTCGCCGGGGATGGACTCGTACGCCTCGGGCGGGAGTCCCCGGGGGCGAGCGCGCGCGGCGTTGTCGAGGGTCTTCAGCGACGGAGCGGAACCCTCCATTTGTCCTCCTGCGATCGAGGGGGTGGGCGCTCCCGGCGGCGGCGGCGGACGGGGGTCGGCGCCCGCGGGCGAAGATGGCGAGTTCTCGCGGCGAGGGAAAGAGAAGCGTCGGCGGGAGAGGGAGGCGAGGGTCCGCGCGCGGCGGACGGAGCGAGTTGCGCCGGGTCCCGGCGCTCGGTACCTTCGGGCGATCTTCCAGGCGTTTCCGGCTCCTCGGCGGCCCCTCTCCGGCCCCGCCGCCGACTCCGCGCTTCCCGAACCGAGTCCCCGATGATCCGCATCCGCTCGCGCCGCGCTCGGCTTCTCGCGGCGCTTCTCGCTCTCGCGCCCGCCGCATCGCTGGACGCGCAGTCCGCCCCTCCCTCGCCCGAGGAGGTGCTCGGTTACCCGCTGGGCGAGCACTTCACCGACCACGCCGGCGTGCAGCGCTACGCCCGCGAGTTGGCGGCCGCCTCGCCCGCGGTGGAGTACCGTCCCTACGGCCTGACCGCAGAGCGGCGGGAGCTCTTCCACCTGGTGCTGGCGAAGCCGGAGAATCATCAGCGGTTGGACGCCATCCTCGCGGCCAACGCCGAGCTGACCCGCGCCAACCTCTCCGAGATCCGCGCGCGAGAGATCGCCGCCTCCACGCCGGGAGTCGTCTACTTCAGCTACGGCGTGCACGGCAACGAGAGCTCTTCGAGCGAGGCGGCGATGTGGACGGCGTGGGACCTGGCCCGCGGCGCGGCGGAGGTGGCGGGGGTGCTCGACTCGCTCGTGGTGGTCATGGAGCCGGTGGTGAACCCGGACGGGCGCGACCGCTACGTCCAGTGGTACCGCTCCGTGGCCGGAGAGACGCCCAATCCCGACCCGCAGACCCGCGAGCACAGTGAGCCGTGGCCCGGGGGGCGCTACAACCACTACCTCTTCGATCTCAACCGCGACTGGGCCTGGATGACGCAGCCGGAGACCCGGCAGCGGCTGGCGACCTGGGGGACGGTGGAACCCGCAGGTGCACGTGGACTTCCACGAGATGAGCCCCAACTCTACCTACTTCTTCTTCCCGGCCAGCGCGCCGATCAACCCCATCTACCCGCAGGCCATCCTGGACTGGTGGGGACGGTTCGGGAAGGCGAACGCGCAGGCGTTCGACGCGCAGGGGTGGACCTACTTCACGCGCGAGAACTACGACATGCTCTATCCCGGCTACGGCGACTCGTGGCCGAGCCTGATGGGAACGATCGGCATGACGTACGAGCAGGCGGGCGGCGGATCGGCGGGCCTCGCCTACGAGCGGAACGCCGGCGACACCCTCACGTTGCGCGACCGCGCCATCCACCACCGCACTACCGGCCAGTCCACCCTCCGCACCGCGGCGGCGGGAAAGACGCGCCTCCAGCTCGACTTCGCGGGCGCCCACCGCACCGCCGGCGAGGGCGAGCCGGACATCCTCCTGGTGCCCGGAACGGACTTCCACCGGGTGGAGTCGCTGGTCGAGCACCTCCGGGCGCAGAGGATCGAGGTGGAGTGGACGGACGCCCCATTTTCGACGGCGGCCGCGCCTTACCCGGGCTACTCGCAGCGGCGCGACTTTCCGGCGGCCACCTTCCGCGTGCGGGCGAAGCAGCCTCGAGGGCGCCTCGCGGTGACCCTCCTGCAGCCGGAGACGGAGCTGATCGCGGAGCGCTCGTACGACATCAGCTCGTGGTCGCTCCCTTACGCCTATGGAGTGGAGGCTCACCAGGTCTCACCGGGCCAGGGCGGAGACTGGATGCCCTGGACCGGCGCGCCCGACGCCGGGGTCCTGGCGAACCCGGACGTGGGGTACGGCTACCTGGTTCGCCCGGGAGGCAAGTCGGCCGGAGCCATCCTGCGCTTCCTGCAGGCGGGCGGCAATGCGCAGGTGCTCGCCCGCTCCGCCACCTTCGAAGGCGAGGCGTGGCCCACCGGGACGTGGTTCCTCCCCGCACGGCGCAACCCGTCCCTTCACCCGATGGCGCGGGCGGCGGGGCTCGATGGTCTGGTGACTCCGGTGCGCACCGGGCTCAGCGAGGAGGGGATCGACCTGGGCAGCGCCAACTCGCTGCCGGTGGCATCCCCGAAAATCGCTCTGATCGGCGGCGAAGGCGTGACGCCCACCTCGTATGGCGCGCACTGGTACTTCCTCGAGCAGGTGCTGGGCACTTCCTTCGACGCCCTGCTGGCGCCCGAGCTGTCGCGGCTGGACCTGGCGGAGTACGACGTGATCGTCCTCCCCGAGGCGCGGGGGAGCGCGCTCTCGGACGCGGCGCGCGAGGCGCTGCAGGGATGGATCCGGCGAGGCGGCCGGATGGTGGCGGTGGGCGGCGGCGCCGAGATCGCCGCGACCATCGCCGAGGTCGAACTGAGGGAGGAGGCGCAGCCGGACACTTCCGAAGGTCCCGACCGCTTCCTCGCCACCCGCCGGGAGCGCGAGCGGCGCGACTGGGAGGGCGAGGTCCCGGGCGCGATCCTGCAGACGGTGCTGGACCCGGAACACCCACTCGCCTGGGGGCGGCGGCCGACGGGACCCGGGATCGGCTGTTCGTGCTTCACGAGGGAACGCGCGTCTTCGAGCCGCAGGAGGGGAGCGGAGGCGGTGGCCGCCTTCGGCGACGACCTGGAACCGACCTCCGGGGTCATCTCCGCCGCCCACCTGGAGCGCCTCGAGCGCGGGGTGTGGCTCCTCCGCAAGGAGCTGGGGGAGGGGAGCGTGGTCCTCTTCGCCGACGATCCGCTCTTCCGACTCTTCTGGAAGAGCACCCACCCGCTGTACACCAACGCCCTCCTCGTGGGAGACCGGTGAAAAATTCGAGAGCTAGATGCTGAGGGCTACGCGCTACGTGCTGAATGCTGAGTGCCGAGTGGGTCGCAGGATCCAGCCCGCGGCTCATGACGAATCGCCCTCTCCCTGGCTGGAGGGAGGGACAGGCGAGGAGCGCAGGGACGAGCCAGGGTGAGGGCCGCGGGGGCCGGGTATCGCGGCGACGCTCGGGCCACGCTGCGTCACCGCGTAGCACCTAGCGCGTAGCCGTCAGCGCTTTTCCGGGCACGGATCTTTCTCTTTCTCCCGCCCGCACTTGCCGCCCTCCGGGGCGCGGATCGCTCCGCGCGGGGGGAACGGCGCCGCGGCGGGGTATTCCGTCGCGTGGCGGGCCGCTGCGGCGCACCAGAAGGAGAGAGGATGATCAATTTCGATCGGTTGACCGTCAGATCGGCAGAGGCCATCCAGCAGGCGGCCAACTCGGCGCGCCAGGCGGGGAATCCGCAGGTCGAGGACCTTCACCTGCTCGACGCGCTCCTCGGCCAGGAGGAGGGGATCGTCGTCCCGATCCTTCAGAAAGTGGGCGTGAACGTGACGCGCCTCCGCCAGGAGCTGGCGAGCGCCCTCGGGCGGCTCGCGAAGCAGTCGGGCGGCGCGCAGCCGACCCTCTCGCGCGAGCTCAACGAGATCCTCGACCTCGCCGAGAAAGAGGCGCGCGACCTGAAGGACGAGTACGTCTCCACGGAGCACCTCCTCCTGGGGCTCGCCGAGAAGAAGGGCTCCACCTCGCGCGAGCTCCTCTCGGCACGGGGAGCCACCGGCGAGGCGCTGATGCAGGCCCTCGAGCAGGTGCGGGGGCCGCACCGCGTGGTGGACCAGAACCCGGAGGAGAAGTACCAGGCGCTGCAGCGCTTCTCGGTGGATCTCACCGAGCGAGCGCGCCGCGCGCAAAGCTGGACCCCGTGATCGGGCGCGACGAGGAGATCCGCCGCGTCGTGCAGGTCCTCTCGCGCCGCACCAAGAACAACCCGGTGCTCATCGGCGAGCCCGGGGTGGGGAAGACCGCGAATCGTAGAGGGGCTGGCTCAGCGCATCGTCAACGGCGACGTCCCCGAGGGGCTGCGCGACAAGACGCTCATCTCGCTCGACATCGGCGCGATGCTCGCCGGGGCGAAGTACCGCGGCGAGTTCGAGGAGCGCCTCAAGTCGGTGCTGAAGGAGATCACGGAGGCCGAGGGGAAGTTCGTCGTCTTCATCGACGAGCTTCATACCATCGTGGGCGCCGGGAAGACGGAAGGGTCGCCCGACGCGGGGAACATGCTCAAGCCGGCGCTGGCGCGCGGCGAGCTGCGCGTGGTGGGCGCCACCACGCTCGACGAGTACCGCCAGCACATCGAAAAGGACGCCGCGCTCGAGCGGCGCTTCCAGCCCGTCTTCGTGGGCGAGCCGAGCGTCGAGGACACCATCGCCATCCTGCGGGGGCTCAAGGAGCGCTACGAGGTCCACCACGGGGTACGGATCACCGACCCGGCGATCGTGGCGGCCGCCACCCTCTCGGACCGCTACATCGGAGACCGGTTCCCTCCCCGACAAGGCGATCGACCTGATCGACGAGGCGGCCTCGCGGCTCCGCATCGAGATCGACTCGCTCCCGCAGGAGATCGACGAGGTGGAGCGGCGCGCGACGCAGCACCGAGATCGAGAAGCAGGCGCTCGCGAAGGAGACGGACGCGGCCTCCCGCGAGCGGCTGCAGCGGGTGGAGAGCGAAATCGCCGAGCTGCGGGAGCGCAGCTCCGGCATGAAGGCGCAGTGGCAGTCCGAGAAGGAGGCGATCGGGCGAGCTCCGCACCCTCAAGGAGCGGCCTCGACGAGCTGAAGGTGGAGGTGGACCGCGCCACCCGGACCGGCGATCTGGGGCGCGCGGCCGAGATCCAGTACGGCGAGATCCCGAAGCTTCAGGAGCGCATCCACTCCGGGGAGGCGCGGCTGGGAGAGCTCCAGCAGGAGTTCAAGTTCCTCAAGGAGGAGGTGGACGCGGACGACGGTCGCCGAGGTGGTGGCCCGGTGGACGGGGATCCCCGTCACGCGCATGCTGCAGTCGCAGCGGGAGCGGCTGGCGCACCTCGACGAGCACCTGGCGGAGCGGGTCATCGGGCAGCCGGAGGCCGTCCGGGCGGTGGCCGACGCGGTGCGGCGTTCGCGCGCCGGTCTCCAGGACCCCGACCGGCCGATCGGCTCCTTCATCTTTCTCGGCCCCACCGGGGTGGGGAAGACGGAGACCGCCCGTGCCCTCGCGGAGTTCCTCTTCGATGACGAGGACGCGATGGTGCGCATCGACATGTCAGGAGTACATGGAGAGGCACGCCGTGGCGCGGCTGATCGGAGCCCCTCCCGGATACGTCGGCTACGAGGAGGGGGGGCAGCTCACCGAAGCCGTGCGGCGCCGGCCCTACTCGGTCATCCTCTTCGACGAGATCGAGAAGGCGCACTCGGACGTCTTCAACATCCTCCTGCAGATCCTCGACGACGGCCGGCTGACGGACTCGCAGGGCAGAGTCGTCAATTTCCGCAACGCGGTCATCATCATGACCTCCAACCTGGGAAGCCCGCTGATCCTGGAACAGTCCGGACGGATGCGGGACGCTGCTGCCCGGGCCGAGGTGGAGGCGGCGGTGATGCAGGAGCTCCGGCGCCACTTCCGGCCCGAGTTCCTCAATCGGGTGGACGACGTGATCGTCTTCCGTCCGCTGGGCGACGAGGACCTGAAGCGGATCGTGGAGCTGCAACTGCGGCGCGCGGAGCGGCTCCTGGCGGAGCGAAAGATCTCGCTCCAGGTCACCGACGCGGCGAAGGAGCTGATCGCGGAGGAGGGATACGAGCCTGCCTTCGGCGCTCGCCCGCTGAAGCGGGCGATCCAGCGCCTCATCATGAATCCGCTCGCGATCCTGATCCTGGAAGGCGAGTTCGACGACGGCGACCGCATCCGCATCGATCGGGAGCCGGGGACCGTGCAGTTGAGCTTCGAGCCGGTGCCGGAGCCGGCGGGAGCCACGGGAGCCGCGGGAGCCTGAGCGGCCGCGCCCGCTTGACAAGCGGCGCCGCGGGGGTCTAGCATGTGCGGCCGGACGCGGGGTGTTCCCACGTCCGGCCGCGTCCCTTTCGCTCGCAACCGGTCAGGACCGTGCTACACCTCTCCCGCGTTCCGCTCGCGCTGCTGCTCGTCCTGGCCACGGCGGCATGCTCTGCGCGCATGCCCTCCTCCGAGGAGAGCCCGGGCGGCCCGGTCGCCGCCGCGGCGGCGGAGCGCTTCCTGGAGCTCGCGGCCGAGCGCGATTACGTCGGGATGGGCCTGGGTCTTCGGCACCGAGGCCGGGCCCGTGCTGCGGCAATGGCCGAGAGCGGAGGTCGAGAAGCGGATGTACGCTCTGGCCAGCGTGCTGCAGCACGACTCGTTCGTCCTGGGGCGGGAGACCCCCGTCCCCGGCCGCATCGGCGCGGCGGTGCGCTTCCCGGCCGAGATCACGGGGCAGGGCCGGACCTACGTGGTCCCACTCGTCACCGTCCCGCGGCCCGGGCGGCCGCTGGTTCGTGGAGCAGGTGGACCTGCAGGCGGTGACGAACAACCGACAGCTATCCGCCATCAGCCCGCGATCAGGAACGGTCTTCGACCAGCTCGACGAGCACGCTCCCGGTGGAGCGCGGATGGAGAAAGGCGACGAGGTGCCCGTGGGCGCCGGCACGGGGTTCGCGGTCGATGAGCTCGTAGCCGTCGCGCTCGTGCTCGGTGAGGGCGGCGCGGAGGTCGGGGACGCGGTAGCACAGGTGATGCATCCCCGGTCCCCGCCGCTCGAGGTGGCGGGCGAGGGCCGAGTCGGCGCGCGCCGGGGCGACCAGCTCCACCCGCCCGGCGCCGGAGCCCACGAAGACCACCTCGACTCCCTGGGAGTCCACGAGCTCGCGGCCGGAACCTTCGGCCTCCAGCAGGGCTTCCCAGAGGGGGAGGGCTCCGTCGAGCGACGGAACCGCGATCCCCACGTGATCCAGAATCCTTTCTCGCATCGTTCCCGAAGGTGGCAGGTGGAGTCTGAACTGCGCCTTCCCCAAGATAGCCGGAGCGATCGGGAGAGTCTACCGAAGCAGTGAACCCAGGAGGATGGAGAAATGGCGGAAAACGGAAAGACGGTGGTGATCACCGACGACAACTTCTCGGGCGAGATCGAGGGCAACGACGGCCTCGTCATGGTGGACTTCTGGGCCGCCTGGTGCGGGCCGTGCCGGATGGTCGCCCCGATCGTCGAGCAGCTCGCGACGGAGTACGAAGGGAAGCTGAAGGTGGGCAAGCTCGACGTGGACAGCAACCAGCGCACGGCGGCCCGCTTCAACATCCGCTCCATCCCCAGCATCCTCTTCTTCAAGGACGGACAGCACGTCGACACCGTCGTCGGCGCGGTGCCGAAACCCGCTCTCGAGCGGAAGATCCAGGAGCACATCTAGCCAGACGGCTGGACCGGAACGCGGAGCACCCCCCGTTGCCGATATGGCACGGGGGGTGCTCCGCGTTCCGGGCTCCTGCCGCCTCCCCGCGGGGGTATGGATGGCGCGCGCGCGACACGATGAGGCGCCGACTCCACACGGAAACCCGTAACATCCGGAGTGATCACGCCTCCGTCGTCGGCGCCCACCCGGAGAAAGCCCGCGGGCGGCGCGGCCTTTGGCGGGAGCGCACGCAGCGGACCGCGCGCGGGAGAGTTCACGGCTCACGGTGTGCCAGAGAGGGCGTCGACACCCTCTTCTCACCCGAGCCTGAAGACCGCCATGAGATCTGTGCTCTCGACCTTCCGTAGCCGGGTCGCCCTCCTCCTCGCGGCCGCCGTGCTCGCGCCGCAGGCCTCTGCCGCCGCGCAGCTCGGCTCCTGGCAGGAGCAGGTGGCTCCGGACCTCGGCGCCACGGAAACGCTGAAGCTCCGCTCCGCGAGCGGCGTCGTCTCGACCTTCAGCAACCCCTCCGTTTACGTCGGCCCGTACAGCGCCTTCCTCACCAGCGATCCGACGAAGACGACCTTCACCGTCTACTGTGTCGACTTCCTCAACTCGATCAGCGTCGGAAAGGTGTGGACGGCGAACGTCACGCGGCTCGCGACCGGAGCGCTCGCGACCACCCGCCTCGGGCTTTCGGGGGCGGCGAACGGGCTCCTCCGCTACAAGAAGGCGGCCTGGCTCGCGACGCAGTTCAGCCTCGTCCAGACCCGCGCCGCATGGACCGGGATTCACGAGGCCATCTGGGCCCTCACCAACCCGGGTAACGGCCAGGTGAAGACCGCGAATGGCCTGTACTGGTTCAACCAGGTGAACGCCGCCTTCGTGGCGGGAACTCCGGCGAACCTGGATTGGGCCAACTGGTCCGTGGTCACGGACGTCCGCGCCACCGGCACCACCGGAGGGGTGCAGGAATTCCTGGTCCACCAGACTCAGGTCGCCCCCGAGCCGGAGAGCTATCTCCTCCTGGCGACGGGCCTGCTCGCGCTCTGGGCGTGCGGGCGGAGGCGTCGCGGGCGGCTCGTCTGACGATACTCTGGTTCATCGGACCGGACGCCATTCACCCTCGACCGCGGAAATCTGCCATGCAGCGTCGTGCCCCGATCTGGACCAGCGTCTATTTCCTCTCCGCCCTGCTGGTCGCCACGCCCACGGTGGACCTGGTGACGCAGGTCTGGCCCCTCCAGCCTGGGAGCATGGTCTGGAGATACGGCTTCCTCGGCTTGCTCGGTAACAACCTGCTGACGCCTCTGCTCGGCTTCACCCTCGCCGGGGCGGCGGCGATACTGACGGAGAACCCGCGTGCGCTGCGCATCCTCTCCTGGATGGCGTTCGGGGTGGGGCTCGGACTGGTGGCGGTGCTGGGGCTCTTCTCCCTGGACGTGCTGCAGCTCCGGGCCTCGGTCGCCCCCGAGGCGAAGGCCGGGTTCCAGATCGGGGCGGGGATCGCGGCCGGAAAGTACGCCCTGGCCGTCGTAGGCTACCTCCTGCTGGGCGGAACCGCTCGACGGTCTCTGCCGCGGCCGAGCCGTGGGACGGTCGGGGAACAAACCCGCATCGGCACCGCGGGCACGCTCCGGAACCCGCTCCTCGTCCAGGAGATCCCGGGCTGATCCCCGGGCTCCGCGCACCTCCGTCCGGGGCGGGCGCGGGAAACCGAACGGGTCGCGGTCTCGCGGGTACTGTTTCCCGCCCCTCGCCCGCGACCCGTAGCCCCGGCCTCGATGCCCTCCCTCTTCGTGGTCAGCACCCCGATCGGCAACCTGGGCGATATCACCCACCGCGCGCTGGAAGTCCTGCGCGCGGTGGACATCGTTCTGGCCGAGGATACGCGCCGCACGGGCACCCTCCTCAAGCACTTCGGGATCGAGTCGCGGCTGATTTCCGCGCACGAGCACAACGAGGCCGCCCGCTCGCGGCTGGTGGTAGAGCTGCTCGGCGAAGGGAAGGACGTGGCGCTCGTCTCCGACGCGGGCACGCCCCTCCTCTCCGACCCGGGCGCCCGCCTGGTGAGGAGCGCGCTCGACGCCGGCTTCGGGGTCGTGCCGGTCCCGGGGGCCTCGGCGCTCCTCTCCGCCCTGGTGGCTTCGGGCCTCTCCGCCGACCGCTTCACCTTCTACGGCTTCCTCCCCCGCAAGGGCGGCGATCGAGCGCAGCTCCTTCGGGAGATCGCCGGCTCACCCTACACGGCGGTCGTCCACGAGTCCCCGCAGCGCGTCGGGGCGTTGCTGGAGGACCTGCTCCCCCTCGCGGGGGCCTCGCGGCGCGTGGCGGTGGCGCGCGAGCTCACGAAGCTCCACGAGGAGTGCTACCGCGCCCCGCTCGGAGAGGCGGTCGAGCGCTTCCGTGAGCGGGCGGTGAAGGGGGAGATCGTCGTCGTGGTGGAGGGCAGCCCCGCCCCCGGAGGGGCGGAGAAGGAGACCTTGGCGGTGGCGCGCACCCTCGCCGAGGCGCTTCTCGCACGGGGCCTCCCCCCCAGCGCCGTCGCGAAGGAGCTGCGCGACCGCCTCGACGTCCCCCGGAACGACGCCTACCAGCTGGTGCAACGGCTCGCCGGGGAGACTGGATAGGCATCCGCCGGACTGGTCTCATCCGGCGCAGGCGCCTATCTTCGGTGAGCTTACGAAGAACGGAAGCACCCCGGGGGAGGGACTCCACGCATGGCCGACGACAGAGCCATCTTTCAGGACGATCGGGGGCGCGGCTGGCTGGTGGAGGTCCAGTACGGCCACCCCGCGCCCGCCGAGCTCGGCATCTTCGCCGCCCGCTTCACCTGCCCGGAGGCGCCCGAGGAGCCGGTCCGGACGGGTTTCCTGCTGCTGCGCGCGGTGCAGACGGGCGACGAGCGGGCGCTGCGGGCTGCGCTCGCCGAGTCGGAGCCCGCCCGCGTGATCGGCTGACGGGCCGAATGGGCACTCCTCCACCGGCCGGCCTCTTCCTCGGGCTCGCGGCAGCCGAGGTGATCCGCCGGGAGATTCGTCGCGCCCGCGGCAACGAGGTATGCTTCCTCGCGGGGGTGGCGGAGAGCGGAGAGCTGGTGGACCCGCGCCCCGTGGCGCGCGGGAACGCCTCGGCCGTCCTGGCCGCCATCCGCGAACCCGAACCCGGCGGCGTGGTGCTCCACAACCACCCCTCCGGGGTGCTGGAGCCCTCCAGCGCGGACCTCGCGGCCGCCGCCGGCCTGTGGGAGCAGGGGCTCGGCTTCGCCATCACCGACAACGAGGCGTCCGGACTCTACGTCGTGGTCGAGCCGCCCACGGTCGAGCGCCTGGAGCCGCTCGACCTGGAGGAGCTCGAGCGCGACCTGGCTCCCGGCGGATCGGTCGCGCTCGCCCACCCGCTGTACGAGGACCGCCCTCAGCAGCGCGCCCTCGCCCGCCTGATCGCGGAGCGGTACAACGAGGGCGGAATCGGGATCGCGGAGGCCGGTACCGGGACGGGGAAGTCGGTCGCCTACCTGCTGCCGGCGATCCGCTGGGCGCTGCGGAACCGCGAGCGCACCGTCGTCTCCACCAACACCATCAACCTGCAGGAGCAGCTGGTCGACAAGGACCTGCCCTTCCTGCGGCGCGCGCTGGGGCAACCCTTCCGCTTCGCGCTGGTGAAGGGGCGGAGCAACTACATCTCGATCCGCCGCGCCCGGCTCGCCGCGGAGAGCGCCCCGGCCCTCCTCCCCGACGACCGCCAGGCCGAGCTCGCCTCGATCGTGGACTGGCTCGGGACCACGATGGACGGGAGCCTATCCGACCTCTCCTTCCGCCCCTCGGCGGAAGTGTGGGAGGAGGTGGCGTCGGAGTCGGACGTCTGTCTGCGGGCGAAATGCCCGCACTTCGAGGAGTGCTTCTACCAGCGCGCCCGCCGCGAGGCGGCCTCGGCCGACGTGTTGGTGGCGAACCACCACCTCCTCTTCGCCGACCTGGCGGTGCGCCGGTCGCAGGGGAACTTCACGGCGCCGGCGGTCCTCCCGCACTACCGCCGGCTGATCCTGGACGAGGCGCACAACCTGGAGGAGGCCGCGACGCGGCACCTCGGGGCGACCACCTCCCGCCGCGCCTTCTACCGTGCGCTGCGCCGCCTGGAGAACCGCGGAAAGGGGATCCTCCCCGCGCTGCGCCGGGCACTCGAGGCGGGGCGCCGCGACCTCCTCGGCCAGGCGGCGGTGGACCTGATCGAGGAGCGCCTGATGCCGGCGCTCGACGGCGCCCGGGAGCGCGGCGGGAGCGTGTTCGGGCACCTGGAGGAGCTGCTGCGCCGCCGACGGGACTCGATGCTGCGGCTGGAGCCGGAGTTCGCGAAGGACCCGGTATGGGAGACGGGGCTCGAGGAGGACCTCTCCGGCGTCCTGCTGCATCTCGGCACTCTGCTGAAGGGGATCGACGCGCTGCGCGAGCGGATCGCGCTCGACGAGGAGGCGCGCGCCGCCATGGAGGCGCAGCTGCTGGAGCTGCGCGGCGTGGCGAACCGGGTGGAGGGCTCCGCCCTGGCGCTGCGCGCCACGCTGCGTCCCGGCGCGGACGCACTCTCGATGGTGCGCTGGGTCGAGCTGCGGCGCGACCCGCGGGGCGGGGAGGGGAACGTGATCCTCGCCGCCGCGCCGCTCGACCTCTCGCAGGTGCTGCGGGAGACGGTGCTGGAAAGGGTGCCGACGGTGATCCTCACCTCCGCCACGCTGGCCACCCGCAGCGACTTCCGCTTCCTGCGCGAGCGGCTCGGCCTGGCGGCGGACGACCCGGTGAGCGAGTCGATCTTTCCCTCGCCCTTCGACTACGCGGAGCAGTCGCTGCTCCTGATCCCCGACGACCTGCCGCTTCCGGCGGGGGACGGCGACCGCCGCCACGACGAGGCCACGGTCCGGGCAACGCTGGAGCTGGCGCAGGTCACCGACGGCGGCCTCTTCGCGCTCTTCACCTCGTATCGCGCGCTGCGTGAGGTGGCGGCGGGGTTGCGGCAGCGGGGCGCCGACCGGCTCTGGCCCCTCTTCGTTCACGGCGAGGCGCCGCGCGCCCAGCTGGTGCAGCGCTTCGCCGAGTCGGGGCGCGGCATCCTGCTCGGAACCACCTCCTTCTGGGAGGGGGTGGACGTCCCGGGGCACCCGCTGCGGGGCCTGGTGATCCCCAGGCTCCCCTTCAAGGTCCCCTCCGAGCCCGTCACCGCGGCGCGGATCGAGGCGATCGAGGCGCGCGGGGGGAACTCCTTCACCGGGTACATGCTCCCCCACGCGGCCATCCGCCTGAAGCAGGGGTTCGGCCGGCTGATCCGCTCGCGAGCCGACCGGGGGGCGGTCCTGGTGCTCGACGGCCGCATGGCGCGCAAGAGCTACGGATCCTACCTGATCGATTCGCTTCCCCCGGCGCCGCGGGTGGTGGGGCCGTGGCGACAGGCGATCCGTCCCGCCCTCTCCGACTTCTACGGGGCGGTGCGGATCCGGCAAGCGGGATGACAGATCGACGCACCACGCTTTATCTTGAGGATCGGACGAGCGGAGGTCCGGATCGCGCCTCGAGGACGAGGGGCCGGACCCATTCATCATCACGATGTTCAACATCCTGCATCCCATGCCCCTCCCGCGCCCTTCGAAGATCGTCTGCGTCGGCCGGAACTATCTCGAGCATGCCCGCGAGCTCGGGAACGAGGTGCCCGAGAGCCCGCTGATCTTCCTGAAGCCCCCGTCGTCCCTGATCGGAGACGGGCAGCCGATCCGTCTTCCGGCCCATCTCTCCAAGCAGGTGGAGCACGAGGCGGAGATCGCGGCGGTGATCGGGGAGAGAGCTTTCCGGGTCCCGGCGGACCGGGCGATGGGGGTCGTCGCGGGATACGCGCCCCTCAACGATGTCACCGCGCGCGACCTGCAGCGCACCGACGGCCAGTGGACGCGGGCCAAGGGATTCGACACCTTCTGTCCCATCGGGACGATGGTCCCGGCGGAGGGGGTGGACGTGACGCAGCTGGAGGTGGTCTGCCGCGTCAACGGGGAGCGGCGGCAGCACGGGCGCGCGGCGGACATGGCTTTCACGCTCCCCGTCATCATCGAGTACGTCACCGCGGTGATGACCCTGGAGCCGGGCGACGTGATCGCGACGGGAACCCCGGCCGGCGTAGGGCCGCTCCGGGAGGGGGACGTGGTGGAGGTGGAGATCCCGGGGGTCGGAACGCTTCGCAACCCGGTCGTCGCCTCATGAATTGGGTCCTCAGCCGTTCCCTCGCGGTGGCGATCGTCGTGGTCGTGCTCGCCGATTGGCTCAGCAAGCTGTGGATCGCCAACCGCATGGCTCTCGGCGAGACGCTGTCTCTGGTGGACGGCTGGCTCTACTTCGTGCACCGTAAGAATACGGGCGTGGCGTTCAGCATGCTGGCGGACCTGCCCGATTCGTGGCGGGTCCCGCTGCTCAGCCTTGCCAGCCTGGCGGGGGTGGTGCTCTTCGCCCGGATCATCCTGACGAGCGGCGATCCGATCGTGCGGGGTGCCGCCGCCCTGGTGATCGCGGGGGCGATCGGCAACCTCGGCGACCGCGTGGTGAACGGCCACGTGACCGATTTCGTGCTGGTGCGCTTCTTTCCCTTCGTCTTCAACCTCGCGGACGCGGCGATCACGGTGGGTGGGATCCTGCTGGCGCTACGGCTGATGTTTGAGGAGCAGCCGGCGCCCGAGCCGGCGCCGATCACTCTCCCGGATCGGGGTTAGCGGCGGATGCCGACCGGGTCGCGCCGCTTCCAGAGCCTCCCGCCCTACCCGCTCGCGAACGTTCCCGCCCTGAAGCGCGAGCTTCGCGCCCGAGGGGTGGACCTCATCGACCTGGGGGTCGGGGACGCCGATCTCCCCCCGCCGCCCGCCGCGGTGGCCGCCCTGCAGGCCGCCGCCGAAGACCCGCTGAACTCCCGTTACTCGTTCCAGCTCGGTCTCCCTGCCTTCCGCGAGGAGATCGCCCGCTGGACGCAGGACCGCTTCGGCGTCTCGCTCGATCCCTGGGCCGAGGTGCTCCCGCTCATCGGATCGAAGGAGGGGATCTTCCATCTCCCTTTCGCCTTTCTCGATCCGGGAGACGTGGCCATCGTACCCGACCCCGGCTATCAGGCGTACCTCGGCGGCACGCGGCTCGCCGGCGGGGAGCCGTACATGGTGCCTCTCCGCCCGGAGCACGACTTCCTCGTCCCGCTCGACGCGATCCCGCCGGAGGTGGCCGGCCGCGCGCGGATCCTCTTCCTGAACTACCCGAACAACCCCACGACCGCGCTCGCCCCGCGCTCGTACCTGGAGGAGGCGGTCGCCTTCTGCCGCGAGAACGATGTGCTGCTCGCGTACGACAACGCGTACTCCGAGGTGGCGTTCGACGGGTACCGCCCCCCGTCGATCCTGGAGATCGAGGGTGCGCGCGAGGTGGCGGTGGAGTTCCACTCGCTTTCCAAGACGTACAACATGACGGGGTGGCGGGTGGGTTGGGCGGCGGGGGCAGCGCCTCTGGTGGCGGCCCTGGCGCGGGTGAAGAGCTTCGCCGACACCGGCGTCCCCTTCGTGGTGCAGCACGCGGCGACCGCCGCGCTGCGCTCCCACGCGACGTGGCTCCCGGGAAACCTCGAGATCTTCGAGGCGCGCCGGGATGCCGCCGTGGAGGTGCTGCGCGAGGGCGGGTTCGAGGTCCGGGCGCCGCGCGCCACGATGTACCTGTGGGTGCCGCTCCCCGAGGGGGAGCTCTCCGAGCCGTTCGCGCGCCGCCTCCTCCTGGAGCAGGGGGTGGCGGTCCTCCCCGGCCTCGCACTGGGCAGCGGGGGCGAGGGGTTCTTCCGTATCGCCCTCACCGTCCCCGAGCACCGCCTCCGGGAGGCCGCGGAGCGCATCGGCCGCGCCCTCGCCCGCTGAGCGGCTTCCCCCGGAACCCGGGAACAGGGGGGGAGTACCACCCTCGTATGGCCTCGCCCCCTCTCGCCCCGCCCCCGCCGGACGTGGTCCGCCGAGAGATCGTCCCGGCCGCGCCGCCGCCGCGAGCCTCGCGGAGGAGGGCGGAGCGTCCGGGCGATCCGTATTACCGGGTGTTGGGATGGGCGCTCTTCCTCTCGCTTCTATTGCACGCCGGCGTCCTCCTGCTGACCGGCGACCTCACGATCGATCCGGCGGAGAGGCGCGCCCGCTCGGCGGAGCGCTCGGAGCCGTTCTCGGGGCTGGAGTGGGTTCTGCCGGTGCCGGAGGGTGCCGAGGGCGATTCGCCGCCCGCGGACGCCGAGGTGTCGCCGATCGAATCGGCGCCGCCCGAGGTTCCGCGGGTGATCCGCGTGCGCCCCGGTAATCCGGAGCTGGAGGCGGCGACGCCCCCGGGCGCGCCGCCCGCCGCCGGAGGAGCGCCGGGCGGGCGCGGGAGCGCGCGCGATGCCCTGCGCCCCGGCTACCGCGATCCCCGCCTCTACGTGGATCCGAACCCGCTCGGGGTGCGGGGCGACTCGAAGTCGAACCACGAGAAGTACATGGAGCACCTGCAGGCCCGCATCGACGCGGTCAACGACAGCATGGGCGTCGCCGCGGCGCGCGAGAAGGCGGCGAAGGACTGGACCTTCCGGGACAAGGATGGGAAGCGCTGGGGCCTCTCGGACGAGGGGCTGCACCTGGGCCCGATTACCATTCCCAACGAGCTGGTCCCCATCCCTCGGTCCACCGGCGATAACCAGACGCGAGAGGCGGGGTTGGAGGAGCAGCGGCAGCGTGACGAGATCCGCCGGCAGGAGGAGACGCGCGAGCGGCGTGACACCATGCAGGCCCGCGCCGGCGCCACGCGCCAGCAGAGGGGCGGGGGAGGGTCCGGCGGAGGCGGCTGAGGGTGCATCTCGCTGGAACGCGAATTGCACCTCCGTGCAGCTCGGCGTCACGCATGGGATGACCCATCACCAGCCAGATCGAGGACGAGATGAGGGTGTTTCGCGAGCCGGAGGAACCGGATTACGGGACGGAGGCGCTGACCTTCGCGCTCGGCGCGATGGGAGGGTTCGCGCTCGGTCTGCTGCTGTCCCGCCGGCAGGTGTCCGCCCCCTCAGGAGGGCTGGGCGCGGACCTGCGGGACCGCGCGCGGGCGGTGGGGCAGCGCGCCCGCACCGTCGCCGATCGCCTGCGGCCGGCCCGCCTCCGTCGCATGGCGGGCGAGCAGGCCGACCTGACGCAGCTGGAGGACGCGGTGCTCGACGCCTTCCGGGGCGACGGCGTGCTGAGCGAGCGCGGCGTAGACATCGGCGCCATCAGCCCCGGGATCGTCGAGCTGTCCGGCTCGGTGTGGACCGAGGCGGAGGCGGACCGGGCGGTGGCGCTCGCCCGCCGCACCGCGGGGGTGACCACGGTGGTCAACCGGCTCGACATCGAGGGGGAGGCCCGCCGCTTGGAGCGGACGCGCCGCCGCCTGGAGGAAGAGGGGAACGGCATCGACTCGCTGCAGCACAGTCTCGCGCGTACCGGGGGGATGGGCTCCCGGCGCCAGGGGCGGGAGACCGATCCCGACCGGCCGGACGACTCGCTCAGCCAGGAGCTCGACGCGCTCGCCGCCGCCGACCGCGACCAGTGGGAGGACGAGAACATCTCCACCTCGCGGCCGCGCAACGCGTCCCGTCCGGAGGCGCAGGCGGCACGGCGCACCCGATACCGTGAGGACCAGCTCGACAACCAGGATCCGCACGGCCAGCACGCGCGGGTGACCCTGGACGAGCAGCCGCAGGCGCTCCACGCCGACTCGCGCGTCGGCGAGGGCCTCAAGCCCGGCGTCGAGCTGGCGCTCGAGGGCTCGGAGCTGCCGGTCAAGCCGCACTCGGGCGGGGGGAGCGGCTCCGGGGAGTAACCTCCCCCTCGAGCGAGCGACGGAGGGCGCGGCGGGAAGATCTCCCCGCCGCGCCCTCTCTTGGCGTGCCCGGCGGGTCCGGAACGCGACTTGCGCCGGCCGCGGGCCGTGAAGAACATTCACCCGACGCCCGCGGACGCGGTGGAGAGCTCGCGGTCCGGTGCGCGCGAAATGCCGGTCAATGCCGAACGGCGCGAGGCCACAAAGGATCCGGAGCCGCTGCTGCGCCCCGCCGAGGAGCGGGCCGCGCGGCGCTTCGTGGAGCGCGTGCGGCGCGAGGTGCCCGCCAGCCTGGTGCAGGCGTCCCTCTTCGGCTCCCGGGCGAGGCGACAGGCGCGACTGGACTCGGACGTGGACATCCTCCTCGTCTTCCACTGGCTCCCCCCGGATCGCGAGCCGCACGCGTCGCACGCCGAACAGATCGCCGAGGAAGAGGCGCGATCCAGCGGCATCCCCGTCACGACCTGGTCCGTCTCCCGGGAGGACCTGCGACGAGGGAGACGCACCCCCATGCTCGTGGACGCGCTGGAAGACTCGGTCCCCCTGTGGTGGGAGCGTCGCCCGCTGCGCCCGGTGGAGTTCACTCCGCTCGATGCCCTGCACTGTGTGGAGGCGCTTCTGGCCCGGGTCGACGAGGGAAGCCGGGAGGTCGCGGAGCACCTCGCCCGAGGACGAGGTGCCGAAGTGGTCCGCCGCTCGCGCGACGACGTGGTGAGGCTCTGCACGGCGGGGCTGTTGCTGCGCGGCTGCACGCGCCCCCGGCGCGGGGAGGCGGTCGTGCGTTTCGTGAAGGCCGCTCGATGGGACCCGCCGCTGCCGCCGGAGGCGCGGCGGGTTCTCTCCTGGGCGGCAGCCTCCTATGGTCCCGAGGGGCGGGACGACGAGGCGCAGCCAACGCCTCCGCCCGGCGGCCCCGCCGCCGCGGCGCGGACCATCGACCGGCTCCGCCGCCGAGTGGCGGGCGAAGCCCGGCGGTTGGCGTGGCTTCGCGCGGGCGCGGGAACCTGAAGGGGCCCTCCCGCATATAGTCGGATGCGGGGCATCGCGCTTGCAGGTTCTCCGCGCGGTGCCGATGCTCGGCGTCCATTCCTGCGCCGCACCCCAGATCCTGGATCCATGAGGCTCTTCCAACCCGATACGCGGCAGCGCCGCACCCTGGGCGCGCTGTTCGTGATCAGCTTCGTGATCGCGGTCCTGCTCACCGCCTTCTTCCAGACGCAGGTGGTCATGGGCGAGCAGTATGCCCTGCGATCCGAGAACAATCGGCTCCGGCCGGTCACCATCCCGGCGCCGCGCGGCACCATCGTCGACCGCTATGGCGAGATCGTGGCGACCAGCATCCCCGGCTTCTCCGTCACGCTCCTCCCCGGCGACGAGGAGACGGTGGCGAAGACGCTGGAGGACCTGACGCCGTTCCTGGGCCTCTCGCAGGCGGACGTGGACCGTCTGGTGAAGCAGCGTGCGGCGCGGCCGCACGACCTGCTCCCGATCACGGAGGACGCGACCTTCCCGCAGGTGGCCGCCCTCGAGGAGCGCCGCACCTCCTTCCCGAATCTGCTGATCGTGGACCGGCCCAAGCGGTACTACCCCGCCGGGGCCGCCATCGGCCATATGATCGGTTACGTAAGCGAGATCACGAAGGAGCAGCTGGAGCTCCCGGCCTACCGCGACGCCGGGTACCGGCAGGGACGCTGGATCGGTCAGGCGGGGATCG
>CBDCDN010000020.1:0-14593 GCA_965215255.1 Longimicrobiaceae bacterium | reverse complement strand
CGCTCCAGGGCGGGGAGCACACGTCCGCGGGCGCACAGCTCCAGCGCGAGCTTCGCCACCTCCGCCAGGTAGAGCAGCGAAGCCCCCGGACGCACCCACGGCCCGCTGGCCGAGCCGAGGTCCAGCAGCAGGTCGAGCGCCGCGAGAGGCGGGAGCGCGCACGCCGAGACCGTCCAGGGCGCCAGGACCGCCTCTCCGTCGCCGAATCTCGCGGCGTGCGGCGCCTCGGGCGAGGGAAGCGGCATCCGGGCCGTGGAGGGAAGCAGGAGCACACATGTGCTCGCCTCCGGCACCTCTCCGCCCAGCGCCTCGTGCAGCGCCTCCGGCGGGCAGGCGAAGGGATGCGGCCGCGGCTTCGCGCTGGAACGCCCGCGCCGCCCCGGCGGGGGACCGTCGCCGAACGCTTCTCCCCAGACCCGCATCCCCTCCGACAGGGACCAGAGCGCGTGCAGTACGATCATGCCCGGGTGGACAGAGGGATCAGCGCTTGCCTTGCGTAGGATGCCGATCCCTCCGATCGAGATCGGCTGCGTGCCAGACACAAATGCAGTCTGTCTCGCCCGATGGCAAGCGCCCCGGGCAGCTCGCTTCCAGGGCGGGATGCTCGGAACGTTCCTCACACCCGGCGGAGTGCGCCCGATCCCGGTGCGCTCCTCATCACATCACCGGCCGGTGCGGCCGGCCGCCTTCACCTCGGCCAGGCGCCGCTCCAGGTAGCGCTGCTCCCGCCCGTTGCCGCACAGCTCGAGCGCCTTCCGGTACGCCGATTCCGCCTCGCGCCAGCGCGCCGCGCGCCTCAGGAGATCCGCGCGGGCGGCGTGGAAGAGGTGATAGCCGTCGAGCGGCCGGGAGAGGGGCAACAGACGCTGGAGCCCCGCCTCCGGACCCGCCGCCATCGCCACGGCGGCGGCCAGGTTGAGCTCGACCACGGGGGAGGGGCTGAGCTCCCGGAGCCGTCCGTAGAGGAACGAGATCTGAATCCAGTCGGTCTCTTCGGCGCTCCGCGCCTCTACGTGCAGGGCGGCGATCGCGGCCTGGAGCAGGTAGGGACCGGCGGGGCCCGTCGAGAGCGCCTCCTCCAGGACGGCTCTTCCCTCTTCGATCTGCTCCCGCTTCCAGAGGCTTCGGTCCTGGCGGTCCAGCAGAACCAGGTCTCCGGCCTCGTCCGTCCGCGCGTCGCGCCGGGCGTCATGAAGGAGCACCAGGGCCAGGAGACCCTTCACCTCGGGCTCGTCCGGCATCAGGCTCCGGAGCAGGCGGACCATCCGGAGCGCCTCGTCGCTCAGGTCCGTGCGGAGAAGAGAGTCCCCCGCCGTGGCCGAATACCCCTCGTTGAAGACGAGGTAGAGAACGGTGAGCACGGCGCCGAGCCGGGAGGGGAGCTGCTCTCTCGTGGGCACCGCGTACGGGATGCCGGCGTCGCGGATCTTGCGCTTGGCCCGCACCAGGCGCTGCGCCATGGCCGGCTTCGGCACCAGAAAGGCCCGGGCGATCTCTGCGGTCGAGAGACCGGCCACGGTGCGCAGCGTCAGCGCCACCCGGGCCGCGAGGTCGAGCGCCGGGTGACAGCAGGTGAAGATGAGCCGGAGCCGGTCGTCGCAGCCCCGCCCATCGTCGGCAAGCCCGCTCCCCGGCTCCCCGCCCATCTCCGCCTCGATCCGCAGCAGAGCAGCGAGGATCTCCTGCTTCCGCCGGAAAGTCCGGCCCCGCCGCAGTCGGTCGATGGCCTTGCGCCGGGCGGTGGTGAGGATCCACCCCTGCGGGTTGGGCGGAATGCCTCCGCGGCCCCAGTGGACCAGCGCCGCAAGAAACGCTTCTTGAAGGACGTCCTCCGCCACGGAGAAGTCCCTGCACTGCCGGATCAGCGTCGCCAGCATCGCGGTCCGGTCGCGACGGAAAACCGTCTCGACCGCTCGGTGGAGAGCACCCGCCCCTCCACCGGAGCGGGTGAGACCTTCGCCCACTATTCCTCCATCGGCATCACCGGGCGCACCTCGACGGACCCCGTCCCGACGCTCGGGATCCGCGAAGCCCAATGGATGGCTTCGTCCAGGTCCTTGCAGTCGAGGACGTAGAAGCCGCCCAGCTGCTCCTTGGTCTCGGCGAATGGCCCGTCGACGGTCAGTGTGTCGCCACTCCGCACGCGCACGGTCGTGGCGGTGGAGGTCGGCAGCAGGCCTTCCCCCGACTCGAAGACGCCGGCCTCCTGGACCTTCTGCGTGTACTCGGCCCACGGCGTGAGGTCCTGGTCGCCGGTCTCCCACTCCTTCTCGTTCCCGTAAAGCAGGAGCATGTAACGCATGGTTCTTGCTCTCCTCTTGGAGGGATGAGGGGGGCCGTCTGCCGCCCCTTCACTATACTCTACGAACGAGCTCCGGCACAATCGACACGCTGCCCGTGGGTGCCCCGCGAACGAGCGTCCAGCTCCGCGGCGGGCATCTGTCGGCCGGGGCCGGTTCGATCGAGAGCGACATCGGCGCCGATCTCCCGCCCCGCGCGCGAATCGGCGAGAGGGACCGTGGCCGCGTGGCGCGCCGGGGCGTGGCCCTGCTCGGAAGGCCGAGGACGTGGAAGTAGATCCGGGATCCGGCAGGCCGCGACAGCGAAGGACCTCGCCGACGCTTCGACGAGGTCCTTTCATATCGCTCCGCGGAGCGCCGGATGCTTCCGGACGATTCGGCTACCCTGTCCCCAAACCTCCGCGGCGGAAGTGCGGTACCCGGCGCCCTCCAGCTAGGAGAGCAGCGGGGCGATGATCTGCGCGAAGTTGTTCCGCGCCCGGTTGAGGCGGCTCTTCACGGTTCCGAGGTTGCAGCCGGTGATCTCGGCGATTTCCTCGTACGTCTTCCCCTCCATCTCGCGGAGCATGAACACCTCGCGGTGGTGCTCCGGGAGCTCCTCGACGGCGGACTGCACCATCTGGCGCAGGTGCCGCTTCCGGAAGAGGTCGTCGGGCCGGTAAGTGTTGTCCTCCCACTCCAGCGGCCGCTGGTCCGCCTCCCAGTTCTTCTTGATCGTCTGGAAGAGGACGAGCGGGTTGCGCGAGCGATTGCGCAGCTCGTTCTTGGCGAGGTTGGAGGCGATGGTGTACGCCCAGGTCGAGAACTTCTTCGACTGGTCGAAGCGATGCAGGTGCCGATAGATGCGGATGAAGGTCTCCTGCACCAGGTCCTCGGCCCGCTCCCGGTCGCCCGTGGTGCGGTAAATGAAGTTGAGGAGGCGCGTCTGGTAGCGTTCCACCAGCTCGTTGAAGGCGCGCTTCTCCCCCTCGAGGAAGGCCGCGACCACCGCGCTGTCGTCGAGCCCCTTCAGCCCATCGACCTTCTCCTCGGACTGATCCCGGAGCACGAAGCCCTTCATGGCAGCTCTCGCCATCGATCCCCCTTGGTGAACTCCCGGCTCCGAGACCGTTCGCGAGCGGGACGGTGCCGAACCGGAACGCTTTGGCTGCCCCTCGGAAAGGCAGATTCCATACCATGCGGCTACTTCGTGTGGTTGTCCGCGTAACTCGTTGTTTTTCAGCCCTTTGATCCCTGCGAAACCTTTCCCGGCGCCTCCGGTCGTGTCCTCGCGCGGGGACACGTCGACCCGGAAAAAGACACACTCGGGAGGAAGCGACTGCCGCTCCCCTGCAGGAATGTAAACGCGAGAGGAACGGGATCGAGTTCCAGAAGGTCAGGAATCCGTCAGAGGGATCACAGCCCCAGCAGGAAGCCCGCGGCGAAAAGGAGGGTGCAGAGAGTCTTGGCGTCGTCGATCTCCCCCTCCCGCACCATCCGGAGCGCCTCGGAGAGCGGAAGCGACTTCGTCTCGATGAACTCGTCCCGGTCCAACGAGCCGGTCCCCGGCCTCAACTCCTCCGCCAGGAAGAGGTGGATCCTCTCGTCGGTAAACCCCGGGGTGGTGAGGATCGAGGTGAGGCGCGTCAGCCTCGAGGCCACCATACCGGTCTCCTCCTCCAGCTCGCGCCGGGCGCAGACCTTCCAGTCCTCACCCACGAAGGCGGGGCGCCCGGCCGGCACCTCGTAGAGGTACCCCCCGGCCGCGTAGCGGTACTGCCGCAGCAGCAGGATCGTCGGATCCGCCGCGTCGCGCGGATCCAACAGGGGAAGCACCGCCGAGGCTCCCGAGTGCCGGATCATTTCGAGCTCGCCCTCGGAGCCGTCCGGAAAGCGCACCCGATCCACACTCAGGTTCACGATGCGGCCCTGATGAACCGGGCGCGAGTCGATCCGCCCCGCCTCCTCCGCCGCCCGCCGCTCCCCGCTCACGCGTCCCCTGGCGGTGAGACGACCCGCACCGGCGCGATCGCCAGCTCCTCCAGAGGACCGCGTACCTTTTCGGCGTCCCCTACGACGACGATTGCGAGCTCGTCGGGGCGGAGATGCTCGCACGCCACCCGCGCCACCTCGTCGCGCGAGACCGCGAGGATCCGCTCGCGGTAGCTGTCGAAGTAGTCGAGCGGCAGCGCGTACATCGCCAGTTCGGCCAGCCGGGCCGCCACTCCGTCGGTCGTCTGCAGCCGGAGGGGAAAGATTCCCGCCAGGAGGTGGCGGGCGTCGTCCAGCTCGCGCTCCTCGACGGGGGTTTCGCGGATCCCCCGCACCTCTCGGAGGATCTCGGCGAGCGCCTGCGCCGTGACCTCCGTCTGCACGGCGGTGGAAACCACGAAGGGACCCCGCAGGCGCCGCATGACGAAGCTCGAAGACACGCCGTACGTGAAGCCGTGCCGCTCGCGCAGGCTCAGGTTCAGCCGCGACGAGAACGCGCCGCCGAGGATGGTGTTCATCACCTTGAGAGGAAAATAGTCCGTCGTTCCTCGCGCCACCCCCAGGTGTCCTACCCGCAGCTCCGACTGTACGGACTCCGGACGGTTTACGACGACCAGCTGCACGCCCCTCTCTCGCGGTTCCACTTCCGCCGCGGCCAGGGTCGGCACCGGCCCCGGCCAGTCGCCGAAGTGCTCCTCCGCCAGCCCTCGAGCTTGCTCGCGAGACAGGTCTCCCGCGAGCACCAGCGAAGCGGAGGCGGGAGTGAAGTGGACGCGGTGAAACCGATCGACGTCGGCCCGCGACAGCGCCTCAACGGTGGCGGGCGCCCCGCCGAGAGGACGGGAGAAGGGAGTATCCTCCGAGAAGATGAAGCGCGCCGCCATCTCGTTGGCGAGGGCGCGCGGGTCCGCGCGCCGCTGGAGGATCGAGGCGAGCTGCTCCTGCCTCAGACGGTCGACCTCGTCTTCCGGAAAGGTCGGGCTCCGCACCAGCTCGGCCAGGATCGCGGCCGCCCCGGAAAGCCGCGCGGTCAGGCCGGTCACGTCCAGGTGCGCGGCGTCCCACGAGCTGCCGACGCCGAACTGCACGCCGAGGCGTTCGAGGGAGTCGGCGATCTCCGCCGCGCCGCGCTCCCCCGCCCCGGACTCGAGGAGCCTCGAGGTGAGCGAGGCGAGACCCGCCTTCGCGGGGTCCTCGTGCAGTCCGCCCGCGTCGACCAGCAGGCTCAGGGTAGCCACCGGCAGCCCGGGCGTCGAGGCGCTCAGCACCGGGAGCCCGTTGGAGAGGGTGAAGCGCTCGATCGGAGGAAAGTGGAAGGGGCGCAGCGGCCCCTGTTCGGGCGCCCGGGTGCGCTGCGGCGCCGGCGCGGGTCCGCCGAGGTCCCGCCTCATGCTGCCTCCCGCACGGCGCGGGGCAGGTAGATGAGGGTCGCGGCGGCGTCCCGCCGCAGATACTCCCGTGCGAAGCGGGCCGTATCCACGGCGCCCACGGCGCGGTAGGCGCCGAGCTCGGTGTTGATGCGCTCGGGTTCGTCGAAGAGGGTCGTGAACATCGAAATCTGGTCCGCCCGCTCTCCCACCTGTTGCAGTGCGATGGTCTGCCGCGACTCGATCCCGGTGAGGACCCTCCGCACCTCGTCTTCGGTCACGTCTCGACCCACCGCCTCCAGCTCCCGCCAGAGCGCCTCCTCGAGGACCGACGCCTCCACCCCCGGCCGGGCCGTCGCCCAGACGATCAGCATCGCCGCGCCCGTCACGATGGGGAAGGCGAAGCCGACCACGCTCTGGGCGAGCTTCCCCTCGCGCACCAGCGTGCGGTAGAGCCGCGAAGACTTTCCGGTAGCCAGTACGCTGGTGAGTACGTCCCCGGCGTAGAACTCGGCGCTACCGTAGGGCGGGATCCGGAAGGCGAGATAGACCCGCGGCAGCGCCACCGCGGCCTCCACCGTGACGCGGACCGGCGCCTCGAGCGAGGTGGGGATCCGCACGCGTCCGGGGATCGGGGGAACGTCCGGGCCCCGCGGGATCGAGCCGAAGTACCGGTCGATCAGCGCGCGCGCCTGTGCGGGATCGAAGTCGCCGCAGACCGTGAGGACTGCGTTGTTCGGCGCGTAGTACGTACGAAAGAACGCTCTCACGTCGTCGAGCGTGGCCGCGTCCAGGTCCTCCATGCTCCCGATCACGGAGTGGTGGTACGGGTGGTCCGGCGGGTACACCATCGACTGGATCCGCTCGTCCCAGTCGCCATACGGCTGGTTGTCCACCCGCCAGCGCCGCTCGTTCTTCACCACGCTCCGCTGGTTGTCGAGCTTCTCCTGCGTCATCGCGGGGAGGAGGAAACCCATACGGTCGGACTCGAGCCAGAGGGCGAGCTCCATCCAGCTGGCGGGAACGGTCTCGAAGTAGTTGGTGCGGTCGAGCCAGGTGGAGCCGTTCATCGAGCCGCCGACCCGCTCGATGTACGCGATGTGCTCCGTGTTCGGTACGTGCTCCGAGCCCTGGAACATCATATGCTCGAAAAGGTGCGCGAAGCCGGTGCGTCCCTCGCGCTCGTTCCGGCTTCCCACGTCGTACCAGAGGTTGACTCCGACCACCGGCTGACGGTGGTCTTCCGAGAGCACGACGCGGAGGCCGTTGTCGAGCGCATACCGCTGGATCGGGATCTTCATATGGGCTCTCCCTCCGGCGAGAAGCGGAGTGTTTGAAAGGGGATCGCGGGTGCAAGTTCCGGCCCATCCGGCACCCGTCCGCGGGCATCCCGCAGCCCGTGCCCGGACGGGATCCGGCTACGATCCGCCGGCCAGCACGAGCGGAAGGATGAAGCTCTCGCGGAGGATGTGCTTCCATTCCTCGCGCGAATTGAGGACGATGGGGCTGCTGCGGGTCGGCGAGCTGTAGGCGCGGAGCCCCAGGCGGGCAGCGAGGAGCCGGAGCCGCAGCATGTGGAACGGATCGCTCACCAGGACCGCGCTTCGCAGCCCGCGGCTCTCCATGAGGGTGGCGACCGTGTTCATCGACTGGCCCGAGCTGAGTCCCGCCGGCTCCACCATCGTCTGCTCGGCCGGCACCCCGCGCTTCCCGGCGTAGCGACGGCCCACCTCGGCCTCGCTCACCGTGTCGCCCACGCCGACTCCGCCGGTGAAGATCATCACCGGCGCCACCCCGTCGTGATACAGCTCGATGGCGTGGTCCAGCCGCGCCTTCAGGACGGGAGAAGGCCGGCCGTCGTACTGTGCGGCTCCCAGCACCACGATGGCGTCCGCGGCCCGCGCCTCGTCGCGCTGGGCGAAGACGAATACCGCCAGCACCAGACAGCCCCACGCGAGGGCTCCGACCAGACCGAGCGAAGCGAGGAAGCGGGCGATCCGCATGCCTCAGAGGTGCTCCATGAGCCTCGCCCGCAGCATCGAGGGCGCCAGCTCCTCGCGGAGAAGCGCCTCCGCTTCGCCGCTCCCCGCCTCCAGCACCTCCTCCACCTCGGCCTTCAACAGCGGATCGGCAGGGGCCTCGGCGAGGTCGGCGCGGGCCAAAGCCTCCCATGCGTGGTCCCACCACTCCTGAGAGGCGCAGGAGAGGGCGGAGACGAGCTGCACCTCTCCGTCCGAGGAAAGGTCGAGCGCGGCGCGGTAGAGCTCCTCCGCAGCCACCTCGAGGCGCGACGCCTGCACGAGCGCCAGCCCGAAGAAGAGACGAGTGTCTCCGTCGTCTTCCGCCAGATCGACGGCGGCCTGCAGCTCCTCCAGCGCCGGCTCGCCGTGCCCCGCCAGCAGGTTCACGACGCCCAGCTCCCGCGCGATTCGCGGGTCCCCGGGGTCGAGCCGTCGCGCCGCGGAAAGTTCCTCGCGAGCGAGCTCCAGCTGTCCCTCGCGAGAGAGGTAGGCTCCGTAATGCAGCCGGGCGAGGGCGACGTCCGGCGCGCTCAGGGCCGCGAGGCGAAGCACGCCCTCGGCGTCCGGATCGTCGTAGCGCGCCAGGCCCACTCCCAGCGGGACCAGCACGAACGGGTCGGCGGGCTGTTCGGCGAGGGCGCGTCGGAAATAATCGTAGGCGAGACCCGAAGCCTCGACCTCGCCCGATACCACCCCCAGCATGCACAGCAGGATCGGATCCCGGGGGTGCAGCTCCTCCTCTTCGCGCAGGATCGCGAAGGCCTCGTCCCACCGCTCCTCGTCGGAGAGCCGCGAGGCTTCGTGCAGCCGCAGCTCCAGCTCGGCACGATCGGGCGACGGTGGTTCGTTCACGAGTCGCAGGCTGAGATGGGTCCGGTCCCGGGCCGCGCCGGACGTTTCCGAAGACGGGAGCGCGGAGGCGCGGGCCGCAAGAAAGGTGCTTCCCCGCCCCGGCCGCGAACGCGGAGGGCCCCGACCACGGGCGTCCCCTCCCCCGAGCGCCGGGGCACTTCGCCCCACGCCGGGAGAGGAATCGCCGCCCGCGCGGGGCGAGCGGCCGGACGGCGGAGGGAGCAAGGTGCCGGGAGTGGGACTCGAACCCACACGGGGCGGACCCCGAGGCATTTTAAGTGCCTTGTGTCTACCATTTCACCATCCCGGCCCTGCTTCTCCCACGGCCGCCGAGCCTATTCCTCCCCCCGGGCGATGCAAGCCTCGCGAATCGCCCGCAGGTTGTCGGCCACGCTTCCCGTGCGGTTGAAGACGGCGGAGCCGGCCACCAGGACGCTCGCCCCCGCCTCCACCACCGCTCGCGCGGTGTCGGGACCGATCCCGCCATCCACCTGGATCTCGACCTCCGGCAGTCCCGCGGCGTCCACCATCTCCCGCACCCGGCGGATCTTCGCCAGGGCGGTAGGAATGAAGCTCTGGGCCGCGAACCCGGGATTCACCGACATCACCAGCACCAGGTCCAGAAAGGGGAGGATCTCCTCGAGCGAAGCGACGGGGGTGGCGGGATTGACGGCGGCGCCGGCCCTCATCCCCAGCTCCCGGATCTGCTGTACCGTGCGGTGCAGGTGTGGACAGGTCTCCACGTGGATCGTGAGGGAGGCGATCCCCGCCTCCGCGAAGGCCGAAAGGAAGCGCTCCGGACCCTCGATCATCAGGTGTGCGTCGAGAGGGAGATCCGTGGAGCGGCGAACCGCCGCGGCGACGACGGGACCGATCGTGAGGTTCGGGACGAAGTGACCGTCCATCACGTCCACATGGATCCAGTCCGCGCCCGCCGCCTCCGCCTCCCGGATCTGCTCTCCGAGGCGCGCGAAGTCCGCGGAGAGGATCGAGGGCGCGATCTTCACGTCCGGCATCTCAGCCTCCTCGCCGATCGATGGAGCGGACCTCGACACCCTCGGGACGGGCGATCACCACCCGCTCCGCGATCCCCAGGAAGAGGCCGCTCTCCACGATCCCCGGGCGGCGCGCGAGGCGCAGGTCGAGCGCCTCGGGGTCCGAGATTCCGGCGGGAAAGCGGCAATCGAAGATGAGGTGTCCGCCGTCGGTGCGGAAGGGCTCGCCATCCTCGCCGAGCCGCAGCTCCGGCTCCGCGCCGAGGGAGCGGAGGAAGGCGCGGTGCACCGAGGCGCCGAACGGGTCGACCTCCACCGGGAGCGGCGCGCGGGTTCCGAGCCGCTCCACGAGCTTCGTCCCGTCCACGATGATCATGACCTCGCGCGATGCCGTGGCGACGATCTTCTCGCGCAGCAGCGCTCCGCCGAGGCCCTTGATGAGCCGCAACCGCGGATCCACCTCGTCGGCGCCATCGATGGTGAGGTCGATGCGCGGGTGCTCCTCGATGGATCCGAGGGGGATTCCGAGCGCCCCCGCGCGGCGGCGGGTGTCGTCGGAGGTGGGGACCCCGACGATGCCGCTCAGCTCTCCCCGGTCTCGCAGGTCGGCGATCTCCTGCAGCAGCGGCCGTACGGTGGACCCCGTGCCGAGGCCGACGATCATCCCCTCCCGGATCCATTCCGCCGCCCGCCGCGCCGCGTCCCGCTTCAGCTCCTCCGCCGTGCCGCTCTCCCTCAAGGCCTCCCTCCCCGTCGAATGGTCAGCGGGAAAGATACGGCACCCGCGGGGCAGAGGAAAGCGAAAGAGGGCGCTCCGATGGAGCGCCCCCTGTTGCATGATGTGAGCAGCGGGCCTAGCCGCGCACGCGGGGCCTGGGCGAGTAGGGCTGGAACTCGCACCCTGGCCGAAGCGGGACGTACAGCACCTGGTACGGAGCGGTCATGCCCGTCTCGGCGTAGACGGCAGTTCCCTCGTAGGCGCCGACCCGGGTCAGCTGGTTGGGGTTGATCATCACCCGCGGCACACCGAACTTCACGAACTCGTTGTTTTCGAGCATCATCGTGTCGGTGTTGATGAACCAGGTGGTTCCCGCCGCGTACATGGGGGCCGTGGCCGGGTAGCGGGTCGCGAAGGCCTGACCCATCACCGTCGTGTCGCTGGTCGCCGGGTTGAACGACGCGGTGACGTTCTCCAGTCCCGCATCCGTCACCACGCAGACGCTGATGTCACGCGGCGCGGGAGGCGGCGGGGCCACCGGAGCCGGAGCCGGGGCCGGTGGCGGCGGGGGAGGCGGCATCGGCGGAGCGACCACCATCGGCGAGCGCTGGCCCAGAGAGAGCTTCAAGCCAGCCGTGAAACGCCCGGTCAGGCCGTTCGTGTCCCGCTCGTTGTCGGGCTGGCCGGTCCACGCGGGACCCGTGTGGAACGGAGAATCGTAGACATAGCCGGCCAGCTCGGTGAAGAGCCCGATGTTCCCCGTGAGGCTGATGATGTCCCAGCCGAAGCCCGCCGTGCCCTGACCGACGGTCGCCTTCTCCCAGTCCACCGGCAGGCAGGCGCCGGCCGCCGAGTCGTACGGCGTGACGCAGCCGAGACCGCTCCCCGGAGGATTGGCGGTCAGCCCGCCGCCGCCCAGGAAGAGGTAGAACGAGGTGAGCAACCGCGGGCCCTCGGTGCGCGCGTACCAGGGCCGCAGCATGAAGTTGAGGTCGTAGAACCACCCGTTGACCGTCTGCGGAATCGCACCCTGGGGAAGGTCGATGTCCTCGTACCAGACATTGGCCCGAACACCGAACGTGTTGGACGCCCAGAAGGTCGCCGCAGCGCCCACCCCGGGGGCGAAGCCCGGGTTCAGGCGGTCGTCGCTCTGGTTGGCGCTGATGAGATCGTCCAGCCAGTTGTAGTCGTAACCAATTCCGCCGTAAACACTGAGATCGAAGAGGCTCGCGCCGGCATCCTGCGCCTGCGCTCCACTTCCCGTCCCCGCCACCAACACCGCAGCGGCCGCGGCAGATGTGAGTAACCGTTTCATCGCGTCCTCTCCGAACCGTTTTGTGGTAAAGAGCCGCCTTCCCAGGCGGTCAGCGCACACCGTGGCGGCAGATCTTCAAGAAGAATGCCACCCATTCCCATAGAATTCCAACTTCCACCGCTGGAAGAGCTTGTCTTTCCTCCTTTCGCGGGCCGCGTCAGAAGCCGGCCAGAATGGCACCTGCCACCCCGCCGTACAGCAGATGGCCGAGGAGCACATTGGCAGGAGTGAACCTTCCCCAGCGGACCCCGAAAAGGCCCGGCGCGGGGAGGGCGCCGGATCGAACACAGGCACTTATCATACCAAGACCGGGCAGCGCGGCGGCGACGATGACCCCGTGCACCGCCCCCAGCGCCAGCCCCGCACGCGCCGAGGGCCCGCCCATCGAGTCGAGCACCAGCGCATAGATCCATGGTACGACGGTGGAGCCGAGTACGGCCAGGAGCAGGTATCCGAGCGTGTCCGTGCTGGGGCTGCGGGGGTTGCGGAGGAAGAGGCACCCCGCCTGTACGGTGGGACTGAAGCGGCTCAGACCGAGCGAGTAAACCAGACCGAAATAGGCGAGCTGCAACAGGGTCGCCACGAATCCGGCCCATCCCACCGCGATCCATTCCACTGCGTCCCCCGTTCCGCGACGTTGCGAGTCCCGCGCGCTGGCTCGCTGGGCCATCCCGCGAGAGCGCCACCGCGGGAGCCGACTGACGACGCCCCTCGCAGAAACAGTGCCCGACCCGAAGCACCCGCTCCCTTCCCGTGCTCCAATGGGAGCGAGGCCGCGTCCGATGGAGCGGCCTCGCTCCAGAGAGGTGGCCGGAGCGGGGTCATCCCTGCTGGCGCGCGGCTGGGGCGTCGTCCCGCACGAGCTCGTCCCCGGGCGACTCCGTCCCGGCGGGGACCGGCGGCAGAACGCGGTCGGCCACCCTCCGGAGCGCGCCGTTGTAAACGACGTCCGCGACTCCCTCCGGGAGCATCATGGTATCGAGGTAGAGCTCCACGGCTTCGGGCGCGTTCACCTCCTCGCCGAGCGCGCGGACGAAGAGGAGCGAGTTCTCCACGTGCGTCTCGAGGAGCGCATCCTCGGTGCGGGCCGCCGAGAGGTTGATGCGCTCCCGGAGCTCGTCCTGTACCCTTCCCCGTACGCGGCGGCGCAGCCGCGAAAAGAGTGCGTCCGACCGCCCGACCATACCCCTGGCCTCCTCCGCCCGCGGCTCCTCCTCCTCGACCTCGATCTCCGGCGGGGGGAGGGGGTTGCCCGCCCCGCCTCCCGGACCGCGGCGTCCGATCTCGGCCAGGGCGCGGCTCCCGATGTTGCGCGCCTGCTCGGGCGTCAAGCGGAGGATCCGGACGTATATGTCCAGCGCGTCGTCGAAGGCCAGACGGTCGGAGACGAGCTCCACCAGCGCCAGCACGTGCCGCACATGGGTGGCGAGGAGCCGCTCCTGGCAGACCGCGGTCGTCAGGTCCACCTGGCGCTGCAGAGCGCGCGAGGTATTCTTCATCAGAGCCACTTGCGCCACCTCCCGGGCGTGCGTTGTCCGCTGGTCGGCTCGGCGGCGAAAGCCGCGCGGGCAGGCGGGGTAGACCAGCAAATCTCCCGCGGCGAGGTGCAATTTCCATTCCGGGGCCCGGACGCGAAACGGGCCGCGATCCGTCCCCGAGGAGCGGATCGCGGCCCGAGGGCGGGCCGTCCGACCGAAAGGGTCCTACTGGCCCCGGGGCTGCCCCGGGACCGGGGTCGCCGGAGCCTCGGCCCCCGGATCCGCGGTCCCGCCGACCGGCGCCGCGGGCTGCTGCACCCCGGCGCCGGGGAGGACGGGGGTCGGCGCCACCGGAGCGGACCCCTGCAGCCCCTGCAGCACCGACTCCGCCTGCGTCGCGCGGCTCGACATCAGCGAGAGCGTAAAGGCCAGCACCAGGAAGATCCCGCCCGTCCACCAGGTGGACTTCGTCAGCAGGGTCGCGGCGTGGCGGCTCCCGAAGAGCGTCTCCGCTCCGGCTCCCGCCGACCCCATGGCGGCCAGCCCGCCCCCCTTTCCCGCCTGCAGCAGGACCACGGTGGTCAGCAGGATCGCGTCCACGATCAGGAGGGTCAGGAGAAAGTAGAACACGGAGTCCACACGAGTTCGGGTGAACGGACGGGAAACGGCTAAGGGTAGTCGAGGCGGGGCTTCGTGTCAACCCGTGGCGCGGCAGATGGCGGCGAAACCGGCCGCGTCCAGGCTCGCGCCTCCGACCAGCACCCCGTCCACTTCAGCGGCGGCGAGAAGCTGCGCCGCATTGTCGGGCTTGACGCTCCCGCCGTAGAGGATCGGCACCGCGGCCGCCTCCTCCTCCCCCAACCGGCCGCGAAGGAGGGCACGGATCCGCGCGTGCATCTCCTCCGCGTCCCGGGGGGAGGCCGTTCGCCCGGTGCCGATCGCCCAGACCGGCTCGTAGGCGACGATCACCCGGCCCGCATCCTGAGGACCGAGGCCGTCGTACACCGACCCCAGCTGCTCCTCCACCACCTCGCCGGCCCGTCCCGCCTCGCGCTCCTCCAGCGTCTCGCCCACGCAGAGGAGCGGGACCATCCCGGCGGAGAGCACCGCGCGCGTCTTCCGGGCGGTCTCCTCCCTCGTCTCGCCGAAGAGCTGCCGGCGCTCGCTGTGCCCCACCAGCGCGAGCTCCGCGCCGGCCTCGGCCGCCATTCCGGGAGCGATCTCTCCGGTGAAGGCGCCCCTCTCCTCCCAGTAGACATTCTGGATCCCGACGCTCACGTCGGCGCGCCCGGCCACCGCCGCCGCCGCCGCGGGCAGGGAGACCGCCGGCGGGAAGAAGACGATCGAGCGGCCGCTCCCCTCGGGGACTCGCGCGAGGAAATCGGAGAAGAACGCCTCCGCCTCCCGTGGCGACTGGTGCATCTTCCAGTTTCCGGCCAGCATCGGCTTCGCGAAGCTCATCCGCCGCTCCCCGCGGGAGAGTCGGAGAGCGCGGCCACACCGGGGAGCACTTTCCCCTCCAGGAACTCGAGCGAAGCCCCGCCGCCCGTGGAGACGTGGGAAACTCCGGAGGCCA
>CBDCDN010000019.1:0-8306 GCA_965215255.1 Longimicrobiaceae bacterium | reverse complement strand
CTTTACTCCCTTGCGTACTGCGTGCTGGGCACCTGGCACTTCCGCCCTCACCCACTCTCCGTCACCGCTTCTTGCGGGAAGTAGGTTTCGATGCACGTCGGGCAGAGACCGTGCGTGAACTCGGCGTGCGAGTGGTCACGGAGATAGATCTCGAGCTGGTGCCAGTGGTCGGAAGGATCGCGGATGCTCTTGCAGGAGGCGCACATCGGCACGAGGCCGCGTAGGGTTTTGATGTTGGCGAGCGCGTCCTCCAACTGCTCGATCAGCTTGCCCTGTTCTTGTTGGACTGTATCTCTCCAGGCGAGCTCCTCCGAAACGTGCACCCATTTGCGCCACCCGTACCCGATCACGCTGAGGAACCACGTTCCGAGCACAAGGCCGATGTCACCGACGGGAAAGATGCGGGCGTCCGCCGAGACATTTCGCAGCTGTACGAAAACATCGAGGTTGTAGGCCAGCAGGAACAGGGCGAGGGGAACCACCGCTGTGAAGGCGATGTCCGCGATCGCGCGGCGGACCTGTTCCTTTGGCGTTTGTTTGGCGCACCATGATCGCTTACCCGTTCCCTCTCCGGATGGCGCGAAGGGCTCGGTGAGACAAGGTTTCCTCAGCGAGGTGTGACGGTGCTGGTACGAAATGGTTCCAAAACGGGGAAAGCGACTCGAGTGACATAAAGCCGTAAACGTGGGGGTGGGCAGCAGGTTAGCAGCGGCAGATCTGTCACCGCGGGAAAGCGGGGGCGAGATCCGCAGCTGGCGCATGCAGAGGTCTGTTCTGCAACATTCGGGCACACTTAACCGTTCTTCACCAGTCCCGCACCCCCGGCCGCCGGACGCGCTCCTTGCGCAGGGTGGCGCGCTGCGCAAGGAGCTCCTGCTGCTCCGCGCGGGCGAGCAGCTCCTGTGCTTCGGAAAGGGAGAGGGGGCCGGGATCGGGGCCGCCGGTGGCGGGACCCGGCTGCGGCGCGGCTTCACCGGGGCGCGGCTCGTCGTCCCCTCCCCCTCCTCCTCCGCCCTGCGGGGTATTGCCTCCGCCGCCCCGCGCGCGCTGCTCCTCGTCCAGCAGCCGCTGCGCGAGCTCGAGGTTCCACTTGCTGTCGAGCCGCTCCGGGTCCAGGAGCAGCGCCCGCTTGTACACCTCGACCGAACGCCGGAGCCGCGCGGTGCGATCTCCGTCTTGCCGGGCCCGGAAGGCGGGTTCGAGATCGGCGTTGCCGGCATTGTACAGGGCTGGCTCGGTAATCCTCGGGTCCGCCGTGCGAACCGCGAGCTCGAGCGCTTCACGGGCCTCGTCGTAGCGTTCGAGCGCGAGCAGGGCGGTGCCGTAGTTGTAGAGGAGAGGAGCGGATCGCTCCTGGTCGAGAGCTTCGCGATACGCGGCCGCGGCCGCCGCATAGTCTCCGCCGCGGAAGGCGCGATTCCCTTCGGCCGCAGGGGAGACGCAGCCGGCGAGCAGGCCCAACCATATGCCAGTGCGGAGTGAGGAGTGCGAAATGCGGGGCGCGGAAGTGCGTGAGAGACCACCGCCTGGCTCCCTCGTCCCTGTCCCCTGTCCCCTGTCCCCTGTGCCCTGTCCCCTCATCCCGTCCCTCAGCGCATCCCACGCCAGCAGCGCCAGCGCGATGGCAAGCAGCCAGGGGTAGAGCGCGAATGGCTCACCCGGCATCCTGCCGTCCCCCCCGCCGAGGGGGAGGCGGGCGGCGAGACGGTCGACAGCGCCGGGGGAAGCGAGGTCGATGTATTCACCTCCGGCGGTGCGGGAGATCTGCCGAAGCAGATCCGGGCGGGCGCGGGAATACGCGCCCTCGCCGGTGAGCGGGTCGGTTTTGAATCCAGTCTGCCGGCCAGTCGCCGGGTCGATCTCTGGCACCCGCCCACCGCGCTCGGTCCCGACGCCGACAGTATGGATGGTGATTCCGGCCGCAGCGGCGCGCTCGGTGGCGGCCAGGATTTCTTCCGGCGGCTCGAAGGCGTCGCCATCGCTGAGGAGCACGATGGCCTCCGCCCCTGCTCGCCCGGTAGCCGGCGCGAGCAGCCCCGCGGCCTGCTGAATGGCGGCGGAAAGGGAGGAACCGGTCTGCTCGACGATGCTCGGGTCCAGCGCATCCACGAAGAGCTGCAGCGCGCCGGGATCACCCGTGAGCGGAGACAGGATGTAGGCGCGACCGGCGAAGACCACCATCCCGACGCGATTCCCTTCGAGCGCGCGGATCAGCTCCTCGGCCGCGAGTCGTTCCTGCGCGAGCCGGCTGGGTGCCACATCAGAGACGAGCATCGAGTTGGATACGTCCAGCACCAGCGCGACCGCAGTGGCGCCCCCGTCTTGACCTTCCCCTCCCCCCCACGGCCCGGCCGCCGCAACCCCCAGCAGCGCGGCAACCGAGAGCATCGCCGCAACCCGCCCCCACGGTACCGCCCGCAGATCTTCCCCGATCAGCCGCCGCACCAGCGCCGCATCCCCCAGCAGCGCGGCAACGCGGCGGCGCCGCCGGACGTACATCCACAGCGCACCGGCCATGACGAATGGCAGTACCACGGCGAGGAGAAACATCAAGGTGCGTGAGTGCGTGAGTTCACGGCATCCTTCCCCAGCGCGACCCGCGCAGCGCCCACTCGGCGAGCAGAATGATTGCACCGAGGAGGAGGAAGGGGAGATGGCGGTCAGTATAGCGGGTGCGGCGGACCTCCTCGACGGGGGTGGGGACGATGCGGTCGAGGGTGGCGAAGATACGACGGAGCGCGGCGGCATCTGTAGCGCGGAAGAACGCGCCGCCGGTGAGCTCGGCGATGCGGCGGAGCAGGGGCTCGTCCAGCCCCGCCGCGAGCTCGGCGTAGGCGGTGTCTGTGCCGCGAGGGATGGGGATGCGCGCGGCGCCCTCCGAGCCCACGCCGATGGTGAAGATGCGGATGCCGTAGGCCGCGGCGGCGCGCGCGGCTTCGAGTGGCTCGACCTCGCCACGGTTGCTCGCGCCGTCGCTGAGCAGGATGATGACTCCGGATTCGCCGGGGGCGCGGCGCAGGCGGTTGGTCGCGACGGCGAGCGCGGAACCGATCGCGGTGCCATCTTGCAGCAGCCCGACCCGCAGATTGTCCAGTGCGGCGAGAAGGACCCGGCCGTCCAGAGTGAGCGGCACCTGGGTAATCGCTTCCCCCGCGAATGGCACCAGCGCGATCGGATCATCTTCCCGCCCCCCGATGAAGCGCGCAACGGTTTGCCGGGCGACCGCGAGCCGGTTCGCTTCCCCCAGATCCTCGGCGAGCATGGACGAGGAGATGTCCAGCGCGACCGCGATCGGGACTCCCTCGCCGCGCACCTCGGTGGCCGCGCTCGCAACCCGCGGCCCCGCGAGCGCGATGGTGAGAAAGCCGAAGCACAAGGCGCGCAGAATCTCCGGCAGCAGCTCGAGCAGCTGCTCCCGCTCGGTGGCAAAAGGGAGGAGCGAGCCGGCGGCGGGATAGGGGAGTCCGACCGAGCGCCGCCGCGCCACCCAGAGCGCGTACAGCGGCAGGACGAGGAGGAGCCCGAGCGCCCAGGGACGGGCGAAGTCCCAGCTCACGGGTGCATCTCCGCCAGCGGGGTGCCGGTGCCCGAAGCGCTGGGTGCGAAGCCGGCCACCCACTCACGCGCCGCTATCCAGGACCGCTCCGCGTCCGCCGCGGTGGGCTCGCGACGCGCGAACTTGACCAGATCGGCATCGCCCAGAACCTCGTGCAGTCCCTCCACCTGCCCCGGCTCGATGCCCTCTTCGCGGAGCATCGCAACCAGCTCCCAGGTGGTCAGGTCAGCGCTCCAGCGCGGTGACAGAATCGACAGATAGCCGCGCAAAGCCCCCGCGAGGCGCGAATGGAACTCCTTCCATTCCCCGCGCTCGATGAACCCCGCGGAACGGAGCCGGTCCAGCGCTGCCAGCGCATCCGCGCGCGGGTCGGGCGGCGGGGGCAGGGGAGCGGGGGGGGGCACGGACGGCACCCGCCGTTTCCGCCACCAGAGCAGCACCCCGAGCGCAACCGCGAGTGCCAGGACAAGGGGGAGCCAGGGGAAACCACGCGGGACGTCCACGATCCCGCGGGCGGGCTTCGGCTCCACTCCCGCGGTGTCCACGGGGAGCACGGAGCGCACCGCGGGCAGAGGCAGGGCAACCCGGAAGATCTGGGATGATCCGTCCGGACGGTTTACACGCACCGGCAGACGGGGCCGCTCGTCGGGCACCGAAGCGCTCCAGACGACGAGCGGATACACCGCCGTCCACTCGCCATCCGAGCCGACCGTGCGGGTGGGGCCGGTCGGTTGCAGCGCGGCGGAAGAATCCGGCGCGGCGGGAAAGACGACGCGAAACCCCGCGGGCACGGCCACCTGCAGCACCGAGCGGAAGCGATCCCCGACGGTGACGGTATCCGGAACCACCCCGACGGAGATGCGGGGGGGCGGGGATTGAGCGGCCACAGAGCCGGCGGTTAAAACCGCTGCAACAAATACACAAAGCCCGCCTGTGCGGGCTACACCACCTCCCCCGACGGAATGACGTTGAGTCGGCGCAGGCCGACTTCGTGCCGTCGTAGCAGCGGCTTCAGCCGCCGGGACGCGAATGGTACCTCGGGAGGAGAATCTCACCGTCTCAGCCGCCGCTCGCGCCGCCGAAAAAAGGAAAGCAGTGCGGGAGTGGAGGGCTGATCGGTACGCAGCTCGACGGCGTCCACCCGCAGGCGGCGGAGTAGCCGCCGAAGCTGCTCCTGCTCCTGGTGGACTGCTGCCCACCGCTCCCGTACCCCCGCGCGCCCCGTGTCGATGGCGAAGGTCGCTCCGCTTTCCGGGTCTCGCAACCGCAGCAGCCCCACGGGCGGAAGGGAGCTCTCGCGCGGGTCGGAAAGGATCACGGCGATCAGGTCGTGGCGCGCGGCGAGCAGCGACATCGCCCGCTCGAAGCGCTCCCACCCACTGCCGACCTGGAAATCCGAAAAGAGGAAAACGATCGCGCGAGTAGAAAGCACGCGGGAGGTGTAGCGCAATGCGGCGACCAGATCGGTCCCCCGGCCTTCCGGTTCGAGCACCAGCAGATCGCGCAGCAGGCGCAGCACGTGACGGCGTCCCTTGCGCGGCCGGACAAAGGCCTCGATGCGGTCGGTGAAGGCGAGCAGCCCGACGCGGTCGTTGTTGCGGATCGCGGACATACCCAGGGTCGCGGCGACCTCGGCGGCGAGTTCGGTCTTGAATCGCCGCTCCGTCCCCCACGCCTGCGAGCCGGACAGATCCACTGCCAGCAGCACCGTGAGTTCCCGCTCTTCCACGTACTTCTTCACGTATGGCGTGCCCAGCCGCGCCGTCACATTCCAATCGATTGTGCGTACGTCGTCTCCCGGGAGATACTCGCGCACCTCCGCAAACTCGATTCCCTGCCCTTTGAAGACGGAATGGTACTCGCCGCTGAAGCGGGAGTTCACCAGCCGGCGAGTGCGCAGCTCGAGACGGCGGACCTGGCGGAGAATCTCGGCAAGATCAGGCACCGCCGTGACCCGCTCTGCCGGGCACATAAAGTACCCGGCAGAAGACCGCGACCGTCCTGGCCGGACGGTGGTGGTGCGGCCGGAGGATGCGCACTCCCGCACTCCCGCACTTGGCGCTACACGGCTGCGCCCTGCACCGGACGACGCGCACTCCCGCACTTTCCGTCACGGCACCCGGACCCTCTCGAACACCCGCCGGATCAGATCGTCCGAGGTGACCTCCTCGGCCTCGGCTTCGTAGGTGGTGATGACGCGGTGGCGGAGGACGTCGGGGCCGATCGCCTTGATGTCGTCCGGGACGACGTAGCCCCGGCCGCGGAGAAAAGCGTGGGCGCGGGCACAGTTCGCGAGGGCGATCGAGGCGCGGGGGGAGGCGCCGAACTCGATCAGCGGGGTCAGATCCGGGAGCCCGTGCGAGCGCGGATCGCGTGTCGCGGCGACCAGGTCCAGGATGTAGTCGCTGATTTTGTCGTCCAGGTAGGTCGCGGCGATCGCTTCTCGCGCCTCCAGAATCTCCCGCGGCGAAGCGACGGGGGAAACGGAGATCGACGGCGCACCGCTCATCCGCCGCAGGATCTCACGCTCCTCGTCGCGCGTCGGATAGCCGACCACCACTTTGAGCATGAAGCGGTCGACCTGGGCCTCGGGGAGCGGGTAGGTCCCTTCCTGCTCGATCGGGTTCTGGGTGGCGAGCACCAGAAAGGGGCTCGGCAGCGGAAAGGTCTCGCCGCCGACGGTGACCTGCCCCTCCTGCATCGCCTCGAGCAGCGCGGCCTGCACCTTGGCGGGGGCGCGGTTGATCTCGTCGGCGAGGACGATGTTGGCAAAGATGGGGCCGGGATGCGGCGTGAACTCGCCGGTTTTCGCGTTGTAGATCGTCGTGCCGACCACATCCGCCGGGAGCAGATCCGGGGTGAATTGGATGCGCTGAAAGCTGCCGTCGATGGTTTCGGCCAGGGTGCGGACGGTGAGCGTCTTCGCCAGCCCCGGCACGCCCTCGAAGAGCACGTGCCCACCTGTCAACAGCCCGATCAACAATCGCTCGATCATGTACTCCTGCCCGACCACGCGCCGGTGGACTTCGCTCGTTATGCGGGCGGGGAGAGGAGGGGTGGAGAGTTGGTCGGGATGGGCGGGCATCGTCGGTCGATAGTGCGAGAGTGCGGGAGTGCGAAAGCGGCAGATGTTTGCCGCTATTCCCTAGCGTTTGATCCGTTCCCCCGCATCCTCGTGCCGGAAGACCCAGGCGGCGAGGGCGCCGGGGCGGAGACGGGCATCCATCTCCCAGGGGGCGATGTCGCGGCGGGAGCCGCTCGCGACGCCCGGCTCGTTTTCGATGGCGCCGAGCATCGCCCGCACCCGGCCGCGCCAGCGCTCCCAGTTGGCGGGGCGCAGGTCCACCCAACCACGGTCCGCGAGCCGGAGCAGATCGGGTGGGGCATCGGCTTCGGGGCCCACCTTGATCTGCGGTCCGCGCAGCAGCGCATCGCCGGATGGGAGGAGAATGGGCAGCCCGATCGAGAGGATCCGGCGGCGCAGGTCCGCGTCCCCATCCACCAGCGCGCGAGCGGCGGCGGCGGTTTCCGCCGGGTCCAGCGCGGCGGCGCTCTGCAGCTCATTGCGGAAGAGCCGGCCGAGGATCGCGGCCTCCCAGAGCAGCTTGGAAAGACGCGGCGGGCCCAGCATCTCATAAGCGACGCTCTCGACGTCGTGCTCGCGCTCGAGCGCATCCATCTGATTCACCGCCGCCTGCCGCAGCACCCCGGCGCGGTAGGTGGGGCCGGAGGTGGACGCGTCCAGCGCGGCGACCACGTCGTGCCCCGTGGGATGGCCGCGGATCTCGCGCACCACATCCCGCGCGATCTCCTCGGGGGTGATGAACTCCATCAAACCGAGCGCGGTCAGTGTCTCGAACTCGGGGGGGCTGAATAGTCCGTTCTCCCCGGCATCGACAAACACGCCGCGCAGCGTTTCTCCGGTTTCCTCCCAGCTCCGCGCTCCGGCATCCCGTGGGGTGAACGCCTCGTCCAGCGGCACGGGGCTCCGGGCATCCACCAGCGGAATGGGTCGGCCGCCGCGGAGCACCTCGCCGAAGGCGATCCGCTTCCAGGAGATCGCCGCGGTCGGCTTGATCTCCTTGACCGCGGGGGGCACCGGGGGTGCGGGCCATCAGAAAGAGGAGCAGGGTGTGCGCCCCCCGCGACCGACGACTTGGCGAGCAGCATCCGCGAGGGGCGCTCTTCCGAATGGGTGAAGGGAACGTTCAATCCCATCCCCCCCCGTCCCCGCCGTGCCGATCTTGACGTAGACGGCGGTTTCGACCCGCCGCATCGCCTCGAGCGCGATCTGCACATGGCGGATGAGCTGGGGGGAGGTACAGCGTAGCGAGGTGACGCTCGACCGCTTCCAGATCCGCCTCGCCGGCGCGCGCCCGATTCCGCAGCTCCGCGGCGCTCGAATACACGTTCTGGTAGGCGAACACGGTGGCGGTGTTGATGCAGTCGACGATGATGTTCGGCCGGTGCCGCAGCAGCAGCGCTCCGAGCGCCGACTGCTCGACGACCTCCGCGTCGAGCTCCCCCCCATACAGCGCTTCCAGGAGCACATCCCGCTGCTCCGCATCGGCAAGGATCTCGGCGCGGCGCTGCTCGCGCAATACGTGAGGGACGAAGATGTCGCCCCATTCGGCCCGGAGCTCGACCCCCTCGGCGTCGCGCTTGCGGCGGAGCTCCTCGATCGCGCTTTCGGTCTCGCGCTGCGTCAGGCCGGACACGACCAGGACCGAGGGGGCGAAGGGGAGGAGCT
>CBDCDN010000018.1:0-1305 GCA_965215255.1 Longimicrobiaceae bacterium | reverse complement strand
GCCGCGCGGAAGTCGTGGGCCAGGTATTCTCCCCCTGCCGCTCCATCACATCCACCTGCCCCGAGCGGGTGATCTCGTCGAAGGCAGCCGCCGCCTCAGCGGAGAGGATCATGCGCATGGCTCCGTAGTCGAGCTCGGGCACCTCGACCGGCTGCAGGTCGGCGCCGAGGGAGCGGAGCACATCGAGCGCTGCCAGGTCGAACGCTTTGGTCCCATAGCGCTCCGCGTCGCGTTCGAACGCCGCGCGGAAGTAACCGATCCGCAGGGCGGAAGGCGAGACTGCCGCGTTCCAGCGGAACGGCGCCTCGTGCACGGTGATGTCCTTCCCATCCGGGCCGTAGATGGCGTCGAAGACGAGGGCACAATCTTCCGCGCTGCGGCACATCGGCCCGAGTTTGTCCATGGACCAGGAGAGCGCCATCGCCCCCGTGCGCGGCACCCGGCCGAACGTCGGCCGCAACCCGGTGACGCCATTCCGAGTGGAGGGGGACGAGATGGAGCCGAGCGTTTCGCTGCCGATGGAGAAGCCGACCAGGCCCGCGGCGGTGGCGGACCCCGGTCCGGCGCTGGAGCCGCTCGAGCCCTGATCGAGCTTCCACGGGTTGCGCGTCATCCCGCCGAACCAGACATCGCCCCAGGCGAGTTCGCCGAGCGACAGCTTCGCGACGAGCACCGCGCCAGCCCGCTCGAGCCGCTCGACGACCGTCGCGTCCGCGCCCAACATCTGCTCGCGATGGAACGATACACCCCAGGTCGTCGGGTACCCGGCGACCGCGAGCAGATCCTTGGCACCCCACGGAATGCCGTGCAGCGGACCCCGGTACGCGCCACTCGCGAGTTCCGCGTCCATCTCGCGCGCCTTCGCCAGTGCCCGCTCCCCTGTGAGGTTCACCACCGCGTGCAGCAGCGGGTCGTAGCGGCGCAACCGCTCGAGGTAGAGCTGCGTCAGCCGCTCGGAGGAGAGGGCACGCGTACGGATCATCTCCGCCAGAACGGAGACGGGCGCGAAGCCGATCTCCGCGTCGCTCGTCGGAAAGCTCTGCGGCGCCTGGCCGCGGACCATCTCCCCTGCACCGGCGACGGGCTCGGGTATGCGCGCGGCGGGGATCAGCGGGTCGAAGACCAGCGCGGGCGACACATCGTTCGGGAGAGGGATCTGCCGCAACTCGGCGATCTGCTCGACCTGCCCCTTCACGTCGTCGAGGATGGTCTTGCGCTGCTCCGGGTCGAGCTGGAGCGCAGCGATCTCCTCCGCGCACCCGATCGTTTCCGTCGTCACTTCCGCCGCCTGCGCGGTGAGGCGGG
>CBDCDN010000017.1:0-66851 GCA_965215255.1 Longimicrobiaceae bacterium | reverse complement strand
AACCGCCCTCTCCCGGGGGCGGGGGAGGGCGGCGAGGAAGGGCGGAAAGCCGGTGGCTTCCGGAGCCTATTGCGACGCGGCGTCCGCCGCCGCGGCCGAAGCCACGTAATCGTGGACGCCGCGGCGCAGCGCCTGGATGCGGTTCGAGGCGCGAGGGCTGTAGGTGCGGTTCGCCAGCAGGATCGTCCAGGTGCCGCGGTCCGGGTCGATCCAGAGGGAGGTGCCCGTGAAGCCGGTATGGCCGAAGCCCTGGCGGGAGATCCCCCTTCCCGCCGCGCCGCCGCCCCGGTCGTTGGGCGTGTCCCATCCGAGCGCGCGCGTGCCCGCGCCGGGCTGGCGGCGCGTGAAGTCACGGATCGTGGACTCCTTCAGCACCCGCGTACCGTCCAGCTCTCCGCCGCTGGCGAGCATGGCGGCGAAGCGCGCCAGGTCGTGGACCGTCGAGAAGAGGCCCGCGTTCCCGGCGATCCCCCCCAGCCGGCGGGCGATCGGGTCGTGCACCACCCCGCGCAGCTGCGTCCCGTCGGAGCTCAGGTGGGTCGGGGCGCAGCGCTCGCACCAGGCGCCCGGCATGAAGGTGGTGGAGCGCATCCCCAGCGGCCCGAACACCCGCTCGTCGAGCAGGCGGTAGAGAGGAGCGCCGTTCGCTCGCTCCGCCGCCGCCCAGAGCACGACGAACCCGGGATCCGAGTACTTCACCCGCCGAGCCGGCGCCTCTTCCAGGCCGAGGCTCAGGACCCGCGCGAGCGCGCGGTCCGGGGTCGGTCCCGAGAGGTTGATCCAGTCGGGAAGCCCCGACGTGTGGGTCAGGAGATGCCGGATGGTGACGCGATCCTTCGCCCCACCCGAGAAGGCCGGGAGATAGCGAGAGACGGGCGCGTCCAGATCCATGCGCCCGTCCTCCACCAGCAGCATTACCGCCGTGGTGGTGGCGACCACCTTCGTCAGTGAGGCGAGGTCGTAGATCGTGAGATCGGGATCGACCGACGGCGTGTTCGCCGACCACCCGAGCCGCCCGACCCCCCGCTCCACCACCGTCCGGTCCCATCGGCCGACGGCGATCGCGGCGCCCGGGAAGGCGCCCCGCTTCACCTCGCGCTCGACGGAAGCCTCCGCCTGCAACAGCTCGGAGATCCGCATCCGCACCGCCGTGGGGTCGGTCAGCTCGTGGTGCGGGGCCGCGGGGAGCGGACCCGTCCGACGAGCGGTGAAATCGGCATGGAGCGCCACGGCCAGCGGGAGCAGCGGGAGCAGCGGGAGCAGCGGGAGCAGCGGGAGCGGCATCGGCAGAATACGTTGGGGTCTTCGCACCAGCAGGACGAGCGGGGAGAACCGGGAGGCAAGTTAACTTGGGGAACTCCGGCGGCGACGTCAAGGCTTCCTTGACGCCGAACCGTATCACGCGCTCTTCTCCTCCAGCTCCGCCCAGCGGGCGTAGAGCGCTTCCACCCGCTCGTTCGCCTGCCGGAAAGCGGCCGCCGCCTCGGCCACCTTCTCCGGAGTGTCGGCATAGAGCGTCGGCTCCCAGAGCGCCGCGCCGAGACTCTCGCGTGCCTCCTCCGCCTCGAGAATCGCCGACTCCATCCCTTCCAGCTCCTTCTGCTCCCGCCAGCTCAGCTTCCGCGGGCTCGCCGGGCGGCGCGCGGTCTTCGCGGCGGGCTGCGCCGGGGCGGCATCGCGGACGGCGGCAGCCGTCTCCCGCTCCTCCCTCAGCCGCCGGTAGAGGTCGTAGCTCCCCTCGTGCCGCCGCACCGCGCCTTCCCCCTCGAACACCAGCAAACCCGTCGCCACCTTGTCGAGGAAGAAGCGGTCGTGGGTGACCACCAGCACGCATCCCGGGAAGTCGGTGAGGGCCGACTCCAGCACCTGCAGCGTCGAGAGGTCGAGATCGTTGGTCGGCTCGTCGAGGATCAGGAGGTTCGCCTCCTCCAGCAGGAGCCGGGCGAGAAGGAGCCGGTTCCGCTCTCCGCCGGAGAGGCTGCTCACCTTCTGGTCGTGCACCGCCGTGGGAAAGAGGAAGCTCTCCAGGTAGCTGCGGACGTGGACGCGCGAGCCGGCCACCATCACCCAGTCCTGGGGGGAGACAGCCTGGAGGAGGGTCGTGTCCGGGTCGAGGTCCTCCCGTCGCTGGTCGAAGTAGGCGATCCGGGTGTTGAGCCCGTGTACCACCTCGCCCGCGTCGGGGGTTTCGTCGCCGATCAGGATCCGCAGCAGCGTGGTCTTCCCGGCGCCGTTGGGTCCGATCACCCCGATGCGCTCGCCCGCCCGCAGCCGGGTGGAGAGCCGCTCGATCAGCACCCGTTCGCCGTACGACTTCGAGATCCCGTGCAGGTCGAGGACGGTGCGGCCGAGGCGCGGGGGAGCGCCGAAGCGGAAGCCGGCGGCCTCCGTGGTGGGGAGCCGCTTCTCCTCCTGCTTGGAGCGGGTGGCCTCCAGCCGCTGGACGCGCGCCTTCTGCTTCCCCGTCCGCGCCGAGGGGGAGCGCCGCACCCAGGCGAGCTCCTGCTCGATCAGCCTGGCGCGCTTCTCCTGCTCCACCGCGAGGCGCGCCTGGCGCTCGGTCTTCGCCTCCAGGTATTCGGTGTAGCCGCCCGGGTACCCCGTCAGCTCCGCACGCGCCACCTCGATCATCCGAGTCACCACCCGGTCCAGGAAATAGCGGTCGTGGGTGATGAGCATCACCGCACCGGGATACTCCTGGAGGAGCTCCTCCAGCCAGAGGGTGGTGTCCGCATCGAGGTGGTTGGTGGGCTCGTCGAGGAGGAGGAGGTCGGGCCGCTGCAGGAGGACGCGGGCGAGGGCGACGCGCTTGCGTTCGCCGCCGCTGAGGCCCTCCACCGCCCGGTCCCAGTCGCTCACCCCGAGACGGGTGAGCACCGACTCGACCCGATGCTGCCAGTCCCAGCCTCCGAGGACGTCGATGCGCGCCATGAGCTTGTCCTGCCGTGCGAGGAGCCGCCCGGAGGCCGAGTCCGGTGCGGCCAACCGCTCCGCCACCTCCCGGTACTCGCGCAGCGCCGCCTGAAGCTCCGCGTTGCCGGCGGATACCGCGGAACGGATCGTCTCCCCCGCCCCGAAGACCGGCTCCTGCGCCAGGTACCCGACGCTCGCCCCGCGCTTGAGCGCCAGGGTACCCCCCTCCATGCCTTCCTCTCCCGCCGCGATCCGGAAGAGGGTGGTCTTCCCGGAGCCGTTCGCGCCGATGAAGCCCACCTTCTCGCCCTCGTCGACCGCGAAGGAGACGCCATCGAAGAGGGTGCGGGCGCCGAAGCTCTTCCGGAGGTCCTGCACGCTCAGGATGTTCAAGAGAGGGGACAGGGAACAGGGAACAGCGGACAGGAACGACGAGAACGTAACCCCGGCTCCGCATCGGTGGAAGAGACGCCCCCGCCTCCCTCTCCGGTTCGCTTCTTGCAAAATCCGGCTCCGACATGCAACCCCGCGAAGAGTACTCACCGATTTCCGATTACGCATTGATCGGGAACCGGCACACGTGCGCGCTCGTGGCGCGCGACGGGTCGATCGACTGGTGTTGTCTTCCGCATCTGGACAGCCCCAGCGTGTTCGCCGCCGTGCTCGACCTGCGGCGCGGAGGGTTCTGGCGCGTAGCCCCGGTGGGGGAGACGACGCGCTCGCGCTCCTACCTCGGCATCTCCCCGGTGCTGGAGACGGTGTTCCGGGGGGGCGGCGGAGTCCTGCGCCTGCGAGACTTCCTTCCCATCCGCGGCGGCAGGGGGGACGAGGCCAGCTTTTCGGCGCACGCCATCGTCCGCTCGCTGGCCTGCCTGGAAGGCGAGGTAGAGGTCGAGATGCGGTGGGCTCCGCGGCCGGACTACGGGCTGGCCGACGTGGCGGTGTCCCGACAGGGGGCCGTCGCGCGGGCGGAGTCGCGCCAGGGCACCCTATGGCTCGCGGGACTTCCGGAGGGGGCGGAGGTGACGGTGGAGTGGGCGGCGCTCCTCGCGCGCGTGCGCCTCCGCGCGGGCGAGGAGCTCGACCTCGTCTCGGGGTGGGGGACGCCGGACCCGCGACCCACCGCCCCGGCGGCGAAGCGCTATCTCCGCGACACCCTTCACTGGTGGGCCCAGTGGGCCGGCTCGTGCCGCATCGAGCCGGCCACCGAACCCTGGCGCGAGGAGGTCCTCCGCTCCGGAATGGTCCTGAAGATCCTCACGAACGAGCGGACCGGAGCGATCGCCGCCGCGCCGACCACCTCGCTTCCGGAGGAGATCGGCGGGGTGCGGAACTGGGACTATCGCTTCTGCTGGGTGCGAGACTCGAGCCTGATCGCCCAGGCCTTTGCAACCCTCGGGCAGCAGTTCGACGGGAAAGCGTTCCTGAACTTCCTGGAGAGGGCGGCGCAGCAGCACCGAGATCCGGCGCGTGTGCAGGTGGTGTACGGCCTGGAGGGCCAAACTCAGCTGACGGAGCGCAATCTCGGGCACTTGGACGGCTATCGCGATTCGCGACCGGTACGGATCGGGAATGCGGCGGCGCAGCAGCGGCAGCTCGACGTCTACGGCGAGCTGCTCGAGGCCGCCTACGACCTGCTCCGGATCGACGCCGCGCTCAGCCCGGAGCAGTGGGAATGGCTGCGCAGCATCGCCGACTACGTCTGCGAGGTGTGGCGGTGGCGCGATCGGGGAATCTGGGAGGTGCGGGGACCGGAGCGGAACTTCACCTATTCGAAGCTGATGTGCTGGGTGGCACTCGACCGCGCCCTGCGGATCGCGGCGCTCCTCGGCCGCGGGCGCGGGACCGGCCGCTGGCGCCGCGAGCGCGAGGAGATCCGGCGCACGATCCTGAGCCGGGGCTTCGACCCGTCGCGCAACGCTTTCGTGCAGAGCTTCGAGGACCGCATCCCCGATGCCTCGAACCTGCTGATCCCGCGCGTAGGCTTCCTCCCGCCGGACGACTCGCGGGTGCAGGGGACGATCGACGTGACGCTCCGCGACCTCACCGAGAACGGGCTGGTGCACCGCTACCGCGCTTCCGAGACCCCCGACGGCGTCAGCGGAGACGAGGGAGCCTTCGGGATCTGCACTTTCTGGCTCGTGGACGCGCTGGCGCTCTCGGGCAGGGTGGAGGAGGCGGAGGAGATCTTCTCCGGGATGGTCGCCCGCGCGAACGACGTGGGTCTCTTCGCGGAAGAGATCGACCCGCGCTCCGGGGAGTTCCTGGGCAACTTTCCGCAGGCGTTCACCCACGTGGGCCTGATCAACAGCGCGCGCATCCTGGGGAAGGCGCTCGCCGGGCGGGAGGGGTCGGCGCCGCGACGGCGGGCGCCGGAACCCGCCGGGAGCGCGGGGGATACAAGGAAGGTGAGGGGCGCCTCCCGCGGCTCCTGAGAGCCGCCCCGCCTCGTTCCCGCCCGCTGTCCGAGCCGCGTTCGCAGCACCCCCATCGATTGCCGTGGGAGATCGAATGTTGTATTGGTACCTCTTCTTCTTCGTGACCGTCGGCGCGAAGCTCGTGCTCGCGGCGCTGATGATCTATCTGCTCCTCCCCACCGACCGCCGCTGCAGCCGCTGCGACGACGACACGCTGCTGATGCGGCCCAGCCGCTTCGGGCGGATCGGGAGCCGGCTCACGCTGGGGCGGGTACAGTGGCGGTGGTGCCCGCGCTGCGGATGGGAGGGGCTCGCGCGCCGGGGGGCGGATCCGTCGCCCTCCGCGGGCGTTCCGCGCGACTCGACCACGCCGACGCGACGCTGATCCATCACCGAGGAGACTCCGTGAGCCACCCGTCCTTCGCCCAGATGCCCGACCCCGCAAGAGTCTGGGTCTTCGCCACGCCTCGCGCGCTCTCTTCGGACGAGTCCGGGCGACTGCTCTCTCGCGTCGACGACTTCGTCTCGCGCTGGCTGGCGCACGGCCATCCGGTAGTAGGTGCCCGCGAGTGGCGCGACGACCGCTTCCTGCTGATCGCCGCCGACGAGGAGGCCACCGGCGTCTCCGGCTGCTCGATCGACTCCCTCTACCGGGTGCTGAAGGAGGTCGAGGCCGAGATCGGCGTCCCCCTGACGGACGCCTCGCGGGTCTGGTACCGCGGCGGCGACGAGCAGGTGCGATCGGCGACACGCGCCGAGTTCCGCGAGCTGGCTCAGCGCGGCGAGGTGCACGGAGAGACGCAGGTGTTCGACAATACGGTCGCCTCGGTCGGGGCGGTGCGAGCCGGCGCCTGGGAACGTCCGCTGCGCGAGTCCTGGCACGCGAAGGCTTTTTCGGTCGGAGCGGAACGGTAGCGCTTCGGCGTTCCGTCGCCGGCCCCGGAGGAGGGGGGCGCGGGCGAGACACGGGCTATCCGCGACGCGAAAGGCCTCAGTGGCGGACGTCCACCACCAGGCGGGCCGGATCGGAGAGCTCCAGCACCCGGAAGCGGTTCGGCGAGGCCACTCCCAGCACCCACTCCACCTGCCCCTCGAAGTCGCAGGTCGACTGGAGCTCGCGCAGCACCGGCAGGTCGAGCGCCCGCTCGCGCTCGCGCACCGTGGCCCGCCCCCGTTCGTCGTGTGCCTGCGCGGGCTCGAGGCGCACCGCCAGCCACCCGTCCCCCGCCACCTCGACGGCTTTCCCCGAGCCGCACTGCCGCACCGGACGGTCCACGTACTCCAGGTGGTATCCCGGCAGCACGTTGTCCGAGAACCGGAACACCACCCGGTCGTACCCATCGTTGCGCGCGGAGCGGATCTCCTCCAGCACGGTCATGCGCACCTCCGGGCGCCGCCGGTCCACGATCCCCGCGGTCCACCCCGCACGGCCGGTGTCCGCGCCCGCCGTATCGTCGGTGCCTCGCGAAGGGTCCGGGGCGAGGCCGGACGCCGCGGCGGGACCCTCCGCTCCCGGCACGGGAGCCGCGGCATCTCCCTCTTCGGGGCCGGCCGCGCACCCGGCCGCCAGGAGGAGCGCGGCGGCTCCCAGGCTGCTCCACCCTCCGCGACTCCAGCCGTTCCTCCGCATTCCCCACCTCCCATGGGAACCGCGCCGCGCGGCGGTGTCAGTCGACGATCCGCGCCGCACCGGTGTAGACGTTGAACGACCGCTCCCGCAGAAATCCGACCAGCGTCAGCCCGGCCTCCTCGGCGAGCTCCACAGCGAGGCTCGACGGCGCCGAGACCCCCGCGAGCACCGGCGCGCCCGCTCTCGCCGCCTTCTGCACCAGCTCGAAGCTGAGCCGGCCGCTGACCAGCAGGATCCGTCCGGTCAGCGGGAGATCGCCCGCCAGGAGGGCCGCTCCGACCACTTTGTCCATCGCGTTGTGGCGGCCCACGTCTTCGCGCAGGGAGAGGAGCGAGCCGTCGGGGTCGAAGAGCGCCGCCGCGTGGAGACCCCCCGTACGCTCGAAGACCGCCTGCGCCTCGCGCAGCCGCTCCGGGAGCGCGAGGAGGAGCGCCGCGCGCACCCCCGGCCCCTCCGCGACCCGCGGGCACGCCGGGCCGAGCACCGCCTCGATCGAGGTCTTCCCGCACACGCCGCAGCTGGAGGTCGTGTAGAAGTTCCGCCGCAGCGACTCCGGATCGAACTCCACCCCCGACGCCAGCCGGACGCTAACGGCGTTGTACTGCTGCGCGCCGTCGCGGGAGGGGTCGACGCAGTAGCGGATGGAGGCGACGGCCTCGGCCCCGGGAAGGATCCCCTCGCCGAAGAGAAATCCCGCGGCCAGCTCGAAGTCGGCGCCGGGGGTGCGCATCGTCACCGAAACCGGCACGGGGACGCTTCCGGAGCTCTCGACGCGGACCTCCAGCGGCTCCTCGGTGGCGAGCCAGTCCCGCCGAACGCGGCGCGACACCTTCCCACCCTCCTCCATCGAGACTCGTTCCACCCGACGGCGCGCCGTGCTCCCCCGGCGGGACGGGGGAACGGCGGCCGGGGACGAGCGGGGATCGAGCATCGGTGATGGCGGGTCGAGGTGGAAACGGCTCTCCCCGAAAGCTGTTTCCGCCCCTGGCGGTGCGCAAGGGCACCCCGGCGCCGGCGTGGCTCCAGGTTCGCGGGATGGGAGGCGATCCAAGCCGCCGCTTCCCACGGCCCCCGCGACTCCACCTCCACACCGCCATGTCGTTCCTCGAGATCGTCGCCGTGCTGATCATCCGCATCGCCCTTCGGGGCGACCTCAACGGGCGCTACATCGGGCTGCCGCCGTCGATCGGGGTCGCGCTCGGCGGGCTCGCCGTCTCGGTGGTCCTCACGGCGCTCGGGATGAGCCGTTGACAACCCGGAGCTTCCCTGTATCCTATCCGGACGAGCTCCGTAACCGTCCGCGAGGACGAAACGCCGCATTGCCGTCGCGCCCGCGGGTGGCGGAAGCAGCGCCGCGAACCGAGGACCGCAACAGGGAGGAGCCATGCACTATCTCCTGTTCTACGATGTCGGCGACGACTACGTCGAGCGGCGGAGCGCCTTCCGCGCCGAGCACCTGAGTCACGCCCGCGCCGCGCAGGAGCGGGGCGAGATCGTGCTCGCCGGGGCGCTGGCGAACCCGGTGGACGGCGCGGTGCTCCTCTTCCGAGGTGACTCGTCCCGCGTGGCGGAGCGCTTCGCGGAGAGCGACCCGTACGTGAAGAACGGCCTGGTCACCGCCTGGCGGGTGCGCGAGTGGACGACGGTGGTGGGGGACGGGGCGGCCGTCTCGCTCCCGCCGTCGTCGGACGCGTGAGGGATTGGTGATCGCGCGCGTCTGGCGCGGAGTGGCGCGGCCGGGAGAGGCCGGGAAGGCCTACCTCGCGCACCTCACCGGGAAAGTCTTACCCGGTGCGGCCGCGATCCCGGGGCATCGTGGCGCCGAGGTCGTTCAGCGGAGCACCGAGGGCGGGACGGAATTCGTGGTGACCACCTACTGGGACTCGATGGAGGCGGTCCGCGCCTTCGCCGGCGAGCGTACCGAGCGCGCGGTGGTCGAGCCCGAAGCCCGCGCCGTGCTCGCCGTCTTCGACGAGGTGGTGCGCCACTTCGAGGTGACTCTCGATACCCGCGATCCCTGACGCTCTCCCCCGGCGCACGAGCCGTCGAGCACCCTGGAAAGGAGAAGGGCGGCCGATCGGCCGCCCTTCTCCTTGCACCGTACGCTCGGAGCCCGGACTTACTCCGCCAGGGGCTGCACGTTCTCCGCTCGCGGGCCCTTCGGATCCTGCACCAGGTCGAACTCGACGCGCTGGCCCTGCGCGAGCGACTTGAAGCCCTGCATCTGGATGGCGCTGTGGTGGACGAATACGTCCTTGCCGCCGCGGTCGGGCTTGATGAAGCCGAACCCTTTGTCGTCCATGAACCGCTCTACGGTGCCTGTCTCGCGTGCCATTGCTCGTCCTCTCGTTCGCGTTCGCGTGGTGGAAACTCGGTCCCGCACGAGCTTGCGCGCAAAGATCGTGCTGCCCCGTCGGAAGATGGCCCGGAAACCTGCCTTCCATGCCTTCCAACTCCCCACAAGAAAATAATTTACGAAATTCTGCCGACTCCCTCACCATGGGCCGCCGTCCGTGCGCCGACGGTGCGTCGTCTCCCGAGCCGGTGGATACACTTCCGGAGCAGTCCTCGGTGGAGGGCGAGTCAGGGCTGGAAGCGGTAGCCTGCCTTCCGGACGGTGAGGATGTGGCGCGGGTCGCCGGGGTCCTCCTCGAGCTTACGGCGCAGCTCGGCGACGTGGGTATCCACGGTGCGGCTGACGACGGCCGCGCGGTGTCCCCACACCTCCTTCATCAGCTCCAGCCGAGAGGCCACGGCGCCGCGGCGGCGGATGAGGGCGAGGAGGAGGTCGAACTCTTTCGGCGCCAGCGACACCGGCTCCCCCTGGCGCAGGACGAGGCGGGCCTCGGGGCGGACCTCCACCGCGCCGAAGCGCTCCACGGGGGCGGGAGGCTCCGCCGGCGCCCCGCCCGTGCGCCGCAGCAGCGCCTCCACTCTCGCGAGCAGCTCCAGCACGCCGAAGGGCTTGGTGACGTAGTCGTCCGCCCCGAGGCGGAAGCCGCGCACTTTGTCGCCCTCTTCGCCGCGCGCGGTGAGGATGATCACCGGCACCACGATCCCTTCGTCGCGCAGCGTGCGGAGCACGCGGTACCCGTCCATGCCGGGGAGCATCAGGTCGAGGATGATCAGGTCCGGGTGCTCGCTACGCGCCGTTTCCAGCCCCGCGGGGCCGTCCTCCGCCACCGTGACTCGATAGCCCTCGATCTCCAAGTTGTTTCGCAGCCCGAAGGAGAGGTCGGGATTGTCCTCCACCACCAGGATGTGACTCATGGAAGAACGTCGGCGGTCGGCGATCGGCGGTTGGCTCCGGTGCTGGAGGCCGCTCCCGGTCCCCTTCCACGGCCTCGGGCGCCGGGGAGCTCCACCACGAAGCGGGCACCGCCGCCAGGCGCCTTCTCCACCCAGGCCCGGCCGCCGTGCAGCGTCACCAGCTCGCGAACGACGGCGAGCCCGATCCCGCTTCCCGCTACCGCGGAGTTGGCATCTCCCTCGCGGCGGAAGAAGGGCTCCCAGATGCGCTGCCGGTCCCTGGCGCCGATCCCGGATCCCTGGTCGGCCACCGTCAGCCGCGCGTGGCCGTCGCGCCGGGAGAGCTTCACCTCGACCGTCTGCCCGTGGGGTCCGTACTTGACCGCATTGTCGAGGAGATTGAGGAGCACCTGCCGCAGCGCGAAGCGGTCGACCGGCGCGTCCACCCCGCTCTCCAGCGCCGTGCGGAGCTCGACCCGCCGCGCCTGAGCCACGGGGGCGAACGCCTCGATCGCTTCCCGAACCTCGGCGGCGAGGTCGCTCCTCTCCAGCTTCAGCCGGGTGCCCCGCCGCTCCGCGCGGGAGAACTGCAGCACGTTGGTTACCAGGTGGGTGAGCCGGCGCGCCTCCTGGTCAATGATCTGGAGCGAGCGGGTCCGCTCGTCGTCCGAGCGGACCCGGTCGAGCAGGAGGGTCTCGGCGAACATCCGGATCTGCGCGAGCGGGGTGCGCAACTCGTGCGACACGGAGGAGATGAAGTCCGCCCGCAGGCGCGCCAGCTCGTTCTCGCGGCGGAGCTGCACCAGCGCGATCCCGATCAGTCCGGCCGTCAGGGCGAGCAGCCCCAGGAGAAACGCCATCCGCGAGCGGGGCATCCCGCCGATCACCAGCCTGTCGGCCGCGGCGGGGCTGAGGCTCACCCAGGTGGTTACCCCGCCCTGTCCACCGCCCAGCTGGTAGGAAGCCGTATAGGTGCGGGGATACTGCCTCGACGAGGCGTAGATGGGCCGTCCGAGCTCGTCGGTCACCACGACCGAGAAGAGCGAGTCGTTGGGGAGACCCCCGGTGAGCGAGGGAGGGAGGAGTTCGGTCTCCTCCATCACGAGCTGGAAGATGGAGCGCCCCCAGGCCGTCATGCAGCTCTCGAAGCCGTACACCGCAACCGGGGCCCCCCGCGGGTCGCGCAGCACGCTGAACGCGAGGCTGTGGTGCCGGCCGCCGGCGACGCCGTAGAGGTGGGCGTAGATCCAGTCCGTCCCGTAGGCGGACCGCACGTAGGAGGGGACGACCCGCTGGATCCAGTCGCGGACGCTCGGGGCGACTGCGGCGCCGCTCGTCACCAGGCTGCCGTCGCGCAGGCTCATGCGGAAGTAGAAGCGGGCCGCGTCTCGCGCGGGGGTCTCGCAGCGCGCGGCTTCCCGGGTGCTCCCGGCGAGGATGGTCGGCGGAGGCAGGGGAGCGGACGGGTCTCCCGCCTCCACCTTCTCGAGCGGCCGGAAGGAAGCGGTGAGCACCGAGTAGAGGTGCTCGCGTACATAGAGCGAGTAGTCCCACGCGGCGATCGAGGCGTAGTCGCGGAGCGCGCGCTCCACGCTCGCGCGGTGGGAGGCGGCCGCGTCGAGCGCCTGGTGAGTCAGAGCGCCAGCCAGCCCCAGGGTGACTAGCAGGATGACCACCAGCAGCGTGGAGCGACGCGGGCCGCGCGCTGCGTAGAACTGCCGCATGGTCGGGTGGCTGAGGGTTTCGGCGGCCTCCGCACCAGGACGCGCGCAGCGGTGCCTGCACGTTACCGGAGCTGGCCGCCGGGCGGACGGCGCCCGGGTAAGGGAACTGTCAGGGCGAGGTCAGGTCCTTATACCTCCTTCCGGATCGCTCCCCGGCCGCACGAAGCTACCCCTATCGCCGGCGGGAGACAATGCGCCGCTGCCTGGTGGGGCTACGCGGCGAAGAGTGAAGAGGGGCGGCCGGGGCGGTTCGCACCGGTCTTCCCGTGGACCGGCGGCTAACTTCCCCTCAGCGCCTGTTGCCCTACGTGCCTGGAGGTGATCCGTGGCGCAAACCGAAACCGGGCGCGTTATCCACAGCGATCCGGAGATCTTTGGAGGTACGCCCGTGTTCGCGAGTGCTCCACGATCCCGGCGGACTCCTCCAGCCGGCCTTCGCTCACATCGGGGGTGGCGCGAGCGCGGTATGGTCTAGGGCAGGAACCGATGTCACGAGGAGACACATGACTACATCAGTCTCGGGACAGCGCCCTGGTCGCCCCCCTGCCATGGAGGGATGCGTCGAAGGCGAGGTCCTCGAACGGTACCGCATGACTCCGCAGGAACGCTGGGCGGAGAGCATGCGCCTCTGGAATACGTTCTTCCTGCCGGGAGGCCAGCTCGAGCCTGAGCCCGATACCCAAAGTTCTTTCTACGATGCGCGAGCACCACGTCGAAGTTCTGCTGATGGGGGAACAGGCGTGCGTGCCGTATGGCGCAGCGGAGTTTAGCCGCGACGCCGACTTCGCCATTCTGCCCTCGCCGGGAAACCTTGAACGTCTTCGCGCTGCGCTCGACGCTCTCCAGGCGCGAGAGATCGCAGTACCCCCTTTCGAGAGGAAGTGTCTGGAGCGGCGGCAGGTCTACGACATCGACGATCCTGAATGAACTCCTACCCCGCCAGCTCCGGAATCCGCTCCGACTCGACCACCCCACCCGTCCCCTCCGCCTCCGCAAGGTGGAGCATGGCGGCGGCGACGTCGAGGGCCTGCACGGGGCGATAGCGGCGGAGGCGTCCGACGAGGAGGGGGGAGAAGGGGCGGATGACGAGCTCGGCGATGCGCTCGCCGAGCCGGAACTCCTCGCGGTCGCCGAGCAGGAGAGCCGGGCGCACGATCCAGAGGGCGCGGAAGGGGAAGTGCTTCACCGCCACCTCCATCTCCCCCTTCACCCGATTGTAGAGGACGCGCGCGTCGGAGTCCGCGCCGACGGAGGAGACCACCAGGAACTGCTCGGCGCCTGCCTCCGAGGCGAGGCGCGCCGCCTCCACCACGTAGTCGTGGTCCACCGCGCGGAAGGCCTCCTGCGAACCCGCCGCGGACAGAGTGGTGCCGAGGCAGCAGAAGACGTCGTCCACCCGGAAGAGCTCCGCGTGCTCCGCCAGATGGTCGAAGTCGACGCCGTGGAACTCCACCTTCGGGTCGCGGCGCGCCGGGCGGCGGCGCCCGAGTGCCCGCACCCGCGAGTAGAGGGCGGACTCCACGAGCCGGTCGAGGAGATGCCTCCCGACCAGACCGGTCGCGCCGAGCAGCAGCGCGGACCGGCCCGACGCCCGATTCTCGGCGCGGTCGCTCACCGCGCGGTCGCCAGCTCCGCTTCGCGCTCCTTGCGGACGCGATCGATCACCTTCTGCGTCTCGCTCTGGGCGACCTCCTCGTACGAGGCGAACGTCCGCGTGTGCATCGCCCGCCCCTGCGTCAGCGAGCGCAGCGCCGTGGAGTACTTGTACAGCTCCGCCTGCGGCACCAGCGCCCGCACGCGCTGCGCCCGGCCCGCGGGCTCGATCCCCAGAATGCGGCCGCGCCGCTGGTTCAGGTCGCCAATCACGTCGCCGAGGTAGTCCTCCGGCGTCGTCACCTCTACCTCCAGGATGGGCTCCAGCAGCACCGGCCCGGCCTTCTGCGCCGCCTCCTGAAAGGCCATCGAGCCGGCGATCTTGAAGGCGATCTCCGATGAGTCCACGCTGTGGTAGCTGCCGAAGAAGCACTCCGCCTCGAGGTCTACCATCGGGAACCCCGCGATCACCCCGCGCTCCGCCGCCTCCTGGACGCCCCTGTCCACCGCGGGGACATACTTGCCGGGGATCGCGCCTCCCACGATGGCGTCGGTGAAGAGATAGCCCGCCCCGCGCTCGCGGGGCTTCAGGCGGAGGTGGCAGTCGCCGAACTGGCCGCGTCCCCCCGTCTGTTTCTTGTGGCGGCCGTGCGCCTCGGCCACCGAGCGGATCGTCTCGCGGTAGGGGATCTTCGGCTCCGTCATCGCCACCCCGACGTTGTGCTTGCGCTTCATGCGCTCGAGGGCGACCTCCAGGTGCATCTCGCCGCAGCCGCGCGCGATCGTCTGCCCCAGGCTCGCGTCGTACTCCGCCTTGAAGCAGGGATCCTCTTCGTGGAGCATGTGCAGGGCGTGGGAGAGCTTGTCCTCGTCGCCGCGGTTCTCCACCGTCAGCGCTACCGCAATGTCCGGCTCGGGGAAACCGATTCCGGAGAGGGTCAGCGGGTGCGAGGGGGCGGAGAGCGTGTCGTTGGTGTGCGTGTTCCGGAGCTTGGCCACCACTCCGATGTCACCGGCGCGGAGCTGGTCCACCTCGACGCGCTCCTTCCCCTGCGCGATGCTGAGGTGCGAGAGCTTCTCCGTCTGCCCCGTGGAGGTGTTCAGCAGCTCTTGCCCGGTGGAGACGGAGCCGCCGTAGACGCGGAAGAAGCTGAGCTCGCCGACGTGCGGCTCGCTGGTCGTCTTGAATACCAGAGCGGCGAAGGGGTCGCTGTTGAGGCTGCGGAGCTCGACCTCGCCGCCGCGCCCCTGCGCCGTCTCGGCCGGGCGCTCCTGCGGTGACGGCATCAGCTCGACGACCTCGGTAAGGAGGGTCCGCACCCCCCACTCGTGGTTGGGAGCGCCCACGAAGAGGGGGACCACCTCACCGCGCAGCATCGCCTGCTTCAGCGCATGCACCGCCTCCTCGCGGTTGATCGCCTCGCCCTCCAGGTAGTGCTCCAGCAGTTCGTCATCGCTCGCCGCGATGGTCTCGATGAGCTCCCGGTAGTATCGGTGCTCGATTTCGCGGTACTCCTCCGGCACGTCGGCCTCCTCGAATCGCCCGGCATCGGCCTCTCGGCGGAAGAGGTGGGCCCGCTCGGTGAAGAGATTGATGATGCCGCGGAAGTCCTCGCCGCTGCCGATGGGGACCTCCACCGGAATCACCTTCGCGGTGAGGTGCTCCTTCACGTCGCGGAAGATGCGCTCGAAGTCGACGTTCTGCCGGTCCATCATCGAGACGAAGAGAAGGGTGGGCAGGTGGCGCTCCTCTAGGAACTCCCAGACGCGCTCGGTCCCCACCTCCACGCCGCTGGGCCCGGAAACGACCACCACCGCGCCGTCGGCCACGCGGATCCCCGCGCGGGTCTCGCCGAAGAAATCGAGGTAGCCGGGGGTGTCGATGAAGTTGATCTTGGCGTCCATCCACTCCGCGTACCCGACCGCGGCGTTCATGGAGATGCCGTGGGCGGTCTCCTCGGGAGTGAACATGGTCAGGGCGGTGCCCTCGTCGGCGGAGCCATGGCGGCGCGAGGCGCCGGATGCGTGGCAGCAGGCGTCGATCAGCGTGGTCTTCCCCGCCCCGCCATGACCCACTACGACTACGTTGCGGATGCGGTCCGTGGTATAGACGGTGGCGGACGCCATGAGCACCTCCGGGCTGGAGAGAGAGAGGAAGGAAGCGGAGGGACGGGCACCTTGGCCAATGATCGCGAGGGGTGGAGCCGGTGTCAAGCGAGCCTCTTCCCCCCGACCGACGCCCCGGGCCAAGCCCCTGCGGAGTCATCGTTTCCGAACTTCCTGGCGACACCTCCGCCCGGGGCCTCTCCCGCCGGGCGGGAGGAGCCGTATCGGCGAAGCGCGCCGGGCCCGACCCCCATCTCCCGCTCCCGAAACGGGGACGGGGGAAGCGCCGGAGGGCGAGGGCCCATCGCAGGTCATTCCCCCGGCCGGACCACCCGCTCGATCGGCCCCGGGGCGCGCTGCTCCTCCTCCTTCTCCCCGCGGATGTCGGGGAGCGCGGCCGGGTCGATGAAGCCGCGGGCGGCGGCGTGCAGCGCGGCGGCCACCGTGTCCGCGATCAGCACCATCTCGACCCCCTCCCCCGCCAACTCCGCGGCGATCGCCTCCACCTCCCGGTCCCGCTCCCCCGCCTGCACGTCCCGGACGTAGATGGTGGCGACGCGCCCGGGGTGGCGTCTCACCGCCTCGCGGTAGATCTCCGGATCCTGCTGGCCGCTGTCGCCCAGGAGGATGAAGGGGAGCTCCGGATGGGTCGCCAGGATCTCCTCGATGGCGCGCAGCTTGTGCTCGTGGTGCCCGGTGGCGAAGAGGACCTCGCGCGCCAGCCCGTAGTCCTTCAGGAAGAGTGGTCCCGCGGGAATGCCGTGCACCTCGAAGACCTCGTGCAGCAGGTCGTACAGGTTCCACGGGCTGCTCGAGACGTAGAAGATGGGGTTGGTGCGCGCCCCGGTCGGACCGGCGTGCAGCGCGCGGTAGAAGGCCGCCACCCCTGCGAAAGGGAGCCGCGTGTGCGCGTTGGTGAGCAGCACCAGCCGCGCCATCCGCAGCAGGTTGGTGACGTCCGTCTTCACGACCGTGTCGTCGATGTCGCTGATCACGCCGAAGCGTGCCGCTTCCGGCGGGACGATCGCGTAGCCGGTCGCCCTCGCCGGCGGCACCCCCGGCTGCACCGGGTCGAGCAGCTCCATCTCCACCGGGTGCCACACCGGCCCCGCCGCCGGCAGGGAGACCTCCAGGTCGAACTCGAAGTACCCTTCGTCGTCGGCGACCGTTTCCCATTCCCGGCTCCCGATCCGGGCCCGCAGCCGCGCGGCGGGGACCTCGTCGCTCTCGATGCGGCGGAGTGTATGCAGCAGGTTCCGCCAGGCGCTGTCGTGCTCGCTCGCTGAGGGGATCGGCTCACCCTCGAGCACCCGCCCCCGGATCACGAGGCGATCCCGGGTCCCGTGTCCGCGGTAGGGAACGATCCGGAACGGCCCGCCTCCGCCGCGGCGCAGAGCTCGGTAGCGGACCCAGTCCACGACCGCCTCGACCTCGCTCAGAACCCTCAGTACTCCATCGTATTGGCGCGCCATGATCCGTAGGCCGGAGTGCGGGAAGGGTGCAGGAGTGAGACGCAGCCGCAGAAATCGTGCAGTGGGCTTTCGCGGCCAGGCACGCCTCCTGCACCCGGACCGGATTACGCCACCGCCGCCCCGTCCCCCAGCCGCCGTGCGCAGACCTCCATGACTGCTTCCTCGTCCCGCGTCACCGTCGTCGGCTTCCAGTGGTCCGCGTCCGCCCACGAGGTCAAGGATTTCCTGGCCCGCAACCGGGTTCCGTACGAATGGCTCGATGTCGAGAGCTCGCCTCGCGCGCGGGAGCGGATGGAGGAGAAGGGGGTCCGGGCGGAGGACCTGCCTCTCCTGATCTTCCCCGACGGCTCGCACCTGACGAGCCCCTCGGACGCCGACATCGCGGAGCGGATCGGGCTCAGCACCGCGGCGGACTCGCCCTTCTACGACCTGGTCGTGGTGGGCGGGGGGCCCGCCGGGCTGGCGGCGGCGATCTACGGGGCCTCGGAGGGGCTCCGCACCCTCGTCGTGGAGCGCGAGGCGCCGGGAGGACAGGCGGGGCTGAGCGCCCAGATCGAGAACTACTTCGGCTTTCCCGAGGGGCTGACCGGCGGGGACGTGTCGCAGCGCGCGGTCGCGCAGGCGAAGCGCTTCGGCGTGGAGGTCGTGGCCGCTCGCGCCGTCGTCGGGCTGCGCGCCGAGGAGCCCTTCCGCGTGGTGCGGCTCGACGATGACTCCGAGCTCTACTGCTACGCCGTCCTCCTGGCGATGGGGGTTTCCTGGCGCACGCTCGAAGCCCCCGGGTGCCGCGGCCTGCTCGGGCGGGGCGTATACTACGGCGCCGCCGCCGCCGAGGCGAGCGCCTGCCGCGAGCTCGACATCCACCTGGTGGGCGGAGGGAACTCAGGCGGCCAGGCGGCCCTCCTCCTCTCCCGCTTCGCCCGCTCGGTGACCCTGGTGGCCCCCGAGGACGACTTCGCGGAGCGGATGTCGGAGTACCTCCTCCAGCGCCTGGAGGGCGCTCCCAACGTCCACTTCCGCCCGGGAGCGACGGTGACCGGCGCCGAGGGCGACCACCGCCTCGAGCGCATCACCATCGAGGACGTGGAGAGCCACGAGGAGGAGACGGTGCCCTCCGACGCTCTGTTCGTCTTCATCGGCGCGAAGCCGGAGACGGAGTGGCTCGACGGCGTGGTGGAGCGCGACGAGCAGGGGTTCGTGGTGAGCGGCGGCTCGGCCGACTGGCCGCTGGACCGCGCCCCGCTCCCGCTGGAGAGCAGCCTCCCCGGCGTGTTCGTGGCGGGGGACGTGCGGGCGGGCTCGGTGAAGCGGATGGGCGCCGCCGTCGGCGAGGGAGCCACGGCCATCCAGGAGATCCACGACTATCTCCGCCAACGCTGAGCCGCGCCCCGCGACCGGACCCCATGACCCGATCTCCGCGCGCCCTCCTCTTCGACGTCGATGGGACGCTGATCGACACCTGGCGTCTCTATCTGGAGGCGTACAGACGCGCCGTGGAGCCGATCCTCGGGTATGCGCCCTCGGGAGGAGAGATCGCCGCGCGACTGCCGCCGTCGGAGTTCCGCTCTCTCATAGACTGGGTGGGAGAGGAGCGGGCGGAGGCGTGCCAGGACGATCTCTGCCGCCACTACGATTCTCTCTTCGGCAGCCTCTGTGAGGGGGTGTACGACGGCGTGTGCGAGATGCTCGCGCACCTGCGCTCTGCGGGACTCGTCCTGGGAGTGGTGACGGGGAAGGGGCGGCGTGCCTGGGAGATCACCGCCCGCAGGCTGCCGCTCGGCGACTTCGCCGTGGTGGTGACGGAGGACGATGTCGCCGCGCCGAAGCCGCACCCGGGCGGGCTGCTCTTGGCGGCGGAGGTGCTCGGCGTCCCTCCGGCGGAGTGCGCGTACGTGGGCGACTCCGTCGCGGACGCGGAGGCCGGCCGGCGCGCCGGGATGCGGGTGGCCGTGGCCCTCTGGCCGATGACGGCGGCCGGGGAGCGCGAGCGTTTCCTCGACCTCCTCCGCCCCCACCTCCCCGATTGGATGCCCGAGCACCCCGCGGAGCTGTCGCGCCTGTTCGCCCCCTGGTGCTGACGCGGTAGAGCGGCGCCGCCCGATGCCGCCACCTCCCATCCCCCGATACACGGCACTTCCCCACTAGCCTTCCCTCTCCGGCCGCTCCCGGGGCGGGCAAGGGCACGGGCCGTCCTCCCGACGACCGGAACGGCACGGGGAGGGGTCATACCCCGCGCGGGGTGACGGCGCGCTCCACCATTCCGAGGAGAGCGTCCGCCAGCAGCGCGAGGACCGCCGCCGGGATCGCGCCCGAGAGGATCATCCGCGTGTCGGAGAGGGCGAGCCCCGCCACGATCGGGTCGCCCAATCCCCCCGCGCCGATGAAGGCGGCGAGCGTCGCCGTCCCCACGTTCACGACCGCGGCGGTCCGCACCCCCGCCATGATCACCGGCGCCGCCAGCGGGAGCCGGACCAGGCGCAGGATCTGCCGCGGCGTCATCCCGAGCGCGCGCGCCGACTCCACGGCGCCGGGGTCCGCGTCCCGCACCCCCGTGTATGTGTTGCGCAGGATGGGATAGAGGGAGTAGAGGAAGAGGGCGACGACCGCCGGCGCCGTGCCGATCCCCAGGAGCGGGATCATGAAGGCGAGGAGCGCGATGCCGGGGATGGTCTGGAGCACCCCGACCGCACGGATGGCGCCCTCGGCGGTGCCCCGCCGGCGCTCGAGCAGCAGCCCGAGCGGGATGGCCACGGCCGCCGCCGCCGCCAGCGACAGCCCCACCAGCAGCAGGTGCCGCAGGGCGAGGGGGAGCAGGGTCCCCCGGCGCGCCCAGAGGTAGGCCGGGAGCGAGCCCTCGCCGCGCGCCGGCGAGGGCTCCGCGGCCCTTCGCTCCGACCCCGACAGCCCGAGGCGGCGAAGTGCGTCGGCCGCCACGGCAGACACCTCCTCGCCCCCCACCTCCACCCGCTCGTTCAGCTCCCGCATCCACGCCTCGTCCAACCTTCCCGCCAGCGAGGAGAGCGCCGCCACCGCCGCCGGCTCCTCGCGCCAGAGACGGGAGCTCACGAGCGGAGCCGCTTCGTACGCGGGGAAGAAGCCGCGGTCGTCCTCCAGCACCACCAAGTCGTAGCGGGCGATCGCGCCGTCGGTGGAGTAGCCGTCGATCACGTCCACCGCCCCCTCGGCCAGGGCGCGGTACTTCACCGCCTGCAGCAACGAGCGGACATCGCGGAAGGCGAGGCCGCCGTAGCGCTCGCGGAGACCCGGCAACCCATCCTCCCGGCCGATGAAATCGGGGGAGAATCCCGCCACCAGATCCGGCGCCACGCGAGCGAGATCGCCCAGCGAGCGGAGCCCGTACCGCTCCGCCGTCTCCCGCCGCACCGCCACCGCGAAGGTGTTCTCGAATCCCAGCGGGGGGAGCCAGTGCGCGCCGAATCGTGCCGCGAACCCTTCCGCCACGCGCCGGTACACCTCGCGCGGGTCTGAGTCCGCGGGCTCATCCATGATGACCACCAGACCGGTGCCGGTGTACTCAGGGTAGACGTCGATCGCCCCGGAGCGGAGGGCCCCGAAGGCGATCTCCGTGGCACCGAGGCCGGGCCTCCGCTCCACCTCGAGTTCCCTCCCCTCCAGCAGCTGCGCGAACATCTCCGCCAGCAGGTAAGATTCGCCGAACGGCTTCGACGCCACCACCACGGGTGCCTGTCCCGCCAGCGGCCGCACCCCGAGCGCCAGGAGGAGCAGGCAAAGCGCTCTCATGCCACCCTCGAGCGGCGGAGCAGCAGGCTCACGTATTCCGTGGCGGGCGCGGCGCGCAGGGTGCCGGCGTCGGCGACCTGCTCGATCCGGCCGGCGCGCATCACCGCGATCCGGTCGGCGAGGAGCATCGCTTCGTGAAGGTCGTGGGTGACGAGAAGGACGGTGATCCCCAGCTCGCGCCGCAGCCCCAACAGCAGCTCCTGCTGGTCCGCGCGGGTGATGGCGTCGAGGGCGCCGAACGGCTCGTCGAGGAGGACGATGGAGGGACGCGCGGCCAGCGCCCGCGCGATCGCCACCCGCTGCCGCTGCCCCCCTGAGAGCTCCCGGGGCCGCCGCGCGCCGAACACCGCGGGCGGCAGGCCGACACGATCCAGCATCTCGGCGGCGCCCTTCGTGTTCTCCCCGCGCAGCCAGGGGACGAGAGAGGCGTTCCGCAGCACCGTCCAATGCGGGAGGAGTCCGCTCTCCTGCTGCACGTATCCCACCCGCCGGCGCAGCCCGATCGGGTCCACCTCGCGCACGTCGGTGCCCTCGATCCTCACCACCCCCGCGTCGGGCTCCACCATGCGGTTGAAGCAGCGCAGCAGGGTGGTCTTCCCCGAACCGCTCTCTCCCACCAGGGCGACGCTCTCTCCGGCGGCGACCGCAAGGGAAACGCCGTCCAGCGCCACGGCGTCGCCGTAGCGCCGGCCGACGCGCTCCGCCTCGAGAACCGACGGGAACCGATCTGCCACGGCGGTGAATTCCAGGGGTACGGACCCGTTGCGGTCCTGTTCATGCATCCCGCCGGCCGTCCCCGAACCGATGTGGCGCAGCCGGCGGCGATGGGGTAGCTTACCGCCGGAAAACGCCGGACGCAAAACTCCCTCGGAGCCGATGACACCACCGACCGCGACCGCTGCCCCGGTGCACCCCTTCGTGGAGATGCTCACCGAGGCGCGCACCCGGACCCTGCTGCTGGTCGCGCCGCTCGACGAGGCCGACCTGCGCCGGCAGCACGACCGGCTGATGAGCCCGATTCTCTGGGACCTCGGCCACATCGCCCATTTCGAGGCCCTCTGGCTGCTCCACAACGCCGACGGCCCCATCCGCTTCGTCGAGATGCCGGGGATGTACAACCCCTTCGAGCATCCGCGCGCCACCCGCGACGCCCTGCCGCTCCCCGACCTGGCGCGGGGGCTCGCGGAAATGGCCGAGCTGCGGCGCGACGTGCTGGCGCGGCTCTCCCGCGGAGAGCTCGACTGGGACATCCCCCTCCTCCGCGATGGCTACCTCTTCCGGATGGTGGCGCAGCACGAGTACCAGCACGGCGAAACGATCCTCCAGACGCTCGCCCTCAAGCAGGGGGAGCCGTACCGCGCCCCTCGCGCGGTCGCGCCGCCTCCCGGAGTCCCCGTGGCCTCGGAGCGCGACGGGATGGTCCGCTTTCCCGGCGGCGAGGTGGAGATCGGCACCGACGACCGGAGCGCCGCCTACGACAACGAGCGCGGCCTGCACCGGGTGGAGCTCGCCCCCTTCTGGATCGACGCGACGCCGGTCACCAACGGAACCTACCTCGAGTTCATGGAGGACGGCGGCTACTCCGAGCCACGGCACTGGTCGGAGGCGGGGCGGGCGTGGCTGCGGGAGGCCGGCGTGGAGGCGCCGAAGTACTGGAGCCGCGAGGGCGGCGAGTGGAGGGTGCGCGCCTTCGACTTCGAGGGCCCGGTGGAGCCCGACCATCCGGTGTGCCACGTCTGCTTCCACGAGGCAGAGGCCTTCGCCCGCTGGGCCGGGAAGCGGCTCCCCACTGAGCAGGAGTGGGAAGCTGCGGCCTCGTGGGACCCGGCGGCCGGCCGCAAGCGCGGGTACCCATGGGGCGACGAAGCGCCGTCGGCGCTGCACGCCAACCTCGACCAGCTCGCCTTCCGCACCGCGCCGGTAGGCGCCTTCACGGCGAACCTCTCCCCGATCGGCTGCTACGGGATGATCGGGGACGTATGGGAGTGGACCTCCAGCGACTTCGGCGGCTATCCCGGCTTCGAGAGCTTCCCCTATCCCGAGTACTCGGAGGCCTTCTTCGGGACGGAATACAAGGTGCTGCGCGGCGGCTCCTGGGCGACGAGGCCCGGCGCGGTACGCAACACCTTCCGCAACTGGGACTATCCGATCCGCCGCCAGATCTTCAGCGGCTTCCGCTGCGCTCGGGATGGCTGAGGCCGCCGACCGGGAGCGCGAGGGGCTCCCCACTGCCGAACCCGACGTGCTGGAGGAGGTACGGCGCGGACTCTCGGCCCCGCGGAAGGAGCTGCCGCCGAAGTTCTTCTACGACGAGCGCGGCTCGGAGCTCTTCGAGGAGATCACCCGCCTCCCGGAATACTATCCCACCCGTACGGAGAGGGGTCTCCTGGAGGCCGCGGTGCCGGCGTGGCTGGCGGAGTTCCGCCCCTGCTCGCTGGTCGAGCTGGGAGCGGGGAGCGCCGCCAAGACGCGCGTGATCCTCGACGCGATGGAGGCGGCGGACCACGCCGAGCTCTACGTCCCCGTCGACATCAGCGCCGACTTCCTCGCCTCCACCGCCGAGGCGCTGGCGGAGGAGTACCCGCGGCTGCACACCCGCCCACTCGTCGCCGACATCTCGGGCCCGCTCGAATTCCCCTCCGACCTGCCGGCGCCGGTGCTCTTCGCCTTCCTCGGGAGCACGATCGGCAACTTCGAGCCGGAGGCCGCCGTGGACCTCCTCCGCTCGGTGCGGGCCGGGATGAAGCCGCCGGACCGGTTCCTCCTGGGGGTAGACCTGCGTAAGGATCCGGCGGTTCTCGAGGCCGCCTACAACGACTCGCGTGGGGTGACCTCCGAGTTCAACCTCAACATGCTGCGCGTGCTGAACGCCCGCACCGGCGCCGACTTCGACCCCGGCGCATTCCGCCACCGCGCCTTCTACGATCCCCGGCTGCACCGCGTGGAGATGCACCTCGTCTCGCTCCGGGACCAGTCGGTCGCCGTGCCGGGCGGGGGCGTCTTCCACTTCGAGGAGGGCGAGACGGTGCGAACCGAGATCTCGTGCAAGTACGACCGCGCTTCGGTGGAGGAGATGCTCGCGGCCGCGGAGCTGCGGCTGGCGGCGTGGCAGACGGACCCGGAGGAACGCTATGCCCTTGCGCTCGCCGGACGCTGAGGCGGGCGGCGCCCTCGGCCGCCGCGCGCTGCTGGACGACCTGCGCGAGCGGGCTTTCGGCATCGGCGGGGGGGGCCGACCTCCGCGCCGCATCGGCGCGGAGGTGGAGCTGATTCCCGTCTCCCGCGAGACGCGGCGCATGGTGCCGGTCTCGGCCGACGACGGCCCCTCCACCCTCCCCCTCCTCCGCCACCACGCCGCCCGCACCGGATGGACGGAGGCCCGCGCCCCCGGCGGGGCTCCTCTCTTCCTCGTGCCCCGCGGAGGGACGATCTCGTACGAGCCGGGCGGCCAGGTGGAGTTCAGCAGCCCGGCCTGCCTCTCCATCCCGGAGCTGGTGAGCGCGCTGCAGGGGACGGTCCTTCCGCTCCGCGAGGCGGCCCGGGAGCACGGCATCGAGCTGCTGACGCTCGGCATCGCGCCGCTCGACCCCGTGGAAGAGGTCCCGCTGCGGCTCGACTCGGCACGGTACCGGGCGATGGCCCACCACTTCGCCGCGATCTCTCCCGCCGGGGCGCGGATGATGAGGCAGACCGCCGCCTTCCAGGTGAACCTCGACTGGGAGGACGAGCCGCTGCCGAGATGGCGGCTGCTGAACGCCGCCGCTCCCCTCCTGGTCGCGATCTTCGCCAACTCCCCGCTCTACGAGGGCGCGGACACCGGCCCCGGCAGCTACCGCGCCCGTGTCTGGCGCGAGCTGGACCCGGGGCGCACCGGCCTGCTGGGGAGCGCCGCCGATCCCGTCGCCGAGTACCTCGACTTCGCCCTCGCGGCCCCCGCGATCCTGCCCGTCGAGGAGGGAGAGACCCCGCGCCCGTTCGCGGCCCGGATCGCCCGCGGCGAGGTCGACATCGAGGAGTGGTGGCTGCACCTCACCACCCTCTTCCCCGAGGTGCGGCCGAAGGGATTCGCGGAGGTCCGCTCCCTCGACGCGGTCGCTCCCGAATGGTTCGCCGTGCCGCCGACCCTCCTGGCGGGTCTCGTCTACGACCGGCGGAGCCGCGAGGAGGCCTCCGCGCTCTTGGGCTTTCCCGATCCGGCGCTTCTCGTCCGCGCCGGGGAGAGGGGGCTGGACGATCCGCGCCTCGCCCGCGACGCCGTGGACCTCTTCGAGATCGCCCTGCGCGGAGCCGCGGCGCTCGGAGAACCATTCGTGGACGGCGACAGCCTGGAGACGGCGCGCGACTTCCTGGCGCATTACACCCGCCGCGGCCTCTCCCCCGCCGACGATCTGCGTCCGGCCGACCCAGCCTCGAGGCGCATCGCCTGAGCGCCCGCCGGACTGGCGGGCGAAGCCGGGTTCAGTTACTTCTTCGGGCGATACCTGCGTCCACGGAACCCGCCGACCGTCCCATGATCTTCCATTGTTCCGCCGTCCTCATGCTGCTGGCGGCCATGCTGAGCGGCGGGCCGGCCTCCGCTCAACGGCCCGCGGCGGCGCCCCCCGCCGCCGACTCCGTCCCACCGGCCGCCGCCCAGCCCGCCCGCGAGTCGGCCGGTGCGCCCGTGGTCGTGGGAGGCGACACTCTGCTGGTGGTCCCTTTGCGACTGGGGCCTTACTCCGCGGAGGAGCGCGCGACCGCCATCCGGACGCGCGTCGAGGCGCTGGCGAGCGACCCCTTCGCCCGCACTTACGACGTGCGGGTGGTGCGGGGCGAGTCCAGCAGCGACGTGCTGGTGCAGGACCGGGTGGTGCTCACGGTGACCGAGGCCGACGCGGCGGCGCTGGGGCTGCCGCGCGACGTGCTCGACCGGCGCGCGGCGGACGCCGTCTCTCGCGCGCTGTTGGAGCAGGGCTTTCGCGCGCGCCTGAAGATCATCGGGATGGGAGTGTTCTTCGCCCTGCTGGCCTCGCTGGCCGCGGTGCTCATCTTCCGGCTCGTGAACCGGATCTTCCCGCGGCTGTACGCGGCCATCGAGCACGGCCGGAGCACCTGGCTCCCCGCGCTCCGCATCCAGCGTGTCGAGCTGGTCTCGAAGGACCAGCTCGCCGACGTCCTGCTCTGGATGGCGAGGATGCTCAGGGCCATGCTGCTGATCCTCCTGCTCTACCTCGCTGTCCCGATCATCCTCTCCTTCTTCCCCTGGACGCGCCCGTACGCAGACCTCCTCTTCGACTACATCCTCACGCCCTTCGCGCGGGTCTGGGCGAGCTTCGTCGCATACCTCCCCGAGCTCTTTGCGCTGGGCGCCATCGTCGTCGTCACCTGGTACCTGCTGCGGCTCGTCCGGCCCATCTTCCTAGGGATCGCCCGCGGCTCGATCACCATCTCCGGGTTCTACCCGGACTGGGCGATGCCGACCTACAAGATCGTACGGTCCCTGATCCTGGTCTTCGCGCTCATCGCCATCTGGCCCTATCTGCCGGGAAGCGATTCGGAGGCGTTCAAGGGAGTCGGGGTGCTGGTGGGCCTGCTGATCTCCTTCGGCTCCGCTTCGGCGATCAGCAACATGATCGGCGGCGTGGTGCTCACCTACATGCGCCCCTTCCGGGTGGGCGACCGGGTGCGGATCTCCGACACCGAGGGGGACGTGATCGAGAAGAGCCTGTTGATCACCCGCATCCGCACCACCAAGAACGTCGACATCACCATCCCGAACTCGATGGTGCTGGGGAGCCACATCATCAACTACAGCTCGTCGGCAAAGGCGCAGGGGCTGATCCTCCATACCACCGTCACCATCGGTTACGACGTCCCCTGGCGGCAGGTGCACGAGCTGCTGATCGGGGCGGCTCGCGCGACCCCCGACGTGCTTGCGGAGCCCGCTCCGTTCGTCCTGCAGACCAGCCTCGACGACTTCTACGTCTCATACCAGCTCAACGCCGTCACCGATCTGCCGAACCGGATGCAGGCCATCTACTCGGCGCTCCACGCGAACGTCCAGGACCGCTTCAACGAGGCGGGAGTGGAGATCATGTCACCGCACTACCGGGCGGCGCGGGACGGGAACCAGACCACGATACCGGCGGAGAGCCTTCCGCCCGACTATCGGGCGCCCGCTTTCCGGATGGCGCTGGAGCCGCGCGCCGGCGAGCCGGATGGGGTGCCCGGCCCCAACGGAGCCGACGCGGCGGAGCCCCGCCGGTGATCGTCTGGGTGCGGCACGGCAGGATTGTTGCCGGAGCAGGGGCGACCGCGTCTCGCGACCGCAGGCTCTGCCACTCCTTTCCGGAGATCCTCATGCGCCTGTTCCCTCGCGCTCTCTGGCTCGCCCTGATCCTCGCCGTTCCGTCGGGGTGCGCGGACGAGCCGGTGGTAGAGGCGCCGATCGGCGCGGACTCGGCGCCGGCCGCCGCCGAGTCCGCGCTGGCCGAGCCGGCGGTCGACCCCGCCGCCCTGCGTGCGGAGATCGAGGCGGTCAACCGACAGTTCGCCGAGGCCCTCGACCGCGGCGATGTCGCCAGCGCCGTGCAGGTCTACACCGACGACGCGCGGATCCTCCCGCCCGACATGGCGCCGGCCGAGGGGCGGCCGGCGATCGAGCAGTTCTGGGCCGGCGGCGTGCAGCAGCTGGGAATCGGCGGGGTGCGGCTCACGACCGAAGAAGCGGAGGCGTTCGGGGAGATGGCGTACGAGCAGGGGCGCTACGCCTTCACCACCAACCAGGGCCCCGCCCAGGGGAAGTATCTGGTGATCTGGAGCCGCACTCCGGACGGGTGGAGGTGGAGACGCCACATCTGGAATCCGACGCCGTAGGCGGATGAGTGAGACGTGCCGTGTGCGTCGGGGTGCGCCCCTCACCCCCGGACCCCCATAGAAACCCCTCTCCCAGGATCGGGAGAGGGTGACGAGCGAGGCACGAGCGAGCCGGGTGGGGGCCGATCCCCACGTAGGACGCAGCACTCAGCACTCTCACTCCAGCGCGAACTCGACGGTTCCCTCCGCCGGCTCCACGCGCTGGAGGCGCACGCGCACGCGCTCCCCCAGGGCGAGGGGGCGGGTACCTCCGCGGAGGGCCACCCGGGCGCGGATCGGCGGGTCGGGGATCTGCGCCTCCACCCGGTCGGGGCGCACGTCCAGCACTACCGCCGGAAAGGTCTCGCCTACCCGCGCCCGCAGCACCCATGCCTCCGCGACGTCCACCACGCGCCGCTCCAGCCGGTGGGCCGTACGCTCCGCCTGGTCCATCACGCTGGGGAGCTCCATCAGGGGCGCCATGCCGCCGGCAGCCGGGCGGGATTCCTCCTCCGGCGCCAGCAGCTCCAGGACGTAGCGGTCGGGCAGGCGCCGCAGGGGGGCCGTGCAGTGCGAGTACGGCATCGCCAGCGCCGAGTGGAGCACGCGGGCGGGGGGCTCGCCGTCGAAGGGCACGTAGTCGGCCCCGCGCATCAGCCGGCGCGCCTGCCAGATCAGCGGCTCGACGTGCGGGTGGGACAGATCCAGACCGTGGATGAACTCGGCGTACGACCCGCCTTCGGGCCACTCGAAGCCGAGGGTGCGCGCGGCCACGCGAAAGCGCTCGACCTCTTCCGCGCGCGGTGGGGCCGTGGTGCGCAGCAGCCCCCGCCCCGTCCGGAGCATCCGCAGCGCGGCGGCGTGGCCGGTCAACAGCGAGACCTGCGCGTTCCACTCCTCCACGGCGTTCGGCTCCTCGTATACCAGTTCGTAGCCGAGGGAGAGGGCGCTCCGCTGCTGCACGTGCTGATCGCGGATCGGGAGCGAGACGCCCCCGCGCTCCCGCTCCCTCTGGCGCCGCAGCTCGCCCACCACGCGCAGGAGCGAGAGCGAGGGGGCCAACTCCGGGTCCGAGGGAGAACCGCCGTACTCCACCTGCCGCAGCGCCTGCGCGTAGGTGAGCTGCGCGCGGCTGCGTACCACCCCGCGCTCCACCCGCATCTCCACCAGCGCGCCGCGGCCGTCGAGTTCGATCGAGAAAACCACCGCCGGCCGGTCGCTCGCGGGGAGAAGGCTCGCCGCCCCCTGCGAGAGCACGGGCGGATAGAGCGGCTCTCGCTGGTCGGGGGAATAAAAGGTGAGCCCCCGCTTCCACGCCTCCACCTCGACGGCGCTCCCGCGCTCGACGAAGGCACCCACGTCCGCGATCGCGTACCGGACCCGGTACCCGCCCTCCCGCTCCTCGATGAAGAGAGCCTGGTCGAGGTCTCGGCTCCCGGGAGGGTCGATGGTGACGAAGGGAAGCTCGCGCAGGTCTCGGCGCCCGCCTCCCCAGTCCTCCTCGCCCCGCAGCGCCGAGCGCTCTGCCTCGCGGAGCACCTCCGGCGGGAAGCCGCGGCGGATCCCCAGCTCGGTGCGGATGGCGCGGAACGCGGCCTCGAGGCTCTCCCGACCAGGCATCGTCGTCTCCCCTTTCCCGTGCGACTACGCCGCCGTGACCAGGAGCGGGTGCTGCCGGGTGACGACTAGGGTGTGCTCAAAGTAGGCGGTGAGGCTGCCGTCGGCGCTCAGGATCGTCCAGCGGTCGGCGGCGGTGCGGGTCTTCTCCGTGCCGACGGCGACGATCGGCTCCAGGGCGATCACCAGCCCCTCCGTCAGGCGGGTGTGGTCGGAGCGGTCGAAGAAGTTGGGGACCTCGGGCGGCTCATGGATGGCGCGGCCGATCCCGTGGCCGCACAGGCCGCGCAGCACCCGGAAGCCGCGTCGCCGCACCTCGCTCTCCACCGCCCCGCCGACCCGTGACAGGGGGGCACCCGTCCGCACCGCGCGGATCCCCCGCCAGAAAGCGGCTTCGGCGCACTCCAGCAGCGCCTTCGTCTCCGGAGCGACCGGCGGCACGCCCACCGTCACCGCGGCGTCCGCGAAGTACCCGTCCAGCTCGGCCGTGACGTCGAGCGTGACGATGTCTCCCTTCCGCAGCTCGCGCGGGCCCGGGACCCCGTGCACCGCCTCGTCGTTCACGCTGATGCACGCGGTCGCCGGGAAGCCGTAGACCCCCCGGGGCGCGGAGTGGGCCCCGTGCCGCTCGAGCACCCCCGCGGCCACGGCGTCGAGCTACGCCGTGGTCACTCCGGCGCGGACCGCCTCCCGCATCGCCTTCAGGGCGAGCGCCACCACCCGCCCGGCGCGCTTCAGCCCCTCCAGATCCTTCTCGGAATCGATGGACATGATCAGTACGGAGTGCTCCTCTCATTCCTCCCGGATCGCCTCCATGGGAGTGCGGCGGAAGACCTCGCGGCTGGCCCAGAGCCCGACGGCCACCGAAAGGAGGGCCACGCCCGCGGCCAGCCCCCCGAGGGGAAGGAGGGCGACGGAGAAGTCCATCTCGAAGAACCAGCGCGCCAGCGCCCAGCCGGCGCCCATCGCGAGCAGCGTGCCGGCGAGCGCCGCCAGCAGCCCGAGCAGGAGGTACTCGGAGAAGAGGATCGCGCCGATCTGTCCGCGCGTCGCTCCGATCGTCTTCAGCAGGACGCCCTCGCGCAGCCGCTGCAGCCGGCTGGTAGAGACCGCCCCCAGCAGCACCACGAAGCCGGTGGCGATCGAGAAGGCGGCCAGGAAGCGGATCACGGCCGAGACGCGGCCCAGCACGTCGTCGAGGGCGGCCAGGATCTGCGTGAGGTCGAGCACCGCGACGTTCGGGTAGCGCTCCACCACCTCCCGCTGCAGCGCGGCGCGGTCCGCCTTCTCCCCGGCGCGCGCGAGCACCACCCAGGTCTTCGGAGCCGCCTCCAGTGCGCTCGTGGGAAAGACCGCGAAGAAGTTCGGCTCGAAGCGGGCCCAGTCCACCTCGCGGATGGAGCCCACCATCGTGGGGATCCTCACCCCCTGAACGTCCCAGACGATCGTGTCGCCGATCTCCACCCCCAGCTCGCCGGCGATGTCCCGCTCCAGCGAGACCGGCTCCACTCCGCCGGCGGCCGCGCCCGCGCCCCACCACTCGCCGGAGACCACCCGCTCGGAAGCGACCACGGTGTCGCGGAAGGTCGAGCGGTACTCCCGCCGCACCGCCCAGCGAGACGCTTCCTCCGGATAGAGATCGAGCGAGTCCGCCTCCGTCCACGGCTTCACCTCCTCGCCGCGCAGCATCGCGATCCGCATCGGTACGATGGGGGCTCGCTGGAGCAGCGCGACCCCCTGCGCGGAGATCACCCCCACCACCCCCTCCGCCTGGTCATCCTGCACGTCCCAGAGCGCCAGGTTGGCGCGGGTGGCCGCGCCGTCCACGCGCAGGGGGCGCAGGAGGTTGTCCTGCACCAGCACCAGCGTCGCCAGCAGGAAGACCCCGAAGCCTAGCCCCAGCACCACCGTACGCGTCTGGTTGCCGGGGCGGTAGAGGTTGGCGAGCCCCTGCCGCAGCGGGTAGGCGAGGCCCCCGCGCGGCATGCGCCGCAGGAGCCGCATCAGCCCCCAGGCGGATAGCCAGAGGAGGAGCAGGGTGGCCGCGATCCCCGCCATCATCCCCGCCCCCACGTCCAGCTCGCCCACCTGCAGCACGAGGAGGAGGAGGGTGCCGAGAGCGAGCGCCGCCCACGCTCCCCAGCGCGCGTAGTCGCGCCCCCGCAGGCGCACCGGCTCCACCCGACGCCGCAGCGCGCCCAGCGGCGAGATGCGCCGCACCTGCAGCAGCGGAAGGAGGGCGAAGAGCGCCGCCGCCGCCACCCCAACCACCAGCCCCACCAGCGCCGCCATCCCCTCGAAGCCCAGCTCGACCTCCACCGGGATCATTCCCGCGACGAGGCGGGGGAGCACCCACTGCACCGCCGCTCCCAGCGCCACCCCCAGCAGCGCCCCCGCGAGCCCCATCGCGATCGCCTGCGTCAGATAGACGGCGAACACCTGCCGCGCAGAGGCCCCCAGACAGCGCAGCACGGCCACCGTCTCCGCCTTCTGCGCCATGTACGCCCCCATGGCGCTCGCCACCCCGATGCCGCCGAGGAGGAGCGCGAACACACCCACCAGCCCCAGGTAGTCGGAGAGCCTCCCGAGCGCCTCCTCCAGGTCCTGCTGTTCGTCCTGAGCGGTCTCGGTGCGCACCCGCTCCGACCGCAACACCGGGCGGTGGGACGTCACGAAGCGCTCCGCCATCTCGGGGCGCGGGAGCCGGAGGTAGGCCTCGTACTCCACGCGGCTGCCGAAGCCGATCAGCCCCGTCTCCTCCAGGAAGCGCGCGGGAATGAAGACGCGCGGGGCGAAGGCCGAGGCGATCTCCACGTCCCCGGGCACCTTCTCGAGCGTGCCGAGGATGCGGAAGCGGCGCTCCCCAAGCGAGAGGCTGTCGCCCACCCGGGCCCGCAGCCCGTCGAGCAGCGTCGGGTCCACCAGGGCGTTGCGCCCCGCCTGCAGGGCGTCCCACCGGCCGGCGGGGGCGGTCTCGATCGTGCCGTAGAAGGGGAAGCCGGGCTCCGCGGCGCGCACCTGCACCAGCCGGCTCGCCCCGCTCGCCGGGGCGAGCGCCATGGAGGCGAACGAGGTGACGCGCGCCGTCGGCACGCCGTCGCCCCGCAGCGAGTCGAGGAGCGCCGCGGTGCGCGGGCCGAAGGGCTGGCGGCTGCTCAGCTCCACGTCGGCCCCCAGAAGGGCGCGCGCCTCCTCCCTCACCCCCCGCGACATCCCGGAGGCGAACCCCTGCACCGCCACCAGCGCCGCCACTCCGAGGGAGATCGCGGAGAGGAAGAGGAAGAGCCGGCGACGCGCGAAGCGGCTCTCGCGCCACGCGAGCCCGAGGAGCTGGCGGACCCTCATGCCGCCCGCCCAGTATCCGAGACGACGGCGCCGTCCGCAAGTCGAATGGTGCGGCGCGCCCGGGCCGCCAGATCCAGGTCGTGCGTCACCAGGACGAGGGTGGTGCCATGCTCGCGGTTCAGCCCCTCCAGGAGGGCGATGATGGCCTGCCCGGTGGCGGCGTCGAGGTTGCCGGTCGGCTCGTCGGCGAACAAAATGCGGGGAGAGTGTACAAACGCTCTGGCCAGGGCGACCCGCTGCTGCTCTCCGCCGGAGAGCTGCGTCGGATAGTGGTCGAAGCGGTCTCCCAGCCCCACCCGGGACAGCAGGTCGCGCGCCTTGCGGGGGGCGTCCTTCTCGCCGCGCAGCTCCAGCGGGACCTGCACGTTCTCCTGGGCGGTGAGGGAGGGGATGAGTTGGAAGGACTGGAAGACGAAGCCCACGGTGTCGCGGCGGAAGCGCGCCCGGGCGTCCTCCGAGAGGTCGGCGAGCTCGCGTCCGGCGAGCCTTACGCTGCCGGAGCTGGGGGTGTCGAGCCCCGCCAGCAGCCCCAGAAGCGTCGTCTTGCCGCTTCCCGAGGGGCCGAGAATGGCCACGAAGTCGCCCTCCCCGATGTTCAGGTTGACGTCCCGCAGCACCGTCAGCGCGCGCTCGCCGCTGCGGTAGCTCTTCTCCAGGTCCCGGGCAATGAGCATGATGAGAGGATTTCTCGTTCGTCGGCTGCCGGTCCCGCTCGTGGCCGTGCTCATTCTCGGGTGCGACGAGGCGGAGCGCAACGCCTCCGCCGCTCCCGCGGAGCCCGTGACCTCCGCCTCCGCGCCAGCCCCGGCCGATCGTGGGACCGTTCTCTTCCTCGGCACCAGCCTCACGGCGGGGCTCGGTCTCGCCACCGAGCAGGCCTTCCCGGCGCGGATCCAGCAGAAGATCGACTCCGCCGGCCTCCCCTTCCGTGTGGTGAACGCGGGGGTGAGCGGCGAAACCTCGGCGGGGGCGCTGCGCAGGGTGGAATGGCTGCTGCGCCAGCCCTTCGACGTGCTGGTGCTGGAGACGGGGGCGAACGACATGCTCCGCGGCGCGGACCTGGACTCGACCCGCGCCAACATCCAGGCGATCGTGGACCGGGTACGGGAGGAGCGCCCGGGGGTGCGCATCGTGCTCGCGGGGATGATGGCCCCGCCGAACCTGGGTCGAGAGTACGCCAGCCGCTTTCGCGACCTCTTCCCGCAGATCGCGGTTCGGAACGACGTGCCGCTCGTCCCCTTCCTCCTTCGGGACGTGGGCGGGGTGCCGGAGCTGAACCTCCCGGACGGGATGCACCCGAACGCGGAGGGGCAGAGGATCGTGGCCGCGAACGTGTGGGAGGTGCTGGCGCCGGAGCTGCGCGAGGCGGCGACGGGCCGAAGTCCGTAGCGCCCGCGGCCTCACCCCCGCAGATCGGGGTACTGGCCGAGCAGCTCCTGGTACTCGCGAGCCACCTCCCGCGGCTCGCGTCGGGCGACGCCGAGGGCGATCTCCAAACCGCGCAGGCGCCCTTCCACCGCGAGCACCTGCGCGCGCCGCTCCGGGACGCGGAAGCGCTGGTGCGCTCCGGTGAGCACGCCCGAGACGGCGGTGACGGCCGCCAGCAATCCACACGTCCAGCGCCAGGCGGGCGGCCCCTCGCCCGCGAGCGGCCCGACGGCGGCGGTGAGCCCGGCGAGCAGGGTCGCCAGTGCGGAGAACCCCAGGCTCGCGCTCACCAGGCGGACGTCGAGGCGCCGAAGCTCTCGAGAACGGGCCTCGATCCATCGGAGGTCGGTACGGATCCGCTCGAGCAGGAGGGTCTGCCCGTCGTCTGCCGTCGTCTGCATCGTCACCTCCGCGGGTCCGGGGGTTGGGGAAACGCCGCGCGGCGCGCGGCCTCTCCGACCAAGATGCGGCCGTAGAGGCCCCTCCTCAAGCTTCTCCGCACGGCGCGGGTGGCCAAGATCGATCACCGGAACGGAAGGAGACGAGCGGTGGCGGGTAAAGGCGCCGAATGGCGGACGTTCGAGACGGACGGGTTCGAGATCCTGGTCGGAAAAGGGGCGCGGGAGAACGATCGGCTCACCTTCCGCGAAGCGGCGCCGCACGACCTGTGGCTGCACGCTTCGGGGTACGCCGGCAGCCACGTGGTGGTGAGGAACCCCGACCGGCTGGCGGAGCTCCCGCGCGAGGTGGTCGAGAAGGCGGCGGAGCTGGCGGCCTACCATTCGAAGGCGCGCGAGGCACGCGGGAAGGTGGAGGTCCACCTCTGCCGCGCCTCCGACGTGCGGAAGCCCCGCGGGTTCCCACCCGGGAGGGTGGAGATCCGCCGCTGGGCGAGCGTCCGCATCTACCCTCGCAACCCCTTCCCCGGCTGAGAACGGGAGAGCTCCGCGAAGGACTGGAGAAATCCGGCCGAATCGACGATACTTCGGCCTGATGTCGGGCCGTCCGACCGCGTCCGTGACTCGGGAATGCACCTCGATGCCCCGTTCCTACGAACGATCCCACTACCGGATCCCGTATCCCTTCGCGGAAGGGCCGCGTCTGGTGGTCGGCTTCCACGTATGCAAGGTGCTGGACTGCTCGGAGCGCGGGCTGCGCTTCAACGCCCTCCCGCACGCCCTCCCCGCGGCGGGGTCGGCCGTGCGGGGCCGGTTGCGCTTTCCCCGTGGCGCCGAGATACCGATCGAAGGGTGGGTGGTCCGGGTGGACGGGACCGAGGTAGCCCTTCGCCTGGCCGAGCCGGGCGTCCCCTTCCGCGTGATCCTGCAGGAGCAGATCTACCTCCGCCGCATGCGAGCGGAGTGAGATGAGCGAGAACGGCCGGCCCCTTTGCGGGACCGGCCGTTCTCCATAGCGGGGGCGGGATTCGAACCCGCGACCTTCGGGTTATGAGCCCGACGAGCTACCAGGCTGCTCCACCCCGCGTCACCGTGGCCGAACATGTCGAGGAGATTGTTTGAAGCCCGATGCGATGATCGTTGGGTGACACACCCTCGGTCTTCCGCCTTCCCCCTGCGGGGCGTGGCGTCGGCCGCGAGATCAGTCCCCGGCTTCAGCTGTGTCGGCTCAAACGATGTACTCCTCTTCATGTCCGACGCCGATAAATATATTCGTCACCGCCGGTTACGTCAACCCTCCCGTCCGATGCTCATCACCCTGCTCACCGACTTCGGCACCGCGGACTACTTCGTGGCCGCCATGAAGGGGGTCATCCTTTCCCGCAATCCGCGCATCACGATCGTGGACGTGACGCACGAGGTTCCAACCCACGACGTCCGTGCCGGCGCGTTCACCCTGCTCGCGGCGCATACGGCTTTCCCCGCCGGCACCGTCCACGTGGGTGTGGTGGACCCCGGCGTGGGATCGGCGCGGCGCCCGGTCGTCGCGTTGGCCGCGGGGCAGCTCTTCGTGGGACCCGACAACGGACTCTTCGGCCACGTCCTCGCCCGCGACCCCTCGCCGCGGGTCTTCCACCTGAGCGAGCCGCGCTTCTTCCGCCACCCGGTCAGCACCACCTTCCACGGGCGCGACATCTTCGCGCCCGTCGCGGCCGCGCTCGCCTCCGGGGTCCCACCCGCGGAAATGGGGGAGGAGGTTCCCGAATACGAGCGCCTGGAGCCGCCCGCCGCCCGGCGCGGCGAGGACGGCGCCCTGCTCGGCTCGGTGATCCACGTGGACCGCTTCGGAAACTGCGTGACGAGCATCTCGCGCGACGACCTGCCGTCCGACGCGCGGGAGGTCGAGGTGGAGGCCGGAGGGCGACGGATCCGCGCCTTTCGCCGCTTCTTCGGCGAGGGCGCGGCCGGCGAGGCATTCGCGATCTGGGGGAGTGCCGGGCTGCTGGAGATCGCCGTCGACCGCGACTCGGCCGCGCGGCGGCTGGGGCTCGGAGAGGGCACCTCGGTGACGGTGAGGCCGGCCCTCCGATGACGTTCTTCCGCCCTCCGCGGCGCGCTCGTCAGCCTCGCCCGGGCCTTCTGGAAGCTGGGCGCCTTCACCCGGTGGGACGACCGCGGTGGATCCTCGCCGGCCGCGTACGAGTGGGCGGAGGAAAGCACCGCCGGGTCCCGCGGGCGGAGGCCTTCCCCCCAGTGGCGGGAGCCCCTCTGCCCACGGGAGATCAGCGCAGCCCGACCATCCGCTCGAGGCGCGGACGGAGCCCCTTCGGCCGGCGCGCGCGCCGCGCGACGAAGGTCGCGACGCCGGCGCCGAGCAGGGCCAGCGCCCCCAGCCCGAGGGCGAGCCCGGGGCTCCACCGCCCCTCCTCCCCGATCTGGATCGGCTCCAGCCCTCGCCGGGCCTCGCGCTCGGTCGGCACGAGCCTGGTGACGCCCGCCTCGCCGGCGCCGGAATAGCGTCCCGCCTTGTTGCGGGGGTTCTGATTCACGGAGTTTCCGGCCATCGCTCGACTCCTTCGTGCGAGAGTTGCGGCGGGTGAGGGCCGCGCGCGGCGCGGCCCCGCTCGTCGCTCTCTCAGGGCAACCTTCGGGCCATCCGATCGCGCCACTCGCCGCCTGCCGCCGGTCGGGGCGGAACGAGGGCTTTCTCGTTCGGCGGGGGAGGCGGTATCTTGATCCCGTCCCTTCGTACGTTTCCATCGCGCCGTGGTTCACGAGTCGCGAGCCGCCCCAATCCGACGATCCGTGAGCCGCCGATCCAGACCCGACCTGTTGCGGCAGATCAAGCGCATCATCGCGAGCTACCCGGACTCCCCGGCGGACCTGGAGGAGTACTCCTGGATCGAGGTGCCGCGTACCTGGGAGCACCTCACCGTCCCCACCGAGGACCTGCGTGGGGTCATCATCGAACCCCGTCACGAGGACCGCCACGCAGGCGCCGCCTTCCGGGTCGGATGGAACGAGGCGGAGCGCGTCGCCGCCCTCTGGATGCTCTAGAGCGGAGGCGATCGCGCGGAGACCGGCTGCCATGTCCCTCGACGACTTCTACGAGCGGATCTATACCGTGGTGCGGCGCATCCCCCGCGGCCGCGTCTCCACCTACGGCCGGGTGGCCGAGCTGGCGGGGCTCCCGCGGCACGCGCGGCTGGTCGGGTACGCGCTCCACGCCCTACCGGAGCACAGCGCCGTCCCCTGGCACCGGGTGGTGAACGCGCGGGGCGCGATCAGCACGCGGCGGGTGGGGGCGGGCGGCGACCTCCCGCAGCGAATCCGGCTCGAAGCGGAGGAGGTCGAGTTCGACGCGCGCGGCCGCATTCCGCTGGAACGCTTCGCGTGGCGTCCCCGGCGCTGAGGGGCCGCCTCGGCGTCGGATCCGGCGTCCGGCGGCGGGGTATCCCGGAAACCGTCCGCGCCCGCCGCGGCAAGAGAAACCTCGGAGGATTCGCTGCTCGATGAGAGAGATTCGCGCGGACTACGAGTTCCCCGTCGAGGGAAGGACTTGGACCCGGGGCGTGACGCCCGAGGCAGGCGTCTTCTTCCTCGGCGGAGACTGTCATGTCGTTGCCCGGAGCGGCCCGGCCGCCCTGGAGCTGGAGCGGCGCGGCGCGCTGCTGGTGGCCCTGGTCCGCTTCGACGGAGGGTCCACCGAGGACGCCGCGCCCTCGCACCCGCTCCTCCCGCTCGGGCTGGAGGAGGCCGTCGCCCGGTTCACCGACCCGGTCTCCCTGGAGGAAGGGCGGCGGCCCGGTGGCCGCTTCCACGCCGGGATCATTCTGCCGGAAGGGAACCGCCGTGCCTACGAGCCCTGAGGAGATCGCGCGCTCGCTGAACGACGCGCACGCGGAGGCGCTACGAGTCGGCGACAGCCCGCTTCGCGCGGACCGGCTCGCCGACGCCTTCCCCGCGATCCTGGCCGCCCTCGACGGCGCCGACTGGCCGGACGACACCAAGAGCCGCATCCGCGCGGCTCTCGAGTCTGCGGAGCGGACCCTCCGACGGGACGACGACGGCCGGGAGGCGGCGCGCCATCTCCAGGCGGCGATCCGGCTCGCCGGACCGCGACCCTCCCGTCCGTCGCCCTTCCTCAATCCCTGACCGCCGCCGCGGCGGCGCCTCCGCGCGTCACTCTGCACTCCGCCCGTTGATGAAGAAGCTGACCCCCATCCTGTTCGTGGAAGCGATCGAGCCCGTCCTCCCCTTCTGGATGGACCGACTCGGGTTCGAGAAGACCTCCGAGGTCTCCGAAGGCGACCGCCTCGGGTTCGTGATCCTCCGCCGCGGGGGCGTGGAGATCATGTACCAGACCCGCGAGAGCGTGGCGAACGATGTCCCGCCGCTGGCGTCCCAGCCGCTCGGCGGGAGCATGCTCTTCGTGAAAGTGGAGGACCTGGACGCCGTCGAGCGGGCGCTGGAGGAGGTGGAGCCGGTGGTCCCGCGGCGGAAGACCTTCTACGGCGCGGACGAGCTGATCGTGCGCGAGCCCGCTGGCAACGTCGTCACCTTCGCGCAGTTCTCTTCCGAAGCCACCGCGGAGTAGGCTGCCGCTACCCACGCGCGAAGCGCTCGCGGACCGCTTGCAGGTCGGGCGGGAGCGGAGCTTCGCAGCGGACCTCGGCGCCGGAGGTGGGCTGGCGGAAGCGCAGGCGGTGGGCGTGCAGCGCCTGCCGTCCCAGCCCCTCTACCCGGGGGCCTCCGTAGGCGGGGTCGCCGAGGAGCGGGTGGCCGAAATGCGCGAGGTGCACCCGGATCTGGTGGGTGCGCCCCGTCTCCAGCTCCAGCTCCAGAAGCGTCGCGCCGGGGAGGCGCTCCGCGACCCGGTAGCGGGTGAGGGCGGGCTCGCCGTCGGCGCGCGCCGCGCGGAGCGAGGAGTTCGCCGGGTGGCGGCCGATCGGCGCGTCCACCTCGCCCGCCTCCTCCTCCACCGTCCCGCGCACCAGCGCCAGGTAGTGGCGGCTCAGCTCGCGCTCGCGGAGCTGCCGGTCCAGGTGCTGGTGGGCGAACGCCGACTTGGCGAAGAGCACCAGCCCCGAGGTGTCGCGGTCGATGCGGTGCACGGGCCTCACCTTCGCCCGCAGCCTCTGGCGGTCGAAGTGAGCCGCGACGCCGTGGGAGAGGGTCTCCCGGTGCGACGGCGAGGTAGGATGCACGAGCAGGAAGGGCGGCTTGTCGATCGCGAGCGAGTCGGCGTCCTCGTGCACGATCGAGAGCGCCATCGGGACCGCCTCCAGCGCCGTCTCCTCGCGCTGCGCGACGCGGACGGCGATCACGTCCCCCTCGCGCACCTCGCGGCCGAGGAAGGCGGCGCGGCCGTTCAGCCGGATCCCCCGGCTGCGGGTGAGCCTCTGGATCATTCGCCTCGAGACCCCCAGGCTACCGGTGAGGATCTGCTCGACGGTGCGGCCGACCTCGGCGGCGTCGGCGGTGTGCCGGATCCAGCGGTGGTCCGAAGCTTTCATCAGGGGGAGGGTAAGGAGTTCCAGCCGAGCGCGCCGCCGCGGTCCGCCTCCGGATCCGGCCGCGCCCGGCGCGCACTACCCACTCGAGGAGAACCCATGATTCCCGATACGAACCTGGAAGTCGCGACACTGGGCGGAGGATGCTTCTGGTGCCTCGAGCCGGTATACGACGGTTTGCGCGGCGTGCGCGACGTCGTCTCCGGCTACACCGGCGGGAAGGTTCCCGACCCCACCTATCGCCAGGTATGCGCGGGGACGACCGGCCACGCCGAGGTGGTGCGGGTCGCCTTCGACCCCGCGGAGATCTCGTTCCGCAAGATCCTGGAGGTGTTCTTCACCATCCACGATCCCACCACCCTAAACCGCCAGGGCGCCGACACCGGCACCCAGTACCGCTCCGCCGTCTTCTACCACTCGCCCGAGCAGAAGCGGGTGGCGGAGGACTTGATCGCGGAGCTGGAGCGGGAGGAGGTATGGGACGACCCGATCGTCACCGAGGTGACCCCCGCTCCCGAGTTCTACCCGGCGGAGGAGCACCACCAGGAGTACTTCGAGCGCAACGCCAACCAGCCGTACTGCCGGGCGGTGATCGCGCCGAAGGTGGCGAAGTTTCGCCAGAAGTACCTGGAGCGGCTGAAGAGCTGAAGTACACATGCTATTCCGACCGCAGCGCCACCATCGGGTCCACGCGGGTGGCGCGGCGGGCGGGTAGCCAGCTCGCCACGAGCGCGATCCCGAGGAGCGCCACGGTCACCGCCGCGTAGGCGAGCGGATCGGTGGCGCTCACTCCGTAGAGCATCCCCGAAATGAGTCGGGTGAAGCCGAAGGCGGCCGCCAGGCCTATCCCCACGCCCAGCCCGGCGAGCGCCAGCCCCTGCCCGATCACCATCCGCAGCACGTCCTCCTGGCGGGCGCCGAAGGCCATGCGCACCCCGATCTCCTGCGTGCGCTGCGCGACCAGGTACGAGATCACCCCGTAAATGCCCATCACCGCCAGCAGCAGCGCCGCGATCCCGAAGACGCCGAGCAGCACGAGGCTGAAGCGACGGTCGGCGAGGGAGGTGGCGAAGACCTCCTCGATGGTGCGGAAGCGGGGCGGCGCCTCGGGCTGGAGCTGCCGCACCAGGCGGCGCGCCGCGGCCACGATCGGGCCGGTCTCGCCCTCGGTCGCCATCACCACGTTGAACCGGCTGGCCGCCCCGGCCCTCTGCCGCGAGCTGCCGTAGAAGATCCCCTGCGGCTCTGCATCGATGCCGCGCTCCCGGATGTCTCCCACGATCCCGACGACCGTGAAGGGACGCATGTCGCCGTCCATGTTCCCGAACTCGATGATCTTCCCCAGAGGGTCCTCGCCCGGCCAGCGCTCGCGGGCAAGCGACTCGCTGATCACCGCCACGTGGGGCGCCTCCGGCGCGTCCCTCTCGTCGAAGAGACGCCCGCGGACCAGAGGGATCCCCATCGCGTCGAAGTAGCCCTCGCTCGCGACCCGGAACTCGGCGTAGCCGACGCGCGAGGGATCCTTCATCAGCCGGCCGAACGCCTCGAAGTCGAGCTCGCTCGCCTCCTCGGGGCGGTTGAGGATCAGGAAGGCGCCGTTCCCGTAGTTCCCACCGAGCGGGAACGCGCTCACCCCGCCGACCCTGGACACGCCCGGTACCCGGCGCAGCCCCTCCATCAGCTCGTCGTAGAAGCGCGTCTGCTCCAGGGCGGCCTGCGGGTCCCGCGGTTCGTCGAGGTTCAGGTCGAGCACCACCGCGTCCTCGGTTCGGTAGCCGGGGTCGATCGCCAGGAGGCCGAGGAAGCTGCGGGCGAGGAGCCCCGCCCCGACCAGCAGGACGAGCGTCAGCGCCACCTGCACGACCACCAGCCCGTCGCGGACGCGGCGGCTCGCCCGTCCGCCCGCTCGCGTGCGCTGGCTCTCGCCCAGCGCCTTGCGGAGGTCGCCGGTGGTGCCGCGCAGCGCCGCCGCCAGCCCGAGCGCCACCGCCACGACCAGCGAGACGGCGAGGGCGAAGAGCCACACGGCCCAGCTCACCCGGACGTCGTCCAGGCGCGGGAGCCCGCCCGGCTCAAAGGCGAGGAGGAGCCGCACTCCCAAGACCGCCAGGAGCACCCCGAGCACCCCGCCGGTCAGTGTCAGCACCAGCGACTCGGCCAGGAAGTGCCGGATCACCTGCCGCCGCCCCGCCCCGAGCGCCAGCCGGATCGCCAGCTCCTTCCGTCGCGAGGTGACGCGGGCCAGCAGCAAGTTGCCGACGTTGGCAGACGCGATCAGCAGCAGGAAGGCCGCGGCCCCCCAGCAGCACCAGAAGGGCCGGCCGCACCCGTCCCACCAGCTGTTCGTGCAGCGGGACGACGGTGGCGTCCTCCATCCAGGTGTCGTCGCCGTACTCCTGCTTCAGCCGCCGCGCGATCGCACTCACCTCGGCCCGGGCCTGCTCGACCGAGACCCCGTCTCGCAGCCTCCCCACGACGGTCCAGTTGTGCGCCGTCCGGTAGATCTGCGGCTCCGCCAGCTCGCGCGGGGTCCAGAGATCGGCCCCCTGCGGGAAGTCGAACCCGGGCGGCATCACGCCGACCACGGTGTGTACCCGGTCCTGGAAGGTGAGCGTCCGCCCCAGCACGTCGGGCGTCCCGCCGAGGGCGCCCTGCCAGAAGTCGTGGCTCACCAGGACGGCGGGGGCCGCCCCCTGCCGCTGCTCGTCGGGGACGAAGAGCCGACCCAGCTCCGGGCGCACGCGCATCACGTCGAAGAACTCCTCGGAGACCGCGGCGGCCGGCGCCCGCACCGGCTCCCGTCCTCCGACCACGGCGACGGGTCCTGCGCCCGAAGTCTCGGCGAGCTCGGCGAAGCTGCGGCTCCGCTCTTTCACGTCCAGGAAGTTGGGTTCCGAGACGTTACTCTCGTTCCCTTCGTCGTTGATCTGCCAGAAGTAGACGATCCGGTCGGCGTCCGGGTACGGGAGCGGCTTCAGGAGGACGCCGTTCACCACGCTGAAGATGGCGGTGGTGGCGCCGATCCCCAGGGCCAGGGTGAGCACGGCCACCGCGGAGAAGCCGGGGCTGCGGGAGAGCGAGCGAGCCGCGAAGCGGAGGGATCTCTGGAACGATTCCATGGTGCCTCGGGAAACGGGCGGACGGTGAGGGGGGAGGGTCGCCGCGGTGGCGGCTTCCGGGAGATACGGTCGCGCCGCACGGTGGGTTTCAGGGTATGCGGCTCCGGACGCGGAGGCAAGCCGCACCTGGCCCGGTTCGTGAATCCCTGACGGGTGGAAGGTGGATTCCCCGCCGGAGGAGGAGCCGAAATGCGAGACGACGACGCCCGCCGCGAGTATGTGGAGGTCAATCCCGCCGCCCGCCGGGACCGGCCCGGCGAGCCGCACCAGGATCTGGCGGACCGGGAGCCGGACCCGGACGAGCCCGAGGTGAAGCCCCACCAGAGCGAGCCCCTCGACCCGCTCGGCCCGGGCGGGATCGGCGGGTGACCGATCCATTTCCCTCGCGCCGGGGTACAAGCCGGCAAACCCGAACCGCCGCGGCTCCTCCCGCCCGGCGCCGCCCGACCCACCGGAAGATCCGAATGTGCATCCTGTGTGACCACGAAACCCTGGAGCTGCTGACCGTCCCACTCGAGCAGCTCGCTCCGGGACAGCTCGCCAACGCCGTCCGCACCGCCCGCGAGGCGGCGGGTCCGGGCGTCCTCGACCACGCGGAGACGGTCCTACGCGGCGAGGCCTCCGCCGCCGCGGGGGTCGATCTCTACGCGGACGTCGTGGTCGCGCGGGCTCTCGAGGCGGGGGTGCTCAAGAGCTCCGACGCCTACGGCTGGGGCACCCGTCTGAGCTCCGAGCGCGGCGTGCTCGACCCCCGGGTGCAGGCCTTCGTCTCCTCCTGCGCCGAGCTCCTCGACGACTACCGCGTGCTGCTGAGCGAGCGCCGGCAGGTGCTCGACCGCTTCCTGGAGGCCCACAACGCCCCCGTCTCCTTCGCCCATCTGGGGCAGGATGGCGAGCTCTGGCTCGACTACCAGGGAGAGCCCTATTCCGTGCTCTCCGAAGGCGAGGCGATCGAGATCGTGGAGCGCGAGCTCGGATCGACGCTCCACCGGCTCGACCCGGAGACCCTCCTCCGTTACTCGACCCTCCCCGACGCGGGGTTGGAGCTTCTGGAGGGGATCCTGGCGAAGCCCGAAGAGGTCGCCAACTCCCTGCTGAGCGGGCTGATCGACCTCTCGGCGCTCGCCGACGACCGCGTCCGCGCCGAGGGGTATGCCCCGTTTTTCGGGTCGGACGACGCCCGTTCCGTGGAGGACCTCCGCTTCGGCGACTGGGTCATCATCCGGCTTCCCGCCACCGCCTGAATTCCCGTCCGAGGAGGCTCATCCGATGGGGGCTCGCCCGGCATGGAGATGGGCGGCCGGAGCCGGGTCTTCGCGAGCCACCGGCCGGCCTCTCCGCCCGCCCTTGGAACGCCGAATGCAGGAGGAGCCGGGACCAACCCCTTCCCCTCTCCCGGAGCGGACCATGGCCAGGTGCGAGACATGCGGCAACGAGTACTACCTCTCCTTCGAGGTCGTCACCGCCGGCGTCACCCACGTGTTCGACAGCTTCGAATGCGCGATCCACAAACTCGCCCCGGTGTGCGATAGCTGCGGGGTGAAGATCGTGGGACACGGCATCGAGGCGAACGGCACCTTCTACTGCTGCGCTCACTGCGCGAAGAAGAAGGGCGCGACGGGGATCGTCGACCACGCCTGAGTCGGTGGCGAGCGACCCACTGGCATCGGAAGAGCACCTGCACGACCACTTCCCGATCTCGCGGGAGACGGGAATGCGCGTCGAGGCGGTGGACGGAGACTTCGAGGCCCGGTGCGCGACCCCGGCGGCGAAGAGCGGGGCGCGCTTCACGGATACGCTGGAGCGTGCGCGGCCGCACGCGGAGGTTTCGTAGGTCGGGCGGGCGACGGGGAGATCCCACGGCGCCTTTCTTCCCCTCGCCGGCCCTTCCTAGCGAGCCACCGCGGGAGGATCGGACTCCAGGAGGAGCGGCGCATAGCGCCGGCGGAACACGGGCGCGAGCCGGACGCAGAAATCCTCCGGCGTCCCCCCTCGCGCGACGAAGCGCTGCATGAGCGCGCACTGCAGCGCGAGGTAGGCCCCGAACCGGGTGGGTGAATCCGCAATGAAGCGTCGAGCTGTTTCCACGGCGATCTCCCTTCCAATTTACTGCTCCATACCCGTGTTCAGGCACGATCCGTACCGAGCCGCACATCCTTGTAGATCGAGGCGTTCCAGGTACATACCCGCCTCCGGGCCCTGAAGCCGACCTCCCGGGAGGACATCCGGCCCCGTACTGGGGGACGGATTCGCCGCGGCCCTTCCCGTCCCGCAGCCGCGCGGGAGGAGATCGAGAGCCGGGGGGCGCCGTTGGACGACGGGTGCAAGCACTGGCACGGTCGTCGCAGCCGCGGCGGGATCGCCCCGCGCCGACCATCCCCTCTCTCCCCCTCGCCCGCCCGCCGATGCCGAAGCGCCCGGTGAAGCGGCCTCGCCCCACCCGCGAGGAGATGCTCGCGGCGGCGGGCCGCACCATCTCCGACGTGATCGCCCCCGGGCTGGAGGTGCTCTTCTGCGGGATCAACCCGGGGCTCTACACCGCGGTCACCGGGAACCACTTCGCCCGCCCCGGAAACCGCTTCTGGCCCACCCTCTACGCCGCCGGCTTCACCCCGCGCCGCCTCGACCCCTCGGAGGAGCGAGAGCTGCTCCGCTACGGGTTCGGGGTCACCAATCTCGTCGGACGCGCAACCGCCGCCGCCGCGGAGCTCTCGGCCGCGGAGCTGGCGGAGGGGGCTCGCGCGCTGGAGGAAAAAGTGCGAATCTACTCTCCCCGCTGCCTGGCGGTGCTCGGGATCGGCGCCTACCGGACCGGCTTCGGCCGCCCCCGCGCCTCGCTTGGCCCACAGGAGGAGCGGATCGGCGGCGCTCGGGTATGGGTCCTCCCCAACCCGAGCGGCCTCAACGCCAACTACCGGCCCGAGGACTTCGCGCGGCTCTTCCGGGAGATGCGCGAGGCCGTGGCCGGGGAGGATCCGAGATGAGCGCACCCGCACCGGCCGGTCCCCGCTTCCGCGCGCCGCGAACCGTGGCGCGCGACCTCCGCCTCGCCGCGCGCTCGCTGCGCCGGTCCCCCGGCTTCGCCGCGACCCTCCTTCTGCTGCTCGCGTTCGGCGCGGGTCTGGCCGTCCCGCTGTTCTCGCTGGTGCGGGCGGGGCTCTCCCTCGAAACGCCGGTGGAGGCGCCCGTCGGCCTCGAGCTTCCGCTTCGCGGAGCGGAGGTCCGGAGCGCCGCCGTGGGGCCCGTACGGGGCCAGGCGGCCGGGGGCCGCCTCGGGAACGCCTCTTCCGGCGCGTGGGGCGGCGGACCAGTCACGATCGCGGAGGGGCAGACGGCAAGCCTGCGGGTCCTGCTCTGGACGCTGGGGGCGGCGGCGGCCTTCGCGCTGTTGATCGCCTGCACGAATCTGGCGCTCCTCCTCCTCTCCCGCGGAGCGGCCCGGAAACACGAGATCGCGATGCGGGCGGCGCTCGGCGCGACGCCGCGGCGGCTGCGGGCGCAGCTGCTGGCGGAGGGGACGGCGGTCGCACTGCCCGGACTGTCGCTGGGTCTCGCTTTCGGGATCGGGGCGCTCGCACTGCTCGGCGCGAGCTGGCCGGAAGGCTTGACCCGATGGGTCGGGCCGGCGCCGGGCACGGCCGCGGCGGCGCTCGGCCTGGCGCCTCTGCTTCTCAGCGCGATCCTCTTCGGCCTCGCGCCCGCGGGGGCGGCGCGGGAGGGGAGGCTCCGCTCGCTGCTCGCCGGCGGCACCCGCGCCACCGCCGGTCCCGGCGAGGCGATCGTCCGCAACCGGCTGAGCGTCGTCACGACCGCCGTGTCTCTGATGCTCCTCGCGAGCGCGGCGCTGCTGCTACGAGGCTTCGGGGCCACCGGAACCTCCGCGAACCCCGGATTCGACCCGAGCGACACGCTCGCCCTGGAGATCGCGCCCGCCGGTGCCCGACTCTCCGACCCGCGGCTGCGCGCGCCGTACCTCGAGGCGGTGCTGGAGGAGGTGAGCCGGGTCCCCGGCGTCGCCGCCGCGAGCCTTTCGAGCCCCGGTGCGTGGGCGGGGCTCGGCCCCACCGATCTCGCCAGCTCCGTGATCGGAGATCCCTCCCGCCCCGGCATCCTGCGCCCGACCCGCTACCTCTCGGTGAGCCCCGGGTACTTCGCGGCCCACCGGATCCCGCTCCTCGCCGGGCGCGAGTTCACCGCGTCCGACCGCGCCGACGCCATGGCCGTCGCGGTGGTGAGCGAGAACTTCGCCCACCGCTTCTTCGTCGGCGTCGATCCCGTGGGCAAGCTGGTGCAGCCGGGGAGCCTGAGCTTCGACGCCCCCTGGTACCGGATCGTGGGCGTGGTGAGCGACGTACGACCCGGGGGCCTCGGCGCCGCCTCCGAGCCCGAGCCCGCGCTCTACCTGTCGTCGCTGCAGGTGCCTCCCGCCGCGGCCGGAATCGCGGTGCGCACCTTCGGCGATCCGCTCGACCTGGCGCCGGCGGTGGAGCGCGCGGTGCACCGCGCGGGACCGGCGCTGGAGATCGAGCGGGTGGGCACGCTGGAGGAGTACCTGGCGCGCCTCCGCGCGCCGCTGCGCTGGTTCGCGCTCCTCTTCGGGGCGCTCGCCCTCTTCTCGGCGCTTCTGGCGGCCTCGGGCGTCTACGGCGTGATCGCCTACAACGTCGCCCGCCGCACCCGAGAGATCGGGATCCGCGCCGCGCTCGGCGCTTCGCCGCGCCGAGTCGTGGGGATGGTCGTGCGGCAGGCGATGGGGCTCACGGGGCGCGGGCTGGTGCTCGGGTTTGCCGGGGCGCTCTGCCTCGGCCGGCTGCTGCAGTACTTCTTCCGCGGCGTGGACCCACTGGACCCGGTGGCGCTCGGCGGGGTCGCCGCGCTACTGGCCGCCGTGGCGCTGCTCGCCGCGCTTGCACCGGCGCGCGCCGCCGCCCGCGTCGAGCCCTCCGTCGCGCTGCGCGCCGAATGACCCCCCGGAAGGATCCACTCCGCGGCCGGGAGCGCTCGTGAAATCCTCCTACCTGTCCAGCCTGCCGCGCTTCGAGACTGAGAGGCTGGTGGTGCGCCTCGCGATGGACGAGGACGTACCCGAGATCGTGCGGTACTTCGACGCGAACCGCGAGCACCTGCGCCCCTTCGAGCCGACGCGTCCCCCGGCCTTCTTCACGCCGCGCTTCTGGGAGGCGCAGGTGAAGCAGAGCGTCGCTGAGTACCTCGGCGACCGGGCGCTGCGCCTCTTCCTCTTCGCCGCCGAGCCGCCCCACCCGATCGTCGGGACCGCCAACTTCACCCTGATCCACCGCGGCATCGCGCATTCGTGCAGCCTCGGCTACGGCCTCGCGGCCGAGGCGCAGGGGAAGGGCGTCATGGCAGAGGCGCTCCGCCCGGCGATCGACTTCGTCTTCGGCTCGCTCCGCCTGCACCGGATTCAGGCCGGCTACATGCCCCACAACCGGCGCAGCGGGAGGCTCCTGCGGCGCCTGGACTTCGTGGTCGAGGGGTACGCGCGCGACTACCTGCTCATCGACGGCCGGTGGGAGGACCATGTCCTCGCCAGCCTCACCAACCTGGAGTGGGAGGCCCCCGCCGGCTCGCCCTGAGCGCCGGCGGCTGGAGAACTCCCCCCGGCGGCGCTACATTTCGGCGCGCTTTTCCGCGGAGGCTGGCAGGGAGCACCGGTCACGCCGCGCCCGACGAAGACCTGGAGAGCCGCGATGGTTCCCTCTGTTTCGGATGATGTCCGCTCCTCGCCCTTCCTCGACTTCCCCCGGGAGGAGTGGGCCGAGCTCCGCGCCGGTGTGTCCGTCCCCCTCTCGGAGGCGGACCTCCCCGAGCTGCGCGGCATCAACGAGGAGCTGTCGCTCGAGGAGGTGCGAGACATCTACCTCCCTCTCGCCCGTCTCCTCAACCTCCACGTGGCCGCGGCGCAGGGCCTCCACCGGGTCGCCGATGTCTTCCTCGGCAAGCCCTCCGTCAAGGTGCCCTACGTGATCGGGATCGCGGGGAGCGTCGCCGTGGGGAAGAGCACCACCGCCCGCATCCTGCAGGCGCTCCTCTCCCGCTGGCTCGACCATCCGCGCGTGGACCTCATCACCACCGACGGCTTCCTCTTCCCCAATCGGGAGCTCGAGGAGCGTGGGCTGATGCTGCGGAAGGGCTTTCCGGAGAGCTACGACGTGCGGCACCTGATCCGCTTCGTCTCGGAGGTGAAGTCCGGCCGTTCCCCCCTCTTCGCGCCGCTTTACTCGCACCTACGGTACGACATCCTCCCGGACCGCTTCCAGACGGTGGACCGTCCGGACGTCGTGATCATCGAGGGGCTGAACGTGCTGCAGACGGGGGACGGCTCGCCGGTGTTCGTCTCCGACTTCTTCGACTTCTCCATCTACGTGGACGCCTCCGTCGAGGACCTCCGGCAGTGGTACGTCGACCGGTTCATGCGGCTGCGGGAGACGGTCTTCCAGGATCCGGACTCGTACTTCCACCGCTTCACCCGGCTCTCCGCCGCCGAGGCGCGGAAGCTGGCGATGCAGATCTGGATGGAGATCAACGAGGTGAACCTGCGCGAGAACATCGAGTCCACCCGCGAGCGGGCGAGCCTGGTGCTGGAGAAGGGGGCGCGGCATTCCGTGCAGCGGGTGAGAATGAGGAAGCTGTGAAGGTGCCCGCAGTCCGTTCCAATCATGCCGCGCGTTCGGCTCACCCATAGAACTGGCTCCCGCATTCGGCGGGAGCGATCGTCATCCTCATCCGGGGGCAGCCATGGAGAAACGAAATGGATTGTTGAGAGATCCCCGAGCAGTCGGAGTCGGGTGCGCGATCGCGGCCACTGGGCTCGGCCTCGCATACATGGCCGCTGCCGGTGCTCCAACCGTCCATCTGGTCGTCAATTCGCTCGCTCTCCTGATGGGGCTCGTGATCTTCGCCCTCATGCGGTCCTCGAGGCAGCCGGCGCGCCTTCCCGGCGGGACAACTGTCGCACTCGGCGGGTTGCTGCTCGCGACTGCACTCTTCGGTGTGCCCGTGGAGGGAGCCTCCCGTTGGATTCGCATAGGGGGTCTCAGCCTGCAGGTCAGCCTGATCGTAGTGCCCGCGATGCTCGTCGCCTTCGCACGGCGCCGAGATCTCCTCTCCACGCTCGGCGTGATCCTGATCGCTGTTGCACTCGCCCTCCAGCCTGATCGCTCGATGGCTGGCGTACTTGCGTCGGCCTTGGCCGTGCTCGCGGTGCAGCGGCAGGATCGGTGGATAGTGTCGGCCTTCGTCGCGGCCGGTGCCAGCTTCGCAGTCACCCTGCTTCGCCCCGATTCGCTACCGGCCGTGCCGTACGTGGATCAGATCCTCTACACCGCGTTCGAGATCCATGCGTTGGCGGGACTGGCCGTGGTGGGCGGCGCACTCCTGCTCCTCGTTCCGGCGATCTCAGGGTGGAGGCTCGACCCGCGGAACAGCCACGTCCACTCCGTGTTCGGAGCCGCTTGGCTGGCCATGGTGGTGGCGGCGGCGCTCGGGAACTATCCCACACCGCTCGTCGGCTACGGCGGGAGCGCGGTGTTGGGCTACGCGTTAAGTCTTTCGTTCCTGCCTGAAAAGGTACGATCCAGTACCGCCGTCGAAGGACGTGCGAGACATACGGCTCGGACGGAAACAGACGGGGGTTCTGATCTGCGGATCGGCATCATGTACGGGTGAAGGCTCCCGGGAAAGCGCAGGACACCGTCTAGCTCGGGCCCTTGCCGGCCGCCGCGCCGCGCGCCATGGTGTCCGCAGACGAGCCGGACCCCTCACAGCCCTTTCCGGAGGACGCATGAACATCCCGCAGGAGGAGTTCGACCGCATCGCGCGAGAGATCTCGAGCGCAGAGAGTGTGGTGGGGATCGACGCGAAGAAGACGCACATCATGATCCTGCACTGTCTCGAGGACATCCAGCGGCGCCTGCAGCGACTGGAGGACCGCGCCGCCTCCCGCCCGATGGAGACCCGCTGATGGAGCCGATCTCCACCCCGAACGCCCCCGCTCCGGCCGGTCACTACTCGCAGGCCGTCGTTCATGCCGGGCTAGTCTTCGTGGCGGGGCAGCTCGCCATCGACCCGACCGACCGCGAGCGCCCCGTCGGCACGATCTCCGAGCAGACGGAGCAGGCGCTGCGCAACGTCGCCGCCATCCTCGAAGCCGCCGGGAGCGGACTCGACCGCGTGGTGCAGATGACGGTGTACATCTCCGACATCTCACTCTGGAGCGAGGTGAACGCGGTCTACGCCAAGGTCATGGGGGAGCACCGCCCCGCCCGCGCCATCGTCCCCACCCGCGACCTCCATCACGGCTACCAGATCGAGATCCAGGCCATCGCGGCGGCCTGAGCCGACAACGGAGAAATTCATGAGCGCAGCCTACAAGCCGGAAGGCTATACGTCCGTCTCACCGTACCTGATCGTAAAGGGAGCCGAAGCCACGATCTCCTTTCTCACTCGAGCCTTCGGCGCGGTCGAGCTCCGCCGGTTTCCGAACGAGGATGGGAGGCTGCGCCATGCCGAGGTCCGTATCGAGGATACCGTAGTGATGCTGGCTGATCCCGCGGAGGGGTGGCCGCCAGTACCAGCCCACGTCCACGTCTATGTTCCCGACGTCGATACGATATACCGACGTGCGCTGTCGGCTGGCGCGACCTCGGTCCAAGAACCGGTCCAGAAGGATGACGCCGACAAGCGAGGAGGTGTAAAGGACCCGGGCGGCACCACGTGGTGGATTGCATCACAGGTGGAGTAACGCGCGGGAGCCGCACTGCCGACGCAGGGCTCGACGGTCTCACGGCGCTGAGCAGCGGTGTTCCTCGCCTGGTTCAACGGTCGCGCCACCCTGCGCGGGCGAGCCGCGACTCATCAGGCGAACTCTTCGAGACGCGCTCGCTGTATCGGGGCAGAGCTTCCGGCAGCCACGACATCCGAATCTCGCCTTCGAGAACCGCTGATTTAGGCCGCCCCTCGCTGATCCTGTCGCGCTGCCCGTCGCCAGCGACCGCTAGGGTCGTGAGGCCAAAATGGTCGGCAGCGCTGCAGCCACGTCACCAGGGGGTGGAGCGATATCTGGGATCTCCAGCGTATTTCGACTATTTCCCTTCACCCTCATCGCCGTCGCCTCAAATCTGGTGCTCCTCGCGGCGCCTCTGCTCCTGTCCCACCATGTCCTCGAGGAGAACGTTGCGCTACGATTATCGTTCCATGCACTCGTCCTTCCCGCGTATCTGCCGCGCCTGACCCTCGTCGTCATCGCGGTGCAGGTATTCGACCACGGCCCCCCTCCGGAATGGTTCGGCACGCTCGTACCCGTTCTCGCGATCGCACCCTTCCTGCTATTCGATCTGGCCCGGACATGGCTGGCGTCACCCCGTCACGCGCCGATCTCCCGCAGGGCGCGGCGCACGTAGACGGGCACCATCGCGTGGCGCCACTCGGGGTCCACGATGAGGTTCTCCAGCGGATGGCACTGCTTGTAGGCGAGCTGCGCGACCCCCTCTACCACCTCGGAAAGGGCGCGGCCGGCCGTCGCCTTCTCCAGCCCGCTCACCGCGCGGGGGCGGGAGCCGAGCGCCGACACCACCAGCGACATCGACTCCACCTCCTCGCGGTCACCGACGCGGGCGGCGAGGGCGACGGAGAGGAGCGGGAAGTCGATCGAGTTCCGCTGCCGCACCTTGCGGTATGCGGTGCGGATTCCCTTCCCGGGGAGCGGCACGCGCACGCGTACCACCAGTTCGTCCGGCCGGCGCACCGTATTCCACTGCCCGTCGGCGAGGAAGAAGTCGGCGACCGGCACCGAGCGCTCCCCCTCGGCGGAGGCGAGGTCGACCGCCGCCTCCAGCGTCATGAGGACGGGCGGAGTGTCCGCGGAGTGCGCGGCCACGCACTTCTTCCCCACCCGGGTGACGTGGCAGACCTCGCCGTCCTTCTTCAGGCAGAAGCCGAGCGCCTGCCGCCAGAAGAAGCTCTGGTTGTAGTAGGTGCAGCGGGTGTCCAGGCAGAGGTTGCCGCCGATCGTCCCCTGGTTGCGGATCTGCGGCCCCGCCACGACCCCCGCGGCCGTGGAAAGAGAGGGGAAATGCTCCCGCACGAGCGGGTGGCGCGCCACGGTGGTCAGCGTCTCCGTGGCGCCGACCCACAGCTCCGGCCTTCCGTCCGCCCCCCGCGCCGTCGAGATCCCCCGCATCTCGCGGATTCCCTTCAGACCCACGAGGTGGTTCGGGGTGAAGAGGCGGTGCTTCATGTTCGGCACCAGGTCCGTCCCCCCGGCGATGGGGAGAGAGTCCTCGCGGCGGAGCAGGTCGAGCGCCTCCTCCAGCGACTCGGGACGATGGTAGCGGTACTCGTGAAGACGAAGCATGGGAATTCGGCCGGGGTCAGTGCGGACGGGCGGGGAGCGCCACCGGGAGGCGAACGCAGAACCGGGAGCCGGCCGCGGAGGTGTGGGCGAGGAAGAGCGTCCCGCTCAGGAGCTCGGAGAGCTGCCGGGCGACCGTCAGGCCGAGTCCGGTGCCGCGGAGCATCGAGTCGGAGCGGGCCGGATCGCCGATCTGCTCGAAGGGCGCGAAGATCCGCTCCTGGTCCTCCGCCGGCACACCCGGACCCGTGTCGGAGACGCAGATATCGACCAGCGGCTCCGCCGGAAACTCTCCGCCCGACGCGGCCGCGGAGGGAACGATCGAGAGCCGGACCTCGCCCTTGGCCGTGAATTTCACCGCGTTCGAGAGCAGCGCCTCGATCAGCTGCCGTAGCCGCTGCGAATCGGTCCGGAGCACGGGGATCCCGGCCGCGATCTCGACCACGAAGCGGAGGCCCTTGGCCTCGGCGAGGTTGCGGTGGGGCTCCACGACCGTCGGCAGGAAGTCCGGCAGGTCCACCTCTTCGGCGAGCACCGGGAGACGGCCGATCTCGGAGGTGGTGAGCAGCAGTACGTCGTCCATGAGCCGGGCCAGGTGCTCAGCGCATACCCTGGCGCGGTCCGCCGCGCGGCGCGCCTGATCGGGCACGGCGCCGTAGGTGTCCGAGCTCAGCAGGTGCGTGTAGCCGACGATCGCGTTCAGCGGCGTGCGGAGCTCGTGGCTGATCGCGGCGAAGAAGCGCCCTTTCGCGCGGTTGGCCTCCTGCGCCTCGGCGGCCAGGCGGGCCAGCTCCTTCTCGCGCTGCACCCGCTCGCTCACGTCCTTGAAGAGGATCGAGATCCCGCCGCTGGAGAGAGGATAGGTCCAGAGGTCGAAGACCCGGCCGCGGAAGACCCGTCCCTCGGGCCGCAGGTCGCGCAGGTGGCGCTGGATCCCGTCCTCCACCGTGGCCCGCAGGCATTCGCGGAGGTCGCTCGGCTCGTGCGGCAGCACCGACCAGAGCGAGATGCCGAGCGCCCGGTCACGAGGCAGACGGAGCAGGGCCTCCGCGGCGGTGTTGAGGTATGAGATCTGGCCGTGCTCGTCCGCCGCGATCAGGCCGTCGTGGATCGATTCGAGGAGCATCGAGTACTGCTCCGCCCTCCGGACCTCGGCGGTGGCGTCGCGGAAGTGGACCGCCAGGCCGCCGTCCTCCAGGGGCGCCGCGTAGACGGAGAGGAAGGCGCGGGCGCGGCCGGTGGGGTCGGGGAGGAGGAAGCGCAGCGCGGAGCCGGCATGGCGCACCGAGTGCATCCCATCCCACGCCACGCTGCCGCGGAGCTGCGGCAGCCGCTCCCAGAAGACCTGGCCGAGGACGGCCCCCCTGGAGACCATCAGCATCCGCTCCGCGGCCGCGTTCCAGTAGGTGACGCGCCAGGAGGAATCGAGCGAGAGGTACCCGTCCTCCAGCGCCTCGAGGCCCGGATGCACGGGCTGTGACTCTTCTGAAGTGCGCAGCTTCTCTATCATCTGGCCTGGGCTCTCTCGCCCGCGACGGGGCGGGCGGACTCCCGGAGTATGGGGCGACTACTCCGGCGGATCAATTCGCGGAGACCGCAGGAAGTGCAGGATCGCGCCGAGCGACCCCTTCGCTGCCCTCCGGAGCCCCGGGCGGAGGCCGGCGCCGTACACGAGGTCCACGAGCTCGTCGCGGGAGGCGCCGGGATGCTCCCGGAGCGCCCGCTCCACCTGCTCGATCCGCGCCCGGCGGTGCGCGCGGTACCTCTCGATCGTCTCTCGCACCCGCTCGATCGGCGGCCCGTGGGCGGGATACAGCACCGAGGGCTCCAGCCGCTCCACGCGGTCGAGCGAGCAGAGGTAACCGGCGAGATCCCCCTCCGGCGGGGAAACCAGTGTCGTATCCCCCTCTCCCATCAGAAGGTCCCCCACGAAGACGGCGCCGCCGTCGGGTGCGGCGCCGCCCCGCCAGAGGAAGGAGAGGTGCTCGGGGACGTGCCCCGGGGTCGCGACGGCGCACAGGATCCCGGCATCCGTCTCCACCTCGTCGCGATCCGCGATCCAGAGCTCCACCACCGAATCCGGGAGGGGGCGGAGGGCGCCTCGCGCCATGCGGATCCCGGCCCCCGTGCGGCGCGCGAGCGCGGCGGCCCCCTCGGCGTGGTCCGGGTGCGCATGCGTCAGCAGGATCGCGGCGGGAGCGCGCCCCGCGAGCGCCTCCTCCAGCGCATCGAGATGCGCCGGGTCCTCCGGCCCCGGGTCGATCACCACCGGTCGCTCCCGGCCCACCACGAAGGTGCGGGTCCCGTCGAGCGTCATCGGCGAGGCGTTGTCCGCCACAACCAGCCTCAGCATCTCGCGCCCGCTCATCCGCGGCGCGTCTCGTCGATCGGCGATGAAGTCTGCCGCATGAGGGAGAGGGATGCGAGAACGGGCTCGGTCGCCGAGCCGGCGCGGGCGGCCTACGCGACCAGCCGCACCAGCAGCCGCGGACGCAGCAGGGATCGCGCCGGCCGCAGGTCGCCGGTGACGGCCACCAGGGCGTCGGCCAGGGCGGGGTGGCGGTCGAAGCGGCCCGCGGCCCATGCCAGCAGTCGCGGGCGCGCCAGGAAAGCCTCGATGAGGTGCTGCACCCGCTCCCCCGGGGCGAAGGCCCGGCGCCGCGCCCGCTCGTAGGGGAGGAGCGAGCGGAGCCCCGTGTCCCCTCCTCGGAGGGCGGCGTCCGCGACCGCCGCCGCCAGCTCGGCGCCGCGCAGCGCGCGGAAGATCCCCTGGCCCGTGAAGGGATCGTAGTACCCCGCGGCGTCACCCACCAGCAGCGCCCCTTCCGCCACCGCCCGCCGCACGGGCCAATCGAAGGGTCCCGTCGCGAGCACCTCCCCCACCCGCCCGCCCGCCGCGAAGCGGCGATGGCCGCGAAGGACGTCGTCGAAGTAAGCCTCGCGGGCGCCCGCCACCGCCGCCGCCTCCGACTCGCCGACCACCACGGTCACGTTCGCCTCCTCGCCGCCGACCGCCGCCGCGCCGACGCACCCCCAGGGGAAAGCGTGCAGCTCCCCCCGCCCCGCCAGGCCGGAGAGGCCGGCCACGTGCGCGGTGAGCGCCAGCTTCCGGAGCCGCGGAGGCCGGCGGAGCAATCCCAGCCGACGCACCAGCACCGAGCGCAGCCCGTCCGCCCCCACCACCAACCGGGCACGGATCTCCTCCCCCTCCCTCCTTCCCACACGCCCCACCCGCACGCCCCGGACCCGCGTCCCATCGCGGAGCAGGCCGGTAGCGCGGACGCCGGTGCGCACCTCCGCACCGCGCGCGATCGCCTCGCGGAGAAGGATGGCGTCGAGCACCCTCCGCGCAACGGCGAGCCCCTCCGTGCCCTCTGGGAAGTCGCCGCGGAAGGCCGGTCCGCGCGCCGGCTCGATGCGCCACCCCGCGAGAGGCGCGTGCGCCTCCGCGCGGACACGGTCGAGCACCCCGAGCCGCGCGAGCGCCTCGACGGCGGCCGGGCTCAGGCACTCTCCGCAAGGCTTGGACCTCGGGAAGGCCTCGCGGTCGAGGAGCAGGACCCGGTGCCCGGCGCCGGCGAGCCGCGCCGCAGTCGCGGACCCGGCGGGGCCGGCGCCCACCACCACCGCGTCCCACCTCTCGGAGCTCATCCGCCACGCCCGCGCGTGCGGTCCACCACCAGCGAGAGGCGGAAGACCGGATGGGTCCGCACCGGCGCTCGCCCCAGCCCCGCTCGTGCCGCCAGCTCCCGCAGCTCGGCGGGGGAGAAGGCGCCGCGCACTGAATGCGGGCCGTCGTGGCGCGTGATCGGGTGCCCCCGCCAGAGCGTCGCCGCCAGGAGCTCCGCCCCCAGCAGCGCGGGCCGCGAGCGCCGCAGGTCGCTCACCACCACCCCCGCGCTCGCCACCCGCGCCATCTCCCGGAGCGCGGCGACCGCGTCCGCGGCGTCGAAGTGGTGGAGGGCGGTGCTGCAGAGGGCGAAGTGGAAGGCGCCGTCCGCGAAAGGGAGATCGAGGGCGTCGGCCTCGCGCACCTCCACCGCGGGATCCTGGGCCGTGAGGCGGCGCGCGACCTCGAGCGTCCGCGGGTGGAGGTCGGTCGCGACCACCTCCAGCTCCACGCCGCGTCCCCGCGCCCACCGCGACAGGCTCAGCGGAATGTCGGCGGATCCGGTGGCGACGTCGAGGACGCGCACCGGGCGGTCAGGGACACGGCGGAGCATCGGGGCCAGGAGGCCGAGGATCGCGCGCGTACCTCCCAGCCAGCGGTTCACCCGCCGCAGGTCGTCCAGGCTCCGCGCCAGCTCCTCGGGGTCGGGCTCCGGCTGGTCCATCAGCTCGGGCACGCGGCGTCGCGCCAGCGAGGTCATCGCAGCCCCCGGAGCCGCTCCGCGGCGGCAGAGATCGCCTCCTCGATGGCGGCGCGGTCGAGGGTCGTCGCCTCTCCACCGCGGAAGAGTACCCTCCCCCGCACCACCGTCAGGACGACATCCGAGGCGCGGGCCGAGTGGAAGAGGGCGGTCGCCGGGTCGTACACGGGCCGGACGTGCGGCCCCTCGAGCGAGACGGCGCAGAGGTCCGCCTCCATTCCCGGGCTCAGGGTTCCGATCCGGTCCCCCATCCCGAGCGCCCGCGCCCCCTCGACCGTGCAGAGCCGCAGCAGCTCCGCGGCGGGGAGCAGGAAGGGGTCCCGGAGGAGCGTCCGCTGCAGGAGCGAGGCGACTCGCGCCTCCTCGAAGAGATCGAGACGGTTGTTGCTAGCTACCGAGTCGGTCCCCATTCCCACCCGAACGCCCGCCTCGCGCAGCCGCACCACCGGCGCCACGGCGTGGCCGAGGCGGGCGTTGGCGACCGGGCAGTGCGCGACCGGGCAGTCGTGATCCGCGATGCGCCGCACGTCCTCGTCGTCCAGATCCACGCAGTGGATGAGGAGGGGGCGCGCCGCCAGCACGCCCAGCCGGTCGAGCATCTCGATCGGCGAGCGCCCGCGCGGCGGGGTGGCGATCCCGCGGGCGCGGAGGCCGGGCGCGAAATCTCCCTCCCCCTCGCATACCAGGCGCCGCTCCGCCGCGGACTCCGCGATGTGCACCGCGAGCGGGAGCTCCTCCTCGCGCGCCAGAGCCGCGGCGGCGCGAAAGAGCGGATCGGAGACGGTGTAGGGAGCATGCGGGGAGATTCCCACGCGCACCAGCTCGGTCGCCCGTGCCCGCAGGCGGTCGAGGTCCGCGCGCAGGCCGCGCATGGAGCCGTCGAGCTGCGCGGGATCGGGGCCGAACACCTCCTGGTAGACGATCCCCCGCAGCCCCGCCTCGCGGAAGGCGTCGAGGGCGGCGCCCGACGTCTCCGTGGCGCCGAGGGTGGTCATCCCGGCCCGAATGGCCTCCAGGGCGGTGAGGCGCGCGGCCCAGGTGTAGTCCTCGTCGCGCAGCGCCTCGCGCTTCGCGCCCACCAGGCGGAGGATCCAATCTCGGAACGGGAGGTCCTCGAGCGCGCCGCGGAACATGGCGAGCTCGGGATGCGTGTGGAGGTTCACGAGCCCGGGGAGGAGCGCGGCCTCGCCGAGCTCCACCGTCCCGCCACCCAGCGGGGGCGGCACCGCCGCGCGCGGACCCACCGCCGCGATCATGCCCTCGGCATCCACCAGCACCGCGCCGTCGCGCACGGGCGGCGAGGCGACCGGGAGGACCCACGCGGCACGGTAGACGACCGGACCTCCCATCACGGCTGCGTGGGAAAGGCGAAGGTCCCGCGGGAGATCCCCTGCCGCGTGCTGCGGTCGAGCTGCGGGTCGAGCTGTTCCCTCCCGCTTCCGATCAGCTGCCCGATCCCCACGGAGACCACGAAGTTACGAAAGCCGATCCCGGAGTGGAGGGGGACGCCGACGTCCAGGCGGAAGGTCTGCCGCGATCCCGGCGGGAAAGCTGCCCGCAGGCCGACTCCCAAGTTGGCGCGCGCGGGCGAGGTGACGCCGAACGGGGCGTCGCCCGCCCAGATCTTCCCCACGTCCAGGAAGGCCACCGCGCCGAGGTCGAAGAGCTGCGGGTAGGGCCAGCCCAGATAGCTGCGCTGCTCCAGCGAAACGACGACCCGCCGCCCGCCCGGGTAGACGTTTCGGTCGTAGCCGCGCAGACCGGCGTCGGAACCGAGGGTGAGCTGGAAGGGGACGGCGGTGTGCCACCCACCCGCCGCCGAGATCGAGGCCACCAGCGTGTGCGGCGAGTCGGGATCGGAGCGCCAGTATGACCACGCCTCGAGCTGCGTGAACACGTCCCGCCACTCGGACCGGTCGGGCGGCGTCTCGTAGCTGCGGCGCGCCTGGAGGAGAAAGTGCGCGCCGGCGAGGGTGGTCGGGTCCAGCTCGCCGGCGGCGAAGAGTCCGAAGTCGAGAGCCAGGTCGTGGTCGTCGGAGATCCCGGAGATGCTGGGAGCGAAGGCGACCTCCGTCTCGACCCCCAGCCGCACGTCCTCGATGCCGTGGACGGTGTTGAGCGCACGGCGGCGGAGGTAGTATACGTTCCGCTGCCCCGTGATCAGCGCGATGCGCAGGCTGGAAACGGTATCCACCCCCTCCAGCGAGGGCAGGATCGGAGGCGGGATGCCGGGGGGGGCCGCCGGGTCGGCGAAACGCGGTTCGTCGGGATACGAGATCCGCTCGCCCGTCAGCGCCACGCCGAGCAGCGTCCGGTTGAGGCCGCGGGATCCTCGGCGGTAGGCGGCGCCGAGCTCGAACGACTCGCGCCGCTCCGGAAACCAGACCGCCCGCAGCGGCTCGGTGCCCAAGGGGATCCAGTACTCGAAGTAGTGGTCGTCGCGCCGAACCGCCTGCCGGAAACCCCACCGCCCCACTTCGCCCACGAAGGGGTAGGTCACCGATCCCGAGAGGAGGACCCCCACGGGCGTCCTCCCCGCCTCCAGGCCGGCGTCCCAGCGCGTCCCTAGCAGCTGCGGCGTGTAGTAGGCGAGCCCGTAGACCTGCTTCTCCTCGTCCGCGATGTAGAAGGTGGAGAGGTGCTGCCCGGTGCCGAGGAGGTTGTCCTCGCCCAGCCGTACCCCCTCGACCCCCGCCACCCCGCCGGATCCGACCTTCACCTGCACGCGGGTGGACCACTCGTCCCGCGTGTCCACGATGACGTGGATGGTACCGTCGGGCTGGCGCACGCCGAAGATGTCCACGTCGGCGATGAAGGGGAGGAGGCGCAGGAGGCGTTCCGAGTCGCGGAGGCGCTCGAGATCGTAGCAGTCCCCCTCCTCGAAGAGGAGCTCCGTGCCGATCACCTCCTCGCGCGTGGCGACGTGGAGATCGTTGGCGAGCCGGTAGGCCCAGTCGAACCGCTCGTTCAGGTCCGGGTCGGAGAGATCGAAGACGGAGTGATTGTCGATGAAGATCGCGGAGATGCGCCCCTGCGGGCACGCGGACGCGACATCCTGAGCCGCCGCCGGGGGCGCGGCGAGGCAGCCGGAGAGAGCGAACGCTCCGAGCACCGGTCGGAGGAGCGGGGCACGCAGGGCGGGTCTTCTCACATTTCCGGGGGCGTCGGTCCTCTCTCGCTCGCGGGCGCCATCGGGATTCAGGATGAGGAGCGCCGAACGGGATCGAACCGGGTGGTGGAGCGGAAAGAACGCTTGCAATCTCCGGTCCCGGAGCGGTGGCCGGCCGAGGACTTGCGATTGACCGCGGCGCCGGAAGGGAGGTATGTTCGGCGTTTCGATCCCCCGACCGAGACTCCCCTCCCCGCGGAGCTATTGAATGGCATCCATTCGACGGGACGCGCTGGACGAGCACAGCTCCGCGAGGTCCGGCAAGATCACGGTGGTGGGCGCGCAGGAGCGCGCCCGGAGCTTGAGGGCCCGCGAGCTCGAGTGAGTCCGCGCCGCATCTCGATTCACTACCTCCGCCTCCCGGACCGGGTGCAGGTCTTCGAGCAGCCGGTGCTCGCCGCGTCGCACGAATTCGTGGTGACCTTCGCCGAGGCGGTGCCGATCTCGCGTTCGGTGCTGGCGGCGGGGCGCACGATCCTGGAGCCGGAGGCGCCTGTGGTCTGGTTCACCTACCCGGGGCGCTGGTACGACCTGGGCCGCTTCCACCTTGCGGACGGTACTTTCACGGGGGTCTACGCGAACATCCTCACCCCCGTGAAGATGAGCGGCGACGAGTGGCACACGACCGATCTGTGCCTCGACGTCTGGGCGGGGACCGACGGGAGGGTGGCGATCCTCGACGAGGAGGAGTTCGCTTCGGCGGTGGAGCGCGGGTGGATCGGCGCCTCCACCGCGGCCGTCGCGCGCGAGCACGCGGAGACGCTCGCGGCCGGCGCCCGGCAGGGAAGCTGGCCGCCGGCGCACGTGGCCGAGTGGGACCTGCGCCGCGCCCGCGCGCGGCTCCGGGAGCTTCAGACGACCGATCGCGCAGTCCGTGACGCCACACCTCGCCGCCCCGGGCGCGGCGATTCCCCCGCGGAGCCATCATGACTCGTTTTCGACTCCCCCTCCTCCTCCTCGTCCTCGCCGCAGCCTTTCCCGCCGCCGCCCAGGAGGCGCGGCCGGAGCCGCTCGGAACCTCGGGCGCAGCGGCCGAAGCGCTGCTCGAGGCCGCCTCCCGCGGCCGGATCAAGGGCGACGAGGATGCCCCCGTCACCATCATCGAGCTGTCGGACTTCCAGTGCCCGTTCTGCCGCGAGTTCTTCCAGACCACCTACCCGGCGCTCGACAGTGCGTACGTCCGCACCGGAAAGGTGAAGCTGATCTACGTGAACCTGCCGCTCCCCGGGCACGGACGGGCGTGGCAGGCCGCGGAGGCGGCGATGTGCGCCGGAGCACAGGGGAGCTTCTGGCCGATGCACGACCGGCTCTTCGCCGCGCAGGAGGAGTGGAGCGGGGCGCCGGAGGCGGGAAGCGTCTTCGCGAGTTACGCGCGGGAGCTGGGACTCGATCCGGCCGCCTTCGGCTTCTGCACCGCCGAGGACCTGGTGGCGCCCCTGATCCTGGGAGACGTGATCCAGGCGGCCTCTTCCGGGGCCGGGGCGACCCCCACCTTCATCATCGACGGGCGCAAGGTCCTCTCCGGCGCGCAGCCCTTCTCCGAGTTCGAGCAGGCGATCGAGGAGGCGCTGGAAGGAAAGTCTTGAACGTCGGATGGACCGGGGGCCCGGTCCATCCGAGCTCTCATTCCTCGTCGCCGATCACGTAGGCCGAGACGAGCCGCTTCAGGTCCACGTACATCTGCCGCGTGACGCTCGGCTCCTCGCGGAGCAGATCGATCAGCCGCTCGTGCTCGTGGAGCATGTCCACCGGGATCCGGATCGTCTCGGCGTGGAAGGTCCCCTCGTCGGCGAAGACGAGGCGCACCCGGGTCGTGGGATGATCGATGGGCATGGGCTCGATTCAGGAATACGGATTCGGGCCTCGGAGGCCCGGCAGGGAGAGCAGGAAGACGAGCGTGATGAGGGCGGCCGAGATCAGGCACCACTGGCACCAGGCGTGGATCACTGCCGCCTCCAGGTAGGTGAGCCACCCGGAGAAGGCGACGCCGAAGCCCGAGATCGCGGTGATCGCCACGGCAATCCAGCGCTCGCCGGCCCAGCGGGGCTGGAGGCCGAGCAGCGCGAGGACCAGGAGAGCGGCGTAGGTCGCCAGGCCCCAGACCGCCACCGGAGGCCCCCACTGCGCCACCGTGCGCGGTGGGAAGAAGGACCAGGCCGAGGCCTGCACCGTCTCACATCCGCCGGTGGAGCACTGGATGAAGCCGAGATAGCCCAGCTTGTAGAGCGAGAGGTAACCGGCCACGAAGATCCCGACCAGAGCGAGGACGGCGACCCCCATCCGCGAGGCCGGGGGAGCCGCGTCGCCGCGGTCCGCCGCGGCGGGCTCGGCGGCGGGAAAGGTCACTGCGGCGACGGAGCCCCGGCGCCTTCGGAGGCGGGCGCTTCCGGCGCGCCGGCGCCGGCCATGCCCGCCTCCTCGCGGACGATCTGCTCCAGCTCGGCGAAGCTGGGGATCCCGTTGCCGCCGACGCGCTTGCCGTTGATGATCAGCGTCGGCGTCCCGCGCACCTGCAGCGACTCGCCCAGCCGCATGCTCTGGGTGACCTCCTGCGCATATCGGTCCGAGCGGAGGCAACTCTCGAACTGGCCGTCGTCGGCCCCTGCCTCCGCCCCGAGCTCGATGAAGAAGTCGGTGGGATCGCGCATCGCCGACCAGGTGGGCTGGCGGGCGTAGAGGAGGTCGTGGTATTCCCAGAACCGCTCCTGCTCGTTGGCACAGCGCCCCGCGCGCGCCGCCAGGAAGGCGTGCGGGTGCATCGCCAGCGGGAAGTCGTAGTACACGTAGCGCACCAGACCGGGCTCCACCAGCCGCTCCTTGATGAGCGGGGTGACGAACGAGGCGAACTGGCCGCAGCCCGGGCACTGGAAGTCCGCGAACTCGTAGATCACCACCGGCGCGTCCTCGCGCCCGATGGAGATCCCCTGCACCCGGGAGAGGGCCGCGGGGTCCATCTCCACCGTGGTGAGCGGCGCGGTGGCCGCCTCCTGCTTGCCCAGCAGCTGGAAGGCGAGCACCCCTATGCCCACCAGCGCCACCAGGCCGAGGATAGCGTAGAAGGGGGTCAGCGGAGAACGCTTGGGGGGCGAGGGCGGTCGAGCCACGGGTCGCTCCGTTTCCGGTGGGGATTGGACGGGTTGCTCTTCCCGAGCGAGGAGGAGGAAGATAACGGTCTCCGCCCGCCGGGAGCAAGTCGGGACCGGGAATGTTCCTTGCACCTCCCCATCCGCGGGATCGGCGGCACTCAACCGGGATCTTTCGAGCACATGGCCGACATCAGACTCGTTCGGCCCCGCGGGAGCAAGGTCTGGCTCTGGACGGGGTTACTGGCCCTGGTCGGGCTGGCGCTCTGGGCGAGCGCCCTGTTCCTTGGCGACCCCACCGAGGCGCAGAAGGCGGTGGGAGCGGACCTTGGGCTGGGATCGTCGCGCGCGCCGGTGCTCCCGGCGCAGGCGGTCCCCCTCCAGTCCCTGCTCCCCCTCCAGAACCGGGACCTGGGCCGGCTGGTGCACCTGAGCGGGGTGGCCGAAAGCGGGGTGAGGCAGAACGCCCTCTGGGTGAGATCCCAGGGTGGCAGGCGCATCCTGGTACGCTTCGAGCCGGCTCCTCCGGAGGGAGCGCTGGGCCGCTTCGGCCCCGGGAGCATGGTGGAGCTGGACGGCTATCTGGAGAAGATCAGCCGCGCGGAGTTCGACACGTGGATGGATACGCTCCGCGTATCCGTCCCCCGTCCCCCGCCCGGACGCAAATTCGGCGACCTGCCCGACCCGGGCTTCGCCCGCGTAGATTCGCTCTTCGTGAAGAGCTACTACATCTCGGTGCGTCCGGCCGCCCTGCCGTCCGCCCGCGCGGCGCGCCAGGCATCCTGAGCGGTGAGCCGGCTCAATTGGTCTCCGGAGCGGATGGACCGACTGGAGCGCGCCATCGTGGAGGGAACGCGGGTGCAGATCTCCCGCCGGGGGTCGGAGTTCGTCGTCATCCCGCGCGAGATCGTCTCTCGCGGCGGACGCGAGTTCCTGATCGCCACCACCTACGCGGGAAGCGATCTCGACTTCGCCCTCGACGAGCTGGAGGACTTCGAAGTGATCTGGTGAGAGACTCGCGGGCCGTCGATCGCGACCGGCGCGGTCCGGCCCGCTCGCGATCGGTGACCGCGGCTCGAGTTCTCACTCCGCGGCGTGAGGGGCGGCGGCGCGGCGGGAGGGAGGGCGCTGGTCGCGGTAGCGGCGGATGTGGCCGTCGATGCGATCCAGCAGCTCGCTGAGCCGGAAGGGCTTGATCAGGACGTCCACCGCGCCGCTCCGGATCGCCGAGGCGGGAAGATAGTCGTCGGTGGCAGCCGTGATCAACATCACGGGAAGGCGCGACCAGCGCGGCTCCGTGTGCACCGCCTTCAGCACCTCGAAGCCCGTCATCCCCGGCATCATCACGTCCAGGAGAAGCAGGTCGGGAGGCATCTCGGCGCTGGAGAGCAGGCTCAGCACCGTCGGTCCGTCTTCGGCCGTGGAGACCGAGTACCCATTCGCGCTCAGGGCGCGGCCGAGTCCCTGGAGAAGGATCGGGTTGTCTTCCGCGATGAATACGGTGGCGGGTTCGTTCATGGTGGCCGGAGCGGATACCGGTGCGATACGGGCGGGCGGGACCCGAGGAAACTCACCGACAGCGGGGCGAGACGAGCGGCGGAGCCCGAGCCGCCGCTCCTGCGGATGTCGGCAAATTTAGAGCCAGCCGTGCGAGCACGGCGGGATGAGCCGAGAGGCCGATTTCCCTTCCCGGCAGGCGCCTACGATGTGACACCCCATCCACAGATTGCCCCACGGATGCCCCAACGCCGCCGCCCGCTCCGCTGGACCGCCCCCCCGCGGTGAACGCCCCTTCCCCGCTCGTCCGTCGGCTCCTCCCGCTCGTCCTCCTGGCGGCGGGGTGCACCCCGTCCGCGGGCCACGACCCCGTTCGGGAGACGGTCCGCGGAATGGATGTGCGGGAGCGGGTGGCGCAGCTCGTGATCGCTCCCCTTTCCCTCGACCCGCTCTCCCGAAGCCATCTCGCCAGCGGTCCGCCCCCGGGCGGGGTCCTGCTGACCCCGGAGGCCGACCTCTCCGCCCGCCCCGCCCTGCGCGCCCTGCAGGCTCGCTCGCGGCTTCCCCTGCTGGTCGCGGCGGAGCTGGACGGCGGGATGGGCGGCGGAGCCGCGCTCGCGCCGGTGGCCGCTCTCGCCGCCCTGGCGCCGGCGGCGGACGTCCGCGAGGCCGGGCGTCGTCTCGCGCGCGAGGCCCGTGGCGCAGGCGTCAACCTGGGGCTGGTGAGGACCCCGCCGCTGACCGCCTCCGGCCCTCTCCCCCTCGTTTCCCGCGACCCGGAGCGCGCGGCGGCGGGACTCGCCTCTTTCCTATCCGGCACGTCCGAGGAGGGGCTTCCGGTCGCGGTCCGCATCCTCGATGCCGCCGGGACCGACCCTCCCGTCCTGGACTGGGACCGCGCAAGGCTCGAGGCGGTGGACCTCCCCCTCGCGGAGGCGGCCGTCCACGCCGGCGCGGCGGCCATCGAGCTGGGGGCGGCGCGCCTCCCGTCCCTCACGGGGGACTCGCTCCCCCTCCCCTTCTCCCCTGCCGCGGTGCACGGCCTCCTGCGGCGCGACCTCGGCTGGTCGGGCGTGGTCGCGGTGGACCTCTCGCCCGGCAGTGCGCTGCTGCGCGGGACGGAGGCGGGCGAGGCGGCCGTCCGCGCGCTCGCCGCCGGCGCCGACCTCCTCGTCGCTCCCGCCAACCCGGACCGCGTGATCGCGGCAGTGGTCTACGCGATCGAGGCGGGACGCCTTCC
>CBDCDN010000016.1:0-91603 GCA_965215255.1 Longimicrobiaceae bacterium | reverse complement strand
CCAGCTCCCGGGCTCTCGGCCTCGCCGCCGCCGCAGGCGGAGAGCAGGAGTGCCGAGCCGATCAGGACCACCGCCGTCCGTGCGGGGGCTCCCGCCCGCATTCCCTCGAAAGATCTCATGCTCATCGTGCTCCTGTGAACGAGCCCTGGCTCGGGTTCCCCGTGGACTGCCTCGGAACGGTCTGCTGTGGCGGCGCCTGCGACGGCTGCAGCGCGGGCGCTCCCTGCACGCCACCCGGAACGCTCCCGGTGGTGCCGAGCGGCAGGTCCGGCAGGAGGGCGAGCCTCGCCCGCGCCACCTGGAGGTCGCGCGCCGCCTGCGCCCGGTTCGCCTGCGCCTGCTGGAGAAGGATGCGCGAGTCGGAGAGCTCCACCTGCGTGGAGATCCCCTCGCGGAAGCGGATCTCGGCGATCTGGTACGCCCGCGCCGCCTGACTCACCGTTCCCCGACTCGCCTCCCACACGGCTACCGCGGCGACGAGCTGCTCGCGGGCGTTGCGGGTATCGAGCACCGCCAGCTCGCGCGTCATGCGGAGGCGCGCCTCCGCCTCGTCCACGTCCGCGCGGGCCGTCAGCTCCTCGCCGTAGATCCGTCCTCCCGTGAAGAGGGGCACCGAGAGAGTGGCGCCCACCGTCCAGTTGGTACGGAAATCGTCCCACGACGGGAAGCCCGAAGCGGGATAGCCCACCCGCCCGTACTGCGAGTTGAGGCTCAGCGTAGGAAGGCGCTGTGCGCGCGCGATGCGCAGCGACTGCTCGCGCAGCTCCACCGCCGCCACCGCCTGCCGTACGGGCGCCCGCACGACGTCGCCGGCGCTGTCGGCCGCGGCGTCCACCTCGACGCCCGCGATGCGAGCGGCGAAGCGGGCGATCGGCTGTACCTCGTCGCCCGTGAGATCGTCGGCGAGCGAGATCTCCTGGTCGAGCGGGAGCTCCAGCATCTGCTTGAGACGGAGGAGGGCCAGGTCGCGCGCCGCGCGGCGCTGGATGAGCACCGGGCGCTGGTTGTCGGCCGTGACCTGCGCGCGCAACAGCTCGAACTCGGGCTGCGTCCCGACCTGCCGCGCGAGCGCCGTCTGCTGAAGCGTCGTCTCCGCCTGGCGGAGGGTGGCCTCCGCGATCTCGGTGAGCTGCGCCGCCAGCACGGCGTCGTAGTACGCCTCGGTGACGTCCAGCACCAGCTGCGCGCGCGCGGAGTTCAGCTCGATCTCCGCCACGTCGCGCGAGACGTCGGCGATGCGCGCCTGCGCCGCCAGCCGTCCGCCCGCGAAGACCGGCTGCGAGAGCGAGAGCCCCACGCGGAAGGTGTTCTCCCGCCCGAAGGGCAGATCGTCGAAGTCGCCGAACGGGCTGGCGGGCTGACAGTCGTGCTGCGCCTCCAGCCGCCGGAGCCGTTCCTCAACGGAGAGGGTGGGGTCGGGAAGGAAGTCCACGCAGGGAGGACGGGGAGGTCCCGCCATGCTGTCCATCGCACCGCCCCCGCCGAAGGCACCCTCGAACTCCGAGGCCAGCGCGCGGTCGTACGAAAGGCTGGCGTTGAGCTGCGGCAGGCGCGCCGCCCGCGCCTGCCATTCCTGTCCGCGGGCGCGGAGGATCGCGGCCCGTGCGATGTCCACCTCCTCGCTACTCCCCTCCGCGATCCTCAGCGCATCCTCGAGGGAGAGGACGCGGGCGACGCTCCCGGCCGGGATCTGCGCCCGGAGCTCCGCCCCGTTCAGCGCCAGCGCGGCCAGCGCCGCGGCGGCGAAGCCTCCTATCGTGCGTCGATGTCGCATCGCAAGGTGCCTTCGTGAGTCCCGTTGCGCGCCCCATTCGGGAGCGCGTCGAGGGTGCGACGTTCGCCGGTGCCCACGGCGCGCAGGAAGAGCCGGACGTACTTCGCCGCGGCCACCTGGGGCGGATCGGGAAAGCGCTCCGGCATCATGTCGCGCCCCATGGCGTCGCTGAAGATGGCCCCCAGCAGCAACGGACAAGCGGCGCGCGTGTCACAGTCCGGCGCGACGAGGCCGCGGGCGCGCAGCCGCAACAGGTAGGCGTCGAGCTCGTTCGCCACCCGCCGGGGGGCCTCGCACACGGCCGAGCGGACGTACGGGTGCTCCTCGAACTCCCCCATGCTGGTGCGGATCAGCGAACGTACCTCAAGGAGATGATCGAGCTGGGTCCGAGCCCAGCGGGTCAGCTCTTCCTCCGGATCCGCCGGTTCCTCCGGAAGGCCGCGCGGTGGGGAGGACGAGGTGGCGTGGCGGAACGCCTCGCGCAGCAGGCGCGCCTTGGATCCGAAGTGGCGGAAGAGAGTCACCTCGTTGACCCCCGCCTCCTCCGCGATGCGGCGGGTGGTGGCTCCGCGGGTCCCCGCCTCGGCGAAGACACGGAGCGCCGCCTCGAGGATCTTATCCCTGGAATCCATGGAAGAGCACGATAGGGGGAGAACTCGTCGCGTGCAAGCGCTTACTTTCACGCGGAAAACATCTGGGGCGGCTGAGAGATCCTGCCCGCGAGCTACCGCTTGCCATAGCGGCAGGCAGCAGGGGCACTTGCGCGGGCAGGCTGACGGGATGCGCCTTCAGCTCTCGATTTCCACCTCCTCGACGTCGTCGAGAACCTCTCCAGCTCGATCAGCGGGTGATAGGGGTCGATGCCGGCGTCGGACGGCTCCCGCGGCACCGTCACCGAGATCGTCTGTTCGCCGGAGCGAATGCGATGCATCTGTAGGTAGAGCGTCTCGCCGGAGTCCGCCCCCTGTCCGGCGGGGGCGAAGACGCCGACCTGCACCCACTCATCCATCGGCATCTCCGCTTCGATGCCCGCGGAGTCGGTGGTCACCTTGCGCGCCCGCACGCGAAGCTCTCGGACAGCGACGGGGCTCCCCCTCGACGAAAGCGTAGGGAACCCCCTCTGGTGCGCCATCTCGCGCGCCACGACCGCGAACGGGAGGTCGAGATCCCGCGGATCATCCGCTGGATCGAAATCGAGGACGCGCCCACCGTTCGGGGCCCAGCACGACCTGCGGCGGGCGCAGGAGCGCAGCGCTAATCTGACGCGGCACACCTAGAGGTCCACGCTCGCGCTCTTCCTCACTTCGAAAAGTACTTTGTAATACAAAGTCAATGACGCCGAAACGCAAGGCTAGGCGGAGTGGGGGAGCCGGGGTATCGTGCGGCGGCCGTTTGGCTCTGGTCGCGCCCGAGTCTAGGCGACCATCCCGCGCCGTCACCGGCATCAGATCCTCGGTCCGGCCAACCTCCCCGTTTCATCGCCGGGGCGGCCGGCTCGGCCGAATCCTACATGCTCCGGAGAGGACTCGAACCTCCACGGGGTTGCCCCCACTAGATCCTGAATCTAGCGCGTCTACCAGTTCCGCCACCGGAGCATTTCCTGCGGGGAAGGTGCGCCCGGAGAGATTCGAACTCCCGGCCTTCTGATCCGTAGTCAGACGCTCTATCCAGCTGAGCTACGGGCGCACGAACTCGAACAAGCGGGAGACGGGGCTCGAACCCGCGACATCTAGCTTGGAAGGCTAGTGCTCTACCAGCTGAGCTACTCCCGCACATCCTGGGCGGCCTCGAAGCGCCCGACCCTTCCCAACGCCCGCGAGGGAACTCGAACCCGCGATCACTCCTGCCATGGAAGTGATCGACCGGCCGAGCGGCGCGAGCCGCCGAGGGTGAGCGACCGGGATCGAACCGGCGACCTCCAGAGCCACAATCTGGCGCTCTAACCGACTGAGCTACGCCCACCATAGTCAGTCGGGACGGGCGGATTTGAACCGCCGACCCCTCGCTCCCGAAGCGAGTGCTCTACCGGGCTGAGCCACGTCCCGTCCTTTTCGTCGAGTGGAGATGAGGGGAATCGAACCCCTGACCTCTGCAGTGCGATTGCAGCGCTCTCCCATCTGAGCTACATCCCCCGGAGGTCGTCGGCGGCCGGTCCACGGTCCTGCTCGCGGCGGGAGGACGTCCCCGGTTTGCCCAGTGGTCGATGTAGGACTCGAACCTACGACCTCACGGATGTGAACCGTGCGCTCTAACCAACTGAGCTAATCGACCCGGAGTGGTGGGGGTAGGATTCGAACCTACGTAGGCATAAGCCGGCAGATTTACAGTCTGCTCCATTTGGCCGCTCTGGTACCCCACCGGATTCCCCGCCCTAGAAGCCGGCGGGTCCCACCACACATCGGCCCCAGCCCGGACCGCCGCCTCGCATCGCAGCTTCCCTCGGCGGGCATCCCGATGGATGCAGCATTTTCCCTCCTCGGCGCCATTCAGGCCTGGCTCCGAAAGAAGATGCAACATAACCTTCGCCCCCATCCCTGTCAACCCCGTTTTTTTCATAAAAATACGTCTCGATCGGAATCTCGGCACGGGCAGCCCCGCCTGCTTCAGGGGACCAGGACGAGCGAGTACGCGCCGGTCGGGAGGGAATCGAGCCGCTCGTCGCCCGGCGCGGCGATCTCCTCCGTTCGTAGGGCCGCCATCGCTTTCCGTCGGCGGCCGCCATCTCCCCACCGCCCCCTTCCCTCATGCACCAAGCGTGGTCCACTCCTTGCTATTACGTTGTCAATACATCGCTTAGGCGCGAACCTCGGCTCCTCGGGCAAGGAAAGGTCCATGGATCTGGCGGAGAGGCGGAGAGATGCGGATTCCGAGCAGCTCGAGAGGGACGCCTTCGCGCTCCTCCGGCACATGCACTCGATCTCCGCGGCCGACCCCAAGGTCGCCATTCTCAGGGCGCGCCTCGCCGATTCTTTCAGGCTCGACCGCGAGTATGCCCTGCGGGTTATCCGGTTCCTCGAGCGCGAGGGGCTGATCCGTCATGACGAGGTGGGACCCTCTGTCTCCCTCACGATCCCGGGGGCGGCCTACGTCGAGCACCTCGCCTGGCGGCGCCAGTCGGTCCGGCGGCGCTGGTCGTAGGCCCCTGCGGCGGGCACGCTCCGCCCTGGCTTTCGGAGTGCGCCCGCCGCAGATTCCCGTGGATTCCGGCACCCCTCTTACGCTCAACGACCGTCCATTCCATGGCCCGATCCCCACAGCCGCCAACGGCCGTTCGTCCGGAGCTCGTCCACCGCGTCGCGTCGCTCCCGCAGTACGTCTTCATCTGGCTGGACGACCTCAAGGCATCAGCCCGATCGCGCGGGGCCGATCTCCTCGACCTCGGGATCGGTAATCCCGACCAGCCGACGCCGGAGCCGGTGCTGGAGGCGGTCGCGGCGGCATTCGGCGACACCCGCAACCACGGGTATCCGCCCTTCCGCGGAACCCCCCGCTTCCGGCGAGCGGCCGCCGGCTTCATGCGCGACCGTTTCGGCGTCGCCGTGGATCCGGAGCGTGAGGTGCTCTGCCTCAGCGGCGCCAAGGAGGGAATCGCCCAGATCACCCTCGCCTTCGTCGACGACTCCGGTGTCTCGCTCGTTCCCGATATCTACTATCCGGTGCACGCCCGCGCGACCGGGATGGCGGGAGGACGCGTCCACCTCCTTCCGGTCCGCCCCGAGACCGGTTATCTGCCGCGCTTCGAAGACGTTCCCGCCGACATCCTGAAGCAGTCCCGGCTGCTGATCCTCAACTACCCGCACAATCCGACCGGTGCCACCGCATCGCTCGGCTTCTTCGAGGAGGCGGTGGAGCTCTGCGCGCGCTGGGGCATCGTACTGGTCTCCGATCTCGCTTACAGCGAGCTCACCTACGACGGCTACCGCGCTCCGAGCGTCCTCCAGATTCCCGGCGCCCGGGACGTGGCGGTGGAGATGCACTCCTTCTCCAAGAGCTTCAGCATGGCGGGCTCGCGCATCGCCTTCGCGGTGGGGGGCGCAGACCTGCTGGAGTCGCTCTACGCCGTGAGAATGAACATGGGGTACGGCACTCCCGCATTCCTGCAGGAGGGAGCGGCGGTCGCGCTGGAGCGGTGGAGGGAGCTGGTCCCGCCGCTCGTGGCGCTCTACCGCGAGCGGAGGGATGTCGCGGTGGAGGGGTTCCGCTCCCTTGGCTGGCCCGTCGAGCCGCCGAGCGGCACGATGTTCCTCTGGATGCGCGTGCCGCACGGCTTCTCGTCGCAGGCATGGACGGAGCATCTGGTCGAGACGGCGGGGGTGGTGGTCACGCCGGGGAACGCATTCGGTCCGGGTGGCGAGGGATTCTTCCGCATCTCCCTCGTCGCCGAGCCCGACCGGCTGCGCGAGGCGGTGCTGCGCCTGCGCCGCGCCGGCATCTCCTTCGACAGCGCGGCGGCGGCCTGATCCCGCAACTCCTTTCCCAATCAACGGATCGGATTCCTCTCGGAGGAACTTGGGCCTCGCATGCAGGGTAGCGTTGGGGAGATCTACGTCTGTCGTCGACCTCCCGATGCGCTCTCCTCCGTGAAGGCGCGGTGGGAGCCGTTGCCTCCGGAGCTCCCATGCCGACTACCCATCCGCGTCCTCTGCACCGAGCCACCGTACCCGCCCTGATCGCGGCGGCCGCCCTCTCGGGCTGTATCCCGGCCGCCGCGGTGACCGTGGGCGACGCTGCACCGACGGTGTACGCGTCGAGCCTTCGGGTACCGCGGCCGGCGGGCGCGCTCAGCGAGCACGTGATCGTGATCTCCATCGACGGGCTGCGGCCGGACGCGATCGAGCGCTTCGGCGCGCGAGCACTGCAGCGCCTGGCGCATGAGGGGAGCTACTCGCTCGAGGCCCGCACGATCCTGCCGAGCATCACCCTCCCTTCGCATACTTCGATGCTGACGGGCGAGGGACCGGAGACGCACGGGATCACCTGGAACGACAACCGGGCGGAGGTGGAGGGCACGGTCCACACTCCCACCGTCTTCTCGCTGGCGCACGCGCGGGGCCTCCATACCGCCGCCTTCTTCAGCAAGGGGAAGTTCGAGCACCTGCTGATTCCGGGGAGCGTCACCTATGCGGTGGCGCCGGAGGGGAACGGGAAGTGGCTCGCCGCGCGGACGGCCGGAAAGGTGGAGGCCTACCTCCGCACCGAACGCCCCGACCTGCTCTTCGTCCATCTGGGAGACACCGACTACGCCGGGCATGCTTTCGGCTGGATGGGAATGGTCTACGGTTGGGCGGTGCGGCACGCGGACGGGGCGGTGGCGCGGGTGCTGGCGGCGGCGGATCGAGCCTATGGCGAAGGGAGTTACACCGTGCTGGTGACGGCGGACCACGGGGGTCACGGCCGCACGCATGGGACCAGCGCCGCGGTCGACGTGACCATCCCCTGGATCGCTTGGGGACGAGGAATCCGGTCGGGCGGGGTGCGGCTGGGGGCGGGGATCCGGACGATGGACACCGCGGCGACGGCGCTGCGGCTGCTGGGGGTGGAGGAGCACGCGGTGGGGGAGCCGGTGCTCGGCGCGTTGGACGCGGCGCTGCTGGGCACGACGGACGAGCCGTAGGCCGCGCGTAGGCCGCGGCGGAAGCGAAGAGCCTCGCGCCCGGTGGGATTCGGGCGCGAGGCTTGCTTTCTCCGTGCCGTCGGTCCGTGCGTCGGGGGGGGAGGGGGGAAGCGCGAAGCGCCCCTGCTCGGGCCGTGCGCGGGGGGGCGCGCGGGCGGGGCGGGGGCGCATCGAAGGGGGGATCGGCGGCGACGTACTCTCCCACCGGGGTCACCCGGCAGTACCATCCGCCCAGCGGGGCTTAACTTCCGAGTTCGGGATGGGATCGGGTGATCCCCCGCGGCAGCGCCACCGATCGTCGACGGGCGCCGCTGGCCGAGGCCGGCGGCGGAAAGCGGAAAAAGGTTCAGGGTTTGGGGCAGGGGGGCGCTCCAGCGCCACGGGAACGTGTGAGGGTCGTGCTGCTTGTTTCGGCGGGCGTGGCGGGTCCCGCATGGCGGGAACCGGTCAAGCCACTCGGGCCCTTAGTACCGCTCGGCTGCGCGGGTCGCCCCGCTTCCACCTGCGGCCTATCGACGTGGTGGTCTTCCACGGCCCTTCTGAGGGATTGCTCCCTGGGAGGACTCATCTTGGGCAGGGCTTCCCACTTAGATGCTTTCAGCGGTTATCCCGTCCCGACGTAGCTACCCGGCACTGCCGCTGGCGCGACAACCGGTACACCAGAGGTCGGTCCGTCCCGGTCCTCTCGTACTAGGGACGGCCTCCCGCAATCCTCCTGCGCCCACGACGGATACAGACCGAACTGTCTCACGACGTTCTGAACCCAGCTCGCGTACCGCTTTAACCGGCGAACAGCCGGACCCTTGGGACCTTCTCCAGCCCCAGGATGCGATGAGCCGACATCGAGGTGCCAAACCGCCCCGTCGATGTGAACTCTCGGGGGCGATAAGCCTGTTATCCCCAGCGTACCTTTTATCCGTTGAGCGATGGCCCTTCCACACGGGACCACCGGATCACTAAGGCCTGCTTTCGCACCTGCTCGACTTGTAGGTCTCGCAGTCAAGCTCCCTTCTGCCTTTACGCTCTCGAAGCGCGATTGCCGACCGCGCTGAGGGAACCTTTGCGCGCCTCCGCTACCTTTTAGGAGGCGACCGCCCCAGTCAAACTGCCCACCTGACACGGTCCCCCGCCCCGCTTCCGGGGCGTCGGGTTAGATCTCCAACATCACCAGGGTGGTATTTCACCGCTGACTCCCCGGACCCTGGCGGGCCCGGTTCCCTGTCTCCCACCTATCCTACACAGATGGTGCCGAAGACCAATATCAGGCTGCAGTAAAGGTGCATGGGGTCTTTTTGTCCTGTCGCGGGTACTCGGTATCCTCACCGAGACTCCAATTTCGCCGAGCTTGTGGAGGAGACAGCGCCCAAGTCGTTACGCCATTCGTGCAGGTCGGAACTTACCCGACAAGGAATTTCGCTACCTTAGGACCGTTATAGTTACGGCCGCCGTTTACCGGGGCTTCAATTCAATGCTTCGCCCGGGTCTCCCCCGGCTGACATCTCCTCTTAACCTTCCGGCACCGGGCAGGCGTCAGTGCCTATACGTCGTCTTGCTCGACTTTGCAGACACCTGTGTTTTTGCTAAACAGTCGCTTGGGCCGATTCTCTGCGGCTCCCTTCCCCTCCGGGCCGCGTAGGCCCTTCGAGTACCCGGAGCTCCCCTTCTCCCGAAGTTACGGGGACATTTTGCCGAGTTCCTTCTCCACAAGTCACTCGCGCACCTGAGGCTTCTCGCCTCGCCTACGTGTGTCCGTTTCCGGTACGGTCACGCCCCGCACTCCCCGCCGAGGCTTTTCTCGGCAGTCGGCTTGTGCCCACTTCGGACCTCCGAAGAGATCCTTCGCACTCCGCTCTCGGCGCTCCCGGCCTTTTCCCTCCGGAAGCTTCGCCTACCGCGTTCGACCGGGTCGACCGTCGCCCGGCTGGGCCTGTGCTCCTGCGTCCCCCCTGCGGGTGATGACGCACGGCGCGTGGTTCAGGAATGTTGACCTGATTCCCATCGTCTACGCCCTTCGGCCTCGACTTAGGGTCCGACTGACCCGGGGCGGATGAGCCTGCCCCCGGAACCCTTCGGCTTTCGGTGCGAGGGATTCTCACCCTCGTTCTCGCGTACTCATTCCGGCATCCTCACTTCCGCCCGCTCCACCCGTAGGTTTCCACCCGGGCTTCTCCGCTAGCGGAACGCTCCCCTACCACCCGGCTCCTGCCTGCGCAGAAGTCCTCCGGGTCCGTGGCTTCGGCGTCGAGCTTGAGTCCCGACCATTATCCGCGCAGACGCACTTGACTGGTGAGCTATTACGCACTCTTTCAAGGAATGGCTGCTTCTAAGCCAACCTCCCAGTTGTCTCGGCACATCCACATCGTTGTCTCACTGAGCTCGTACTTCGGGGCCTTAGCCGACGGTCTGGGCTCTTTCCCTCTCGCGAGAGCACATTATCGCGCTCCCACTGTCTCCAGGGGTCCATCTCCACGGCATTCGGAGTTTGATAGGAGTTGGTAAGCGGTGAAGCCCCCGCGTCCTGTCAGTGCTCTACCTCCGCGAGACATCCGCAGCTTCCGCTGCACCCCCCAGGCACTACCTCTATAGTTTTCGGGGAGAACCAGCTATCTCCGAGCTTGATTGGCCTTTCACCCCTACCCACAGCTCATCCCAAACTTTTTCAACAGTAACGGGTTCGGACCTCCACTCGGTGTTACCCGAGCTTCATCCTGGCCATGGGTAGATCGCTTCGGTTTCGGGTCTACCGCCACAGACTCCCGGCGGCAGCTTCCGCTGCCCCCTTCGCCCTTCCAAGACTCGCTTTCGCTTCGGCTCCGGTGCTGAACACCTTAACCTCGCCTGTGACGCGTAACTCGCCGGATCATAATGCAAAAGGCACGCAGTCAGGAGCCGCTCCGAAGAGCCCTCCCTCCTACCGCTTGTGGGCACACGGTTTCAGGTTCTCTTTCACTCGCCGTCAGGCGTGCTTTTCACCTTTCCCTCACGGTACTGGTTCACTATCGGTCACGGACGAGTATCTAGCCTTGGAGGGTGGTCCCCCCCGGTTCCCACGGGATTCCTCGTGTCCCGCGGTACTCAGGTACCCAGACCATCGGCCACAGCATGATTTCGCCTACGGGACTCTCACCCTCTCTCGTGCGGCGTTCCAGCCGACTTCGACTATCATCTGTGTCCCGACGGGTTGCCCCCGTCTGGGCCCTACAACCCCGGAGGAACCTGTCCCCCGGTTTGGGCTCTTCCGCCTTCGCTCGCCGCTACTGACGGAATCTCGTTTGATTTCTCTTCCTGGAGGTACTGAGATGTTTCAGTTCTCTCCGTTGGCCTCTCGCTCCCTATTCGATTCAGGAGGAGATGACAGAGCATGACCTCTGCCGGGTTTCCCCATTCGGGCATCACCGGATCGAAGCCTGCGTGCGGCTCCCCGATGCTTTTCGCAGCTTACCACGCCCTTCTTCGCCTGTCCGTGCCTAGGCATCCCCCGTGCGCCCTGCTTCGCTTGACCGGATCTCTCCTTCCGATCCGTCCTTCTCCACATCCCACCTTCGGACTCACACGTAGTGGTGCTAGACCACTCCCACTGCCCCAAAACCCAAATTGTCAATCCATCTCTTCCGAAGCCCCTCCCGGTCCCCCGGGGGAACCCCCCGGGAACCCCCCGAAGGGGGCTAACCCCCGGAAGGGGGCTCCTCTACGGCCGCCCCCCGGTTTCACCCGGCGGGGCGGCTCAACTACTCGGATCCTGAAGAGAGCTCCCGAAGACGTTCGATCCGTGCGGGCTTTCGGCGTCCGCGGGGAGATCCTCTTCCCCCGGCCGTCTACTCGCCGCTCCAGAAAGGAGGTGATCCAGCCGCAGGTTCCCCTACGGCTACCTTGTTACGACTTCGCCCCAGTCATCGAACTCGCCTTCGACCGCTGCCTCCCAGGACAAACCTTGGGTTGGCGCGCGGGCTTCGGGCGCTCCCGACTTCCATGGCGTGACGGGCGGTGTGTACAAGGCCCGGGAACGGATTCACCGTGGCGTCGCTGATCCACGATTACTAGCGATTCCAGCTTCATGCAGTCGAGTTGCAGACTGCAATCCGAACTTGGACCGGGTTTCTCCGATTCGCTCCGCCTCGCGGCCTCGCTTCGGTTTGTCCCGGCCATTGTAGCACGTGTGTAGCCCTGGACGTAAGGACCATGATGACTTGACGTCGTCCCCACCTTCCTCCGGTTTATCACCGGCAGTCCCCGCAGAGTCCCCGGCCGGCCCAAAGGACCGCCGCTGGCAACAGCGGGCAAGGGTTGCGCTCGTTGCGGGACTTAACCCAACATCTCACGACACGAGCTGACGACAGCCATGCAGCACCTGTGCATCGGCCCCGAAGGGCACGCCCGCTTTCCCGGACGCTTCCCATGCATGTCAAGCCCAGGTAAGGTTCTTCGCGTTGCTTCGAATTAAACCACATGCTCCACCGCTTGTGCGGGCCCCCGTCAATTCCTTTGAGTTTCAGCCTTGCGGCCGTACTCCCCAGGCGGGATGCTTAACGCGTTAGCTCCGACACCGACGGGCTCGATCCCCCCGGCATCTAGCATCCATCGTTTACGGCGTGGACTACCAGGGTATCTAATCCTGTTCGCTCCCCACGCTTTCGCACCTCAGCGTCAGATGAGGTCCAGCGAGCCGCCTTCGCCTCCGGTGTTCTTCCGGATCTCTACGCATTCCACCGCTACACCCGGAATTCCGCTCGCCTCTCCCCCTCTCCAGCCCTCCAGTATCCCCTGGCCTCCCGCGGTTGAGCCGCGGGCTTTCACAGCGAGACTTACAGGGCCGCCTACGTGCGCTTTACGCCCAATCATTCCGAACAACGCTCGCACCCTCCGTATTACCGCGGCTGCTGGCACGGAGTTAGCCGGTGCTTCCTCTGCGGGTACTGTCCCTCCCCGGGGCATTCCCTCCCCTGGGGCCCTCCTCCCCGCTGACAGCGGTTTACGACCCGAAGGCCTTCCTCCCGCACGCGGCGTCGCTGCGTCAGCCTTTCGGCCATTGCGCAAGATTCCCCACTGCTGCCTCCCGTAGGAGTCTGGGCCGTATCTCAGTCCCAATGTGGGGGGCCATCCTCTCAGACCCCCTACGCGTCGTCGCCCTGGTGGGCCGTTACCCCACCAGCTAGCTGATACGCCGCGAGCCCCTCCCTGCGCAGTGCCTCGCAGCACCTTTCGTCGACCCCTCCCGTCGGAGCGGCCACGTCATGCGGTATTAGCCGGGGTTTCCCCCGGTTATCCCCCGCACAGGGGCAGGTTGCTCACGTGTTACGCACCCGTTCGCCACTCCCCCACCTCCCAAAGAAGATGAGAGCGTTCGACTTGCATGTGTTAAGCGCGCCGCCAGCGTTCGTCCTGAGCCAGGATCAAACTCTCCATCGTCCAACCTCAGACGTCAGAGCCTTGATGTAGCTCTCCTGCCAACGAACTCTTCCTACCTACCTAAGTTCATTCGGAATTTCACTTTGCGTCCCCACCAAACGGGAAAGGAAGTGTCGCCTCTCCCCAGGGCCGCCTCCCAGCGCTCTCCCCAGAACCCGAATTGTCAACCGATCAACCTACTTCCCTCAAACCTCAAAACCCAAGACGGCCCGACCAGTCTCACCCGATCGCCCGTGTACCCCTCCCCCAAACTCCCCCCTCACCGCCCGAACCCAGCCCTCCAATCTAACCCCGCCCCGCCTGAGAGTCAACCCCTCGCCCCGGTTCGGTACCGCCCCGGAGCCGGAGACCATGGCGCGGAGGACGACCACCGCGATCTTTACTCCTATTGCCCCCTCTCACCACGGAAGCCGGGCGTCGCAGGGGTTAAAGAATATAAGGGCCTGGTTGGAGCTGTCAAGGCCCTTCCTCTCCCAAACCTAACGCCCCGCTGCTGCGGCAGCGGGGGAGGGTGAGCGACCGGGATCGAACCGGCGACCTCCAGAGCCACAATCTGGCGCTCTAACCGACTGAGCTACGCCCACCGTGATCGGCACATCGGCCGAAAGATGCTCACGCACTGCCCGGGCCAGGCTGGCCGCCCCCCCTCCGCCATGCGCCAGGCTGGGCTCGAACCAGCGACCTACGGCTTAGAAGGCCGTTGCTCTATCCAACTGAGCTACTGGCGCGCCCTCCGGGCAGTCGGGACGGCCAGATTCGAACTGGCGACCCCTCGCTCCCAAAGCGAGTGCTCTACCGGGCTGAGCCACGTCCCGAACACAGAACTCCAAATGTACCCACGCCTTCAGCCGGTGTCAACGGGGCGCGGATCCGCCCGTCTTCTGTCCCCTACCCGGCGTCAGCCAGCGCGAGAGCTCTCCGGCGGCGGCTCTCACCGCCCGCGCCCGGTGGCTCACCCGGTTCTTCAGCGCGCCGTCCACTTCCCCGAAAGTCGCCTCCGCCGCCGGCAGGAGGAAGAGCGGATCGTATCCGAACCCTTTCTCTCCATACGCAGAAGGCAGGATCAGCCCCTCGCACCTCCCTTCGAAGGTCGCCTCCCGCCCCTCCGGCTCCACCAACGCCACCGCGCACACGTACCGCGCCGTCCGCCGCTGCAGCGGCACCCCCTCCAGGGACCGGAGGAGAAGCTCGTTGTTCGCCCGGTCGAGCGCCTCCCCCTCCAGGTCCAAGCGTCCCGAGAAGCGCTTCGAGTGCACGCCCGGAGCCCCGTCGAGCGCATCGACGCACAGCCCCGAGTCGTCCGCCAGGACCATCCGCCCCGAGCACCGGGCAAAGTAGCGCGCCTTGGCCAGCGCATTCTCCCGAAAGGTCGCGAAGGCCTCGATCCCCTCCTCCTCGGGCTTCGCGAAGAGGCCGGCGGAGTCGAGGTCGCGCAGCGTCAGCCCCGCGATCTCGGGGAGAATCGCCGCGATCTCCCGAAGCTTGGGCGCACTGCGCGTCGCCACGACGAGCTCCGGCATCAGGCGATCGCGCTCCTCTGCGCCTCGACGAGCCGCTCGATGCCCACCCCCGCCATCGCGACCAGCGAGGCGAGCTGCGCCGGCGAGAAGGCAGAGCGCTCCCCCGTCCCCTGCACCTCGATCAGCTCCCCGGCCTCGAGAGCCACCACGTTCAGGTCGACGTCGGCGCGAGAATCCTCGGCGTAGTCCAGGTCGAGGAGCGGGCGCCCGCCGACGACGCCGGCGCTGACGGCGGCGACCAGTCCCCGGAAGGGCGTCTCGCGCAGACGGCCGGTCGACACCAGCCACGCACAGGCGTCGTGCAGCGCGATCGCGCCGCCGGTGATCGAGGCGGTGCGGGTTCCTCCGTCGGCCTGGAGCACGTCGCAATCGAGGAGGATGGTCCACTCGCCCAGGGCCGCCATGTCCACGCAGGCTCGAAGGCTTCGCCCAATGAGCCGCTGGATCTCCTGCGTGCGTCCTCCCACGGTGCCGCGCTCCCGAGAGCCGCGGGTGTGGGTCGCGCGCGGCAGCATCGAGTACTCGGCGGTCACCCATCCCTTGCCGCTCCCGCGACGCCACCCGGGAACGCCCTCCTGCACCGACGCGGCGCACAAAACCCGGGTATCGCCCATGGAGACGAGGCAGGAGCCCTCGGCATAGGCCGACGCGCCCCGCTCCATCCGGAAGGGACGTAGCTCGTCGTCGCGGCGGTCGGCCCGATCGGTGCCGTCAGCGGCCATCGCTCTCTCCCTGCTGCATGCGGTGGAGGATGGAGGTGGTGGAGCGGCCCGGGACGAGCGGCGCGATGACCACCTCTCCCCCCGCGGCCGCCACCTCGGGGGCGCCGACGATCTCCTCGAAGCGATAATCGCCGCCCTTCACGAGGACGTCCGGAAGGAGCGCCGCGATGAGGTCGAGCGGCGTGTCCTCGCCGAAGAGGGTGACGGCGTCTACCGCGGCGAGACCCGCGAGCACCAGCGCCCGATCCTCCTCCGGGTTCACCGGGCGCTTCGGCCCCTTCAGCCGGCGCACGGACGGATCCGAGTTGACTCCCACCACCAGCCGGTCACCGAGCGCGCGGGCGGCGAAGAGATACTCCACGTGCCCCCGGTGCAGGATGTCGAAGCAGCCGTTGGTGAAGACGATCCGCTCGCGGCGCGGACGCCCGAAGCGGTGCACGAGCTCTTCGCGCGAGAGGATCTTCTCGGCCGGGGGAAGGGGGAGATGCGGTTTCATCTCGATCACGGCGCGGGGACGCGCGGCACGCCCGAAGCGCGGCGGACCTCGTCGAGGACGTCTCCCGCGCCGAGCTCCAGGAGCTCGCCGGCCAGCCGCCGCCCGATCGCGGCGGCGTCACCCCGCGAGCCCCGCATCCGCCGACGGAGGAGGACGCGACCCTCGAGATCGGCCACCAGCCCGTCTAGGGCCAGCTCCTCCTCCTCCACCCGGGCGAGCGCCGCGATCGGGACCTGGCACCCCCCTTCCAGCGTCCGCAGGAAGGCGCGCTCCGCAGAGACGGCCGCCACCGTATCGGCGTGGTCGAGGGACCGGAGCCGATCGCGCATCCGTTCGTCGTCGGCGCGCGTCATGATCGCGAGCGCCCCCTGCCCCACCGCCGGCAGCCAGACGTCCGGCGCCAGCCACTCGGAGATGCGGTCGCGCCAGCCGAGGCGCAGCACCCCCGCGGCCGCCAGCAGGATCCCCTCGTACTCCCCCGCATCGAGCTTGCCGAGACGCGTGTTGAGGTTCCCGCGCAGGTCGAGGACCTCCAGCTCCGGCCGCAGCGCCCGGAGCTGCGAACGGCGGCGGAGGGAGCTGGTGCCGATCCGCGCGCCGGAAGGGAGGTCGAGCAGCCCGCCGGAGAGGTCGGGCCGCAGGAGGAGGACGTCGCGCGGGTCCTCGCGCTCGGACACCGCGGCGAGCGAGAGCCCGTCGGGCACCCGCGTCGGGACGTCCTTGAGCGAGTGGACCGCGACGTCGGCGCGGCCTTCGAGCAACGCGGCGTCGATCTCCTTGGTGAAGAGCCCGCGGTCGCCGATGCGCGCCAGCGGGACGTCGAGGATCCGGTCGCCGGTGGTCCGGATCACCTCGATCTCCACCTCCAGGCCGGGATGGGCCGCGACGATCGCTTCTCGCACCGCGTTCGCCTGCCAGAGGGCGAGCTCGCTCCCGCGCGAGGCGATGCGGATCAGGTCCGGCACGGCGTCACCACTGGGATTGGGCACCCTCGATCACCTTTCTCACCAGCTCCTCGATGGCGCGCCGCACCCCCGCGTCCACCGTCTCCGATTCGGGGAGATAGTTGCCGACCACGGACTGCGAGCTGGCGCGCCAGAGCGGCTTGTCGCCCGCGACGTCGTAGATCTCTGCGTTGTAGCCGATGCGCACCTGCCGCTGCACGACCGGGATCTCGTCCTGCTCCTGCGTGGGGCGGACGCTGGCGGCCACCTCCTCGTAGCCGACGATGGTGCCGCGCACGACGGCGTCCGCGATCGCCTCTTCGGCGAGCCGGACCCCGAGACTCCGCGGGAGCTCCGCCTGCAGCTCCTGCTGCAGATCGGTGGCGAGAAGCGGCGGGAGCGAGGCGTTGTTGGCGAGAGCGTTCACCTCCAGCTCGAAGGGGAGCACGGCCACCCGATCGATATGAGCGGGAAGGCCGCCTCCGACGAAGGAGTACAGGCAGCCGCCCAGAGCCACGGCGGCCGCGAGGACGCTAGCGACCGCCGCCAGGCGTCCAGATCGCATCCGAGAACGGCTCGACATCTTCGATACTCTCCAGTTCGAACACCAGGTCGCGGTAGGCGGACCAGTCACGATACCGCGTCCGCCGGAGCTGGCTCCCGGGGCCGTACTCCAGGCGCACGGTCTCTAGAACCCCGGACGGGCCGATTCGCTCCACCCGCGAGAGGCGGAGGCCCTCCACCGTCTCTTCGGCGCGAAACTCGAACCGATCGGCGCCGTGGCCGTAGAGGAGCGCCGCCGCGTCCTCGCCGGCCGTCGCCGAAGAGAGCGAGGCGCCCGGCGGGGCGCGGAACACGCCGAGCGCCGCCCAGAGGAGAGCCGGGGAGGGCAGCCGTACCCCCTCCGCGGCCGAGGGGGGGACGCGGAACCGATCCTCCACGAGCGCCGCCGCCAGGTAGGTTTCGCCTCGCGGGCCGAAGAGGTCGAGCCGCAGGCGCTCCGGCGCCAGGAAGCGCACGACTCCGCGGCCGCCCACGCGGGAGCCCGCCTCCTCCAGGGTCCAGGTGAAAGCCGCCCGGCGGGGGGAGACAGGAGCGGTCTCGCGCTCGAAGCGCTCGACCTGCGCCGCCGGGTCGGCCGCCGGGGGACCCACCGGCTGCGGGGTACGGGCCGCGCACCCGCCGAGCAACGCGACGGCGGCCGCGGCCGCCGCGGCGCGGAAGAGCTTGTGTGCCATGACCTTCACTTCACGATACGGATGGTCAGGATCGGGTCTCCGGGAAGGAGCCGCTCCGTCAGCGCCTGCCCCTCGAGCACCTCCCCGAAGATCGTGTAGCCGCCGTCGAGGTGCGGCTGCGGAGCATGGGTCACGAAGAACTGGCTCCCGCCGGTATCAGGGCCGGAGAGGGCCATGCCGAGCGATCCGGTGCCGTAGCGGTGCCGGTTGATCTCGTCCCGGATGGCGTACCCCGGTCCGCCGCTGGTGTCCCCGCGGGGGTCGCCGCCCTGCACCACGAAGTTTGGGACGACGCGGGGCCACTCCTGGCCGTCGAAGTACCCGCGCTCCGCCAGCGCGAGGAAGTTCGCCGTGGTGAGCGGCGCCTCGGCGGCAAAGAGGCGAAGGCGGAGCACCCCTCCCGCGGTGACGATCTCGACCTCCGGGTCCGCGCCGCCCGCTGCCGCGGGATCCAACCATCGCCGCACCAGCGTGCGGTACTCCTCGAGGCCCCGCCCGGGATCGAGCGGCAGCGGTTCCCCCCAAGCGGAATCGGCGGAGGCGCCGAACCGCTCCCGCGCCCGCAGACGCACCAGCGGATCGTGAGACCGCGGGAACCGCGCGAAGAAGGCGCGCTGCGGAGCGAAGCCCGGCGCACGGGCGGCGGCGAGGGCGTCGATCGCGGCGAGGGCGGCGTCGTCCGTCGAGTCGGCCGCGGCCTGCTGGTAGGCGTCCAGCAGCACCGGCAGGAGCGACGGGTCTCCGAGCCGCGCGAGCCCGCCGAGCGCGGCGGTCCGCACTCCGACATCCGGCGAGCCGAGGCCCTCCAGCAGACGCGGCCGCAGCGGGGCCACCGACTCTCCGGCCGCGTCCAGGAGAGCCTGCAGCGCCGCGGCGGCCACGCGGCCATCCCGGTCGCGCAGAAGCCGCGGGAGGTCGGCGCCCGCCTCCACGCCCAGGGTGGCGAGCGAGCGCGCCGCGGCCGCGCGGAGCCTCCACTCCGCCGCCCCCGCCAGACGGGCGGCGAGGGGCCCCACCTCTCCGGGCGTCACTCGCGCGAGGGCGAGAAGTGCCTCCCGCCGCAGCGAGATCGGGACCGAGTCGCTCAGGGCGAGCGCGCGGAGCGCCGGAACGGCTTCGGCCGCCGCCGGCCCGATGCGGGCGAGCCCCTCCGCGGCGGCCATCGCGGCGTGCGGGTCAGCCCCCTCCAGCTGCGTGGTCAGGACCCGGACGGCGCGCGGGTCCGGGTAGGTGCCAAGGGCGCGGATGGCGTTGATGCGCACCGGGTATGATCCGTCTTCCAGGGCGGCGATCAGCGTCGACAGCGCCTCCCCGGCGTCCACGCGCGAAGAATCCGCCATGGCCGCGGTGAGGCCGCGGAGCGAAAGCGCGCGCACCCGAGGATCGGGATCGGAGGCGAGGCGCCTCAGCGCGGGCGTGGCGGCCGGCGAGGGACGGCGGGTCAGCGCGTAGGCCGCCCGCCAGCGCAGCTCGGGGTCCGCCGCGCCGGTCCACCGGAGGGTCGGCGCGAGGTCCGGCCCGCGAGGGAAGTGCCACACCGCCAGCAGCGCCGAGCCGAGTGGCGCGACGGGGACCTCCTCCTCCCGCGACAGGAGATCGAGGAGGACGGAGTGTGCGCGCGCCGAGCCCGTCTTCCCGAGGGCGTATGCCGCCTCGGAGGCCACGGTCGGACGCTCCGCGGCGGCGTCCGCCGAGAGCAGCGGGGCGAGCGCCGGAACCGCCGCGCTGTCGCCGATCTGCCCGAGCGAGAAAGCGGCGGTGGCAGCGACGGAGGAGTCCGCGTCGTTCAGCAGGCCGATCAGCAGGGAGATTCCCTCGGGGCGCCGTAGCCGTCCGAGCGCGAGCGCGCCCTGCCGCCGTACCGTCGCCGTCGGAGAGGCCGCGGCTTCCCGGAGGAGGGGCGTCGAGAAATCGCGCGCGTCCTCGGCCCGGAGCAGGCGGGCGAGCGTCTCCACCTCCGCCTCGGAAAGCGCCTCCACGGGAGCCGGGGCGGGCGGAGCGGAAGGCGCCGGTCCGCAGGCGGCCAGGAGCGCGGCCAGGAGCGAGGCGGCGGCGCGGAGCCGGCGGGGGAACTCAGCCACCGCGCAGCCTCTCCGCCAGCCCCGCGGGCAGGATACGTGGACGCGAGCCCTCCCCCAGCGCGATCAGCGAGGTGCGGGCGGTCGCCAGTCGCGCCGTCGCGCCGTCGTCGGCGACGCGGAAGAGACGGTAGGCGAACGTCACCCCTCGCGAACGCACCTCGTCGACCCAGGTCTGCACCCGCACGAGGTCGTCGTAGCGGGCCGGCTGGTGGTAGCGGACCGAGGCGTCGGACACCGCGAGGACGACCCCCGCCCTCTCGATCTCGGCGTATGAGCGCCAGAGCCGGCGGATCAGCTCGGTGCGGCCGATCTCGCACCAGACCAGGTAGTGGGCGTGGTAGACCACGCCCATCTGGTCGGTCTCGGCGTAGCGGACGCGGAACTCCACCTCCACCGGATTCGACGGCTCGCTCATGAAGGGTCCGGAGCAGCTGCGGGTACGTCCCGGGACGTCGGGCGCCATTGTAGGCGCAGGACGGGGAGAAAGTCAAACGCCGGGCTATTGTCCGGCCGTGCGCGGCCCGGTAGTTTGGCCGCCTCATGAGAGACCAGCCATACCTCGTCGTCTCGGACGTGCACCTGGGTTCGGTACCGGAGAGCACCGAGCGCCGCTTCCGCCGCTTCCTCCGCTTCGCCGCGGAGACGGCGGGGGGGCTGCTCATCAACGGCGACCTCTTCGACTTCTGGTTCGAGTACCGCACGGTGATCCCGCGGAAGCACTACCGTACGCTCGCCACGCTCGCGGAGGTGGTCGAGGCGGGGGTGCCGGTCTCCTTCCTCGGGGGGAACCACGACGCGTGGGTGGGCGACTTCCTGAAGGACGAGGTGGGGATCGAGCTGCTGGAGGGTCCGGTGGAGATGGAGCTCGCGGGGCGGCGCGCCCTCGTAGCGCACGGAGACGGAGTGGGCGAGGGGGACTGGGGGTACCGGCTCCTCAAGCGCCTGATCCGTAGCCGCCTGGCCGTAGGCGCCTTCCGCCAGCTCCACCCCGACTGGGGCACGCGCGTCGCGGACCGCGTCTCGCGCACGGAGGACCGGTTGGGGGGCGAGGAGTCGGGGCGGAACCGGGCCCGCCACATCCGGAGCTGGGCGGAGCAGGAGCTGCGGCGGCGACCAGAGCTGGACCTGGTGCTCGCCGGGCACTGCCACGTCCCGGAGGTGACGGAGGTGGAGCCCGGCCGCTTCTACGCCAACTCCGGAGACTGGATCCACAACTCGTCGGCCTATCTCGTGCTCCCTGCCGGCGGTGGAGCGCCGGCGCTGCGGAGCTGGGAGGAGGACTGAGCCCCGGGCGCCGTACCCGCTAGAGCCGTTCGACGGCGAGCGGCTCGCCGAGGAGCTGCGCGACGACCGGCTCCACCGCCGCCGGCCGGCCGGTGGTGAGGACCCGCAGCGACCCCTCTCCGCCCTCCGCGAGCGCCCCCCGCTCCCGGAGGACCCGCTCCACCTGGCGCGCGACGGCCGCTCCGCTGTCGAGGATCCGCACGCCGGGCCCGAGAACCTCCTCGACCGCGTGCCGCAGGAAGGGATAGTGGGTGCAGCCGAGGACCACCGCGTCCACCTCGGCCTCCCGGAGAGGCCGCAGCAGCCCCTCCAGCTCGCCGTGCACCCGCTCGCCTCCGGTCTCCCCCGCCTCGACCAGCTCCACCAGCCCCGGGCATGCGACCGGGAATACCTCCACGTCGCGGGCGTAGGCATGGGTGAGCCGGTCGTAACGCTCGGTCGTGAAGGTCGCCACCGTGGCCATCACCCCGATCCGGCGGCGGCGGCTCATCTCGGCGGCCGGCTTCACGGCCGGCTCCAGCCCCACCACGGGCACGTCGGCCTTCGCGCGGAGAGCCTCCAAGGCCGCGCCGGAGGCGGTGTTGCAGGCGACCACGATCGCCTTCGCGCCCCGCTCGCGCAGCCTCCATCCGACGAAGAGGGCGCGGTCGCGGATCTCGTCCAGCGCACGGCCGCCGTAGGGGCAGTAGGCGGAGTCGGCGGCGTAGAGCAGCTCCTCCGCCGGCAGCCGCTTCCGGATTTCCAGGGCGACGCTGAGCCCGCCGAGGCCGGAGTCGAAGATCCCGATCGGCGCGCGCGAGCTCATCTCCGGGCTCCCAGGGGGAAGCGCGCCTCGAAGCGCAGCTCTCCCCCCGGGCCGGGACGGACTCCCACGTGCTCGTCGAAGTCGGCAAGCTGCGCCGAGACGTAGGCATCGGCGCCGGAGGCGAGGATCCAGAAAAGGGAGAGGGCGATCCAGTCCTCCCGCTGCTCCCTGCGCGACTCCGCCAGTCCGAAGTCCTCGTCCTCCTCGAGGGCGCCGGTGTCCCTCAACCAGCTCTCCAGCTCCCGCGCCTCCTGGAGGCCGCGCACGCTCTTGTACGTCATCCAGAGACTGCCCGCCTCGAAGGCGAAGTAGATCGCCCCCCGTCCGGGCGCCCCGACGTACGACTGTCCCCAACCCGGAAGCACGAGCGAGCGGAGGAGCGCGCCGCGCGCGGAGATCGTGGCGGAATCCTCGGGAGCCGATGCGGCGCCTGGAGGTGCGACCGGAGGGGGCTGCTGCGCCCGTCCCCGGGAGGAAGAAGCCAGCCCCGCGAGCAGGAAGAGGAGGAGCGGACCGGCACGCGGGCGACTGAAGAAGAAGGACACGTTCATCCCGGTTTCCGTTTCGGATTCGTCTCGATCGCCGCCGCCCCCATCGCGCGGGATCGGTGGGCCGCCGTAACTTATCGAGCCGCGAGGGAGAGCGGCAACGGCGACCGGCCTCCGCGACTCGACCCCGGGGAGCAAACCTTGCGCGCGGGGGTATGCTGGGGCCGCCCCCCTTCGGCCGTTCGGGCCCTCGGGACGCGGAGCGCAGAACCGCGAATCAACCGCCCTTCCGTCGCATGCTCAAGCACCGACCGCTCGTCTCCATCGCCGCCGCTCTCTCCGCCGCCGCGCTTGCCGCGTGCGCCGGCGGTCCTCCGGCGGGCACGGAGCCCGGGCGCGCCGCCGCGAGCGGGACGCTGGTGCTGATGGGGACGACGGACGTCCACGGCTGGCTCCTCCCCTTCGACTACTACACGGGGGAGGAGACGGCGAACGGCCTCGCGCGGCTGGCGCCGACGATCGACAGCGTCCGTGCAGCGAACCCGGGGCGGACGGTGCTGGTGGACTCGGGAGACCTGTTACAGGGGAACGCGCTCGATCTCGTGCACTCGAAGCTGCGGGAGGGAGAAGAGCACCCGGTGGCCCTCGCGATGAATCTCCTGGAGTACGATGCGGCGGCGATCGGGAACCACGAGTTCAACTACGGGATCGAGCACCTGAACACCGTGGTCGGGCAGGTGGACTTCCCCTTCCTCTCCGCAAATGTCTTCATCGACGGGACCGACGACCACGCCTACCGCCCGTTCGTGATCGTCGAGCGGACGCTCGACGGCGCCCCCCTCCGGATCGGCATCACCGCCGTCACGCCGCCGGGCGTGCTCCTGTGGGACCGAGACAACCTGGCGGGACGCCTCGACCTCCGCGAGATCGTATCGAGCGTGCGGCCGGTGGTGGAGGAGCTCCGCGCCCGCGGCGCCGACGTGGTGGTGGTGGCTTCGCACGGCGGGCTGGAGGGGAGCAGCTACGACACCGCCGCCACCGGCGTCCCGGTGGAGAACGCGGTGGCGGCATTGGCGAAGGAGGTTCCGGGGATCGACGTGATCTTCATGGGCCACACCCATCGCGAGCTGGCCGACACCACCATCGCGGGGACTCTGGTGCTGCAGGCCAAGAACTGGGGCACCTCGCTGGCCGTGGCCGAGCTGCGCGTGGCGCGCTCGGCGGACGGCGAATGGCGCGTTCTGGAGAGGCACGGGTCGCTCCGCCGCCCCGCCGCCGGCGCGGCCTCGCCGCGGCTCGCCGCGGCGCTGGCGGAGGCACACGCCCGAACCCGGGAGTACGTCGCCCGCACCATCGGCAGCTCGTCGGAGGCGTGGAGCGCTCGCGCGTCGCGGGTCGAGGACACCCCGATCCTCGACCTCGTCAACGAGGTGCAGCGGAAGGCCTCCGGTGCGGATCTCGCTTCCTCCGCCGCCTTCTCGCTCATCGCGCGGATCCCGGAGGGGCCGGTGAACGTGGCCGACGTGGCCGGGCTCTACCTCTACGACAACACCCTCAAGGCGATTCGCATCTCGGGCGCGCAGCTGCGGGAATACTTGGAAAAGAGCGCCGAATACTACCTTCCCTGCCCCGCCGCGGCGTGCGAGCGGGTGGTGAATCCCGACGTTCCGGGATACAACTTCGACGTCGTGAGCGGCGTCGATTACACGCTCGACATCTCGCGCCCCGTCGGGCAGCGGGTGGTACGGCTGGAGCGCGAGGGAGGGCCGGTCACGCCGACCGACTCCTTCACGTTGGCGCTGAACAATTACCGCGCGAGCGGGAGCGGCGGCTTCACCATGCTGGCGGGCGCGCCGGTGGTGTACGACCGCGGCGAGGGAATCCGCGAGCTCCTGATCGCCGAGATCGAGCGGCGCGGCACGCTCTCGCCGTCGGACTACTTCCGGCGCAACTGGGAGATCGTCCCCGATCGGGCGAGGGAGCGCGCCTTCGAGGAGATGGCGTCCCCTACCGGTCCCGGCGGGGAGGCGCACGGCGGCAGCACCTCGCGGGGAGCGGCGCCGAGGCGCCTGCGGGTCCTCGCGACCAACGACTTCCATGGCGGCCTGCTCCCCACCCGTCCCGGCTTCGCTCAGGGACGGGAGGTGGGCGGCGCGGCAGTGCTCGCCGCGTACTTCGCCCGCGAGCGCGCGGCCGCCGCCGGCCCCACGGTGCTGATCGACGGCGGCGACGTGATGCAGGGGACGCCGATCTCCAACCTGACGGAGGGGCGCTCCACGGTCGACTTCTACAACCGCGTCGGCTACACGGCGGCCGCGCTCGGGAACCACGAGTTCGACTGGGGGATCGAGACGCTGAAGAAGCGCGTCGAGGAGGCGGACTTCGCCTGGCTGGCCGCCAACATTCGCGTGAAGGGGACCGATTCCCTCCCGTCCTGGGTGCGTCCGACGGCGAGGGTCACCCTGCCCGGCTGCCCGGCGGCAGCCCCCGCATGCGACTCGGTGACGGTGGGGATCATCGGGATCGCGACGGAGCAGACGCCGACCACCACGAAACCGTCGAACGTGGCGTCGCTCGCCTTCACCGACGAGGCGGCCGCGATCGAGCGCTGGGTGCCACGCCTCCGTGCGGAGGGGGCGGACTTCGTGATCGTCACGGCCCACAGCGGCGCCTTCTGCGATCGCGCCGACCCGTCGCGAGACTGCCGGGGCGACATCGTCGAGGTGGCGCGGCGGCTCACCCGACGGCCCGATCTGATCGTCTCCGGACACACGCACAGCCGGGTGAACACCGTCGTGAACGGCGTCCGCATCGTGCAGGCGAACTCGGGGGGGACCCGCTTCTCGATCGTGGACCTGGAGCGGGTCTCGCCCGACAGCGTGGCGGTGCGCGTGGTGGATCAGCCGACTACCTTCGCCGACGCCCTGCCGGGGGACGCGGAGGTCGGCGGCCTCGTGGCGCGCTATGAGGCGGAGATCGGCCCCCGCGTCAACGAGGTCATTACGCAGCTCGACCGGCCGCTCACGCGGGAGGGGCACGAGTTCCCGCTCGGCAACCTGATCGCCGACGCGCAGCGCGCCGCCACCGGAACGCAGGTCGCCCTGATGAACAACGGCGGGATCCGCACCGAGTTGGCGTCGGGGCCGGTGCGCTACTCGGACCTCTTCCGCCTCCAGCCCTTCACCAACACGCTGGTCACCCTTCGGCTCACCGGCACGCAGCTCCTGGCGGTGCTCGAGCACGCGATCGGCAACGAGGACGAGGAGGTAGACCTGCACGTCAGCGGGCTCCGCGTGCGCTACGACGGCGGGGCCTCCCGCGGGAGCCGGGTGGTGAGCGCCGTGCTGGAGGATGGCGAGCCGATCGAGGCCGGAGAAGTCTACTCGGCGACGGTGAACGACTTCCTGGCCGAGGGGGGAAGCGGATACGATGCTCTCGCGAGCGGGTCCGACCTCGTGAAGACGGGGATCGTGGACCTGGACGCGCTGGTAGCGTACCTCCGCGCGCTACCGCAGCCGCTCCCCCTGCCCGGCACGGGGCGCTTCGTCCCGGCGCGCTGAGCCGGGGCGGGGCGTCCGCTTCTTGCGGAGGTCGCGCCTCGACCCCGAACGACCCCACCCGATCCGGAGGAGCCGCGCGGTGATCCCGTTGCGAGACGAGAATCCGACCGAGCTGACGCCGTTCTTCACCGTGATCTTCATCGGGCTGAACCTGGCGGCATGGCTCCTGGTGCAGGGCGCCGGCGGCCCGCAGGCGCTGGAAGCCTCGGTCTTCGCCTTCGGCACCATCCCGTGCGAGGTGACCGGCGCCTGCGCCACCCGAGGGCTCGGCTGGGGAGCGGTGCTCACCTCGATGTTCATGCACGGGAGCTGGGAGCACCTCCTGGGGAACCTGGTCTTTCTCTGGGTCTTCGGGAACAACATCGAGGACTCGATGGGGCACCTCCGCTTCGTCGCCTTCTATCTCCTCTGCGGGATCGCGGCGTCGCTCGCGCACGTCTATCTCTCGCCGGCGAGCGCGGTGCCCGCGGTGGGGGCCAGCGGCGCCATCAGCGGGATCATGGGCGCCTACGTGGTCCTGTATCCGAAGGTGCGGGTCCACACCTGGTTCCCGCCCATCTTCTTCTTCGACGTTCCCGCGGTCTTCCTGCTGGGGTACTGGTTCTTCCTTCAGCTGGCGATGGGGGTGGTGAGCTTCGGTCCCGAGATGGGGGAGCAGGGCGGTGTGGCCGTCTGGGCGCACGTCGGGGGTTTCGTGGCGGGGGTGGCGCTGATCAAGCTCTTCGAGAAGCGGACGCTCACCTCGGCCAAGCGGCACAAGGTGAAGCTCAGCCCCGACGAGGTGGCGCGGCTCGGGTGGTAGGCGTATCATGTAGGCTTTTCAGGACTTTCCCCTGCCGGAAGCGCCCAGGTCGGCGGGGGACCGAACCACCCAGCCCCGCGACCAGATGAGCCCTCGGAGGAGAAAGCTCGCGAAGCTGACGCCGCTGTGGACCACAGCGGCTCTTTTGTTGGTGGCCGGTATCGTCGCCTCCTCCGCGCAGGAGCCGGTCCCGCCGGGGCCGGAGGAGCCCGCCGCGGAACTCGGGCAGGGGGCGCTGCAGACCGGGAGCGGCGCGCGGCCGGCTCCCGACGTAGCGCCCCTGGCGGGCGGCGACGGGACGGCGGCGCAACGGGCCCGGCTCGCGCGCGAGGAGGCCAGCGGCGGATCCCTTCCCGAGCGCGCCGTGAGCCTCCTCGGGCTCCTCGTCTTCATCGGGATGGCGTGGCTGATGAGCGCGAACCGCGGCGCCGTGAACTGGCGCACCGTCGCCTGGGGCTTCGCGCTGCAGTTCGTCTTCGCGGCGATGATCCTGCTCACCTCCCCCGGGCGGGCGGTCTTCCAGGGGCTCAACACGGTCTTCACCAGCCTGCTGAGCTTCACCACCGACGGCGCGCGCTTCCTCTTCGGCAACCTGGTGCTCAACAACGTGCCCGTGGGCGCCGCGGACGGGCCGATGGCGCCCCTCGCCTCCGCGGCCGGGTGGGCCAACACCGGCGCGACCTTCGCGTTCAACGTCCTCCCCACGATCATCTTCTTCTCCAGCCTGATGACCCTGCTGTACTACTTCGGGGTCATGCAGCTGCTGGTGAAGGGGTTCGCCTGGGTGATGCTGCGCACCATGGCGGTCTCCGGAGCGGAGAGCCTCAGCGCCGCGGGGAACATCTTCATGGGGCAGACCGAGGCGCCGCTGCTGGTGAAGCCGTTCGTGAAATCGATGACCCGAAGCGAGCTGCACTCCATCATGACCGGCGGCTTCTCAACCGTGGCCGGGGGGGTCCTGGCGGCCTACGTGGGGATGCTGGTCGCGTACTTCCCGAACATCGCGGGGCACCTGATCGCCGCCTCGGTGATGTCGGCGCCGGCGGCGCTCGCCGTCTCCAAGATCATGTACCCGGAGACGGAGGAGCCGGTCACCCGCGGCGAGATGGAGATCGAGCTGGAGAAGCCGGACGCCAACGCGATCGACGCGGCGGCGCGGGGGGCCAGCGAGGGGCTGGGGCTGGCGCTCAACGTGGCGGCGATGCTGCTCGCCTTCATCGCCCTGCTGGCGCTGATCAACTCGCTCCTCGGCTGGGCGGGCGGGCTCGCCGGCTTCGGCGAGCTGAGCCTGCAGCTCCTCCTCGGCTGGCTGGGCGCGCCCCTCGCCTGGCTGATGGGGACCCCCTGGAAGGACGCGCTGGAGGTGGGGGTCCTGATCGGTGAGAAGACGGCCCTCAACGAGTTCGTCGCCTACCTGCACCTGGCGGAGCTGCTGCAGGGGGGGAGCGACCTTTCGGCGCGCTCGGTGGTGATCGCGACCTACGCGCTCTGCGGCTTCGCCAACTTCAGCAGCATCGCCATCCAGATCGGCGGCATCGGCGGGCTCGCGCCCGAGCGGCGCAGCGACCTCAGCCGCCTGGGCCTGAGGGCGATGGTGGCCGGGACACTCGCGTCCTTCACGACGGCCTCCGTCGTCGGTATCCTCATCTGAGCCCGGAGGGAGAGGACCCATGGACGTACCCGTCACGCGCGAGATCCTGCACCGGCTTCCCAAGGCCGAGCTCCACGTCCACCTCGACGGCTCGCTGCGCCCGCGAACGATGGTCGAGCTGGCGGAGCAGCTGGGGAAGCCGCTCCCCTCGACCGACCCGGAGGCGCTGGGGGAGTACATGCACGTGACCGACGCGCGCAACCTCGTCGAGTATCTGGAGCGCTTCGAGGTGACCCTCTCGGTGATGCAGACGGCCGACGCGCTAGAGCGCATCGCCTACGAGCTCGCGGAGGACCTGGCGGGGGAAAACGTCCGCTACGCGGAGATCCGCTACTCGCCGATCCTGAACACCCGAGAGGGGCTGCCGCTGACGGAGGCGGTGGACGCTCCCCTGCGCGGCCTGCTGCGCGCGCAGGAGGAGTTCGGCATCCGCACGGCGCTGATCATCTGCGGCATCCGCAACATGGAGCCGGCGACCTCGCGCGACCTCGCCGACCTGACGGTGGCGTACAAGAACCGCGGCGTGGTGGCCTTCGACCTGGCGGGCGCCGAGTACAACTACCCGGCCAAGAAGCACAAGGACGCGTTCTATACCGTCCTCAACAAGAACATGGCCTGCACCATCCACGCGGGCGAGGCGTACGGCGCGGAGTCGATCCATCAGGCGCTGCACTACTGCAAGGCGCACCGGATCGGCCACGGCACGCGTCTCTTCGAGGATCCGGACCTGCTGCGCTACGTGAGGGACTTCCGCATCCCGATCGAGATCTGCCTCACCTCGAACGTGCAGACGAACGCGGTGCCGAGCTTCGAAGAGCACCCGGTGCGGCGGTATTTCGACGAGGGGATCGTGATCAGCCTCAACACCGACAACCGCCTGATGAGCGGGACCACGGTGACGGAGGAGTACTGGCGTGCCCACGAGTACCTGGGCTTCACCTGGGAGGAGCTGGTGGAGGTGGCGCTGATGGGGTTCGCCAGCGCCTTCGTCTCCTGGGACGAAAAGCGGGCGATGATCGAGCGGGCGAAGGAGGAGATCGCCGCGGTGGAGGGGGGTGGGGTGACGGGGTGACGGGGTGACGGGGTGACGGGGTGACGGGGTGACGGGGTGACGGGGTGACGAGTGCTACGCGAAGGTATCGGTCGCCCCCGAAAACAGCACCCGTCATTCCGAGCACCAGCGAGGAATCTGCAGCCGGCCTTCCGCTCCGTTGCCCGCTTTGAGATTCCTCACTACGTTCGGAATGACAAACCGCGGGTAGGATTAGGACCAGGGGTCGGCACTCCATCGGAGGCCGGCCCTTTTCACCCCTCCCGTCGAGCCTCTCGCGGCCGTGACGCCGATTCCGGGCGAGTTGTTCCTGCACGGCGCCGGTCGCGGCTGGCGTAAGGAGTATGAGAGCCGCCGGTAAACCGGCGGCCCTCCGTACTGCACCGGACCGAACCCTGGATCAGAAGGCGTAGCGCACGCCGAGCTGGATCTGGTAGCGCGACGAGAGGTCGCCGAGCTGGTAGACCTGCGCGTCCGGATTCCCGAAGGCGCGCATCGTCGCGCGGCCCTGCGCATCCGGGGCGCTGGCGGTGCTCAGCAGGCTGTAGGTGCCGAAATTGACGAACTGGTTCCGCCCCCAGTCGCTGTTGAGCAGGTTGAGCAGGTTCAGGACGTCCAGGGTGAGCTGGAGGCTCTGGCCGGAGAGCGCCGGGAGCACCTGCGAGACGCGGAAGTCGAGCTTGTTCTGCCACGGCTCGCGGCAGGCGTTGCGCTCGAGGATCTCGCCGCGCGCGTCCTGGAGGCAGTCGAAACGATCGATGAACTGCTCCAGGTTGGCGAGCGACTGCTCCGGAGTGATCGGCTGCCCCTGATCGTTCGGGCCGCTGGTTCCCGGCGCCCGGAACGGCTCGAAGCGGATGTCCGACGCGCCGGCCGGCACGTAGAGCAGGTCGTTGCTACGCTGGCCGTCCCCGTTCACGTCCCCGTCGTAGAGGAAGGAGAAGGGACGCCCGCTCTCTCCCACGTAGATGAACGAGAAGTTGGTGGCCAGCCGGGGGAACCACTCGGCCTGGTAGCTCCCGTTCACCACGAAGCGGTGGGGCACCTCGAAGTCGGAGGTGCTGAGGGTCGGGTCGTTCGGGTCGATGGCCGGGCGGAAGCGGAAGTTCGACGAGGCCTGCGACGACCCGCTGTAGGCGACGTCCTCCGCCCGCGAGTAGGTGTAGAAGGCGTCGAGGCTGAAGTTCTTGAAGAAGCGCCGCTGCAGGCCGCCGGTGATGCTGTAGCTGTATCCCTCGTCCGTGTTCGACAGCTCGTACACGTTCCCGATGGTCGGGAGCTGCGAGCTGGAGAAGCGCCGCGCGTAGCGGGGGCGCCCGCCCTCGACGGTCTGCCCGGCCACCGGCGCGATGGAGAGGTCGCTGTAGCGGATGTCCTGCACCGTGCCGGTGTAGAGGAACTCGAGCGTCCCGGTGAAGTCGAGCGGCAGACGGTGGTCGACCGCCGCGTTCGCGCGCCAGACCTGCGGGACCTGGAAGTCGGGGTCGATCGTGTTCACCTCGTTCGGGATCAGGCTCGTGGAGCCCAGGCACGACGAGGGCTGCTGCGTCCGGTCCGGGTTAAAGGCCGGCACGGTGCCCGTGGCGGAGCAGGTGAAACGGACGTAGTCGACGCCGGTGTTGCCGTAGGCGTTCGAGACCCACACCCCAGGGGTGCGCCCGCTGAAGAGGCCGATCCCGCCGCGAAGCTGCGCGGTGCGATCCCCCCTCACGTCCCAGTTGAACCCGACCCGCGGGTTGAACAGCAGGTTCGTCGGGACCTCGGAGGTGTTGCGGCCGAAGAACTGCTCGACGGCCGGGTTGTACGTCGGCGAGTCCGGCAGGTTGAGGTAGTCGAGCCGCAGCCCCGCCGTGAAGGTGAGGTTGTCGGAGAGGTTGAGCTGATCCTGCGCGTACACGGCGAGCTGCTGCACGCCGAACTCCGCCACGGGCGCGCCGCCCGGCAGGAGGTAGCTGTACTCGTAGCGGCTCGGCCGGCCGGCGGCGAGCGAGTCCGGGTTCGCGAACTCGTAGTAGCCGAACGCGTTGCGAACGAAGAGGTTGGCGAACGAAAAGAACTCGTTGCTCGTCCCCAGCGTGAGGTTGTGGATCCCGATGGGGAAGGTCAGGTCGTCGGAGATCTGGAAGGCGTTCTGGTCCAGGCTGTTGGCGCCGGAGAACTGCTCGGAGCCGGCCAGGATCCGGCGGGCGCCGCTCCCCGGAAGGTTGACGCGCACACTCGGCCGATCGTCGAACACGTCACGCTTGTCGCGCACCGTGGTATAGCCGACGCGGAGCTCGTTGAAGAAGCGATCGCCCACATTGCTGTTGAGCTGCGCGATCGTCGAGTTCGTGGTGCTGTTGAACCCGTAGAGGAACCCGCCGAGGCGGTACTCCTGCTGCGAACGGGTCAGGTTGTCGTCGAACGCGTCCACGTAGTTGTGGCGCAGCGTGACGCGGTGGTTCGAGTTCACCTGCCAGTCGAGGCGCCCGAAGGCGAGGTTGCTCTCCCGCGCCAGGCTGACGTTCCCCAGCTCGCCGGGATCGTAACCGTACTGGTTGCGCAGGATGTCGGCGACCTGCTGCACCTCCGCCGTCGTGAAGGGGATGCCGCTCTCGCCGGCGACGAAGCCGATCGGAGCGGAGCGGCGGGTCAGCTCGCCGTTCACGAAGAAGTGCAGCTTGTCCTTGACCACCGGCCCACCGAGCGAGAAGCCGCCCTCGTTCTGCGAGAAATCGGGAAAATCGCGCGCCTCATCACCGGCGAGGGTGGTGTAGTTGCCGACCAGCGTCTCGTTCTTGTTGAAATAGAAGAGCGAGCCGTGGAAGTCGTTGGTGCCCGATTTGGTAATGGCGTTGATCCCCGCGCCGGTGAAGCCGCCCTGCCGGACGTCCGTGGGGGAGAGCACCACCTGGAACTCCTGGATCGCCTCCAGCGAGATCGGCTTGGCGCCTGCCTGACCGCCCGGGGTGCCGCTGGCGGCGAGCCCGAAGAGGTCGTTGTTCACCGCGCCGTCGATCTGGATCGAGTTGTAGCGGTTGTTTCGCCCGCCCGCCTGAGTGCCGGCGCCGCCGGTGGAGATCTGCGGGGTCAGGCGGGCGAAGTCGGTGAAGTCGCGGGTGATGGTCGGGAGCCGGCTGATGGCCGAGTCGCTCACGACCGTCGACGTCCCCATGCGGTCCTTCGAGATCACCGCGCCGCGCTCCGCGGTGACCGAGATCCCCTCGAGCGCCACCGCCTCCGCGGCGAGCTGGAAGTCGAATCGCTGCGTCTGGCTGATGGCCAGGCTCACGTCCGTGTAGGACTGCGTCGCGTACCCGATCGCGCGGGCCTGCACGGTATATCCTCCGCCCGGCGGGAGGCCCGGGAGCAGGTAGCGGCCGTCGGAGCGGGTGAGCACCCCCTGAGTGGCGCCCGTCTGCGTATTGGTGACGATGATCTGGACGCCGGAGAGCGGCTGTCCTTCGACGCTGGTCACCTGACCCGTCACTGCGGAGGTCGTCGCGCTCTGCGCCGACGAGCTCCCCGGGACGCCGACCGCGGCGACGAGCGCGCTCACCAGAGCGGCGATCAGTCGCGGACAGTTTCTCATGTCAATCCTCGCTTGGAGTAGAAGAGGTCGAAACGGCTCCGTAGAGCCGCGACAGGATAGCGCAACGGAGAGGGTTCGCAAAGAGTCCGGAGTAACATGGAAGTCACGAGCTGCCGGTGCGTCCCGGACGCGCGTCCGAAGCTCCCCGGACCGCCCCGCCGGCGGCGATTTCAGCGCCCGCCGGTCACGTAGCGCAGCACGTCGAAGCGGGTCAGGATCCCCGCCAACGCCCCGTCGCGGCGCACCAGCACCGCCGGGTTCTGGCGCGAGAGCAGCCGCGTCAGCGCATTCAGGTCCACGTGCGAGTCGACCACGGGGAGCGGAGCATCCATCAGCTCCTGTACCGGCTGGTCGAGCACCGTCGGATTCTCGAGCACCCGCGCCATCAGCGTGGCCTCGGCGATGTGCCCCACGCAGTCTCCCTCGCTGACCACCGGGAGCTGCGAGACGTTGTGCTCCGTGATGAAGGCGAGCGCCTTCCGCACCGGCGTTCCCGGCTCCACCGCGATGAGCGAGGAGGGCGCTCCTTCCTCCTTCATCCCCACCATCACCGCCGCGGTCACGCGCGCCGGCTCGATGAGCTGGTGCTCCCGCAGCCACTCGTCGTTGTACAGCTTCGACAGGTAGCGCTCGCCCGTGTCGCACATCACGAAGACGACGCACGCGTCCGGATCGTCCACCTCGCGGGCGACCTGCAGCGCGACGTGGGCGATCAGCCCGGTGGAGCCGCCCACGAAGAGCCCCTCCTCGCGCGTCAGCCGCCGCGCGAGCGCGAAGGCGCTGCGGTCGTCGACTGTGCGCCACTCGTCCACCACGGTCATGTCCAGCGTTCCGGGGATCTTGTCCTGCCCGATCCCCTCGACCTTGTACGGCGCGCTCTCTCCCTTCATCCCCGTCTCGGCGTAGCCGCGGATGATCGACCCCTGCGGGTCGCCGCCGACGATGCGGATCTCCGGGTTCCTCTCCTTCAGGTAGCGACCCACCCCGGTGATCGTCCCACCGGTCCCGGCGGCGGAGACGAAGTGGGTGATCCTCCCCCCCGTCTGCTCCCACAGCTCGGGACCCGTGGTGGCGTAGTGCGCGGCGGGGTTGGCCTGGTTGTAGAACTGGTTGGCGAGGATCGCGTTCGGCGTCTCGTGCGCGATGCGCTTCGCCATCACCACGTAGTTGTCCGGATGGTCAGGCGGGACCGCGGTGGGGGTGACGATCACCTCCGCTCCGAAGGCCTTCAGGAGCCGCACCTTCTCCTGGCTCATCTTGTCGGGAATGGTGAAGATGCAGCGGTAACCCTTGAGGGTGGCCGCGAGGGCGAGGCCGACCCCGGTGTTGCCGCTCGTCCCCTCGACGACGGTGCCGCCAGGCCGCAGGCTCCCGTCCCGCTCCGCCGCCTCGACGATCGCGGGGCCGATGCGGTCCTTCACGGAGCCGCCGGGGTTCATGAACTCGGCCTTCCCGTACACGGGAGTGCGGATCCCCGCGGCGACCTTTCCCAGACGGATGAGGGGAGTCCAGCCGATCACGTCGAGGACGCTCTCGTACGGGCGCTCGTGGCGTGCCATGTGTATCGGTCCTTGAAGGAGTTCAGGGTGAACCGCCGCCGGCGGAGTCGGCCGACGGGAGATCGAACTGCACCGGAAGGAGGACCCAGGCGCCGACCGTTTCCTCGCCGCGCCGGGCGGGCTCGAAGCGCAGGTCGCGCGCTCCCTCGACGGCCGCCGAGTCGAAGGCGGGGTAGCCGCTCGTGCGCTCCACCCGCATGGTGTCCACGTTTCCCTCCACGTCCACGAAGAGCCTCAGCAGGGTCTCGCCTTCCACGCCGGCGTCCCAGAGATCCTCGGGGTAGTGGAAGGGGGAACCCGCGAGCTGAGTCGGCGCGGTCTCGGGCACCGCCTCCCCGCACCCTCCCAGGGGCAGGAGCAGGAGAGAGAGGACGAGGGCTCCTCCGATCCACGCGCCTGCGCGAGGCTCGTGCTTCACGATTCGCTCCGGGCCAGGGTGGTCAGCTCCGCCACCAGCTGCAGTGCCTCGATCGGCGTCAGGCGGTTGGGGTCGATCCCCCGCAGCCGCTCGAGCGCGGCGTGCGGCGGCGGGGGATCGAAGAGGGCGAGCTGCGCGAGGTCGCCCGTACCCCGCGCCTGCCGCGCTCCCCTGCCTCGAGTGGCGCCGCGCTCCAGGTCGGAGAGAAGGGCCCTCGCCCGCTCGATCACCTCCCGGGGCAGCCCCGCGAGACGCGCCACCTCCACCCCGTACGAACGGTCGGCGCCTCCCCCGACGAGCGAACGCAGGAAGACGATGTGCTCCCCCTCCTCTTTCACCGCCACGCTGAAGTTCACCACCCCCTCCAGCCGCCCCGCCAGCTCCGTCAGCTCGTGGTAGTGGGTGGCGAAGATGGTCTTCGCGCCGATCCGACGGTGCAGGTACTCCGTCACCGCCGTCGCGACGCTCAGCCCGTCCCAGGTGGAGGTGCCGCGCCCGATCTCGTCGAGCAAGACGAGGGAGCGGCTCGAGGCGCCGTTCAGGATGGCGGCGGTCTCGTTCATCTCGACCATGAAGGTGGACTGCCCCCGGACCAGGTTGTCGGAGGCCCCGACGCGCGTGAAGATGCGGTCCACCACGCCGAGGCGCGCGGCTCTCGCGGGGACGAAGGAGCCCACCTGCGCCAGGAGCTGGATCAGCCCCACCTGCCGCAGGACGGTGGACTTCCCGGCCATGTTCGGGCCGGTGAGGATCATCACCCGCGCGCTCTCGTCGAGCATCACGTCGTTGGGAATGAACTCCTCCCGCGGCATCATCGTCTCGACCACGGGATGGCGCCCCGCGCGCACGTGCAGCGCGAACCCCTCCTCCACCTGCGGGCGAACGTACTCGCGCCGCACCGCCACTTCGGCGAGGCAGACGAGCACGTCCAGGACGGCGATCGACTCCGCCACCTCCTGCACTGCGGCCATGCGCTCCGCCGCCCGCCGCCGAACCTCGTCGAAGACGCGGGCCTCGAGCTCGCCGATCCGCTCTTCGGCATGGAGCACCTTCTCCTCCCACTCCTTCAGCTCGGGGGTGAAGTAGCGCTCCGCGTTGGCGAGGGTCTGCTTGCGCTGGTAGTCGTTCGGGACGCGCGAGAGGTTGGCGCGGGTGACTTCGAGGTAGTACCCGAACACCTTGTTGAACCCGATCTTGAGCGACGGGATCCCCGCCCGTTCCCGCTCGCGCGCCTGAAGGTTCGCGATCCAGTCCACCGCCCCCTCGCGTACCGAGCGCAGGTCGTCCAGCTCGGGGTGATATCCCGCGCGGATCACCCCGCCGTCGGCGACGCTCACGGGCGGCTCGTCGGCGATGGCGGAGGAGATCAGCTCGCGAAGCTCGGGCATCGGGTCGAGCCCGTCGCGGTGCGCCGCGAGAAGCGGGCTCTCCGACGCGGCGAGGGCGTCGCGCAGGCGTGGCACGAGCGAGAGGGAGGCGTCCACCGCGAGGAGATCGCGGGGGCCGCAGCGTCCGGATGCGATCCGCACCGCCAGCCGCTCCAGGTCCCGGACCGGCGCGAGCGCGGCACGGAGCTCGCGCCGGAGGTCGGCGTCGTCGACCAGAGCCGCGACGGCCGCCTGACGCCGCCGGATGCCGTCGACCTCCACGAGGGGTGCGAGGATCCAGCGGCGCAGCAGCCGGCCGCCCATCGGGGTGAGCGCCTCGTCCAGCACCCCGAGCAGCGTCTCCCCGCCGGAGCGGCCGCCGAGCGGCTCCACCAGCTCCAGATTGCGGCGAGTCATCTCGTCGAGCTGCATCTGGTCCACCGATCGCTCGATGCGCGGGGGACGCAGGCACTCGACCACGGAGGGCTGGGTCTCGGCCAGGTAGGTGACCACCGCCCCGCACGCGCCGATCAGGGCGCCGTCGCCGGCCGCGAAGCCGAAGCCGTCGAGGTTGAGCACGGAGAAGCGGCTGCGGAGCTCCTCGCGCCCGTGAGCCATGTCGAAAATCCAGTCTCCGCGGTAGGTCCGCACCGCCGCCTGCGCGCCCGGCAGGCCGAAGAGCTCCCACGAGCGGGGCAGGAGGAGCTCCGCGGGCTCGAGACGCCCGAGCGCGTCGGGGAGCGCCTCCCAGGTCGTCGTCTGGAGGCGCAGCTCCCCCGTGGAGAGATCGGCGCAGGCGATCCCCACCGTCCCCCCTTCGGCGGGATCTCCGGCGACGGCCGCGAGGAAGTTGTTGCGCCGGGCGTCGAGGAGGGCGGCGTTCAGCGCCGTGCCCGGCGAGACGGTCTCCACCACCTCGCGCCGCACGATCCCCTTCGCGTCGGCGGGGTCCTCCACCTGCTCGCAGATCGCCACCCGCTTCCCGAGGCGGATCAGGCGCTGCAGATAGGTGTCGAGGGCGTGCACGGGGACCCCCGCGAGAGGGGCGCGGGAGCTCCCGTTGTTCCGAGAGGTGAGGGTGAGGTCGAGTAGCCGCGACCCCTCCTCGGCGTCCTGGTAGAACATCTCGTAGAAGTCCCCCACGCGGAAGAAGACCAGCGCGTCGGGATGACGGGACTTGATCTCCCGCCACTGCCGCATGAGGGGGGTGTCTTCGGACGCCATCGACTCAGCGAGAGGAAGCGGGCGGCCGCGTCGCGGGGGTCCGTCCCCGCCGGCGGCGAGCGGCGCGGAGCGAGGGGAAGATAGGCGGGGGGTGGGGGGCGGGCAACCGACCGGTCACGCCGCCGAGCGGCGCGAGGCGGGGAGGTCGGCGAGGCGGAGGAGGAGCTCCTCGATCGCCTGGCGGTCGGTGAGCGAGGTGCTCTTGAGGAGCCGGTCCGTCCGCAGCAGCTCGCCGAGGGCTCGGTCCACCTCCTCCGTCGACCAGCGGCGCGCCTGTGGGAGGACGCGGCCGGCGAGCCAGCGCTGGTACGGCTTCAGCTGCTTCTCCAGCGCGTCCTTGCCACCCGCGGACGCCAGGGCCACGCGGAGGAGCTGCGCGGTCATCCCGATCACCAGACCCACCCCGCTCTCTCCCGACTCTAGGAGGAGCGGGACGAGGGGGAGGGCCTCCTCGAAGCGCCGTTCGCCCACCAGATCGAACCAGCTCCAGCGGTCCACCCGTGGGATGTAGCCGCCGACGGCGCGCACATCGTCGAGGGTGATCGAGGAGCGGCCGGCGGCGTAGTCCGCGAGCTTACCGAGCTCGCGGGCGAGCACCCCGAGCTGGCTGCCGATGGCCGTCGCCAGAGCGCGTGCCGCCTCGATCTCCAGGACGGATCCATGGACCTCCCGGGCATGTTCCACGAGCCAGCCCGGGAGGTCCATGGCCTCCACGGCGCCGAACTCCACCGAGAGGGCGGCGTTCTGGAGGTTGGAGTAGAATTTGGCGCGGCTGCCGGAGGGGATGGTGGCCGCGACGACGAGGATGAGCCCCGCGGGAGGCTTCCGGGCGGCGGCCTCCACGGTCTCGCGGGCCCGGTTCGAGAGCCCCTGCGCGTCGCGGAGGACCACGACGCGGTACTCCGCCATCATCGGCGGGGTGGCCAGCAGTGAGGCGAGCTGCTCCGCGGGGACCTCGGCGCCGCGGAGCTGATCGTGATTGAAGTCGCTCGTCGAGGGGTCGAGGTACGCCTCCACCACCCGCCGGACGGCCTCCTCGCGGAGGTACTCCTCCTCGCCGTGGAAGAAGAAGGCCGCCGCGGGCGAGCGCTTCGACAGAGTCTTCAGAAGCGCAGGGTAGCTCAACGGCGGCATCGCGGGACGGCTCGGGAGGGAACGGCCGGAGCTAGTGTGGCAGCGAAAAGCTCGTCGGCTGGGCGAGATACGAGCCCACCGGCGAATAGCGGTAGAAGAGCAGGTTCGCCGCCGGCATCCCCGCCGGAGGCTGCATCGGCAGCACGCCCGACAGGGGTCCGCTCTCGAAGAGGACATGGACCCCCTGCAGGCGATGCGGCGCGTGGGCGGCGACCGGCGGAAGCCGGAACTCCGCCGGACGGGCGCGGATCGTGGGCATCCAGGCGCTCACTCCGATGATCGCCGCGATCGCGAGCGTGAAGGCGACAGGGGTGCCGGAGGCGTGGCCGGAGGGGCTCCGCATCTCCTCTTCCAAGTGATAGAGGCGGTGTTGGAGCCGCGGGACGAAGTCCTGCGACGGCTCCACCGGCGGAAGGTCTCTGAACACCCGGATGCCCTGCTCGACGACGCGGTCGTAGCGCGCACACGAGGAGCACGCGACGAGGTGGGCCTCGTGACCTTGCATGAGCTCGCGGGTCAGGAGCCCGTCGCGGAACTCCGAATAGGCGTCCAGGAACTGCGTACAATCCACCATCGCACCTTGTCTTGGAATCGGGGACAGCCTCTCTCGCGGGCCGCCGGGGACTTCACGCCGCGAGATCCGGTTCCTTCTACCTGCGACCCCGCCACGAGTTCCACGGGTACGCGCGGGATCCCGGCTGAAAGGCACGGCCCGGCGGACTCGGGTCGAGAACCCGCAACCGGTCGCCGGACGCACCACGGAGTGGACGGCGGAGATCGTCGCCGGAACGCGGACAGCGGCGCACGGAGGAGCGGTTCGGAGCGGGCGCCGTACGGAAGCCGCCGACGGACCAGAGGTGGGGGGCGGGAGATCGGTCGAAGGAGTCAGGGCGGCGGAGACACGGAATGGAGGACGGTCACCAGGTCACGTCCCGCGGGGGTGATTCGAAGATAGGGCGAGGTCATCCGTTGCTCGATCAGGCGGCGGTCCAGCAGCTCGGAAAGGATCCCCAGGACATACCCGTGCTGAACTCCGAGGTCGAGGCAGAGCCAGTGGATGCTGAAGTAGCCACGCTCGAGCTGCGCGTCGAGCCGCTCCAGGAGCCGGGGAGCGTCCACCATCCTCCGGCCACGACGCGCACCGGCCGCCTCGTCCGTCGTCGCCCGGGAAAAAGAACGCCGGGTATCGGAGCTCATGATCGGCTTTCGGCAACGAGGAACGCCGAGTCGGCCGGGGCGGCGGAAGTCGCCGCCCAGGCGGAAAGCAAAGGTCCTTCGAATCGTACGTGCTCCATCCCTCGGAGCGATCCTCAGAGAGTAACTCAACGATACCGGATCGAGGCACCAACGGCAACGGGCCGGTGGGTATTCCGGAAGATCGGGCTCGTCCGAGACGGAGCCTGGATCATCCATGCCTCGGCTCACCGCATAGCGCGTAAATGACGACGTCATTGACGTGCATCCGGGAGGATGCTACGCTGAATCGAGCGCCTGATACTCCCCTCTTCATTCCAAGCCGCTGCGCGTGGGGCGCGACCCCGCGAAGCCGCCCGGCTCCCCTGTCCCGATGCGCCGCCCGGTCTCGACGGCGAGCGGACGACTGAGGCGTTTCTCCGGCTCGACCCCGCCTGCCCGGGCCCACGGGTTCCGTCCGAGAGAGCGACCATCTTCACACGGGAGGGAAAATGACCTCTACCAGCCATCTGAAGCCCGGGATGTCGCTGGCGGTGTTGGTGTTGGGCTTCATGTTCCAGGGCGCTCCCCTGCTCGCCCAGTCGAACGGGACCGTGCGAGGCCGCGTCACCGCGGCCAACACGCTTCGGCCCATGGCGGGCGCGCAGGTCTCGATTCCCGGAACCGGCCGCGGCAGCCTCACCAACGCGCAGGGCGAATACCTCATCGTCAACGTCCCCGCGGGTCCTCAGACCGTGAGGGTGCAGATGATCGGCTTCACGGTGCAGCAGAAGTCGACCACGGTCCAGGGCGAGCAATCCGCGACGCTGGACTTCGAGCTCTCCGAGAGCGCCATCGCGCTCGACGAGGTGGTGGTCACCGGCACGGCGGGCGCCGCGCGCCGGCGGGAGATCGGCAACTCGATCAGCCAGATCCAGACGGCGGAAGTGGCGGAGCCGGTACAGGACGTCACGGACCTCCTGCAGGGCCGCGCGGCGGGCGTGAGCGTGCAAGCCTCGGCCGGAAGCATCGGCTCGGGACAGTCGATTCGGCTTCGCGGCACCACCAGCGTGGCGCTCAGCAACCAGCCGCTGATCTACATCGACGGCGTTCGGATCCGCAGCGACGCCTATCCGAAGAACGTTCCGCCGATCGGCATCAGCAGCCGTAGCGCCAACGTGACGCCGAATCCGCTCTCGGACATCAACCCGAACGACATCGAGCGGATCGAGATCATCAAGGGCGCGGCGGCGACGACCCTCTACGGCACGGAGGCCGCGGCCGGCGTGATCCAGATCTTCACCAAGAGTGGGGCCAGCGGCGCTCCCCAGTGGACGGTCGAGACGGACCAGGGATTCTCCCGGATGCGGCCGTTCGCTCCGGACGTGGATCCGGCGGATTTCGGCCTTCCAGCCCTCGAGTACGGCCAGTCTAGGTACCTCTTCACCGATCCGTGGCTGCGGGATGCGTGGCGGCACCGCTACGCCGGATCCGTCGGCGGAGGCACGGAGGCGATGCAATACTTCGTCTCCGGCTCCTTCGAGGACAACGAGGGCGTATTCCCCCTCGACGAAGAGCAGAAGTACGTGGTCCGCGGCAACTTCACCTTCCGGCCGGCCAGCGAGCTGACGCTGGAGTGGAACACCTCGTACACCAGCAACGAACTGCAGCAGACCCCCGCCGGCGGCAACGCGCAGGGGCTGACGCTGAACACCTTCCGCCGGGACCGGAACTATTTCGCCTCCTACGCCAAGGAAGACGTCAACAAGGTGCTGGAGTACGATATCGATACCTACATCGACCGGTTCATCATCGGGGGAACGGCGACCTATGCGCCCGTCGACAACTTCACCCACCGCTTCACCGTAGGTCTCGACGAGGCGCGGGTGGAGAACCGGCAGGTGCGGCCCGCGGGCTTCCATTTCGCTCCCGGCGGGATCATCTCCGATCAGCGGTGGACGGGTGAGACGCTGACGCTGGATTACGTCGGCTCCTTCCAGAACAACTTCACCCCCGCGATCTCCTCCACCTTCTCCTGGGGCGCGCAGAGCGCCACGGTGGAGGAGAACGACAACTACGCGTACTCGGAGAACTTCCCCGGCGTCCCGGTTCCGACGGTGACCGCCGGCTCCGTGAAGCAGGCCTTCGAGAACCGGCAGCGGGTGATCAACGCGGGCTTCTTCCTCCAGGAGCTGCTCGGCTTCCAGGACCGCTACTTCCTCACCGTGGGCATGCGGGTCGACGGGAACAGCGCCTTCGGCCAGGACTTCGGCCTGCAGCTGTATCCGAAGGTCAGCGGCTCGTGGGTGCTCTCCGAAGAGCCGTTCTGGAACCAGGCGTGGGGGACCGTCAAGCTGCGCACCGCCTACGGGCAGGCGGGCCGCGCCCCCGGCGCCTTCGACGCGGTCCGAACCTGGGAGGCCGTGGGATGGGGTATCGCCTCCGCGTTCCGCCCGCTCAACGAAGGAAACCCCAATCTCGGCCCCGAAACCACCGCGGAAACCGAGCTGGGCTTCGACGCCGGCTTCCTCAACCAGCGGCTCGGGGTGGACTTCACCTACTTCCACGCGAGGACCACGGACGCGCTCTTCCGGGTCCGGCTGACTCCGTCGGACGGGTTCTTCTCCGACGAGGCCGAGGCCGGGTTCCAGCTGCGCAACGTGGGCGAGCTGGAGAACTCGGGAATCGAGCTGGCGGTCAACGCCTCCCTGGTGCAGACCCCGGACTTCAGCTGGGATCTCGGCTTTACCGCCAGCACCCTGCGGAGCGAGGTCCTCAGCCTCGGCGGAGCCCCCGCGTTCAGCCTCGGCAGCTTCGGTTGGGTGATCGAGGGCGAATCGGTTCCGGTGATCCGCGCCGACAAGATCATCCACCCGGAGATCAAGATGCAGCCGGTGGAGGTGGCGAGCGAGGACGCCTGCGGGGCGGGACAGGCCTGCATCGTCCGGAACGCGATCTACGGACCCAACCAGCCGACGCACATCTTCGGTCTGAGCACGGACGTCGGGCTCCCGTACGGGATCCAGCTCTCCGCCCGCGCGGAGTACATCGGCGGCCACTACCTGTACGAGAGCGCCTCGCTGGGCGCCCTGCAGCGCTCCGTCGAATGGCCGACCTGCTTCGGCGCCTACGAGCTCATCGCGATGGGGCGGCAAGAGGAGCTGACGGCGCGCGAGCGCATGCAGTGCATCGCCAGCAACGTGAAGCCGGACTGGTTCATCCAGCCAGGCGACTTCGCGAAGCTGCGCGACGTGACTCTGCGCATTCCGATCACTGGATTCCTTCCGGGCGTCCGGACCGCGAGCCTCGCCCTCTCCGCCGCCAACTGGTTCAGCTGGAAGAAGGACTTCCCGGTGCTCGATCCGGAGATGAGCGGCGGCGACGGGTACGACGAGGCCGTGCGCTCGATCAACCAGACCATTCCCGCGCCGGCGACGCTGATCGCTTCGCTCCGGTTTGCCTTCTAACCGGTCGACTCGGGACCTTCTACCGTCGATATAGAGAACCTATGAGGAACCAAACGCGATACAAGGTGGGACGGAGCGAGAAGCTCGCCTTCGCGGATCTGGGGCGCTACGTCAACCAAACGCGATACAAGGTGGGACGGAGCGCCCGCGCCGCCCTGCGGGTCCTGCTGCCGGCGGTGGGGGTGGCCGCCTGCGACTTCACGGTCACCAATCCGGGACCGGTGGAAGACACCTTCCTCAATGCCCCGACGGCCCATACGGGAGTGGTGAACGGCGCCGGACGAGATCTCGCCGAGGCGCTCAACTGGACGGCCTATACGGGCGCCGCGCTCGCTCGGGAGATCCACCCGGCCGGCTCGACCGGAGCCCACGGCATCCCGACGCGGGCGCAGATCGGCATCCTCGCTCCGGACGAAGTCAACGAGCACTGGATGCTCGCGCAACGCGCCCGCTGGACGGCCGAGGACGGGGCGCGGCGCTTCCTAGAGGCCGTGGGGGAGGCGGAGTTCGACAGGTATCCTCCCGCGGCGCAGATCCTCCTGTATGCCGGATACGCGAACCGTCACCTCGGCGAGAACTTCTGCGACGCGATCTTCAACAACGGACCCGTCCAGCCGAACGCCGCGTACTTCGAACGCGCGGAGGCGCACTTCACGCAGGCGTTGCAGATCGCCCAGGCCGCGAACCGGCCGGAGATCGCGACCGCCGCGCGCGCGGGCCGCGCCTCGGTCCGGATGTACCTGGGCGACTGGGCCGGCGCCGTGGAAGACGCTTCGACGGTACCCAGCGGTTTCAGATACGCCATGCCGTACTACGCCACCACGCTCGATCTGTACAACCGCGTCCACGAGGCGAGCCGGGGCCAGCCCTACCGCGCGCACACCGTCTGGGCCACGGCGAACGAGGATTACTTCGCCGAGACGCGGGACCCGCGTGTAGCGTACGTGGTGGGGACCGGAAGCGAGGAGCTCGGGGACGGCGCGGTGGTGGGTCTCGGGCGCGTGCCCTTCTACCGGCAGATGAAGCATCCCGATCGTAGTTCCGCGATCAACCTGTCGACCGGGCGCGAGATGCGGCTGATCGAAGCCGAGTACATGCTCCGCCAGGGCGACTGGCAGGGCGCGATCGACGTCGTCAACGAGCTTCGCGCGACACTGGGAGTTGAGACGGTGCCGCAGATCACCGCGAGCGACCTCGCCGAGGCGTGGACGCGGTTGAAGCGCGAGCGGGGCATCGAGCTCTGGCTCGAGTCCCGGCGCCTGGGCGACCTGCGCCGCTGGAAGGAGAGCAACACGCCGGGTGCGCTCGATCCGCTGGAGACGGTGGGGAACCCGCGCGGACTGCCGCTGCAGCAGCAGGATCTCTGCTTCCCTATATCCGAGAACGAGAGGCAGACCAATCCCAACCTCCGCGGGTGATTCCCGCTCCTGACGGCGCTTACCCGCCAGGGTGCGCGAAAAAACAGGTCGGCTTGTGCTGAGAGCAGTTATCGTACATCGTTCGAGGATCGGTGGAGCTATGCATTGGGGTTGCGGGAGAACGAACGGTCAGCCGGAGTGGCTCGCCGCGTCGCCGTCCTCCACTCCGATCGATTGGCTTCCACACCGCTCGGAGCAGGCACTCTCCGCGCTCGAGCCCCTGTCGTACGCACTTCACAATTCTCCGGAGGGATGAATGATGAGAGCCACGCGCCTTAACGCGATCGGCGTCCTGGGCCTGGTCTTCATGCTCGGGGCGGCCGCATCGCCCCCGGACTCTCCGGTCGCGGATGCGGCGATGCGGCAGGATGTGGAGAAGGTGCGGGCTCTCGTGGAGCAGGGCGCGGACGTCGACGCCGCCCAGGGCGACGGGATGACCGCGCTCCACTGGGCGGCCGAGAACGGCCAGGCCGGTCTCGCGGAGTTGCTCCTCTCGGCGGGCGCCCGTCTGGATCCGGTCACGCGAAACGGGGCGTACACGCCGCTCCATCTCGCCAGCCGGTCCGGGGATGCGGAGATGATCGGGCTCCTGCTCGAAGCAGGGAGCGATCCCAACACGGTCACGGCCTCCGGCGGGGCGACCGCGTTGCACTTCGCTTCCCGAGCGGGCAACCCGCAGGCGGTGGCCGTCCTCCTGGAAGGAGGTGCGTCCCCGAACTCGCCGGAGCACTCCGCCGGACAGACGCCGCTGATGTGGGCTGCCGCCGACAACCGGGCGGCCGTCGTGCAAACCCTGCTGCAGCACGGAGCTGACGCCTCTCTCGCCACCCGCGTCCTCCACTATCCGGTGATCGAAGCGGTGGACGACCTCGCGCGGAAGCACCGGGACTCCATCTTCGACGTCTTCCGCGAGGCGGAGGGCGGTTCGGAAACCTGGCGTCCCTCTCCGGAGCAGGTGCAGTTGGCGGTGAAGTCGGCGCAGCGGCTCCAGCGCTCTCCGCCGGCGGTCGAGGCGGATGAGGACGCGCCCGCGAAGACGGACGAAGGATTCGCAGGGTACACGCAAATGGTCGGTGCGCAGGGCGGAACCACCGCGCTCCTCTACGCGGTTCGCGAGGGGAACCTGGAATCCGCGCTGGCTCTCCTGGATGCCGGGCGCCGACGTGAATCAGGTGAGCGAGGAGAGACCACACGAGCCCCCTCCTGATGGCGGCGATCAACGGCCATTTCGATCTGGGCATGAACCTCCTCCAGCGCGGGGCGGACCCCAACCTGGCCAGCGACGCGGGCACCACTCCGCTCTTCGCCGCCGTCAACACGTTCTGGGCTCCGAAGGCGAGATATCCGCAACAGCTGGCATACCACCAGCAGAACGCCACCTACCTCGAGCTGATGGAAGCCCTGCTCCAGGCCGGAGCGGACCCGAACGCCCGTCTCAACAAGCACATCTGGTACATGGAGTACAACTTCGCGCAGTTGGACGTGGACATTCGCGGAGCGACGGCGTTCTGGCGATCCGCGTACGCTCTGGACGTCGACGCCATGAAGCTGCTCGTGAAGTACGGCGCGGACCCTGGCATCCCGACGAACAAGCCGCCGAAGAGCGAACGGGCCATCTTCTTCGAGAAGGCCCCGGACGAGGATCTTTCCGGCCTACCGGCGGTTCCGGTGGGAGGTCCGGGGATCTATCCCATCCACGCCGCCACCGGCGTCGGATACGGAGAGGGTTTCGCGGCGAACTCCCACCGCCATATGCCGGAGGGCTGGCTTCCGGCGGTGAAGTACCTGGTCGACGAGCTCGGGGCCGACGTCAATGCCCGGGACTTCAACGGCTACAATCCCATCCACCATGCGGCGGCTCGCGGAGACAACGAGGTGATCCAGTTCCTGGTGGAACGGGGTGTGGCGAGGTGACCGCGATCAGCCGGAAGGGGCAGACGACTGCCGACATGGCGAACGGCCCCGCTCAGCGCACCCAGCCCTATCCGGAAACCATCAAGCTGCTCGAGAGCCTCGGCTCCAGGAACAATCATCGCTGCCTGTCCTGCTGATGGAGGGTGGCGCGGGCTACGGCAGGTGATGCGACGCGGGGCATCGGAGGAACTCCGATGCCCCGCGCTCCCTTTCCGTGGCGGCGGCGTGCTCGTGGTAAGTTCCGCGCGGTGGATCCCGCGCCGGAGCCGGGGTCAGGGCTCCGCCGCCCCGCCAACTTCGAGCAGCTCCCGCACCTCCTGCGGCCGCACGAAGAAATCTCCGAGCGCCGCGCGGTGCGGCCCGTGCCAATCCGATCCGCCCGTGGGGAAGAGACCCTCCGCGCGGGCCGCGTGCTCCAGCCACTGAACGTCGGCCCCGGAGAGCGCGGGGCGGAAGCACTCCACGCCGTCCACCCCCCACTCCACGAAGCGCGGCAGCACCGGGGCGAGGAGCTCCAGCGGCGGGTGCGCCCAGACCGCCACTCCGCCTGCCTCGTGGATCATGGCGATCGCCTCCTCCGGCGTCGGGAAGCGCTCCGCCACGAAGGCCGGTCCGCTGTCGGAGATGTAGCGCTCGAACGCCTCGCCGTAATAGCGCGTGTGTCCCGCGGCGAGGAGCGCCCGCGCCAGGTGCGGCCTTCCGATCGAGCGTGCCGGTCCGGCCGCGCTCGCCACCTCCTCGTAGGTGATCGGGATTCCCATGCCGCGTAGCTTGTCGACCATCCCTTCCATACGGCGCACCCGCCGGCCCACCGCCGTCTCCTGGTAGCGGAGGATCGCGTCGGAGGACGGCTCGATCCAATAGCCCAGCACGTGAAACTCGTGCTCGTCCGAGCGCGTGCTCACCTCGATCCCCGGAATCACGCGGAGCGGCAGCCCCTGCGCCGCGAGCGTCGCCTCCCCCACCCCCGCGGCGGTATCGTGGTCGGTGAGAGCGATCGCGGACAGCCCGCCGGCCGCCGCCGCCCGGACGAGCGCCTCGGGCGAGAGCTGGCCGTCGGAGATGTGGGAATGTAGGTGCAGGTCGATTTTCATCCGTTCAGCGCCACGCGAGCCCGAGAGAGAAATCCGCGGTCGGATGGCCGGGTCCCATCGCGAAACCGGCCCGTCAGGTTTGGGCCCAGGAGGAGGTCGGCGCCCAGGTCGGCGAGGATCCGCAGGTCCGGTCCGCGGCCCCGCAAGCTCCTGACCAGGCCGAGCCTCGATCGGTTGGCCTTCCGCGCGCCATGGAACACGGCCCCCGCCTCGTGCCGAGGTAGGGGCCGTGAGCGGCCGGCGAAGAGGAAACGGCTACTTCGCGCTCTCCGCGTGCTCGCTCAGCACCGTGACCACGTCGTCGATCACCTGCAAAAATCCGCCCCGCACGTAGAAACGCTCGGTGGCGCCGCCGCGGCGGACGCGGAGGTCGCCGGAGCCGAGCAGGGCCATCAGCGGCGCATGGCCCGCGCAGGATGCCGAGCTCGCCGTCCCACGAGGGCGCCACCACCATGTCCGCCTCTCCCTCGAAGACGGTGGCCTCGGGGGAGATCACCACGACGCGGAGCGCCGCGGGACCGGAGTCCGTCGCGGGAGCCGCCATCAGCCGCCCTGCTCCAGCCGGCGGGCCTTCTCCACCGCGTCCTCGATGCCGCCCACCATGTAGAAGGCCTGCTCCGGGAGGTGGTCGAACTCTCCGGCCACCACGCGCTCGAAGGACTCGATCGTCTCCTCGAGCTTCACGTACTTGCCCGGGGTTCCCGTGAACCCCTCCGCGACGTGGGAAGGGCTGCGAGAGGAAGCGCTGGATGCGCCGGGCGCGGCCCACGATCACCTTGTCCTCCTCGGTGAGCTCGTCCATCCCGAGGATCGCGATGATGTCCTGCAGCTCCTTGTAGCGCTGCAGGATCCGCTGTACGCCGGTGGCCACGCGGTAGTGCCGCTCGCCGATGTACTGCGCGTCCAGGATCCGGCTCGTCGAATCCAGCGGGTCCACCGCCGGGTAGATCCCCAGCTCCGAGATCGCGCGTGAGAGCGTGGTGGTCGAGTCCAGGTGCGCGAAGGCGGTCGCGGGGGCGGGGTCGGTGAGGTCGTCCGCCGGCACGTAGATCGCCTGCACCGAGGTGATCGAGCCCTCGCGCGTCGAGGTGATCCGCTCCTGCAGCTCGCCCATCTCCGTCGCGAGCGTCGGCTGGTAGCCCACCGCCGAAGGCATGCGCCCGAGGAGCGCCGACACTTCGGAACCCGCCTGCGTGAAGCGGAAGATGTTGTCGACGAAGAAGAGCACGTCCTGCTTCTCGACGTCGCGGAAGTACTCCGCCACGGTGAGGCCGGTCAGCGCGACCCGGAGGCGCGCGCCGGGCGGCTCGTTCATCTGGCCGTAGACGAGCGACACCGAGGACTCCTCGAGGTTCTCATCCTTGATGAGGTTGCTCTCCTTGAACTCCAGCCAGAGGTCGGTGCCCTCGCGGGTCCGCTCGCCGACGCCGGCGAACACCGAGCGGCCGCCGTGCCCCATGGCGATGTTGTGGATGAGCTCCTGGATGATGACCGTCTTGCCCACGCCGGCGCCGCCGAAGAGACCGATCTTCCCGCCCTTCACGTAGGGGGCGATGAGGTCGAGCACCTTGATCCCCGTCTCCAGGATCTCGGTCTTCGGCTCCAGGTTGACGAACTTGGGCGGGTCGCGGTGGATCGGCCAGCGCTCGGCGCCCTCCGGGATCACGCCCATCTCGTCCACCGGATTCCCGACCACATTGAGGATCCGGCCGAGCGCCGCCTTCCCGACCGGCACGGTGATGGCCTGTCCGGTGTCGATCACGTCCATGCCGCGCACGACGCCGTCGGTGGACTCCATCGCCACCGCGCGCACCTGCCCGCGCCCGATGTGCTGCTGCACCTCCAGCACCAGCTCGAGCGCCGGGCGCCCGTCGAGGGCCGGCTGCTGGATGCGGAGCGCGTTGTAGATCTCCGGCAGGTTGCCGTCGGCGAACTCGGCGTCGATCACCGGCCCGATCACCGCGATCACCTTTCCGGCCGGACTCTCCGTCGTCGGGACCGTGGCTCTCTCTGGGGCAGTTGCCGCCATGATGGATCTCCTTGTTGTATAAGTCGTCAGTCCTCAGTCGCCAGTCGTCGGTCTGCGGACGGAAGATCGACGAGTGAAGACTGAGGACCCGTCAGCCAAGCGCCGCGGCGCCACCCACGATCTCCGCGATCTCCTGGGTGATCTGCGCCTGGCGGGCGCGGTTGTAGGTGCGGGTGAGCACCTCGACCATGTCTCCGGCGTTGTCGGTCGCGTTCTTCATCGCGGTCCGCTGGGCCCCGTAGAACCCCGCGGTGGTCTCCACCAGCGCCCGGTACATGCTGTTGCGCACGTAGAGCGGGAGGATCTGCGAGAGGATCGCGTCCGCCGAGGGCTCCAGGAGGTAGTCCACCTCCGCCCTGCGCTCCGCGTTCCCCGGCGGGACGATGGGAAGCACCTGCTGCCGCGTCGGCGGCGTCGAGAGCGCCGAGTTGAAGCTGGCGTACACCAGGTACACCGCGTCCAGCTCGCCGGCGACGAAGCGCTCCATCAGCGGTTTGATCACCGACTCCGCGTCGGCCGACGAGGGACGATCGCCGATGTCGGTGCGCCGTGAGGCCATCGGCATACGCTGGAAGCGGAAGAAGTTGATCCCCTTCTTCCCCACCCCGTGCACCTCGGTCTCCACCCCGCGGTCGCTCAGCTCCTGGATCAGGTTGCGCGACTCGCGAATCAGGTTGGTGTTGAAGGCGCCCGCGAGGCCGCGGTTCCCCGTCAGCATCACGACGGCCGCCCGCCGCACCTCCTCCGGTTGCCGCAGCAGCGGGTAGCGCGCCGCGAGCTCCGGGGTCAGCACCCGGCCGATCACCTCTCCCAGCCGCTCCGCGTAGGGCCGCGCGGCCGCCACCCGGTCTTGCGCCCGCTTCAGCTTGGACGTGGCGACCATCTCCATCGTCCGCGTGATCTTGCGCGTGTTCTGGACCGAGCGGATCCGCCCCTTGAGTTCTCTGGCTTTGGCCATGAACGGATAGGTTGCAGGGAACAGGGTACGGGGAAGAGGGGCCGGGGACGGTTCCCTAGCTCCCCCTTCCCTACCGCCCCGTCGTCAATACGACTGCCGCGCCGTGGCCGCGTTCGCCTCGGGCCGCGAAGCCAGGCGGAGCTGCTCCTCCGACATGCGCCGGTCCGCGGCCGTCTCCTGGAGGATCGCCGAACGGTGGTAGTCCTCCGTGCCCACCGGCGAATGAGGGGAGGCGAAGAGCTCCTTATAGTGTTTGATCGCCTCGACCAGCGCCGCCTCGTTCTCCTTGGTGAGGTCCCGCGTCTGCAGGATGCTCTCCAGAACCTGCGGCCGCTCGGTGCGCATATAGACGTGGAAGTCGCGCTCCCAGGTGCGGATCTGGTCCACGTCCACGTCGTCGAGGTAGCCGTTCGTGAGCGCGTAGATGATGACCACCTGTTGCTGCACCGGGATGGGCGCGTACTGCGGCTGCTTCAGGACCTCCACGGCGCGCGCGCCGCGGGCCAGCTGCCGCTGCGTGACCGCGTCGAGCTCGGAGCCGAACTGCGCAAAGGCCTCCAACTCGCGGTACTGCGCCAGCTCGCCCTTCAGCTTGCCGGCCACCTTCTTCATCGCCTTGATCTGCGCCGACCCGCCCACGCGCGAAACCGAGATGCCGACGTTCACCGCCGGCCGCACCCCCGAGTAGAAGAGGTTCGACTCGAGGAAGATCTGTCCGTCGGTAATCGAGATCACGTTGGTCGGGATGTAGGCCGACACGTCGCCGGCCTGGGTCTCCACCATGGGGAGCGCGGTGAGGCTCCCGCCGCCCATCTCGTCGGAGAGCTTCGCGGCGCGCTCCAGGAGGCGCGAGTGGAGATAGAAGACGTCGCCCGGATATGCCTCGCGGCCCGGAGGGCGGCGCAGCACCAGCGAGACCTGCCGGTACGCGGCGGCCTGCTTGGAGAGGTCGTCGTACACGCAGAGCGTCGCCTTCCCCTTCCCCCGCTCGTCCTTCGTGTACATGAAGTACTCGGCGATCGCCGTGCCGGCGTAGGGGGCGATGTACTGCAGCGGAGCCGGCTCCGAGGCGGTGGCGGCGACGATGATGGTGTACTCCATCGCGCCGGCCTCCTCCAGCCGCGCCGCCACGCCGGCCACCGTCGAGGCCTTCTGCCCGATGGCGACGTAGACGCAGATGACGCCCTGCCCCTTCTGGTTGATGATCGTGTCGATCGCGACGGCGGTCTTGCCGGTGCCGCGGTCACCGATGATCAGCTCGCGTTGGCCGCGGCCGATCGGGATCAGGGCATCGATCGCCTTGATGCCCGTCTGCAGCGGCTCTTTCACCGGCTGGCGGAGCACGATGCCCGGAGCCACGATGTCGATCTGGCGGCGCGTGGCGGCCTGAATGGGACCCTTGCCGTCGATCGGCTCGCCCAGCGGGTTGACGACGCGACCGACGTATCCGGGCCCCACCGGGATGTCGAGCACGCGGCCGGTGCGGCGCACCTGATCGCCTTCGTGCAGGACCGTCCAGTCGCCGAGCACCACCGCGCCGATGTTGTCTTCCTCGAGGTTCAGCGCCAGCGCGGTGACCACCTCGCCGGTCTCGGAGGAGGTCACCTCGAGCATCTCGCTCGACATGGTGCGGGAGAGCCCGTAGACGCGGGCGATTCCGTCCTTGACCTCCAGCACCTCGCCGATCTCCTCGGCGCGGAGCTCGTCCCCGTACTGCTCGATCTCCTCGAGCAGGATGTTCTTGATCTCGCTGGCGCGAAGCTGGCTCTCGGTCGTTGCCATGTCCTGTATCCTCTGGATTTATGCTCGAGCCGCGGGCGCCTGCAGCAGCCGGCGGCGCAGGTTCGCGATGCGGCGGCGGAAGGACCCGTCCAGGATCTCGTCCTCCACCCGGATCACCATCCCGCCGATCATCGACGGGTCCACCCGGAAGGTGGGGATCACCGTGCGCCGGTAGCGACGCTCGAGGGAGCCCACCACCTCCCGCCGGAGCTCCGGATCCGCCGGCGCGGCCAAGACGACTTCGGCCCGGATGCGGCCCCGCGCCACGTCCACCAGCCCGTGGAACTCGCGGGCGATCTCCCCCAGTAGGGCCTGCCGGCGCTTCTCGACCACCACCAGCAGGAAGCGGAGGAAGAGGTCGGGGACGCGCCCCTCGAAGGAGGCCCGGATGGCGCGCTTCTTCGCCTCGGCGTCCACGCGAGGGGTCTCGAGGAACTCGCGGATGAGGGGCTCGCGCCGGAGCAGGGAGGCCACCTCGTCGATGGCGTCCCCGTAGGTCTCTACCGTCTCGTCACCCCCGTGGCGCTGCGCCAGCGCGAGGAGGGTCTCGGCGTAGTTCCGCGCGATGATGCTCGGTCCCATGGATCAGACCCCCGCGGCGACGGCGTCGCCCGGCTGCGCCTCGACCTGCGCCAGGAACTCGCGGACCAGGCGGCGGTTGTCCTCCTGGTCGAGGTTGCGCTCGATCAGCTTGCTCGCGGCGGCGATGGCCAGCTCGATGGCCTCGGCGCGGAGCTGGGCGGAGGCGCGCTCCATCTCCTGCCCGACCTCGCGGCGGGTGCGGACGAGCAGCTCCTCCTGCTCGCGCCGTGCCTGCGCCAGGACGTCCTCGCGGACGCGCTCGCCCGCCGCCTTTCCCTCGGCGATCATCTCCTGGGCCTTCGTCCTCACCTCCTCCATCTGACGCCTCTGCTCCTGCAGCAGCGCCTCGGCCTCCTCGCGGTCTCGCGCGGCCGCGACGAGCAGCTCGCGGATGTGCTGCTCGCGGGCCTCCACCGCTCCAAGGATCTTCGGGAAGGCCGCTTTGTAGAGGACGAAGAGGACGATCAGGAAGATGATCCACGTCCAGATGATCAGCCCGGGCTCGACGGACAGCAGCCCTCCCTCCTGCGCGATCGCGGGCGAGGCGAGGAGCAACGACAACAGAGCGGACAGGCACAGAGATCTAGGCATCGTCGGTTAATCAGGACACGGTCCGACTGCATGGAGTCCGGGGGCGGGAACGCCCCGCCCCCGGGGAACTGCTTCAGCTGGCGGCGCCGAGCACGCCGCCCTGGATCAGGAACATGATGACCAGGCCGAACAGCGCCACGCCCTCGATCAGCGCGGCAAGGATGATCGCGGCGGTCTGGATGTTACCCGCGACCTCCGGCTGACGGGCCATCGCCTCGGTGGCGCGGCCGCCGATCAGGCCGATGCCGATGCCGGCGCCGATCAGGATCAGCCCGGCGCCGAGACCGGCGCCCAGAAGGCCGTTGGACAGGAACGCGTTTGCTACTTCCACTGCCTGCATCGAAGCCTCTCAGGGTTCGATTCCACGAATTCGGGCACCGCTCCGCTCGGCGGCTCCGCCGATGGCGCTACCAGACCGCTGCGCGGCCACGCGCCTTCCCCGGGCGCCCATCCCCCGGGTACAGTACGACGCGGGGGGAGCACTCCCACGCCGGTGCGGGCTTCAGGGCCCCGCACTGCCCTTCCTACCCCGGCTGTCGGCCCTCCGCGGGCCCTGCTCCGGCGCGCTTCAGCCGGGCGCACCGGGACCGACAGCCGGTAGCCGACAGCCTTCTAGTGCGCGTGCGTGATCAGCCCGATGAAGACGCTGGTCAGCAGCGCGAAAATGTAGGCCTGCAGGAAGGCCACGAAGATCTCCAGGAAGAAGATCGCGGTGGCCAGCACCACCGGGGCCACGGCGATCGCCAGGTTCCCGAAGACGAAGATCAGGCCGATGATCGCAAGCAGCACCACGTGCCCCCGCCGTCATGTTGGCGAAGAGACGGATGGCGAGCGCGAAGGGCTTGGTCAGCTTCCCCAGCAGCTCCACCGGGGTCATGATCAGCACCATGATCGGGATCAGCGGCTTCGGCAGCCCGTGGGGCACGAAGACGATGGTCCCCATGTATCCCTTCGCGCCCAGCGCCCGTATCCCGGCGTACTCGACCACCAAGAAGGAGAGGACCGCCAGCCCTACAGTGACCGAGATGTTCGCCGTCGCGGTCGCGCCCCAGGGAAGCAGTCCGAACAGGTTCGAGATCAGGATGAAGAAGAAGAGCGTGATCACGAACGGCACGAATCTCTCTCCCCCGTGCCCAACGTTGGGCATCACCACCTGGTCGCGGAGGAAGAGCACCAGCGCCTCGACGGCGTTGTGCCCCTTTCGCGGCGCCCCCGTGGCCCCCACCCGCTTCGCTGACCCGGCCGCGGTGAGCAGGAGGAGGAGCACCAGCCCCGCCGCGAGCGCCATGAAGACCACGTGCTTCGACGGCGTCATGTCGATCGGCCCCACCATCCACGATCCACGCTCGGGGAGGTGGAGGTAGCCGAAGGGAGTCTCGATCTCCTGCGAGTCCTGGATGTGGTGGAGGATGTCGAACTCGCCCTCCCCGTGGCCCTCCTCTGCCCCGTGGGCCGCCTCGGCGCCGTGCTCCTGCTGCGCCGCCTCGGGAATCGCGGCCTCCACCGCGGGGTCGTGCGCCTGCTGCGGGGCCGCGGAGAGGGCCGTCAAGAGAGCGATGGTGGCGAACATTCAGCGTCTCGTCGAAGTTTCTCGAGGTTGCACGAATAGCGACTCCATCAGCGTGGTCACGAAGAAGAACGAGACCAGCGCAAACAGGGTCGGCGCCGGCGGGAGCCCCGAACGGGGAATCCAGACCAGCGCCGCCACGGCGAACACCAGCAGCCTTCCCAGAACGCCCATCAGATGGGGCGAGCAGCCGGCGGCCGGGGAAGACCACGACGAAGAGGGTCCAGAAGATCGCCGACTGGGCGGCAAAGGCGACGCCCACGCCGCTCCAGACGCCCGCCCGCCCCGACGGCGCCACCAGGACCCCCCCCCAGGCCGGCGAGAAGCAGCGCCACCACCCCCGCGGCCCCGGTGAAAGACAGCACGCTGCGCATCAAACCGCCTCCTCCTCCCTCCCGCCGGCGCCGCTCTCGATCCCGCGGCGCGGCGACGAGCTGGCGGTACAGCGAAATGAATCCGGCCGCCGCCCCCCACCATCACCCCCCGTCAGGAGGAGCCACGGCTCCGTCCCCCACCGCTCGTCGAGCCACCGCCCCCACAAAGAGAAAGAGGACGATCGCGCCTGCAAATTGCAGTCCGACGCCGAGCACTTCCCCCCGCCTGAAGGGCCGGGGTCCGCGTCTCTCCGGGTTCGTGCGGGGCGCTTGCCATTCTCCATTCTCGCTCCCAAAGTGGACAGCACGGCAATATAGGCGCTTGTGAAATTTTTCGCAAGCGGTGGGGCGCGGCCTTGCCGGGGGCCGCTTGACGCCTCCATTCCGGGGCCTCTATCTTGCGCCGTGGGGGGCTTCGGCAGCCGGATCCCGGCTGCGGCCGCTCCGCGGTCGCCTTTGCGGAGCCGCCCTCCTCCCCCCGCGACCGGCAGTGACGGCATGCGCGCTCGCTCGGCCCTCGGGGCTTCGACTCCTCCTCCTCGCACTCGTCGCCGGGTGCACGCCGCGCGTCGCCCCCCCCCGACCCGCAGCCGCTCCTCGCCTCGCTGCAGGCTACCACCTTCGGCGACAGCGTGCGCTTCGTGCTCCAGGTGACGAACACCGCCGCCGCCCCCCGTCGCGCTGGAGTTCCGCAGCGGCCAGCGATTCGATTTCGTGGTCGAGCGCGACGGCGGCCGGGTGTGGAGCTGGGCCGGCGACCGCGTGTTCACGCAGGCCGTCGAGCGCGAGGCGCTCCCACCCTGGGGAGACGCTGACCTTCTCCGCCTCCTGGACCCCCCAACCCGGCCTGCAGGGGCGAATTCTCCGTACGCGGCCTCCTCACCGCCGCCGGCCACGACGTCGAGCAGCGGGCGCAGTTCCGGATCCCTTGATCACCACCGGGGGTCCTGCTCTTCGTGCTGATCGCCCTCTCCGGCTTCTTCTCCGGCTCGGAAATCGCGCTCTTCTCTCTGGGCGAGGCCCGCGTCCGCAGCTTCGTCGAGCAGGGACGCCGCGGAGCGCAGGCGCTGGCCGACATCAAGTCCAACCCCGAGCGCCTCCTCGCGACCATCCTGGTCGGAAACAACATCGCCAATATCCTCGCGGCGTCCCTGGCGACCGTGCTCGCCCTCGACCTCTTCGGAAGCGAAGGCGTCGCCTACGCCACCGGGGCGATGACCCTACTGGTCCTGGTCTTCGGCGAGGTCACTCTCCCAAGGGGCTCGCCTCGGCGAACGCGGACCGCGTGGGGCTGATGGTCGCTCCCATCTTTCACATCCTCTCGCGCGTCCTCCTCCCGCTGGTCCTGCCGCTGGAGGCGCTGACCCGCTGGTTCGTCCGGCGCAGCCAACGCGAGGGCCGGATGACCGTCACGGAGGGCGAGATCCGCGAGATGACCGCGATGGGGCACCGCGAGGGCTCGATCGACGAGCACGAGCGGCGGATCATTGAGCGCGCCCTTCTGGCTCGACGAAACCCGCGCCTGGGACATCATGACGCCGCGTGTGGACGTCTTCGCCTGGCCCGCGTCCCGCACCCTCGCGCAGATCGCCCCCGGAGCTCTCCTCCGTCCGCTACTCGCGCGTGCCCGTCTACGGAGAGACCGTCGACGACGTGGTGGGGGTGCTCTACACCCGCGACGCCTACCAGGCGCTCGTCGCGGGACAGCGCGACCTCACCCTCTCCGCCCTCGCCCGCGAGCCTTTCTTCGTCCCCGGCTCCGTCCCGCTCACGCGGCTGCTGGGCGATTTCCAGACGCGCCGCATCCACCTCGGGGGTGGTGATCGACGAGTACGGCGGCACGGACGGGCTGGTCACCCTCGAAGACCTCCTCGAGGAGCTGGTCGGCGAGATCACGGACGAGACGGACCTGGAGAGGCAGCCGATCGTCCGCCTCTCGCGCAGCGAGGTGCTGGTCGAGGGGCAGGCCGACCTGCGCGAGCTGAACCACTTCTTCAACTCCACCTTCCCCCAGCTGGAGCACCGGTCGCTCAACGGCTACCTGCTCGACGAGTTGGGACACGTGCCCGAGGCGGGGGCGCAGATCGAACGCGAGGGCGTTCTGATCCACATCGTGGAGGCCACCGAAACCCAGGTCGTCCGCGCGCGGCTCGTCCGGCCGCTGAGTGTGGACGAGGGAGAGCGGCGCCCGGAGCGGCCGCCGCGGCGAAATCGATGAAATCCGGCGACGCCCCGGGCGCCCTCCCCACCATCAACGAGGTGCTGCGGGCCGCCGCCCGCATCCGCGGCCGGATCGTTCCCACCCTGCTGGAGCCCTCCCTCGCCCTCTCCGAGGCGAGCGGGCGCGAGGTGCTGCTCAAGCCGGAGTGCCGGCAGCGCACCGGGTCCTTCAAGCTGCGCGGCGCGCTCAACGTGGTCGTCTCGCTCGGCGCGGAGGCACGCGCCCGCGGCCTGGTGACCGCCTCGGCGGGAAATCACGGCCTGGGGCTCGCGCTGGCGGCGCGCCAGCTGGGCGTGCGGGCCACCGTCTTCGTCCCGGCCGACGCGCCGGCCACCAAGCGGAACCGCATCGCGCGCTTCGGGGCCGACCTCCGCCTCTTCCCGGGCGACTACGACGGCGCCCACAAGGCCGCCGAGGCGCACGCGCACGATACGGGGGCCCTCTACCTCCACGCCTATAGCGACCCGCGGGTCGTGGCGGGGCAGGGGACGGTCGGGCTGGAGATCGTGGAGGAGCTGCCGCGCGTCGGCACGCTGCTCGTCCCCGTGGGAGGGGGCGGGCTGATCGGCGGGGTGGGGCTGGTGGCACGCGCCCTCGCCCCCTCGGCGCGGGTGATCGGGGTGCAGAGCGCCGCCACGCCCGCGATGCACGCCTCGCTGGCCGCCGGCCGCCCAGTCTCCCCTCCGATGGGCGAGACCCTCTGCGACGGGCTTCACGGCGACACCGACGAACGTGCTGTGGAGCTGGCGATGCGGGTGGTCGATGAGATGGTGCTGGTGGAGGAGCGCCAGGTGCGCGCCGCGATCCGGGAGCTCTACCGCGAGGAGGGGGTGGTGGCGGAGGGGTCGGGCGCGGTTGCCGCCGCCGCGCTCTGGAACGATCTTGTGCCTTCGGCGCCCGGCCCGATCGTGGCGGTCGTCACCGGCGGCAACCTGGACGCCTCTCTTCTAGCGGAGATCCTCGGCGAGTGAAGCGCATGGCGAACGTCCTTTCCTTCGGCGGCAAGAGCCCGCGAATCCATCCTTCCGCCTGGGTGGCGCCCACGGCCACCCTCATCGGCGACGTCGTGGTGGAGGAGAACGCCAGTATCTGGTTCGGCGCCGTGCTCCGGGGCGACGACCCGGACCACGAGATCCGCGTCGGCGCCCGCACCAGCGTGCAGGACAACTGCGTGATCCACGTGAGCGCCCGCGGTCCGACCCTCATCGGCCCCGAGGTCACGGTGGGACACGGCGCCGTGCTGGAGAGCTGCACGATCGGACGGGGCGCGCTCATCGGGATGAACGCCGTCGTCCTCCAGCGCGCCGAAATCGGGGAGGAGGCGCTGATCGCGGCCGGCGCGGTGGTGGGCGAGGGCGCGGTGATCCCCGCCCGGCACCTCGCCGCCGGTACGCCCGCCCGGGTGAAGAAGGAGCTCGAGGGGGAGTCGCTCCGCTGGATCCTCACCAGTGCCGACCACTATGTGGAGCTGGGGGCGCGCTATCTCGAGGAGCACGGCCGATAGCGGTTCGGATGATAGCCTTCGCCCGGATAGCCGACCGGTCGCCAGCTGTCGGGAAGGGGAGGTGCGGCGGGATCGCGAAGTCTAGATCGTCAGGAAGGTCGCGCGGTACCACTCGAGGATGAGGTCGCCCCAGGCTTCGGTGACGGCGGCGCCGAGGGCGAGAAAGATCCCGAAAGGGACCAGCTTCTTCGTGCGCAGGCTGATGGGGAGGAAGACGAGGGTCCCCACCAGCGCACCCATGAAAATGGTGAGGATCGCCCCCGTCGGGCCCAGGAAGGCCCCCACCATCGCCATCATCTTGATGTCCCCCCCGCCCATGGCCGGCTTCTTCAGCCACCACTCGCCCACCAGCCCGGTGAGGAAGAGGAAGCCGAACCCCACCGCCGCCCCGGCGGCGGACTCGAGGAGCGTGAGCCCGCCGGGAAGCGGCGAGAGGGCGAGCCCCAGCGCCAACCCGCCCAGAGAGAACTCGTCGGGGATGATGTAGGCCCGGGCGTCGGTGAGGGCGATGCCCAGGAGGAGGGTGAAGAAGAGCGCCACCAGCAGCCCCTGCCATTCCCGTCCGTAACGGACCGCGGCCGCTACCCAGATGAGCGCCGTCGCCAGCTCGACCAGCGGGTACTGCGGCGAGATTCGAGTGCGGCAGCCACGGCAGCGCCCCCCGCAGGAGCAGATAGCTGAGCACCGGAAGATTGTCCCTCCACCCGATCGCTAGGTCGCACCGCGGGCAGCGCGAGCGGGGGGACACCACCGACTCCCCCGCCGGGAGCCGATAGACGCAGACGTTCAGGAAGGAGCCGATGCAGAGGCCGACCAGGCCCGCGTAGATCCAGATCAACCGGCTTTCGATGCCCACCGTTCAGCGCGAGAGCTCGTAGAGAAGGATAGCCGCCGCGGCGGCCACGTTGAGGGATTCCGCGCGTCCTCGCAACGGGATCCCGACGATTCGGTCTACCCCCTCCCCTACCTCCGGCGAGACGCCCGCCCCCTCGTTTCCCACGACGAGCGCGGCCCGCTCCGCGCCGGGCCCCGCCGGGTCGCCGCCGGCCGCCGCGGCGAGCAGCTCGAAGCCGTGCCCCCGGAGCCAGGCGGCCGCCTCGCCCCACCCGGCGGCGACGATCGGGAGGCGGAAGGAGGACCCCGCCGCTGCCCGGACCGACTTGGAGTTCCACGGGTCCACGGTGCCGGGGAGCGCCACGACCCCCCGCCGCCCCGAGCGCCTCGGCGGAGCGGACCAGGGTACCGAAGTTTCCGGGGTCCTGCACCGCGTCGAGGACCAGCACCACCTGCGGCGCGCGTCCACGGAGGAGGTCGTCCATGCTCCACCGCGGGATCCCGGCGACCGCCAGCACCCCCTGCGGCGACTCCGTCCCCGCGTGCCGCTCGAACTCGCCTTCCTCCACCTCGCGCCGCGTAATCCCCCGGCGGTCCAGCTCCCGCGCCAGCTCCGCCCCGCGCTCCGTGCCCTCCAGGGAGGACGAAGTGAGCGCCCACCGCACTCCGAGAGCGGAGGCGAGGAGATCCTCCACCACCCGCACGCCCTCGGCCAGGAACAGACCTTCCCGCTCGCGGGTCTTCCGGCGCCGCAGCGCGCGCAGCTCGCTTTCCTCTCGGGCGGAAGGTCCGCGATGGATCTGGTCCAAGTCTTGCTCCCCCGACCGGTTTCCTAGCCCGCTAATCACGTAGCAGGAGCGAACTTATGCCGGCTTTTCCTGCAGGTGCCCGGCGCACGGCCGGGATTCTCGCCCTCGGCGGCGGAGTCGCGCTGAGCGGCTGCGCGAGCGCCAGCTCCGTGACGCCGCAGCAGGAGGCGCAGCTCGGAGCCCAATACGCCGCGGAGATCAACCGTCAGCTCCCGATCGTCCAGAACCCGAGCGTCCACGGCTACATCAATCAGCTCGGCCGCTCGATCGCCCGCCGCGTGGACCCGCGGCTCGAGTACACCTTCTATGTGGTCGACGCCCCCGAGGTCAACGCCTTCGCGATCCCCGGCGGGTACATCTACGTGAACCGCGGGCTGATCGAGCGCGCGGACAACATGTCGGAGCTGGCGGGCGTGCTCGGCCACGAGGTCGGCCACGTGGTGGAGCGCCACGGGCTCGAGCAGATGGCACGGATGCAGAACACCGAGCTGGGCCTGAACCTCGGCTACATTCTCCTGGGCCGGGCCCCGGGGCAGCTGGAGCAGGCCGCGGTCGGGGCTGCCGCGCAGGGGCTGATCGTCGCCCCCAACAGCCGGGAAGCGGAGAACGAGGCGGACGAGGTCGCGGTGCAATACCTGGTCCAGTCCGGGATCAACCCGGAGGGACTGGTGACCATGTTCCGGGAGCTCCTTCGCGAGCAGCAGGGCTCGCCCAGCAGCGTGGAGCAGTGGTTCTCGACCCACCCGCTCACACAGGAACGGATCGAGCACGTCTCGCGGCTGATCTCCGCGCTCCCGGCGAGCGCTCTCTCGCTACCCCGCGACAGCCCCGCATTCGACCGATTCCAGCAGCAGGTCCGTGCCCTCCGATAGTGCGGCGGCAGGGGGGCCTCTCCGGGCCCTCCTCGGGCGGCGCGGCGCGGCGCGGGGCTCCGCGAGCCGTCTCGCTGCCTGTCTCGTGGCGGCGCTCCTGCTCGGCGGGTGCATCAGTGAGCACCAGGAGCAGGAGATCGGCGACGAGATGGCCGGCGAGATCAACCGGCAGCTCCCCCTGGTGCGCGATCCGCTCTTGAACGCCTACCTCGCCCGGCTGGGGGACACCCTCGCCGCGGTCAGCGGGCGGGCGGGGCTCGACTACCGCTTCTATCTCGTCAACAGCGCGATGGTCAACGCCTTCGCGCTCCCGGGCGGCCACATCTACGTGACGCGTGGGCTGCTGGAGCGGACCCGCACCGGCGGCGAGCTGGCGGGGGTGCTGGCGCACGAGATCGGGCACGTCGCCCGGCGCCACGGCGTCGAGAAGCTCCAGCGCTACCTCCGCACGGGCTCACTGGTGAGCATGCTGTACGACCTCCTCCCCTTCGGCGAGCCGGCGCTCCTCCAGCAGAACCCGACACAACTCGCCGGCATCCTCTGGTCGGCGCGCCACTCGCGCGAGGACGAGCAGGAGGCCGACCATCTCGCCGTCGAGTACCTGTTGCGCGCGGGTTTCGACCCGGAGGCGATCGTCTCCCTCCTGGAGACGCTGGTGGACGAGGAGGCAGCGACGCGGACCAGCCCGACGGCCGCGTGGTTCTCCACCCACCCGCTGACGGCCGACCGGATCGTTGAGACGCAGAGGGAGATCGTCTACGAGACGGCGGATGCGCCCCGCGCGCCACGACGGAGCCTCCCGTCCTATCCGGCGTTTCTGCGTCGGGTGGCGAGCCTCCCGACGCCGGCCGACGCCTTCCCCTGATGCTCCCGATCGCCCTCTCCATCGCGGGCTCCGACTCCGGGGGAGGAGCGGGGATCCAGGCGGACCTGAAGACCTTCGGCGCCTTCGGCGCCTTCGGCACCACGGTCGTGACCGCCGTCACCGCGCAGAACACCCTCGGCGTCGGGGCGGTGCATCTCGTGCCGATCGAGGTCGTGAAGGCCCAGCTCCGCGCCGTGGCCGACGATCTCTCCCCCGCCGCGTTCAAGACCGGAATGCTGGGGACGGACGAGCTGGTGCTCGCGGTGGCCGAAGGGATCCGCGAGCACGCGCTGGAGCGCTTCGTTCTCGACCCCGTGATGGTGGCGACCAGCGGCGACCGCCTGCTCGATCGCGATGCGGAGCGCACCCTCCTCGAGCACCTCCTTCCGCTGGCCGCGGTGGTCACTCCCAACCTGGACGAGGCGGCGATCCTGGCGGGCTTCCCGGTCGCGAGCCCCGACGACATGCGGCGCGCCGCAGCGGCCTTGGTGGAGTGCGGCGCAGGCGCCGTGCTGCTGAAAGGAGGCCACCTCCGAGCCGAGGAGCTGGTGGACGTGCTCTTCGACGGCCGCGAGTGGCACGAGTGGCGGCGCCCCCGCCTGCGGACGCGCCACACTCATGGCACCGGCTGCACCCTATCGGCCGGGATCGCCGCGGGCCTCGCGCATGGCCGCGATCTCCGCACCGCGGTGGAGGACGCGCTCGACTTCGTCCATCTCGCCCTGCGCGCCGCCCCCGGCCTGGGCAGCGGCCACGGACCGCTGAATCACCTCGTCCCCTTCGCTCCCGGCCCCGGGTCGTCGGTCTCCGGTCGTCAGCCTTCGGTCCCCTTTGCCTCCCGCCGTGGAGCGTCACCTTCCGACCGACCCCCGACGACCGACGACTACCTGCGCAACAGGTAGTCCGCCAGCAGGTAACCGACGGTCAGCGCCACCACCATGAGGGCGCCTGCGAGGGTCGGGGGCGACGGTACGGGGAGCCGGAGCAGGCGGACGACCGCCCCGATCGCGAGGGCGACCGCGATGCCGAGCACCCCCTCCCGGGTCATTGCGCCGCCTCCGTCGGGAGGTTGAGCTCGGCGATGCGGGGGAGGACGCCGCGCACCAGCTCGGCCAGACGGTCGCGAACCCGCGTCCCGACTTCCATCACCTCGGCGTGCGAGAGCGGCTCGCGCCCCAGTCCGGCCGCGAGGTTGGTGATGCAGGAGATTCCCAGCACCCTCACCCCCAGCGCCCGCGCCGCTAGTACCTCCGGCACCGTGGACATCCCCACCGCGTCCGCTCCCAGGCGGCCGAGCATCCGGATCTCCGCCGGCGTCTCGTAGCTCGGCCCGAGCACCGCCGCGTACACCCCCTGCTCCAGCGGGATTCGGCGTTCCAGCGCCACCTCCTCCGCGGCGCGACGGAAGGAGGCATCGTAGGGCTCCGACATGTCGGGAAAGCGCTCCTCTCCCGCGAGCACCGGCCCGATGAGGGGGTTCCGCCCCATCAGGTTGAGGTGGTCGGCCACGAGCATCAGGTCTCCGGGCCGGAAGCCCGGCCGCACCCCGCCCGCGGCGTTCGTCACCAGCAGGACCCCCGCCCCGAGGGCAGCGAGCGCGCGGATGGGAAGGACCACGGCCGAGGCATCCCACCCCTCGTAGAGGTGGAAACGCCCCTGCAGCGCCACGACTTCCACCCCCTCCCAGATCCCGGCGACGAGCGCTCCCGCGTGCCCCGCGACCGTCGAGCGAGGAAACCCCGGAATCTCCTCGTAGGGGACGCGGACGGGATCGCGGATCTCCTCCGCCAGCCCGCCGAGACCGGAGCCGAGCACGAGGATGGCGGCGGGCGCCCGGGTCAGCCGCTCCCGGAGGAAGGTCACCGTCTCGGCCAGGTCGTTCATCGAGCGCGAAGCGCGGGGGTGCGGGATGTGTTATCCGACGCGGAATCTAATCACGCGTCCCGCGCTTCGCACGCCGGACCTTGTACCGGCCGCGGTGCCATTTTGACCCTCCACAGCGCGAAATGCTGTCTAAACAGCAGAACTTCCTGTTCTTTCCTTGGCACGTGCGTTGCACCCGCCGGTCGGGAGCGTTCGCCCGGCAGGGGCGAGGACCGAAACGAACTATGCGTAAGGAGAGCCCATGGCAAAGGTCATCGGGATCGATCTCGGCACCACCAATTCGGTGGTCGCCGTCATGGAGGGGGGCGACCCGGTCGTGATCCCCAACGCCGAGGGCGGGCGCACCACCCCCTCGGTGGTGGCGTTCACCAAGGACGGAGAGCGGCTGGTCGGGCAGGTGGCGCGCCGGCAGGCAATCACCAACCCCAAGAATACCGTCTTCTCGATCAAGCGCTTCATGGGGCGCAAGGAGTCGGAGGTCAAGGAAGAGGAGAAGATGGTGCCGTACGAAGTCGTGAGCGGCGGCAACGGGTTGGCGACGGTCAAGGTGCCCAATGTGGAAAAAGCCTTCTCGCCGCCCGAGATTTCGGCGATGATCCTGCAGAAGATGAAGCAGACCGCCGAGGATTACCTGGGTTCCACCGTCACCCAAGCGGTGATCACCGTCCCGGCCTACTTCAACGACGCACAGCGGCAGGCCACCAAGGACGCCGGCAAGGTCGCCGGCCTCGAAGTGCTCCGCATCATCAACGAGCCCACCGCGGCGGCGCTCGCCTACGGACTCGACAAGAAGAAGGACGAGAAGATCGCGGTATACGACCTCGGCGGCGGAACCTACGACATCTCCGTCCTGGAGCTGGGCGAGGGAGTCTTCGAGGTAAAGGCGACCAATGGCGACACGCACCTCGGGGGCGACGACTTCGACCAGCGCATCATCGACTGGCTGGTGGAGGAGTTCAGGAAGGACCAGGGGATCGACCTCTCCAAGGACCCGATGGCGCTCCAGCGCCTGAAGGAAGCCGCGGAAAAGGCCAAGATGGAGCTGTCGACCACGATGTCGACCGACATTAACCTCCCCTTCATCACCGCGACGCAGGAGGGGCCGAAGCACCTCAACGTCACCCTTACCCGCGCGAAGTTCGAGCAGCTGGTGGACGACCTGGTGCAGCGCACCATCCCGCCCATGCAGCAGGCGCTCAAGGACGCCGGCCTGCAGCCGGGCGAAGTGGACGAGGTCATCCTGGTCGGCGGCTCGACCCGCATCCCGAAGATCCAGGAGGTGGTGAAGAGCTTTTTCGGCAAGGAGCCCCACAAGGGGGTGAACCCGGACGAGGTGGTGGCGATCGGCGCCGCGATCCAGGGCGGTGTGCTGGCCGGAGACGTGAAGGACGTCCTGCTGCTCGACGTCACTCCGCTGTCGCTGGGAATCGAGACGCTCGGCGGCGTGATGACCACGCTCATCCAGCGCAACACGACGATTCCGACCAAGAAGGCGGAGGTCTTCTCGACCGCGGAGGACAACCAGACCACGGTGGAGATCCACGTGCTGCAGGGCGAGCGCGAGATGGCGATGTACAACAAGACCATCGGCAAGTTCCAGCTCACGGGGATCCCGCCGGCACCGCGCGGGATGCCGCAGGTGGAGGTCACCTTCGACATCGACGCCAACGGCATCCTCAACGTGTCGGCGAAGGACCGCACGACGGGGAAGGAGCAGAAGATCCGCATCGAGGCCTCCAGCGGGCTCTCGGACACCGAGATCGACAAGATGGTCAAGGACGCCGAGTCGCACGCCGAGGACGACAAGCGGCGGCGCGAGGAGGTGGAGAGCCGCAACCGCCTCGACGCGATGGTCTACGAGGTGGAGAAGAACGTGAAGGAGTGGGAGGACAAGCTCGACGAGTCCGCCAAGGAGGGCCTGAACGGCGCGCTGGAGCGGGCCCGCAAGGCGCTCAAGCAGGGCGACGTCGACGAGATCCGCTCCGCCCTGGAGGGGCTGCAGCAGGCGTACAGCGCCGCGGGCGCGGCGATCTATCAGGCGCAGCAGACGGCGGGCGACGGGACCGATGCGGGCTTCAGCGGCGGCGCCACCGGCGGCGCGGGATTCGCGGACGACCAGACCGCCCAGGCGGCCGGCGCGCGTCCGACCCCGGACGACGTCGTCGAAGCGGACTACGAGATCGTCGAGGACGAGAAGTAGCCGTCCCCGGGCGGCCCCCGCGGCGCTCGAAGGGTTCGGGGTACCGGTCCCATCCCCGCGTGGGGTGGGACCGGTGTCCGTCCGGGCCCCCTCAGCCTCGTTGCCCTGCGGGAACCGGGGTGCGAGATATAGAGTATAGCCGGTGGAAGGAGAGACACCGCCACTTCTTCGCGGAGAAGCGTCCATGATTGATCCGGTCCGTGCCAAGGCTCGAGTGATCGCCCTCACCGGCGGCGCCTTCTTCGGTGGCGTGCTGCTGGCCTCCGGGATGGAGTGGACGGCCGGCTCGCACGCCGCCACCCTCCTCCAGACTCCGCCGAGCAGCAGGGAGGTTGCGCCGGTGGCCGAGCTCAGCGAGGCCTTCGTGGCCATCTCCGAGTCGGTCACCCCGGCGGTGGTGAACATCCAGACCGAGCGGACGCAACGCCTCTCCGGCAACCACCCCGCCGTTCCCGAGGAATGGCGGCGCTTCTTCAACATCCCGCCCGGCGGCGGCGGGCGCGGGGAGAGCGGCGAGGCGGTTCCGATGCAGGCGGGAGGCACCGGCTTCCTGATCAGCGAGGACGGCTACATCATGACCAACAACCACGTGGTCGAGGGAGCCGACAAGATCAACGTCATCCTCAAGGACCGCCGCGAGTTCGACGCTCGCGTCATCGGCCGGGACCCGACCACCGACGTGGCGGTGATCAAGATCGAAGGCGAGCGCTTCGCCGCCGTCCGGCTGGGAGACCCCGATGGAACCCGGGTGGGCGAATGGGTGCTGGCGATCGGCAACCCGCTCGGTCTCGACTTCACCGTGACGGCCGGGATCGTGAGCGCGAAGGGTCGCCCCCTTCCGATCATCCGGGAATCGCTCTCGCAGCAGGGCGCCGGCAACGCCGGGTACGCGATCGAGAGCTTCATCCAGACGGACGCGGCGATCAACCCCGGCAACTCCGGCGGTCCGCTGGTGAATCTCCGCGGCGAGGTGGTGGGGATCAACTCCGCGATCGCCTCCAACTCGGGATACTCCGAGGGGTACGGCTTCGCCATCCCGATCGATCTCGCCCGCCGTGTCTCCGACGACCTGGTTCGCTACGGCCGGGTGCGGCGCCCGGTGCTCGGCGTCACGATTCTCGACGTGGGGGTGGAGGACGCGGAGGCCTTCCAGCTTCCCCGGGTTGCCGGGGTCGTGATCCAGGACTACAGCCCGGACAGCCCCGCGGCCGCGGCGGGGCTTCAGCGCGGGGATGTCATCGTCGCGGTCAACGGGCGGCGGGTGGACCGCGCGAACGAACTGCAGCAGCGGATCGCGGGGCTACGCCCGGGCGAGGAGGTCGAGGTGGAGGCGATCCGCTACGGCGAGCGGAAGACTTTCCGCGTCCGGCTCGCCGAGGCGCCGGCGGCGCCGGTCGCTGCGGCGCCGGCCCCGGCGGTGGAACCTTCCTCCGAGGGGCGCCTCGGAATTCGGGTGGTGCCCCTCACCGCCGAGCGCGCCGAGCGCTTCGGCTATGCGCAGGCCGGTGGCGTGGTGGTCGAGGACGCCCAGCGCTTCGGCCCCGCGGGCCGCAAGGGAGTCCAGCCCGGCTGGAAGATCATCGCGCTCGACCGGCAGGAGGTGAACGACGTCCCGCAGTTCGAGCGCGCGCTACGGAGCAAGGATGCGGGAGACGTGGTCTCCCTCACCGTGATGGACGGCGACGGGACTCGGCGAATCATCAACATCCGCATCCCTGGATAGGGAAGAGGGAACAGGGGACAGTTCTTATGGCGTGAGGCCGAGACATCACGACGATGTCCCGGCCTCACCTCACTGCTCTCCATCCTCGTCCTCCGCTCTCTCTCCCCCTGTCCCCTGTTCCCTCTTCCGTTGACCCTCCTTCCCGCCTCGTCTATATTTGCGGATCGCATCAGGGCGAAAGTGGCGGAACTGGCAGACGCCCCAGACTTAGGATCTGGTGCCTTCGGGCGTGGGGGTTCGAGTCCCCCCTTTCGCACCTTTCCAACACTCGCAAGCCAGCCGATCATCCGGATGTCTCCCGACGCCAGCGATATTCAGGTCTCGCTCCAGGAGCAACCGTCCTGGAGCCGCGCGTCCTTTCCATCACCGTCCCCGCGGCTCGCGTTCAGCGCACTCGCGGCGCCGTAGCCTCGCAGATCAGCCGCCAGGCCCGCATGCCGGGCTTCCGCAAGGGGAAGCTCCCGGACCGGGTGGTGGAGCAGCGTTTCGGCCCCTCCATCGATCAGGAGACCCTTGACCGCACCATTCAGGACGCGTTCCGCGAGGCCGTGCAGTCTCAGGGACTCGCGCCGATCACCCAGGGCAAGATCGAGAACATCCAGTACGAGCGGGGCGCCGACCTGAGCTTCGACGTCGAGTTCGGACGTCCAGCCCGTCATCGAGGTCGCGACGCTCAGCGGCTTCACCGCTTCGCGCCCTAGTGTGGACGTAGCAGACGAGGACGTCGAAGCCATCCCTGGAGAACCTGCGTGACGAGCGTGCCGAGTGGGAGGCGCTCGAGGACGGCACCTCCCCCGGCTACGGCGACCAGGTGACGGTGCAGATCACCGCCCGGGACGACGACGGCAACCCCAAGGAGGGGGAGGATGCGCGGACCTATCGCTTCGTGCTCGGCGAGGGTCAGGCCATTCCGGACGTGGAGGCGGCCATCCTGACGCTCCAGCCGGGCCAGGAGGGCGACTTCACCGTCCGATTCCCAGAGGACTTTCCCGAGGAGGAACGGCGGGGGCAGGTGCAGCACCTCCACATCTCGCTGGCCGCCGCGCAGAAGAAGGGCGCTGCCCGAGGTGGACGACGAGTTCTCGAAGGCCGTGGGCGACTTTCAGAACGTCGGGGCGCTTCGCGCCCGCATCCTCGAGGACCTGCGGACGGACGCCGAGCAGCGTGCCGAGGCGGACATCCGCCGGCAGCTCGCCGAACAAGTGATCCAGGCCAACCCCTTCGAGCTGCCCGGCTCGATGGTGGATCGGTACCTCGACTTCATGACCGGGCACTCGCACGCCGACGGCGAGGAACACCACCATACCCCTGAGGAGGAGGCGCGCCTTCAGGGCGCCCGCGACGGGCTGCGCCCGCGCGCCGAGTGGAGCCTCAAGCGCATGCTCGTGGTGGACCGGGTCGCCGAGCAGGAGGGGCTGGCCGCCACGCAAGACGAGATCGATGCGAGGGTGGAGGTCCTGGCCGCGAAGCACGAGCGCTCGCCCAGCGAGGTGTGGCTCCAGCTCGAGAAGAGCGGACAGCTGGAGATGCTGGAGCGGGAGATCACGGAGGACAAGGTGTTCCGCTTCCTCATCGAGAAGAACACGGTGGCGTAACCGGACCGGAGCGCGACTCGCAGTCGCGGACGGCTCGAGTTTCCTCAAGGACAGAGACCCGGAGAGACGGTTCCAATGCCCATCTACGCCCCGTACGTCATCGAACGCACCAGCCGCGGAGAGCGGTCGTACGATATTTTCTCGCGCCTGCTCATGGACCGCATCGTGTTCCTGGGCAGCCCGATCAACGATGACGTGGCGAACCTCATCATCGCGCAGCTCCTCTTCCTTCAGGCCGATAATCCGGAGAAGGACATCTTCCTGTACATCAACTCGCCCGGCGGTTCGGTGTACTCGGGGCTGGCGATCTACGACACCATGAAGTTCCTCACCTGCCCGGTGAACACCTACTGCATGGGGATCGCCGCGAGCATGGGATCCTTCCTGCTGGCGGCCGGTACCAAGGGCAAGCGCTACGCCCTTCCGAACTCGCGGATCATGCTCCACCAGCCCTCCGGCGGCACGCAGGGTACCGCTGCGGATGTCGAGATCCAGGCGAAGGAGATCCTGTACATCCGGGAGCGGCTGAACGAGATCTACGCGGAGAACACCGGTCAGTCCGTGGAGCGCATCAACGAGGACCTGGACCGCGACCGCTTCATGTCGCCGGACGAGGCGAAGGAGTACGGCCTCATCGACAACGTCATCACCCGCCGAGGCGAAGTGATCGAGGTGAAGCACTCCGAGCCCGAGACTCGATAGCTCCGGCCGCCGCGGGGCCCGCCCCGCGGGGGTATACCCTTCCTCACTTCGGCAGTCGAAGTCCATGGCGAGCGACAAGCATCTCCGCTGCTCCTTCTGCGGGAAATCCAAGGATGCGGTGAAGCGATTCATCTCCGGCCCGTCCGTCTACATCTGCAACGAGTGTATCTCGCTGTGCAACGAGATCCTCGCCGAGGAGGAGGAGAAGGAAGCCGCCAGCACGCCGACGCCGCTGCCCACCCCCCGGGAGATCAAGGACGCCCTCGACCACTACGTGGTGGGTCAGGAGAACGCGAAGCGCTCGCTTTCGGTCGCGGTCTACAACCACTACAAGCGGGTCAACCACCAGGGGTGCGGTGAGGAGGTCGAGCTCGAGAAGTCCAACATCATGCTGATCGGATCCACCGGGGTCGGGAAGACGCTGCTGGCGCAGACGCTCGCCCGCACCCTGCAGGTCCCGTTCACCATCGTCGACGCCACCACTCTCACCGAGGCGGGCTACGTCGGCGAAGACGTGGAGAACATCCTCGTCCGCCTGCTTCAGGCCGCGGACTTCAACGTCGCGGAGTGCGAGCGCGGAATCATCTACATCGACGAGATCGACAAGATCGCCCGGAAGAGCGAGAACCCCTCCATCACGCGCGACGTCTCGGGGGAGGGAGTGCAGCAGGCGCTGCTCAAGATCCTCGAGGGGACGACGGCTTCGGTTCCGCCGCAGGGCGGCCGCAAGCACCCGCAGCAGGAGTACATCCAGATCAACACGCGCGACATCCTCTTCATCTGCGGCGGCGCGTTCGAGGGGCTGGAAAAGATCATCCAGGCCCGGACGGGCCGGCAGCAGATCGGCTTCAGCGATCTGGACGCCATCGGGGCGAAGGACGAGAAGAACCCGTTCAAGGAGGTCGAGCCGGAGGACATGCTCCGCTTCGGGCTGATCCCCGAGCTGGTGGGGCGCCTCCCGGTGGCCATCACCCTCGACAACCTGGACGAGGACTCGCTGGTCCGGATCCTGACCGAGCCGAAGAACGCCATCATAAAACAGTACAAGAAGATGCTCTCGATGGAGGGGGTCGGGATCACCTTCGACCCGGCGGCGCTGCGCGCCATCTCCCGCAAGGCGCTGGAGCGCGGCACGGGCGCGCGCGGGTTGCGCGCGGTGATCGAGGAGGTGATGTGCGACGTCATGTTCGACATCCCTTCCCGCCCCGATGTGCGCGAGGTGGTGATCACCCCGGAGAGCATCCGCGATGGGATCCCCCCGCTGCTCATCCTGGCCGCCGAGCCGAAGCAGAAGAAGGAAGCTTAGCGGGTCGTCGGTCGTCACTCGTCGGTCGCCCCGCCTCACCTCCGGTGCAGCGGGGCGACTCGTTCGGGGACCTCGCCTGATCTCACGACGGATGACTGATGACCGACGACTGACGACCATGCGCATCAAATCCGTCGAGTTCGCGGGCGCCATCGGGCAGATCGGGCAGGCCGCGCCGGCCTCCATCGCGGGGCTGCCGCAGGTGGCCTTCGCGGGCCGGTCCAACGTGGGCAAGTCCAGCCTGATCAACCGGGTGCTGGGCCGCACCCGCTCGCCTGTCGCCCGCGTCTCCGGGAGCCCCGGGAAAACGCAGGAGATCAACTTCTACCACGTCCGCGCCGAGCCCGCCGACCTCTGCCTGGTGGACCTGCCAGGGTACGGCTACGCGAAGGTACCGGAGGCGCTGCGCGAGCGCTGGAAGCCGCTGATCGGCGGCTTCCTCTCGGGAAGCGAGGCCCTCGCCGGAGTGGTACAGCTCATCGACCTGCGCCACGGCCCCACGCCCGACGACCTCCGCGCCATCGAGTTCCTGGCGGAGCTGCAGCTCCCCGCGCTCTTCGCCCTTACCAAGTCCGACAAGCTGAAGCCGACGGCGCGGCGGAAGGCGATCGACGAGGTGGTGCGCCAGCTCGGCGTCACGCCGGACCAGGTCGTCCCCGTCTCCTCCCTCTCCGGCGAGGGGATCCCGACGCTGCTGGAGACGCTGGGACACCTCCTCTCATCCCCTCGTCCTTCCCCGAGCGGGAACGCCGAAGGCTGAATCCCTCATTCCTTCAGCCGGTAGTCCTTGATCTTGCGGTAGAGGGTCCGCTCACCGATGTCGAGCATCTCGGCGGCACGGCGGCGGTTGCCGTCCACCTCGCGGAGCGCCGCCACGATCGCCTCGCGCTCCAGGTCCTGCATCGTCATGCCAGGGCGGAATACGACGGCGCCATCGGGCTCGTCGTCGCGATCGGAATCGGGCGGCGGCTCGAGGGGGAGCGGGGCCGGGGGCAGGGAGGGATAGGCGGCATACGTCGGCACCTCGATCCGGTGCCGCGGCCGGTCACGGTAGTCGTCCAGCTCCCGCCGGAGATCGTCCACGTCCACCTTCAGGTCGAAGAGGGTGCGCAGGATGAACTCCATCTCGGGAGAGCCGGCGGCGCCGGGCTCCGGCTCGCGCGCGGCCGGCCGGGCCAGAACGGGGAGAAGCGAGCGGCCGCGCGCGAATCGGACCTCTGCCGGGATGTCCTCGGGACGGATGGTGCGGCCCGGCGCCAGCACCACCATCGATTCGATGAGGTTCCGTAGCTCCCTCACGTTCCCCGGCCAGGGGTAGTCGACCAGGATCTGCAGCGCCTCGGGCTCGATCCCCCGGAAGGAGCGGTCGTGCTCGCGGCTGAACTCCTGGATGAAGCGATGGATCAGCAGCGGGACGTCGGGCTTCCGCTCGCGCAGCGCCGGCAGCTCGATGCGGAGCACGTTGAGCCGGTGGTAGAGGTCGCGACGGAACTCGCCCCCCTCCACCTGCTCCCGCAGGTTCCGGTTCGTCGCGGCGATCACCCGCACGTCGACGCGAATCGACTCCTCGCCCCCCACCCGGCGGAACTCCCTCTCCTCCAGCACCCGCAGCAGCTTGGTCTGCGTGGAGGGCGGCATCTCCCCGACCTCGTCGAGGAAGATGGTCCCGGAGTGCGCCAGCTCGAAAAGGCCCTTGCGCAGAGAGGCGGCGCCCGTGAAGGCACCCTTCTCGTGTCCGAACAGCTCGCTTTCCTGCAGGTTCTCCGGAAGGGCGGCCACGTTGACGGCGATGAAGGGGCGGTGCCGGCGCGCCGAGAGCGCGTGGATCCCGCGGGCGACCAGCTCCTTCCCGGTGCCGCTCTCCCCCTGGACGACTACCGTCGAGTCCACGGAGGCGATCTGGACCACGCGCTCCAGCACCTCCTCCATGAGGTCGGTGTGGCCGACGATGCCGGTGATCTCGCGCAGGCGCTCGCGCTCGACGAGGCGCCGCCCCACGAGCACCACCTCCTCGACGTCGATCGGCTTGGTGAAGCACTCCGAGATCCCGAGCTGCCGACACGCCTCGCGGGAGGGGCGCTGGGAGGGCTCCACCAGCCCGATGACGGGCACACGGCCGCTGTCGTGCGCCGCGCGGATGAGGGAGGCGGCCCGCCGCTCCCGGAGGCCGCCGGTGAGCACCAGCAAGGTCACCGTACCAGTGACGTCCGCGAAGGTCTCGCCCGAGGTGAGCAGCTCCACGCCCAGCCCCGCTTGCTCGAAACCCGCGCGCAGGCGGACGGCGGGCTCCAGGTCCTCCGTCGTGACGACGACCTCGCTCAACGATCGACCTCCCCGGCGTGGGCGGCGCGTTCCCCCTTCATCTCCGCACCGAGCCGCCGGTATAGAACGGCGGCCTCACCACCTCCGCCGCGAAGGGCTGGTCGCGGATCATGATCTCGACGCGGGTCCCCGGCCTCGCGGCCTGCGGAGGGAGGTACGCCATCCCGATCCCTCCGCCGAGCGAAGGACTGAGCGTCCCGCTGGTCACCTCACCGACGACGCGGCCCCCGTAGCGAACCGGGTAGCCGTGGCGGGGGAAGCCGCGCTCGAGCAGCCGGAAGCCCACGAGCCGCGCCGGAACGCCCTCCTCCTTCTGCCGTCGCAGCGCGTCGCGTCCCACGAAGACGCCTTTGTCGAGCTTCGTCACCCAGCCGAGACCGGCCTCCAGAGGGGTGTGCGCCTCGTCCAGGTCGTTTCCGTAGAGGGGGTATCCCATCTCGAGGCGCAGCGAGTCGCGCGCGCCGAGGCCGGCGGGAACCAGCCCTTCCGGGCCGCCCACCTCGAGCAGACGCCGCCAGACGGCCACGGCGTCCGCGGCGTCCACGTAGAGTTCGAAACCGTCCTCGCCGGTGTAGCCGGTCCGGCTGACGACGGCGGGCCGCCCATCCATCCGGCCGGTGCGGAACCGGTAGTAGCCGAGGCTCCCCAGCTCCGCGTCGGCGATCCGGGAGAGGATCCCCTCCGCCTTCGGCCCCTGCAGCGCCAGCAGCGCGATCTCCTCCGAGCGGTCCCGCAGCTCCACGCCGAATTCCGGCGCGAAGCGGGAGATCCACTCCAGATCCTTCTCGCGGTTGGAGGCGTTCACTACCAGCAGATAGTGGTCAGGGAAGCGGTACACGATGAGGTCGTCCAGGAGGGTACCCCGCTCGTTGGGGAGGGTGGAGTACTGCGCCTGCCCCACATCCACGCGGTCCACGTCGTTGGTGGTGACGTGCTGCACGAAGTCGCGGGCGCGCTCCCCCCATACCTCGATCTCGCCCATGTGGGAGACGTCGAAGAGGCCGGCCGTTTCGCGGACCGCCCGGTGCTCGGCCGTGATCCCCGTCGGGTATTGCACCGGCATTTCGTATCCCGCGAACGGCACGATCTTGCCCTGGAGGGCGACGTGCTCGCCGTGGAGCGGCGTGCGCTTCAGTCGATCTGACATTTCGGCTCTCGTTCGATCTTGACCGTCATCCGGGACGCACCATCAGCCGCGCCATCACCGCCTTCTGCGCGTGCAGGCGGTTCTCCGCCTCATCGAAGACGCGCGAGCGGGGCCCTTCGATCACCTCCTCCGTCACCTCCTCGCCGCGGTGGGCGGGGAGGCAGTGCAGGAATATGGAGCGCCCGCTCGCCCGGGCCATCAGGGCCTCGTCCACGCAGTAGCCCCGGAAGGCGCGGGCGCGCTCGGTGGCCTCCTCCTCCTGACCCATCGACGCCCAGACATCGGTGGTCACCACGTCGGCGCCCTCCACCGCTTCGCGAGGATCGTCGGTGAGCAGGATCCGAGCGCCCGAGCGAGCCCGCTCCAGGATCTCCGCGTCGGGACCGTAACCGTCGGGGCAGGCCAGCCGCAGCTCGAAACCGAGCCGATAGGCGGCGTTCAGCCAGGAGTTCGCCATATTGTTCCCGTCCCCCACCCAGGCCACCTTCACGGGCTCCAGCTCCGGACTCACGCTCTCGCGGACCGTCTGCAGGTCGGCGAGGATCTGGCAGGGGTGGAGCAGGTCGGTGAGGCCGTTGATGACGGGAACGGAGGCGAAGCGGGCGAGCTCCTCCACGTCCGCGTGCGCGAAGGTCCGGATCATGATGCCGTCCACCATGCGCGAGAGGACGCGCGCGGTGTCGCGGATCGGCTCGCCGCGGCCGATCTGCACGTCGCGCGAGGAGAGGAAGAGCGCATACCCCCCGAGCTGGAGCGTCCCCACTTCGAACGAGACGCGGGTGCGGGTGGAGCTCTTGGTGAAGATCATCGCCAGCGTCTTCCCCCGCAGCGGACGCTCCCGGTACTCACCCGCCTTCATGCGGGCGGCCAGATCCAGCACGCCGACCAGCTCCTCGCGAGAGAAGTCGGGGATCGCGAGGAAGTCCCGCTTGGGTAAGCTGTCGGTCATAGCCTCGGAACCTGGGGTCGGTTAGGTGGTACGATCCGGAGTTCTGCGCGACAAGATAGCACGGGGGAGGTGGATCGGACCACCCGGGCGATGTCCGCCCCCTGCCAGCCCGGCTCGTGCGCTGCGGCGGACGGGCGAGCTTCGCCCGGTGGATGCGTCCGCCAGGACTTCCTCTCAAAGATTTCTCGGGCTTGGAGACATGACGCGAGCCACCGCCCTTCTCCTCGTCGCGCTGCTCGGTGCCTGCGATGACGGTCCCGCCGGTCCGGAGCCGGTGAGGGAGGTCGAGATCGTCCTAAACTCGCTCCCCTTCGACGCGGAGTCGCTACAGGTGGGAGAGACGGTGCAGCTCGACGCGACTCTGACCGACGCCGGCGGCAGGCCGCTGATCGGCCGTCCCGTCGCCTGGCGCAGCACCGCGCCGTCCGTGGCGGAGGTGGACAGCACCGGGCGGGTGACCGCGGTCTCGATCGGAATGGCCCGGATCCTCGCCTCCGCTGACCTCGCCTCGGATACGGTCTTCATCACGGTGACGGCGCGGAGCGTCCTTCCGGACGAGGTCGCCTGCGCCTCCGGAGCCCCCACGCTCGATCTCGCGCTCGGCCAGGTGATGACCTTCAGGGCGCAGGAGCAGCCGTTGCTCTGCATCGACGGCGGGGTGGGCTCGGAGTACGCGTTGATCCCCTTCCACGCCGCCGCCTCGGTGGGGACGCTGGCGGTGGAGGTGGCCGCCGCGGGGCTGGTGCCCGCGGTGGGTCCGCCCACACCGTCGCTCCTCCCGGGCGGTCTCGCGCTCTCGATGGGCCGCACCGCCGGGACGGCCCCCGCCCCGGACCGCGGCTTCGACCGCCGCCTGCGCGAGTGGGAGGGGCGGAACTTCGCCTCGCTCCGCGCCTCCCGGAGCGCCGCGGGCATCCGCCCGAGCTTCAGCCGCGCCGCGCGGGCGGCGCCGAAGGTGGGCGACACGCTGCACCTCAACGTCAACGCCACGTCCGGATGCGGCACCCCCGATACCCGGGTAGGCCGCGTCGAGGCGGTCACGCAGCACGCCATCGTCGTCGCGGACACCGCCAACCCGGAAGGAGGTTTCGACCGCGACGAGTACCGCGCCTTCGGCGTGACGTTCGACACCCTCGTCTGGAGGGTGGATACCCGCAACTTCGGCGAGCCGGAGGACTTGGACGAAAACGAGAAGGTCATGATCTTCTTCACCCGCGGGGTGAACGAGCTCACCGAGCCGAACTCGAACTCGGTGGTGGGTGGATTCTTCTTCGGGCGCGATCTCTTCGAGCCGGCGTCGTGCGCCGGCAGCAATCGCGGCGAGCTCTTCTACATGCTCGTCCCCGACCCGAACGGGCTGGTGAACGAGAACCGGCGCACCAAGGAGGCCGTCGCCGGGTCGACGGTGGCGGTGCTCGCGCACGAGTTCCAGCACCTCATCAACTTCTCCCGCCGCCTCTTCGTTAACAACGCGAGCGAGGACGAAGACACCTGGCTCAACGAGGGGCTGAGCCACATCGCGGAGGAGCTGGTCTTCTACGAGGCGGCCAGCCTCCTTCCGGAGACGAACGTGGAGGTGGAGACGCTCCGGGCGAGCCAGTCCGTGTTCGACAAGTTCCTGGAGTACGAGTGGTCCAACTTCGGGCGCTACATCTCCTACCTGGAGGATCCGGCGACCGCCTCGCCGCTCGCGGACGACGACGAGCTCTCGACCCGCGGGGCCACCTGGGCCTTCCTGCGTTACGCCGCCGACCGCAAAGCGGACCCGGGGGCGCAGCGGCAGCTCTGGTTCGACCTCGTGAACTCGCGGACCTCGGGCGTGCAGAACCTGCAGAACGTGTTCGGGGTCAACCCGATCGACTGGCTCGAGGACTGGACGGTATCCGTGTACACGGACGACACGCCGCTCCTCGTGTCCGCGCGCTACCGGCAGCCGAGCTGGAGCTTCCGCTCGATCCTGGGGCCCGGCGGGCTGAAGCGGGCGAGCACCGGCCAGCCGCTCTTCCCCGTCTTCCCGCTGGACGCGATCCCGCTGGCGGACGGCGAAGCGAACCGGCGGGAGTTCCGGCTCAAGGGCGGCGGCGCGGCCTTCCTCCGCTTCGGCGTGGCCCCGGGCGGCACCGCGGCGATCCGGACCAGCTCCGGCGGCGTGGTCGCGCCCTCGTGGCTACGAGTGATGCTCGTGAGGACGAAATGACCCGGCGTCTCCCCCTCCTGCTCGCGGCCGCCCTGGCGTCGTGCACCGCTCCGCGCCCGGAGCCGCCCGACTCCTCGCCCGTCCCCGCGGCGGGGGCGGCGGAGCGGATCGTGGGCACCGTCCGCGTCGTGGGCTCGGCGCCGGTGAACGTGCGGGTAGTGCTCCGCCCGGAGCGGGGCGGCGACGTCCAGCTCGCCGGGCCGCTGCGCGACGAGCTGCGGCAGCTCGCCGGGGCCGAGGTCGCGGTGACCGGACCGGCGGAGACGGCCCCCGATCCGCTCGCGGACCGGCAGCTCCGCGTGGACTCCTATGAGATCCTCTCGGTGTCGGGTGAACCGGTGGTGATGGGGACGGTGGAGGGGAGATCGGGCGAGTGGCTGCTCCTGCGGACCCCGCACGGCGAGCTGCTCTATCTCGGCGGCGCCACCGGAGACCTGGCGCCCGGCGAGAAGGTGTGGGTGCAGGGGCCGCGAAGCGTGATCGTCCAGTCGCACGGGGTGCTGCGCCGGTGACGGAGGTCCGGCAGGTCCAGCAACGGGCCCGCTGGACCGATCCTTCTGGGAAGACCCACCCACGCCTTCGGGAGCGGTTCCTGCCCCTCCCGATGCCTTGCCAATCCGTCCCATGACGCGCCTACGTGCAGCGCCCCTCGTGCTCGCCCTGGCGGCGGCCTGCTCGGACGACCCCACGGGCCCCGAGCTGGCGACCTCCCTCGAGATCCTCTCCGGCTCCGAACCCTTCGACGAGCAGACCATCGGCTTGGGCGGCACGCTGCAGCTGACCGCCGCGCCCCGCGACGAGAGCCGCAAGAATCTGGTCCGCTCGATCCGCTGGACGACGTCCGATGCTCGGGTCGCGGCCGTCGGCGCCGACGGGCTGGTCACGGGGATGGGCCCGGGTGTGGCCTTCATCGTCGCTTCGACCGACGCCCGATCCGACACCGCGCGCGTCAACGTCGCCCTCCCGGTGAGCGGACCCGTCGCCTGCTCGGCCGGGCGCGCCGGCCTGGCGCTTGCCGTGGGTGAGGCGCGCGAGACGACCGGCTGGGAGGTCGGGACGCTCTGCCTAGAGGGGGGAGCCGCGGGAGCCGAGTACGTGGTCATCCCCTTCCACGCATCCGGCGGCGCGGGGCGGCTCGGCATCGAGCTGGCGGCGGCGGGGGTCCTCCCGGCGGCTGGGCCGCCGAGCCCGAGCCGGAGCCTCGCGGCCGGAACGGTCTCGGCTCCCGACGAGGCCTTCCACCTGCGCCTGCGCGAGCGGGCGCGGCGGGGGCTCGCCGGGCGCGCCGAGGAGCTCGCCCGACATGGGGAGCGGCCGCCGAGCTTCTCGCGCGCCGCGTCGGTCCCCGCGGTCGGCGACCGGTTGCGGCTGAATGTGGAGACCCTCAGCTCCGACGGCTGCTCGCGCCCGGACTACCGGACGGGGCGCGTGATCGCCGTCACCCGGCGGGCGATCGTGGTCGCCGACACCGCCAACCCGCGAGGCGGCTTCACCGACGCCGAGTACCGGGCCTTCGGCACCGCCTTCGACGAGCTGGTCTATCCCCTCCACGTGGAGCACTTCGGAGAACCCTCCGACCTCGACTCGAACGAGCGCGCGGTCATCTTCTTCACGGCGGCGGTGAACGACCTCACCACCCCGGGGTCGGGCTCCTACATCGGCGGCTTCTTCTACGACCGCGACCTCTTCCCGCGTAGCGGCTCGGGGGCGTGCGTGGGGAGCAACGCCTCCGAGATGTTCTACATGATGGTCCCCGATCCCTCGCGCGAGCGGGACGAGCCCGCCTTCTCCAGGGCGAGCGTGAAGGGCCACACGGTGGCCGTGATCGGGCACGAGTTCCAGCACCTCATCAACGCCTCGCGCCGCCTGCACGTGCACAGGGCGCCGGTGTGGGAGGAGACCTGGCTCAACGAAGGGCTCAGCCACATCGCCGAGGAGCTTCTCTTCTACCGGACGAGCGGACTGACGCCGGGAGGAAACGAGGATGGGAGCCGGCTGACCTCCGTCGCCTCCCGGCAGGCGCTGGCGGAGTACCAGATGCAGAATCTGGAGCGTTACATCAGGTTCCTACGCAGTCCGCAGACGAGCTCGGCGATCTGGGGGGAGGATCTGGCGACCCGCGGGGCGATCTGGGCCTTCCTGCGCTACGCGGCGGACCGCCGCGGCGGGGACGAACGGGAGCTCTGGCACCGGCTGGTGAACTCCACCGGCTCGGGGATCGAGAACCTGCGCGGCGCTCTCCGCGCGGATGCCGTGGCCTGGATCCACGACTGGACGCGCGCGGTGTACCTCGACGACTCCGGACTCCCCACCCCCGCGGTGCACCGGCAGGCGAGCTGGAACTTCCGCCGCCTCCTTCCCGCGCTGCACGACCTCACCGGCCGCGCCCCGCTCGGTACCTTCCCGCTGCGGACACTCGAGTTCGGATCGGACCCGCTCCTCGGGCTCGCGCTGCCGGGCGGCTCGGCGGCCTTCATTCGGGTGGGCGTCGCCACCGAGCGGCAGGCGGCCGTCCGGATCACCTCCGGCGGCCTCCCCGCCCCGCAGAAGCTTCGGCTCACGGTGATCCGGACCAGATAGGGAACAGGGAAGCTGCCCCCTATCTCACGTATTTCAGGCCGCTTCCGGTATTGAAGAGCAGCACCTCGGCGTCCGCCGAGAGGATGCCCCGCTCGCGCAGGATCGGGACGGCGGCGGCGGTGGCGGCCCCCTCGGGGGCGCAGAACACGCCGGTGAGGCGGCCGACCGTCCGCGTCCAGCGCTCCATCTCCTCGTCGGGGACCGCGATCGCCGCCCCGCCGGATTCGCGCACCCCGCGGAGGATCAGGAAGTCGCCCACGGCGCGGGGCACGCGGAGCCCCGACGCATAGGTCCGGGCTCCCTCCCACGGCTCGGCGAACTCCTCGTCCCTCTCCCACGCCCGAACGATCGGCGCGCACCCCGCCGCCTGCACGGAGACCATCTTCGGGCGTCCCGAGCCGATCCAACCCAGCCGCTCCATCTCGTCGAACGCCTTCCACATCCCGACCAGTCCCGTCCCGCCCCCGGTGGGATAGACGATCGCGTCGGGAAGGCGCCAGCCGAGCTGCTCCGCGACCTCGTATCCCATCGTCTTCTTCCCTTCCACCCGGTACGGCTCCTTCAGCGTCGAGAGGTCGAACCATCCGTGCGCCTTCACCCCCTCGGCCACGCGGGCGCCGCAGTCGGTGATCAGTCCGTCGAGCAGCTCCAGGTCGGCGCCCAGTGCACGGATCTCCTCCAGGATCGGCAGCGGCGTGTCGCGCGGGACCACGATGTGCGCCTGCATCCCGGCGGCCGCGGCGTAGGCGGCGGTGGCGCTCCCGGCGTTGCCGGCCGAGGGGAGGGCGACATCGGCTACGCCCAGCTCGCGCGCCCTCGAAATGGCCATGCAGAGCCCCCGCGCCTTGAACGAGGCGGTGGGGTTCTGCCCCTCTTCCTTCACCCAGAGACGCCCCACCCTCAGCTCGTCCGCGAGGCGCGGAGCGTCCAGCAGCGGCGTCCACCCCTCGCCCAGACGCACGGCGTGGCGCGGATCGCGCACCGGGAGAAGCTCGGCGTAGCGCCAGAGGTCCGCCGGACGGCCGACCAGGTCCTCGCGCCGCAGCCGGGCTCCGATCCCCGCGAGGTCGTATCGCGCATAGAGCGGCTTCTGGCAGCAGGGCGAGAGGCGGTGGAGTTCCTCGCTGGCATAAGGGGCTCCACAGAAGGTGCACTCCAGGCGCGAGGCTCCGCCGGCGGGAATCATCGGGTTCGCATCCATCGAGAGCGGGTGGGGATGAGGGAAGTGCGGGATTCAGAGCGGTCCGGTTTCCGAGGCACGGCTCAGCGCCTTGGTGGCCGGGCGGCCAACACCACTTCGACGGGGCCACCGCACGCCTCGCAGCGTTCGCTCGGGCCGTCGCCCCAGCGGCGGCAGGCGCGGCAGAGCGACACCAGCGGGCCCTCCGCCTCCGACGCCTCGGGGAGGAGGAAGACCTCCCCCGCTCCCGCGACGCGCAGCGAGGGACCCACGTAGAAGTGGGCGAGCAGATCCCTCACGTCAAGCTCCTCCGGCGGGTTCAGGATCCGGTCCTCACGGGTCACCGCGGTGCGGTTCCGGAAGCGCGAGCGCTCGGCGGTCCAGACGCGCTCCACCCCCTCCTCCGGAGAGGTGGTGAGGGTGAGGCCGCGGCTCTCGAGCGAGAAGGAGACGCTCAGGCGGCGCCGCAGCCGGTCCGCCGCCTCGCGCACCGCCAGGCCGGGGGCGAGCTGCCGCCGGTTCGCCGGGTGGATCGAGGGATCGCAGAAGATGGTCGCGCGGGCGTGAGACCAGAGCGCCGTGCGCAGCGTACCGACGTCGGTCTGCAGCGCCGCGGTCAGGTCGTACTCGCGCCCCGCCATCCCCGCCTCGACCTGCACCCCCGTCACCCCCTCCGCCTCGCCGAGCTCGCGCAGGAGCGCCTCCGCGAGGAGGTCGCGGTGCTCGAGGAAGGAGAGGCCGCACCAGCCCTCGGGATCGAATGGATCGGACTCTGCCATGGATCGCCGGACGAAGGAAAGCCGCCCGGAAGGCCACCGGGCGGCTGCAAGATGGCGGGCCGAGGGGGTCCCGTCAAATCGGCGGCGGCGAATCCGCCCGGGGTGCCCCGAGCCGGCGCGCGAGCCGCTCGGCCGCCGTGATGCCGGAGGTCACCGCCCCCTCCACGGAGGGAGAATAGAGGTAGTCGCCCGCCAGCACCAGCGGGGCGTCACCCTCGATGCCGCCCCCGCGGAAGGCGGCCAGCCGCCCGAGGTAACCCGGGTAGAAGACGGGATTCCCCTCCGGCCAGCGGTACACCCGCGCGCGCTCGACCCGCGTCCGCACCGCCGGGATGGCCCGCGCGAGGTCGGGGAGCATTCGGTCGAGCACCTCCCGGGCCTGGGCGCGGACGAGGTCCGGCGCCGCCGCCGGTGCCGCGAACGCCACCAGCAGCCCCGCACCCTCCGGCACCAGCCCCGCTCCCTTGTTCTCCTCCACGCATACGGCCGAGACGACCGCGGACTCCTCTTCCGGAAAGGAGAGGCCGAAGTATCCGACACCCGCCGGCCGGCCGAGCCGCAGCGCGAGGGTGACGGCGGGGCGGAAGCGGACCTCCGAGAGCCATCCGGCGAGCTGCGGAAGGGGATCGACGAGGATCCGCGCCGCGACCGGCGCCGGGACGGCCACCACCACGCCGTCGAATTCCTCCTCCCAGCCGTCGCCGGCGACGCTCACCCCGCGCGCCTCCGGCCGGATGCGGCCGACCTCCGCGCGAGTACGCACCTCTCCCCCGCCCTCCACGACGCGCGCGGCCAGAGCTTCCGCGAGAGTCCCCATCCCGCCGCGGAAAGCGTGGACGGAGACGTCCATTCCATGGCGGGCGAGGGCGTGGTAGAATCCGGCGCTGGTCTCCTCCGGCGTCGCCCCGTAGTAAGCCGCGAGCTGTGGATAGACGAGGTAGTCCACGAAATCTCTCCCCATCTCGCGCTCCCCCCACCGCGCGATCGATTCCGAGTCGAGACCCGCGAGGGAGGCGCGCTCCGGAGCGTGGATGTCCAGCACTCCGGCGTGGCGCGTCAGGAACGGGACGTAGGTAGTGCCGAGGCGCAGCTTGGTGCGCAGGGGGAGCCCGCCGGAGGCCAGCATGCTGGGCACGGAGCCGTACACCACCTCGTGCACCCGCCCGTCCCGCAGCAGCGCGTCCCGACCGGGCGAGCGGACGAGAGCATCGTGCAACCCGAGGTCGCGCGCCAACTGGAAGGTGCGGGTGTACATGGAGCCGAGGAGCTGCGCCCCCGTATCGACGCGGCAGGCATCCAGCGAATCGGAGCGGGTGCGGCCGCCCACCCGATCCTCCGCCTCGAGCACCGTCACCCGCGCGCCGGCGCGCTGCAGGTGGTATGCCGCCGTCAGCCCGGCCGGGCCGCCGCCAACGGTCGCGATTCGTCTTCCGGTCATGACCACGCGGTGCTGGTTGCCAGGTGACGAGTTCCTCGTGCCGGGTGCCGTGCGCCGGCTCCATTCCCAGCACTAACCGGACCGCCGGACGCAAAGCAGCCGGCCGCCTCGAGGCGGCCGGCTGCGGGTCCTGCAAGCAGCTCTATCGGCCCGGGCCCCGTTGACGGCGGACCCTCCGGGACTCAGGCCAGCTCATGCGGCCGGACGGACTCCGTTCTTCCAGCGCCCGTAGGGAAGCGACGGCCGGCGCCGGACCTTCCCGCCCCACACGAATGCGACCACCCGCGGGGGCCGCTCCTCGTGCGACCCGCTCTGCACCACGATCCCCACCGCATCCGTGACGTCCTGCGGCTCACGGTCCTTCCGATCGTTCGTGTTCATGGCCATCCAGCTCGCTACGGGGAACCCACCGGCGGCGCTCCGCGCCGCCGCTCCTTAGAGCACGCACCGTACCTCTCCGGGCCATCTCTCCAAGTTACCTGCTCATAAAGACTTATAGAATACGCCCCGGAGCCGGCGCTCCGCGGGCGTGTCGAATCAAGGTCAGTCGGTGTGTCAGTCCGACGCATCGGCCGCGTCCGCGATCGGCTCCGCCCGAGGAGCGGCGTCCCGCCGGTCGGCCAGCCAGGTGCGGAAGCCCGGCAGACGGAGCGTGCGGGCGATCCTCCGGTCCACCGCCTCCAGCAGGAGCAGCTCGGTGAGCTGGTACTGCCCCTTTCGGGTGACCCTCAGCTCCTCGACGGCCTCATCCGCGATCCGCAGGAGCTCCGAGCGAGGGACGCTCTCCTTATAGCTCTCGACCTGTTCTTCGACCCATTCGAGATAAGCCCGCTTCGACGAGCGGGGAGACGGCTCACGCATGACGGTCCGGGGATTCCGCGGCCGCCCTCCGCGCGGCCTCGCAGGCGGGGCACCAGACGTCCCGCTTCCGGTCCGTGTCCTCGAGCGTCTCGGAGGGGAACATCACGCATTCCGGCCGCTCGCAGTGGTCCAGGCCCCAGAGATGCCCCAGCTCGTGCACCGCCTCGGTGAGGACGCGCCGCCGAAGCAGGTCCGCGGGTCGGGAAGAGCGAAGGTCGATCCGCAGGCGCGCCAGGCCGATCACGGCCCACGCCCCGTCCTGAGCCGCCTCTCCGAAGACGAAGGAGCGCCCGGGGGCGAAGAGGTCCTCCTCGGTGACGGCGAGCACCCACCGACCGGGCACCTCCGCCCCTTCCAACGAGCCCGCGTCGCGGGCGATCAGCGCGTCCACCACCCGATTGCTGTTCAAGCATCCCGTGCCGTCGCTCCGCCACTCGTCCGGCGGCTCGAGCGGCTCTCCCGGCCCGACCGACACGCCGAAGCGCCCGGCGAGCGTCTCCGCCAGCCAGGCGAGCAGCTCCGGCTCCACGTCGCCCACGGCGACCAGGCTCAGCTCGGTCATGGAAGAGGATTCACTCCTGAAGCCCGTAGCGGATGAGCTTGCGGTACAGCGTCGAAGGGTCGATGCCGAGCACCTCGGCCGCGCGCGTCTTGTTCCCCGCTTCGGTCTGCAGCACCCAGTGGATGTACGCCCGCTCGATGGTCTCCAGCGGCGGGTTCGGCGGCAGGCGATCGGCGACCAGGGGCTGCGACTTGCGCTCCGTGATGCGGTCGGGGAGCGCTCCGGGGCCGATCTCGTTACTTCCTGAGAGGATCGCGGCCCGCTCCAGGGCGTTCTCCAGCTCGCGGACGTTGCCCGGCCAGTCGTAGGCCTGCAGCGCCGCGAGCGCGTCGCCCGCCAGGCGCTGCGGCTCGCGGCCGCGGGAGGAGGCGAAGCGCTGCAGGAAGTGCGCGGCGAGCACCGGCACGTCGTCGCCCCGGTCCCGCAGCGGTGGGAGGTGCAGCATGATCACGTTGAGGCGGTAGTAGAGATCGCTGCGGAAGCCTCCGCGGCGGATCTCCTCCTCCAGGTCACGGTTGGTCGCCGCGATGATCCGCACGTCGATCGAGACCGGCTCCGTCGCGCCGACGGGGATCACCTCGCGCTCCTGCAGCGCGCGCAGCAGCTTCACCTGCGTAGCCGGCGACATCTCCCCCACCTCGTCGAGGAAGAAGGTCCCTCCGCGGGCGGCGATGAAGAGCCCCTGCTTGTCGCGCACCGCACCGGTGAATGCTCCCTTGGTGTGGCCGAAGAGCTCGGACTCGAGCAGGTTCTCCGGGAGGGCCCCGCAGTTGATCGAGACGAAGGGGCCGCCCGAGCGGTCGGAGAGGGCGTGAACGTAGCGGGCGATCACCTCCTTCCCGGTCCCCGACTCGCCGGAGATGAGCACCGTCGAATCGGTGGGCGCCACCGTCTCCGCCATCTGCAGCGCCTCCCGGAAGGCGCGGCTCTTCCCGATGGGCCGGGCGGCGTACGAGGCGTCGCGGCGCCGGATCTCGGTCTTCAGCGCCTGGTTCTCCTGCCGCAGCCGGCGCGATTCGGCCGCGCGGCGGCAGATCACCAGCAGCTCGTCGTTGGAGAACGGCTTCTGGATGTAGTGGAAGGCGCCTTGGTTCACCGCCTGGATGGCGCTCTGCAGCGACGCTTGGGCCGTCATCAGGATGACGGGGAGGGTCGGGTCCAGCTCTCGCGCGGCGTTGAGGATCTCGATCCCCCCCACGCCGGGCATGCGGATGTCGGTCAGCACGAAGTCGGGCTGCATCTCCCGGAGCGCCTCCAGCCCCTGCTGCCCCCCCACGGCGGTATGGACCTGGAACCCCTCGCGCTTGAGCAGGATGCGCAGAGTATCGAGGATCGAGCTCTCGTCGTCGACGATCAGGACGGTCGGCGAGCTGCTCAAAGCGGGGTGGACTCCCTGAGTTCCAGGTTCGGGATCGACTCGTCTTCCTCGGAGACGAGCGCCGGGAGATAGAGGGTGAACGTCGCGCCCAGCTCGCCCGCCGCGGGCGCATTGTCCACGAAGATGACCCCTCCGTGGGCTTCCACGGCCCGCTGCACCAGGGCGAGCCCCAGACCGGTGCCGCCCGGGCGCCGGGTGAAGAAGGGGTCGAAGATCTGGTCGACGATCTCCGGGGAGATTCCCGGGCCGGTGTCGGCCACCCGCAGCCGGATGAGGCCGAGCGACCCGAGCGCGGGCGAGAGTAGGTCGGAGTGCACCTCGTCCAGCCGCAGCTCCACCCTCCCTCCAGGGCCCGCCCACTGCACGCCGTTGAGCAGCAGGTTCAGCACCGCGCGGTGGAGGAGGTCCTCGGCGCCGCGCAGCCAGAGGCGGGAGGCCGACTCGTCGACCTGCACGCGGATGGCGCGGTCGCGGCAGTCCGGGTGCGCCCGAACGACGTTCGCCACCTCGCGCACGACGCTGGCGAAGTCGATCGGCTCGGGAGCGTCCACCTGCACCCGCGCGAAGTCGATGAACTCAGCGAGCAGCCGGGTGAGACGGTCCGATTCGCGCAGGACCAGACCCCGCAGCACGCGGCCGTCTTCCGGGTCCACCTCGCCGGCGGCGATCTGCTCCACCGCACTCCGGATGGAGGCGAGGGGGTTCTTGATCTCGTGGGCCAGGGAGGCGCTCAGCTCCGCGACCGCCTCCAGCCGCTCCGAGCGCATGCGGAGCGCCTCGACCCGCTTCTTCTCGGTGATGTCCTGGAAGATGGCGGTCACCGCCGGCCGCCCGCCTTCCTCCCGCTCCACCAGGGTGGTCGAAACGCCGAGGACGAAGCTGTCCTCCGCGATCGGCTCGGTCTCGAAGCGGCGGATGGCGATGCGGCCCTGCCCGGAGCGGGCGATCACCCGGCCCAGACCCGGCGCGATGCGGTCGAGCTGGTCGAGGACCGGCCGCGACAACCAGTCGCGGGCGGAGAGGGAGAGGATCTCCTCCGCCGCCGGATTGACGTAGGCGAGCCGCCCCTCCTCATCCACCGTGAGGACGGCGGTGCTGACCGTGTCCAGGATGTCGCCGGTGTCCAGCCGCAGGCGCCGCAGCTCCGTCTGCACCTCGCCGAGCGCCTTGCCCGTCTGCCGAAGCCGGTCGCCCAGATATCCGGCGACGAGCGCCACCACGGCGAAGAGCCCGACCTGCAGGAGCACCGTCCCGTTGAGCGCCCCCAGGGCGACCCAGGCGCTGGCGAAGTAGAGCACGATCGCGAGGAGCCCCACCAGGAGTCCATCCAGGAAGGGGAGGAGGAGAGCGGCCGCGAAGATCACCAGCACGTAGAGGGGTACGAAGATGCTCTTCGGACCCCCGGAGAGGAAGACCGCCGCCGTGAGGAGCCCGGCGTCGAAGACGATCTGCCGGTAGAGGAAGGCGCGGCTCGGCGGGGCGTGCCGCCGCCGCGTGAGCCCGAAGGCGACCGCGGTGTACGCCAGGGCGGCCAGCGCGACCAAGCCGGAGACGAGGAGCCGCCGCGACGGCGCCTCCATGAGCAGGGCGGCGTGCAGCAGGAAGGCCGAAACCAGCGCCAGGCGACCGGTGTAGACCCAGCTCAGCAGGCGGCGAGGCTGGGGGAGCTGCGCGACGCTCGGACCACTGGGGGAGCGGGGAGTCTCCGGGTCAGCGGCCATCTCGTCCGGACGGCCGCGTGGCCCACCGCCAGCGGAGCCGACCCCGCCAGCCGCACCTCGCGCATTCGCCGATGTAGGTGGCGGCGAAGAGGCTGGGCACCCGGATCGTCGAGCACCGCCGCTCGACCGTCCGCGTCACCGCCCGGCAGCTGGGACAGCCGGGCGCCACGGGCAGCCGCTGGACGTAGGCGGACACCAGGAAAGGCGCGGCGAGGGCCAGCGCCGCCAGTACCGCGGTGAATGGCGAGAGATCCATCACGAGCCTCCTGCCCGATCGGGGATGCGCGAGCCGGGAGCGGACGCGCGCGGATCCACCTGCCCTGCTCTGCAGTACTTACGCCGTCCCGGCACCCAGGTTCCCGGCCGCGTCACGAAGCACGGCGCCGCTGGCGCGCCCTGCCGCCCCAGCGTACATTCAGGACCATTCCATCCCTCACCCTCGACCTCTGAATGCCGAAGATCTTCCCGCTGCGGGTCTTCCCGCTCCTCCTGCCCTTCTTCGCCGTCCCCCTCCTCGCGCAGGGGGAAGGTCCCGAGATCGTGTACGGGAGCGCAACCGCCGAGCCGGCGCCGGGCGTCGCGACCGCGGTTCCCCGAACGACGCCGATCCGCATCGATGGCGTGCTGGACGAAGAAGCCTGGGAGACGGCGGCGCCGGTTTCCCAGTTCGTGCAGGCCGAGCCGATCGAGGGTGCCCCGGTCGAGGAGCCCACCGAGGTACGGATCCTCTTCGACGAGGAAGCACTCTATGTCGGCGCACGGATGTTCGATTCGGACCCGCGGTCGATCGCCCGTCAGCTCGTTCGGCGCGACGAGTGGGGACAGTTCGACTACTTCGAGGTTTCGATCGACCCCGACCTCGACCGGCGCACGGGATACCGCTTCCGCGTCACCGCCGCCGGCGTGCAGATCGACGAGTATCTCTTCGACGACGTGGAAGAGGACCGCTCGTGGGACGCGGTATGGGAGTCCTCGGTGCGGCAGGACGATCGCGGCTGGACGGCCGAGATGCGGATCCCGCTCTCGCAGATCCGCTTCCGCCCGGCGACCGGGTCGCAGGAGTGGGGGGTGAACTTCGGTCGGAAGCGCCTCTCCAGCAATGAGCTGAGCTTCTTCTCCCTCGAGTCGCGCCGGCAGCACGGCCGGGTCAGCATCTTCAAGCGGCTGGCCGGGCTCCTCCTCCCCCGCGACGTCCGCCGGCTGGAGGCGCGCCCCTACGTGCTCGCCCGCAGCCACCTGGGTCCCGCCGAGCCCGGCGATCCCTTCTTCGACGGGCGCGAGGAGAGCGCCGGGACCGGGCTCGACCTGCGCTACGGGATCGGCTCCGCCTTCACCCTCGACGCCACCTTCAATCCCGACTTCGGCCAGGTGGAGGTCGACCCGGCGGTGATCAACCTCTCGGCCTTCGAGACCATCTACCCGGAGCGGCGTCCCTTCTTCGTGGAGGACGCGCGCATCTTCGACTTCAATCTCTCCGGCGGCTCGCTCTTCTACAGCCGCCGCATCGGCGGCGAGCCCCACTTCGACGGGCCGGGCGAGGCGGACTTCGTGGCCGCTCCCGACGAGACCTCGATCCTCGGTGCGGCCAAGCTGACGGGCCGCACGAGCGGCGGCCTCTCCCTCGGCGCGCTCGGCGCCGTGACGGGGCGCGAGGAGGCGGAGGCCTTCTTCGTCGGCGACGACAGTCTGGCCGTCTTCCTCGCCGAGCCGCGCGCCGAGCACGGAGTCGTGCGGCTGCAGCAGGAGCTCCGCGGCGGCGGGAGCCTGATCGGCGGCATCCTCACGGCCTTGCACCGCCAGCTCCCCGACGACGGCAGCTTCGACTTTCTCCCCTCCAGCGCCTATACCACGGGCCTCGACTTCGAGCACACCTGGAACGAGCGGGCCTGGGCGCTCTGGGGCTTCGTCGCCGGAAGCCACGTGAGAGGGGACGAGGAGGCCCTGATCCGGCTGCAGCGGTCCAGCAGCCACTACTTCCAGAGGCCGGACGCCTACCGGCTGGGCGTCGATTCCTCGGCGACCTCGATGACGGGCGCGGAGTGGCGCCTCCAGCTCGACCGCCGCAGCGGCCGGGTGACCGGCGGGGTCTGGGCAGCACAGCGGTCCGCCGGCTTCGAGGCCAACGATCTCGGGCAGTTCCGCGGCGGGGAGCGACTCGACGGCGGCGCCCGGGTGGAGTACCAGGAGATCTCCCCCGGGAGCCTCTTCCGAGACTATCGCGCGACTTTCAACACCTTCCACAACTTCCGCCACGAGGCGCTGCGCGAGCCCCTCTCGTGGAGCTCGTGGGGACATGCTCACAAGCGCGGGTCCTTC
>CBDCDN010000015.1:0-7610 GCA_965215255.1 Longimicrobiaceae bacterium | reverse complement strand
TCCCGAAGCGGCCCGTAGTCCGGCAGCCCACTCGTATGGTGGAGAAGCTGGCGGAGGGTGATTCGCGATGCGTGCGGCGCAGAGGGGAGCCAACGCGCCAGCACGGTATCCAGCTCGAGCTCTCCCGAGGCGACGAGTCGGAGCACGGCGGTCGCAGCGATCGACTTGGTGATGCTGTAGACGAGAAAGAGTGCATCGGGACCGAACGTTGGTTCCACGTCAGATCTCACAAGGATCGCAGTCTCGCTCCGGTCGTTGGTGCGGAGAGCGATCACGGCCGCGCGGGCAGCGGAGCGATTGTCGCGCGTCTCGAGCGGCTCTCTCACAGCGGCGCGGATCTTCGGATTCAAGCGAACTCCCTCCAACGCCGCATCCCCCACTCGGTGGCAGCGACGGCGACCACGGCGCCGAAGAGCACCACTCGCCACGGAAATGATTTCGCTGGCGCTTCCGTTTCCGCTGCCCATCGGCGCAGAACGGGGTCGAGTGAATCGGGCGGCAATGCGGCACCCCCGGATTCAGCGGCCAGCAAGGCGAGACGGGCCCACGGATCGCGGGCGGGGAGGGGGTCGGCAGCCGCTCGGAATCCCGCGCCAGCTTCCATTCCCTCCAAGCGAAGCTCGTACACGCCCGCTTTCGCGGGAACGAAGGCGGCACGCCATACGCCCGGCCGCTCGGGATCGGGAGTGGCGGGGAGGGGCTCCACCGCACCGTCCGGCGGGGTGAGAAGCAGAGGAGGGATGGCGGGAACGTCGCCGCCATCTTCCTGAACGGGATCTGCGCTGAAGATTTGGATGGTGACGGGCTCGCCCACGGAGCTGATCGTCTCCGACAGCTCCAGCGCAAAGCGCTCGGTTCGCCCCTCGCTCAGCCACTCGACCAGCGAGTGCCAGAACTCGCGGTGCTCGGCCGATGCGCCCGCTTCCATCGGCCAGCGCCAGCTTTCGCTGATGGCGACATGGGCAATACGCCCGCGGCCGTACGGCTGAAGCGCCAACAGCGGTCGATCGTCCTCCGCGGCCGCGACCCGAGCAGAAACCGGGAGGTCGGGGAGCGGGGCAATCGCGGCGCGGAGAGAGGCCGGGGGGAGCGGGGCCAGCTCGGGCGGAAGTGACCAGCGAATCCGATCGGCGGCGATCTCACCGCCACTCCCCTCCCCTCCCCCAACCAAGAGCACCCCACCGCCACGGGCCGCGTACTCATCGAGCGCCGCGCGTTGGGCCGGAGTGGGATCGGCTCCGTCCAGAACCACGACAGCGTCGTATTCGTCGAGGGCGGTGGTGGAGGTTGGGAGCTCTCGGCGCTCCGCGTCCAACGCCAGCCCGCGCCCGAGTGGCTGCGCAACCGTCAATTCCGCGCCGAAGCCCTCCAGTGCGCGGGTCACCCACCGCGATTCCCAGTTCGGCGGCCCCGCGGCAATCAATACTCGGGGGGCGACTGCCGGCGCGACCCACGCCCCCGTAGTGGCTCGGCGGCCACCGGCCTGGATCGTCCACTCCTGCCAGCCGGGACGAGCGGGGCGGATGCGCAGAGCGCCCGCCATCTGCCCGCCGGATACCGCGACCTGGACGCTGTCGAGCCCCCCGGTCTCGTCGCTGAGCCGCACCCGAACGGAATCACCCTCCAACCCCGCCGCCGCGAACCGCAGCGCGGTCGCACGCTCCGTACGGGGGGCAGCCGGTGCCTCGAGCTCGAGCTGCGGTGCCGATGCCGGGAGCGCGGCGAGCAACGGGGAGCGGGCTGCGAGCGCCGAGAATGCGTTCAGCTCCCGTGCAGTGGGCGGGGCGGTGCTCCGTCGCACCAGCAGCTCGGGCGGCTCCCCGAGGAAGAGCGGCTCGGGAAACGACGGCTCTTGGTCGGCCGAGGCGGGGAACGTCGGAAGCTCGACGACGGGTGCATCGAGCGGCGGTTGACTGCCCGTGGGCGGAAGGAAGAAGGCCAGAACGAGCAAGAGGAGAAGCGTTCCCCGCAACGCGATCAACAGCATCACCGGGTCAGCGCGTAGATCATCACGTTCACTCCGAAGCGCGTGTTGTCGATCGACAGGAAGCGCTTGTTCTGCGGGTGGTAGCTCCACTCGGAAGCGTAGTCTTTGTTCGAAAAGAGAACTCCGATACGGCCGTTCGCTTCGATCCCGTAGAGGTGCTCGTGCACCAGATTGTCCCCCCAGCCGTTCAGCTCATGGCTGGTGGTCGGAGGTCCATCGGGGAAGCGGAAAAAGGTGCGGTACAGCTCGTGATCATTCGGGATCGGGCGGAGCGCCTTTTCCCCGAAGATGCGACCCAGCTCGGCGACGACAGTCTTGTGAAATGCCCCGTCGATGTCGTGGTTGTGATCGTCGATGAACAGAAAGCCGCCCCGCTCGACGTATTGCTTCAGGTTGCGCTGTTCGGCCGCGGTGAAGCGGACCGGAAGATGGCCGGTGAGGAAGAGAAATGGGTAGCGGAACAGCTCCGGACTGGCCAGATCCACGGCCACCCCCTCCGGTGCAACCGGGATGGCGGTGTAGCGCGCGAGCGAGTGGATCAGGTTCGCGGGGACGAGCGGGGCGGAATCCCAATCCCCCGACTGGTAGCGCGCGGTCGCAAAGACAAAGGGGGCGGGATCGGCGACGGGCGCGTGCATTCCGCAGAGCCCCACCCACACCGCCGCGAAAAGAGTCGTGAACATGCTCCGCCGCGAGATCATGGCTTTCTCCCCAAGCGGCGGAAGTACTCGCCCGCGGCCGGATCATGCACCACGGGGGTCGGCGGAATGGCGGAGGGAGCCGCGTGCATCGCATCCCCCAACAGTCCCCGCGCGCGGACCAGTAGAGCGCCGGCTTCTCCCGCTTCACCCGCTGCGGCGGCATCGGCGGCGCGCGAGAGGAGTGCGGCCGCCCGCGGATCGACGCCGGGGTCTTCCAGCAAGCGCGCGGCGAGCGTCGCAAGCTCCGTGGCCGCTTCCCCGTCCGAGGCTCGCAGGGCGGTCGCCACGCGCGCGAGCTCCCCGAGCCATCGCTGCGAATCATCCGCGACGGGCGCCACGGAGCGCGGCGCGGGGGAAGCATCCTCCAGCTCACCCGTCCCGCGCGCCTCCGCCACATCCACCGGCGCGATCGGAGGACGGCCGCGGGCGTAGACCCGCTCCGCTTCCCGCCCCTCCTGCAGCAGCTCCAGCGCCCGATGCTCGGCAGGAAGAGCAGCGGCCGGCTCCCCCTGATTCAGCGTCCGCTCTGCCTCCCACATGGCGTCGTAGGCGCTCTGTAAACGCCGATCGACCGCGATCACGGGAGCTTCATCGTGCCGATGCACGAACTCTTCCGGACGGCCGCTTCCCGTCGCCCGTTCCGCCGCTTCGAGCACCGCTTCCGGATTCGCGGCAGCCGGGGGGTCGTTCGCGTGTCCCGCTTCCTCCCCATGCCCGTGCTCGCCGGCCGGATCGCCACCTAAGCCACCTAGCGCAGCCGGATCTTGCACCCCGCCGGTCGAGCGGGTGAAAATCTGCTCGCCGACGCGGCTGCGCAGACGCCCCTGCTCCCCCGCGATCCGCTGCGCCTCCCGCAGCGTCGCTTCCCGTCCGATCCGCGGCGCCCGATCCCGCAAGCGCTCCGTCAGAAGGATGATCATCCGCTGGCTGAGGAGCGGGTTCCGCTCGAGCTCCGGCGGCAGCCCAAGTGGCGTGGTGACCAGCTCCATCTCGTCTGGGTTTGCCACCCGGATGATCCGCGTTTCCGAAACCCCCTCCCCCGGCCCCTCTACGTCGTTCCGATCGCGGGCGATGGCGCGCAGGTGGAGCACATCTCCCGGCTCGAGCCCGAGCTCCGCCAGATCGACTACCCCCGTGCCTACCCGCACCTCTCCGGTGCCGCGAGATTCCCGGTCCCGGCGGATCTGAGCGAAGGGGTGGCGCCCTTCCGCGAAGGCAAAAGATTCCCCGCCGCCGCGGGAGCGGATCCAGTGCAGCTCGAGGCCGGCGATGCCGTAGTCGTCGCGCGCCCGAACCCGCACCGGGATCTTGCCCTGCGGCCCGGCCACCACCAGATCCTCGGCGGGCTCGTCGAGCGTGATCTCGGGGGGACGATCCCGCCCGGGAACGATGGGAATGATTCGGCGGGCGACCTCATCGCCATCTGCGAAAGCCCGCAGCACCAGACCGCGATCCCCGGTGGCAAGGGTCCATTCCGTCGCCCAACCCCCGTCTTGCTGATGCACCGTGAGCTCTCCCGCACCGATTCGCGCGGCCTTGATCTCCGCGTTCCGACCGGGGACGGAACCGGCGATCCGAATCCGGCTGCCGGGGAGCGCGGAGAGGATTTCTCCGGCCGGCTCGTTCCGGGGCGGCAGGCCAGTGTATGCGGGCGGCTCTAGGCGCCAGCGTAGCTCTCCGAACGCCGTCGTCGCCGCGCGGCCGGTCTTCCCCCCGACATCAGCAGGAAACGCTGAAGCGGCCGGAGCGATCCGAAGGGAGCCGGAGAGAGCTTCGGGGTGGAGCCAGCGGCGCAGCATTGCGTCCGCTCCGCGGGGCGCGAGCAGCACCGCCCCCGCGACCGCGACCGCCACACCGGTGACCAGGAGCAGCGGAAGGGAGAGCCGAAGCGGAACCGCCCGCCGGGGATCGGCACTGGCGATCCGACGCTCCGCGTCAGCGCGGAACGCGCGGGTGAGAGGCCCCTCGGGAACGGGCTCGAGCGCCGTGAGGAGACGGTTGTCCAGCGAAAGTCGCTCTTCGGCGAGAAGTGCCACGCGCTCACGGGTTGGGTGTCGGAGCAACCGCAGCGTCCTCGTCGCGAGCACGCCAAGCGCGGCTAGCACGGGGAGGAAGCGCAGCAGCGCGCGCGCGGAGGAGGAAAGCCCAAACGCGAGATCCAGCGAGAGCAGGAGCAGCACAACGAAACCCGCCGCGGCGGCGACGGCGCAAAGCCCATACGTTCCCTCCTGGAATCGCCACCGTCGGCGGACGCGGTCCAGCAGCCGTTCGGCGGAGGGAAGCGGCGGAAGAAGAGGGACTTCGTGCAAAGGTGTGCTCACCCGCTCCGGCTCGTTCGATGTACCAAAAGGGTTTCTATCAGTGCGATGCCGAAGGCAGCCGCCAGCAGCCAGCGGCCGAAGGGGCGCCCGGCTTCGGACTCCGCTCCCCCGGGGGCGAGGCGGCTCGGCGCGACCGTCGGTGGACGCTCTGGCTGCTCCAGCACCTGCCGCGCCCCGCCGTCGAGCTGCCCCCCGAACGTACCGCCGGCTGCGGGTTCGGTTCCTTGTCCCGTTGCCCCGCAAGCATTCACGAGCCGCTCCAGTGCGCGCGGAAACTCGGCTTGGGTGGGAAGGACCCCGCCGGCGAGCGAGGCGGTCAGGAAGACGATGCAGCCGTCCCCCCGCCGTGCCGCCACGGCAGCGGCGCGTCCGTTCCCCCACACTGCGATGGTACGTGCATCCGAAGAGGGCCGTCCCGGCTGCCCGGCCGTCGACGCGCGCAGCACCAGCTCAGCCGTGGCTGCGCTCCGCACTGCATCGGGTTTCGGACCGAATACCATCGTTTCCTCAGCCGGCCACGGAGCGACAACGGAGTCCGGCGACGGGATCGGAAGCCAGGGGAGAATGGAACGCAGCGGCTCCGGAACGGGAGCGGCAATCAGTAGCGTGGCGCCTCGCTCGAGCCGCTCGACCAGCCGCTCCGCCACCGTGGGCGGCGCGGAATCGAGGACGAGATACAGTGGCGCATCTGGCAGCGAATCGGGGGGGGTGATGATGCGGGGATCCCAGCCGAGCGCGCCGAGCGCGGCCTCCGCATACACTCCACCGCTGTCGGCGATGATCACTGCCTCGCCGGGGGGAGTGGGGGGCGCGGATGGAGGGGGATCTTCGGGTGGGAAAGGAAAGTCGAGGATTTCCAGTGATCCGGGCCACGTGGCCCGCCGGAGCTCGGCGAGCCCCGGTCTCCATCCCTCCGCGCGCTGTGTCCAGAGCAGTGTCGCACGAACGGAGTCGATCCTCCCCACCTCCCGGGCGGCGGGGACGATGGCCTGCAGAGCGGCCGTGTAGTCCACGGGTGCGCTTCCTGGCGCGGCGGCAAGCAGAGAATCCCAGAGCACGGGCGTCAGCCGGGCAGGTGGGACGATGGCGGCAACGGAATCGAAGAGGACCAGAACGCCGCGTGCCGCGTTTCCTCCGTCCAGCAGGCGGCGCCGTGCCTCGGCAACGGCTCGCTCCCAACTCACCTCCATCCCCGCCCCGCGCTCCAGTAGCACGATCTCGGCCGTGCCACTCGTGGACGGGATCCACCGAAGCCCTGCCAGACCGGCACCGAGCAGGATCAGCAGCAGCATGCGGAGGACGAGTAGCAGCGGATCGCTCGGACGGCGGCGGAAGCGCAGCCGGCTGCGAGGATCGGGGCGAAGAAAGCGCGCGGTCGGCAGCGCCACTGAGGCGGGTGGCCGTCGGGCCAGGAGGTGGAGCAGCAGCGGGATCAGCGCCGCCGCGAGCCCCGCCAGCAGAAAACCCGGCCGCGCGAGCGTCAGCACGGTTTCAGGGGCGGCTGCGCAGCCAGTGAACCAGCGCCTGCTCGACTGGTTCGCGCGTCAGCAGTGGCAGGTATTCGATTCCGCGCTCACCAAACCGCTCCCCCATCGCCTCGTAGTAGGCCGAGACGCGCTCCCGGTACCCCGGATCGGCGGCCGGTGCAGCGGCGATCCGGCGCGTCGGGTGCTCGGGATCGAAGAAGAGGGCGGGCTCGGCTGGCTCTTCCCCCGCCTCCGCCGCGGAGAGCACACGCAGCACGATCACTTCGTCGCCCCGCGCGCGGAGCCGCCCGGCGGCATGGACCAGCGCGCCACCATCGTCCGGCTCGAGCAGGTCGGAGAAGAGCAGAACCCTGCCACGGCGGGGAAGCGCATCGCCGATCCGATCCAGTGCTGCCGCCGCGCTCCCCTCTCCGGCGGGCTGGAGCCGCTCGAGAGCGAGCAGGAGCTCGTGCAGGTAGCCGCGGCGCGAGCGGGGCGGGAGCAACAATCGGGGCTCGGTCCCATAGCTCGCCAGCCCCACCGCATCCCCCGCCGCGAACATCAGGTGCGCGAGCGCGGCGGCGGCATAGACTGCGTAGCGCAGCTTGGACGGGCCGCTCCCGTCCAACCCCGTGAAACCCATCGACAGAGACGAATCAACCACCAGGTACGCCCGCAAGTTGGACTCTTCCCGGAACTCCCGCACGTACAACCGGTCCGTCCGGGCGAACAGCTTCCAATCCAGCAACCGCACCGGATCTCCCTGCTGGTAAGGGCGATGCCGCGAGAAGTCGCCGCCAGTGCCCCGGAAGGGCGATGGATGCATTCCGGCCACCGCTCCGCGGACCAGCGTGCGGGCAATCAGGTCCAAGCCGCCGAGGCACTCGAGCAGGTGGGGCGGGAGGAATGTTGAATTTTGGATGTTGGATGTTGAATTTTGAATGTGTGGATCTACGCCGATCTTGCCGTCTCGCCGTTTTCCAGACCGCCACCCATGCCCGACAACCGCACTTCGCACGTCGCGCTCCGCACTGCTGTTAGAGTCCGCTGCGCGGTGGATGCACCCCGTCCAGCACCCGGTCGATCACGCGGTCGGGGGTGATTCCCTCGGCTTCCGCGTGGAAGTTCAGCAGGA